>CAVRZM010000024.1:0-15698 GCA_963725735.1 uncultured beta proteobacterium | reverse complement strand
ACCTCATGACTGTTCTCACTGCCCCTCGCGTCGGAAGCTGCAGCCAGCAACATTCCTGCGAGCAGGGTACAATCAAGTGGCGGAGATCGCAAGGATTTGAATTGCAGGTCGAGATGGAGGCGAATGGCGGGCTTTTGACAGACGCACATCGGTCGTGAAGAGCATGGCCGAGTGAGCCCATGCTACGATTGTGCAATCCGGCAAGTGGCCGGGAGATCCGGCATGGCCATCAGTTTCGGCGGCGTCGCAGGAGCGCGGGGGCGGCGAGGGCGAGAACGAGAGAGAGGGTCGATGGCTCGGGGGTGAGGAAGACGCGGAAGGCCTCCTCGGTCATCTGGGGACTGAGACCGCGGCCGACGACGGTGTTGCCATCGTCCGAAATGGCGTAGGCCTCTGGTGAGACTCCAGCCGGTCAGGTCGTAGCCGTAGACGTTCTTGAGCAGGTCCTGAAGCAGACGATAGCCGTGGGTCTGGTCCCAGATGAAGGCCGCGCAGGTCGGTATTCTGGTCCTCGATGTAGCCGACCACGTGCGTGAGCCATCGCCGGAAACGCCCAGGGCGGCCGACGTGTAGTTTGAACCGAAGCCGGGATGAGGCAGCTCGACGATGCCATCGGCCGCGGTCCAGCGGAGGCGGCGAAGCCATGGTTGTGGCGATCGTGCCGACGATGGTGCCGCCATTGCGGCGAGGCGGCCGAGGCGGTGAAGTTGCCGACGGCCGACATGCCCAGAGGTTCAGACCAGCGGAAGCCGCTGCGTTGCAGGCCATCGGAGCTGCCGGTGTCGCCGACGACGACGGAGCTACTTCCGGCCGAGATGGCGTTGGCGTTGCTCGGGCCGGGCGGGGGATAGAGGGGGTTGGAGAGGGGCGACAGGCCGTTCGAGAGGGTCCAGGTGAAGGCCGGACGCAGCGAGGGGGTCATCCTGGTGCTGCCTCTCTCGACGTCGAATACGTGATGCTGCGCGGCATCTTCATGGCGCCCGGCGTGACGCAGGAGCAGGTCGACTTCTACATCGACCTGTTCAAGAAGGTGCGCGCGCTGCCCGAGTGGAAGAAGTTCACCGAAGAGGCGGCGTTCAACAACACGTTCATGACCGGCAAGGAATACGTCGACTGGGTCAGCAAGGCCGAAGCTACGCACAAGGACCTGATGCAGGAAGCCGGCTTCATCGCCAAGTAATCCGATGGCGACGAACGACAAGTCCCCGGCGGGTGCGATCCCGACCCGCTGGGTGGAGCTCGGCGTCGCGCTGGCGCTCGTGGTCGCTCGGCGCATCGTCATCGTCGACAGCCACCGCGTCGGCATCGGGTGGGCGTCGGACGGACCGAGGTCCGGCTACTTCCCGAACTTCATCGGCTGGATCCTGACCGTGGCCGGCGCGTGGATTGCCGGCGAGACGCTATGGCGCTGGAAGGCGCTCGCCGCAAGGTCTTCGTCACGCGCGAGGAGCTGAAGCCGGTGCTGCTCGATGCTGCTGCCGACGATCGTCTACGTCGTGCGTGATCGCGCTCGTCGGCATCTACGTCGCGTCGGCGATCTACATCGGCGACGTTCATGCGTCGGCAGGGCAAGTACGGCTGGGTGCCCGACGCTGACCGTCAGCATCGGCGTGCCGGTCGCGATCTTCCTGCTGTTCGAGATGTGGTTCCTGGTGCCGCTGCCCAAGGGCCCGATCGAGCAGACTGCTCGGCTTCTGATCGCACCTCGGCGCGCGGCGCGCGCGCGAACATCGAGGAGAGTCCGCGTGGAAGACCTCAGCAACCTGATGCACGGCTTCGCGGTCGCGCTGACGTGGCAAGAACCTGCTGTTCATGCTGGTCGGCATCCTGCTCGGGCGTGCTGATCGGCGTGCTGCCGGGCCTGGGCGGCGCGAACGGCGTCGCGATCCTGCTGCCGCTGACGTTCTCGATGCCGCCGACGTCGGCGATCATCATGCTGTCGTGCATCTACTGGGGCGCGCTGTTCGGCGGGGCGATCACCTCGATCCTGTTCAACATACCGGGCGAGCCGTGGTCGGTGGCGACCACCTTCGACGGCTATCCGATGGCGCAGCAGGGCCGCGCGGGCGAGGCGCTCACCGCCGCCTTCACGTCGTCGTTCGTCGGCGCGCTGTTCGCGGTGCTGCTGATCACGTTCCTGGCGCCGCTGGTCGCCAAGTTCGCGCTGAAGTTCGGCCCGCCGGAGTACTTCGCGATCCAGCTGCTGACGTTCTGCAGCTTCGTCGGCATGGGCAGGGAGCCGCCGGCGAAGACCATCGCGGCGATGATGCTCGGCTTCGCGCTCGCGGCGGTCGGCCTCGACACGGTCACCGGCACGCTGCGCATGACGTTCGGCACGACCGCAGCTGCTGCAGGGCTTCGACTTCCTGGTCGCGGTGATCGGCCTGTTCGGTCTCGGCGAGATCCTCCTGACGATGGAGGAAGGCCTCGTCGTTCAAGGGCAAGCGCGCCAAGATCGACCTCAAGATCGTGTGGCGCACGTGGAAGACGCTGCCGCGCTACTGGGTGACGTCGCTGCGCTCGTGCCTCGATCGGCTGCTGGATGGGCATCACGCCCGGCGGCGCGACGCCCGCGTCGTTCATGAGCTACGGCATGGCGCGGCGCTTCTCGAAGAACGGCGACAAGTTCGGCGACGGCGAGATCGAAGGCGTCATCGCGCCGGAGACCGCGGCGCACGCCGCCGGCACCAGCGCGCTGCTGCCGATGCTGACGCTCGGCATCCCGGGCTCGCCGACGGCCGCGGTGCTGCTCGGCGGCCTGCTGATCTGGGGCCTGCAGCCGGGCCCGCTGCTGTTCGTCGAGAAGAAGGATTTCGTCTGGGGGCTGATCGCCAGCATGTACCTCGGCAACATCGTCGGCCTGCTCATCGTGCTGACGACCGTGCCGTGGTGGGCGGCGATCCTGCGCATTCCCGTTCTCGATCATCGCGCCGGTGATCGTCGTGATCTGCGCGATCGGCGCCTACACGGTCCACAACAACATGTTCGACGTCGTGATGATGCTGGTGTTCGGCGTCGTCGGCTACCTGTTCAAGAAGCTCAAGTACCCGCTCGCGCCGCTGGTGCTCGCGCTGGTGCTGGGCGACATGGCGGAGACGAGCTTCCGGCAGTCGATGCTGCTGTCCGGCGGCAGCATGGCGATCTTCTTCTCCAACGGCCTGGTCGGCTCGATCGTCACGCTCGCGCTGGTCGCTGCTGTCGCTGGCCGCTCATGTCGTGGCATGCTGTGCATGGCTCGACCGCAGGCGCCGGGCGCGAAGGCGGCGCCGCGAGCGCGTGGACGTCTGAGCAGGCCTGCGCCGCCTTCCGGCTCCGCGTCGCGGCGGAGGCGCGCACGCCGCCGCGATCGTACGCCCCAAGCGCGGCGCGAGCTTCTCGCGCAGCGCCGCCTTCTGCACCTTGCCCATCGCGTTGCGCGGCAGCTCGTCCTGCGAAGAACACGCGCTTCGGCACCTTGAAGTGCGCGATCTCGCCGCGCAGGCGCCGATGACGCCCGCCTCGGTGAGGCAGTGGCCGGGCTTGCCGACGATCACGGCGGCCACCGCCTCGCCGAAATCGGGGTCGGGCATGCCGACCACCGCGGACTCCTCCACGCCGTCCATCTGGTCGATGCGCTCCTCGATCTCCTTCGGATAGACGTTGAGTCCGCCGGTGATGATGAGGTCCTTCGCGCGGCCGACGAGCTGCAGGTAGCCGCGGCCGGGGCCTTCGGCGACCCACTCGCCCATGTCGCCGGTCCGGAAGAAGCCGTCGGCGCGTGAACTCCTCGCGCGTCTTCTCCGCCATGCGCCAGTAGCCCGCGAAGATGTTCGGGCCCGCGCACCTGCACGCCGCCGATGACGCCGGCGCCGCACGCGTGCCGCCCTCGTCGACGACGCGCACCTCGATGCCGGGCAGCGGCCTGCCGACGGTCCCGCCGACGCGCGCGCCGTCGAGCGGGTTCGACGTGATCATGCCGGCCTCGGTCATGCCGTAGCGCTCGAGTATCGCGTGACCGGTGCGCGCGCGGAACGACTCGAAGGTCTCCGGCAGCAGCGGCGCCGAGCCCGACACGAACAGCCGGATCGCCGTGCAGCGCTCGCGCGTGAACGCAGGGCTCGGCGAGCAGCCGCGTGTAGAACGTGGGCACGCCCATCATCACCGTCGCGCGCGGCAGCAGCGACGCCACCTCCTTCGCGTCGAACTTCGGCAGCCACAGCATGCGCGAGCCCGACAGCAGGGCGCAATGGGTCGCGACGAAGAGTCCGTGCACGTGATAGACGGGCAGCGCGTGCAGCAGGACGTCGCCGCGCGTGAAGCCCCACGCCTCGACCAGCGCGAGTCCGTTGGTCGCGAGATTGCGATGGGTGATCATCGCGCCCTTGGAGCGGCCGGTCGTGCCCGACGTGTAGAGGATCGCCGCGAGATCGTCCGGTGCGCGAGTCACGGTGGCGAACGTCGCCGGCTGGCCGTCGCGCGCGATCGACGAGCTCGGGCAGGGTCAGCACCGTCGCCTTGTGCGCGCAGCGCGGCGATCACGCCCGAGGTGCTCCGTCGTTGCAGACGATCACGCGCGGCTCGGCGTCGCCGAAGAAATACGACAGCTCGCTCTTCTGGTAACCGGTGTTGAGCGGCAGGTAAACGAGCCCGGCGCGCAGGCACGCGAGGTAGAGCGCGAGCACGTGCCAGTGCTTGTCGACCTGCGCCGCCACCCGGTCGCCGGGCGTGCATCCCGCCGCGACCAGCGCGTGCGCGATCTGCGCCGATTTCGCGGCGAGATCGTCGTAGTGCACGACGGGGCCGTTGGGGATGACGAGGAAGGGTTGCTCGGCGCCTTCGGGGAAGTGGCGCTCGAAGAGCGTGTAGAGGTTGGCGTTCATCCGGTGGCGTGCACCTTCGCGGTGCGGCGCGGCAAGTCCGGGCGCGATTATTTCACAGAGATGACGCGCCCGCCCGTGCGCAAGATCAAGCGGCCCGAGCTGCTCGCCGCGATCCTCCAGCAGGCGGGAGGCGTCGGCAATGCACGCGTCGAGGCTCATCGGCCCGTTGGGCAGCCCGAAGCAGCCCGCGAAGTGCGGCGCCGAGATCCGCGAGCGCCGCGGCGTCGACCGCCCCCGACACCAGCGTCACCGGGACGCCGTGGGCCGCCGCGTGCCGGGCGACGACGTAAGGGCGCCTTCGCCAGCAGCGTCTGCCGGTCGCTGCGACCCTCGCCGGTGATCGCCCAGTCGGCGCTGCGCCAGCGCGGCGTCGAGCCCGATCAGGTCGGCCACGACCTCCGCGCCCGACGAAAACGCGCCGCCCAGGAGCTGGAACGCGAAGCCCAGTCCGCCCGCCGCGCCCGCGCCCGGCTGCTGCGCGACCGAGCGGCCGAGCGCCGCCTCGGCGAGGCGCGCGAAGTGCGCGAGCGCCGCGTCGTAACGCGCGATGTCGGCCGGCTGCACACCCTTCTGCGGGCCGAAGATCGCGGTCGCGCCCGCGCTCGCCGTTCAGCGGATTGTTCACGTCCGACATGATGCGCAGCTCGCAGCCGGCGAGGCGCGGATCGAGCCCGGCGGCGTCGACCGTGCGCAGCGCGGCGAGCGTCTCCGGCGTCGCGGAGACGGGACGGCCCGCTGCGTCGCGGAGCGTGAGCCCGAGCGCCGCGAGCACCCCGCTGCCGCCGTCGTTGGTGCTGCTGCCGCCCAGGCCGACCATGAAGCGGCGCACGCCGGCGTCCAGGAGCAGCCGCACGAGCTCGCCCACCCCGCGCGTCGAGCGCGCGCCGACCGGCACGGCCATCCCGGCCGCGTCCGTGATCCCGACCACCTGCGCGACCTCGATGACCGCGGTCGCGCCCTCGGGCCGCGCGATGATCGCCGTACTGCGCGGACGCGGGCGTGCCGCCGGCGCCCGTCACCGTCGCGGTGCGCCGCTCCCCGGCGCTGCCGACGGCGCTCAGCACCGCGTCGAGCGTGCCCTCCCCGCCATCGGCCATCGGCCGCAGGCGGACCTCGGCCGCAGGCAGCGCGCGCGCGAGCCCGCGCCCCAATGCCGCGCAAACCTCCGGCGCGCTGAGCGAGCCCTTGAACGAATCCGGCGCGATGACGATGCGCATGCGCGTTTTAGTCCCGATCGTCGTCCTCGCCGTGCGTGGCGCGCGCGAGGCGATCGCGGACGGCCGGCCACGCAGCGTCTGCCGGCACGTCCTCGATGAGGATGCGCTGCGCGCCGGCGGCGTCGAGCGCACGCAGGTGCGCGTACAGGTCGTGCGCATAGGGTTGCGGATCGCGCGCGCGCGGCGATCCACGCGCCGCGATGCGTGGCGGGCCGCGCGATCGTGCGCGCGAGCACGGCGACGTCGCCGCCCGCGTGACGGATCTCGCGCGACGAGCGCGTCCGCCGCCACGAGGCGCGACGGCGTACGCGGCGCGTAGTGCGACGCGAGCGTCCCGGAGGCGCGCGGCGCATCGGCGGCGGCGGCGCGCGGCGTGCGCCCGAGCACCCGCGCGATCGCCTCGGCGCCGATGCCGCCGGGACGCAGCAGCACCGGCTCGTCGTCGCGCGAACGCGACGATGGTGCTCTCGATGCCGACGTCGCACGCGCCGCCGTCGACGATCAGCGCGACGCGCTCGCCCAGGTCGTCGGCGACGTGCCGCGCGGTGGTCGGCGAGATGCGGCCGAAGCGATTGGCCGACGGTGCCGCGACGCCGCGTGCCGCCCGTCGCGGCGAACGCGCTGCAGCAGCGCGCGCGCGACCGGATGCGACGGCACGCGCAGCCCGACGCTGTCCTGGCCGCCGGTGACGGCGTCGCCCGCGTTCGCGGTGCGCGGCAGGATGAGCGTCAGCGGTCCCGGCCAGAAGGCATCGGCGAGACGCGCGGCGGCCGCCGGCACCTCGCGTGCCCAGAACGCGAGGTCGCCGCGCTCCGCGACGTGCACGATCACCGGATGGTCGGCCGGCCGTCCCTTCGCCGCGAAGATCGCGCGGACCGCGGACGCATTGCCCGCGTCGGCGCCGAGGCCATAGACCGTCTCGGTCGGGAACGCCACCAGCTCGCCTGCGCGCAGGCGCGCGGCGGCGTCGGCGATGGCCGCGGGCGTGGCGGCGACGATGCGCGCGGCGCTCACGGGACTGCCCTCCGTGCCATCGCGCTTCGGGGCAATTCGCGCTCGGGACGGCACTTCGTGCTCATAACGCCATCGCCGGGACACCGGGAAGGCGCTTGCCCGAACTGCTAGAATTCAAGCTTTTGCGACGCACGGTGCGAAAAGCCGCCGCGGCGGTCGCGCACCATGGACATAGGCGGCGGACGGCCGCGCAGCGCGAGACGCAGGGAGTGTCGATGAGCAATTTTCTGTTCACGTCGGAATCGGTGTCGGAAGGTCATCCGGACAAGGTCGCGGACCAGATCTCCGACGCGGTGCTCGACGCGATTCTAGAGCAAGACCCAACGGGCCGGGTCGCCGCGGAGACGCTGGTGTCGACCGGCCTCGTCGTGATGTCCGGCGAGATCACGACCTCCGCCAACGTCGACTACGGCCGCGTCGCCCGCGAGACCGTGCGCACGATCGGCTACAACGATCCCGAGCTGCGCTTCGACGCCGACGGCTGCGCGGTCATGGTCTGCTACGGCCGGCAGTCGCCCGACATCAAGCGCAGGCGTCGACCAGGCGTCCGACGACTACCTCAACCAGGGCGCCGGCGACCAGGGCCTCATGTTCGGTTACGCGTGCGACGAGACGCCGTCGCTGATGCCGTTCCCGATCTACTACGCGCATCGCCTCGTGCAGCGGCAGAGCGAGGTGCGCCGCGACGGTCGGCTGCCGTTCCTGCGGCCCGACGCGAAGTCGCAGGTCACCGTGCGCTACGTCGACGGCAAGCCGCGACAGCGTCGACACGGTGGTGCTGTCCACGCAGCACCATCCGTCGATGAACGACAAGCAGGACAAGCTCGCCGAGGCGGTGATCGAGGAGATCATCAAGCCGGTGTTCCCGGCGCAACATGCTGAAGGACACGCGCTTCCTCGTGAACCCCACCGGCCGCTTCGAGATCGGCGGCCCGCACGGCGACGCCGGCCTCACCGGCCGCAAGATCATCGTCGACACCTACGGCGGCGCCGCGCCGCACGGCGGCGGCGCGTTCTCCGGCAAGGACCCGTCGAAGGTCGACCGCTCCGCCGCGTACGCCGCGCGCTACGTCGCGAAGAACGTCGTCGCGGCCGGCATCGCGCGCCAGTGCCAGGTGCAGGTCGCGTACGCGATCGGCGTCGCCCAGCCGATGAACGTGACCGTCTACACCGAGGGCACCGGCAAGATTCCCGACGAGCAGATCGCCGAGCTCGTCAACGCGCATTTCGACCTGCGGCCGAAGGGCATCATCCGCATGCTCGACCTGCTGCGCCCGATCTATCGCAAGACCGCCGCGTACGGCCACTTCGGCCGCGACGAGCCCGAGTTCACCTGGGAGCGCGTGGACAAGGCCGAGGCCCTCGCGCGCGGCGGCCGGGATCAAGTGATGCGAGCGCGCGCTGGCCGCCCTCGCGGTGGTCCTGATGACGGCCTGTGCGGCGCCCGCCACGACGGCGCGGCAGCTCGCCCACGCCCCCGCCGTCGGCGCAGCCGCCCGCGCGGCACGCAGCGGGAACGTCGTCCCGGTGGTCGAGCTCACCAGCGCGATGGATGGCGCCAAGGTCACCGTCAAGCGCGGCGGCGAAGTGAAGCTGCGTGCTCGACCTGCAGGGCATGTTCGAGTTCGGCGTGGGAGCTCGAGTCCAAGGTCGAGCCGGTGCTCGCGCCGATCGGCGAGCGCATCTACGTGGGCAAGGGCACCAACGCCTACGACGTGCTGGCGGGCGGCTGGAACATCTACCGGTTCCGCGCGGAGCAGCCCGGCAAGGTCACGCTGCAGCTGGTCGAAGCACAGCCGGGCCGATGGCAAGACGGTGCCGCGCGCACAGACGTGCAGCTACGAGCGTCATCGTCGAATAGGAGAGCGTCATGGATCGCCGCTGGGCGCTGTTGCCGCTGGCCGCTGCTGGCCGCCGGTCGTGCCGCCGTGAATCGCGACGAGGTCGCGGCGCCCCCCGATGGCGGCGACGTGGCGATGCGCGTCGGCACCGCGCTGGTGGTGAGCCTGCCGCCCGATCCGGCGACGGGCTACGGCTGGGTGCTCGCCAGCGCGAGCCCCAACCTCTATTTCGTCGGCGGCCCCGACTACACGCCGGCGCCGAAGCCGAGAGGCCTGGTGGGCGTGGCGGACACCACCGCCTTTCGCTTCCGCGCCCGGGACACCGGCACCGGCACCCTCGAGTTCGCTGGGTGGCACCGCCCGGGCAGCCGCCTGCGCCCCAGCGCACCCTCCGCTACGACGTCACCATCGCGCCCAACATTCCGACCGGATCATCAAGGAAGTGTTCGGTCCTGGCGGGTTTGGCCAAGTTCCTGTAAACTATTGGGTTTTCTGACCTCGGCGAGCAGAGCACAAGCGCGCCGTCCCACATCTTCGCAGAGGAAGCCATGGCCGAACGTTCCCGCACCCGTCGCAACACGCTCGAGCGTCGTTGCCTGCCCAAGACCTTCAAGCGCATGTTCGTCGGCGCGCCGAAGGGCATCTTCAAGATGCTCGAGAAGATCAAGAAGAACTGATCGCGCGCGACTTCCGCCGCATCGCGAGGGCCGCCATTGCGCGGCCCTCTGCTTTCACGGGTTTGCATTCGCGCGCGATGCCCCCATCGTGTGCCCGTCACGCCAAGAGCCTCCCGATGCCGTTTGCCTACTACGACCGCCTGTCCCCCGCGCGCCAGGCGATCTACCGCAAGAGCGATGCGATCGTCACGCTCGCGTTGCCCGACGGCGTGCCGGTCGCCGATCCGGTGCGCGCGATCGTCCGAGGGGCTGGCGCGGGACCACCGCGCGACCGTGCAGCGCGCCGCGCAGGCGCTCGTCACGCGCTCGTCGAGGGCTTCGACGTGCCGCCCATCGCGGTGCGCGTGCTCGCCGTGCGTCCGTCCGACGTCGGGGGCGAGCTGCACGGCCTCTACGAGCCGAACGAGGAGCGACCCGCCCGCGCGCATCACCGTCTGGATGCGCACGGCGCAGCGCAAGCAGGTGGTCGCGTTCCGCTCGTTCCTGCGCACGGTCGTCCACGAGTTCCTCCACCACCTCGACTACGAGCACTTCAAGTTCCCGGAGACCTTCCACACCGAAGGGTTCTACAAGCGCGAATCGAGCCTCGCCAACGCGCTGTTCGCCGCCGCCGGCATCGCATTGCCGCCTCCGCGCGGCTTGCGGTAAAATCCGCGCTCACCCGAGGAGCGTTGCAACCTGGCCACACGCGCCGGGCCAGGCTCGGGGTCTTCCGGGATCGTTCCCCCCGCGGGCCATTCCCAATTGCAACCGCGCTCGTTGAACCGCGAACCGCTCGCGGGCTGACGAGGCCGTTGCATCGCGCACCGTTTCGTCGCTCCGCCTTCGCGCTTCGCTCGCCAAGGAGTGACGCATGAACGCCGCAACCGAAACGAAGAACTTGGCCGACTTCAAGGTCGCCGACCTGTCGCTCGCCGACTGGGGCCGCAAGGAAATCGCGATCGCGCAGACCGAGATGCCCGGTCTCATGGCGATCCGCGAGGAGTTCGCGCCCGAGCAGCCGCTGCGCGGCGCGCGCATCGCTGGCTCGCTGCACATGACGATCCAGACCGCCGTGCTGATCGAGACGCTGCAGGCGCTCGGCGCCGACGTGCGCTGGGCCTCGTGCAACATCTACTCGACGCAGGACCACGCGGCCGCGGCCATCGCCGCCCGCGGCACGCCGGTGTTCGCGGTACAAGGGCGAGTCGCTCGCCGAGTACTGGGACTACACGCACCGCATCTTCGAGTGGACAGGCTACCCAAACGAGGGCGCCACGCCCAACATGATCCTCGACGACGGCGGCGACGCGACGCTGCTGGTGCACCTCGGCACGCAGGCCGAGACCGATCCGTCGTGCATCTCGCATCCGACCAACGAGGAGGAGACCGCCTCTTCAACGCGATCAAGGCGAAGCTCGCGAAGGATCCGAAGTTCTACTCGCGCATCAAGGCGGCCATCAAGGGCGTCACCGAGGAGACGACCACGGGCGTGAAGCGCCTGTACACGATGCACAAGGAAGGCAAGCTGGGCTTCCCCGCCATCAACGTGAACGACTCGGTGACCAAGTCGAAGTTCGACAACCTGTACGGCTGCCGCGAGTCGCTGGTCGACGGCATCAAGCGCGCCACCGACGTGATGATCGCGGGCAAGGTCGCGCTGGTCGCCGGCTACGGCGACGTCGGCAAGGGCTCGGCGCAGGCGCTGCGCGCGTTGTCCGCGCAGGTGTGGATCACCGAGATCGACCCGATCTGCGCGCTGCAGGCGGCGATGGAAGGCTATCGCGTCGTGACGATGGACTACGCGTGCGACAAGGCCGACATCTTCGTCACCGCGACCGGCAACATCGACATCATCACGCACGAGCACATGAAGCGCATGAAGAACCAGGCGATCGTGTGCAACATCGGCCACTTCGACAACGAGATCGAGGTCGCGGCGCTGAAGGCGTACCCGTGGGAGAACATCAAGCCGCAGGTCGACCACGTGATCTTCCCGGACGGCAAGCGGATCATCCTGCTCGCCGAAGGCCGCCTCGTGAACCTGGGCTGCGGCACCGGCCATCCGTCGTACGTGATGAGCTCGTCGTTCACCAACCAGGTGATGGCGCAGATCGAGCTGTGGACCGACGCGCAGGCCGGCGGCAAGCAGTATCCGGTCGGCGTGTACGTGCTGCCGAAGCACCTCGACGAGAAGGTCGCGCGGCTGCAGCTGTCGAAGCTCGGCGCGCAGCTGACCGAGCTCTCCGACAAGCAGGCGCGCTACATCGGCGTGCGCCGCGACGGTCCGTACAAGCCCGACACCTACCGCTACTAGTCCGCACGCGCGAGGAACCCATCCTCTCCCGCGCCGGGAGGGGGATGGGATGAGGGAGACGACCATGCGGATCGCAGTGATCGGCGCCGGCGGTGTCGGCGGCTATTTCGGCGGGCGCCTCGCGCAGGCCGGCAACGACGTCACGTTCGTCGCGCGCGGCCGTCATCTCGCCGCGATGCGCGAGCGCGGGCTGGTGCTCGAGAGCGCGGCCGGCAACGCGTGCATCACGCGGGCGACGTTCACCGACGAACCGGGCAGCGTCGGGCCCTGCGACGTCGTGATGTTCTGCGTGAAGCTGTGGGACGTCGAGAGCGCCGCGTTCCGGATCGCGCCGCTCGTCGCCAAGGGCGGCGTCGTGATCCCGTTCCAGAACGGGGTCGACGCGCCGGACATCCTGCAGCGCACGCTGGGCGCGCAACGGGTGCTGGGCGGCATCGCGTACATCGCGGCGACGATCCGCGAGCCCGGCGTCGTCGCGCATACCGGAACCATGGCGCGGCTGGTGGTCGGCGCGTTTCCTGGCGGCGACGCCGCGGCGGCGGAGGGCTTCCGCGCCGCATGCGCGGCCGCCGGCGTGCAGTGCGACGTTTCTCCCGACGTGCGCCGCGCGCTGTGGGAGAAGTTCTGCATGCTGGCCGCGATGTCGGGCTGCACGTCGCTCGCCCGCGCAGCCGGTCGGCGTCATCCGCAGCGATCCGGATCTGCGCGCGACGTTCGAGGCGGCGGTGCGCGAGGCGTGGGCGATCGGCCGCGCGCGCGAGCGTCGCGCTCGCCGACGACTACCCGGCGAAGCAGCTCGCGTTCCTCGACGGCCTGCCGGCGGAGATGCGCTCGTCGATGCTGAACGACCTCGTCGCCGGCAACCGGCTCGAGGCGCCGTGGCTGTCGGGCGCGGTCGCACGCATGGCCGCGCAAGGCGGGCTCCCCGCACCGGTGAGCGCCACGCTCTACGCCGCGGTGAAGCCTTACCTCAACGGCGCGCCGAAGTAGCGCGCGCCCACCCGCGAAGGAATTCCCATGCGGCTGCTCCTGACCTGGATCATCAACGCGCTCGCGCTGCTCGCGCTGCCGTACCTCTTCAAGTCGATCACCGTCGACTCGTTCACCACCGCGCTCATCGTGGCGGTGGTGCTCGGCCTCATCAACACGCTGATCCGGCCGGTGCTGATCCTGCTCACGCTGCCGGTGACGATCCTGACGCTCGGGCTCTTCATCTTCGTCATCAACGGGCTGCTGTTCTGGGCGGCCGGCTCGTTCATGGCGGGCTTCCACGTCGACGGCTTCTGGTCGGGCATGTTCGGCGCGATCGTGTACAGCCTCATCTCGTGGGCGCTGTCGTCGCTGCTGATGCCGCGCAAGGACTAGGACCTTCCGGACCGACGATGCGCAATCCCGCGAACCAGTACAGCCTCGAGTTCTTCCCGCCGCGCACCGATGACGGCACCGCGAAGCTGCGCGCCGCGCGCACGCAACTCGCGCAGCTCAAGCCCGCGTTCTGCTCGGTCACGTTCGGCGCCGGGGGCTCGACGCGGGAAGGCACGCTCGCGACCGTGCTCGAGATGATGGAGCAGGGCCTCGATGCGGCCCCGCACCTCTCGTGCATCGGCGGCACCCGCGAATCGTTGCGCGACGTGCTCGGCCAGTATCGTGCGCACGGCATCCGCCACCTCGTCGCGCTGCGCGGCGATCTGCCGTCGGGCATGGCGGACGACGGCGAGTTCCGCTACGCGAGCGAACTCGTGCGCTTCATCCGCGAGGAGACCGGCGACTGGTTCCACGTCGACGTCGCCTGCTATCCCGAGTACCACCCGCAGGCGCGCACGCCGCAGGAGGACCTCGAGCATTTCGAGCGCAAGGTGCGCGCCGGCGCCGATTCCGCGATCACGCAATACTTCTACAATCGCGACGCGTACTGGAGCTTCGTCGACGCGTGCGCGGCGCGCGGCATCACGATTCCCATCGTTCCCGGGGTCATGCCGATCCTGAGCGCCAGTCGTCTCGCGCGGTTTTCCGATGCGTGCGGCGCGGAGATCCCGCGCTGGATCCGCCGCCGCCTCGAGAGCTTCGGCGACGACACGCCCTCGGTGCGCGCCTTCGGGCTCGACGTCGTCACCGATCTTTGCGCGAAGCTGCTCGAGGAAGGCGCGCCCGGCCTGCACTTCTACACGCTCAACACGGCGGGGCTGACCTCGACGATCTGGCAGCGCCTCGGCCTTTAGCGCGGCGTGCCCAACTCGCGCGACTTCATCGAGCACGTGCTGGAGTTGCTGCGGCCGGGCGGCGGCGTGGCGGCGCGCGCGATGTTCGGCGGCCACGGCCTCTACGTCGACGGGATGATCATCGGCCTCGTGGTCGACGACGTCCTCTACTTCAAGACCGACGACGCATCGCGCGCCCGCTTCTCCGAGCGCGCGCTCGAGCCGTTCGTGTTCCGCAAGCGGAAGACGGGCGAGTCGGTCGCGACCGGCTACTACCGCCCGCCGGAAGAGGCCCTGGACAGCCCGGACGCGATGCGCGAATGGCAGCGGCTCGCCATGGGCGCGGCGTTGCGGGCAGCCAGCCGGCGCGCGCCCCGGAAGGCGCGATCGGCGGCTACTTCGCGCGCGAAAACGAAGCGAGCTCGATGAGCGTGTTCTGCGCGCGGATCGAGATCGAGTTGGGGCCGTCGCCCCTCTCGCGATAGGTCGCGTAGCGCGTCTCGCGCACCGCCGCGCCCGCGGCCTCCGACCACCAGATCATGTAGTTGCACTGCGTGGGCCAGCGGAAGGGATCGTTGACGTTCACCGACATCAGCACGCGCATGGCGATCGCGTTGAAGTTGCCTGCCGGCACGGAAACCGGTTCGTACCCGCCGACCTGCACGAAGCGGTTGACCACATCCTGCCGCTGCGTGAGGTCGTCGAAGTTGTCGATGGTGTCCGTCCAGCGCGCGCCGGGCGTCAGCGGAAATTCGTAGCGGCGCAGCGGCGTGCGGAAGCGGCGGGTCTCCGCCGGGTCGTACACCGAGCCGATGAGCAGCACCCCCGGCGATTGCAGGAGCTCGACCCGCGTGAAGTTCACCGTCTCGCCGACTCCGGTGACGCGGACCGCGATGCCGGTGCTGTCGATCGTGATGACCTCGTGCGTCTCGACCCAGGTCACCGGCAGGCGGAAGCCGTCGGAGCAGTTGTAGGTCCAGCGATCGCCCACGTGAAAGGTCGGCTCGGGTGCCGGCGGTCCGCCTGCGCCCCCGACGCTCACGCAGCCGCTCGCCAGCACGGCGGGTACGGTCAACAGGAACGAGCGTCGATCCATTGCGGCATTCTCCCACCGGAGCCTTGCCCACGTCGCTTCGACGGCGCTAGGCGTCCAGGGCGACGTCGGCCACGGTCGCGTTGGCGATGCGCGGCAGCTCGCTCGACGGCAGCGGGAACATCGCATGCGGCGTGCCCCCTGCCGCGTAAACCGTCGGGAAGCGCAAGAGATTCCGGTCGACGAATGCCGTGAGCGCCTGCGCATGGCCGAGCGGGGGAATGCCGCCGATCGCGTAACCGGTGACGGTGCGCACGAACGCGGCATCGGCCTTGCCGATCGGCTCGCCCGCCAGTGCCGCCACCTTGGCGACGTCGACGCGGTTCGCGCCGCTCGCGATTACCAGCACCGGTCTGCCGGAGGACGCGCGGAACACCAGCGACTTCGCGATCTGCCCGACTTCGCAGCCCAGCACCGCCGCAGCCTCGGCGGAGGTGCGCGCGGGCACATCGTACTCGACGATCCGCGACGCGATGCCCGCCGCGGCGAGCGCGTCCTGCACG
>CAVRZM010000023.1:0-37353 GCA_963725735.1 uncultured beta proteobacterium | reverse complement strand
TTCGCGAGCGCCTGGAAGTCGAGGTGCGTGTAGACCTGCGTGCTCGCGATCGACGCGTGCCCGAGCATCTCCTGCACCGCGCGCAGGTCGCCCGACGACTGCAGCACGTGCGACGCGAACGAATGGCGCAGCATGTGCGGATGCACGTGGCGGTCCAAGCCCTGCTTCACCGCCCACGCGGCGAGCCGCCGCTCGATCGTGCGCGGCGAGATCGCCGCGCGCCGGTGCGCCGACGAACAGGCCGCGTTCGTCGGCGGCAGCAGCGCGCGCGCGTGCGGCGAGCCACGCGCGCAGCGCGTCGCGCGCCGCCGCGCCGACCGGCACGATGCGCTCCTTCGCGCCCTTGCCCGATCACGCGCACCTCGCCGCCGCGAGGTCGACGCGATCGACGTCGAGCCCGGCCAGCTCGGACAGCCGCAGGCCGGACGAGTAGGCGAGCTCGAGCAGCGCGCGATCGCGCACCGACAGCGGATCGTCGGCGTCGATCGCGACGAGCTGCACCGCTTCGTCGGGCGACAGCGCCGACGGCAGCCGCCGCGGCGACTTCGGCGGCTTCAACCCCGCGCACGGATCCTCGGGCGAGCGCGCGGTCGCGCTCGAGCAGGAAGCGGTAGAGCGCGCGCCACGCCGACAGCATGCGCGCGAGGCTGCGGCCCGAGAGTCCGCGGCCGTGCAGGGTCGCGAGATGGCGCGCGAGCTGCGCGCGCGTCGAGCTCGGCGAGCGGCGCGTCGCCGGCGAGCCGCGCGAGCTGCGCGACGTCGCGCACGATAGGCTTCGCGCGTGTGCGCGGGTCGCGTGGCGAGATGCGTCGCGAACGCGCGAGCACGCGCGGCGTTGGCCGCGCTCGGCGCGGGCGTTCGGCGCGACGCGGCGGCTGTCCGGACGCGTCGCGCATCGTGGCCGGCTACCCCAGCGGCAGGTACCGCGCCGTCGCGACGCTCGCGAGCTCGGCGAGGCGCGTCTGGTACAGCGTGCCCATGCCCGGGTGGAAGCGCTCGCGGGTCGGGGCTCGCCGAGCGCGAGCACGCCGAACGTGCTGCGCGGTGCGCAGCGGCAGGAACGCGAACGACTGCAGGATGTCGCCGTCCTCGAACCACTCGCGCGACTCGAACGCGGCGACGGGCCCGCAATACGGCTGGCCCAGCTGGTCGGCGTACTGCGCGAATCTCGGACGACGTCGCGGCGAGCTCGGGCAGGTACGACTGCTCGGGCACCTTGCCCCACAGCCGCGCGGCGACCTGCGGCACGCCGAAGTCCTCCTTCAGGCTGTGATAGAGCACCGCGAGCGTCGTCTCGAGGTCGGGCGACGGCGAACAGCGCGAGCGTCGAGCGGTGCAGCTTCTCGCTGATCGGGTCGTTCTCGGTGCCGTAGGCGACGAGCTCGCGCGAGCTTGGCCTCGAGCTCCTGGTTCTTCTCGCGCAGCGTGACGATCTGCCGCTCGGCGATCGGGATCGCGTGGCCGCCGTGCGGATGCGGCACGAAGATCTCCGCGATCACGTCGGCGTAGTCCTCGAAGAACTTCGGATTCTGCTTCAGGTACTCGGCGACGGCCGGTGCGTCCATGCGTCCTGTCCCGCTGCTGTTGTGTGCGCCGCACGCCTCGCGGCTCGACGGGCCGCTCACTGCCGTTGCCGCGCTCATCGCTCCACTCGCCCTCGAACACCGTCGCGGCCGGTCCGGTCATCAGCACCGGCGCGCCTTCGCCCGCCCAGCGCGATCGCGAGCTCGCCGCCGCGCGTGAGCACGCGCACCGGCGAGTCGAGCAGCCCGCGCCGGATGCCCGCGACGACCGCCGCGCACGCGCCGGTTCCGCAGGCGAGCGTCTCGCCGGCGCCGCGCTCCCACACGCGCAGGCGAATGGTAGCGCGATCGACGACCTGCATGTAGCCCGCGTTCACGCGGTTCGGGAAGCGCGGGTGGTGCTCGATGCGCGGCCCCTGCGTCGTGCACCGGGCGCGGCGTCGACGTCGGCGACGACCTGCACCGCATGCGGATTGCCCATCGACAGCGCCGAGACGCGCACCGTCGTGCCGTCGACGTCGAGCGACTCCTCGAGCGCGCCCGTGCCGCCGACGAACGGCACGTCCTCCGGCCGCGAAGCGCGGCACGCCCATGTCGACGGTCACCTGCGCCGTCGGCCTCGAGCCGCGGCGCGATGACGCCGCCCGCCGTCTCGACGCGGATCTCGCGCTTGTCGGTCAGCCCGTGGTCGCGCACGAACTCGACGAAGCAGCGCGCGCCGTTGCCGCACTGCTCGACCTCGCCGCCGTCGGCGTTGAAGATCCGGTAGCGGAAGTCGGCGTCGCCGCGCGCGCGCTCGACGACGCAGCACCTGGTCGCAGCCGACGCCGAAGCGGCGGTCGGCGAGCGCGCGGATCTGCGCCGGCGTCGAGGTCGACGCGCTGGCGCACGCCGTCGACGACGACGAAGTCGTTGCCGAGGCCCTGCATCTTGGTGAAGCGCAGCGTCATCGGACGGTCGCCGCGTCGCGGCCATGCGAACTCGCCGCTGCGCGCGAACGGCACGTGAGACCCGCCGAACAGGAACGCCATCCCCGTGACCGCGTAGCGAACCGTCGGGTCGCCGCCGGCTGGGCCTCCGCGCGCTTGGCCGCCGCGATCGCCGCGCGCAAGGTGCGGACCAGTCGGCGCGGGCGATCAGCGTCGCCACGCCCTGGCCGTGCGCAGGCACGCGCAGCGGCTCGGCCAGGCGCGCCCTGCCGACGTCGACATCCTCCACCTTGAGGTCGGCGCGCGCCTCGTCGACCGAGAGCTCCTCGGCGTTCGGGTTGCGCACGTTCAGCATCACCGCGAACTCGGCGTCGACCGAGGTGAGCCGGTCGATGCGCACGGCTTCGACCGTCACCGTCGGCGAATGCGACTGGGCTCGCGTGCCCGTGGTGGCGCCCGCAGCCAGGGCGACCAGCACGACGAACGGAGCGATGCGGCGCGCGATCACGTCAGACGTTGAAGCGGAAATGCATGACGTCGCCGTCGCGCACGACGTATTCCTTGCCCTCGAGGCGCATCTTCCCGCCTCCTTGGCGCCCGTGCTCGCCCTGGCACGCGATGAAGTCGTCGTAGGCGATCACCTCGGCGCGGATGAAGCCCTTCTCGAAGTCGGTATGGATCACGCCGGCCGCCTGCGGCGCCGTATCGCCCGCGTGGATCGTCCACGCGCGCACTTCCTTCGGGCCCGCGGTGAAGTACGTCTGAGAGGCCGAGTAGCGCGTAGCCCGCGTGGATCACGCGGTCGAGCCCCGGCTCGGCCAGTGCCCATGTCGTCGAGGAACACCTGCTTGTCCTCGCCGTCGAGGTCGGCGATCTCGCGCTTCCATCGCCGCGCACACCGCCACCACCGGCGCGCCTTCCTTCGCCGCGTGCGCTTTGACGGCGTCGAGCAGCGGATTGTTCGTGGAAGCCGTGCTCGGCGACGTTGGCGACGTACATCGTCGGCTTCATGGTGAGCAGGAAGAACGGCGCGCAGCGCGCTGCTCCTCCTCGTGTAGGTCGGCGGTGCGCGCGGGCCGCGCCTCGTTCAGCACCGGCTGCACCTTCTCGAGCACCGCGACGATGCGCTGCGCTTCCTTGTCGCCGCCGGAGCGCGCCGTCTTCTCGTACTTGGCGAGCTGCTTGTCGACGGTGGCCAGGTCGGCGAGCGCCAGCTCGGTGTTGATCGTCTCGATGTCGGACACCGGATTGACCTTGCCCGACACGTGCACGACGTTGTCGTCCTCGAAGCAGCGCACGACGTGCGCGATCGCGTCCGTCTCGCGGATGTTGGCGAGGAACTGGTTGCCGAGGCCCTCGCCCTTCGACGCGCCGGCGACGAGCCCCGCGATGTCGACGAACTCGACGACCGCCGGCATCACCTTCTCGGGCTTGGCGATGCGCCGCCAGCGCGGCGAGGCGCGGATCGGGCACCTCCACGATGCCCGACGTTGGGCTCGATCGTGCAGAACGGATAGTTCTCCGCGGCGATGCCCGCCTTGGTCAGCGCGTTGAAGAGCGTCGACTTGCCGACGTTGGGCAGTCCGACGATGCCGCACTTGAGACTCATGGTGAAATCTTCTCGTGGAAACGGGCCGGCGCAGCCGGCCCGAATTTGGGTTAGTCGGGATTGCGTTTGGTGTGCAGCGCCATCATCGCGCGCTCCATGTCGCCGGCCGCGATGGCCGGCCACGCGTCCAGCGCGCGGCGCATGGCCGCCTCGATAGCCGCAAGCTCTTCCGCGCGCGGCGGCTTCAGCACGTAATCGACGACCTCCTGCTGGGTGAGCTCCGAATCGCGCGGATGGCCGATGCCGATGCGCAGCCGCCAGAAATCCGCCGATGCCCAGCTGCGCCTGGATGTCGCGCAGGCCGTTGTGGCCCGCGTGCCCGCCGCCGAGCTTCATCTTCGCTTCGCCGGGCTTCAAGTCGAGCTCGTCGTGCACGACGAGGATCTCGTCCGGCGCGATCGAGAAGAAGCGCGCGACCGCGGCGACCGCACCTGCCCGACAGGTTCATGTAGGTCATGGGCTTCACGATGCGCACGTCGCCGGCCTTCGCGATCTCGCCCGCAGAACTTCGCCTCGTGGTTGAAGTACGCGGCAAGGCGCGCCGCCAGCTCGTCGGCGAACCAGAAGCCCGCGTTGTGCCGCGTGCGCACGTACTCGCGCCCCGGATTGCCGAGGCCCACGACGAGGCGGATGGGAGATGCCATGGCGATGAGCCGTTCACCAAACGAAAAAGGCCCGCGCGGTTCGGGCGGGCCTCGTTCGCGCAGCGGACCGGACTTACTTCTTCTTTTCGTCCTTCTTCTCTTCCTTCTTCTCGGCGCCCTTTTCGGCCGCGGGCTTCGCCTCGGCTTCGGCCGGAGCCGCCGCCGCGCCTTCCGCTGCGACCGCTTCCTCGGCCTCGACGTGCGCACGCGGCACCACCGCGGTGGCGACCACCGGGTCGAGCTTGCCGTGGGTGACGACCGTCACGCCGCCGGGCAGCTGGAGCGCCGAGACGTGGATCGAGTTGCCGACGTCGAGCGACGAGAGATCCACCTCGATGAACCCGGGCAGGTCCTTCGGCAGGCAGGTGATGTCCACTTCGGTCGTCACGTGGCTGACGATGGCGCCCGAGAGCTTCACTGCCGGCGACGTCTCCGCGTTCACGAAGTGCAGCGGCACCTTCATGTGGATCTTGCGGTTCTCGTCGACGCGCTGGAAGTCGACGTGCAGGATCTCGTTGCGGAACGGGTGCATCTGCACGTCGCGCAGCAGCACCTTCGTGGCGGCGCCGTCGAGCTTCATCGTCAGGATCGACGAGTGGAAGGCCTCGTTGCGCAGCGCGTGGAAGAGCGCGTTGTGGTCGAGCTCGATCGGCGTGGGCTTGACCGTGCCGCCGTAGACGATGCCGGGGGCCTTGCCCGCGCGACGCATGCGCCGCGACGCGCCGCGGCCTTCGGTGGCCCGCGGAAATGCGGTGAATTCGATGTTCATGCTGACTCCGGTTGTCTGCGGCCTTCCCTTTGCTCAACGGGTGAGCGCCGGGTCGTCCGCCTCAAGGTTGCCTCGATGGGCGACAACCGCCAGGCAGGCCATGGGAATCTTGCGTGCCCGAGGCCGGTGGCGGGAAAGCCTTAAATTATAAGCGGAAAACGGCACTCCTGGCAAACCAGGGCGCCGCCCGGGTGGCTGTGCGCTCAGTCCGTGAAGAGCGACGAGACCGATTCCTCGTTGGAGATCCGGGTCATGGTCTCGGCCAGGAGCTGGGCGCAGGAGAGCTGGCGTATCCGCCCGCACGCCTGCGCTTCGGGCGACAGGGGAATCGTGTCGGTGACCACCAGCTCGTCGAGATCGGATTCCATGATGCGCGCCGCGGCGCCGCCGGAAAGCACGGGGTGGGTGCAGTACGCCACCACCTTCACCGCGCCGCGCTCCTTGAGCGCGGTGGCCGCCTTGCAGAGCGTGTTCGCGGTATCGACGATGTCGTCCATGATCACGCACGAGCGGCCCTCGACGTCGCCGATGATGTTCATCACCTCGGCCACGTTGGCCTTGGGTCGCCGCTTGTCGATGATCGCGAGATCGGAGTCGAGCCGCTTCGCGATCGCCCGCGCGCGCACCACGCCGCCCACGTCCGGCGAGACGACGAGCAGGTTCTCGTAGTTGCGCTTCCAGAGGTCGCCGAGCAGGATCGGCGTCGCGTAGATGTTGTCGACCGGGATGTTGAAGAAGCCCTGGATCTGGTCGGCGTGCAGGTCCATCACCATCACGCGGTTCACGCCGACGGTCGACAGCATGTCGGCCACCACCTTCGCCGTGATCGCGACGCGGGCCGAGCGCGGTCGGCGATCCTGCCGCGCGTAGCCGAAGTACGGAATGGCCGCGGTGATGCGCGCGGCCGACGCGCGCTTCAGCGCATCGACCATCACCAGGATCTCCATCAGATTGTCGTTGGTGGGCTGGCACGTCGACTGCAGGATGAACGCGTCGCGGCCGCGCACGTTCTCCATGAGCTCGACCATCACCTCGCCGTCGGAGAACTTGCCGACGACGCAACGTCCCAGGCTGATGTTGAGATGGCGGCACACCGCCTCGGCGAGCTTCGGATTCGCGTTGCCCGAGAAGATGCGCATGCGCTCGAAAGCCATGGTCGGAACGTCCCCTTTTGCGAGCCTTCGAGTCTATCCGAAATCGACGCCGGAGGCCCCCGCGCGGGAGCACGACGAGGCCAAATCGCGCCGCGACGTGCGCGCGTCGTGGCGCAGCGTGACGCGATGACGCCGACGTGCCGACACGCGGCGCTCAGAGGATGTCGATGGTGCGCGGCGCGCGGTGGGCCCGCGGCCCTGCGAGGGAATGGCTGGGGAGGTAGAGGCCGAACCTACGAGTGCGGAGCCAAGATCGTACGAAGCGAAATGGTCTGCATTGTCCGGAGGAAACAAGAGCAACAACGTCAAGTACTTACATATTTCGGCCAGAGCGTGTTAACGCTACGCATGGCGTCGAAGATCAGGGCGAAATGGATGAAGGCGACGAACATCACGTCGAGCCCTGAACAGTCGCTCGATCTCATTCCTGCGCTTGTACATGGCGCGATCGTATTGCCGCGGCGCGATGCGGGTGCTGAGGGGTGGTACCACTGGGATAAAGCCAAGATCGAGAGCGAGTTGCCGTGCCTCGTCGCCTTCGTATGCCCGGCCATCGGCAGGTGCAGATGGCCTGGGCGCCTTGCCCAGATGGCGCAGCAGCTTGCGCCCCTCAGGCGCGTCGTGGGTTTGGCCCGATGATAGCGCAAACATTATGGCCGCTCAAGCATCCGCGGCAACCATATGAATCTTAGTGGTCCATCCGCCGCAGGACTTGCCAATGGCTTGGGCGCCGTTTTCTTAGAGCCCACGGTCCCGTCGGGATGCACCTTCACGATAGTGCTGTCCAAGGCCACCGCTTCGATCTTGAAGTGGATTTTGCTGCCATCGGTCCGCGGAAATCGCGCTTCGTTGGGCTTCATCCGAACTGGGCCCGCGCAGCCGCCATTCCGCCAGCAACGCGTGCGTACCCTTCGGCGGCAGGGGTTCAACACCGGCGCGGAGGGCGGATGCGTGAAACAGACCCCTGTCGCCATTTGCGCGCGACACTTGCATCGCGAATACGTCAGTGCCGTTGCGAGGCTAACCCGTCGCTGCGTCCGCTTCGTCGCTGATGGAACTATGCAACTTGCTCGCGGCTGCCCAGCCAGGAATAGCCGGGTCTGAACGGTCCCCATTCTGCCGGGCAATCGCGAACATGGCGAAGAGAAGCATCCCTAACTGACCGCCGCAGACGAACGCCAACGCCACCCACCAGATATCGACCACGTCCCTCCTTTCCCAAGCGTGGCTGTATTGGTCTGTAGAAAACAAATGCCTGGGCTTCAGGAATGTATAGGCAACAATCCGCAGAAAGTCCAATCTGTAACGCCACGCAGGCGTATTTCGTTCCAACTCAAGTCCCGCGTTCGCCATCGCTTGCTTCGAGGTGCTCGTTCGACGGCGTTTCAATCTCTCGCGCACGCGCCGTCGCTTACATTCCGTTCTTAGTTCGGAACGGGCAGCATGGAATTTGGACCATGCAGTGTCGAGACACTACGACGCGGTCGTGCGCGCGGACGCAGGAACTGGCAACATCAGCGTTCGGTGCCGTGTCGACCCAATCGGCAATCGTCGCCGTCGATAGGTAACAACCCATGTCGTGTTTCTAGGGCAAGTTGCAGTCATTGACTCGGGGATCCCATGACAAAGGTCGCAGCTCTGATACTCGTTGCAGTCTTCGCTGGTTACGGGATTCACGTCTTGGGACAAGGTCGCCTGGATGCTCGGCAGACACCCACACCGATTGGAACTTCATCGTCGAATGGAATTTCGTTTGCGTGGTTCTACGAGCCGATGACGCGATCCGTCTATGCCTGTCGTATCGGCCATGGCGGTGGGGACACTATTGAATGCAAGGCCGGAACGAATTTGCCGTAGGCGATGCCTGGGCCGCCCCGCCGTGCAACGGGGCACGCTTCTCTTAGTCGATGGAGGTAACGGCGACAGCCTCGCGCCATCTCCCTCTCGCGGGGTACGCTTCGTAAGGCGACCACCTCTGCATAGCTGCCGCGTTGTCGGTCTTGGCCGTCACGTCCGTCTTCAATTCCAGCATCGTGTCGACCGGGTGTGCCCGTCGAAAAAGGGGCCGTTTCGAGGGTCGATGTCTTACTGCTGTCCCTCGAGCGAGGAAGGCATTAATAAATGCCATGCTGTTTCAAAATTGCATTGAAAACGTTGGATCGATGATCCAGCGTTGTTGGTTCGACATAGCTCTTGCTGCAAGCTAAGAGATTGAAAATTAGTGGCTGGGGAGGTAGGGATCGAACCTACGAATGCCGGAATCAAAATCGCGGGAAGCGAGAAAGCCAGCGCAATCAGGAACATATGACCACAATTGAATCAGCGCGTTACTGGCTCCGGGTGCCTCCGGGTATCTCCAGTTATTTGGGGCTCAGTGTCCCGCCAATGTCCCGCCAGTCAGTGCAGCCGGAGTGGGTTGCGTTGCCATCCATCCGTAAGCAGCGGCGCCTAGCTCGACTCAGGTGCCTAGCAGCATGGCCTAAAGCGGCCGCCACGACGGTTTTGCTTCGCGGGTTCGGCTGCGGCAATGGCGGGTGATGCTCCGCGCTTAAGCGCCGGAATCGGCTTGCTAACCCGCAACCGGCGAGCGGCGGGCGCCCAGACTAGGCGCGGTGGATGACATGCTCAATTACAGCGTACACCGCGTAAGCCGAGACTAGCGCAACACTGACACTGGAAAGCGTCACAACGGTTCGCATCGCCCATTTGTCCCAATCTATCTGCTTCCGCCTCATTCCATAGGACATACGCCTCACCTCCTACCCATTTTCAATTGCCGCCAATAGGACAGGGCCGAGGTGTGCGAGTTCATTACTCAGCAATCGCGGACCGCTGTGCTGCAGGAGATTTGTCTCCCGGTCCGCTGAGTATGTGACGGTGGGGTTCTGGAATAATCGCGCGCCGCACGCAAATGAAAGCGACCTGAAAGGTGTCTACTTCAACATTGCCGTTGGTCTCCTAGTCCTCGTCAGGACGGGGACCTCCGATGCCCCCCGTCCCCTCCCCTGGGTCGGGGGGCCTTTTTTTGGGCACGCCGATTTGTGCGAACTCGCGGCCTGTTAGTCAGGGCGATACTGGGGGCGGGCATTGCCTTTCAGTAGGCGTGTGTAGGCGGTCCCTAGCGCCGTCACCTCACGGAGTCCCATAGTGGTATCGCAGGCGGGCCCTGGGGCCGGCGCGCCGAGCCTGATGCTCTGAAACGAACGCGAGTCGTCCGACTCCCATTCGCTCAGCCACAGTTCGAAAAGCTCTGTTAGTTGGTTAGTGCACTCAGGTGTACCGGGTTCGGCAAGCATGAGGGTCTCCGACGGGATGAGGGATGGCTCAGCATAAGGCGGGAACGAGCGTCGGAGCGTCGGCTGCCCGGCGCATGTTACGTAGGACGGCAGGGGAATAATCAATATTCGAGCGGGCTTTGGTTGCGGTACGCGTGCGAGGGGCATATTCACTGTCAGGAATTTACTGCCGGCCCTGCAACCAACTTTCCCCGCTAATCCGTATCCCGTCGTACACCGGTGATGGAGTTCGGTGCCCGGACCCAGTTGTCACGGAGCATTTCGGACGTGTCCACGACCTTCCCGCTGCTGTGCGCTTCGTCCGACCGCATCTCTTTGCGAGCGGACCCGTCAGGCCGCGTCGACCTCATTATGGTGCTCATCAACGTGCTCGACGCCGAGGTGCGCGCCTTCTTTAGCCGATTCCCGCGCAGCCTTCGAGTAGCGACTCGTCTGACCCACAGCAAGGCTACGACGAGTACCCCAATTGCGGCGTAGAGGATGTAATCGCGAACCATGAGGCGTCCGACGCGGGACAAAGCGGCTAGGGCGTGTTAACACTAATCCAAATTTTGTTGGTAGACTTCGGGGATGGAGATCACCGAAGTTCAATACCAGCGAATTGCGGATTGCCTCCCCACGCAGCGGGGGAACGTCAGTCTCTCCAATCGCGCAGTTCTCAATGCCATCCTCTACGTAGCGGAGCACGGCTGCAAGTGGCGTGGCTTGCCCAAGCGATTCGGGAACTGGCACACCATCTACACCCGGATGAATCGGTGGTCCAAGAGCGGCGTGCTCGATCGAGTGTTCGCGCAACTGCAGAAAGAGCAGATCGTGCGGATCAAGATCGAGGCCGTGTCCTTGGACAGCACGATTGTCAAAGTCCATCCGGATGGCACGGGGGCTCTAAAAAAAACGGCCCCCAAGCCATCGGCAGGTCTCGCGGAGGATGGACCACCAAGATTCATATGGTTGCCGCGGATGCTCGAACGGCCATAACCTTCGCGCTTTCACCGGGCCAAGCCCACGACGCGCCTGCTGGCCGGGCACTCCTAAATCGCCTGGGTCCGTCGAGCCGCCCCATCCACCTGCTCATGGACCGGGCGTACGAGGGCGACGAGACCCGGCAGCTGGCACTCGACCTCGGCTTCGTGCCCGTCGTGCCGCCGCTTCGTACGCGCGTCCAGCCATGGGAGTATGCCCGGGCAATGTACAAGCGCCGCAACGAGATTGAGCGGTTGTTCCGGCGACTGAAAGGCTTCCGCAGAGTGTTCTCCCGATTCGAGAAGCTCGACGTCATGTTCGTCGCCTTTATCAACTTCGCATTGATTGTCGAAGCAATGCGTAGTGTTAACACGCCCTAAACGCGCCGCTTCCACCTCGCCGCCAAAAGGCCCGTCCGGGTGCCACTCCGCCATCAGGGCGAGGGTAGCCTCCGTCGTCAGCGGTTCCACGCCGGCACGGATGCAGTGCGCACGGTACCGTTCATAGAATGCGGCAAATCTGACTTCATCCATTTGCAGAATGTCGCGCAGGTGGTTGGCCTTTCACACAAATCATCCGGACGGCCGAGCGGCAGTTGTCCTGCGGAGAGCTGACTTGGGAAGCTCGTTTAATCCGGTAATGCAGAACTGACCGCAGTCGCCTTACTGCACAGTTTGCCGACTTGGAACGCGCGGCAGGAATATTGGAGGCCGCTGCGGACAAAGCGTGGTCCGGTTCGTTCATTGGGTTCGGGATTTTGGGCGACGCCCACCGCAATATTTCGGCTAGAGTCACGTAACTCCAGCTACGGAATTGAGCGACGTCGCCGCCCTGATTGCCAGCCATATCAAGGTGAAACGAAGCTTCCCGAGATGGTAGCCCCGGAGGCGCCGGCCGACCACCCGAACTCGGTGGCCTGCACTACACCACTGCCGCCGCTGACCGAAGCAAAACGCGCAGTGGCGCGGTTCGCATTCCCGCCAGAGACCGTCGCGTCGATTGCGCTGGCGTAGTTGGCATTGCCACCCAGGATTGCGCCAGTACTGCCGTCAACTGTGTTGAAAGCGCCTCCGACGATGCTTCCCCACGATGCGCTGACAAGGTTGGTGCGACCGCCAGAAATGGTCGCATATGGCGCCTCGATTCCGTTATCACGTCCGGCCACGATCCCACCGAAGGAGCTGTACGCATGTCCATCGCCCACGATTAGATTGTGAGAGCCATTCCTCCCGCCGCTGTTAAAAACGGCCTCCGAGTCATAACCGATGATGACGTTGCCGGTACCGTTTACGTGGGTGAGATTGGAATCGGTTGACCGGGGGTCGGTAGGGTAGCCATTGGTAGCGCCGAGCCCATTGATGATATGAAGATTGGCACCGGTGATGTACATATCGCTGCCAATCACGGTCAAGAACGTCAACTTTCCTTCGACGACTGTAAGACGAGCATTGGTCGCGGCCAGTTGTGTCTGCAGCGCCGCGATAGCCGTCGACTGAGTAGCATTAACCCCGACAAGGGTAGCAACCGTGGTCTCGAGGGCTGCGACGCGCCGCTCTAAAGCAGGCAAGCCCCCCGTTTGTTGAGCGTAAGTAGGCAGCGAAATAACAGCCAACATCGGCACTAATACAATGGTTGCAAAACGCGTCAGTTTCATGGCATCCCCCGTGACTCACAGCACACAGCCCGACGCGATGCGTCGGGAACCGTCGCTCGAATCAATGCAAAGGTGCTATGTAAGCAATAACTGTACGGGGCGAATTTTCCACTTCAAAACAAGAAGACAGCGAAAACTGCCAATCCTTGGTCACGATGGGTGTAAGCCAAATCGACAGTGCTCATCTATGTCCGCGCCGAATCGAATTTGACCCACGCCAAGTGGGTCAGTTTTCGGTCGGCGCCAACATGCGCCCTTTGCGGGCATCCGCCACCAGCCACGCAGTCAGCTTCGCCGCGAACCCGTCCAGCTTGCTCCGGCTCTTGCGCCGCGGATACCGCGGCTCTACCACCGCGCTCGCCAGATACTTCCGAATCGTTTTGCGCGACGGCTTCGAGCGCCGCGCAATCTCCCGAATCGATACCCCGTCCCGCAGATGCCAGCGTCTGATGACACTCAATATCGCCACGTTGATCACTCCTTCTCCCGCTCAGCATCCCGAGCAGGACAGTGTCTATACGTGGGTCAAATTTCGATGCAAATCACCCCTGAAAAGGGGTCAGTTTTCGGTGCAGATCAACAGGCCGTGGTCAGGCGAGAATCCTGTCGGGGAGTGTCCCACCAGTGTCCCACGGAGCGTGGTGGCGGGGGTTATACTAGAGGTAAGTTTTTGAATCTAAATGGCTGGGGAGGTAGGGATCGAACCTACGAATGCCGGAATCAAAATCCGGTGCCTTACCACTTGGCGACTCCCCAGCGGAAATCGTGCGCCGGCTGCGCGTTCTCCGATTATCGCGCGAATCCGGCGAGCGGATGGCGCGCGAGCGTGCGTGCGAGAAAACGGTCGACGTCGGCGGGTAGCGCGTCCAGTGCGCGTCGCGCGTCGTCTTCCTCCGGGCACGCCGCGAACACGCAGGCACCCGAACCGCTCATCCGCGCCGCCGGGCCAGGCCCTGCGCAGCGCTGCGAGGGCTCGGGCAACCGGCGGGAATCTCGCCGCGGTCACGGGAGCAAGGTCGTTGCGTCCGTAACCATCGGAAAAGACGTCTATTTTCGCCGACGGCGTGTTGCGTGTCAATTCGGCTGCCGCGAAGACTTCCGCGGTGGCCACGTGGCAGCGCGGAAAGCCCAAGCGCGAGCCAGAGTAGCGGCAGCGTGACGGCCGACAGCTTCTCGCCGATCCCGCGCACGATCGCATGCTCGCCGCCGATGAAGAACGGCACGTCGGCGCCGAGCGACTGACCGATCTCCGCAAGGCGCGTCCGCGGCCAGTCGAGGCGCCACAGCCGATTGAGCGCGAGGAGCACGCTCGCGGCGTCGCTGCTGCCGCCGCCGAGGCCGGCCCCCTGCGGGATGCGTTTGTCGAGCGTGATCGCCACCCCTTTGCGCACGCCCGCCGCGGCCTGCAGCGCACGCGCCGCGCGCACGGCGAGATCGGCGTCGGGCGGCACGCCGGCGACGTCGTGCGTGCGCACGATCGCGCCGTCGTCGCGCAGCGCGAGTGTGATCGTGTCCGCGAGATCGACGAGCGCGAACACCGATTCGAGCAGGTGATAACCGTCGTCGCGGCGCCCGGTGACGTGCAGGAAGAGATTGACCTTCGCCGGCGCGGCGACCGTGAGGCTGGCGTCGCTCGCTGCACTGCCCTGCGCGCTCATTCGACTGCCCGGCGCGCTCACGGCACGGCCGCGTCGAAGCGATCCACCACGATGCGCACCTCGATCGGCTGGGCATCGGGATATCGCATGACGAGCCGCTGCGGACGGGCCGCGCGCTCGCCGTCGCCGTACGAGTAGACGATCTCCCACCCTTGCTGGCGCAGCACGAGCGGCCTTCCCGGCGCCGTCGCGCTCGATGTCCGACTGCGCATCGGGCGCCGGCGCGCCCTGCAGCCAGAACGTCAGTCCGTCGACCGGGATGGCCACGCCGATGACCGCCTGCGTCAATGAATTCCAGTCCGGATACTTGACCGGCGCCTCGCCGGGGCGCTCGACGAACACGCCGGCGGCATCGCCGCGCAACCGCGCGACGGTCTGGCCGAGCGGGGTGGCAACGTCGAACACGTCGTTGCGCGGCGCGTGCGTCCACGTGAAGTGGACGGCGGCGCCGTCGTCTCCGTGACGCGCGGAAAGGCGGCCGGCCGTGTCGAACGCCGGGACGACCTTCATGTCCGCGGGGGCGGTGGCCGGCCCGACGGTCGCGCACGCGGCCAGCGCCAGCGCGGCGACCGCAGCGCCATACGCGCGCAGCGGTCTCACCTCCGGCCGCCGGTGCGGGCGCCGGGTCAGCGCGCGAGGCGCCGCACGGTCTCGAGCAGCACCGGGTTGTCCGGGTTGCTCTTCAACTGCGACTGCCAGATGTCCTGCGCGCGGTCGCGCTCGCCCGTTCGCCCACAGCACTTCACCGAGGTGCGCGGCAATCTCCGCGTCGGGGCGCTCCTTCATCGCGCGGCGCAGGTACTGTTCGGCCTCCGCATACTTGCCCATGCGGAAGAGCGCCCAGCCCATGCTGTCGAGGATGAACGGATCGTCGGGCGAGAGCTTGTGCGCGCGCTCGATGAGGGCATAGCCTTCGGCCACGCGCGGCGTGCGGTCGACCAGCGTGTAGCCGAGCGCATTGAGCGCCTGCGCATCGTCGGGCTTCAGCTCGACCACGCGGCGCAGCCGCGACTCGGCATCGTCGATCCGGTCGATGCGCTCGGCGACCATCGCGGTGTCGTACAGGAGCTCGGGCGAGTCCGGGTGCTCGGCCAGCGCCGCAACGAGCACGTCGTACGCTCCCTTGTTGTCGCTGGCATCGCGCAGGAGCTGCGCTTCCGCCTGCCGCACCTGCACGCGCTGGTCGATGGTGACGGCGGGGAGATCCTCGAGGTAGCGGCGCGCATCCGCCACCTTGCCGAGCTTGCCCATCATCGCCGCGATGCGCAGCTTCGCGAGCCAGGCGCGTTCGCCCTCGGGCACGGCCTTGTAACGATCGATCGCTTCCTGGTAGCGGCCCTTCTCCTCCGAGATCTGGGCGAGGTAGAGCTCGACCGCGCCGTTCTCGCCGTAGTTGGCGCGCTTCAGGTCGTCGAAGAGCGACTCGGCCGTGTCCCAGTCCTTCATCTGCACCGAGATCACCGCGATGCCGAACTCGAACTCGCGCGCGCTGCGATCGTTGTCCCAGAGCTTCTGGAACACCGCGCGCGCCTCGCCGTAACGCTTCTGCTCGACCAGCAGCTGAGCGAGCGCGCCCGCTGCCGCGCGCGACTCCGGATTGGCCGCGAGGAACGACGAGAGGTAGGTGATCGCGTCGTCGTTCTTGTTGCGCGCGAGGAGCTCCGTCTTGAGGAGCGCGGCGCGTTCCCAGTCGGGCTTGATCGCGAGCGCGCGGTCCACCTCGAGCATCGCCGTGTTGTCGGGGCTGCCTTCGGGGATGCCGCCGCTGTAGGCGGCGAGCGCGACCGCGAAATGCGCCTCGGCATTGTTGGGGTAGGGCTTCGCGAGCTCGCGCACCAGCTCGAACGTCTGCCGCTTGTCCTGCGTGTCGGCAAAGAAGCGGTTGAGCTGGAGGAACACCTCGCCGGGTCCGCGCTCCGTCAACGCGGCGTCGGCAATGACCTTCTCGAGCCGCTGCTTCAAGTCGCTGTCGAAGCCGCCGTCGACGTTGCCGCGGCCCGTGCCGCCGTCCGCGAGCGCCGCGAGGATCTGCTTCGGCCGCTCGGCCGAGGGGTCGAGCGTCGACCACAGCTTCGCCGATTCCTGCGCGAGCCCGCGCATGCGCGCCGCGAGCGCCACTTCGGATGCGCGCTTCGCGATGCGCACGTCGCGCGACTCGCGCGCGGCCTCGTAGAACGCGCGCGCGGCAAGCGAGGTCTCGCCGCGCTGCAGGGCGACGTCGCCGAGGAGCACGCGGTAGAAGATGTCGGGCGTGAGACCCGAGCCGTCGCGCGGGACGGGCGTGGCTTCCGGCGCCAGCCCCGGGGACAGCGACTGGGCGTGGAGGCCGGGGGTCGCGCGTGAACGCGACGGCCGTCACGAGCACCAGCGGCACGGCGCGCAAGGCAAAGGCGGACAGAGTGCGGAAAGCGGACGGCATGCGGGCTCGCTGCAACGAATGTGAGGGTGCCGCCGGCAGGCGCTGCGCCCGGGGCGTGTTCGCGGTCGATGTTAGGCTATATCCGGCAACGCAACAAACGCGCCTGGGACGTGTCCAGCGCGCCATGGACAATGCCCGAACTCCCCGAAGTCGAAACCACGCGACGCGGAGTCGCGCCGCACGTCGAAGGCCGCCGCGTGGCGGCACTGCATGTCTACGACTCCCGATTGCGCTGGCCGGTTCCTTCCGACCTCGCGAAAGAACCTGGTCGGGCGCGGCATCGACCGCATCGACCGCCGCAGCAAGTACTTACTGTTCCGGATCGGCGCGGACACGCTGCTCGTGCATCTCGGCATGACCGGCAGCCTGCGCGTCTACAAGCGTCCCCCCGAGCGCCGCGCGCACGACCACGTCGACCTCGTCCTCGACGACGGCACGGTCGTCCGCTACAACGACCCGCGCCGCTTCGGCGCCATCCTCTGGGTGCCCGTCGCCCGCCGACGCCCATCCGCTGCTCGCCCGCCTCGGACCGGAGCCGTTCGACCCGGCGTTCGACGCCGCGTACCTCTGGCGAACGCTGCGCAGCCGTACCGCGGCCATCAAGCTCGCGCTCATGGACAACGGCGTCGTGGTGGGCGTCGGCAACATCTACGCCAACGAATCGCTGTTCCGGGCAGGCATCCGGCCGAGCCTGCCGGCGCACCGGGTGTCGAGGCCACGGCTCGTCCGGCTCGTCGACGACGTGCGCAACGTGCTGACCGAGGCCATCGCCAAAGGCGGCAGCACGCTGCGCGACTACGTCGACGCGAGCGGCGAGCCCGGCTACTTTCAGCTCCAGTATTTCGTCTACGGACGGGAAGGCGAGCCCTGCCGGGTGTGCGGCACCGACGATCCGGCGTGCGCCGGCTGGGCGCCCGTGCCTCGTTCTACTGCGCGGCCTGCCAGCGCTAAACGCGGGCGGCTCCGGGTGACCGGCGCGGGCACCCCGGGCGACGCTGTCCGGCAGGCCGCGGTGACGCCGGGTGGATCCCCGCACCCGGCCGCTGTCCCGCCTGGCCCCGAGGACCGCCGAGGCACGACTTGTGCTTGACGGGCCCATGCTACATTTCGGCCCCGCCCCGCAACGCGGTACCGCGGCGCGCACCCTAACGAGCAGGAGCGACATGGTTCCTTCCCGCGATCTCGCGGCCCGCTTCGAGGCGTATGGCGACTGGCGCCGCCGACTGTCGGCCGGCGTGCTGTCGCTGCACGAATGGCTGCAGGAACAGGACCTGGCCGACGCCCAGGTCGACCTGCGGGTGCAGCAGCTGCTCGAGCGACTGCAACAGGACAAGCTCGTCGTCGCGTTCGTCGCCGAGTTCTCGCGCGGCAAGTCCGAGCTCATCAACGCGATCTTCTTCGCCGACTTCGGCCAGCGGCTGCTGCCGTCGGCGGCCGGGCGCACGACGATGTGCCCGACCGAGCTCCTCTACGATCCGGCACGCCCGCCGTCGATCCGGCTGCTGCCGATCGAGACGCGCCTGAAGGACGCCACGGTCGCCGAGTTCAAGAACTACGCCGACGAGTGGGTCACGTTCACGCTCGACCTTTCTTCCGCGGAGAAGATGAGCGACGCGCTCTCGCGCGTCTCGCAGGTCAAGCGCGTGCCCGTCGAGCTCGCGCGCAAGTACGGTCTTTTCAGCGACGACGAGAACGACATCCTCGCCGCGCTCGAGCTCGGCGCCGAGGGCAACGTCGACATCCCGTGCTGGCGCCACGCGATCATCAACTTCCCGCATCCGCTGCTGCAGCAGGGGCTCGTCATCCTCGACACGCCGGGCCTCAACGCGATCGGCACCGAGCCCGAGCTCACGCTCAACCTGCTTGCCCAACGCGCACGCGCTGCTCTTCATCCTCGCCGCCGACGCGGGCGTCACCAAGACCGATCTCGAGGTGTGGAACCAGCATCTCGCCGGCGACGACCCGGCGAGCCGGTCCGGCCGCCTCGTGATCCTCAACAAGATCGACGGCCTCTGGGACGACTTGAAGTCCGAGGGCGCGATCGACGCCGAGATCGAGCGCCAGGTGAAGGCGACGGCGCACGATGCTGAACGTGCCGCCGTCGCAGGTGTTCGCCACCTCCGCGCAGAAGGCGCTCGCGGCCAAGGTCAACGGCGACGACGCGCTGCTCGCGCGCAGCCGGCTGCCGGCGCTCGAGGCGGCCGCTGTCGCAGAACCTCATTCCCGCGAAGCGCGACATCGTCGGCGCGGCGTCGCAGGGCGAGGTCCGCTCGGTCGTCGCCGGCGTGCGCGCGATCCTCGACGCGCGCACCGGCGGCATCGGCGAGCAGCTGGCGGAGCTGCGCGCGCTGCGCGGCAAGAATCAGGACGTCGTCGGCCACATGATGGAGCGCGTGCGCGAGGAGAAGGAGCTCTTCGAGCGCGGTCTCGCGCGCTACACCGCGCTGCGCAACGTGTTCACGCAGCAGACCAACGACCTCTTCGATCACATCGGCCTCGAGACGCTGCGCGCCAACGCGGGCAAGACGCGCCGGCAGATCGAGGACAGCCCGTTCACGCGCGGCGTGCGCACGCGCGATGACCGACTTCTTCCGCCAGATCCAGGGCGACTTCGCGTCGGCCGCGCGGCAGTCGGCGGAGATCCACGACATGATGCGCGCGATGTACCGCGCTTCGCGAAGGAGCACGGGCTCGAGCCCTTCAATCCGCCGCAGTTCTCCGTGCTCAAGTATCAGAAGGAGATCGAGCGGCTGGAACGCGCCTACAACACGCACTTCAACACGTTGTGGAACATGGTGAGCAAGGCCAAGTTCGCGCTCATGCGGCGCTTCTTCGAGACCATCGCCTCGCGCGTGAAGCACGTGTACGTGATCGCCAATCGCGACGTCGAGGCGTGGCTCAAGGCCGTGATGTCGCCGCTCGAGACGCAGGTGCGCGAGCATCACCTGCAGTTGCGCCGGCGCCTGGACAGCATCAAGCGCATCCACATCGCGAGCGGCGAGCTCGAGGAGCGCATCGCCGAGCTCGAGCAGCAGGAAGAGTCCATCCGCCAGCAGCTGAAGGGCCTGCAGCTGCGACAGCGCAGGAATCGACGCCATCATCGAAGCGCCCGACGCCCTTCCGCTGGCCGCCAACGCTTGACGTTTTCCGAAGTTTTTACCGATTCGGCGCGTAGGACTCAGTTCTACGCTGACGTCATATCCCGACACGCGCTTGTGACGCCTCTCGGCGACACTATCGCAAAGCGCAATGTAGGACTAAAATTTTTCGTGTGGAAGTAATCGCCTGATTTGGCGGGACACGATTGTTTCCTCTCTATCGTATTTCGCGATCGAGGGAACCGGATGGCCAAAATCGCTGTCCTATAATGGATTTTTTGCCCATTTCCCGCCGGGTAGGACCTGGCCCTACATCATGCGAATCCGAGCCCTACTGGGCGTGCTGCTGGCAGCGATAACGCTGTACACGCAAGCCGCCATCCCCGCCTCCGAGCAGGCACAAGCGATCGAGTTCTACCATTCGGGGCTCGATCACTACTTCATCACGGCGAACGCCGCCGAGATCGCGGATCTCGACACCGGCGTCCACCCGGGGTGGACCCGCACGGGCTACCAGTTTCCCGGTGATCAAGGCGGGCAGCACGCTCGCGGGCTCGCAGCCCGTGTGCCGGTTCTACGCCGAGCAGCTTCAGCTCGCACTTCTACTCGGCCAAGGTCACCGAGTGCGACGACGTGAAGGCCAGTTCCCGGCGACGTCTGGCAATACGAGTCGGGCGAGGTCTTCCGCGCGTTCCTGGTCGACGCCAACGGCAAGTGCCCGGCCGACACCACGACCGTCACGCGCCTGTGGGACAAGCGCCCCGACGTCAATCATCGCTACACCGATCAGATGGCGATCTTCCAGTTCATGACGGCCAAGGGCTACGCGCCCGAAGGCGACGGCGATCCGGCGTTCCCGTCCGCGTTCTGCGCGCCCACGCCGCGGCTCCGTCGTGCCGGCGCCGTCGAGCGCCGGACCGAACTGCACGGTCAACGCGAGCAGCGGCGCGCCCTGCGCTCAACACCAGCGTGACGCTCTCGGCCACCTGCACGAACAACCCGACGAGCTACCTGTGGCAGGGCTGCACGAGCACCACCGTCGTCGTGCACGGTCAAGGAGACGACGGCGGGCAGCAAGACCTACACGCTCTACTCGTCGAACGCGCAGGCCCCGGCAGCACCGGTCAGCATCAAGGTGGCCTGGGGTGGCACCTCGGGCACGCTGCCGATCTGCACGATTACGCCCAGCACCGCCACGCCGACGACGGGCGTCCCGCTCGTCCTGACGGCGAACTGCAGCAACGCGCCCGTGCAATACGACTGGATGGAGTGCAACTATCTCCTCCAATCGATCTGCTCGATCATGCCAGCCTGCGCGGCGACGTCGTCGACCTGCTCGGTCAACACGTCCAACGCGGGCTACGCCCGGTACTCGGTCGACGGCATCAACAGCGCCGGCACCGGTCCGCGCGTTGCGGTCGATGTCGAGTGGAAGCAAGGCGCCGGTGGTGGTGGCGGCGGCGGCGGGGGTGGTGGCGCGGTCGGCGGCACGCCCGACCCGATTCCCAATTGCTCGATCTTCGCGAGCGACAGCGCACCGCTGATCGGCACGTCCATCGTGCTGTCGGCCTCGTGCACGGGCAATCCGACGAACTTCGCGTGGTCGGGCGTCACGTGCACCGGGGTGCAGTGCCAGGCCTCCTCGGCCGTTGCCGGCACCGCAGACGTATTCCCTCACCGCGAGCAACGCAACGGGCGTCGGTGCAGCGTCGTACATCTCGGTGAACTGGCGCGCGGCGGCGGCCACGCCGTCGTGCACGCTTTCGTCGACCAATTCGCAGCCGCAGACCGGAACCACGATCACCGTCTCGGCGTCGTGCACGAACAGCCCGACGAACTTCGTGTGGACCGGCTGCACGTCCAACAGCGCGAGTTGCACCGACTCGGTCACGGCGGCCGGCACCAAGACCTACTACGCTGGTCGCGAGCAACGGCGCGGGTGCCGGACCGACGCGCGTCGATCCCGGTGAACTGGACCGCGCCGGCGACGTCGCCGCCGCGCTGCACGATCGGCGTGAGCAACCCGACGCCGACAGTCGGCCAGACGATCACCTTCACCGCGACCTGTGACGGCTCGCCCACTGGCTACGTCTGGACCGGCTGCAGCAGCGCGACGCAACACCTGCACGGCCTCGTCGACGGCGTCGGGCAGCCAGACCTATTACGTCGCGGCGACCAACCAGTTCGGCACGGGTGGCGCGGCCGGCCAGGTGGTGAACTGGCAGCCTGCCGGCGGTGGTGGCGGTGGCGGACCTGTGCGGCGTCTTACAGCAACGTGATCCGCCAGGGCATCAACTGGGGCGACAACTCGCGCATGCTGTCGACATCGATGGGCGGCTTCCAGGCCAACGGCGTCATTGCGCTGAGCTTCGTGGTTCCGTCGAGCCCCGCGAGCTACACCACCGCCGGCAACACGAGCTTCGCCGAGTACGGCGAGCCCGCCGACGGCCGCGCCAGATGACGATCTCGAAGAGCGCATGCGACTTCCGCACGGTGGACACGACCGGCGCCAACGGCCCGTTCACGGTGGCCTATGGCACGTCGACGTTCGTCGGCTTCAACGTCGGCGCGGCACCGCTCAACTTGGTGCCGGGCCAGACGTACTGGATCAACGTCCGCAACTACTCGCCGGACTTGGGCGGGCTGAGCTGCGCGGGCAGCACCTGCAATGGCTCGATCACGCACGAACTGGCCGAAGTAACGAACCGGGGGCGTATCGCCCCCGGCCGAAAGCGCAACGGGCGCCCGCGGGCGCCCGTTGTCATTGCGCAATCCGGATCGTGCTAGCCCGGCACGCCGTCGGCGGCCTTCGCGGCCATCAGTCCCTCGTACTTGAGGAACAGGACCTCCCGCGTCTCGACGTGATCCGGATTCACCGGGATGCAGTCGACGGGACAGACCTCGCGGCACTGCGGCGTGTCGAAGTGGCCGACGCACTCGGTGCACTTCGCAGGATCGATCACGTAGATCTTCCGCGCCCTGCGCGATCGCGTCGTTCGGGCACTCGGGCTCGCACACGTCGCAGTTGATGCACTCGTCGGTGATCATCAGGGCCATGGCTTCACGTCTTCGCCGTGCGCTCCGCGACCCGCGCGCGAATCTTCTCCGCGACCAGCGGATGCACGAAATGGCTGACGTCGCCGCCGAAGCGCGCGATCTCGCGGACGATGGTCGCCGAGATGAACGTGAACTGCTCGGACGGCGTCAGGAACAGCGTTTCGACATTCGGGTACAGGTGCCGGTTCATGCCGGCCATCTGGAACTCGTACTCGAAGTCGGACACCGCGCGCAGCCCGCGCAGGATGATCTTCGCGCCCTGCGCCTGCACGAAGTCCATGAGCAGCGACGAGAAGCCGATCACCTCGACGTTGTCGTATCCGGACAGGACTTCGCGCGCCATCGCGACGCGCTCGGCGCCGGTGAAGAAGGGACTGCTTGGCCTCGCTGTCCGCCACCGCCACCACCACGCGGTCGAACACGCGCGCCGCGCGGCGGACGAGGTCCTCGTGGCCTCGCGTCAGCGGATCGAACGTGCCGGGATAGACGACCTTGATCATGGGGATCCGTCGGATGGGCGCAGCAGATGATAATGCACCTGCCCGGCCCTCGCGTGGCGGTGCAACGTCAGCCCGGCGGCGGCGTCAGCGCGCGCGCGGCCTCGGCATAGAGGTAGCCGCCCGCCGCGAGACGCGCCGCGCACGCCGGCAGCAGCCACGGCCACGGATCGTCGCCGAACGGCGGGTCGAGGAAGATCGACGTCGTAGCGGCGGCGGTCGTTGGCGAGCCAGGCACGGGCGTCGGCCGCGTGGGCCTCGAGTCCCGCCGCGCCGAACGTCGCGCGCGGTGTCGGCGATCGCCCGGACGAGCGCGGGATCGCGATCGATGGCCACCGCCAGCGCCGCGCCGCGTGACAGCGCTTCCAGCGAGAGCGCGCCGCTGCCCGCGTAGAGGTCGAGCGTCGACAGCTCGGCCAAGTCCTGGCCCAGCCAGTTGAACAGCGTCTCGCGGACGCGGTCGGGAGTGGGCCGCACGCTCGGCGCCTTGCGGGAAGCGAATGACGCGGCCGCGGAAGCGGCCGCCGATGACGCGGACGCGCTGGGCGGTGGACGGGGGCACGGGAAGCCGGGTTGAGGGAACCGGTAGAATTCTAGCTTCGCCGGCGTTTCCCTCGCCGGCCGCGTTGCGTGGTGCCCCGTTGTTCGATTTCTTCAAGAAGAAGCCCCCCGCCGAGGCCTCGCCCGCGGCCAAGTCCGCGGACGACCCGTCGCCGCCGGACGCCTCCTGCCGGCGGAACCGGTGCGCGCGGAGCTCACCCAGGCCGAGCCGCCGGCGCCGAAGCGCTCCTGGACCGATCGGCTCAAGGCCGGCCTCGGGCTGTCGCGCGAGAAGCTCTCCGGCGCCCTGACCGGCGTGTTCCGCCGCCGCAAGCTCGACGCCGAGGCGCTCGAGGAGCTCGAGACGGCGCTGCTCACCGGCGACGTCGGCGTCGATGCGACCGATCACCTGCTGGAGGACCTCAAGGCCCGGTGGCGCAAGTCGGGCGAGAGCGCCGACCCGCGCACCGAGCTCGCCGAGGCGCATGGTCGACCTCATCGCGCCGATCGAACAGCCGCTGGTGATCGGTCCGGAGCGGCCGTTCGTGATCATGCTGACCGGGGTCAACGGCGCCGGCAAGACGACCTCGATCGGCAAGCTCGCGAAGTGGCTGCAGCAGCAGAACCTCTCGGTCCTGCTGGCGGCCGGGCGACACCTTCCGCGCGGCCGCACGCGAGCAGCTCACCGTCTGGGGCGAGCGCAACAACGTCGCCGTGATCCAGCAGGCGGGGGGCGACGCGGCATCGGTGATGTTCGATGCGGTCAACGCCGCCAAGGCCCGGGGCATCGACGTGGTCCTCGCCGACACCGCGGGGCGGCTGCCGACGCAGGCGCCACCTGATGGACGAGCTGCGCAAGGTGAAGCGAGTGCTCGCCAAGGCGCATCCCGGCGCTCCGCACGAAGTCGCTGCTCGTGCTCGACGCCAACACGGGCCAGAACGCGCTGGCGCAGGTCAAGGCGTTCGACGCGGCCGTCGGCCTGACCGGGCTCATCGTCACCAAGCTCGACGGCAGCGCCAAGGGCGGCGTGGTCGCGGCGATCGCCAAGCAGCACCCGGTGCCGCTGCGCTTCATCGGGGTCGGCGAGGGCGTCGACGATCTGCGGCCCTTCGTGGCGCGGGAGTTCGTCGAGGCGCTGTTGCCGGAAGGCGTCGAGAAATAGCGTCGCATCCGGCGTAAGCGTGCGCTTACATCGGGGTCCCGTGCAACCCGCCGCGTTCAGGTCGGTCCAACCTGTGCGGCGAGTGGTTTAGTCCGCTGTCCGTCGGCGCCCGTCGCCGGCCGACCGCCTCTACGGCCGGTACGTCGCACTGGTGTCGCCTGGAACGCCGGCCCTGATAGGGTTTGCGGCGTAGTCGCCCCGGCTGGACAAACCCGATCGATTTAGTCGGGAACCAATCGCCGGCTTAGCACTCCAATCCTTCGAGTGCTAAACTGGTGTCGGGTGACGGCGGGGACGTCCAAGAAATCCCGTCCGCGCGATGCCCAACAAGGAGACCGAAGGCATGACGAGTACGACCCTGGCGTTTCCCACCCCTGCGTCACTGGGAAGCCTCGACCACTACATCCAGGCCGTGAACCGGTTCCCGCTGCTGACGGCGGAACAGGAGACGGCGCTCGGCCGCCGCCTGAAGGAAAGCGACGACATCGATGCCGCGCGCCAGCTCGTCCTGTCCCACCTTCGGCTGGTGGTGGCCGTGTCGCGCAACTACATGGGCTACGGCCTGCCGCAGGCGGACCTGATCCAGGAAGGCAACGTCGGCCTCATGAAGGCCGTCCGCCGCTTCGATCCCGAGCGCGGCGTGCGCCTCGTTTCGTTCGCGCTGCACTGGATCCGCGCCGAGATGCACGAGTACATCCTGCGCAACTGGCGGCTGGTGAAGGTCGCCACGACCAAGGCGCAGCGCAAGCTGTTCTTCAACCTGCGCAGCATGAAGACGAGCTCGGCCGCGCTGTCGGTCGCGGAGGCGAAGGCCATCGCCAGGGACCTGGGCGTCAAGCCGGAGGAGGTCGTGGAGATGGAAACGCGCCTCGGCGGCCACGACGTGGCGCTCGACCCGACGCCGGGCGACGAGGACAACTTCGTCTCGCCGATCGCCTACCTCACGGACAGCGAGGACGAGCCGGCGAAGATCCTCGAGCGCGAGCAGACGGCGGCGAACCGCAGCAAGGGACTGCAGACCGCGCTTTCCAAGCTCGACGACCGCAGCCGCCGCATCATCGAGGCGCGCTGGCTGCGCGAGGACGACTCCGCGGCGACGCTGCAGGACCTCGCCGAACGAGTATGGCGTGTCCGCCGAGCGGATTCGCCAGATCGAGTCCAAGGCGATGAAGACGATGCGGTCGCAGATGGCGGCCGTGGCCTGACCCGAGACCCGCAACAGGAACCCAGAGGAACGCCGGCGCAAGCCGGCGTTTTCTTGTGCGCTCACAGCAAACGGCGGCGACAGGTTCCATTGCAGCGCGCGTAGGCGGCGATCCGCTGGCGGTAGTCCGGCTCGTCCGGCCGCGACAGGTCCCAACCCTTCGGGCTGAAGCTCGCGAAACCGTCGATGGTCGGCGTATGTGAGGTCTCCGCCACCCGCATGGCGTCCACGTTGGGGCTGTAGCGTGCATCCACCTCCTTGCCGTACAGCCCCTTCTCGCGTGCCGAGGACACGAAGATTGCCTTGCACGGCGCCGGAGGCGTGCCGATGACCTGCAGTCGCGGGAGCTCCTACGGCCGATCGAGGCCGAGCGAGGGAAGCCCGTTCATCTCTTCCAGCAGCAACAGCGGAACGAGCAGCGCAAGCGCGACGCGCGCGCGGTCGCTCACGTGGTCGGCATGCTCTGCGCCCGTCCTGTCACGCGCGCCGGCGTGGCATCAGAGCTCGACCTGCGTACCGAGCTCCACGACGCGGTTGGTCGGGATCTGGAAGAACTCGGACGCCTTCACCGCGTTCTTCGACATCGACGCGAACAGCCGCTCGCGCCACATCGCCATGCCCGGCGAGACGGTCGGGATCAGCGTCTCGCGGGAAACGAAGAAGCTCGTCTCCATCATGTCGAACGCGAAGCCGCGGCGGCCGGATTCCTCGAGGAGCTCCGGCACGTCGGGGTCTTCCTTGAAGCCGTAGTACGCGAGGAACTGGTAGAAGTCGCAGCCGAGCGTCTTGATCTCGATGCGCTTCTCCGGATCGACACGTACGGGATGTCGCGTATGACCACGGTCAGGAACACCACGCGGTCGTGCAGCACCTTGTTGTGCTTGAGGTTGTGCAGGAGCGCGTGCGGCACGCGGTCGGGCGTCGAGGTCATGAACACCGCGGTGCCTTCGACGCGCGTCGGCGGCGCGACCTCGATGCTCTGGATGAACACGTCGAGCGGCAGCGCGTCCTCCGAGAGCTTGTCCATCAGCAGCGACGCGGCCGCGCTTCCACGTCGTCAGCAGCGTGAACACGACCGCGCCGATCGACGAGCGGGAACCAGCCGCCGTCGGGAATCTTGAGCGAGTTCGACGCCAGGAACGCGAGGTCGATGAGCAGCAGCGGCGCCGCGATCGCGACGCACGAGCCAGACCGGCCAGTTCCACAGGCGGCGCATGACGACGAAGATCAGGATCGAATCGATCAGCATCGCGAGCGTGACCGCGATGCCGTACGCCGCGGCCAGGTGCTCGGACTTGCGGAACGTCACGACCAGCAGGACGACGGCGACGAACAGCGACCAGTTGATGAACGGCACGTAGATCTGGCCGATCTGGCGCTCGGACGTGTGCTCGATCTGCAGGCGCGGGCAGTAGCCCATCTGGATCGCCGCGCGCGACAGCGAGAACGTCCCCGAGATCACCGCCTGCGACGCGATGACGGTCGCGCAGGTCGCGAGCATCGACCAGCGGGATGAGCGCCCACGACGGCGCGAGCAGGTAGAACGGGTTCTTGATCGCGTCGGGCTGCGCGAGCAGACAGCGCGCCCTGCCCGAAGTAGTTGATCACCAGCGCGGGCATGACGAAACAGAGCCACGCGCGGCGGATCGGCGCGCGGCCGAAGTGACCCATGTCGGCGTAGAGCGCCTCGGTGCCGGTCACCGCGAGCACCACGGCGCCGAGCGCCAGGAAGGCCGCCAGCGGCGTATGCGCGAAGAACAGGATCGCGTGCGCGGGATTGAGCGCGGCGAGGATGCCCGGCTGCTGCACGATCTGCGACGACGCCGAGCACGGCGATGCGTGACGAAGTAGATGCCCATCACCGGCCCGAAGAACATCCCGACGCTCGCCGTGCCGTGCTTCTGGATCGCCGAACAGCACGACGATGATCGACGAGCGTCACCGGCACGACGAACGGATGCAGCGCGGGCGTGACGATCTCGAGCCCTTCCACCGCGGAGAGCACCGAGATGGCGGGCGTGATCATGCCGTCGCCGTAGAACATCGCAGCGCCGAAGATGCCGAAGCCGACCAGCCACCAGCGGCGCCGCTCGTGGCCGCGCGCAGGCCGCGCGACACGAGCGCCGTCAGCGCGAGGATGCCGCCTTCGCCGTTGTTGTCGGCGCGCATGATGAGCGTGATGTACTTGAGCGTCACGACGACGACCAGCGCCCAGAACACGACCGACAGCACGCCGTACACGTTGGCCGGCGTCGAGCGCGCAGCGCCGTGCTCGCCGGTGAACGCCGTGCGCAGCATGTACAGCGGGCTCGTGCCGATGTCGCCGTAGACGACGCCGATCGCGCCGATCGACCAGCGCGGTCGGCGCCCTTGCGGTCGGTGGCGGCGGCGGCTCAAGTGAGCGGTCGGGTGCAAGCGCGACGGCGAGCGCGGCGGTGGCGCGCTACGCCGCGGGCTCGTCGTGCGTCGCGAGAAGCGGATGTTGAGCTGCTTCAGCTTGCGATACAGGTGCGTGCGCTCGAGCCCGGCCTTCTCCGCGACCTTGCTCATGTTGCTCTGCTCGCGACCCAGCAGCTGCTCGAAGTAGATGCGCTCGAACGCCTCGCGCGCCTCGCGCAGCGGCAGCTCGAAGAAGCGCGAGGTGATCTCGGGCGCGGGCGACGGGATTGGGCGACGCGGCCTCGCCGAGCACGCGCTTCACGTGCTCGGTCGTGATCTCGCCGCGCAGGAGCGCCGAGGTTCTGGACGAAGCCGGCGAGATGGTCGAGGTTGCCGGGCCAGTACGCGTTCGACAGCGCGGTGAGCGCGGCGGGCGGCAGCGCGCGCCAGCAGCGGCGGCGGCGCCTCGTCCTTGGTCGCCTCGCGCCACATGCGCTCGATCAGCAGCGGAATGTCCTCGCGCCGCTTGCGCAGCGGCGGCAGCAGCACCGCGCCGGACGACGAGCTGCGCCAGCAGCGCGGGATCGAACTTGCCCTCGGCGGCGAGATTGCCGAGCGGCTCGCTGCTCGTGCACACGAGCGTCACGTTCAGCTTGTCGAGCTTCGGCAGCAGGAACGCGAGGCCCTTCTGCTCGATCTTCGAGTACTGGCCGATCTCCGCGCAGTACAGCACGCCATCGCGCGCCTCCTCGAGAAGCGCGAGCGGATTCGCGGTGAGGCGCTGCCCGTTCGGCAGCGCGACCCACGGCGCGTCCGGCGATCTGCAGCGCGCGCGCCGCGATGTCGTGGCCGGTGCCCGGCTCGCCGAGGATCAGGATCGGGCGGCGCCCCGCGATCAGCGTGCTCGAGCGCGCGCTCGGTGTCGCGGATCGCAGCGCTCGCGCCGAGCGCCGCGAGCGAGACGCGGCGCGGCTCCTGCGCCGCCGCGCTCTTGAGCGCGCGCGCGATCGTCGACAGGAGCTTCTGCGAGGCCGACCGGCTTCTCGAGGAAGTCGAACGCGCCGATCTTCGTCGCGTCGACGGCGGTCTCGATCGTGCCGTGCCCGGACATCATCACGACCGGCATCGTGAGCTGGCCGCCGGCCGCCCATTCGCGCAGCAGCGTGACGCCGTCGGTGTCGGGCATCCAGATGTCGAGCAGCACCAGCGCGGGCTGCTGCCGCTGGCGGTACGCGCGCGCCTCGCGCGGCGTTCTCCGCGAGCGCGACGCGATAGCCCTCGTCCTGCAGGATCTCCGACAGCAGTTCGCGGATGCCGACCTCGTCGTCGACGATCAGGATTTCCTTGGCAAGTGCCATGTGCTCCTTTCGCTACGCCGCCGCCGCGGCGGGCCGCATGCCCGTGGCGTGCGACGGGAACACGAGCGTCACGCGCGCGCCGCCGCCGGGTGCGTTGGCGAGCACGACGCGACCGCCGTGCTCGTCGATGATCTTCTTCACGATCGCGAGTCCCAGGCCCGTGCCCTTCGCCTTGGTCGTCACGTACGGCTCGAATGCGTGCGCGATCACGTCCTCGGCAGAACCCCGGGCCCGCCGTCCTCGAACGCGAGCGTCACCTCGCCGCCCGTTCGCGGCGAGCGAGATGGCGATAGCGCGGATCGGGGACGTCGGCCTGGGCATCGACCGCGTTCGAGATGAGATTGTGGAACACCTGGCGCAGGCGGGTGGGCTCGCCCTGGATGTAGAGGGGCGCGTCCGGCAAGGATAGCGCAACGTGGGGACCCAGATTGTCGTACAGCGCAAGCACGTCGAGCAAGAGGGCCGCCAGGTCGACGCTCTGCATCTGTCCGGGGCGCGGCTGCCGGGCGTAGATCGCGAAGTCGTCGACCATGTGCTTCATCGCGCCGACCTGCGACACGATGGTCTGCGTGCCGCGCCGCAGCGTCTCCGCGTCCGCGCCGTCGAGCTTCGGCGCGAGCTTCACCGCCAGCCGCTCGGCGGAGAGCTGGATCGGCGTCAGCGGGTTCTTGATCTCGTGCGCGAGCCGCCGCGCCACTTCCGCCCACGCGGCGTCGCGCTGCGCCTGCACGAGCTCCGACACGTCGTCGAACACGACCACGTAGCCGCCGGTCGTCGTCGTGCCGGGCAGCCGAGTGCCGCGCATCAGCAGCGTGCGCGACAGGTTCGCGACGCGCGAGGTCCGCCTCGCGCTGCCACTGGCCCTCGCGGCTGCTGCGAAAGCCCTCGGCGACGAGCTCCGCGAACGGCGCGAGCGCCGGCAGCCGCTTGCCCCAGTCGGCGAGCGGCATGCCGGTCAGCTCCGCGAGCGGCTGCTGCAGGATCACCGCGGCGCTCGGATTGACGGTGCGCAGCCGGTGGCGATCGTCGAACACGAGCACGCCCGCGGACAGATTGCCGAGGATGCTCTCGAGGTACGCGCGCGTCGTCTCGGTCGCGCGGCGGCTCTCCTCGGCCTTGCGCCTGCGCTTCGGCGAGCTGCGCCGTCATCGTGTTGAACGATTCGGTGAGCACGCCGAGCTCGTCGCGCGACACGACCGGCTGCCGGCGCGTGAAATCGCCCTGCGCGACGGCGCGCGTGCCTTCGGCGAGCAGGCCGAGCGGCGCCGCGAAGCGCTCCGACAGCACCACCGCGAGGCCGAGCGCGGAAGTGAGCGCGAGCAGCAGCGTCAGCGTCAGCGTGAGCGCGTACAGCCGCTTCAGCGCGATCGCGCGAGAACGACAGCTCCTGGTAGTCGCGCACGCCCGCCTGCACGCGCTCGGCTTCCTGCGCGAGCGGCTTGGGCACCGGCTCGATCACCTGCAGCAGCTTCAGCGGATTGAGGCTGTCCTCGCGTGTTCACCGGCACCACGGCGCGCAGCAGCAGCCCGCCGTCGGGGCTCTGCTCGATCTTGGTGAACGGCTGCTGCAGGCGCGCGAGCGCGCAGCGCGGCGGCGGCGGCGGCTCGGGCGGCGCGCGCGAGCCGCCCACGCCCGCGACGGCGATCACGCTGCCGGTCGGCGAGAAGAGTGCCGCCTCGTACACGTTCGCCCTGCTCCGCCGCGCGGTTGAGCGCGGCCGCGAGGTTGCCCGGGATTGTCCGCGAGCGTCACCGCGCCATCTGGGTCGCCTTGTTCGCCGTGTCCTTGAGAAGGTAGTCGAGCGCGTTGCGGCCGAGGTTCAGGCCGCCTTCGAGCGCGCGGTCGACGCGCACGTCGAACCAGCTCTCGATGCTGCGGCCGATGAACTGCACCGACACCGCGTACACCAGCGCGCCCGGGCAGCACCGCGACCAGCGCGAACAGCAGCACGAGGCGCACCGCGAGCCGCGAGCCGAACACGCCCGCCTTCAGCTCGCCGGCGCAGGCGCCAGAGCTGCCAGCCGACCACCAACATCAGCAGCCCGACCAGCACGCCGTTCAGGATCAGCAGGTTGTCGTAGCCCTGCGCGAAGAGCGCGGTGTTCGCGGTGGCCGTCGCGAGCAGGAACAACGCGATCGCCGACAGCGACGCCGACACCAGCAGCAGCCAGCGCAGTCCGCGCTTGCCGCGCTTCGCACGCCGCAAGGCGACTCACCGGACTACGCCTACGCGCTGTCGCGCTTCGGCGCCATCTCGCGCCCGGGACGGCCCTTGCGCGCTCATGGCACGAAGCTCCACCGATACCAGTCGGACGCCAGCGTCCACTCGCGCGACGCCGAGCGCGCTCACCTGGAACGGCTTCGGCAGCTGGTTGACGTCGAGGCGCAGGCGGATCGCCGCCTCGTAGCGCATGCCCTTCGACAGCGCCGCGGCGCTGCGCGACCGGCCGCGACGTCACGCGGCCGACGTAGCGCTCGACCTCCTCGAGCGAGTTGAAGCGTCTGCGCGAGCAGGCCGCTGCCCATCGCGACCCGGTACTGGCGCGTCAGCGCGTTGTACGACACGCGGTACGTGATCGACGGTCTGCGCCCACCTTCTCGTCGAGCCAGTACCAGCGGCTGCGCGTGAGCTCGAACTCGAGCAGGAAATAGAGCGGGATGCCCCGCTGCAGCGCCTCCTCGAGCGTCGGCGTTGAAGGTGAAGTCGAACTCGGCGTTGAGCAGCACCTCGCCTTCCTCGACCCGCAGCTCGGCCGATCTGACCGCGATGGTGTCCGCGCGCGCGGCCGGCCGCCGCCAGCGAGCCAGCCACGCGAGCGCGACCGCGCAGAGCGCAGCAGCCCCGGCGCGGCGAGCGCGCGCAGAGGCAGGGGAACGCGAAGAGCGAGAACGGACGGCATGCCGGCGAGAATCGTGAAGACGGTTCCGGCGGCGTGGCGGCGCGGCCGCCAAGCGCGAGGCGACTTAGCCCTTGCGGAGCAGCGCGTAGAAGAAGCCGTCCTGATTGTGGCCCGCGGCCTTCCCCGAAGGCAAGAGTTGGCCGCCCGCGTGCGGGCAATCGGGCGGAAAGCTGATGGTTTCGCGCAACGCGTCCGGGTGCGTCGACGAGAAAGTCGTTGATCTGCAACTCGTTTTCGGCCGCGAACACCGAGCAGGTCGCGTACAGCAGGCACGGCCGCCCGGCGCCAGCAGCGGCCACAGCCCGTCCAGGATGCGCCGCTGCTGCGCGGCGAAGCACGCGATGTCGGACTCTTGCGCCGCAGCCACTTGCCGTCCGGATGCCGCCGGACGACGCCGGACGCCGTGCACGGGACGTCGGCGAGGATGCGGTCGAACGGCTGGCCGTCCCACCAGCCCGCCGGATCGCCGGCGTCGCCGACGGCCAGTCGCGGCACCGACGCGGCCGCAGGTGCAGGCGCGCCAGATTCTGCGCGCACGCGCGCGATGCCGCGCCGCGTCGCTGCTCGACGCGCCGTCAGATCGACGTCCGCGAGCTCGAGCGAGGTGCGTCGTCTTGCCGCCGGGCGCGGCGCACGCGTCGAGCACGCGCATGCCGTCGCGCACGTCGAGCAGCGGCGCCGCCAGCTGCGCGCCGGCGTCCTGCACCGAGAACTCGCCCTCGGCGTAGCCCGGCAGCTCGGTGACCGGCCGTGGCGGCGTCACGATGAGGCCGGCCGCGCCGACCGGCCGGCGTGGCGATGTCCGCGCCGCGAACTCGCGGCCGCCAGCGCGTCGCGCGTCGTCGCGCGGCGGTTCACGCGCAACGTCAGCGGCGGCCGCTCGTTGCCGGCCTCGAGGATCGCCTGCCAGTGCTGCGGGTGATCGGCCTCGCACGCGGCCGATCCACCAGCGCGGATACGACCAGCGCGCGACCGGGCTCGCCGCGGCGACCGCCGCGTTGAGCGTCGTCGCGCTCGCGCAGGTAGCGGCGCAGCAGCGCGTTGACCAGCGGCTTGGCCTGCGGCCGCGCGACCAGCGCGGCCGCCTCGACGGCGCGGTCGACGACGGCGAACGCGGGCGCGTGCGTGTGGTCGAGCTGGTAGAGCGCGACGGCGACCAGCGCGGCCAGCGGCGGCGTCGGACAGCGGCTTGGCCGCGAGCGCGTGCGTCAGCGCCGACAAGCGCCCCCAGTGCCGCAACGTGCCGTACGCCAGCTCCTGCACGAGCGCGTGGCCGCGCGTCGGCGCGCCGTCGTCGACGGCGGCCAGCGCGGCCGGCAGCGTCGCGCCGTGCGTGCACCCGCGTGCACCGCGAGCGCGCGGCCATGCCGCTGTTCGTGTTCCATCGGCCGCGTGCGGCCGCTCAGCGCTTCCGCGTCGGCGCCGAGCGTGCGCGCCCGGCGCAAGCGCCCGGCCCGCGGCGAAGGCCGGGGCGGCCATGCGCTTGCCGCCGGCCGGCTGCACGGTGCGCAGGCGCAGCGCGCCGTCGCCGCAGGCGACGTCGACGCCGTCGGCACCCACCGCGAGCACCGTGCCCGGGGGCGGCGCAGCCGCCCTCGGCAGCGGGCGCGGCCGCCCACACCTTGAGCGGCTCGCCCGCGCCACGGCGTGGATGGCGCCGGGCACGGGGTCGAATGCACGGACCGCGCGGTCGAGCACCGACGCCGGCTGCGACCAGTCGAGCGCGCGCGTCGGCGCGGTCGATCTTGGCCGCGTAGGTGACGCCGGCGCGGGCTGCGGCGCGGCGTGGAGCGCGCCCGTCGCGCGCGAGCCGCGTCGAGCACGGCGACGATGCGCGGTCGCGCCGGCGGCGGCGAGCCTCGCGGTCAGCGTGCCGGCGGTCTCGCGCGGCGCGATCGGCCACCTCGACGACGTCGATCATCGGCCCGGTGTCGAGCCCTGCGTCCATCTGCATGACGGTGACGCCGGTGCCCGTGTCGCCGGCCAGCAGCGCGCGCTGGATCGGCGCGGCGCCGCGCCAGCGCGGCAGCTTCGACGCGTGGATGTTGATGCCGCCGTGGCGCGGCCACGCCAGGACCGCGGGCGGCAGGATGAGCCCGTAGGCGGCCACGACCAGCACGTCGATGCGGCACCGGCGAGCGCCTCCGCGCGGCCGCTTCGGCTCTTGAGCGTCGCGCGGCTGGAGCACCGGAATGCCGTGCGCCGGCGCCAGTTGCTTCACGGGCGACGGCGCGAGCTTGCAGGCCGCGGCCGCTGCGGGCGGTCGGGCTGGGTCAGGACCACGGGAACGGCGAAGCCCGCGCCACGATGGCGGCGAGCGCCTCGGCGGCGAAGGCGGGAGTGCCGGCAAAGCCGACGCGCAGGGCGGCGGCAAGACGGGCGATCCGGCAGGCTCGCGGCGCGTCAGCCCGCGAGCCGCTGCTTCTTGCGCTGCTTGGCGGCCAGGCGCGCGCGCTTGAGCGGCGACAGGTAGTCGACGAACATCTTGCCGATCAGGTGGTCCATTTCGTGCTGGATGCACACGGCGAGGAGGCCCTCCGCGGTCCGCTCGATCGGTTCGCCGCGCTCGTTGCGCGCCCGGACCGTGATCCTGGCCGCCCGGGTGACCTTGTCGTAGTAGCCCGGGACCGACAGGCAGCCCTCCTCGCACTCCGCCTCGCCCTCGGCCGCGACGATTTCCGGGTTGACGAGGACGAGCAGGTCGTCCTTGGTTTCGGAGATGTCGATGACGATGACGCGCTTGTGCACGTCGACCTGGGTGGCGGCGAGGCCGACGCCGGGCGCCGCGTACATGGTTTCGGCCATGTCGCGGACCAGCTTGACGATCTCCGGCGTGAAGGCCGTGACCGGCGCCGCGACTTTTTTGAGACGCGGATCGGGGTATTCGAGGATGGGAAGAAGCGCCATAGCTTGCCAAATGCAAGGTGCCGGATGCAGAATCCGTGTTAAGTCCTTATTTTGCGGCGGTTTAGGACGATAGCAAGTCCCGACAAGTAGGTACGGCTGCCAGTCCGCGCGCAACACCAAGGCCGATACAGCAAGGCTGGCCGTTCCACCAGGTTCGCCCGACCGGGGAAGAGGCGTTATGCTTCAACACTTTATCATAGCGCTTCGCCATGCCGCGGCTGCGCCGCGGCCCGCGTGCGCGCTGGCCGTCGCCGGCGTCGCGCTCGCGCAGGACGCTGCAGATCGCCGACGGCGCGCCCGACGAGCTACACGGTGCAGAAGGGCGACACGCTCTGGGGCATCTCGGGCAAGTTCCTGAAGGAACCGTGGCGGTGGCCCGACGTCTGGCGGATGAACCGCGACCAGATCCGCAATCCGCACCTCATCTATCCCGGTGACGTCATCTCGCTCGACTATCGTCGACGGCCAGCCGCAGCTCACGCTCGCCGCGCGACACGGTGCAGCTCTCGCCGACCACGCGCGTGTCGTCGCTCGACGCGCAGGCGATCCCGAGCATCCCGCCCAACGATCTCGAGCCGTATCTCACGCGGCCGCTCATCACCGGTCCCTCCGGCCTCTACGACTCGGCGGAGATCCTGCGCGGCCGCGACGACGAGCGCGTGGTGCGCGGCGCCGGCGACGTCGTGTACGTGCTCGGCATCGACCCGAAGGCCGGCGACTACTGGTACATCTACCGTCCCGCCGGTGCGGTCGTCACGCTCGACGGCACGGAAGTGCTGGGCTACGAGAGCAAGTTCCTGGGCACCGCGCGCGTCGAGAAGTTCGGCGAGCTCGCGACCGTGCGCATCGAGACGTCCACCGAAGAGATCCTGGTCGGCGACCGCATGCTGCCGGCGCCGCGCGAGACGCTCGTCAACTACGTCCCGCACGCGCCCGACAAGCCGGTGAACGCGCGCATCCTGCGCGTGCCGTACGGCGGGCTCGAGACCGGCCGCGGCGGCATCGTCACGCTCGACCAGGGCGCGAAGGACGGCATCGAGGTCGGCCACGTGCTCGCGGTGTATCGCGTCATCGCGCCGATCGAGGATCCGCGTCCGTCGCGCCAGCAGACGATCATCCTGCGCTTCCTCGACACCACCACGTCGTTCACGCCGCGCGAGTACGTGGCACCGGCCGACGAGCGCACGGGCCTGCTCTTCGTGTTCCGCACGTTCGACCGCGTCTCGTATGCGGTCGTGCTGAACACCACCGATCCGGTCCGGCCCGGCGACTACGCGCGCACGCCGTAACGCGCGCCGCGCGCATCGCGTCCTCGGCAGTTCGGCGGATACCGGCGCGCGCCGCGCGCCGGTCATAGTCGCGTGATGTCCCTCGACGTCGACACTCGCAACGCCTGGGCCGCGCTGTCGCTGCGCACGCTGCCGTACCCCGCGCTGGTGGCGCTGCTGCAGGCGTTTCGCGGACCGGCGGCCATCCTCGCGGCCACGCGCAGCGCAGCTGGCCGCCGTGGTGCCCGGCGAGGTGATCGCGGCCCTTGCGGCGCCGCCCGAACCCGAGGTGCTGGCGCGCACGCTCGCGTGGCTCGACGTGCCGGGCCACGAGTTGGTCGCGTGGGACGACCCCGGCTATCC
>CAVRZM010000022.1:0-105604 GCA_963725735.1 uncultured beta proteobacterium | reverse complement strand
CCGCTGGGCGGACGCGGAGAGCGGGGGTGCCGCATCCTCCATGGGCGGTCACGGCGCGACGAACTTGAGCTCGGCGTCGTCGAACCACAGCGCGCCGCTCCCGCGCAGCATCGCGCCGACCTCGATCCGATCCGCGCCTTTGGGGATCGCCACGGTGATCGTGAACCGTTTCCATTCGGTCGTGCCGCGCACCGCCCCGTCGTACATGAAGTTGTGCTCGACGATGGCCGCCCGAGGCGAGCATCAGCAGCGTGAGCCCGGCGCCGCCGTCGTTCGGCGTCCTTCGTGCGCAGCCAGCCGGAGAGCCGCGCGACCTTGCCGACGTGCGGTCGCGCGTCGACGATCTGCGCGATCGCGCCGTATGGCTCGGGTCCGACGTTCTCGATGCGCAGGCTGCGCTGCCCCGAGCGCGGCTGGTCGCCGTCGACGATGAAGCGATACGACTTGTCGCCCGCGTGCTGGAACGAGTACCAGCCTTCCGGGTCGCCCCCATTCGTCATCGCGGTCGCCTCGAAGCCCGAATTCACCAGCACGAACAAGGCGGCGCTGGACGTCGTCGCCACTGGCGCCGGCGCAGCCGCGGCGGCGGACGTCGCAGGGGATGCGACGGGCGCCGGCCGGGCGCGCAGCCCGCGATCGCGGCAATCACCGCGAGTGCGAGCGCAACGCGCCCTGTGTGCGACGCCCAGCTTTCACCACCGACCCGCGCGCGGGCCGCCACCTCGCTCGCCGCGCCCACGTCAGGACGCGTCGGTGATCGCGCCCTTGCTCGCCGTCGACACGAGCTGCATGTACTTGGCGAGCAGGCCGCGCGTGTAGCGCGGCGCCGGCTGCTTCCACGCCGCGCGCCGGCGCGCGAGCTCCGCGTCGGCGACGTTGAGCTGGATGAGCAGCTTGTGCGCGTCGATGGTGATCGAGTCGCCTTCCTCGACCAGCGCGATGGTGCCGCCGACGTAGGCTTCCGGCGCGACGTGGCCGACCACCATGCCCCACGTGCCGCCGGAGAAGCGGCCGTCGGTGATGCAGGCCGACCGATTCGCCGAGGCCCTGGCCGATCAGCGCCGAGGTCGGCGCCAGCATCTCCTGCATGCCGGGTCCGCCCTTCGGTCCTTCGTAGCGGATCACGACGACGTCGCCCGGCTTGATCTTGCGCGCCATGATCGCGTCCATCACCTCGGGCTCGGAGTCGAACACGCGCGCCGGACCGGTGATCGACGGATTCTTGAGGCCGGTGATCTTGGCCACGCAGCCTTCGGGCGCGAGATTGCCCTTGAGGATCGCGAGGTGGCCCTGCGTGTACATCGGCTTGTCGAACGGGCGGATCACGTCCTGGTCGGCGCGCGGCGCGTCGGGCACGTCCGCCAGCTCCTCGGCCATGGTGCGGCCGGTGATCGTCATGCAGTCGCCGTGCAGCAGGCCCGCCTTGAGCAGCATCTTCAGCACCTGCGGCACGCCGCCCGCGCGATGGAAGTCGACCGCGACGTACTTGCCCGAGGGCTTCAGGTCGCACAGCACCGGGCACCTTCTGGCGGACGCGCTCGAAGTCGTCGATGGTCCACGGCACCTCGGCCGCGGACGCGATCGCGAGGTAGTGCAGCACCGCGTTGGTCGAGCCGCCGGTGGCCATCACCAGCGCGATCGCGTTCTCGATCGACTTGCGCGTGATGATGTCGCGCGGCTTCAGGTCCTTCTTCATCGCCTCGACCAGCACCCGCGCGGACGTCGCGGCGGAGTCCGCCTTCTCGGCGTCGGGCGAAGCCATCTGCGACGAGCCCAGCAGGCTCATGCCCAGCGCCTCGAACGACGACGACATCGTGTTGGCCGTGTACATGCCGCCGCATGCGCCGACGGTCGGGCACGCGTTGCGCTCGATGCCGTCGTAGTCTTCCTTCGACATGCTTGCCGGCGGTGAACGCGCCCACCGCCTCGAACGGCGACACGATCGTCAGCGCCTGGCCCTTCCAGTGGCCGGGCTTGATGGTGCCGGCGTAGACGAAGATGCCGGGCACGTTCATGCGCGCCATCGCCATCATCGCGGCCGGGCATGTTCTTGTCGCAGCCGCCGACGACCAGCACGCCGTCCATGCACTGGCCGTTGACGGAGGTCTCGATCGCGTCGGCGATCACCTCGCGCGAGACCAGCGAGTACTTCATGCCCTCGGTGCCCATGCCGATGCCGTCGGTGACGGTCGGGTGACCGAACACCTGCGGCATCGCGCCGTTCGTCCTGCAGCGCGGCCATCGCGCGGTCGACCAGCGGCTGGATGCCCGCGTTGCACGGATTCATCGTGCTGTGGCCGTTGGCCACGCCGACGATCGGCTTCTCGAAATCGCCGTCGCCGAAGCCGACGGCGCGCAGCATCGCGCGGTTGGGCGAGCGGGCGATGCCCTGGGTGATGAGCCGCGAGCGGCGATTGAACGACATGCGGAGAATCCTCGATGGAGGCGGACGGCACGAAGCTTTGTGTAATGATCCGCATTCTAGCGCGGCCGTGCACCGTCACTGCGCGCGGCCCGTCACGACGCGAGAAAACACCGCCCAAGCCCCCGCATGCTCGTCCACCCGCAATTCGACCCGGTCGCGCTCCAGATCGGCCCGGTCGCGATCCGCTGGTACGGGCTCATGTACCTCGTCGGATTCGTGCTGTTCGTCGTGCTGGGCAAGATCCGCGCGCAGCGCAGCCTGCTGACCGGCTGGCACCCGCGCGACGTCGACGACATGCTGTTCTACGGCGTGTTCGGCGTGATCCTCGGCGGACGGCTGGGCTACGTGCTGTTCTACAAGCCGCTCTACTACGTCGCGCATCCCGCTCGAGATCTTCGCAGGTGTGGGCGGGCGGCATGAGCTTCCACGGCGGGTTCCTGGGCGTGCTGGTCGCGCTGTGGTTCTTCGCGCGCCAGCGCCGGCAAGCGCTGGCTCGAGGTCACCGACTTCGTGGCGCCGCTGGTGCCCGCTGGGCCTCGCGGCGCGGGCCGCCTCGGCAACTTCATCAACGGCGAGCTCGTGGGGCGCGTCACCGACGTGCCGTGGGCGATGGTGTTCCCGCAGGTGGACATGCTGCCGCGCCACCCGTCGCAGCTCTACGAGTTCGGGCTCGAGGGCGTCCTGCTGTTCGTGGTGCTGTGGTCGTACGCCGCGCGGCCGCGGCCGACGGGCGCCGTGTCGGGCCTGTTCCTGATCGGCTACGGCGCGTTCCGGTTCATCGCCGAGTTCGCGCGCGAGCCCGACGCTTTCCTGGGCTTCCTCGCGGGCGGCCTCACGATGGGACAGTGGCTGTCGCTGCCGATGATCGCGCTGGGCGTCGGCATGATGATCTGGGCGTACCGCGCGCGCGGGCAAGGCGGAGCCGACGGTCATCGACCGCCTGAAGCCTTGAGGCGGGAACGCTTCAGTCGAGGCGGCGGTAGTCGCCGTCGATCGCGTCGAACGGCCGGCGGCCGCCGGCGCGACCCGCCATCCCGGTTGCGGCTCGAATGCGCTGCCGACGTTGAGCGGGAGCAGCAGCAGCGTCAGCGCGATCAGGTCGGAGACGAGGCCGGGCAGCATCAGCAGGAAGCCCGCCAGCACCTTGCGGCCGCTGTCGACGAGGCCGCGCATCAGCGACTGCTCGCCGTGCAGCGCCGCGACGGTGCGGGCGCGGAAGGCGATGCGCTCGTTGCGCAGCAGCAGGAGGCCCGCGAGGAACGAGCAGACGAGCCAGCACCCACAGCGGGATCCCGGTCCAGCGCGCGAAGCGCGCGGTCAGCGTAGAGGTCGGCGACCGGGAAACCCAGTAGAATCGCGAGAACGACGAAACGCATGAGGACTCCTTGCCGGACGCGGCGATTCTGGTGCTGACGATCGCTGCCCGATCACGGCGCGGCGCAGGCGCTGGCGCAGGCGCTGGTGACCGGGCGCCTCGCCGCCTGCGTCAATATCGGCGCGCCCGTCGAGTCAATTTATCACTGGCGCGGACAAATCGAAACAGCGCGCGAGGTGCCGGTGGCCATCAAGACGCGCGCAGTGTTGTATTCGCAGGTCGAGGCTGCGATCGCCGCTGTCCACCCGTACGAACTTCCCGAGATCATTGCTGTCCCGATAGCCCATGGACTCCGCCGACTATCTCGCCTGGATCGCAGCGGAAACCGCTGCGCCGTAACGCCGCTTCGCGCGTGCGCGGCCGCCATCCTCGCGATCGCGGCGGGCGCGGCGATCGCCGCCGATCCGAAGCTGCTGCCGCCGGAGCAGGCGTTCCGCTTCTCGGCGCGCGCGCTCGACGACCGCGACGATCGAAGCGCGCTTCGCGGTGGCCGACGGCTACTACCTCTACCGCGACAAGCTCGGGTTCGCGGTCGAGCCGGTCACGGCGACGCTGGGAGCCCCGGGCCTGCCGGCAGGCAAGGTGAAGGACGATCCCTTCTTCGGCAAGGTCGAGACGTACCGCGGCGACATCGTCATCGCGCTGCCGCTGCGAGCGCCGGCGGCCGGCCAGTCGGTCGTGGTGTCGGCGGATTCGCAGGGCTGCGCCGACGCAGGAGTCTGCTACCCGGCGAACCGGCAGAAGGTCACGCTGGTCATGCCGGCAGCCGGCAAGGGCCCGGGCCCGCTGGTCGAGGCCAACCCGCGCAAGAAGAGCTGGTTCAACTGATCGCGCTGTGCGCAACGCCTGAAGTAAGCGCTCGCCTTCGCCACCTCCATCGTCATGCAGAAGTCCTCCTTGCGCTGGCTCGCCATCGGCGTCGTCGCGGCCATCGGCCTCGGCGCCGGCATCTACTTCGGCGCGCGAGGGCGCAGGCGCCCGACTCCGGCGGCACCTTGGCGCAGGACCCGGCCGGGCCGCCGCGCTGGCCGGGTCTGGCGCTGCCCGACCCCGACGGCAAGGAGCAGCGCTCGACCAGTGGCGCGGCAAGGTGGTCGTCGTCAATTTCTGGGCGACGTGGTGCGCGCCGTGCCGCGAGGAGATGCCGGAGTTCATGAAGGCGCAGGCGGAGCTCGGGCAGCAAGGGCCTGCAATTTGTCGGCATCGCCGTCGACCAGCCGGACAAAGTGCGCGAGTTCGCCAAGGAGATCGGAGCTCAACTATCCGACGCTGGTCGGCGGCTTCGGGGCGATGGAGCTTTCCAAGACCCTGGGCAACTCGCTGATGGCGCTGCCGTTCACGGTGGTGCTGGATCGCAAGGGCAACGTGGCGCAGACCCAACTCGGCGTTCTGAAACCCGAGAAGCTCGCCGCGATCACCAGCCAATTGCTCTGATGTTCAACTAACAGCCGTCATCTCACAGTACACTTCCCGAGCATTATCATCGGCGGCGTCACAGGCCCGTCGACCCTCCGGGCCGATCCGTATGACCGGTCCCCGTCCCGGGGCGCGGTCGCGCGAACTCGACGGTAACGCTGGACAAATCCGGTCAACTGGCGGCAAACTGCGCGCCGCTCTTGTCCGAGAGAGACGCGCCGAGATTCGGGGCGACGCCTCCGCCACGGAGACGAGCCGGCGATCGCCGGAGGAGCGTTCGATGCGCGGCCGCGACCGTGGCGGCGCATCGGTCCGTAGCCAACAGCGCACTTGCGAAACGCGTGTCCGCGACAACGGTGATGCGCGTTCGTTTCGGGGGTACATCGCGATGGATCTGCGCAAGCTCAAAACGTTGATTGAGCTCGTCGAGACGTCCGGCATCGCAGAGCTCGAGATCCAGGAAGGCGAGGAGCGCGTGCGGATCACGCGCTCCAGCGCGCGCGAGCAGCGGCCTGGCGCACGCCGCGTCGCTCCCGCAGGTCGATCGCGGTGCCGGCGGCGCCGCTGGCGCGCGGCCGCACCGGCGGCGGCCGCGGCGCGCCGGCGCCGAGCGCGGAGGGCCACGTCGTCAAGAGCCCGATGGTGGGCACGTTCTACCGCTCGGCGACGCCGGGCGCGAAGCCCTTCGTCGAGGTCGGCGACACCGTGCAGGAGGGCGACACGCTGTGCATCATCGAGGCGATGAAGCTCATGAACGAGATCGAGGCCGACAAGGTCGGGCGTGGTCAAGGCGATCCTGATCGAGAACGGGCAGCCGGTGGAATTCGGCCAGCCGCTTGTTCGTCATCGGCTGACGCCGGCGTGCGCCGCGTGGCGCTCTCACGAAGGCGCGCCCGCCTGCCCAAGGCCGCGGCCGACAAGCTGTTCGACAAGATCCTGATCGCCAACCGCGGCGAGATCGCGCTGCGCATCCAGCGCGCGTGCCGCGAGATGGGCATCAAGACGGTCGTCGTGCATTCGGAGGCCGACCGCGACGCCAAGTACGTGCGCCTCGCCGACGAATCGGTGTGCATCGGGCCGCCGCCGTCCGCGCAGAGCTACCTGCACGTGCCGGCGATCATCGCGGCGGCCGAGGTCACCGACGCGCAGGCGATCCATCCGGGCTACGGCTTCCTGTCCGAGAACGCCGACTTCGCCGACAAGGTCGAGAAGTCGGGCTTCGTGTTCATCGGCCCGCGGCCGGAGACGATCCGGCTGATGGGCGACAAGGTCAGCGCGAAGGCCGGCGATGACGAAGGCCGGCGTGCCGTGCGTGCCGGGCTCCGAGGGCGCGCTGCCCGACGACCCGAAGGAGATCGTGCGCATCGCGCGCGCGGTCGGCTATCCGGTGATCATCAAGGCGGCCGGCGGCGGCGGCGGGCGCGGCATGCGCGTCGTGCACACCGAGGCGGCGCTGCTGCCCGCGGTGACGCTCACGCGCGGCGAGGCGCAGGCGGCGTTCGGCAACCCGACGTCTACATGGAGAAGTACCTCACGAACCCGCGCCACATCGAGATCCAGGTGCTCGCCGACGAGTACAAGAACGCCGTGTACCTGTTCGAGCGCGACTGCTCGATGCAGCGGCGCCACCAGAAGATCATCGAGGAGGCGCCGGCGCCCGGGCGTCAACGCAGCGCGCGCTGATGCGCATCGGCGAGCGCTGCGCCGACGCCTGCCGCAAGCATCGGCTATCGCGGCGCCGGCACGTTCGAGTTCCTCTACGAGAACGACGAGTTCTTCTTCATCGAGATGAACACGCGCGTGCAGGTCGAGCATCCGGTGACCGAGCTCGATCACCGGCATCGACATCGTGCAGCAGCAGATCCTGATCGCCGCCGGGCCGCAAGCTCGCGTTCCGCCAGCGCGACATCGTGCAAGCGCGGCCATGCGATCGAGTGCCGCATCAACGCCGAGGATCCGTACACGTTCGTGCCGTCGCCGGGGCGCATCACGTCGTGGCATCCGCCGGGCGGCCCGGGCATCCGCGTCGACTCGCACGCCTACCAGAACTACTTCGTGCCGCCCTACTACGACTCGATGATCGGCAAGGTGATCGCGTACGGCGACACCCGCGAGCAGGCGATCGCGCGCATGCGCATCGCGCTCTCCGAGATGGTCGTCGAGGGCATCAAGACCAACATCCCGCTGCACCAGGAGCTGCTGCTCGACGACAAGTTCGTGCGCGGCGGCACGTCGATCCACTACCTCGAAGAGAAGATGAAGCGCAAGCACAGCACGGGCGCGTGAGCGCTTCGCGCGGCGGGCTCGTGATTCGCCGCCGCAATGGTCTCCGGGAAGGCTTCGCGCTGCACGCTGAAAGCCCGGCCGCAAGAAATCGTCCTGCGAGCGCCGATCCTTTGATGTCGACGAGCTATACCGCGGTGCGCTTCGACGCGCCGGCCGCGCAGGCCGAGGCGTGGTCGGACGCGCTCGCTCGACGCGGGCGCGCTGTCGGTCGACGTGTCCGATCCGTTCGCGGGCACGCCCGACGAGTCGCCGATCTACGGCGAGCCGGGCATGCCGGCGTCGGAGTCGTGGGCGACGTCGCGCGTCGTCGCGCTCTTCGCGCCGACGCGCGATTGGCGCGCCGCGCTCGCCGCGGTCGCGGCCGGGCTCGGGCTGCCCGTTCCCGCTGCACGAGATCGTTTCCGGTCGCCGAGCAGGACTGGGTGCGCGCCACGCAGGCGCAGTTCGGCCCGATCGAGATCGCGCCGGATTTCTGGATCGTGCCGACGTGGTCCGTGGTGCCCGATCCGCGGGCGCTCGTGCTGCGCCTCGATCCCGGCCTCGCGTTCGGCACCGGCTCGCATCCGACCACGCGCCTGTGCCTCGAATGGCTGCGCGCGAACGTGCGCGGCGGCGAGACGCTGCTCGACTACGGCTGCGGCTCCGGCATCCTCGCGATCGCCGCGGCGAAGCTCGGCGCGGCGCGCGTGCGCGGCGTCGACATCGATCCGCAGGCGCTGCGCGCCAGCGCCGACAACGCGCGCGCCAACGGCGTCGAGGTCGCGCTTCGCCGCGCCCGACGCGCTGCCGCCCGGGACGTTCGACGTCGTGGTCGCCAACATCCTGACCAATCCGCTGATCGTGCTCGCGCCGGCGATCGCGGCGCGGGTGCGCATCGGCGGCAGGCTCGCGCTGTCCGGAATCCTCGACGACCAGGCACAATCCGTTGTCGCCGCCTATGCCCCCTGGTTTACACTCGCGCCGTGGCGCCGGACGCGATGGCTGGGTCCTGCTCGCCGGGCAGCGCCTGGGATAGGCGGGATGGCCAGGGGCGCAGGGCGTAACGCACGTCTGACGATGGCCGAAGAACTCTTCACCCGCTGCCCCGGCTGCAAGACCATCTTTCGCGTCACCGAGCCGCAGCTCGCGCTGCGCGACGGCCAGGTGCGCTGCGGTCATTGCCGCACCGTGTTCAACGGACGCGACGAGCTGATCGATCTCGATCCGCCGGCCGTCACCGAGTCGGACGCCGAAGAAGACGAGCTGCTGCGCGGACCGCCGACGGTCACGCTGCGCAGCGCGCACGCGCTCGATCCGCCTCCGCCCCCGCCCCCGCCGCCGCGCGAGGAGCCTGCGGCGGCGCCCGAGGTGCCCGCGATCGACTACGACAACCGGTTCTCGGGCGACGGCGGCCGCGGCCGCGCCCGCGTCCTGCACGTCCTGGGTATCGTTGCCGTTCCCGTGCTGGCGCTGCTGCTCGTCCTCCAGGCCCTGTTCCATTTCCGCGACGCGCTCGCCGCGCATTGGCCGTCGACGCGCCCGGCGCTGACGCGCGCCTGCGCGCTGGCCGGCTGCGCGATTCGTCCGCTCCGCGACGTGGCCGCGCTGTCGATCGAGGCGTCGGACCTGCAGGCCGACCCCGCGCACCAGGGCCTGCTCATCCTCACCGCAACGATCCGCAATCGCGCGACGTATCCGATCGGCTATCCGCACCTCGAGCTCACGCTGACCGACGCGCAGGACCAGGTGGTCGTGCGGCGGGCGCTGGCGCCGCCCGAATACGCGAGCGGGACGGCGAACACGGCGCAGGGCATCGCCGGCAACGCCGAGGTGCCGGTCAAGCTCTTCATCGACGCCAGCGCGACCACCCAGGCGGGCTATCGGCTGTACCTGTTCTTTCCCTGATCTGCCCGATGCTTCATACTGGCGCAATGCTGCGTTGCGCAAGCGAGTTTTCCGCCAGCCCGTTGCGGCTGCACGCCTTTGGTGCGCAAACATTGTGCAGGCGCCCCAATTGGGTGCAAAATGCAAAATTGAACCTGGGCGGTGCCCGAGAATTGTGCCCAACTCATTGATTGCCATGGGCTTTGGCGATGGGCATGCTTCTCGCTAAAGCGGAGCAGTCCGCACTCAAGCGCTAACTTCATCCTGCCAACGGCGTCGCGGTGTCTGTCGCGGTGCCCGACCCGGCGTTTTTCCAACTAGCAAGCTCAGGAGAGATTTGCATGGCAACACCCGCTGACGTCCTCAAGATGATCAGGACAAGGAGGTCAAGTTCGTCGACCTTCGCTTCACGGACACGCGCGGCAAGGAGCAGCACGTCTCCGTGCCGGCCAGGCAGTTCACGCAGGACAAGTTCGACAGCGGCCATGCGTTCGACGGCTCGTCGATCGCCGGCTGGAAGGGCATCCAGGCGTCCGACATGCTGCTGATGCCGGATCCGGGCACCGCCAACATCGATCCGTTCATGGACGAGACGACGCTGCTCATCACGTGCGACGTGATCGAGCCGTCGGACGGCAAGGGCTACGAGCGCGATCCGCGCTCGCTCGCCAAGCGCGCCGAGGCGTACCTCAAGTCGACCGGCCTCGGCGACACGTGCTACTTCGGCCCCGAGCCCGAGTTCTTCATCTTCGACGCCGTCGAGTGGTACGTCGACATGTCGGGCAGCTACTGCAAGGTGTTCTCGCAGGAGGCCGCGTGGTCGTCGGGCGAGAAGTTCGAGGGCGGCAACATGGGCCATCGTCCGACGGTGAAGGGCGGCTACTTCCCGGTGCCGCCGGTCGACTCGCTGCAGGACATCCGCTCCGCGATGTGCCTCGCGATGGAACAGATGGGCGTCGAGGTGGAGGTGCATCACCACGAAGTCGCCAACGCCGGCCAGTGCGAGATCGGCACCAAGTTCGAGACGCTCGTCAAGCGCGCCGACTGGCTGCAGATCCTCAAGTACGCGTGCACAACACCGCGCACGCGTACGGCAAGACCGCGACGTTCATGCCGAAGCCGATCGTCGGCGACAACGGCTCGGGCATGCACTGCCACCAGTCGGTGTGGAAGGAAGGCAAGAACCTGTTCGCCGGCGACGGCTACGCGGGCCTGTCCGAGTTCGCGCTGTACTACATCGGCGGCGTGATCAAGCACGCGAAGGCGCTGAACGCGATCACCAATCCGGGCACCAATTCGTACAAGCGGCTGGTGCCGGGCTTCGAGGCGCCGATCAACCTCGCGTACTCGGCGCGCAACCGCTCGGCGGCGATCCGCATTCCGTACGTGTCGAACCCGAAGGGCCGCCGCATCGAAGTGCGCTTCCCGGACCCGACGGCGAACCCGTACCTCGCGTTCTCGGCGATGCTGATGGCGGGCCTCGACGGCATCCAGAACAAGATCCATCCGGGCGATCCGATGGACAAGAACCTGTACGACCTCGAGCCGGAAGAGGCCGCGAAGGTGCCGCATCCGTGCGCGTCGCTCGACGAGGCGCTCGACCATCTCGACAAGGATCGCGCGTTCCTCACGCGCGGCGGCGTGTTCACCAACGACATGATCGACGCGCTACATCGCGTTGAAGATGGAAGAGGTGACGCGCTTCCGCATGACGACGCATCCGGTCGAGTTCGACATGTACTACAGCCTGTAAGAGGCCCGCGATGTCAGCGCCGGAGGCGGCGCGGGCGTTAAGCGGAGTACGGGGGCAGGCCTTGTGCCTGCCCCTTTTGATTTTGCCCACCCCTCGCGGGGTACGCTACACTCCGCCGCCATGCGCAGAACCGTCGTCATTGCCGGAAAACGGTGCAGCCGCGCCCTCTCGTGGTGCCTCGCGCTCGCGCTCGCGGGCTGTGCGCGCACGCGCAGGGTCCCGTGTGCAAGTACGTCGGATGCGGACGGGCAACATCGTGTTCTCGAATCTGCCGCCCGAGAAGGGGCAGCGCAGGATTTCGTGCCTGTCGAGCGAGGAACCGCGTCGCGGCAGCGCGCCGTCGGCCTCGGGCAGCAGCAAGTCGACGCCCACGCCGCGCGGGCTTTCCCAAGGTCGACGCGGACACGCAGCGCGGCCGCGACGACATGCGCCGCAAGGTCCTCGGCGACGAGCTCGCCGCAGAGGAGAAGCTGCTCGCCGAAGCGCGCGCAGCGCTATGCCAACGGCGCGCCCGTGCCGCTGCCCGAGGAGCAGTCCAACGCCGCCAAGTACCAGGAGCGCATCGCGCGCCTGCGGCAGTCGGTGCAGCTGCACGAGCGCAACATCGAGGCGCTCAAGAAGGAGCTCGGCAACACGCGCTGAGCCCCGCGCGGGCGCGCGTCGATGCGCCCGCGGCATGCGCTCGCATCGCCGGCGCGACGTTCCTGCGCCGCGTGCTTCTCCGCGCGTTGTTCGGCGCGGAACTTGCTAACTTCACGGGCGACCGTCGCGCGTGCTCGCCGGCGCCCGAGCACCGTTGCCATGAAGCTGCGCCTCTTTCCTTCGTCGGCATCGGCTCCCGCGATCGCCTATCCGGGACTCGACCTGCTGGCGGCCGCGGTGCTGATGCTGCGCTCCGGACCTGAACGCGTGACCTACGTGAATCCCGCTGCCGAAAACCTGTTCGAGCTGTCCCGCCCGAAGTTCATCGGCCACACGCCGCGCGAGCTCTTCGGCGAATGTCGCGGCGCTCGAAGAGCGCGATCGCGCAAGGCCGTGGTGAGCGGCGCGTCGTACACCGAGCAGGAGATCGAGCTCGGCGTCGGCCGGCAAGGGCAAGCTGCACCTCACGTGCACCGTGTCGCCGATCGAGACGCCGCGACGCGACGCTGCTGATCGAGTTCCGCCACATCGACCAGCAGCTCAAGATCGCGCGCGAGGAGCGGCTGCTCGAGCAGCAGCAGGCGAACCGCGACCTGATCCGCAGCCTCGCGCACGAGATCAAGAATCCGCTGGGCGGCATCCGCGGCGCGGCGCAGCTGCTCGAGGGCGAGCTCGACCGGCCGCAGCTTTCCGAGTACACGCAGGTGATCATCGGCGAGGCCGACCGCCTGCAGTCGCTGGTCAACCGGCTGCTGACGCCCAGCCGGCTGCCGACGTACAAGCGCACCAACATCCACGAGATCCTCGTGCGCGTGCGCAGCGTCGTGCAGGCGGAGTTCCCGGCGATCCGTTCGCGTCGGACTTCGACATCAGCATCCCGGAGTTCGACGCCGACTCCGAGCAGCTCACGCAGGTGGTGCTCAACATCGTGCGCAACGCGGCGCAGGCGCTGTCGCCGGGCATCGCGCGACCCGCAGATCCGGCCTGACGACGCGCGTCGCGCGCGGCGTCACGCTCGCCAAGAGCGGCACCGCCTGGCGCTCGCGCTGTCGATCGACCGACAACGGACCGGGCGTGCCCGCGGCGATCCGCGACAAGATCTTCTATCCGCTGGTGTCCGGCCGCGAAGGCGGCAGCGGACTCGGCCTCACCATCGCGCAGACGTTCGTCGCGCAGCACAACGGCACGATCGAATGGACGAGCGTGCCGGGGCAGACGGTGTTCACGATCCTGCTCCCGCTCGAAATGACGCGCGCGATCGGCGTGATGCGCGCGAGAAGGGAATGACGCAACGATGTACGCCTACGACTACGAGCCGCCGCGCGGCGACGGCGACGAAGGCCGTGTGGATCGTCGACGACGACCGCTCGATCCGCTGGGTGCTCGAGAAGGCGCTCGCGCGCGAGGGCATCCCGTACAAGACGTTCGCCACCGCGTACGAGGTGCTGCAGGCGCTCGCGGTGAGCGAGCCGCAGGTGCTCGTCTCCGACATCCGCATGCCGGGCGAGTCGGGGCTCGCGCTGCTCACCAAGGTGAAGGAGCGCCATCCGCAGATCCCGGTCATCATCATGACCGCGTACTCGGACCTCGACAGCGCGGTGGCCGCGTTCCAGGGCGGCGCGTTCGAATACCTGCCGAAGCCGTTCGACGTCGACCACGCGCTGGCGCTGATCCGCCGCGCGACGACCGAGACCGCGGTCGTGGCGCCGGCCGCGCAGCCGGTGGCCGAGACGCCGGAGATCCTCGGCCAGGCGCCCGCGATGCAGGAGGTGTTCCGCGCGATCGGGCGCCTGTCGCAGTCGAACACGACGGTGATGATCACCGGCGAGTCCGGCACCGGCAAGGAGCTCGTCGCGCGCGCGCTGCACCGGCACAGCCCGCGCGCGGCGATGCCGTTCGTCGCGATCAACACGGCGGCCATTCCCGAAGGACCTGCTCGAGTCGGAGCTCTTCGGTCACGAGCGCGGCTCGTTCACCGGCGCGCAGGCGCTGCGGCGCGGGCGCTTCGAGCAGGCGGAAGGCGGCACGCTGTTCCTGGACGAGATCGGCGACATGCCGGCCGACCTGCAGGTGCGCCTGCTGCGCGTGCTCGCCGACGGCGAGTACTACCGCGTCGGCGGCCACGCGCCGCTTGCGCGCGAACGTGCGCATCATCGCGGCGACGCACCAGAACCTCGAGGAGCGCGTGCGGCAGGGCCTGTTCCGCGAGGACCTGATGCACCGGCTCAACGTCGTGCGGCTGCGCCTGCCGCCGCTGCGCGAGCGCGCCGAGGACATCGCGCCGCTCGCGCGCCACTTCCTGCAGAAGAGCGCGCGCGACCTCGCGGTCGAGCCGAAGGTGCTGTCCGAGGAGGCGCTCAAGGTGCTCACGCAGTTCGCGTTTCCCGGCAACGTGCGCCAGCTCGAGAACATCTGCCACTGGCTCACCGTGATGGCGCCGGGGCAGCGGATCGAGGTCGCCGACCTGCCGCCGGAAGTGCGCGAGGCGCCGGCGGCGACGCGGCGAAGGCGGCGACTCCGACTGGCAGCACGCGCTCGACCGCGAGCTCGCGCAGGCGCTGGCGCGCGGCGAGCGCAACGTCGGCGACCGCCTCGAGCAGGAGTTCGAGAAGACGCTGATCCGGCGCGCGCTCGCGCACACCGGCGGCCACCGCATGGAAGCGGCCGCGTGGCTGGGCTGGGGCCGCAACACGCTGACGCGCAAGATCCAGGAGCTCGGGCTCGAGCCCGAGCTGCGCAAGGGCGCGCGGGCCGGTAGCGGACGCGCCGCGTCGCTAGCGCGGTCATCGGGAATGCGCCGGGCGCGTGCAGGATGCGCTCGACCAGCTCCTCGATGACGATGTCGGGCTTCTCGCGCTCGATCAGCGCGAGGTCGAGCGCGTGATTGCTGACGTACACCACGCGGCTGAAATTCTCCGACAGCAGCGGGATCAGCGGGATCGCCATCGAGTCGCGCAGCACCACCGCGCGCGGCAGGCCCGGCTGGTCGCACGCGTAGAACTCGAAGCCCGGGAACTCGTCCTTGTCGATGCGCCGCGCGCAGCGGTTCGCGCGCGTCGGCGAGCACCTTGCCGAGCGGCGCGACGTCGTCCTCGCGGATGCGCGCCGGCAGCCCGAGCATCTGGATGAGGTCGCCGCTGTAGAAGTCGACGCCGGGCGTGTACGGCGGGACGGCCGCGCGGGCGCGATCGTCGGCGAGCTTGCCGCGCAGCGCCTCGCTGCACCGCGCTGCATCATCGTCTCGTAGCCGACCATCGCGCCGTTGAAGTTCCAGTGCGAATCGGTCTGGTAGTAGACGCGCTCGCGCGCCTTCGCGGCCCGCAGCGCGGGCCGCAGGTCGACGAAGCGCGACGCGGCCGTCCTTCTGCGACCGCGTCGCGCACGCGATCGTAGGGCGTGGGCTGCGGCGACCTGCGCGATCCAGCCGGGCAGGTGCTCGGGATAGATCGTGAACTTCTCGGGCACCACCACCACGACGTAGGCGATGCCGCGCGCAGCGAGCCACGCCTTGCGGTGCGCGAACTCGGCGACGGTGTTGTCGACTTCGCTCTGCGGAAACGGCATCGTGCCGCCGGTAGTGGCGGTCGAGCGAATGGCCGTCCTCGCCGAGCCAGTAGAACCAGCCGTCGTCGGCGCGCATGACGTTGGGCAGGCTCGACACGCCGAACAGCGCGAGCAGCGCCCGCGTGATGCAGCCGCACGAGCGCGTCGCGGCCGCCGAAGCGATCGGAGAACGCGCGCTCGAAAGCCGGCGGCGAACTCGCGCGACAAACGCGGGCGCGGGCCACGGCGCCATCGGCCGATTCTCGAAGCGCGTGAGCGTGCGCGACCACGTGAAGACGAGCGCGACCGCGGGCCACGCGATCGCGATGGCGAACAGCGCAGCGATCATGCGGTCGCGCAGCGGATGATCGTCCGGCGCCGGCGGCGGCACCGGCGGCAGCGAAAGTGCGTCGCTCATCGGGCGGTCCTCACGTCAGAACCGGAAGTAGATGAACGGATTGTAGGTGCCGGCCGCGAGGAACGCGCTCGCGACGCACGAACACGGTGGCGAGCCACGCGACGTCGAGCGCGACCACGGCGTTGCCCGCTGCGCCGCGGCCGCGCCCATGCGGTCGCGCCAGCGTCCGATGCGCCGCGCGAGCGGCGTGGCGAACACGACCGCGAGCACGAGCGTGAACAGCACGTGCGGGTCGAGGAATTCGGCGAGCGGGTGTACGCGTCGCGTCGCCGGCGGCGCGGCCGAGCAGCGCCGCGTAGTAGCCCACCGCCTGCGGCAGCGTCTCGCAGCGGAACAGCACCCAGCCGCCCATGACCGCGAGCAGCGCGTACGACGTGCGCGAGCGGGCCCATCCGGCGCAGCAGCGCGATCGAGCCCCACGCGCTCGATCACCAGGAACGCGCCGTGCCATGCGCCCCACAGCACGAACGGCCAGCTCGCGCCGTGCCACAGCCCGCACAGCAGGAACACGATCACGAGGTTGGCGTACGCGCGCCGCTCGCCGCGCTGGTTGCCGCCGAGCGGGATGTAGAGGTAGTCGCGGAACCAGTTCGACAGCGAGATGTGCCAGCGCCGCCAGAACTCGCGGATGCTGCGCGCGACGTACGGGATAGTTGAAGTTCTCGAGGATGCGGAAGCCGAACATGCGCATGAGGCCGATCGCCATGTCCGAGTAGCCCGAGAAGTCGAAGTAGATCTGCAGCGTGTAGCAGGCGAGGCCGAGCCACGCGAGCGGCGTGGTGAGCTCGGACGGCGGGCAGCGCGAAGATCTGGTCGGCCGTGCGCCCGAGCGTGTTGGCGATCAGCACCTTCTTGCCGAGCCCGAGCACGAAGCGGCGCACGCCGTAGGCGAAGTCCGCCATGCGTCGGCGCGCGCGGTCGGGGAGCTGCGACGCGATGTCGCGCCAGCGGATGATCGGGCCGGCGATGAGCTGCGGGAACAGCAGGATGTAGAGCGCGAAGCGCGGCAGGTTGCGCTCGGCCTGCGCGTTGCGCTTGTACACGTCGACGACGTACGAGATCGCGTGGAACGTGAAGAACGAGATGCCGAGCGGCAGCGGGATCGCGGCGACCGCGAGCGGCGTGATCGCGAGCACGGGCGCCAGCGCGTTCACGTTCGCGACGGCGAAGTTCGCGTACTTGAAGATCGCGAGCGCGGTCAGGTTGCCGGCCACGCCGACGGCCAGCCAGCGCTTGCGCGACGCCGGCGCCGCCGCGCGGCCGATCGCGCCGCCGATCGCGATAGTTGAAGAGCACCGAGCCGATGACCAGCGCGAGATAGGGCGCCTCGCCCCATGCGTAGAAGACGAGGCTCGCCACCAGCAGCACGCCGTTGCGCCCGCCGCGGGGCACCGCGAAGTACGCGGCGAGCGTGAGCGGCAGGAACAGGAACAGGAAGATCGGCGACGCGAAGACCATTGCGCGCGGGAGCATAGCAAATGGCCGCGTTGCGGCCATTTGCGTGTAGATAAGTCAGAAGGGTGTGCAGGCCTAACGGCGCACACCCTTGGAAAAATCGACGACGCTGATCGCCTGACGAGAAGCTGATCAGGGGCAAATCGCGGGCGGAGCCCGACGATTTGCTCCAGGTTGGGAGCGACGGGCGTTATGCGCACTTCGTGCCGCAGTCAAGCGTCGCGGAGCTCCACCATCACCGGCGCGTGATCGGAAGGCTTCTCGCCCTTGCGCATGTTGCGGTCGATCCGGCTCGACGCGCAGCGCGGCGCGAGCGCCTCCGACAGCAGTACGTGATCGATGCGCAGCCCGTGGTTCTTCGGGAAACGCGAGCATGCCGGTAATCCCACCACGAGAACGTCTTCTCGGGCTGCTCGAACAGGCGGAAGCTGTCCTTCAATCCCGCGTCGAGCAGCGTGCGAAAGGCCGCGCGCTCGGGCTCCGAGCAGAGCACCTGCCCGGCCCATGCGGCCGGGTCGTGCACGTCGCGGTCTTCCGGCGCGACGTTGAAGTCGCCCGCGACCGCGAGCAGCGGATTGCGCGCGAGCTCCGCGCGCAGCAGGTTGGCGAGCGCCGCGTACCACGCGAGCTTGTACTACGTATTTGTCCGAACCGACGGACTGGCCGTTCGGCACGTACACGTCCGACGACGCGGATGCCGGCGATCGTCGCGGCGATCACGCGCTTCTGCTCGTCGGCGAAGCCGTCGATGCCCATGCGCACGTCGTCGACCGCGAGGTTGCGACGCGCGAGGATCGCGACGCCGTTGTAGGTCTTCTGCCCGGAGAAATGCGCGACGTAGCCGGCGTCGGCGATCGGCTGGCACCGGGAATTTCGGGTCCTCGAGCTTCGTCTCCTGCAGGCAGACGACGTCGGGCCGCTGCGTCTCCAGCCATCCGAGGAGGCGCGGCAGGCGGATGTTGAGCGAGTTGACGTTCCAGGCGGCGAGGATCACGGTGCGCTGATCGAAAGACAGCCTCGCCGGGTGCGGCGAGGCCGTTGTCCGGGGCGCGCGGAGCGCGCGCCTACTTGGGGTAGTCGCCGCCGCGCGGGGGCGGTGCCAGCGATTGCGTGCCGGGCGTGGGCGGTGGAGGCGGCGGTTCGGCGACGCGCTGCGCGGTGGCGCCGCGACGGGAACTGGGCGCCTTCGGATAGCCGGCCTCGTCGAGTGCCGCTTGCCAACGCGACTCGCTGAATCCCTTCACGACCACCTTGTCGCCGAGCGTCAGCACCGGTGCGCGCTCCTCGCCGGTGAGCGTGCGCAGCCGGATCATGCCCTGCTCGTCCTTCTGCACGTCGACCGTGGCGTACGGTACGCCGCGCCGGTTGAGGAGCGCCTCGGCGTTCTGGCAGACCTCGCCGCACTCGAACGTGTAGAGCGTCGCGGGGAACCGGTCCGCGGCCATCTGCGCGGCGACGGAGGGCTCGCTCGACTCGACGAAGTTCCCGTCCACCCGCTTGGTCTGCACGCCTTTCGCCTCCGGCGGCGGCGGTCGGTCGGAATACACGACGCGACCCGACGGATCGACGTAGCGATAGACCTGCGGCGCCTGGGCGAGCGCCCCGGCGGCGATGAGGAAGGCGACCAGACCTGTTGCTGTGCGCACTACCCGCGTGAGCATGGCGACTCCTGCTAGGACGATACGACCATCCCATTATGCCGCAGGAGCGCGTCGAGTTGGGGCGGTCGGCCACGGAAGGCGACGAACGACTCGAGCGCGGTGCGGCTGCCGCCACGCGCCAGCACCTCGTCGCGGAACCGAGCCCCGGCTTCGGCCGACAGCACCCCCTGCTCCTCGAACAGGCTGTAGGCGTCGGCCGAGAGCACCTCGGCCCACTTGTAGCTGTAGTAGCCGGCCGCATAGCCGCCGGCGAACACGTGCGCGAACGATTGCAGGAAGCGGTCGTACGGCGCGCGCGGCGTCACCGCGACCTCGCGCTGCACGGCATCGTAGAGCGCCTGCGGCGTGGACCACGCCGTGACGTCGGCCTCGTCGTACTCGGCGTGGATCAGCATGTCGACGAGGCCCATCTCGATCTGGCGCACGGTGGCCATGCCGCTTTCGAAGTTCTTCGCCGCGAGCATGCTTGTCGAAGAGCTCGCGCGGCAGCGGCGCGCCGGTGTCGACGTGCCGCGTCATGTGGCGCACCACGTCCCATTCCCAGCAGAAGTTCTCCATGAACTGCGACGGCAGCTCGACCGCGTCCCACTCCACGCCCTGCAGCCCGGAGACGCCCGGCACGTCGATGCGCGTCAGCAGCAGGTGCAGGCCGTGGCCGAACTCGTGGAAGATCGTGATGACCTCGTCGTGCGTGAACGTGGCGGGCTTGTCGCCCACGGGCGCCGACAGGTTGCACGTGAGGTACGCGACCGGATGCTGCACCGTGTCCTGCTCGCGGCGGCGGTTGATCGCGTCGTCCATCCACGCGCCGCCGTGCTTGCCTTCGCGCGCATAGAGATCGAAGTAGAACTCGCCGACGATCGCGCCGCTGCGCGTCGCGGATGGTGAAGAAGCGCACGGTCGGATGCCACACCGGGGCCTTCGCCTCGCGGATCGACAAGCCGTAGATCGTCTCGACGACGCGGAACAGGCCCGCGAGCACCGCGTCCTCCGGGAAATACTGGCGCACCTCCTGCTCGTCGAACGCGTAGCGATGCTGCCTTCAGCTTCTCCGACGCGTACGCGAGGTCCCACGGCTCGAGCGTGCCGAGGTCGAGGTACGTAGCGCGCGAACGCGGTGAGCTCCTCGAAGTCGCGCTCCGCGAACGGCTTCGCGCGCCGCGCGAGGTCGCGCAGGAACGCGATCACCTCGTCCGGATGCTCGGCCATCTTCGGCACCAGCGACACCTGCGCGTAGTTGGCGATAGCCCAGGAGCCTGCGCCTCCTCGCGACGCACCGCGAGGATGCTGCCGATCAGCGGGCCGTTGTCCCACTCGGGATTGGCGCCCAGGTCGGATGCGCGCGTCGAGTAGGCCTCGTGCACGAGGCGGCGCAGGTCGCGGTTGTGCGCGTACTGCATGACCGGCAGGAACGACGGCATCCGCAGCGTGAGCTTGTATCCTTCGCTGCCTTCGGCCTGCGCCGCCGCACGCGCCGCGGCGACGACATCGGCGGGGACGCCGGAGAGCTCGGCCTCGGCTCGCGTAGTACGCCCACGCGTTGGTGGCATCGAGCAGGTGCTCCTGGAATTGCGTCGAATAGTCGGCGAGCTCCTCCTGCAGCGCCTTGAAGCGCGCCTTGTCGTCGTCCGCGAGCTCGGCGCCGCCGAGCTTGAAGTCGCGCAGCTCGTTGTCGACGACCTTGCGTTGCGCGGCGTCGAGCGTCGCGTATTCGGCGGACGCGCGCAGCGCGCGGTACTTGTCGTAGAGGCGCAGGTCCTGCGTGATGTCCGTGAACAGCGCCACGATCTGCGGCAGGTTCGCGTTGTACGCGTCGCGCAGCGCCTTGGTGTCGACGACGGCGTTCAGGTGCCGCACCGCGCCCCACGAGCGGTCGAGGCGGTCGAGCGCGGCGGACATCGGCTCCACGAGCGTGGCCCACGTAGGCGCCGCGGTCGATGTCGCCACGCCTTCCACCGCGGTGCGCACGTCGCGCAGCAGCACCTCCATCGCGGGGGTCACGTGCTCCGGACGGATGGCGTCGAAGCGCGGCAGGCCGGAGAAGTCGAGGAGGGGATTGTCGTTCGCGTTCATGTCGAAAGATCCTTCGTGGGGAGTGTCGCCGTCACGCCTTGTGGGCGGACAGCCATGAATCGAGGGCGGCGAGGTCGCCGGGGGTGCCGACGTTGGCCCACGGTCCGTCGAAACGCTCGCCCGAGACCAGGCCGCGCGCGATCCAGTCGTGGTAGAGCGGCAGCAGCTTGAGCTTCACGCCGCGCGGCAAGTCGCGGAAGAGTGCGCTGTCGTAGAGTCCGATGTTGCCGAACGTCAGCTTGCCCGGTCCGTCGCGGTGGATGCGCTCGCCTTCCAGCGCGAAGTCGCCTTCGGGATGATACGGCGGATTCGGCACCATCACGAGATGCACGCGCGGCATGGCCTCGTCCATCGCCATCTGGTCGGCGCGCGCGCGCAAGTTGGCGTAGTCGAACGCGGTCCAGATGTCGCCGGACACGATGAGGATCGGCTCCTCGGGCAGGAGCGGCATGGCGGTCGCGATGCCGCCCGCGGTCTCCAGGGGCTCGGCCTCCACCGACCATGCGATGCGAACGCCGAACGCGCGGCCGTCGCCCAGCGCGTCGATGAGCTGCGCGCGAAAGATGCGCGCAGTTGATCACGAGCTGGCGAAAGCCGGCGCGCGCGAGCGCTTCGACCTGCCACGCGATGAGCGGCTTGCCGCCGGCTTCGAGCAGCGGCTTCGGACGCGCATCCGAGAGCGGGCGCATGCGCTCGCCGCGGCCCGCGGCGAGGATCATCGCGGTCGCCATCAGAACGTGTAGCCGACCACCGGCGCGCGGTCCTCGAGCGCGTCGAGCAGGACGAGCAGCGGCGCGAGCGCGCGATAGCGGCCGCACGCGCCGCGCAGGTAGCGCATCACGAGCGGCATGTCGGCGAGGTAGCCGTCCTTGCCGTCGCGGTGGTACAGCCGCGCGAAGATGCCGAGCACCTTGATCTGCCGCTGCACGCCCATCCATTCGAAGTCGCGCCAGAACAGCCCGAAGTCGGCGTCGACGGGTATGCCCGCCGCGCGGGCGCGCTCCCAGTAGCGCACCGCCCAGTCGAGCTGCCGCTCCTCGTTCCACTCGACGTACGCATCGCGCAGCAGCGACACGAGGTCGTACGTCACCGGCCCGTGCACGGCGTCCTGGAAATCGAGCACGCCCGGATTGGGCGCGGTGACCATGAGGTTGCGCGAGTGGTAGTCGCGGTGCACGAACACGCGCGGCTGCGCGAGGTTGTTCGCGAGCACCTGCCGGAACACGTCCTCGAGCGACGCGCGCTGCGCGTCGGTCGAGCGTGCGCTGCACGTGCCTTGCGATGTACCAGTCGGGAAAGAGCTCGAGCTCGCGGCGCAGGAGCGGCTCGTCGTAGGGCGGCAGCTCGCCCTCGCGCGACGTGCGCTGGAAGCGGATGAGCGCGTCGATCGCGTCGAGGTAGAGGTCGTGCGCGGAGTCGGCGTCGAGCGCGGCGAGGTACGTGGTGGTGCCGAGGTCGGTGAGCAGCAGGAAGCCCTGCTCGAGGTCCGCGGCGAGCACCTGCGGCGCATTGACGCCCGCATCGCGCAACAGGCCGCGCCACGTGCACGAACGGGCGGCAGTTCTCGTGCGGCGGCGGCGCATCCATCGCGATCAGCGTCGCCGCCTGTGGCGCCATCGCATGCGGTGACCCGAGCGTGACGCGGAAATAGCGGCGGAAGCTTGCATCGGCCGACGCGGGCGCCAGCGTGAACGCGGCCGGTGACAGGCGCGCGGCGAGCCAGTCGGCGAGGTCGGCCAGGCGAACGTCGGTCGGCGAAGTCATCGGCATCGGGAGCCCGGCGCGCATGGCCGTTCGCGCGAGGGGCGGCGATGCGGATGCGCGGGTGAACGGGTTGTTCGGTTGTTGCAAGCTAGAATGCGGCATTTTAGCAAACCCGCCGCGCTCTTTCCCCCATGAAGTCCCGCCGTCCCCGCCGTCTGTCCGCTGGCTGCGCCCTGTGCCGCGGCCGCGATCGCGGTGGGACTCTCGTCCGGCGCGCCGGCGCAGGAGCTGTCGCTCAAGCTGTCGCGCGAGATCGAGTCGCCTTTCGTCCGCGGCAACGCGGCGCCGGTCTCGACGGGGAACCCCGATGCGCCGGCATTCGTGCCGCCCGCGCCGCGCGGCGCGCAGCGCGACGAGACGCGCGGCGCGATCTTCCTGCGCGCCGATCGTCTCGAGGGCAACGGCGAGAAGCGCATCGAGGCCTCGGGCCAGGTCGAGCTGCGCACGCGACACGAGACGGTGCTCGCCGACTGGCTGCAGTACGACGTGACCAACGACGAGGTGTACGCGAAGGGCGGCGTCACGCTGCGCAAGGGTCTCGACTGGATCAGCGGACCCGAGGTCAAGTTCTACCGCGACCGCGAGACGGGCTATTTCGACGACCCGAAGTTCTACATCTCGGAGAACGCGTCGCACGGCCAGGCGAAGGAGATCCGCTTCGCGGGTCCCGACATGTACGAGGCGACCAATGCCGCAGTACACGAGCTGCATCGCGCCCAACAACGACTGGTACCTGCGCAGCGACGAGATCGAGGTCGACAAGCTGCGCAAGGTGGGCACCGCGCGCGGCGCGCGGGTGTACTTCCTCGACGTGCCGGTGATGTACACCCCGTGGCTCGAGTTCCCGCTGTCCAACGAGCGCAAGTCGGGCTTCCTCACGCCGACCATCGGCTCGACGCAGACGCGCGGCTTCGAGCTCGCGGCGCCGTACTACTTCAACCTCGCGCCGAACTACGACCGACGGTCACGCCGCGCATCATGACCAAGCGCGGCATCCTCCTCGCCGGCCAGGGGCGCTATCTCTTCCCGCAGGCCGGCCGGCGAGATCGTCGGCGAGGTCGTGCCCGACGATCGGCCGACGGGCGAGACCCGCTGGGCCTTCTCGGCGAAGCACAACCAGCAGTTCCTGCCGTGGCTCAACGGCTACTACAACTACAACCGCGTGTCGGACGGCACGTATCTCGCGGACTTCGCGGATCGCGTGGCGGTGACGTCGCAGAAGACGCTGCCGATGGAGGGCGGGTTCGTCCTCAACTCCGGCCCGTGGAGCGCGCTCGCGCGCACGCTGATCTTCCAGACGCTGCAGGACCCGAACCCGGCGGCCGCGGTGACCCCGCCGTACAACATGCTGCCGCAGGTGAAGGCGGCGCTGGCGGAAACCGATTGGCAGGGCCTCACCTGGGCGGGCACCGCCGAGTTCGTGAACTTCTCGCAGCCGGCGCTCAATCCGACGGGCTATCGCTCGACGCTCTATCCGGGCGTGCGCTGGAACCGCCAGGGCAGCGGCTGGTTCACGAGCGTGCACGGCTCGGTGGCGGCGTGGGAGTACGACCTCGACCAGCCCGCGCCCGGCATGTCGAGCAGCCACGAGGGCGTCGTCGTGCCCATCGGCAGCGTCGATGCCGGCCTCATCTTCGAGCGCGACTGGGACGTCTTCGGCAAGCAGTTCATCCAGACGCTCGAGCCGCGCGCGATGTACACCTACATCCCGTTCCGCAGCCAGAACCAGCTGCCCGTGTTCGACACGGTGCAGGACGACTTCAACTTCACGCAGCTCTTCTCCGAGAACCGCTTCATCGGCGGCGATCGCGTCGGCGACACCAACCAGCTTGCGCTGGCGGTGACCTCGCGCCTGCTCGATCCGGCGACGGGGGCGGAGCGCTTCCGTTTCGCGGTCGGGCCAGCGCTTCTATTTCGAGGACCAGCAGGTCAACCTCCCCGGCACGGAGCCGCAGAAGGCCGGCTCGTCCGACTTTCTCGTCGGCGCCGAGGGCCGCCTGTCGGACGCGTGGTCGCTCATCGGCCTCATGCAGTACGACTTCGGCACGTCGCAGACGGACCGCTTCAACATCGGCACGCGCTACAACCCGGCGCCCGGCAAGGTCGTGTCGCTCACCTACCGGTACTCGCGGGAACTGGTGGACCAGGTTGGCGGTCAATCGGAGCTGAAGCAGCTCTACCTGTCCGCGGAGTGGCCGCTCTTCGAGAACTGGACGGCGGTCGGCGCCTGGAACTACTCGATCCCGGACCGGAAGACGCTGGAGGCAGTGGTGGGGCTGGAGTACAATGGCGGGTGCTGGGCGCTGCGCGTGGTCGGACAGCAGCTCATTACAACGACCGAGACCACGACGCGCTCGATCTTCGTCCAGCTCGAGCTCAATGGACTTGCGCGGGTCGGGACGAGCCCGCTCGAGCTCTTGCGGCGCACGGTGCCGGGGTACCTGCGCACGAACGATCCGGTGCTCCAGCAGCGCGATCGAAGCTTCGATCCCCTTCCCGAGTTCTAGGCTGTTTTCGCGAGAGAGTCGACACGATGGTGCGTCGCCGTCCCGGTATTCCTTTGGTGCTGCTCGCCTGCGCGCTGTGGGCGGGCTTCGCATTCGCGCAACCGACGTCCCCCGGCATCCAGGTGCCGGGCGCCGGCTCCACGCCTCGCCCCGGCGCCACGCCGCCGCGTCCCGCTCCGCCACGTCCGGCGAACAACACCGTGCCGCTCGACCGCGTGATCGCCGTCGTCAACGACGAGGCGCTCACGCAATACGAGCTCGACGACCAGAAGCGCATCCTCGCTGGCGCAGATGCGCGCCGCCAACGTGCGCCCGCCCGCGCCGGACGTCTTCGAAGCGCAGGTGCTGGAGCGCCTCATCATCGATCGCGCGCTGCTGCAGTTCGCGAAGGACAACGGCGTGCGCGTCGACGACCAGATGGTCGAGCGCACCATCCAGCGCATCGCGCAGGAGAACAAGATCACGACCGACGACCTCAAGAAGGCGCTCGACCGGGAGAAGGTCTCCTACGCCAAGTATCGCGAGGACATCCGCCGCGAGGTGACGATCCAGCGCCTGCGCGAGCGCGAGGTCGACAGCAAGGTGCAGGTGTCGGAGGCCGAGGTCGACAACTATCTCGCGATCGATCGCGGCGCAGGCCGGCGGCGAGAGCGAGTACCAGCTCTCGCACATCATGATCGCGTGCCCGAGCAGGCGACGCCGGACCAGATCGACGCGCGCAAGCGGCGCGCCGAAGAGGCGCTGGCCAAGATCAAGGGCGGCAAGGACTTCAAGGAAGCCGCGGCCGAATTCTCGGACGCGCAGGACGCCACACAGGGCGGCGACCTCGGCTGGCGCACGCCGGCGCGGCTGCCGAGCGTGTTCGTCGACGGCGGTACGCACGATGCAGAAGGGCGACGTGTCGCCGGTGCTGCGCAGCGCGGCGGGGTTTCACATCGTCAAGCTCAACGACTCGCGCAGCCGCAACGCGCCGACGGTCGTCGAGCAGACGCACGTGCGGCACATCCTCGTGCGCGTCAACGAGAACGACGTCGGAGTCCGAGGCGAAGGCCAAGATCGAGCGCATCAAGGACCGCATCGACACCGGCGCCAAGCTTCGTCGACCAGGCGAAGCTCAACTCGGAGGACGCGTCGTCGTCCAAGGGCGGCGATCTCGGCTGGGTCAACCCCGGCGACACCGTGCCCGAGTTCGAGCAGGCGATGAACAAGCTCAAGCTCAACGAGATTTCGGGGCCGGTGCGCTCGCCGTTCGGCTGGCACCTGATCCTGGTCGAGGAGCGCCGCACGCAGGACATCACGCAGGAGCGCAAGCGCGACGTCGCGCGGAGCGCGATCCGGGCGCGCAAGGCCGACGAGCAGTTCTCCGAGTTCATGCGCCAGGTCCGCGACAAGGCCTACGTCGAGTACAAGACCGACGACAAGTAGTCCGGGCGCGCCACGCGCGGCCCGAAGCCCGTTCTTCGCCGGAGCGGGCAAATCGCTCCGCTGCGCGCAGGGCGCGATGTTCAAATCGCCGCGATGCGCGTCAGTGTCTTCGCCGTGTTCGCCGCGAACGACACCTCGATGCGCAACTGATCCCAGAGGACCGTCCGCGGTCCCGGATTGCGCCTGACCGCGATGCCCGCTGCCGTGAACCGCAAGGCGGCGCCCGATGCGTCGGCGAGCGTTTCCCAGCCGGTGTCCGCGCTGCGGCGGCCCTGCACGCGCACGCGGCGCACGCCCGGCGTGGACGTCGAAGCCGAGCACGAAATCCTCGACGCGCTGCACGCCCGGCGGCAGGCCCTTGGGCGAGAGCAGCACCACGCGGTCGTTGTCGTCGGGCTCGAGCGTGACGAAGCCGCGTGCCGAGCGCCAGCGCGCCGACTTCCGCGGTCCAGCCGTCGCCGTCGGCGAACGCCGGCGTGCCGAACGTGTAGAGCAGCGCGCCGAGCGGCAGACCCGCGCGCGCGAGCATGAAGTCGCGCCCGGCTTCCTCGAGCGGCGTGTTGCGCCACGCGGTGAACGTCGAGTAGCCGGGCTGGCCGGCGCTCAGGCCGTTGCTGCCGTTCCACGCCATCGGCGACACGTAGCGCGCGCCGAAATTCCACAGGTCGCGCAGGCCGCGGTAGCCGGCGGCATAGCTCGGCTGCGCCTCGGGATGGCGCAGGTCCGCAGTGTTGTACTCGACGATCGCCCAGCGCGGATCGACCTGCGCGAGCGTCGCGAACAATGACTTGCCGTTGTCCATGCGCACGTCGTTCACGGCCGCCTCGCCGTACAGGATCACGCCGAGATGGCCGAGCGCGGGCTTGGCGCCCATCACCGACATGCCGCCGGAATCGTAGTTGCGCGGCGGGCTCGCGATCTCGATCGCGAACGGCATCGACTCGCCGTGCGGCGCCATGAGGCCCTGCGCGGACCAGATGCTGCTCGCGCGGGATGCCCACCTCGACCAGCCATTGCGCGAGCTCGTCGTAGTGCAGGTGCACGAGGTGGCGGCGGAACACCTCCCACTCGCGCACCCACGGGTCGTGCCAGAACGGCGGCCCGCGCGGATCGTCGCCGGCGGCCGGAACACGCGCGGCGGATCCACCTCATCCCACGAGCGCCACTGCTTGCCGGCGATGCGGTTGACGTCGGCGAGCGTCAGCGGCTGCGGACGGCGATACGCGCGCAGGTCGGGCACGCCCGGCGCGGGCCGGCCCGCGTACGGTCCCGCACCCGCGAGCCACTCGCGGAACTGGCGCAGCGTGCCCGGGTTGTAGTCGTACCACTGCTGCCCCTCGAAGAACGGATTGAGGTACGTGTCCGGATCGAGGCACGACGCCGACGAAGAGGTCCGGATGCTCGCGCGAGAACGCGGCGAGGAGGCGTCCCGCCTCCTGCAGGTTGCGCTTCTTGTAGTGGCGAACGGCGCTCGCGTAGACGTTGAACGTGAGCGCCCGCGCGAGCTCGGGCGCGTCCATGCGACCCCGGCAGGTGCTTGAGGTAGTCGTCGGGCATCACCTCGTTCCGTTCGTTCCACTGGTCGTTGGCCAGGTCCTTCTCGAGCTTGTCGTTGACGTCCCACTCGGGGACGTCGCAGTACGCATCGGCCCAGATGCCGCCGTTGAGCGTCACCAGCACCGGCAACGACTTCGCCTTGCTGTGCGCGATCACCGCGTTGAGCGAGTCGTCGCCGATCCGCCGCTCGCCGCACTTGCGCACGGGGTCCCAGTCGGGATCGAACACGTAGTCGTGCGCGGCGCCGCGCGTCATGCGCAGGTAGAGGATGGGGACGCGAAACCCGGCGCGCACCGTGGGCGAAAGATACGGCGCGTAGATGGTGTCGAGCTCCGACGCGCCGTTGAGATCGAGGCCGGACAGAGCGGGCAGCAGGTAGAACGGCGTCGTGCCCTTGGGCGTGAAGTCGGCCCAGCGCGCGAGTGCCGCGGGCTCGACCAGGCTCTTGCGGCCGAGCACCGTCTCGCGGCCGTCGTTGCCGACCGCGACGATGGTGAGGATGCGCCGGTTCACGCCCGGCGGCGGCACGTCTCCCGTGAAGTCGCCGATGAATTCCCATCCCGTGTCGGGCTTGGTGCCGAGATCGGGACGGATGCGCACGACGTCGAGTCGCGTGACGCCGAGCTTGGCGGGAAACACCTGGCCCTCCATGCGTATCTCGACCGCACGGATCCCCGCGGGTGCCGTGGCCCAGCCCGTGAGGACGATCTTCGGTCCGACCACCGCTTCGGTCTGCGGACGCTCGACGTCGCCAACCGGGACCGAGATCGGCCTCGCCGCAGGGGCTGCGACCGGTACCGCTGCCGTGCGCTCGCGGTTGTGCGCGTAGAGCGCGTAGAGCTCCACGCCCGCGAGCGCACCCACGATCGCGAGGAACCCGAGCACCCACGCGAGCGTGCCGCCGCGCATGGCGCGCGGACGGCGGGTCGGAATCGGCGGCAGGGACGGATGCGTCATCGGTCGTGGTCGCGGCAGGACGTCGGACCTCGTCGCGCGTGCCGCATTGTAGACAATGCCGCAGCGCGCGCCGCCGTGGTTTACGATGACCTGATGGCAACGCCTTCCCGCACCGATCCCGCCGTGCTCGCCGAGCAGGTCGAGTACTACCGCAAGCGCGCAGGCGAGTACGACGAGTGGTGGTTCCGCACCGGCCGCTACGACCACGGTCCCGAGCTCAACGGCGCATGGCACGCCGACGTGCGCGAGGTGGAGGCGGCGCTGGTGCGCTACCTCGATGCCGCGCGGCCGCAGCGCGCGCTCGAGCTCGCGTGCGGCACCGGCCTCTTCACACGCTGGCTCGCGCCGCGGGTGGGGCGCGTGCTCGCCCTGGACGCGTCACCCGAAGTGCAGGCGATCAACCGGACGCGCGTCGCGGCGCCCAACGTCGACTATGCGATCGCCGATCTCTTCGCCTGGCAGCCGCAGGAGCGATACGACCTCGTGTTCATGAGCTTCTGGCTGTCGCACGTGCCGGAAGACCGCTTCGACGGCTTCTGGCGGACGGTGCGATCGGCGCTCGCCGAAGGCGGCAGCGCGTACGTGATCGACTCCGGATGGGACGTGACCGGCAGTGCGACGAACCACGTGCGCCCCGACCGCGCGGGCGGCGTCGCGCAGCGCAAGCTGAACGACGGCAGCGAGTACCGCGTCGTGAAGATCTTCCACGAGCCCGCCGCGCTCGCGCAGCGGCTCGCGCGTCTCGGCCTGCGCTCGCACGTCGTGCACACGCCGCGGTACTTCATCCATGGGGCGGTGACGCCTGCGCCCTGAAGGCGGGTCCCCCGCTCGCGGTCCGGAAATGTCCGGTGACGCGCAAGGCGGGCGGGTATAGTCGGCCAACGCAATGGCCCACTGAGCGCGGCCGCATTTCCCGGCGGCGCGGGCATTGCGCCCCCGCTCGTCACGTTCGAAGCCAATCCCGGAGCCACAGCTCGCTACCCGCCCAGAGCGCGACGACGCGCATGGCGCGGTGTGCGCGTGCGTCAGGCATACATCCCTTCACCCTCCACTGGAGTCATCGATGAGCAAGCGCGTCTGGATCGCATTCGCGATTGGCATTTCGTTCGCGGCGGGCATTGCCTACGCGCAGTTCCCGATCATGGACCGCGTCGCGGACAAGGTCGTCCAGAAGTACCAGTCGTCGACCTGCGAGCAGCTGTGGCAGGAAAAGGCGCAGGGACAGGGCCAGCCGAAGCCGGAGATGGAGCAGCGCGCCATCGCGGCGCTGAAGCAGAATCCCCAGATGCGCCAGGCGTTCTTCGACAAGGTCGCCGGGCCCATCGTCAACAAGATGTTCGAATGCGGAATGATCCCCTGAGTCTTTCGCGTCCCCGCAGGGACGCATGGAGCTGTCGATGAAAGCAATCACCTGGCGCGGGCGTCCGTTCGCGACGGCCGCGCTCGCGGCGGCGGGAACGATCGCGGCGATCGCGATGGCGGCCGGCGCGCAGGCGCAGGTGCCGACGACGGCGCAACCCGCGAACGCGGCGACGACGGCCAAGGCGAAGGCGAAGAAGCCCACGCAGCCGCTGTACAAGCTGGAGCTGGAGCCACGGGCGATGGACCTGCTCCGAGCGACGAGCGCAAAGCTGGCGGTGGCGAAGTCGATGTCGTTCACAGCGGTGGTCGGCTATGAATATCCGAGCAAGCTCGGTCCGCCGATCGTCTACACCACGCGCTACGACGTCGCGATGCAGCGGCCCGACAAGCTGCGCATCCTGATGCCCGGCGACGGCCCCGCGTCGGAGTTCTATTACGACGGCAAGACGATGGTGGCGTTCGCGCCCGCCGAGAATCTCGCCGCCGTGGCCGACGCGCCGCCGACGATCGACGCGGCGCTGCAGGCGGCGTTCACGAAGGCGGCGATGTACTTCCCGTTCACCGACGTGCTCGCGGCCGATCCTTACGACGCGCTGACCCGGGGCGCCATCCTCGCCTTCTACGTCGGCCCGTCGGGCATCGTCGGCGGCACCAGGACGGACATGGTGGTGTGGGCCAATCCGGACGTGTTCGTGCAGGTCTGGCTCGGCGCCGACGACAAGCTCCCGCGCCGGATGCGCGCGGTCTTCGCGGCGGATCCGCTCGCGCTGCGGCACGAGATGGAATTCTCGAACTGGCAGCTCGACCCGGCGCTGCCGGCCGACACGTTCACGTCGGCGAAGGCGCAGAACGCCGGGCGCATGGCGTTCGCGTCGCCGGGACCGCCGCCGAAGGGTGCCAAGCCGATCACGATGGGAACATCCAAGGCACCCGCCAAGGCACCGCCGAAGACCAATTGAGGAAAGATCCATGAACATCATCGGCAAGAGCGGCATCACGTTCCTCGTAATCGCGCTTTCCGCGGGCGCCGCCTACGGCTGGTCGAGCGCGAACCGCGCAGGCGGCAGCACCAGCCACAGCGAAGGCTCGACGAGCCACGAGAACCGCTACGGCGGCAGCAGCTCGCACGAGGCGGGCGAAGGCACCGAGCACACGAATACCTATGGGGGCAGCAGCGCGCATGCCTATGGCGGTGGCACCGAGCACACCAACACGTACGGCGGCAGCACGTACGGAGCAGCGGGCGCGGGCGCCTATCACACGTACCCCTCGGGGGCGACGGCGTATCACCCGCCCGGGTACCCGCCGGCACCGACCTATACGGCGTATCACCCTCCGGTCGCCGTGCCGTATTACTCGTCCACATGCACCGGATGCGCGGCTGCGGCCGGCGCGGTGGTCGGCGTGGCGGCAGGTGCGGCCGTTGCGTCGGCGAATACTGCCGCGGCTACGCAGAGCGCGTATCAGGCGGGCGTCGCCACCGGTGCGGCGATGTCGAGCGCACCGCCCGCCTCCGGCACCTACGTGACGGGAATGAATTACGCCGTGCTGCCGGCCGGCTCCATGAGCATCAACAAGAACGGCGCGACGTACTACCTCAACGGCAACACGTGGTTCCAGCCGGCGTACGGCGCCAACGGCGTGTTCTACACGGTCGTGCCCGCGCCGTAATGCGGCGAAGCCCGGCGCGCTCGCGCTCGCCAGGATCGGCCCCGTGTTTTAGATTGCGCGCCAGGACAGCAACCGGACCCGCGCGAGCCCATGGACCCCACCTACATCGCCGCAATCTTCTTCGTCGTCGTGTTGCTCGGCGCGCTCGCCGGGCGCATCGCCCACGAGCACTTGCCGGAGCACCACCTCGACGCGGATACGAAGGACATGGTGAAGATCGGCGTCGGCTTCCTCGCGACGCTGGCGGCGCTCGTCCTGGGCCTGGTCGTCGCCTCCGCCAAGACCGCGTTCGACACGCGGACGCTGGAAGTGCAGTCGGCGGCCGCGAAGGTCATTCAGCTCGACCAGGCGCTCGCACGGATCGGTCCGGAAGCGGCGCCGGCGCGCGAGCTGCTGCGCAACCTCGTGGCTGCGCGCATCGGCAAATTCTCCCAGAAGAACTTCGCCGAGACGCTGTTGCGCGACGCCACCAGCGCCAACTCCGGCGCCGACCAGATGCAGGAGACGATCCAGAAGCTGTCGGCCGGCGACGAGTCGAGACGACCGGCGTGGACGCGGGTCGAGCGGTTGGTGGAGGAAGTGACGCAGATCATTTCGCAGGCTACGGCGCAGAGCGGCAGCGCGATCATGACGCCGATGCTCGTGCTGCTCGGCTTCTGGTTCGCGACGATCATGGCCGGATGGAACCTGTTCTCGCCGCGCAACGGCACGACGCTCGCCGTGAACGTGCTGTGCGCCTTCTCGCTCGCGGGCGCCATTCTCCTGCTGCTCGAGATGGACCGCTCGTTCGGCGGCCTGATTGCGGTGTCCGACCAGCCGCTGCGGGCGGCGCTTGCCCAGATGTCAGCGAGGTGAGATCCGGCGCATCGTAGCCTCCACGACGCAGGTGCGGGCGATGCCGCGCTAGAATCACGCGACGCGCCGACGGTCCGGCGCCTTCCCGCGCCGGCACACCCATGTCCCGCCTCGATTCCGCGCTCGTTGCCGTGCTCGCGCCCTCCGGCGTCCTGCGCGTCGCCCTCAACTTCGGCAATCCCGTGCTCGTGCAGCGCGACCCGGCCACCGGCGAGGGGCGTGGCGTGACGCCGGCGATCGCGCGCGAGCTCGCGCGGCGGTTGGGCACGCAGCTCGCGTTCGTCCCGTTCGACGCCGCCGGCAAGGTGTTCGAGGCGCTGCAACGGGATGTCTGGGACGTCGCATTCCTCGCGATCGATCCCAAGCGCGCCGCCGAGATCGCGTTCACGCCGCCGTACGTGATCATCGAGGGCGGCTACGCGGTGCGCCACGATTCGCCGTTGCGCGTCGTCGACGACGTCGACCGCCCGGGCGTGCGCATCGCGGTGGCCAGGGACAGCGCCTACGACCTCTATCTTTCGCGCACCATCGAGCATGCGCAGATCGTGCGGGCGCCGTCCGGCGAGGACTCCGTGGCGATGTTCGACCGCGAACGCCTGGACGTGCTCGCCGGCGTGAAGTCGCCGCTCGCGAAGCTTGCGCAGGCGCGCGGGGACCTGCGCGTGATGGACGGCCGCTTCATGGCGATCGAGCAGGCGATGGGCGTGCCCAAGGCCCGCGCGGCAGGCGCGGCCTACCTGCGGGAAATGCTGGAGGAGCTGAAGGCGTCCGGCTTCGTCGCGGACGAGCTGGCGAAGAGCGGCCAGCACGACGCCAGGGTGGCGCCGCCGGCCGCCTAGGGCGGGCTATTCGGTCTGGTAGACGTACGCGCCCATCGGGACCCGGCCCTCGTCCATGCGCTTGCGCTGCGCCAGGTCATCGGGCGTCTTGTCCCACCAGATCGCGCGTCCCTCCTCCTGCTTGCGCGGCAGATCGGGCTTCTTCTCGATGAGCTCGCGGATGAACTGCGTATGGTCCGACACGTAGTGCCGGGCGGGAAGCATGGGCATGGTCGTCTTTCATCCGTGGTGCTGCGATTCTACCACCCGGCCCCGCGGGCGCTGACCCTCACCCTTCGGGCCGCTCGTGGCGCCCGGACACCATCGGGAACTCGAACAGCCGGCACTCGAGCGGCCCGTTGAAGAGCGGCGTCTTGCGCGCGACCTTGAGGTGGATGAGCTTCGGCAGCCGCAGGTCGCCGGTGAAGAAGTACGCGGTCCATCCGGCGTAGCGCTGCTTCAGCGCGTCGCCCAGCAACGGATACAGCTTGGCGAGGCGCTCCTGATCGTCCAGCCTTACGCCGTAAGGCGGATTGGCGAGCAGGACGCCGGCCGGCGCCGGCGCCGGACGCGTGAGGACGTCCGCGACCTGTGCGTCGACGAAGCCGTCGACCTGCGCGGCGCGCAGGTTGGCCTGGGTCTTGGCCACTGCGCCCGCGGTGCGATCGCTCGCGAAGATCGTCGGCGCCGCGGGTGCGGTGCGCACGCGGTCGCGTGCCGCCTGCTTCATGCGCTGCCACGCCGGCCCGTCGAACCACGCGAGCTTCTGGAAGCCGAACGTGCGCGACAGTCCCGGCGCGCGATCGGCGGCGATGAGCGCGGCCTCCGCGACGATGGTGCCGCTGCCGCACATGGGATCGAGCAGCGGCGTGCCGGGCGTCCAGCCGGTGAGCGCGACGAGGCCGGCCGCGAGGTTCTCGCGCAGCGGCGCCTCTTCGGTGTCGCGCCGGTAGCCGCGCTTGAACAGCGGCTCGCCGGAGGTGTCGACGTAGATCGTCGCTTCGCGGTCCGTGAGGTACGCGCTGATGCGCACGTCGGGCACCCGCTTGTCCACCGACGGCCGCACGTCGAGATCGTCGCGGAACCGATCGCACACCGCGTCCTTCACGCGCAGCGTGGCGAACTCGAGGCTCGTGAGCGGGGAGCGCGTCGCCGCGATGTCGACGCGCAGCGTGCGCGCGGGCGTGAACAGGCGCTTCCAGTCGATGGCCTTCACCATTGCATAGAGCGTGTGCTCGTCGCGATACGGGCCGCCGCCGACGCGCCACAGGATGCGGCTCGCAAGCCGCGACTCGAGGTTCGCGCGATACGCGAGCGCCAGCGGTCCGGCGAAGCCCACGCCGCCGTCGGTGGTGACCGGCGTCGCCGCGCCCAGGCGCGCGAGCTCCGCCGCCAGCGGCGCCTCGAGCCCGCGCGGGCAGGGAGCGAAGTAACGTTCGGTCACCGTGCGCTACTTGAGGAGGCGGCGGCGCGTGAGCACCAGCGCGACGTAATACGCGGCGCCCGCGTAGGCCAGCAGCACGACGACGTGCAGCAGCACGTCCTGCGGAACCTGCCCCAGCATCAGCGGACGCGCGAGGTCGATCGCGTGCTTGAGCGGCAGGAACGACGAGACGGCGGCGAGCCAGTCCGGCATCTGGTCGACCGGGAAGTACACGCCCGACAGCAGCAGCATCGGCGTCAGCACCAGCGTGAAGAAGTAGGTGAAGAAGTCGTAGTTGGCGCGCGAGCGCGTTCATCACGAGGCCCGCCGCGCCGAAGACGAGTCCCACGAGCAGCCCGACCGGCAGCACCCAGATCGCGAGCCACGTGTGGCCGTAGCCCAGCGCGACGATGACGACGAGGATCGCCGCGGTCGAGATCACCGACTTCGTCGCGCACCAGATCCACTCGGCGAGCACGACGTCGTCGAGCGCGATCGGCGCGTTGATGATGCCTTCCCACGTGCGCTGCACGTGCATGCGCGAGAACGCGGAGTACATGCCCTCGAAGCTCGCCGTGAACATCGCGCTCTGGCACACCATGCCGGTGCCGATGAACGCGATGTAGCTCATGCCGTTCACGTCGCCGACCAGCGAGCCGATCCCGTAGCCCAGCGCCAGCATGTACAGCAGCGGGTCGGCGATGTTGCCGAGCACGCTCGCGATGGCGAGCTTGCGCCACACGAGCACGTTGCGTCGCCAGACCGGCACGAAGCGCAGCGACACGAGCGGCGGAGCGAGGAGCTTGGCGGCATTCATGGGTCTGGATCGTTCCGGGCGCGGCGCTAGTCGCGCAGCTCGCGGCCCGTCAGCTTGATGAAGAGGTCCTCGAGATTCGCCGGGACGATGCAGGTAGCGCACGCCGGCGCGCGTGGCGAGATCGTTCAGCATCGGCTGCGCGATCGTTCGCGTAGCAGAACGCCGTCTCGCCCGCGAGCTCGAGGCGCGTGCGCGAGCCTGCGTGCCGTGGAGGTCGGCCCACGCCTTCGCCTCGTCGCCGTACACCTCGATCACCTCCGGCTCGACGTGCTGCGCGAGCAGCGCGCGCGGCGTGTCGCTCGCGATCATCGTGCCGTGGTCGATGACGGCGAGCCGCGTGGCGAGCCGCTCGGCCTCGTCCATGAAGTGCGTCGTGAGCAGGATCGTCTTGCCCTGCGACAGGAGCTGGCGCAACCCGTCCCAGATCAGGTGGCGCGCCTGCGGGTCGAGGCCGGTGGTCGGCTCGTCGAGGATCAGGAGCTCGGGGTCGTTGACGAGCGCGCGCGCGAGCGTGAGCCGCCGCTTCATGCCGCCCGACAGCGTGCGGATGCCGACGTCGCGCTTGCTCGCGAGGCCCGGCGAAGTCGAGCAGCTGCGGGATGCGCTCCTCGAGCACCGCGCGCGGCAGTCCGAAGTAGCCGCCGTAGATGATGAGGTTCTCGCGCGACCGTGAAGTCGGGGTCGAGGTTGTCCATCTGCGGCACGACGCCGACGCGGATGCGCGCCTCGCGCGCCGCCTTGGGCACCGGCTCGCCGACCATCTCGATCGGCGCCGCCGTCGGGATCGATGAGGCCCGAGGCAGCAGCGCAGCGTCGTCGTCTTGCCGGCGCCGTTGGGGCCGAGCAGGCCGAAGCAATCGCCGCGGCGGATCGCGAACGACAGGCCGCGCACGACCTCGTTGTCGCCGTAGCGCTTGCGCAGGCCGTCCACGCGCAGGACGACGTCGTCGCCGTCGCGTGCTCGTTGCGGCGGCGTCCGTCGTTCCGTGCGCGCGCTCGCGCTCAGACGACCGTGCCACATGCCGATGATCACGCGCTGCAGCTGCGGCAGGCGGCCGTGGAAGAAATGTCCGCAGCCGGGAAACACGACGATCGGCAGCTGCCTGCGGCCGCGCCCACGCGAGGACGTCGGCGAGCGGCACCACGTCGTCCTCCTCGCCGTGGATGACGATCGTGTCGGCCGGCACCGTCTCGACGGCGAAGCGTCCCACCGCGGGCCCGACCAGCACGAGGCGCTGCGGCCGCGCACCCGCCTGCGCGACGCGCGTCTGCACGAACGAGCCGAACGAGAATCCGGCGAGCACCACCGGCAGCGCGTCGCCGAACGCGCCTCGCGCGCATGCGCGAGCGCCGCCAGCGCGTCGTCGGTCTCGCCGACGCCGTCGTCGAACGCGCCGGCCGATTCGCCGACGCCGCGGAAATTGAAGCGCACGGCGACGTAACCCGAGCGCGAAGAACGTCTTCGCGAGCGTCTGCACGACCTTGTTGTCGAGCGTGCCGCCCTGCAGCGGGATGCGGGATGCGCGACCAGCGCGATGCCGCGGGCGGCGCCTTCCGGCACGTTGACGCACGACCTCGAGCGGGCCGGCGGGCCCGTCGATCGTCGGCGCGCCGGGTCGTGCGTCGGCGTCAAATGCGCAGCCGCTCGACGATCTCGCCCTTCACGATGTGGCGGTCGATGATCTCGTCGATGTCGTCGCGGTCGACGTAGGTGTACCAGACCGCGTCCGGATAGACGACGAGCACGGGCCTTCCTCGCAGCGGTCGAGGCAGCCGGCCTTGTTGATGCGCACGCTGCCCTTGCCGTTCGAGGCCGAGCGCCTTGATGCGCCCCTTCGCGTACGCCTGCATCTCGGCCGCGCCGGCGTCCGCGCAGCATTTCTCGGGCGGGTCGCGCTTGTTGCAGCAGAAGAAGACGTGACGGCGGTAGTAGCTCATGAGGCCGCCGATTATAGCCGACGCCTCACTCCGGCTCGCCCCAGCGCGGGCGTCCCGCGAGCGCGAACAGCCACGCCGCGGCCAGCGACCGGCCACAGCGAGCAGCACGGTCTGCGTGAGGCCGTTGAAGTTGAGCAGGTGCCCGTAGCGCCAGTTGAAGAGCGTGAGCGGCGCGCGCGCGGAGGGCAGGTCCGACGGCGAGCACCGGCAGGAGCAGCGAGGCGAGAAGCGCGATCGCGCACGCGCGCGACCTGCACCGGTCGCGGCAGGAAGATCGCGACGAGCAGCGCGAGCAGCGCCCGCCGCCATGCCGATCGACACGCCCGGGCTTGAGCCACGTCTCCCAGACCGCGGGCTTGAGCACGAGCATCGCCGCGGCGCCCTTGGCCAGCAGCGCGGCGCCGATCAGCAGCAGCACCGCGCCGCCGATGTGGCGGCGATCGCGCAGCAGCAGCGCGAGGAAGAGCCCGACGCCGAGGAGCTGGAACGCCGATCTCGGCGGCCTCGATCAGCGATCGGCCGCGGTGTCCGGCGGCGCCGGCGCGGCGGCGATCGCATCCTGGTCGCGCGCTCGACGTCGAACGTGACCGCGAACAGCGGAATCGCCGGGATTGATCTGCGCGACCAGCCACAGCACGAGCAGCGCGAGGCCGACGTCGCCGAGCCGCCCGGCAGGAAGACGCGATGGCGCACCGCCGACAGCGCGTCGCGCGCGCGGTCGGCGCGCACGAGCGACGCGCCGCGCGATGCCGCCCGAGCAGTGCGCCGAGCGTGTTCGACGCGAGGTCGATGAGGTTGGCGTCGCGCGGCGGCACGAACATCTGCAGCGTCTCCATCGCGAACGACAGCGACGAGCCCGGCGGCGAGCGCGATGCGCGTACGCGCGCGCGGCGTCGCGCGGCGCGGCCCGAGCGCGACGAAGAGGCCGAACGGCAGGTAGGCGATCACGTTGGCGAGGACGTCGAAGCGCGTCCAGCGCAGCGGCCACGGCGCGAACGGCCAGAACGGCGTGTCCGGCTCGGCGGCGCGATCCACGGCGAGAACGGCTGCAGGCTCGCGAACACGATCGCGAGCCCGTACAGCAGCGCGAGCGCGTGCGGCAGCAGCGTGCGGTGGCGCCCGGCCGCGCATGCGCCGCTACTTGAGCGTCTTGCGCACGACGGTCACGTTCTCGTGCGTCGGCGAGGGCGCGAAGCCCGCGGCGATGAACATCGACAGCGTGCCGTGGTAGTGGTCGGTCGGCCTTGGCGTCGTCCGGCGCCGGCCTTCCACGGGAACGCGTCGACGAGCGCGATGCCGCGCGCGGCGAGGTCGGCGAGCCCGCCGTCGAGCAGCGCGCGTCGCGACGCCCTGCCGTCGCCGCGCGGGCGCGATCACGAAGCAGACGATCGCCGCCGCTTCGTGCGGCGGAACGGCAGCGGCGGGCGCGGCGATGCGCATGCGCGCGCAGGCGAAGCGCAGCTTGTGATACGGCTGCGCGTTCATCCAGCCGACGACCTCGTCGCCGCGTAGGCGAGATAGCCCTTCCATCTCGCCGGCCGCGATGCGCGCCGCCATCGCGATGCGGTTCATCGGGCCGTCGAAGTCGCTCCAGTTGAGCGCGCGGCGGCACCTCGTAGAAGTGGCAGTAGCAGGTCCGCCCACTCCGGATTGTCGGCGAACGCCGGCCCGCGCTCGTGATCGAAGAAGCGCAGGTAGTCGCGCGCCGCGAGCCGGGGTCAATCGTTCAACGCGCAGGCTGCCATGGCTACGGGCCTCGCGTTCGACGCTCGTCGCTTTCGTACCGGAACATCGTCCGGGCGTCGGCCGGCGGCTCTGGTCGTACTTGCCTGCCTTGATCTCGGTCCACATGCGGTTGCGGAGCCTTCGCTGCGCCGGCGTCAGGTCCTGCAGCTGCTCGAGCTTCGCCTGCACGTCCTTCGGCGGGAACACCGCCGGCAGCGCCTTCAGCTCCGGCTTGATGTACTTGCGCGGCATCGAGCGTTCGGATTGCCCGAGCCGATCAGGTTGGTGAGCTCCGCCGAGTTCTTGCCGTCGAGCATGAAGTTGATGAACTTGCAGCGCGAGGTCCGGGCGCGGCGCGTCCTTGTGGATCACCATGTTGTCGACCGCGAGCACGGCGCCTTCCTTCGGCATGCCCTGCAGGATCTGGAACTTGCGGCCGGCGGCCTGCGCGTCCTGGTTGGCCTGGAAGATGTCGTTCGAGTAGCCGTGCACGAGCCAGATGTTGCCGACCGTCAGCTCCTTGATGTACGACGACGCGTTGAACGCCGCCCAGTAGGGCTTCGCCTTCTTGATGAGGTCGGCCGCCTCCTTCCAGTGCTTCTCGTCGGTGTCGTTGGCCGAGTAGCCCAGGTACTTGAGCGCGGCGGCGAAGAGCTCGTTGGAGCTGTCGAGCACCGTGACGCGGCCCTTCACCTTGGCGAGGTACTTGGGATCGAAGATGACCGCCCAGGTGTCGGTGGGCAGGCCGAGCTCCTTCATCTTCTGCGTCGTTGTAGCCGATGATCGTCGTCGACATCGCGTACGGCACCGAGTACTTGTTGCCCGGGTCGAACTTGGTGTTCAGGTACGCGCGGATCGACGTTCTTGATGTTGGGCAGCTTGCGACGTGTCGAGCGGCTTCAGCTGGTTGCCCTTGATCAGCGCCTGCACCGCGTTGCCGGTGGGCACGAGGACGTCGTAGCCCTTCGCGCCGGCGGCGAGCTTGGCCAGCAGCTCCTCGTTGTCGGAGTAGTAGGTCTGCACGACCTCGCACTTGCACTGCTCCTCGAAGCGCTTGACCGTCTCCGGGCGCGATGTAGTTGTTCCAGTTGTAGAGGTGCAGCTGGTCGCGGGCCGCGAGGGCGGGCCCGGCCGCGAGGACGAAGGCGGCGGAAAGGAGGGCGACGATCTTCTTCATGGCGGGGATGGCTCCGTAGTCGGAACGAAGGAGGCTCGGGGACAGCTTCGACGCAATGACGATCAGCATCAACGTGAGCAGCATGAGCAGCGTTGACACCGCGTTGACCTCGGGGGTCACCGCGATCTTGATCATCGAGTAGATCTGGAGCGGCAGCGTGACGGTACCCGCGCCGGCGGTGAAGAACGTGATCACGAAGTCGTCGATCGACAGCGTGAACGCCATCAGCGCGCCCGCGATCACGCCGGGCATGATGAGCGGCAGCGTCACGCTGCAAGAACGCCTGCAGCGGGGTGGCGCCGCAGTCGCGCGCCGCCTCGACCAGGCTCTCGTCCATGCCGGACAGGCGCGCGCGGACGACGATGGCGACGAAACCGATGCAGAACGCGATGTGCGCGAGCGCGACCGAGACGAGCCCCAGCGTGAAGTCGAGCAGCACGAAGAAGATGAGCAGCGACGACGCCCATCAGGATCTCGGGGATCGCGATCGGCGTGAGCACCAGGACCGGCAGCAGCCGCAGCCGGTAGCGATGCATCGCGAGGCCCGCCATGGTGCCGAGCACCGTCGACACGAGGCTCGCCACGAACGCGATCGCCAGCGAGTTGCCCGCCGCGATCAGCATCTCGTTGTTGTCGGCGAGCTTGCGATACCAGTCGAGCGTGAATCCGACCCACTCGGCGTTGAGGCGCGAGTCGTTGAACGAGTAGACGACGACGATGACGAGCGGCAGGTAGAGGAACGCGTACGCGACGAACGCCGCGAGCCACAGCCAGGGCGAGCGCTTACGCATCGCCGGTCGCCAGCCGCCTGACGCTGCGCTGGCCCACCCATGCGGCGAGGCCGGCGATGCCCAGCGCCAGCACGGTGAGCACGATCGACAGCACGCTGCCGAACGGCCAGTCGCGCGTCTCGAGGAACTGCTGCTTGATCACGTTGCCGATCAGGCTGTCGTCGGGGCCGCCCAGGATGTCGGGAATCGCGAAGATGCCGAACGCCGGGATGAACACGAGCGCCGCGCCCGCGTACACGCCGGGCAGCGACAGCGGGAACGTGATGCGCCAGAACCGCTGCCACGCGTTGGCGCCCAGGTCCTGCGCGGCGTCCAGCAGCGACTGGTCGTGCTTCTCGAGGTTGGCGTACAGCGGCAGCACCATGAACGGCAGGTGCACGTACACGAGGCAGACGAGCACGGCGAACGAGCTGAAGAGCAGCGACACCGGCTCGATGCCGAACACGCCGAGCACGCCGTTGACCGCGCGCGCGAACGCGGCGTTGGGCCCGAGGATGATCATCCACGCGTACACGCGGATCAGGAAATTGCTCCAGAACGGCAGGATCACGAGCAGCAGCAGGAGATCGCGGTGCCGGCGGTCGCTCTTCGCGATCAGCGCGGCGAGCGGATACGCGAGCACGAGGCAGACGAGCGTGGTGGCGAGCGCGAACCAGAACGACTTCAGGAAGATCTCCGCGTAGAGCGTGTCGCCGAAGAAGCGCGCGTAGCTCTCGAGGTTGAGGTCGAGATGGCCGTCGCGTCGACCAGCGGCGCGAGCCCGCCGAACTCGCCGGGCGTGCGGAACGACGCCAGCACCATGATGAGCGACGGCGACCGCGAAGAAGACGAGCAGGTAGAGCAGCGGCGGTCCCGATGACCAGCCACTTGCCCCACCGTTGCGCGCGTCCGCGCCTTCATCCGTTCAGCCGGACGTAGTGGCCGGCATCGGCCGACCAGCTGATAGCTCGACCGCGTCGCCGACCTCGAAGAATTTGGCGCAGGCCCGCCGCGGAGTTGGCGAGCAGCGCCTCGAGCGAATGTCCGCGCAGCGGAGCGAACCATGTACACGGTGACGTCGCCCTGATACAGGAAGCCGGTCACGACGCCCGCGAAGTGGTTGTCCGCGTTGCGCGCGCCGTCCGGCGCGGTGATGCGGACCTTCTCGGGCCGCAGCGCCACGGCGCCCTCGCTGCCCGCCGCGCCGGCGGCGCTCGTCACCTTGACCGGGCCAAGGTCGGGCACGTGCGATCGTCGCCGCGCCGTCGCACGGCGGTCACGGGGCCGACCAGCAGGTTGCACGTGCCGATGAAGTCCGCGACGAAGCGCGTCTTCGGAAAGCCGTAGAGCCGGTCGGGCTCGTCGACCTGCTCGACGCGCCCCCTGTTCATCACCGCGATCCGGTGCGACAGCGCGAGCGCCTCGGTCTGGTCGTGCGTCACGTAGACGAACGTGATGCCGACCTCCTTCTGCATGTTGATGAGCTCGATCTGCATCTCCTCGCGCAGCTTCGCGTCGAGCGCCGCGAGCGGCTCGTCGAGCAGCAGCACCGTCGGATGCGTGACCAGCGCGCGGGCGATGGCCACCCGCTGCCGCTGGCCGCCCGACAGCTCGTGCGGCATGCGGTTGCCGAAGCCCGTCAGGCGGACGTCCTCCAGCGCCGCGGCCGACCTTGGCCGGGATCTCCGCGGCCGGGCGTCTTCGCCATCTTGCAGCGGGAACGCGACGTTGCCCTGCACGGTCATGTGCGGGAACAGCGCGTAGCTCTGGAACACCGTCCGCACCGGCCGCGCGCTCGGGCGGCCGGCCGGCCAGGTCCTGGCCGTCGAGCACGATGCGCCCGCCGTCGGGGAGGTCGAAGCCCGCGATCATCCGCAGCAGCGTCGTCTTGCCGCAGCCGGACGGCCCGAGCAGCGTGAAGAACTCCCCGGCCTCGATCGACAGGCTGACGTCGTCGACGGCAGTGAAGTCGCCGAATCGGCGCGTGACGTCGGCAATCTCGAGCAGCGCCATGCGGCGGCAAGCGGCAAGGGAGGAAGGGCGGGACGCGGACAACGAAGCATTGTATCGGCATTGCGCGGTGCCGCCCAAAGCCGCCGCAGCGCCCCGCGAACGCCGCTCCGGGGCACCGGCAGTGACGCCCTGCGTGCGCGCACGGCCTGCGCAAGGGCCCGATTTCGCTCTGGCACGTCAGGCGCGAAGGGCACGGGGTTTGCATGCGCGTGGCCGCACGGCCCGCGCGCATCGGCCGCGGCGCTATGCTATTGTCATAAATCGAACCGCGGTCGGGGGATCGACCAACATGAAAACATCCGACGAACATGGCCGATCCGCTCAAGCCGTCGCTGCTCGACCAGCTGCGGGAGAAGTCGGACGCACTGCGCGCGCAGGACCAGGCCGCGCGCAAGCCGATGGAGGAGGCGCTGAAGGACATCGACCGCATGCCTGTGGCGCACCTTCCGCTGGCTCGACGAGGCGGTCGGTCACCTCGAGGTGATCCGGCCGCAGCGTCGGCCACGTCTTCCACCTCGGCAACGTGCTGACGATCGAGCGGCCGCGGTTCGACCGCGGCTTCGTGTCGTTCCGCCGGCGTGCGCTGGCGGGCATGGAAGTGCTCGAGCACGTCGAGATGTTCTACCGGCTCGAGGGCGCCGAAGCCGCTCACGCTGCGCGTGCCGCCGCCTCCGCGGCGGCATCGAGGCCAGCCTGCGCGCGTCCACGCTGCCCTACCAGTACCAGACCGAGCAGGACGAGCGGCGCGTGGTGCGCTACGGCCTCTTCCAGGTGCAGCCGGTGATCTCGGCGTCGGTGCGCTTCGAGCCCGACTACCACCACCAGCTGATCGAGGTGACGCTGCGCAACGTCGACCGGTTCGAGTCGGTGGCGCTCGAGTTCGCGCCGCGACAAGATGAACGAGGCGGCGCTCGAGGACATGCTGAAGTTCATCCTCGGCGAGCCCAACGGATTCCTGCGCCGGGCGCCGCTCGCGCTGATCCGCGGTCGCCGCGACGACACGCCGCCGCTCGCCAAGCCGGGCCCCGCGCTGCGGGCGGGCTATGCGTCTACGCCGCGCCGTTCGCCGCGCAGGAGCAGAAGCACCACCAGCACGAGCAGCACCGGCCGACCACCGCCAGCCAGTGATTGCGCGAGCGCTGCGCCGCCGCCAGCTCCTTGATCGCAGTGTCGGACGCCGCGGGCGGCGCGAGCAGGCGCTGGTGGATGAGCCGCGGCAATTCCGGCAGCGCGTGCACGAGGTACGGCGCCTCGGCGATGATGCGCCGCTGCAGCGCCTTCGGCCCGATCTGCTCCTCCATCCAGCGCTCGAGGTACGGCTTGGCGGTCGTCCACAGGTCGAGCTCGGGATCGAGCTGGCGGCCGAGGCCCTCGACGTTGATCAGCGTCTTCTGCAGCAGCACGAGCTGCGGCTGGATCTCGACGTTGAACCGCCGCGACGCGCGGAACAGCTGCATCAGCACGCGGCCGAGCGAGATCTGCGACAGCGGCCGGTCGAAGATCGGCTCGAGCACGACGCGCACTTCCTTCTCGAGCTCGTCGACGCGCGTGTCCGGGCGGCACCCAGCCCGATTCGACGTGCGCGGTCGCGACGCGGTGGTAGTCGCGCCGGAAGAACGCGATGAAGTTCTGCGCGAGGTAGCTCTTGTCGGATTCCGACAGCGTGCCGACGATGCCGTAGTCGAGGCCCACCCACTTGCCGTGATGCGGCGGCGTCGACCGACACGAAGATGTTGCCCGGGTGCATGTCGGCGTGGAAGAAGCCGTCGCGGAACACCTGCGTGAAGAAGAGCTCGACGCCGGTGCGCGCGAGGCGCTTCGAGATCGACGCCCGCGGCGCACCAGCCGGTCGACGTGCGAGACGGGGATGCCGCTCATGCGCTCCATCACCATCACCTGCTCGGTGGTCCAGTCCCAGTAGACCGTCGGGCACCAGCAGCAGGCGGCGAGTGGCGGAAGTTGCGGCGCAGCTGCGAGCAGTTGGCGGCCTCGCGCGTCAGGTCGAGCTCGTCCTCGAGCGACTTCTCGAACTTCGTCGACCACCTCGCGCGGCCGCAGGCGCCGCGCGTCCGCCGAGACGCGCTCGAGCATCGTGGCCGCCGTCTGCAGCAGCGCGACGTCGTTGTACGATGACGTCGCTCGATGTCGGGCCGCAGCACCTTGACCGCCACCGGCGTGCCGTCGGGCAGCTCCGCGAAGTGCACCTGCGCGACCGACGCGCTGGCCACCGGCGTCGGGTCGAACGACTTGAAGACCTCGGTCGACCGGCTTCTTGTACGCGCGCTCGAGCGTGGCGATGACCTGCTCCGCCGGAAACGGCGGCACCCGGTCCTGCAGCTTGGCGAGCTCGTCGGCGACGTCCTGCGGGCAGGATGTCGCGGCGCGTCGACAGCACCTGCCCGAACTTGACGAAGATCGGGCCGAGCGCCTCGAGCGCCAGGCGCAGCCGAACGGCGCGCGGGCTGCGACAGATCGCGCCAGAACAGCGCGCGCTGCACCCACGGCCGGAGGCCGCGCAGCCGCTCGTGCGACAGCACGATGTCGTCGAGACCGAAGCGCAGCGCGACCGTGGTGATCCGGATGAGGCGCGTGAACCGCATCCGGGCATTGTACGTGGGGCCCCGAATCCTACGGTGCGAGCGCTTCGTGCGCGCGGGACGCCACGCGCGCTCTCGGCCGGGCGCAGCGCCGATCCGCCGACGCGCGTCAAGCGAACGCACTCGCAACCCTCAGAACACGAACTCGGATCCGACGCTTGCGGGCGAGCGGTCGTGCACGGCACGGGCGATGGCGACGCCGCTCCGGCGACTTGCTCCAGCGATGGCGCGCTGTCCTCCTCGTCGCGCACCACGCGCACCCGCGGCACCGGGAGCGCCACCGGCGGCGGCGCTCCCTTGCGCTTTGCCCCGGCTCATCTGCACCGAGACGGTGTTCGGAAGCGCGGCGTTCTGCGGCGCTCCGGGGAACTGGATGTACGGCCCCTTGCGGCGTCTCGCCCGGCGGCACGTACGCGGGCGCCGGCGAGCCGGCGGGGCCGAGCGAGCGCACGAAGCGATAGAACGAGCGCAGGTCCTGCTCGGTCATGTCGTGCAGCGCGAACCACGGCATCGGCGGACGCGTCTCGAGCTCTGCGCGCGTACTTCGACCCACTGCGCTTCTCGATCATCGTGTCTGCAGCACAGTGCGCAGGTTGGCCGGATACGTCGTGCCCCAGTCGCCCTCCAGCCGACGACGTCGCCGACGAGCCAGTCCTTCTCCGGGCACCTTGCCGCCGGATTGCGGATAGCCGGGCGTGTGGCAGTCGTTGCAGCCGCCGATCTTCGCGAGGTAGCGGCCGCGCTCGATCATCTGCGGCGTCGGTCAGTCGGGCGGTCTGCGCGTACGCGGACGACACGGCGAGCGCGGCCAGCGCGAACGCCGCGCCGAGCAGGATGTTGCGGTAGGTCGACATGGTCGCTCTCCTTCAAGGTGGTGTTGTGATCGTGTGGAACGGAACGTCACGCCGCGCGCGCGACGGGCGCGTGGTCGTCGATGCGCTCGGGCGCCAGGGTCGCGAGGGCCGGGGTGCACGCGCGGCGAGCAGGCGTCCGAGCTCGTGGTCGGCGTCGGGCTCGCGGGCTTGCGGCTTCGCGCTCACGGCCGCGGCGAACCAGCGCGCGAGCGGCGCGACGTGCGCGTCGGCGTACGCGGCAAATGCCGCGCGCGTCAGCGCGAGCTGCGTCAGCACCGCGTGCGCGGGCTCCAGCGCGCCGTCGGCCGCCTCGAACTCGGCGACGCGTGTGCGTGAGCGACGGCGAGCTCGCGCGCGGCTTCTGCGAGCGAGCCGATGCGATGCAGCGTCGACGGCTCCGTCTCCCCGAGCACGGCGACGAGCGCGTAGTTGGCGAACGCCTCGGCGAGCCAGCGGCGCGGGAAGCATCGCGCCCGCCTGATCCGCGATGAGATGCGCGAGCTCGTGCGCGAGCAGCGCGTCGGCCACGCCGGTCAGGTCCGGGCGCGGCCGGATGCTCGCGGTCGGCGCCGTGCACCTTGACCAGCGCCGCGCAGCGTCGGCTGCCGGCAGGTGCAGCGCGAGGAAGCGGCTGATCGTCGTGCCACGCGTCGGCAGGCTCCGCGCCCACGACGAGATGGCCGTCGGCGTCGACGTGCGCCACGCCGTAGGTCGGCACCTCGGCGTACTGCGGCCAGTCGCTCGCGCGACAGCACGAGCAGGCGAAAGCGCGGCGTGACGCCGAAGAGCTTGCGCAGGAACCAGTACGCGCGCTCGGTGCGCTGCGCGAGGCGCTCGCCCGCGGCCGTGTGCCCGCGGCTCACCGCGACGGTGAACGGGAACCACGGCAGCGGATCGAGTCCGCTCGCGGGCCAGCGCGAACGGCGTGGCGAGCGCGGCGTCGGCATCCTGGTGCGCCGATCTTCGGGGCGGTCGCGGCGATCATCGCGATCCCCGCGTCAGTGGCCAGCGCACTGGCCGGCACGCTGGCGCCGGCGTAGGTGCCGGAGTGGCCGGCGGCGTGCTGAGCGATCGTCGGCGCGATCTTCACCAGCACGCCGACGATGCGCCACGCACGACGACCACGCGTGCGGCGGTGAGCAGATGTCGAAGCGTTGAACATGGCGCTTTCCTTTGGATGCAACCGCCGCGGTAGTCACGGCATGGAGTGCATCCTGAAGGCGGCGGCCTCACCGATCGCTGACATTTCCGCAAGTGCCGCGCCGCCGGCCGGCCGCGGAGTGCCGCGCGCGGCCCAAGACACGCCATAAGCGATTGTTCGAAAAGAAAATACGCCGGCGGGGAACGGCGGACCGCCGGCGCCGGCGGGTGTCGCCGCGCAACGCGCCGCGGGCTGACCGCGGCGCTTACAGATGCCTGACAGCGGCCTTACTGGAGCGTCTGGCGGACGGCTTCGGTCTCGGGGGCCGGCGCCCGGTTGAGCACGATCGACAGGAGCTCCCGGCAGCGCCGGTAGGCGGTCAGCGCGCCGGCGGGGTCGCCGCTCTCGCGCTGGCACACCATCAGCCGCCGGTAGACGGCCTCGGCCAGGTTGTCGACCTCGAGCGCGCGCTGGTAGAGCGCCCGGGCGGCGGTCCAGTTGCGCGCTCGCCTCGCAGCGCCTCGCCGGCGGCGAGGACGGCGCGCACGAGCCGCGCCTGCAGCCGGTCGCGCGGCGGCAGCGTCCACGGCACCGGCGCCTCGAGCGCCGAGGAAGTGGCCGCGATAGAGCGCGAGCGCGGCGTTCACGTCGTCGGCGTCCAGCGCGGCCTCGAACGCCCACGTGTCGAGCCACACGAGCGTCCGGATTGAGCGAGAGCTTGCCCTCCGCGAGCTGCAGCGCGCCGTCGACGTCGACGAGCTTGCGCAGCCGGTAGAGGTTGCTGTCGAACGACGTCTTCGCGTCGTCGCCCTCGGCGTCCGGCCACACCAGCGCGGTCAGCATCGCGGCGTCGACGTTGCGGCCGCCGTGCGCGATCAGCGCCTTCAGGAGCTCGAGCGGCTTCTTCTGCGCCTTGCCCTTGCGACACCAGCGGCTCGCCATGCCGCGCGAGCGCGAACTCGCCGAACGTGCGCACCGCGAGCGGCCACGGCCAGCCCGGCGACGTCGGGTCCGGGCGGCGGCAGCTGGCGCTTGCGGATCAGCGTGCGCATGTAGTCGGACTCGACGTCGTGCGCGAGCGCCAGCGCGAACAGCGGCGCGTCAGCACCTCGTCGGGCAGGCGCAGGAAGCCGTAGTAACCGGAATCGCGGCAGCGCGGCAGCAGCCCGCGCAGCCGTCGCGAGCGCCGCGCCGCGATCGCCGTCGCCGCAGCAGCCGGATGCGCGCGCAGGAGGTCGGCCTGGAACTCGAAGTTGCGGCGGTCGGATCCGGTGGCGAGCGCGACCGCCTCGTCGTAGAGCGCGAGCGCCTGCGCGATCTCGGCGAGGTGCGACGTGGCACAGCGCATGGCGCACGAGGAAGTGCGGGATCTGCATCGCGGGCAGGCCGCTCGCGCGGCCGATCGTCGACCGCGCTGGCCGCGGCGCGCGCCGGCATCGCGCACCCGCCCCTGCAGCATCAGCACGCCGGCCTCCTGGTAGTGGAAGTACGCGAGGTCCATCCGCCGCGAGGGATTGAGCACCGCGCGCAGCTTCGCCAGCGCGGCGGCGGCGCCGGCCACGTCCTCGCTCGACACGAGCGCCGTCACCTCGGCGTGGTAGATCTCGACCTGCACCCACTTCAGCCCGTGCGCGGCGGCGAACTCCTCGGTGTCCTTCATGATCTTCTGCGAGCGCGCGTAGTGGCCGCGGATCTGCTCGTTGAACGCGCGGTGCACCTGCCACCACACGCGGTTGACGGCGGTCACCTCCGGGTCGGCGAGCCACGGCTCGACGCGCGCGATCAGCGCGTCGGCGCTGCTGCCCTTCGTCTTCCAGTTGAGGTAGTTGAAGAGGATCGAAGCGGCATTGACGCGGTCGTTGACCGGCACCGTGTCGACGTCGGGCGCTCGCCAGCAGCTGCCTCGACCATCCGTGCGGCCTCGGACAGGCGGGGATTCTCGGGCTGGCGGAACAGGAGCGCGATGAGCAGCGCGCCGCGGATGCGCAGCGCGTCGGCCGTCGACAGGTACGTCGGGGCCCGGGTCGAGCAGCCGTCTCGAGCATGGCGATCCAGCGGTCGAGCGGTGCGAAGTCGGCCCACTCGAAATAGTGCAGTCGATCACGGCGGCGGCGGCGAGCAGCTGCCGGCGCAGGTCGCCGCGCTGCGACGAAGCCGTCGAACGCGCGCTCGAGCAGCGCCTTGGCGCGCGCGGGCTCGCTCGTGCATCACGGCGTAGGCTTCGCCCAGCGCGAGACGCGGCTCGGCCTCGCGCACCTCCGCCGGCATGCGCGGCGAGCCACTTGGTGAGCGCCTTGCGGCGGCCTTCGGCGAGCAGCGCGCGGCCCGCGTGCAGCGTGAGGCCGACCAGCGGCTTCCACGCCTGCGCCTCGATGTAGAGCGCGGCGGCGGCGTCGAACTCGCCGCGCGACGACGAGCTGGCCCGCGGCGCGGTCGAGGGCCTGCTGGCGCTCGTCGCTGGTGAGCCGGCGGCGACCCTCGGTCGAGCAGGAACTCGCGGAACAGCGCGTGGAACTGTAGACCGGCTCGCTGCCGCTGCGCCGGCGATCGGTGAAGAGATGCCGGCGATACACGTAGTCGAGCACCAGCGCGGCTTCGGGATTGCCGGACATCGCTTCCGCATCGCTCGCCGACACCGTCGGCAGCAGCGCGGCGAGCATCAGCACGCGCTGGTTCTCCGGTCGCGCGCGGCCGAAGATCTCGCCGGTGAAATACTGGAACACCGCCTCCTTGCCCTCGGGCAGCAGCGCTTCCGGCGCGCTCGGCCTTCGGCGCGCGCGAGATGCTCGCGCATGAGCACGATGCCGGCCGCCCAGCCGTCGCTCGCCTTGTGGATCGCGTGGGCGAGCGCCGGATCGAGCTTCGCGGCGCTGCGTGAGCGCCTCGCGACTCCTCGGCGGTGAAGCGCAGCGCTTCCCACTCGATGCGCGTGATGCGCTGCTCGCCGACCAGCCGTGCCATCTCGGGCGGCGGCGGCTCGCGCGACAGGAAGACGATGTTGAAGCCCTTGCGGAATCTCGCGCAGGCCTTCCGCGAACGCGAAGCGCCACGCGGGATCGGCCTTGGGCTCGTGGAAGTTGTCGACGACGAGGAGCGAGCCGGGCGGGAACAGCGCGAAGAACTCGCGCATGAACCGGCGCGTGAACGCCGGGAGGTCGCCCGCGTGACTCGGCGTTGAAGACCGGCAGGCCGCGGCGTCCTTGCGCGCGCCGTCGCCGACGAGGTCGGCGGCGGCCGTGCGCAGGTAGTGGAAGAACGTCGCCGGGTCGGCGTCGCCCGGATCCGCCTGGAACCAGACGCCGGGCAGCTTGCGCGCCTCGACGTAGCTCGCGACCAGCGTGGACTTGCCCGCGCCGGGCGGCCCGGCGATCCAGATGATCGGATGGCTGCGGTGCTCGTCGAGCAGCCGGAACAGCCGCTCGCGCTTCTGGACGTTGTAGAGGCGCGGCCGGCTGAACTTGGCGAGCGTGGGAGCGGGCGGCGCGCGGCGGGCGGCCTTCGGCATCGGCGTTCGTCAGCGGATCGGACGAACGCTCGGTGCCAGCGCCTCGATGCGATCGGCGAGCGCGTCGACGCGCGCCGATACCGTCTCGATCTCGTCCCGCCAGCTGGCGGAAGTCCGCGCCGCGCGCGATGAGCCCCGCCTCGTCGCGCGCGTAGCTGCCCGCGCTCTCCGCGACGCGCTGCGCGGCGTACTCGGGAAACGCGAGCAGCTTGCGCCCGGCATCGGCCACGCGCTGCCCGACGATCGGGCCCGAGCGACCTTCGCGAACGTCTCCTCGACGAACCACGGCAGCGTGCGCGCGAGGTCCTTGAGCGCGCCGCCGAACTCGACGTCGCCCGTCCTCCTGCACGAACTCGCTCCAGCGCGTCGGGATCGGCGAGGAACGCGGGCACCGACCACGGCGACAGCGTGAGCCGAAGGTCCGCGGGCACGGTGCCCGTCGGCGCGTGGCGAGCGTGCCGTCGGCGGTCACCAGCCACGCGCCCGAGAGCGGGCCGACCGTGAACGTGAACACGCGGCCCGCGAACGGCGACGAGCTTCTCGCGGGCCCAGTCCTGTCCGGCGAGCATGCGGTTGGCGAGGCGCGCGGGCGCCTCGGCGGGATCAGGCCAGCGTCATGGGTCTGCTGGATGCCCGCGAGCAGCCAGCCCGAGCTGTCGTCGACCGGCTTCACGAGATTCCAGACCTCGTCGAAATCCTTCGGCAGCACCGTGCCGTCCTCGCGCAGCAGACCGGTGAAGCGCACGCTCATCCAGTGGCGGTCGCCTTCGGTCGCGACGTCGAGCATGTCCGCGTCGAGGTCGCATCACCTCGGTGGGCAGGTGCGCGCCGCGCGCCGCGAGCTCGCTCGACGACCTCGGAGAACATCTCGGGCGTCATCACTTCGGCGAGCGCCTTGCGGTCGGCGCTGTCGTAGGCCGCCTGCATCCTGCGGAACTGCACCTTGGCCTGCTCGACGAACGGCTGCGGGTCGAAGCCGGGCGGGAACTTGCCCAGCGCCGGTGTCGCGACGGGCGCTGCGAAGGACGCCGAACCCATCACCGGCTCGAAGCGGGACGGCGGCGCCGCGCCCAACGTGGGCTCGACGCGCGGCTCCGGGCGGCCGGGGGGGGTGCCGGCGTATTGCAGCGGCGAGGTCGCCGGCGTGCGGCGGGCGAAGCAGCAGGCGCACGAGCATGATGCCACCGAGGACCACGAGCGCGATCAGCAGCAGGCTCGCGAACGATTCGGACAACCCGAAGTGCGAGAGCAGCGCGGCGAGGCCGAGCCCCGCGGCGATGCCGGCGACGGGGCCGAGCCAGCGCGACATGCCCGAGCGGGCAGGCGCGCCCGCTGCCGCAGCGGCGCCGGCGGCGGGTGCTGCCGCAGCGGCCGGCGGCGTGGCGGGCGTGGCTGGCGTGCCTTGCGGCGTGGCCGGCGCGACCTTGGGCGCGGTCGACGCGGGCGGCGGCGTCATCTGGCGCTGCGCACCGAAGCTGCGACCGCCGCCCAGCCGCCGCGCGTCGGCGACGTCGGCGGCCACGAGGGCCGTTGCGGCGACGATCGCCAGGGCCGTTGCCATCCATTTGTCCATCGAGTCTCTCCTCACGTCGTGCTCGTGCAATATGGCGCGCCTGGACGCGATGTTCAATAGACGCGGCCCACGTGCACCGCGACCACACCCGCCATCAGGTTCTGGTATTCGACCCGATCGAAGCCGGCCTGTTCCATCATCTGCTTCAGCGTCTCCTGGTCCGGATGCACGCGGATCGACTCCGCAAGGTAGCGATAGCTCGCCGCGTCGTTGGCGATGAGCTTGCCCAGGCGCGGCAGCACGTTGAAGCTGTACCAGTCGTATGCGGGCGCGAGCGGCTTCGCGACGCGCGAGAACTCGAGCACGACGGCCGCGCCGCCGGGACGCAGCACGCGGTGCATCTCGGCGAGCGCCGCTTCCTTGCGCGTGACGTTGCGCAGGCCGAAGCCGATCGAGACGAGGTCGAACGAGCGATCCGCGAACGGCAGGGCTTCCGCGTTGCACTGGACGGTCGGCAGCGCGTAGCCGCGGTCGATCAGCTTGTCGCGCCCTTCCGCCAGCATCGCGTGGTTGATGTCGGTGTGCACCACCATGCCCGCGCCGCCCACGCGCTGCGCGAACAGTCGTGCGAGATCGCCGGTGCCACCCGCGAGATCGAGCGCGCGCTGGCCCGGCGCGCGGCGCGGCCAGGCCGACGGCGATGCGCTTCCACAGACGGTGCATGCCCGCGCGACATGACGTCGTTCATCACGTCGTACTTGCCCGCGACCGAGTCGAAGACGCCGCGCACGCGGCGCGTCTTCTCGTCGGGCGTCACCTGTTCATAGCCAAAGCTCGTACGGTCTTCCATTAGCCCTGCTTTCCGCTGGGTTTCCGTTGCGCGGCGGCACTGCGCAGCGCGACGACGAACAGCACGTCGAACACGAGGGTTACGACGAACGCCGCCACGGCCGCGATCGTGTTCCCCGAAAGATAGAAGGCCGCCGCCGCGATCATCGCCACCGTGCCGAGGCCGAGCGCAGCGTACATGTTCATGGCGGGCGATCGGTCACGCCTTGTCGCGGCTTGCCCCGGCCTCTGCGAGGCGGCCGAGATAGCGTCGCCACATCTCGTCCTGGTGCGCGCCGAGCTCGGAGAGATAGTCCCACGAGTAGATGCCGCTGTCGTGACCGTCGGAAAACGTCGGCCGGATCGCGTAGTGGCCGACCGGCTCCACTTCCTTGATCGTCACGTCGCGCTTGCCCACCTGGAGCGTCTCCTGCCCGGGACCATGGCCGCGGACTTCGGCGGACGGCGAGTACACGCGGAGGAATTCGTACGGGCAGCTTGTACGTGTGGCCGTCCTCGAACGTGAGCTCGAGGATGCGCGACGCCTGGTGCAGCTTGATTTCGGTGGGAGTCAAGGTGGGTGGAATTCGCGGCGCGAATCCATGCATTTTGCCACCGAACGGCAGTCAGCGAGAAAAGCCGCGGTCGGCCTGGCGCTTTTTCCCGCGGAACAGGCGATGGAAGCGGGCTGCCCGAGCGGCGTATCGCGATCCCTTCGGGACGCGGACGCTTGCGGTTCTCGCGGTCGGCGCGGAGGGCCGCGACGCTCAGATGACGTTGTTCGCCTGCTGGTCCGGGACGATGTCCATGTTGCCGATGCCGGAGAACACGTTGCGGTTCTTCGCTTCCTTGCCGTGCAGCTTGATCTCGAGCCGCAGGTCGTTGAGCGAGTCGGCGTTGCGCAGCGCGTCCTCGTAGGTGATGAGTCCGGCTTCGTAGAGATCGAACAGCGACTGGTCGAACGTCTGCATCCCGAGCTCGCGCGACTTCTTCATGATGTCCTTGATGCCCGACACGTCGCCCTTGAAGATCAGGTCGGAGATGAGCGGCGAGTTCAGCATCACCTCCACCGCCGGCACGCGGCCGCGGCCGTCGCGGCGCGGGATCAGGCGCTGCGCGACGAACGCGCGCACGTTGAGCGAAAGGTCCATCAGGAGCTGCGCGCGCCGCTCCTCGGGGAAGAAGTTGATGATGCGGTCGAGCGCCTGGTTGGTGCTGTTCGCGTGCAGCGTGGCGAGGCACAGGTGGCCGGTCTCCGCGAACGAGACGGCATAGTCCATCGTCTCGCGCTCGCGCACTTCGCCGATGAGGATCACGTCGGGCGCCTGCCGCAGCGTGTTCTTGAGCGCCGTCTGCCCAGCCATCGCAGTCCACGCCCACCTCGCGCTGCGTGACGATGCAGTTCTTGTGGTCGTGCACGAACTCGATCGGGTCCTCGATCGTGATGATGTGGCCGTAGCTGTTCTCGTTGCGATAGCCCAGCAGCGACGCCATCGACGTCGACTTGCCCGCGCCGGTCGCGCCGATGAACATCATGATGCCGCGCTTGGACATGATCACGTCCTTCAGCACCGGCGGCAGGCCCAGCTCCTCGAACTTCGGGATGTTGGTGGTGATCGTCCGCAGCACCATGCCCACGCGGCCCTGCTGCACGAACGCGTTCACGCGGAAGCGGCCGATGCCAGGCGGGCTGATCGCGAAGTTGCACTCCTTGGTGCCTTCGAACTCGGAGGCCTGCTTGTCGTTCATCACGCTGCGCACGAGCTCGATCGTGTGCTGCGGCGTCAGCTGCGTCTTCGACACCGGCGTGATCTTGCCGTCGACCTTGATCGCGGGCGGGAAGCCGGCCGTGATGAAGAGGTCGGAGCCGTTCTGCTTGACCAGCAGGTCAAGCAGCTCGTGGATGAATTTGGTCGCGCGTTCGCGTTCCATTGTTGCTCCTGCTAGAGCAAATCGTCCGGCTCCGCCAGCGATTTGCCCCTGTTCAGCTTCTCGTCAGGCAGTCAGCGTCGTGGATTTTTCCAAGGGGTTGCGCCGTTAGGCCTGCGACCCCTTCTAGCCCATAAACAGGTCTTTGTTGACGGCGCGGTTGCGCGCCTCGGCGATGTTGATCATGTTGCGGCGGACGAGATCGACGAGATTCTGGTCGAGCGTCTGCATGCCCATCGACTGCGAGGTCTGGATCGACGGAGTACATCTGCGCGACCTTGTTCTCGCGGATCAGGTTGCGGATGGCCGGCGAGCCGATCATGATCTCGTGCGCGGCGAGCCGGCCCTGGCCGTCCTTGGTCTTCAGCAGCGTCTGCGAGATCACGGCGACCAGCGACTCGGACAGCATCGCGCGGACCATCTCCTTTTCCGCCGCGGGGAACACGTCGATGATGCGGTCGATGGTCTTGGCCGCCGAGCTCGTGTGCAGCGTGCCGAACACCAGGTGGCCCGTTTCGGCGGCGGTGAGCGCCAGGCGGATGGTCTCCAGGTCGCGCATTTCGCCGACCAGGATGTAGTCCGGGTCCTCGCGCAGCGCGCTGCGCAGCGCGTTGGCGAACGACAGCGTGTGCGGCCCGACCTCGCGCTGGTTGATGAGGCATTTCTTCGACTCGTGCAGGAACTCGATCGGGTCCTCGATCGTCAGCACGTGGCCGTATTCGTTCTCGTTGACGTGGTTGACCATCGCGGCGAGCGTGGTCGACTTGCCCGAGCCCGTGGGGCCGGTGCACAGGATGAGCCCGCGCGGTCGGTTGGTGATCTCCGCGAAGACCTTGGGCGCGTTGAGCTCCTCGAGCGAGAGCACCTTGGCCGGAATGGTCCGGAAGGCGGCGGCCGCGCCGCGCTGCTGCACGAAGGCGTTGACGCGGAAGCGCGCGAGGTTGGGCACCGCGAAGCTGAAGTCGCACTCGAGGTTCTCCTCGTACATCTTCCGCTGCGCGTCGCTCATGATGTCGTACACCATGGCGTGCACGTCCTCGTGCTCCATCGGCGGCAGGTTGATGCGCCGGATGTCGCCGTGGACCCGGATCATCGGCGGCAATCCGGCCGAAAGATGCAGGTCGGACGCCTTGTTCTTGACCGCGAAGGCCAGAAGCTCGGTGATGTCCATCTATAATCCTGTCGTCGCGCTGCCCAAGACCTGATCGCCGCACGCAAATGGCGTGCCACAAAATCCCCCGCGCGTCGCCGATCGATTATGAGCCCGTACGAGAAGGCGTGGCAAGCCGTGCGCCAGCGCATCGCGGAGGCGGCCGTCGCCGCAGGGCGCGCACCCGAGTCGGTGCGGCTGCTGGCGGTGTCGAAGACGTTCCCGGCCGAGGCGGTGCGCGCGGTGCACGCGCTGGGCCAGCGTGCGTTCGGCGAGAACTACGTGCAGGAAGCTGCCGCGAAACGTGAGTCGCTCGCGGACCTTTGTGACGTGGAGTGGCACCTGATCGGGCCGCTCCAGAGCAACAAGACGGCCATCGCGGCGGAGACGTTCGACTGGGTGGAGAGCGTGGACCGGCTGAAGATCGCGGAGCGCCTGTCCGCGCAGCGGCCGCCCGGGCTGCCGCCCCTGTCGATTTGCCTGCAGGTGAACGTGAGCGGCGAGGCGATCGAAGAGCGGCGTCGCGCCCGGCGAGCGTCCTGCCGCTGGCGCGCGACGTGGCGGCGCTGCCGCGCCTGCGCTTGCGCGGCATCATGGGCATTCCCGAGCCCGACCGACGATGCGGCCGTCGCGCGCGCGCAGTTCCGCGTGCTGCGCGAATGCTGCGACGCGTGCATGCGCGCACGGGCTCGCGATGGACACGCTGTCGATGGGCATGTCGGCCGACCTGGAGCTCGCGATCGCCGAAGGCGCGACGGAGGTGCGCGTGGGCACGGCGATCTTCGGCAGCCGCACCGGCGTGGCGCAGCATGCGTGACACGGCGAGGGTGCGATTCGGACGGGCGCCCGCAACATCACCGTACAGGAACGGCACACGATGAACATCACCTTCGTCGGCGGCGGCAACATGGCGACCGCGCTCATCGGCGGCATGATCGGCAAGGGCGCCGACCCGCGCGCGTTCCGCGTCGATCGAGCCGGTCCACGCGGCGCAGGAGAAGCTCGCCGTGCGCTTTCCGGGCATCGGCATCTTCGGCGAGCCGACCGCGGGCGCGATCGAGGGCGCCGATCTCGTCGTGATGGCGGTGAAGCCGCAGCAGATGCGCGCCGCCGCGCAGGCGCTGGCGCCGTTCATGGCGGGCATCCCGGTCGTGCTGACGATCGCCGCGGGCACGCGCGTCGCGGACCTCGCGCGCTGGCTCGGCGGCTACGCGCGCATCGTGCGCGCGATGCCCAACACGCCGGCGCTGGTCGGCGCGGGCATCAGCGGCGCGTTCGCGTCCGACGCGGTCGACGTGACGCAGCGCGCGCTCGCCGACCGCGTCCTCGAGGCGGCGGGGGCCGTGGTGTGGGTGGAGCGCGAGGACATGCTCGACGCGGTGACCGGCGTGTCCGGCTCCGGCCCCGCGTACGTCGTTCTACTTCCTCGAAGCGCTGGAGGAGGCCGCGCGCGAGCTCGGCTTCGCGCGCGCCGACGCGCGCCACCTCGCCTACCAGACGTTCGCCGGCGCGCTGAAGCTCGCGCAGTCGACCGATCTCGAGCCCGCGACGCTGCGCGCACAGGTCACGTCGAAGGGCGGCACCACGGAGCGCGCGCTCGCGGTGCTCGAGGCGCGAGGGCGTGAAGGCGACCATCGTCGCCGCCGTGCGCGCGGCGGCGGAGCGCGCGCGCGAGCTCGGCGATACGCTCGGTGCCGACGGCCAGTGATCGCTTGAGCCGGACGAACGCACATTTCGTGGAGCGCCGACGCCATGGCTGACCAGGCGATCAAGTACCTGATCGACGTCGTCTTCGGGCTGTTGACCTACGCGCTGCTGCTGCGCTTCGCATGCAGCTCCTGCGCGCGCCGTTCCGCAATCCGGCTCGGGCAGGCGGTGATCGCGCTCACCGACTGGATCGTGAAGCCGCTGCGGCGCGTGCTCAAGGGCTGGAGGGGCATCGACTGGGCGTCGCTCTTCGCGACGTACCTGTTCCAGTTCCTCTGGCTCCTCGCGTACCGGATGGTGTTCGGCGGCTTCGCGATGCTGGGCGCGGCGATCCCGTTCCTGCTCGCCGCCACCCTGGTCGCGCTCGTCAAGGCGGCGCTGTGGCTGCTGATCGTCGTGGTGATCGTGCAGGCGATCCTGTCGTGGGTCGCGCCCGACGGTCCGCTCGCGGGGCTGCTCAACGCGCTCACGTTTCCCTTCCTGCGGCCGATCCGCAGGGTGCTGCCGCCGATCGGCGGCACGCTCGATCTCTCGCCGCTGGTCGTCATCGTGATCGCGCAGCTTCTGCTGATCACGCTCGTGCCGTGGCTCGAGACGGCGTTGACCGGGCTCTTCCTCGGGCCATGAGCGTCGCCTGGCGTCGCGAGGACGGCGACGCGCTGGTGCTCTGCCTGCACGTCCAGCCCGGTGCCGCGCGCACCGAAGTGGCGGGAACGCACGGCGAGGCGCTCAAGCTGCGCCTTGCCGCGCCGCCGGTCGACGGCAAGGCCAACGCCGCGCTGCTGCGGTTTCTGGCCGATGCCTTCGGCGTGCCGCTGCGGCAGGTGACGCTGGTGCGCGGCGACACCGCGCGCCACAAGACGGTGCGCATCGTGGCGCCTGTCGCGCGACCCGACCGTGATTGGGGAAACGGAAACGCCTAGGCGACTGCCGTCGCCGCGAGCGTGTTGGCGAGCCGTACGAAATCCGCCACGGCGAGCGTCTCGCCGCGCGCCGCGGGATCGATGCCGGCGCGCGCGAGCGCCGGCGCGTCGGCGAGCGCGGACAGCGCATTGCGCATCGTCTTGCGGCGCTGCGCGAAGGCGGCCGCCACCACGCGCGCGAACAGCGCCTCGTCGGCCAGCGCCGGCTTCGCGGCGCCGAGCGGGACGAGGCGCGCGATCGCGGACTCCACCTTGGGCGCCGGACGGAATGCGCCCGGCGGCACGACGAACAGCCGCGTCACGGCGAACTTCGACCTGCAGCATCACGGTGAGACGGCCGTAGTCGGCGGTGTCCGGGGCGGCCGTCATGCGGGCCACCACTTCCTTCTGCAGCATCACCGTGATGTCGCGCACCTGCGTGTCGTACGCGGCGAGATGGAACAGCAGCGGCGTGCTGATGTTGTACGGCAGGTTGCCGACCACGCGCAGGTCGGCGCCCAGGCTCCGCGAAGTCGAAGGCGAGCGCATCCGCCTCGTGCAGCGGAGTGCGGCCGGCGGAAAGCGCTCGCGCAGGCGCGCGGCGAGATCGCGATCGATCTCGATCGCGTGGATGTGTCCGGCGCGCGCGACGAGCGCTTCGGTGATGCGCCGCGAGGCCGGGGCCGATCTCGACGATGTTGTCGCCGCGCTGCGGCGCGACCGCGTCGACGATGCGGGCGATGTAATGCGGATCGGCGAGGAAGTTCTGGCCGAAGCGCTTGCGCGGCGTATGGCCCTTCATGCCGCGGTCAGTCCGGCGTGCGCCGCGAGCGGGTCGCGAGGTCGATCGCGAGCTCCACCGCCGCGACCAGGCTGCCGACGTCGGCGGTCGCGGCGCGCGCCGGATCGGCCGCGAGGTCGAGCGCCGTGCCGTGATCGACCGACGTGCGCGGGAACGGCAGCCCGAGCGTCACGTTGACGCCGTGGCCGAAGCTCGCCGCCTTGAGCGCCGGCAGGCCCTGGTCGTGATACATCGCGACGATCGCGTCGTAACCGGCGCGCGTGCTCGGGCACGAACACCGTGTCGGCGGGCACGCGGTCCCGTGAATTCGCGCGATGCCCTCGGCGCGCGACGTCCGCGATGCGCGGGCGCGATGACGTCGATCTCCTCGCGCCCGAGATGGCCGCCTTCGCCGGCGTGCGGATTGAGGCCGCACACCGCGATGCGCGGCGACGCGATGCCGAACTTCGCGGCGAGCTCGCTCGCGATGATCACGAGCGTCTCGCGCGACGGCGTGCGCGCGTGATCGCCGCCGGCACGCTGCGCCAGCGGCAAGATGCGTGGTGACGAGCGCCACGCGCAGCGGCGACGTCGGGCTCGCCGCCGACCAGCAGCATCACGACGCGCGGCGTGTGCGTGCGCTCGGCGAGGTATTCGGTGTGCCCGGAGAACGGGATGCCGGCGTCCATCATCACGCTCTTCTGCATCGGCGCGGTGACGAGCGCGGCGAACGCGCCGGTGGCGCACGCGTCGATCGCGTCGCGCAGCATCGCCAGCACGGCGTGCGCGTTGGTCGGATCCGGGCGTGCCCGGGGTGACGCGGCGCGGCCAGCGGGTGGTGCCAGATCTCGACCACGCCGCCGCGCGGCGCGAACGACGCCGGGATCGTAGTCGGCGTAGCGCGGCGCAAGGCCGATGCGCTGCGCGCGCTCGCGAGCAGGACGCGCGATCGCCGACGACCACGAGGCGCGCCGGCGAGCGGCGTGCGCCTGCTGGCGCATCGCGAGCATCGCGCACAGCTCGGGACCGATGCCGGCCGGCTCGCCGGCGGTGATCGCGAGCGTGGGGGCGTCGCCAGCGTGGGGTCGCTACAGCGGCAGCACCGGGACGAGCGCGGCGTCGCCCCAGAGCTCCGCCTTCACGCCGTGCGCCACGCGCACGGTGAGACGTCGTCGCCGCCGACGCTCGATGCGCGCCTGCGCGAAGCCGGCCAGCGCGCGCCGTCGGCTTGCCGAACACCCACAGGAGCTCGAGCGGGTTGCGCGGCGTCGATCTCGCCCGTGTGCTGCACGGCGCGGCCGAGCGGCAGCGCGTAGCCCTCGCGCGCGAACACCGGGAACTGGTCGAGCTTCGCGCGATAGCGCACGACCTGCCGTCCCGGCGACGCGCTGGCGCGTGTTGAGGTCGAACCAGCCGCCCGGCGGCAGCGCGATCTCGACCTCGCCGCCGTCGCGCAGCACGGGCGCGACGAGCAGCGCGTCGCCGCACATGAACTGCGTCTCGAAGTCGCGCACGAGCGCGTTGCCGGGAAACGCGAGCGGCATCGCGCGCATCACCGGCATGCCGGTGGCCGCCGCGGTCGCGATCACCGGCTTCGAGATAGGGAATGAGCCGATAGCGGAACGCGAGCCACTTGCGGCAGACCGCCTCGATCTCGGGTCCGAACGCCCACGGCTCGCGCTCGCCGATGCCGTGCAGGCGCAGGTGCGACGCGAACACCGCCGCCTGCAGCCAGCGCACGTACAGCTCCGGCGCCGGCTGCGCGGGCCGTAGAAGCCGCCGACGTCGCTGCCGTGGTACGGGTTGCCGCTCATGCCCCACGACAGGCCGCCGCGCAGCGACGCGGCGAGGCCCTCCCAATCGGCTCTGCGCGTCGCCGCGCCGCCGATGGGATAGCGCTGGCTGCCGGTCCAGCCCGGCGCGGCTCCACACCATCGGCGGGCCGGACTCCTCGCGCTGGAACTTGCTGCGTGGCCTCGAGCACGCAGCGGTTGTAGAGCAGCGGATAGACGTTGTGCAGGCGACGGCCCCAGTCGCCGCACGCCGCGATCGCGTCGTCGGGAACGTGCTCGCCGACGTCGGTGCGATGCGCATCGACGCCGTCGGCGAACAGCGCCTGGTGCGCGTCGCGCCACCACGCGTACGCGTTCGGATTCGTGAAGTCGATGAGCCCGCAACGGCGGTCGCCGCGCAGCGACGGCTGTCCGTCGTCGAGGGCGATGACATACGGCGATCCGTCGCTCGCCTTCAGGAGATAGCCGCGCTGCGCGAGCTGCTGGAAGAGGCGCGACTCGACCGACACGTAGGGATACTCCGCGACGCACACGCGCAGTTGCTGCGCGTGGATCGCGTCGAGCGCGCCGCGCGGATCGGCGAAGCGCTCGTCGTCCCACGCGAAGTCGAAGCGCGTATCGCCGCGCCACGCGCTCGCGTGATCGAGCATCAGCACGTCGCAGGGGATGCGGCGCTCGCGCAGCGTGCGCGCGACCGCGAGCGCCTCGTCGGGCGTGTCGAACCGCGCGCGCGACACCCAGAGTCCGAGGCTCCAGCGCGGCACCGGCGCAGCGCGTCCGGTGAGCGATGTGTAGCCGTCGAGAATGGCGGCCGGCGTGTCGCCGGCGAAGAAGAAGAGGTCGAGCGCCTCGTCGTCGACGACGAGCGCGTAGCTGCGATGCGACCAGTCCGGATTGCCGACGCCGTGCGTGACCATGCCGGGCGTGTGCACGAAGCAGGCCCCACGCGCCGATGCCCGTCCCCGGCGCCCAGGCGAACGGCGTGTTCTTGTTGGCGAGGCCGGTATTGACGCCGCGCGCGTCCTCGACCTGCGAATGGATGAGCTGGCCGCGCTTGTCGAGCGGGCCGAACTTCTCGCCGAGCCCGTACACGCCTTCGCCCGAGGCGAGCGCGAACGCCGCCGTCCACACGCCGCCGCGCACGCCGCGTCCGAAGCAGGGAAGCCGCGTCCATCCGCCGGGATGCTGGTCGGTGAACGACGTGAACACCGGCGCGCCCTTCCACAGCAGGCGCATGCGCAGCGGCGACGCGGCGATCTCGAGCGTCGCCTCGCCGTCGGCGAACGTCCACACGCCCGGTTCCGACTGCGTGGTCGTGCAGGCGCGGGCGCGGCCGGTGAGCAGGCCGTAGTCGGGCCGCGTGTTGGGACCGAGGCGCAGGCGGAATGCGCCGCCGCCGAACGCGGTGACCTCGAGCATGTCGCCGGTCGACGTGGCGAACGACGCGCCGGTCGACGTGGCGCCGAGGCTGCCTTCGACGTCGAGGCGAAGGTACGCGGACGGGTCGAGAAACATGGCCTTCGATCAGCCCGCGAAATGGTGCTCGGGCAGGCCCGGCACCGGGACGCGCATCGCGAAGAGGCCGCCGGAGTGCGGCAGGCGCGCGAGCTCGGCCGCGTCGCGGTTCATGCGCGCGGAGGTGACGTAGAGCGTGCGCAGGTCCGGTCCGCCGAACGCGCACATGGTCGGGCACATGGCCGGCACCGGGTACTCGGCGAGCGTCCGCCCGGCGGGCGAGATCTGGAGCACCTTGCCGCCGCGGAAGAACGCGGTCCAGTAGTTGCCTTCGCTGTCCACCGTGCCGCCGTCCGGCCGGTCCGTCTCGCCGGTCCACCGTGCGAACGTGCGCGGCGCGGACGGCGTCGCGGTATCGACGTCGTAGGCGAACGCGCGCACGGTGTGCGTCGGCGTGTCCGCGTGATACATCGTGCGGCCATCGGGGCTCCACGCGAGCCCGTTGCTGATCATGATGTCGTCCAGCACCTGCGTGACGGTGCCGTCGGGGTCGAGCCGCCACAGGCCGCCGGTGTTGGCCACCTTCGGCTCGTTCATGGTCCCCACGAAGAAGCGTCCGCGCGGATCGCAGCGGCCGTCGTTGAAGCGGTCGGTCGTCGTGTCGTACGGGGCATCCACGATCCTGCGGCCGACCTTGCCGTCCGCGCTCGCGAGGAAGAGGCCGGTGCGCAGCGCGACGACGAAGCCCGCGGGCTTGCGCAGCGCGAACGAGCCGATGTCGGCCGGCATCGGCATGACCTTGTTCTGCCCGGTGGCGGGATCGAAGCGATTGAGCGAAGGACCGTGGATGTCGACCCAGTACAGCACGTGCTCGCGCGTCGACCAGACGGGGCATTCGCCGAGCTTGGCCTTGGCATCGAGGACACAGGTGAACGTCGCATCCATCAGAAGCCGCTCTTGCCGTCGCCGGCGGAAGCGCCGCGCACCTTGCCCAAGTACTCCTGCGCACGGCCGACCATGAAGCTCATGTCCGAGCCGATCGCGATCCAGTGGTAGCCGTAGCCCGCGAAGCGCGCGACCATCTCCGGCGTGCCGCCGATGATTCCGCACGACTTGCCCGCGGCGCGGCACAGCTTCGCTCCTTCCTCGAGCTTGGCCTGCACCTTCGGATTGGCGATGTCGCCGAGCAGGCCCATCGACGCCGCGAGGTCGCTCGGTCCGATGAAGATGCCGTCCACGCCCGGCACCGCCGCGATCTCCGGCAGCCGCGAGAGCGCGTCCAGCGTCTCGATCTGCACGACGACGCCCACGTTCGCGTTCGCCTGGCGCAGGTAGTCCGCGACGGTGGCGAAGCGGCTCGCGCGCTGCGAGCCGGCCACGCCGCGCACGCCTTCGGGCGGATAGCGCGTGTAGGCCACGCCGCGCCTCGCTTCCTCGGCGTTCTGCACGAACGGCAGCATCAGCGACTGCGCGCCGGCGTCGAGCGCGCGCTTGACCATCACCATGTCGTTCCACGGCAGCCGCACGATGCCCGCGCAGCCCGCGGCGTCGAGGGCGCGCAGGTGGTCGACGAGCTGCGGCGTGTCGACCGGCGTGTGCTCCATGTCGACGACGAGGAAGTCGAAGCCGGCGCAACCCATGGCCTCGGTGATCGTCGGATGGGCGCTCATGAGCCACGCGCCGAACGCGGTGCGCGGCTGCGCGAGCATGCGCTTGAAGCGATTGACCGGAAAGTCCACGATGACTCCTGCGCAAAGGTTTGCGAACGGCGTGCCCGCGACTCGGGTCGCAACCGGCGATTCTACCCGGGTGGAGCGGCCGAAGGCGCCGCGGGCGCGGACCGCCGAGCAGGCGGTCTCGCCTCGCAGTGCCTCAGCGCATCAGCAGCAAGCCCGCGCCGCTTGCGACGAGCAGCACGCCGATCGCGCGACGGAAGGCCATGGGATCGAGGCGGTCGTGCAGGTGGTCGCCCAGCAGCGTGCCGAACGCGACGGGGACGAACGCGGCCGCGACCAGCACGAGGTCGTGCAGCTCGGAAAACACCGGTGGCGAAGTAGCCGACCGAGCGCACCATGTTGAGCACGAGCAGCGTCGTCGAGACCGTGACGCGGAACACGCTCTTGGGCAGGCGCAGCGAGTCGAAGTACGTGACGTAGATCGGCCCGGCGAGGCCGCCGAAGATCGTTGCCACGAGCGCGCCGAGCGCGGCGACCGGATGGATGAGCCACTTCGGCGGCGTCGAAGCGTGCGGCGGAAGACGCGGTCGCCGAAGAGGCTGTAGAACGCGTACAGCAGGATGTAGGCGCCGAGCCAGCGCGCGAGCAGCACCTGGTCGATCGTCTTGAACACGTAGAGGCCGAGCGCCACGCCGACGAGCGAGCCCGGGATGAACACCGCCACCGCGCGCCAGTCGATGAGCGTCCAGTCGCGCATCGCCTGCCGCACCGACACGAAGAAGCCGATGATCGTGATGAGCGGCGCGGTCACGGACAGCGGAAGCACGAACGTGAGGAGCGGCGTGGCGACCACCCCCGAGCCGAAGCCGGCGACCCCGCGCACGGCGTAGCCGGCGGCCAGCGCCAGTGCGCACCAGGCGGTTTCGAGGGGCGTCAGCGGCCAGGTCAGGTCGATGCCAAGGGTGAGCGATCCTCGCCCCGGCGCTCGGGTCGCGTGCCGGGGAAAGCGGGCGACGGCTACCGATACACCGGCTGCGGCTGCGTGAAGTACGCGTGCAGGATGTGATAGACCATCAGGTAGTTCTTCTGCTGGAAGCTCGCGTGCGAGATGCCGGCCATCACCGTGAACTGCTTGTCCGGATTGGGCAGGCGCTTCCAGAACTCGACGAGGTCGTCGAACGCCGCGATGCCGTCGTACTGCCCGCGCAGCACGAGCGTCGGCACCGTGATCTGCGCCGGGTCGACCACCGGCAGCTTCGAGCACATGTCGATGTAGGTGCCGTTGGGCATCGAGTCGTCGAGTGCCAGGATCGCGTCGGCGAACGCCTCGACGACGCGCGGCTCCGCGCAGTCCGGATGGTCGCGCGCGAAGATCGAGCGCACGAACGCGCGGTCGATCGGCCGGCGCTTGGCGGCCAGGAACTCCGGCAGCTTCTTGCGCCGCTGCTCCAGCGTGGGCGCGCCTTCGCCGGTCCAGACGAAGGCGTCGAGCGCCAGCCGCGCGACGCGCTCCGGATGCCGCTGCGCGAACAGCGCGGCGCGCAGCGCGCCCGACGAGATGCCGTAGGTGAGGAACGCTTCGACGCCGCGCGTGTGCGTCGATGTAGCGCAGTGGCGGCGGCGAGATCGTCGGCGCCGTTGGCGATGTCGCAGATAGATGTCGCGCGTCTTGTCGGAGCGGCCGTAGCCCTCCATGTCGACGCACCAGCACACGAAGCCGCGGCGGGCGAACCAGTCCATCACCGACGAGTCGGGACGCCCCGGCACGCGTGAGGTCGAACGTCGGCTGCGAGGCCATCGACGAGCCGTGCACGAACAGCACGGCCGGCTTGCCATCCGGCGACGCCGACGAACTTCTCCCACAGGAAGAGGCGCACGTCGCCCTTGTGCGTCCAATGCTCGACGCCCGTCACGGGTGCGCCGTTCCAGGTGCGTGTTGTCGTCCGGCATGCCTTGCTCGCTCAGTCGGCCTTGACGCCCGCTTCGCGCACGACGCGGCGCCCACTGGTCGCGCTCGGCGCGGAAGAAGCGCGCGAATTCCGCGGGCGTGGAGCCCACGATCTCGATTCCGGCGTTGCTCATGTACGACTTGACCTCGGCGGTCGCGAGCACCTCGGTCACGTCGCGATAGATGCGGTCGATCGATCGCCTGCGGCGTGCCCTTGGGCGCGAGCAGCCCCATCCACACGTACGCTTCGTAGCCCGGCACGCCGGCTTCGATCATGGTCGGCACGTCGGGCAGCTGCGGCGAGCGCGTCGCGCCGGTGACCGCGAGCGGCCGCAGCCTGCCCGCCTTGATGTGGCCGACCATGCCCGCGGTGCCCGGGATCGACACCGGCACCTGTGCCGCCCAGCAGGTCGGTGGTGGCCTGCCCGCTGCCCTTGTACGGGCACGTGCGTCAGCTTCATCCCGGTCATCGAGGCGAGCAGCGCCATGAACAGGTGCTGGCCCGCGCCGTTGCCCGACGACGCGTAGTCGACCTGTGCCCGGATTCGCCTTCACGTAGCGCGATGAACTCCGGCCAGCGTGCGCGCGGGGAACGACGGATTCACGACCAGCACGCCGGGCTCGCGGCCGATGAGCGAGATGGGCGCGAAGTCCTCGATCGGATCGTAGGACAGCTTCTTGTAGATCGACGCGCTGATCGCGTTGGTCTGCGACGCGAGCAGCAGCGTGTAGCCGTCCGGCGGGGACTTGGCCACGATCTCCGTGCCGATGGTGGCGCCGGCGCCGGGCTTGTTGTCCACGATCACGCCGACGTTCCAGCGCTTGGAGAGCTCCTGCGCGATGACGCGCGTGGGACCGTCGACGGCGCCGCCGGGCGAGAACGGCACGACGATGCGCACCGGACGGGTCGGGAAGTCCTGCGCGTGCGCGCTGCCCCATGCGAACGCCGCGACGCCGAGCGCCGCGGCCGCCAGCGTGCGCGCGAACGAGTGTGAGCGGTACATGCGCGAATGGTAACCGAGGCGGCGGCGGGCGTGGAGGCGCGGTGCAGCAGGCGGCGGCCGCTCGCTATAATCGCGGCTCACGAGGGGAGGTGGCGCCGCCTCCCTTCTTCCTTCATGCGCCACGTCCTCGTCTCGCGCGACTTCCGCGACGGCTTCCTCGAGATGCTGCCGGCCTGCCTCGGCCTGTTGCCGTTCGGCATCGTCTGCGGCGTCGGGCGCCGCCGCCGCGGGCGCGCACTGGCTCGCGGCGATCGGCATGAGCGCCATCATCTTCTCCGGCGCGGCGCAGATCGTGGCCGGCCAGCTGCTCGCGGACGGCGCGCCGTTCGCTCGTCATCGTGCTGACGACGTTCGTGCTGGGACTGCGCTTCCTGATGTACAGCGCGGCGATGGCGCCGTACCTGAAGCCGCTGCCGCCGCGCTGGCAGAACGCGCTCGCCTTCCTGCTGACCGACCAGGTGTTCGCGGCCAGCATCCGGCGCTTCCACGTCGACGGCGACAACCGTGCGGCGGCGCTGCATTTCGCGGGCGCGGGCTTCGCGCTGTGGCTCGCGTGGCAGGTCTCCTGCGCGCTGGGCTACTTCGCGGGCAACCTCATCCCGTCGTCGTGGTCGCTCGAGTTCGCGGTGCCGCTGTGCTTCCTCGCGCTGCTCGCGCCGCTGTTCCGCAACGCGCCGGCGATCCTCGCCGCGCTGACGGCGGGCATCGCGGTGGTGGCGCTCGCGCCACCTGCCGATGCGGCTCAACCTGATCGTGGCGGGCGTGCTCGGCATCCTCGTCGGCACGCTCGCGGACCTCGCGAGGGAGCGATGGACGGCGCGCTGAAGATCTGGGCGGTGATCGTCGCTGGTGGGCGCGCTCAACTACGCGTCGCGCCTGTCGTTCATCGCGTTCTTCGCGCGGCGGGCGATGCCGCCGCTGCTCGCCCGCGCGCTGCGGTACGTTCCGGCGGCGATGCTCACCGCGCTCATCGTGCCGATGGTGGTCGATGCGCATGGCCTGGCCACCGACCTCGCGACGCCGAAGGTGGCGGCGGCCGTGCTCGCGGCCGTCGTCGCGTGGTTCACCCGCAGCACGCTCAAGACGCTGGGCGCCGGCATGGCCGCCCTGTGGCTCCTCAGTGGGCACTGCCCTGAATTCGGCTACCATTGCCGCTCATCCACGGGAAATCCCCATGCGTTTCGAAGGCACCGATACCTACGTCGCCACCGACGACCTCAAGCTCGCCGTCAACGCGGCGCTCGCGCTCGAGCGGCCGCTGCTCATCAAGGGCGAGCCGGGCACCGGCAAGACGCTGCTCGCCGAGGAAGTCGCGCGCAGCCTCGGCCGTCCCCTCCTGCAGTGGCACATCAAGTCGACCACCAAGGCGCAGCAGGGCCTCTACGAGTACGACGCGGTGTCGCGCCTGCGCGACTCGCAGCTCGGCGACGCGCACGTGGCGGACATCGGGCACTACATCAAGCACGGCGTGCTGTGGGATGCATTCGACGAGCGAGTCGCCGGCGGTGGTGCTGATCGACGAGATCGACAAGGCCGACATCGAGTTTCCGAACGATCTCCTGCGCGAGCTCGACCGCATGGAGTTCTTCGTCTACGAGACGCAGCAGACCGATCCGCGCGAGGCACCGGCCGCTCGTGGTCATCACGTCGAACAACGAGAAGGAGCTGCCCGACGCGTTCCTGCGCCGCTGCTTCTTCCACTACATCCGCTTCCCGGACCGCGACACGATGGAGCGGATCGTCGACGTCCACTATCCGGGGCTCAAGAAGGCGCTGCTGGCCGAGGCGCTCGAGGTGTTCTTCAACCTGCGCGAGGTGCAGGGATTGAAGAAGAAGCCGTCGACCTCCGAGCTCCTCGACTGGCTCAAGCTTCTCGTCGCCGAGGACATCGCGCCGGAAGTGCTGCGCAGCCAGGACAAGAAGGCATTCATACCGCCGCTGCACGGCGCGCTGCTCAAGAACGAGCAGGACGTGCATCTCTTCGAGCGCGTGGTGTTCATGGCGCGCGCGGGACGCTAGTCGATGCGCTTCATCGAGCCCGTCACGCTGCGCGGCACGTGGGCGACGCTGGAACCGCTCGGGAGCGAACACGTGGCCGCGCTCGCGGCGGCCGCAGCGGACGGCGAGCTCTGGCGGCTGTGGTACACGAGCGTGGCCACGCCGGAGCGCATGGGCGACTACGTGGCGACCGCGCTCGACATGCGCGAGCGCCTGGACGCGATGCCGTTTGTCGTCCGCGACAACGCCGCGGGCGACATCGTGGGCTGCACGCGCCTGTTCAACGTCGACGCGGCCAACCGCCGGCTCGAGATCGGCCACACCTGGTACGCCCGCCGCGTGCAGCGCACGCCCGTCAACACCGAATGCAAGCTCATGCTCCTCACGCACGCGTTCGAGGCGCTCCGCTGCATCGCCGTCGAGTTCCGCACGCACTGGTTCAATCACGCGTCGCGCGCGGCCATCGCCCGCCTGGGCGCCAAGCAGGATGGCGTGCTGCGCAACCACCACGTCATGCCGGACGGCAGCAAGCGCGACACCGTCGTGTTCTCGATCATCGACAGCGAATGGCCGGCGGTCCGGCAGCACCTGCGCTACCAGCTCGAACGGCCGCGCTGACGGAGGCGACGCCATGCGCGCACGGAAATTCCAGCTCGCGGCCGCGTGCGCGCTCGGACTGGCCGGCGGGTCGTGGGGGGCCGAGTCCGGGCCTTCGTTCGATTGCGCGCAGAAGCTGACCAGCAGCGTCGAGCAGCGCATCTGCAAGGACGACAAGCTCGGCGCGCTCGACCGGCAGATGGCGGAGGCGTACGACGCCGCGTGGACGAAGACCACCGCGGCGGACACGCAGACGCTCGTCACCGCGCAGCGCGCATGGGTCAAGGCGACGCAACGACTGCTGGAAGTCGCAGGAGGTCAACGCGTGCATCGAGAACGCGTATCGCAACCGCATCTCCGAGCTGCAGGCGCGGTATCGGCTGCTGGAGCCCGTCGGTTCCGCGCGCTACCTGTGCCCCGGGCCGCCGCCGCAGGAGGCGACGGCCGACTACTTCGCCACCGATCCGCCGACCGCGATGGTCTCGTACGCGGGCGCGACGCAGCTCATGCGCGTGGCGCCCTCGGGCAGCGGCGCGCGCTACAACGGCGGCAATCGGCAGCTGTGGGAGCACCAGGGCATCGGCGCTCATCACGTGGGGCGCGGGCGGACGCGAAATGAGTTGCCCGAAGCAGGAAAAGTAGCCTCGCCGCCGTCGAGCGTGCAGCCTTGGGGGTCTTGCGCAATGCCGCGGCCTGATCCCCGTCCTCAATCGGGGTAGAGTCCCCGCACGCGCGCGAACACCCGCGTCAATCCCAGCAAGCGCGTCGAGGTTCGGCGCGGCGATGCCGACGCGCTGCGCGATCTCGCGCACGACGGTCAGCAGCGCGTCGACCTCGATGCGGCTTGCCGGCTTCGACGTCCTGCAGCATCGACGTCTTGAACGCGCCGAGCTTGCGCGTCACCGCGTTGCGATCCTCGACCGTCTGCGCGATGGGGCAGCCGATGGCGGCGCCGATGGCCTTCGCCTCCTGCATCACGGCCTGGCAAAAGCCGTTGGCGAGCTCGTCGTCGAGGATGCGATCGACGGTGGCGCCGGTGAACGCGGACACCGGGTTCATCGTCATGTTGCCCCACAGCTTGTACCAGATGTCCTGCTGGATGCGCTCCGACACCCGCGCCTCGAAGCCCGCGGCGTTCAGCGCGTCGGCCAGCGCGGTCACGCGCGGGGACGCGCCGCCGGCCGGCTCGCCGACGATGAGCCCCTGTCCCATCACGTGCCGCACGACGCCGGGCTCGGGCGCCATGCACGACGCGTGGACGACGCAGCCGACGACGTGGCGCACGGGAATCGCGGCAGTGATCGCGCCGTCGGGATCGAGTGTGGCCAGCGGCATGTCCGCGCAGGGACCGGACATGCCCGAGAAGAACCACCACGGCACGCCGTTCATCGCGGTCAGCACCATGGTCTGCGGACCGAGGAGCGGCGCCGATGCCGCGGGCGACCGCGCCGCATCGCGGGTCCCTTGACCGTGACGACCACGAGGTCCTGCGGTCCGAGGTCGTGCGCATCGATCGGAGGCATGCACGGCGGTGCGCAGCTCCGCGTCCTTCGTGACGAGGCGCATGCCGTCGCGGCGCAGCGCCGCCAGCGTGGCGCCGCGCGCGATCGCGCTGACCGCATGCCCCTGCGCGCCGAGGCGCGCGCCGAGGAAGCCGCCGATCGCGCCGGCGCCGTAGATGCAGACTTTCATCGAGGATGAATCGCCAGTGCGGACGACGATGATAACGCGCCCGCGCGGGGTTACCATAGCCGTCCTGCCCTCCATCCCGCAACTTCGGCATGTCCCGCCCCACCGTCGCCATCATCGACGACTACCAGAGCGTCGCGCGCACCGTCGCCGACTGGAGCGCGGTGGAAGCGCTCGCCGACGTCACCGTGTTCACGCGCGCGTGGCGCGACCAGGACGACATCGTCGCGACGCTCGCGCCGTTCGACGTCCTGGTGCTCATGCGCGAGCGCACGCCGATCCCGCGCAGCCTCGTCGTGCGCCTGCCGAAGCTGCGGATGGTCGCGATGACCGGCCACCGCTCGACCACCATCGACTTCGCGGCATGCACCGAGCGCGGCATCGTCGTGTCGCACACCACCGCCAATCCGTCCGCCGCGCCGGCGGAGCTCGCGTTCGCGCTGATCCTGGCCTGCGCGCGATCGCTGCCGCAGGGCCACATCAACGTCGTCGCCGGCCGCGTGGGAAGAGGGCGTGCCGATGGGCATGCCGCTCGAGAACCGGCGCCTCGGCATCGTCGGCCTCGGCAAGCTCGGCAGCAAGGTCGCCCGGTACGGGCAGCGCGTTCGGCATGGACGTGGTCGCGTGGAGCCAGAACCTGACCGGCGGAGGCCGCCGCCGCGCAGGGCGTGAAGCGTGTCGACAAGGACGAGCTCTTCGCGTCCTCCGATGCGATCTCGGTGCACCTCGCGCTGTCCGAGCGCACGCGCGGCATCATCGGCGCGACGGAGCTCGTCGGCGATGAAGGACGGCGCGCATCTTCGTCAACACCTCGCGCGGCCCGCTCGTCGACGAGGCGGCGCTGGTCGCGGAATTGCGCCGCGGCCGCATCGTCGCCGGCCTCGACGTGTTCGACGTCGAGCCGCTGCCGCCCGGCCATCCCTTCACCGCGCTGCCGCAACGTCGTGCTGACGCCGCATCTCGGCTACGTCGTCGGCGAGACGATGGCCCGCTTCTACCGCGACAGCGTCGAGAACATCGTCGCGTTCCTGCGCGGCGCGCCGCTGCGGGTGGCCAATCCCGAGGTGCTGCGCCGGCCTCGGCAACGCGTGACGCCATGCTCACCGGCTTCTTCCTGCACCTGAAGGCGCACAAGCTGCCGGTGTCCACGCGCGAGCTCCTGACGCTGCTCGAGGCGCTGGAGAAGCGCGTGATCTCGCTGTCGCTCGACGACTTCTACACGCTGTCGCGCGCGTGCTTCGTGAAGGACGAGCAGCACTTCGACCGCTTCGACCTCGCGTTCGGCTCGTACTTCAAGGGCATCGACGCGATCTTCGACATCCGCGCCGAGCATTCCCGAGGAGTGGCTGAAGCAAGGAATTCGAGCGGCTATCTCTCCGACGAGGACAAGAAGCAGGTCGAGGCGCTGGGCGGCTGGGACAAGCTGATGGAGACGCTCAAGAAGCGGCTCGAGGAGCAGCGGGCGCGGCACCAGGGCGGCTCGAAGTGGATCGGCACCGGCGGCACGAGCCCGTTCGGCGCGTACGGCTACAACCCGGAGGGCATCCGCATCGGGCAGGACGGCGGCGGCTCGAAGCGCGGTCAAGGTGTGGGACGAGCGCACGTTCCGCAACCTGGACGGCGACGTCGAGCTCAACACGCGCAACATCAAGGTGGCGCTGCGCCGGCTGCGCCGCTTCGCGCGCGAGGGCGTGCCCGAGGAGCTCGACCTCGACGGGCACGATCGAGGGCACCGCGCGCAACGCCGGCTGGCTCGACCTGCAAGCTGCAGCCCGAGCGGCGCAACCGCGTCAAGGTGCTGCTGTTCCTCGACGTCGGCGGCTCGATGGACCCGCACGTGCGCATGTGCGAGGAGCTCTTCTCCGCGGCGAAGGCCGAGTTCCGCCACCTCGAGTACTTCTACTTCCACAACTGCGTGTACGACCACGTGTGGCGCGACAACGGCCGCCGGCGCAACGAGCGCTTCTCGACGCTCGACCTCATCCACACCTACGGTCCGGACTGGAAGGTGATCTTCGTCGGCGACGCCGCGATGAGCCCCTACGAGCTCGTGCAGGCCGGCGGCAGCGTCGAATACACGAACGACGAGCCGGGCATCGTCTGGCTGCACGCGCATCTTCGACCACTTCCGGCGCGTCGCGTGGTGGAACCCGGAGCCCGAGCGCGCGTGGGAGTACACGCGCTCCACGCAGATCGATCCTGTCGAAGCTGGGCCCGCGCATGTTTCCGCTGACGCTGTCCGGCATCGCGCAGCGGCATCGACGCGCTGCGGCACTGAACCGGAACCCGCCATGCGCGCCCTTGCGCTTCTCCTCGCCGGGCTGCTCTGCGCGGGGGATGCGCTCGCGGCGGACATGGTGCAGCTCGACCCCTTTGCGCAGGCTACGAGCGGCTACGCCGGCTGTCCCGAGAGCGCGCCGCCGCTCATGACCGCCGGAGCAGGCGCAGACGCAGGCGCACGCCCGCGCCGAGCGCGGCACGCGCTGCGCGATGGAAGGCACGTGCGAGCCGGGCGGCGCGTATCGTCGCGATCCGCAGATCCTCGAGAAGGTGCGCGTGGCGATCGCCGGCGACAGGCGCTTCGACAATACGTCGGTGTGGATCACGACGTCGCGCAAATGGGTGACGCTGCAGGGTTGCGTGCGCAGCAACTCGCAGCGCCGCGATCTCGTCCGGCTCGTGAGCGAGCAGCCGAGCGTCGAGCGCGTGTTCGACGAGCTGCACGTCGGCAAGCGCCGCTGAACCGCCGCATCCGCCGCCGAATTCAACATCAACGACGTCTCGCGGATCATTCCCGGCCGGTGCGCGTGCGGCAGCACGCTTTCGCGGCTCGACCGCATCTTCGGCCGCAACGACACGATGGTGAAGCTGCGCGGGGTCAACGTGTTCCCGGAGGCGGTCGGCGCGGTGGTGGTCGCGGATGCCCGCACCAACGGCGAGTACGTGGGCGTGGTCGAGCGCACCGGAGCGGAGGATCGCGAGGAGATGACCGTGATGATCGAGGTGGCCGACGCGGCCGCCGATCGCGGTCGACTGCAGCGCGACTTCGAGCAGCGGTTCAAGGAGGTGCTCGGCGTGCGCGTCGTCGTGCAGGCCGTCGACCGTGGCGGCACGGACGCCTACACGGGGACGTCGACGTCGTCGAAGATCAAGCGGCTGATCGACCGGCGCTGAGCGCGGCTAGGGGTTGCGAGCCGCCTCCGGATGCAGCTTTTCGTAGGCCGCGGCGAGCGCCGGATCGCGCGCCCGGACATCCTCGTGGCTGACGCGCCCGGTGCGCCGCAGGTAGTCGTACGCGAACGACACCGGATCGAGATGCGAGCCTGCTCGCGCACCGACTCGTACCACTCGGTGCTCCTGATCGCGGCCTGCTGCAACGCGTCGGAACCGGGCCGCCGCCGGCGCTCGAAATCGGCGAGCAGCGCCGGCACGTCGCCGCCGCAGGCCTGCCACGCCTCGTACAGCGCGATCGCAGTCCTGCATCGCGAGCCGCGTGCCCGAGCCGACCGACGGATGACCGGTGCGCAGCGCGTCCCCGAGCAGCACGACGTTGCGCCAGTGCCAGTTGCGGTTGCTGACGATCGCGTAGCGGAACCAGTCGGAACGGTTGGACAGCAGCGGCTGTGCCGTCGAGATCGTCGCGGAACACGCGCTCGCAGTAGGCGAGGCTCTGCGCCTCGCTCATGCGGTCGAGGCCGGCCGCGCGCGAACGTCTGCGGATCGCATCTCGACGAGGAACGTGCTGTGCGTGCGGCTGTAGCGGTAGGCGTGCGCGATCAGCAGGCCGTCGCTCGTTCTGCCGGAAGATGAGCGACAGCGGATCGAACAGCGCCGTCGTGCCGTACCAGGCGAGGAGGTTCGGCCGCACGTCGAGCGTCGGCTCGAACTGCTCGCCGATAGCCGCGTGCGGATCGCGCTCGCCGCGCCGTCGGCCGCGACGACGAGGTCGCAGTCGGCGAACTCCGCCGACGTCGTCGACCCGCGGCCGAACTCGATCGCGATGCCGAGCGCCGCGCAGTGCTCGCGCAGCGTGCGCAGCAGGTGGATGCGCGACATCCGGTGGAACGTGTTGTTGGCGAGCGTGCACCGCTTCGCCGCGATGGACGATGCGCATCGCGTCGTGCACCTCCTGCCCGCGCGTCATCGCCGCGTAGAGCTCGGGCGCGACGTCGCGCACGAACGCGAGCGCGATGTCGGAGAACACCACGCCCCAGCCGTACGTCGCGGCCGCCGGATCGCGCTCGACGATGCGGATGCGCGTGGCCGGGATCGTGCCGCTTCATGAGGTACGCGAAGAAGAGCCCGGCGGGACCGCCGCCGACGATGCCGATGTTCATGCGCTTGCCTGCCTGCGCTTCGCGCGCGAGCTTCGCGGTGATCATCTCGCGCAGCTCGCGCTTGAGGATCTTGCCGACCGGGCGACAGCGGCAGCTCGGCGACGAGCTCCAGCCGCTCGGGCAGCTTGAACGACGCGATCTTCTGCTGCCGCAGGAACGCGATCAGCTCCGTCGAAGGTCAGCGTCTCGCCGGGCTTCGGGACACGAACGCGCAGGCCTTCTCGCCGAACACCGGATCGGGCATCGCGACCAGCGTCACCACCTTCACCTTCGGGTGCGCGTAGATCAGGTTCTCGACCTCCTCGCAGCTGATCTTCTCGCCGCCGCGGTTGATGAGGTCCTTGCGCCGGCCCTCGGTGAAGACGTGGCGGCCCTGGCTTGCGCACGATGTCGCCCATCCGGTAGAAGCCGTCGGCGGTGAACGCCTCGCGGTTCTTCTCCGCGCGCGTTGTAGTAGCCGCGGATCGTGTACGGCCCGCGCGTGAGCAGCTCGCCCGGCACGCCGTCGGCGACCTCGCGGCCGTCGTCGTCGACCACCATGATCTCGTCGTCGGCGCACACCGGCGCGCCGGAGCTTTCCAGCAGCAGCGTCGTCGGGATCGTCGAGGCGCGTCATGTTGATGAGCCCCTCGGCGGTGCCGTAGATCTCCTGCGGCGTGCAGCCGAAGCGCTCGCGCAGGCGGCGCGCAGCTCCGGCGCGAGGCGGGCGCCGCCGTTCTGGATCACCTCGCAGCGAGCGACAGTCGAAGCGCTCGGGCAGCGTCGGAGTTGAGCCAGCCGGAGATCAGCGGCACCGCCGCGGCGATCGTCGTCACGCGCTCGCGCTCGACGAGCGCGAAGACGTCGGCGGCGTCGCCCGACGGCGCGAGGACCACGGTGCCGCCGTAGTGGAACGCGCCGAGCATCCCGGGGGAGGCGAGGTTGTAGTTGTGGCCGAGCGGCAGCAGCGCCAGCAGCACCGTGCTCCGCGTCGAAGCCGGCCGCCGCGCCGCACAGCCGCGCGTTGAGCACGTAGTCGTCGTGCGTGCGCGGGATGAGCTTCGACAGCGACGTCGTGCCGCCCGACAGCAGCATCGTCGTGACCTCGGCCGGATCGGGACGCAGGCGCGTCGAGCGTCGGCAGCGGCCGCCGGCGACCGCGCGGCGAGCAGCGTCGACAGCGACGCGCTGGCCGGGTCGCCGGCGTCGCCGGCGACGAACACCGTGCGCAGCGCGGGCGCGTGCGGCGCGAGCTCCTGCGCCATCGCGCGGTAGTCGAAGTCGCTTGATCGTGTCGGGGATGACGTACGCGGCGGCGCCCGACGCGCGCAGGAAATGCGCGACCTCGGTGTGCCGGTGCGCGCGCAGCGCCGTGACCGGGATCGCGCCGATGCGCACCAGCGCGAAGATACGTGTAGACGAACTCCGGAACGTTCGGCAGCTGGACGCACCACGCGGTCGAGCGGCGCGATGCCCGCGGCGACCAGCCCGTGCGCACGTCGCTCGACCGCCGCGCCCAGCTCGGAATAGCGTGATGCGCAGGTCGCCCGCGACGAGCGCGGTGTGCCCCGGCGCGCGGCGAATCGGCCGCGGCGACCATGTCCCACATCGTGATGCCCTGCCAACAGCCGCGTGCGCGGTAGCGCTGCGCGAAGTCGGCGGGCCAGGGCGTGCAGCCTGCCAGCATCGAGGACTCCGAAGACCCGACCAGACGCGCGGGCAACCCTGCGCGAGAGGGTCAAGCATAACGGAAACCGGGAACCGACGAACGTGCCGCGGCGACGACCCGCGACCGCAAAAAAGAAGGCCGCGGGATCCTCCCGCGGCCTTCGGTCACCTGCGTGCACCGGAATTTGGACGGCCGGCGTTGCCGCACGCAGCGACCGGAACTGCGTTACGAGATGCGCACCGGCACGTAGATCTGGCGGCCGTCGCGCTCGATCAGCAGCGCGACCGTCTTGCCGGCCTTGTCGACCTGCGACTTCAGCTCGTCGACGGTGTTGACCCTGTTGCGGACCCACGCCGACGATCAGGTCGCCCGGCTGCACGCCCGCGCGCGCCGCCGCGCCGCCCGCCTTCTCGACCACGAGACCCGTAGCGCCGCTCGCCTTCTTCTCCTCCGGCGTCAGCGGCCGCACGGCCACGCCGAGCTTGCCCTTGGTCGTCCGCGTCGTCCCGGCCTTCGCGACCTTGCCGTCGTCGAGCGTGCCGACCGTCGCGGTCGAGCTCGACCGGCTTGCCGTCGCGCCAAACTTCGACCTTGATCGTGGTGCCGGGCGCACGTGTTGCCGATGCGCGCGGTGACGTCGGTGCTGTCGGTCATCGCGATGCCGTCGATCTTGCGGATCACGTCGCCCGTCTTGAAGCCGGCCTTCGCCGCCGGGCTGTCCGTCTCGACCGTGCCGACCAGCGCGCCGTTCGAGTCGGTCAGGCCGAAGCTCTGCGCGAGCGTCTGGTCGATGCCCTGGATGCCGATGCCGAGGCGGCCGTGCTGCACCTTGCCGTGCGTCTTCAGCTGGTCGGCGACGCGTCGCCGCGACGTCCGCCGGAATCGCGAACGACAGACCCATGTAGCCGCCCGAGCGGCTGTAGATCTGCGAGTTCACGCCGACCACCTGGCCGGCGGCATTGAGCAGCGGGCCGCCGGAGTTGCCCGGATTCACCGCGACGTCGGTCTGGATGAACGGCACCATCTGCCCGTTCGGCAGCGCGCGATGCACGCCGCTGACCACGCCCGCGGACACGCTGTTCTCGAAGCCGAACGGCGAGCCGATCGCGATCACCCATTCGCCGCGCTTCACGTCCGGCTTGGCGGACAGGTCGAGCGCCGGCAGGTTCTTCGCGTCGATCTTGATGAGCGCGATGTCGGTGCGCTTGTCGGTGCCGATCGACCTTCGCCGTGAACTCGCGGCGATCGGTGAGCTTGACGGTGACTTCGGTCGCGCCGTCGACGACGTGCGCGTTGGTCACGATGTAGCCGTCGGGCTCACGATGAAGCCGGAGCCCATGCCTTGCGTCGGCTGCTGGCGCATCTGCGGGCCGTTCGGCAGCCGCCGAAGCGCTTGAAGAACTCGCGCATCGGATCGTCCTCGTCGGACTCGTCGACGTTCGCGGCGGCCTTGCCCTCGCTGCGCACGCTGATGTTCACGACGGCCGGACCGGTGCGGTCGACGAGCGCCGTGAAATCGGGCAGGTTGGCGGCCGCGGTCGGCGCGATCGCCTGTGCGGCCGGCTGGGTCGCCGCGACGGCGACGCCGACGGGCGACGTGTCGACCTGGTTGTAGAACGTCGCCACGCCGCCGATCAGACCGGCGGCGACCAGCGCATAGGTGACTTTCGAAAGTTGCATCGTGCTCTCCTCGTTGGAGTTAAGGCCCGCCACGGGCCCACACGACGCAATGTAGTGACGATGGCTTAACGGGGCCTTAAGGCCGCCACCGGCCTCCACCAGCGCGATCGAGACGGTGGGCAGGGCAGACGCCCCACCCGCGACCGCATCACGCCGGGGAGCACATGATGACGCCCGGCGACCCGTAGCCCTCGGGAATCCATCCCTGGCCGAGCATCGTCGCGCGCGTGGCGAGGCTCGTCGTGTAGCGATGGTTGGGCGCCGCACCCTGGCCGTTGTTGTACAGCCGGTAGACGGGACTGGAGCCCGCCGGGCAATCGCCGCCGGGGCCGGGGGCGAGCACCGAGAACACGGACGGCGACTCGAATTGCCAACTCGCATTCCGCTTCACGACGCCGCACTCGCTGGCGTCGGGCGTGTAGAAGTGCGAGCTCTTGGGATCGAACGCGGTGCTGAAGAAACGGCACACCGGCGCGCTGCCCGCGGGCGCATCGCTGTACACGGCGAACGACTCGCCGGTGCGCGCCCAGCCCGCGAACGTCCCGTTGTCGAGCTTCGCGATCTCGTCGGCGATGCTGGTCACGAAATAGTGATCGAAGCCCGCGTGGTAATACTCGATCGCGGCGGCCTTCGCGCCGCTCGCCGGGAGCACCGTCTTGAAGCTCTCCACCACGCCGTTGTTGTTGAACGAGAGCGCGCCGGGCGCGACCGCGCCGAGTCCGGCCCCGCGCTTCGCGAAGCCATGCAGGCAGAGGTCGCGGTCCTTCGGGTCCTGCGCCTGCATCACCGCGAGCAGCGCGTCGCGGGCGGTGACGAACGTCGGGTTGACCGGCGTCATCTTGTACGCCGCGACGAGGTAGCGCCGCATGCGGTCCTGCGCCTCACCGAACGTGAGGCGGCCGGTGTCGTCGAGCAGGTTGCTGTAGCACTCCCACAGCATCGAGCCCCACACCTCGCCGGCGTTGTGCGCCTCCGAGTTGTCCGGGCTCGCGAACGCGAGGGACGGCGCAGGCGCCGCGGGCAGCGTCGAGCTCGCCGCGATGTGCCGGAACGTGAGCGGGTTCTTCGTCATGTCCCGCGTATACGGATAGCGGCGGTCGCCGTAGTAGAACGCATTGTTGACGATGTCCGGCGGGAAATCGGGGCCGGAAAGGGAGAATGCGTTGCTGCTGTACGTGCCGTTGAAGGCCGCGTTCGACGCGACCTGGCGGTCGGCGTCCTTCACCAGCAGCAGCATCTCGTGGAAATCGCCCCAGCCTTCTCCCAGACCTTCGGCCTGGTTGAAACCAAGGCCGTTGGCGTTGCCGATGAGCCGGTAGCTGATGTAGTGGCCCCACTCGTGCGCGACGACCATGGTGTCGAGCGCACCCTCGCGGATCGCGAAGTTGCGGGCCAGCCGCATCGTGATCCTCGCGCCCGCGGCCAGCTGCGCCCTGATGGCGTTGCCGTCGGCCTGGGTGAGCGACGCGAGGGGAATGGTGATCGTCTCGTCGTCGCCCGTCATGTTGATGACCCCCGCCGCGGTGTTCGCGACGAGCAGCGCGGCCGCGCCGGCGTCCTGCGCGTTCCTCGCCTTGACCGCGAACGTGCACGTGCCGCGATCGACCAGCGCGATCCGGCCGGCGACCGCCGCCGCGTTGGTGTAGGGCGTGCACCCGTCGGCGGTCGACAGTCCGGCCGGGTTGGCCGCGTCGAGCGCCTGCACGACGTCGCCCGTGACGTCGAATGTGAGCGCGCCGAAGTCGGCGGTGCCGGTGGTCTTCACGCCCGCGAGCGACGCGGGTGCCGCCACCTTCGCGAGCACGTTGCCGTTGATCCACAGGAACATGTGCAGCTCGGGGTGCTGGCCGTCCGCAGGAGTGACCATGTACGCGTTGCCGAAGTCGCTGTAGTCCTGCGTGATCGCGACGATGTTGTCGCCGGCCAGGCCGCCGCGGCCGAAGTTGTCCGCCTGCGCGTTGCCGGACGCTTCGTCGAAGCCCGCGTCGTAGTACCAGTCGTGCAGGTAGTTGACGAGATAGAAGAGGTGCGTGATGCCCGCGGTCACCTGTGCGCGGCCGGCGAACGCCTCCTGCGCGAAGTCGTACGGATGGTCGAACGCGGCGGGCCCCGTGATGCACGCGTGCAGGTCGCCGTCCAGCGGTCCTGCAAGGTTGCACTCGTCGGTGGCGACCGGGCCGAGCAGCTCCGGGGCGCCGAGATCGGCATACGCCTCGACGTTGTTGCCGACGGTCTTCGTGGCATTGGCGGGCAGCCACGGATCGTTGCGCGAGAACGGCAGGTTCGCGAGCGTGACGAGATTCGGCGCGACGAACGGCGGCTGGTAGCCGTCGGGGGTGCCGGTGGGATGCGGAAAGCCCGCGCGGCCGCTCGGCGTCGGATAGGGAAGCCAGGGCGCCGCCGGCTCGGCGAATACGCGATAGGAGAACGCGGCGTGCGCTGCCTGGTTCCTGCGAAAGAGGATGCGTCCATCGTCGGCGGCGACCACGTACGCGTAGCGATCGGCGCTGCGCGCGCCGTCGTCGCGCACCGCCACCTCGACGTAATGCGCGGCGACGAGCGCCCCGCCCAGGCGGAACCAGACCGGCCTGGCGCGCGCCGAGACGAGCTGCGCGCCGTCGGCGCTGCGGGTGCCGGGCGGCAATGCGAGGCGGCGGTAGCCGCCCTCCGCGCTCGTCAGCGTGAAGGCGCCGGCGACCTCGCGCTGGAAGCCGAAGTCGCCGAGCGCCGCCGCCACCGCGGATTGCGGCGGTGCGGTCGGCGCGCTCCTCCGCCGGCCCGCCGGCGCGCCGCTCACGAAGCCGCCGATCGCCACCAGCGCGCCGTCGCGGTCGACGAGGACGTTGGCTTCCTCGCGGAACACCTCGATGCCGTCGATCGCGTTGCGAAAGCGCACGATCGCCGCGCCGTCAGGCAGCCGCTGCAGGTCGTGCATCGGCAGCGCGGCGACGTCGGCGGCATCGAGTCGATACGCGTCGGCGAGATCGCCGAGCGCCGCGCGTGCGGCGGCCTCGGGATCGAGCGCCGCCTTCGCCGACCCGGGGCGGACGCGCGCCGCGTCCGCGCCCCACAGGAACGCCGGCACGCCGGTGGTCGCATCGAGCGTGACGCGCCGGCGACGCCTCGCGCAATGCGCTGGCCGAGGCGGTGGGCGCTACACGCGCGACCGCCGGCAACGATGCCAGCGCGTCGATCGCCGGAAGGTGCCGGGCTTCGGCGACGCTGGCCGCGAATGCGGCCGTCACCAGCGCGGCCGATGCCATGCGGCGCATGCCGCGTCGTCCGATCATGCATGTGCGCATTCCGTCTCCCAAGAACATCGGCCGCTCTCCCGTTCGCCTAGGCGCAGGACCGCATGAAGCGCTACCTCCTTGCAGAGCACAGGACGACGCCGGTCGACCCGACGTTTGTCAACGTGCGCGACGCCGCCGGCGGTGATGTGCGCGCAGGGTCCGCAGGACTACGACCTATGCCTGAAGCGCATTTCGAAGCGTGGCGCGCGAGTCATGACCCGAACCGTCGGGCAACTGCGCGACGGGCCGATCTCGTCGGCGATGTTGGTGACGAAGTAGTGATCGAACGCCGCGTGGTAGTACTCGATCACCGGCGTCGTCGTGCCGGCGCGTCGGCGGTCGCGCTTGAAGCTCTCGACCACGCCCGACGTTGTCCTCGGACAGGTTGTTCGGGCGCGATCGCGCCCGACGCCCGCGCCGCGCTTCGCGAAGCCCTGCATGCACAGGTCGCGGTCCTGCGGGATCCTGCGCGCTGCATCACCGCGAGCAGCGCGTCGCGCGCGTTGATGAACGTCGGATCGGTCGGCGTCGTCTTGTACGCCGCCGACGAGGTAGCGCTTCATCCGCTCCTGCGCCTGCGCGAACGTGAGCCGGCCGGTGTCGTTCAGGAGGTTCGCTGTAGCACTCCCACAGCATCGCTCGCCCACACCTCGCCGGTGTTGTGCACCTCGGCGTTGGCTGCTCGAGATCTTCGCGCCGACGTGGCGAGGCGGTGGCGCCGGCAGCGCGACGCCGTCGGCGATGTGCCTGAACGTCAGCGGGTTCTTCGCCATGTCGCGCGAGTACGGATAGCGGCGGATGCCGTAGTAGTACGCGTTGTTCAGCGACGTCCGGCGCGAAGTCCGGGCCGCCGAGCGGGTACGGCGTTCTCCGGCGTACGCGCCGTTGAACGCCGCGTTGCCCGGCAGCGCGCGGTCGGCCTCCTTCACCAGCAGCAGCAGCGCGTGGAAGTCCGCCCAGCCTTCGCCCATGCCGCGCGCCTGGTTGCGCGGACGAGCCCGTTCGACGTTGGCGACGAGCCGGTTGCTGATGTAGTGGCCCCACTCGTGCGCGATCAGCGTGTTGTCGAGCGCGCCTTCGCGCTCACGCCGCCGCTGCCGCGCCATGCGCAGGCTCACCGTCGGCCGGCTGCGCGAGGCTGCGCCTTGATCGCCGCGCCGTCGGCGAGCGAGACCGACACCACGGGAATCGTGATCGTCGCGTCGGTGCCGGCCATGCCCGGCGCGCGCCGGGCGCGACGTTGTTCACGATCAGCGACGCCGGCGCGCGCCCGCGGCCTGCGCGTTCTTCGCCTTGTCGACGAACAGTGCAGACGCCGCGGTCGACCACGGCGATCCTGCCCGCGACCGCGCCCGCGTTGGTGAACGCCGTGCAGCCGTCGGTCGTCGTCGGGCCCGTCGGCGTTCGCGGCGTCCTCGCGCGAGCACCAGGTCGCGCGGTGAGGTCGAACGCCTGCGCGCCGAAGTCCGCGGTGCCGGCCTGCTTCGCGCCGGCTGATCGCGGCCGGCGCGTTGCACCTTGCGCGAGCGCGATGCGACGACGATCCACAGGAACATGCGCATGCGCGGGCGCTGGCCGTCCGCAGGGCGTCGACATGTTCGCGTTGTTGCGTGCCGCGAGAAGTCCTGCGCCTCCGCGAAGATGCTGTCGTCGCCGATGCCGCCGCGGCCGTAGTTGCTCGTCTGCGCGTTGCCGCGCCGCCTCGTCGAACCCGGCGTCGTAGTACCAGTCGTGCAGGTAGTTGTTCATGTAGAACAGGTTGGTCACCGCCGCGGCCACCTGCGCGCGGTTCGCGTCCGGCGCGCAGCGCGTGGTCGTACGTGTAGTCGAACGTTCCGGGCGAGGTCATGCACGCGTGCAGGTCGCCGTCGACCGGCGAGCGCGAGCATTGCACTCGTCGGTGCCCGGCGTGCCGAAGCCGTCGGGCGTCGAGCATGTTCGCTGAACGCTTCGACGTTGTTGCCCGTGCGTGCGGTTGGCGCGTGCGGCGAGCCACGGGTCGTTCTTCGAGAACGGCGCGCTTTGCGAGCGTGACGAGGCTTCCGGCCGCGAGCGGCGGCTGCACGCCGTCGGGCGTGCCGGTCGGATGCGGGAAGCGCGGCGCGCCCCATCGGTCCGGGCAGCGGCAGGTACGGGCGGCGTCGGGCTCCGCGTACGACGCGATACGTGAACGCCGCGTCCGCGCGTCTGGTTGTGCCGGAAGAGCAGCGCGCCGTCGACGGCCGACACGACGTACGCGTAGTCGTCGACGCCGCCGGCCATTGTCCGCGTCGCGCACCTGCACTTCGACGTACTACGCGGCGACGAGCTCGTCGGGCAGCCGGAACCACACGCGCTTCACGCGCACCGGCGCCGCGAGCGTCGAGCCGTCGGCGCTGGCGCCGCCGCCGGAAGCGTGTAGCTGACGATAGCCGTCGGCCTCGCCGGCGCGAGCACGAGCGCCTGCGCGACGCTTGCCGCGAACCGCCAGTCGCGAGCGCCGACGCGATCGCGCGCTCCGCGGCTCGCGCGCGAAGGCGTCGCGCACTCTTGCCAGCCGCTGGCCGGCGCGCCCATCGCGAAGCCGCCGACCGCCACGAGGCCGCCGCGCGGTCGAGACGCACGTTCACCTGCTCGCGAAACACCTCGATGCCGTCGACTGCGCCCGCGGAAGCGCACGATCCCGCCGCCCTCGGGAAAGCGCTGCTGGTCGTGCATCGGCAGCGCGTCGACCTCGGCCGCCGTGATGCGGTAGAGGTCGGCGACGTCGCGCAGGTGCGCGCGCGCCGACCGCCTTCCGGATCGAGCGCGCTCTTGCGCCGCGCTGCGCGGCGCGTCCGCGCGGCGGCCGTCGTCGCTGCCCCACAGGAAGCGCGGGCACGCCGAGTCGCGGGTCGACGTCGGCCTCCGCGTGCGCTGCCGCGACGCAGCGCGGCTATCGCCACGACGGCGAACACGGGACAGCGCGCGGCGCGCCGAACGGCAGGTCGCTGCCGCAGCGAGCCTGCGCGACGCGCTGCGACAGAGACAGGCGAAGGGCTGGGTTCCGGAGGGCAATGGGGCGCTGGGCGGGATCTCCTGCTCGCCCCGATAGTGCCATCCGGCGCGAGCGCAGGCCAACGCTGCCCGCTTTGGCAAGCCGATAGTGTATGCGAGAGGGCAGTCAGGCCTCGCGCGGCGCGGGAAAGCGGACGCGCACCGCAAGGCCGCGGCCGTCCGGGCCGTCGTCGAGCGTGACGGTGGCGTCATGGGCGTCCGCGATGCGCCGCACGATGGACAACCCGAGGCCGCTGCCCGACCCGGCCGGCGTGCCCGCCGCCGCGGCGCCGCGATGAAAGCGCTCGAACACCTGCTGCCGCTCGGCGGCCGGAATGCCCGGTCCGGTGTCGACCACCGACAGCAGGGCGCCGCCGCCGTCGTCGTCGATCGCGACGTCGATGCGGCCGCCCGACGGCGTGTAGCGCAGCGCGTTGTCGAGGAGGTTGGCGATCAGCATGGCGAGGCTCGCCGCGTCGCCGCGCACAGCGACCGTGGCCGTGCGCGCGATGCCGAGGTCGATGCCCTTGCCGGCGGCAAGCGCCGCGCGCGCCACCACCGCCTCCCTGGCGAGCGCCGCGAGGTCGACCGGCGCGAACGCGCGCGCCGGCGCCTCGGGCTCGAGCCGCGCCATCGTGAGGAGCTGCTCGACCAGGTGCGCGGCGCGATCCACGCCCGCCTTGAGCTCGTCGAAGGCGACCGCGCGCGCGGTCGCATCCTGCGTGCGCTCCGCCAGCTCCACCTGCAGCTTCAGTGCGGCGAGCGGCGTGCGCAGCTCGTGCGCGGCGTCGGCGGTGAAGCGGCGCTGCGCGGCGAGCGCTTCGTCGAGGCGCGCCAGCAGCGCATTGAGGCTGCCGGCGAGCGGCACCAGCTCGTCCGGGAGCGACGATTCCGCGAGGGGCGCCATCGCGTCCGGCCGCCGCTTGGCCACCGCGCGCGACATCGCTTCCAGCGGTCGCAGCCCCAGGCCGACCGCGTACCAGATGAGCACGCCCAGCACCGGGAGCATCGCCGCGAAGGGCAGCAGCGTGCGCAGCGCCGTCTGCGTCGCGATCTCGCGCCGCTCGTCCATCGCGTGCGCGACCTGCAGCGCGTGATTGCCGGCGACGTGCGTGTACACCCGCCACTCGCGGCCGTTCTGCATCACGTTGGAATAGCCTTCCGTGGCGGGCACCGGCAGCCCGGCGTTCGGCCGCGACCAGTAGACGAGCACGCCGTCGCGATCCCAGATCTGCGTGACGATCTCCGACACGCCGGCCACGCGCGATCCGCCCTCCGGCGGCGCGAACGTCGGCGGCCGCCCGCGCACGAGGTCGTCGATGCGCGTCGAGTAGGCGAGCTGCTTCAACTGCAGGTCGAAGATGTCGCCGACCTCCTCGCGTGTATGGACGTAGGTGAGAACGGTGGCGACCACCGCCACCAGCGCGAGTCCCGCGAGGAGCCACGCGAGCAGCGTGCGGCGGATGGAGTTCATTCCGCCGCCGCGCGCGCGATCACGTAGCCGACGCCACGGATCGTGCGGATCACGTCGGCGCCGAGCTTCTTGCGCAGGTTGTGGACGTGCACCTCGACCGTGTTGCTCTCCACCTCCTCGCCCCAGCCGTACAGCCGCTCCTCGAGCTGCGCCTTCGACAGCGCGGTGCCGGGCCGCTCGAGCAGCGCCGCGAGCAGCGCGAACTCGCGCGCCGACAGGTCGACCAGCGAGCCGCTGCGGGTCACGGTGCGCGCGGCCGGGTCGAGCGCGAGATCGCCGTTGCGCAGCACGTTGTCCTCGCGCGCGACGTCCCGGCGCAGCAGCGCCCGCATGCGGGCGCCGAGCTCGTCGAGGCTGAACGGCTTCACGAGGTAGTCGTCGGCGCCGGCGTCGAGCCCCGCGACGCGGTCGGGCACGGCATCGCGCGCGGTGATGATCAGCACGCGCACCTTGTTGCCGGCGCGGCGCACTTCCTTCAGGAGCTCGAGGCCGCTCTTGCGGGGAAGTCCGAGGTCGAGCAGCACGAGACCGTACGCGCCGTCGGCGGTGTCCAGCGCGAGCTTCGCCGCCTGCCCGTCCTTCACCCAGTCGACGGTGTAGCCGTCCTGCTGCAGTGCAGTGGACAGCGTCTTGCCGATCATCGGGTCGTCTTCGACGAGGAGGATGCGCATGGGGAGGAACGGGCGTTCGCCGGGGCGGGCTGCCTGGCGCTGACGCGATTCTAGCGGGCGACGCCTTAACGCCGGCTTATGTCGAGCCTCGGAGGCGCATCCAGTGCCGTGCCCGCTGCGTATAGGACCCAAGCGAGCCGTCTGCGCGGCGGCTTTCGAAGTTCCCGACAACCCACCGGAGGCTTTCCATGACCGCAGCCCGCCCCATCCCGTCCTTCCGCCGCACCGTGCTGTCCACGCTGGTCGCCGCGACCTTCGCCGCCAGCGCCACCGCGTTCGCCTCGAGCCACCGCGAGGCGCCGTTCATCGCCACCCAGCCGCAGGTCGACGCCACCGACTTCTACATGTTCAGGAGCTACGAGCCCGGGCGCGAGGGCTACGTGACGCTCGTCGCCAACTACCTGCCGCTGCAGGACCCGTACGGCGGCCCCAACTACTTCAAGCTCGATCCCAACGCCGTCTACGAGATCCACGTCACCAACGACGGCGGCGCGGTCGAGAACCTGACGTTCCAGTTCCGGTTCCAGACGACCAACGACGACAACAAGTTCAACGTCGGCGGCAAGATGGTGTCGATCCCGCTGGTGCAGAACGGCAGCGGCGACGTCGCCACCCCCAACTCCTCCGCGCTCAACGTGCACGAGAAGTACACGCTGGGCGTGATCCGCGGACCGCGCCGCGCCAGCGCCGCCGCTGCCGGTGACCAACCTCACGCAGGGCGGCACGACCTTCGACAAGCCGGTCGACTACATCGGCACCAAGACGATCAAGAACTACATCGCCTACGCCAACAAGCACATCTACGACATCGGCGTCCCGGGTTGCTCCGGGACGGGCCGCGTGTTCGTCGGCCAGCGCAAGGACCCGTTCGTCGTCAACCTGGGCGAGACCTTCGACCTCGTCAACATCAAGTACCCGGCGGTGGAGCTCAATCCCGCCGCCGAGTTCGCGACGGTCGACTCGCTCGCCGACGCCAACGTGACGTCGCTGATCCTCGAGCTGCCGATCGCGTGCGTGACCGAGGGCAAGGGCAACATCGTCGGCGGCTGGACGACCGCGAGCGTGCCCGCCACGCGCGCGGTGAACGCCGCGCCGGGCAGCGGCCTCGATCCGACGTCGCAGACGGGCAGCCTGGTCCAGGTGTCGCGCCTCGGCATGCCGCTGGTCAACGAAGTCGTGATCGGCCTCAAGGACAAGAACAGGTTCAACGCGAGCGAGCCCAAGGACGACGGGCAGTTCGCCGACTACGTCACCAATCCGACGCTGCCGGCGCTGCTCGAGGTGCTGTTCGGCGGCGCGGGCGTCAAGGCGCCGACCAACTTCCCGCGCACCGATCTCGTCGCGGCATTCCTTACCGGCGTCGAGGGCGTGAACAAGCCGGCCAACGTCGTGGTGTCGGAGCAGGTGCGCCTGAACACCGCCATCGCGCCGACGCCGGGCGGCGTCGCAGAACCGCCTGGGCGTGCTGGGCGGCGACAACGCCGGCTTCCCGAACGGCCGGCGGCCCGGCGACGACGTCGTCGACATCGAGCTGCGCGTCGCGATGGGCGTGCTGTGCACGGTGCCGGGCGTGAACACGGCGGTCGGCTGCAAGGCCGCGGACGCCCCTGCGGGCTCGCTCAAGTACACCGATGGCGCGTACATCAGCTCGACGTTCTTCGCCAACGAGTTCCCGTACCTGCGCGCGCCGCTCAAGGGCTCGCCCAACGACGACAACGCGATCAAGGCGGCACGCTCGGCGCAGGGCAGGTAACCACACGCGCCCTGCGCATCGCCACCCTCTCTCCCGCACGCGGGAGAGAGGGTGATGGAACCAAGTCCACCGACATCGGGATGCCGTCATGAAGCGCTGGATGCTTGCCGCCGCCTGCCTCGCGCTGTCCACGCTGGTGCCGGCCAGGCCGTACGTGCCCGCGGACGACACGCTGGTCCTCGAGCGCCTGCCGCAGCGCTCCTCCGCGCAGTCGCGCGAGCTCGCGCGCTTGCGCGCGGCAGCGACCGCGGCGCCCGCCGATTTCGATGCCGCCGTCGCGCTCGCCGACGCGTACTACGCGGTGGCGCGCGCGGACGGCGATCCGCGCTACCTCGGCTACGCGCAAGCCGCCCTCGCACGCTGGTGGCGCGACGCGGATGCGCCGACGCCGGTGCTGGTGTCCCGCGCGACGATCCTGCAGAGCAATCACGAGTTCGACCGCGCGCTGGCCGATCTCGACCGCGCGCTGGCGCGCGAGCCGAGGAACGGCCGGGCGCTGCTGGTGCGCGCGACGGTGCGCACCGTGCAGGGCAGGTTCGCGGAAGCGCGCGCCGATTGCCCGCGCCTGTACGGCATCGCGCCGGAGCTCTACGTGTTCGCCTGCGTGGCGGCCATCGACAGCGTCAACGGGCAGGCGGCCGCGGCGTCCGCGATGCTGGCGCGCGGGCTGGCGGCACTGCCCGCCGGCGACGCCGGCGGCCGCGCCTTCGGCGAATCGCTGGCCGCGGAGATCGCGCATCGCCGCGACGATGCGCAGGCGGAGCGTCATTTCCGGGCCGCGCTCGCGGCGGACCCGCGCGATCTCTATACCCTTGGCGCGTACAGCGACTGGCTGCTCGACCATGGCCGCGCGAGCGACGTTCCGCGCCTCGTGCAGGACGACACGCGCGTCGATGCGCTGCTGCTGCGCCTGGCCCTCGCGCAGCGCGCACTGGGCGCGCCCGAGGCGACCGCCTCCATCGCCACGCTGCGCGCCCGCTTCGCCGCGAGCCGTGCGCGCGGCGACACCGTGCACCGGCGCGAGGAAGCGCGGTTCGCGCTGTGGCTCGACGACGACCCGCGGCGCGCGCTGGAGCTCGCGCGCGCGAACTGGAACGTGCAGCGCGAGCCGGCCGATCTGCGCATCCTCGCCGAGGCGGCAGTGGCGGCGCGCGACGCCGACGCGATGCGCACCGTGCGCGACTGGATCGCGCAGACCGGGCTCGAATACGCGGCGGTGGCCGCGCTGGTGAACGCGAGGAGCGCCCGATGATCGTGCGCCGGATCGTCGCCGGCGCTGCTCCTCGCCCTGCTCGCCGGCAGCGCGTGGGCGCACAAGCCTTCCGACAGCTACCTGACGCTGGCGGTCGAACGGCGAGACGATCGACGGCCAATGGGACATCGCGCTGCGCGACCTCGACTTCGCGCTCGGCCTCGACGCGAACCAGGACGGCGCGATCACGTGGGGCGAGGTGAAGGCGAAGCACGCGCGAGATCGCGAGCTACGCGCTGTCGCGGCTGCGCATCGGCCCGGCCGGCGCGCCGTGCATCGTGGCGCTGCGCGAGCAGCTCATCGACACGCACACCGACGGCACGTACGCCGTGCTGCGCTTCACCGCGACGTGCGCCGCGGTGCCGCAGACGCTCGCGGTCGACTATCGCCTGCTCTTCGACGTCGATCCGCAGCATCGCGGCCTGCTCAATCTCGCGGCGAACGGCGCGACGCGCGCCGGCATCTTCAGCGTCGACGCGCCGGCGCAGCAGTTCGCGCTGGACGACTTGTCGCCGCGTCGCGCAGTTCGCCGACTACCTCGAGGAAGGCGTGATCCACATCTGGACCGGCTTCGACCACATCCTGTTCCTGCTGTCGCTGCTGCTGCCGGCGGTGCTGGTGCTGATGCCCGGTTCGCGCGCGCAGGGCGCGCCCAGCTTCCGGTTCGCCCTGGTCGACGTGCTCAAGGTCGTCACGGCCTTCACGCTCGCGCACTCGATCACGCTGTCGCTCGCGGCGCTCGGTGTCGTGGAGCTGCCGTCGCGGTTCGTCGAATCGGCGATCGCGATTTCCGTGGTGCTCGCGGCGCTCAACAACGTGTGGCCGGTCGTGTTCGGCCGCCGCTGGGTGCTCGCCTTCGCATTCGGCCTCATCCACGGCTTCGGCTTCGCGAGCGTGCTCGCCGACCTCGGCCTGCCGCACGAATCGCTGCTGCTCGCGCTGGTCGCGTTCAACGTCGGCGTCGAAGTCGGCCAGCTTGCGATCGTCGCGCTGTTCCTGCCGCTGGCCTACGCGGTGCGCGACACGCGCTTCTACGGACGCGCGGTGTTCGTCGGCGGCTCGCTGCTCGTGGCCGCGATCGCCGCGACGTGGTTCGCCGAGCGCGCATTCGATCTCGCGCTGCTGCCGGGCGCCGGATCGTAAGCGGCGCGCGGCGGACGCGCAGCGCGAACACGTTGAAGCCTGCGCGGAGCCGCGTGACGAGGCCGTTGCCGGCGACGACCCCCGGGCGACGGCGTGGATCATGGCCGCCGCACAGGGGAACCGCGTCCTCGGTGCAAACCCGACGGCTTGCGCCATCGACCCGGCCCGCCGCCGGTGGTCGAGCCGTCGTAAGCGCATTCGTCAGTGCGTGAAAGGGCGGCCCGCGGGCCGCCCTTGCCATTGGCGCCGTGCGACGGCTTCCACGGCGATCGCCAGCACGACCAGCGCCCACACGATGACGGCGCCGCTCGGCAGGTCGAGCGCCGTCGACACGACGAGTCCCGCCGCATAGCCCGAGGCGGCGAGCGCGTAGGAGGCGGCGAGCCGCCGGCGCGTCATGCGCCGCGTGGCGAGCGGCGGCACGATGAGCGTCGCGAACACGAGGTACAGGCCGACGAGCTGCACCGACAGCGTCACGGCGAGCGCGAAGAGCACGTAGAATGCGGCGCGCGGCAGCCGCGGGCCGGCACCGAACCAGAGCGCGAGGATCACGGCGTAGACCGCCGCGACCAGCGCCAGCTGCGAACCCTGCACCCACAGGATCTGCCCGACGAGAAGATCGCGCAGATGCTCGCCGCCGTGCGCGTTGCTCGCGAGGAGCAGGATGCTGCCGGTCGCGCCGAGCACGAACACCACGCCGATCACCGCTTCCTGCACGTCGGCGAACACGCGCTCGGTCCAGGTGAGCAGCAGGGCGCCCATGAGCGCTGCCGCGAGCGCCGCCACCTGCACCGCGAGTCCCTGCGCTTCGAAGCCGAGCGAGTCCGCCAGCAGCACGCCGCAGCCCGCGATCTGCGCGATCGCGAGGTCGATGAACACGATGCCGCGCGCGAGCACCTGCGTGCCCAGCGGCACGTGCGTGGCGGACACCAGCAGCCCCGCGGCCAGCGCCGGAAGCAGGATGGACACTTCGACCGCACCGAACGTCATGGCGTGCTCCCGGCGGCAGTTCCGCGGACCCGCCGCGCGCGCGCGCTCACGCCGCCCCCTTGCGCAGCCGCGCGAGCGTGTCGTCGAACAGTCCGAAGAGATCCTTCGCCTCGGCGTCGCCACCGACCGTGAACGGCAGTACCACGGCGTTGATCTTCGCGCGCTCGGCGATCCACTGCCGACGCGCGATCGCTCTGGTACGCGGCGCGCAGCACCATCTTCGCCGGCTGCGTCGACAGCGTGCCCAGCACTTCGGCCAGGTAGGCGGTGGTCGGCTCGACGCCGGGCTTGGGCTCGAGTGTCGCGACCGTCTTCATGCCGAGCCACGCGATGAGATAGGTGAAGGCCTTGTGCTGCACCACGATCGGCACGCCGCGCAGGCGGCGCGCCTTCGCGCTCCCAGCGCGCGATGGCGGCGGTCCATCGCTGGGCGAAGTCCTTCTGCCGCGCCGCGTAGTAGTCGGCATTCGCGGGATCGACGGCGGCGAGCCGCGCCGCCAGCGCCGTGGCGACGCGCGCGATGTTGCGCGGATCGGTCTGGATGTGCGGATCGCCCGCGGCGTGCACGTCGCCCTCGGCGCGATCGAGGCGCGTCGGCTTGTCGAGCAGCGTCACGTACGCCGCCGCCTCGAAATAGCCGGGCTTGCCCGGCTGCACGCGCGGATTGCCGGCCTGCTGCAACACCAGCGGCAGCCAGCCGATCTCGAGCTCCGCGCCCGTCGCGACGACGAGATCGGCGTTGCGCGCGCGGGCGATGAGGCTCGGCTTGGCCTCGACGTGATGCGGATCCTGCAGCGCGTTGGTGGCGACGTACACGCTGACCTTGTCGCCGCCCAGCTCCTGCGCGAGGGCGCCCCATTCGGGAACGGTGGCGAAGACGTTGAGCGCCGCGAACGCGGGCAGGGCGAACGCTGCGGCGAGCTGCGGCGAGCACGAAGCGAAGGATGGCGGTCATGGCGGAATGCCTCTAGAAGCGATGGGCGCCGTGCGCGCCCAGCGTCAGGATGTATTGCAGGAACCACTGGTTGTCGGTGATGCCGGGCGACGAGCTTCGCCTGCGAGTACTGCAGGCGAAGCGGCTGAACTCCGACGGCGTCCAGTCGAACATCACGGACGTGCGCTGCGGATTGAACGACGCGTCCGCGAGGTAGGCGCTGTTCGCGCCGTAGTCGACGCTGCCGGGATCGAGCCAGTCGAAGCGCGCGCCGACGCGCCACGCCGGCATGAACTGCCAGACGCCCTGCACGTAGAAGCCGCTCTGGCGCGAGGCGTAGTTGCCGGTCTGGGTGAAACCCAGCGCACCGTCGGCGTCGTACGTGAGATCGCCGTTCTCGCGCCGCCACAGGTACTCGCCCTGCAGCTTGAAGTTCGTGTCCTGCGCGTTGCCGTTGGGCGCCCACTTCCACACGAAGTCGGCGACGGCGATCCTGCTGCGGCCGGTGAAGCTGACCTGCGCCTCGCTGCCCCGACGCATCGGTCTGCGCGTAGGCGCGATCGGCGGCCGCCGTCTGCAGATACGAAAGTCCGGCGCGCCAGCTGTTGCTGGCGCCGACGTCGCCGCCCGCGTGCACGTAGACGACGCCGTCGCCGATGCCGTTCTTGTTGCGGTCGTTGCCCGGATACCCGTCGCCGCTGCCGAGCTCGCCGCCGAGCTCGACGTAGACGATCGGTGGGCGCGACCCACTTCATCTGCATGCCGTTCTGCGTGTACTGGCCGCCGAAGAACGCCTGGTACGCGAGCGGCGCGTCGTAGAAGTCCCAGACGTGCTGGTGCTGCTCGTTGAGGTAGCCGAGCCCGGAGAAGAAGCGTCCGAACTTCGGCGTGAGCCCGTAGGGCGCGCCGGTGGCGATCCCGTACGCCTCCTCGACCGAAACGGAGTCGTCCGGGGTCGAGCGAAAAGATGAGGCCGGCGGCGAACAGGTGGTCCACGCTCGCGGTCAGCGTGAGCTCCGACTCGGCGATGCTGAAGCTGCGCGGTCCGGGGCCGATGTCGCCGCTCGGCGCGAAGCCGTACAGCGCGTACTTGTCGGGATCCTGCGACAGGTTGATGTAGGCGCCCTGCAGCACGGCGGAGATCGCGGGATTGAACGCGGCGATGCCGCCGGACGCGGGTGCGGCAGGCGCCGGCTCCGCGGATGCCTGCGCGGCAAGCGGCGCGGGTGACGGCGCTGGCGCAGCGGCATTCGCGGCACCACCTTCCGCCTTCTGCAGGCGCTCCTCGAGCGCCTTGATGCGCGCTTCGTAGGCGTTCCTTCAGTTGCCGGATCTCGTCGCGGATGGCGGCGAGATCGGCGTCGGTCGCGGCATGGACGCGGACCGGCGATGCAAAGTGCGAGCGCCCATGCGCTGCGCACGCGTAACGATCGGGACACGGAATGTCTCCTCGAGCTGGACCACGGGGCGCACGCGAGCGCGCCCGATGGGCGTCGCGGCGCGCGCGATGCGTCGTGCTAGAGGAGGACGGGTGGGGCGCGGCTGTCGAACCAGGCGGCCGCGTGCGCCGCGCTGGCGGATTGGGCGATGCTGCAGGTCGCTGCTCGGTGCCGGCGCGCCGGCGAACGCAATCGCCGGTCGGGGCGACCGTGTCGGCGCCCGCAGCGAGCAGCGCACACTCGAGACACGCGGCGTCGGCATGCGGCGCGGAAAGCACCGTCTCCTGCGGCGCCGCGGCGCGCCCCGCGAGGTGCTCGATCGGGTGCACGTACGCCCGTTGCTGCATGAACAGCAGCAACAGCGCGAGGACGGCGAAGTGGATGGCACGACGCATGGCGGATGGCACCGTGGCGACCCCGCAGGAGACCGCACGTTCGTCGCGGCGCTCCCGGCGGAACTTACGCCAATGGGACGCGAAGCTTACCGCACGCCCAACCGCGAAGGAAGCAACAGCCTTCGGCTGGTCCCGCGCGGAGCGCGGGAGGGCTACATCGCGCCCGTCGCGTACGTCGGCGCGAGCACGTCCGGCGCGGCGGCCTTCTGCCGACGGCTCCAGCATCGTGATCCGCCACAGCGTGCGCGCGTCGTCGGGATCGATGAGCGTCGCCGAGTGCAGCAGCGACGCGTTGTCCCACATCACGACGTCGCCCACGCCGTACTTGAAGCGCAGGCGGTACTTCGGCTGCGTCGAGTGCGCGGCGAGCTCGTCGAGCAGGTCGCGCGCCTCGTCCTCCGGCATGCCGACGATGCCGAACGAGCTGCCCGACACCGCGTAGAGCGACTTGCGCCCGGTGACCGGATGCGGCCGCGCGATCCGGTGCGTGATCACCGGCATCTTCGCCTTCTGCTCGTCGGTCAGCACCGACGCGACCGTGCGGCTCTTCTCGTCCTGGTCGTTGCGGTTGCCGTAGTGATGGATGCCGTAGAGCGGCTCGATGCGCTGCTTCATCGCGTCGGACAGGTCGTCGTACGCGGCCTGCTGGTTGGCGAACAGCGTGTCGCCGCCGACCTTCGGCACCACGCGCGAATAGAGCGTCGTCGCGCGCGCCGGGCACCTGCAGGTACGAGTAATCCGTGTGGAAGTACGAGCCGGCATCCTGCAGGCCGGTCGGCTTGCCGTCCTTCTTCACGTTGGAGAGGATCAGGATGTTCGGATCCTCCGGGTGGTGGAACTGGTCGATCACGTGCGGCTGCGGCGGGCCGAAGCGGCGCGCGAACGCGACGAACTGCGCCGGCGTGAGCTGCTGCGCGCGCAGCGCGAGCACCTGGTCGTCGTAGAACGCGCGCTCGAACTCGGCGAACGTCGCGGGCGACATCGGCTGCGCGAGGTCGAGGCCGGACGACCTCGACTCCGAAGCCGGCGGACAGCGGCTTGCGCGTGACCATGGGACCTCCATCGGACGGGCGCCGGGCGGACGCGTCCGCCTGGCGCCATGATAGGTGAATCGCGGCCTGCGGGTCGCTGCGCGCTTGCCCGTTACTTCAGGAAATCCGGACGGATCAGCTCCGGAACGAGCAGCGGAATCTCCGGCCAGATGATCATGGCGGCCAGCACCAGCAGCATCGGCACCAGCATGATCATGGTGTCCTTCAGCGCGTAGCGCAAGCGTACCTTGGCGATCGCGCACGACACCATCAGGCACAGGCCGTAGGGCGGCGTGACGAGGCCGAACGCAAGCGCCACGATGCCGATGATCGCGAAGCTCACCGGATGCATCCCCACCGACGCCGCGAGCGGCTGCAGCGTCGTCCCGACGATGATGATCGCGGGAATGGCGTCGAGGAAGCAGCCGACCACGAGAAACACGAAGGCGATGAAGAAGCCGACGCCGACCAGGCCCAGGCCCCACGACGTCACGTTCTGCAGCAGCGCCTTGGGAATCTGGAAGTACGCCAGCAGCAAGCCGAACACCGACGCCGTGCCGACGCAGAACAGCGCGACCGCGGACAACTTGCCGGTCTCGAGCAACGCGGTCCACAGCTGATGCCGGTCGAGCTGGCGATAGACGAAGATCGACAGCACCGCGGCGTAGATCACCGCGGCCGCCGCCGACTCGGTGGCGGTGAACCAGCCGAGCAGGATGCCGCCGACGATGATGAACGGCGTCATCAGCGCCGGGACCGCGACGGCCGCGGCCCGCACGAACTCCACGAACGTGGCGCGCGGATAGGTCGGATACTTGCGCAGCTTGGCGTAGACATGCACCGTGGCCATCTGCGCGAGGCCGAGCAGCAGGCCCGGGATGACGCCGGCGAGGTAGAGCGCGCCGATCGACACCGACAGCACGCCGCCCCACACGACCATCAGGATCGACGGCGGGATGATCACCGCCAGCACCGCCGACACCGCGGTGATCGCGATCGAGAACGACAGGTCGTAGCCTTCCTTGACCTGCGCCTCGATGAAGATCTTGCCCTGGCTCGCGGCGTCGGCGGTGGACGAGCCCGAGATGCCGGCGAAGAACACCGACAGCAGCACGTTGATCTGCGCGAGCGCGCCGGGGAAGTTGCCCACCATCGTGCGCGACAGCGTCACCAGCCGGTCGGTGATGCCGCCCACGTTCATCAGGTTCGCCGTGAGCAGGAAGAACGGCACCGCCAGCAGGATGAACGAGTTGTAGGCCTTGAACGTCGTGTTGAACACGACCATCGGCGAGAGCCGCGGCTCGATGAACAGCACCGGCAGGCAGGCGAAGCCGAGCGCGAAGGCGATCGGCACGCGGAGGATCATGAAGAAGAAGAATCGTGCCGAACAGCCAGATGGCGGCGAGGCCCGGAGAGAGCACCGCGCCGGTCATACGACGCTGCCCGTGCCGAGCTGGCGGGCTTGATCCTCGTCACCGGGCAACGGCCCGTTGGCGAGGCGACGGATGTCCAGCAGCAGGCGATCGCCGCCGAACAGCAGCCACGTGACACCGGTGAGCGGCCACGCGATGAAGATGTAGGTCATCGGCAGATCGGCGAGCTCGGAGGTCTGGTTCCAGCCGAACTGGACGAACCTGATCCCGTACCAGACGAACACCAGCGCGAATGCGAGGACGAAGAGCATGGAGACGATGCGCAGGATGGCGTTGCCTCGCCACTTCATCTGCGGCCATACGTCGACGTCGAAGTGCGTGCCCTCGCGCACACCGATCATCGCGCCCAGCATCACCATCCAGATGAACAGGAACCGGGCCATCTCCTCGGTCCAGATCCAGGCCGGGATGAGCGCGGTGAAGCGCGAGATCATCTGGAGCGTCACCGGCACCACGAGCAAGCCGACGGAAAGGCCGAGCAGGACGTTGAGCAGTTGGGCGTAGCGATCGATCAGCGTGCGCATGCGAAGGTTTCCGGGTGGTCGGTGCGTGCCCAAAAAAAGACCGGCGCAAGAGCGATCCGCCTTGCGCCGGTCCCACTGCGCCTTCTACATCGAGTTGATCTTGTTGTAGATGTCCGACGCGCCGATTTCCTTCGCGTACTCGGCCATCACCGGGTCGGCCAGCTTCTTCATCTGCGCCCGGTCGGCGAACGGGATCTTCTTCAGCTTGCCGGCCTTCTCGAGCGCGTCGAGCTTCTTCGAGTCCTCGCCCGACTCGACCTGGCGGCCGTAGACGCCGGCTTCCTTGCCGGCCTTGAGGATCGCGGCCTGCAGGTCCGGCGGCAGCTTCTTGAACGTCTTGCCCGAGAAGCAGATCGGCCGGATGGTGATCGCGTGCTGCGTCATGCTGAGGTTCGGGCCGACTTCGTAGAACTTCATGGCCTCCACGCCGGCCGCCTCGTTCTCGCCCGCCTGGATCACGCCGTTCTGGATGGCGTTGTAGATCTCGTCGTAGGCGATCACGGTCGGCGACATGCCGATGGCCGCGAAGGTCTTGCTCCAGATCGGGGCGCCCTGCACGCGGACCTTGAGGCCCTTCATCTCGGCCAGGTTGCGCACCGGCTTGTTGGCGAAGATGTTGCGCGTGCCGCCGCCGGCGAAGCCGATCAGCATCACGTCGCCCTTCGCGGACACTTCGTCGGCGATGGGCTTCAGCGTGTCGGCGTCGAGCACCTTGTTCCAGTGGTCGAGGTCGCGGAACAGGAACGGCGCGTCGATGAACGGCGCCGCCTTCGAGAACGTCGACATGTGCGCCGGCGACACGATCCCGTAGTCGACCGAGATGCCCTGGTTCATGTAGGCGAAGTAGTCCTTCTCGAGGCCGAGCTCGCTGTTCTTGTGCAGCACGAAGTTGATCGGCTTGCCGTAGTACTTGGCGGTCAGCTCCTGGAAGCGCACCAGTGCCTTGGTGAAGGCGTGGTCGTCGTTGAACTGCACCGCGCCGTGCAGCGTGATGGGTGCCTGGGCGAGCGCAGTGCCGGCGAGCGACGCAACGCCCAGCACCGCGAAGCCACGCAGCAACGCGCGAATCGGATCCCGCATGTCAATCCTCCTTGTGGTCGATGCCACCTTTGGCGGGTCCCTGAAGCAACCGGGCGCCGCTCTGGTCAAGTGGTCGGACCAATTGTTCCGGTTCCGAACCGGGCTGTCAACGGAGTCGTGGCCAGGGGATGGGACGAGCCGGGGCGCCCGCCGCGTCGCTAGAACTGCATGCGGAAGCCGCCGGCGGCCGACCGGAGCGGGTTGCCGTGACGGAGCGGCGTGTGCGGTCAGTGCTTCGGCATGCCCGCCGGCGCGGTGAGCGCGCGCACCGGCGCCTTCACCTCCTGCGTCGTCTTGCGCCCTTCCTTGTCGGCGAACGTGAGCGTGACGGTCACGCTGTCGCCTTCCTTGAGCGGCTGCGTCCAGGTCCATCAGCATGACGTGGTAGCCGCCGGGCGCGAGCGGCAACGGGCTTGCCCGCGGGCAGCGGAATCTGCTGCACCGCGCGCATCCTCATCATGCCGCCGTCCATCTTCATCTCGTGGATCTCGACGGTCTTCGCGACGGGCGATGCCGCCGCGACCAGCGCGGCATCGGTGGGACTCGTGATCTGCATGAAGGCGCCGGTGGCCTTCTGTCCGGGGACGGTGCCGCGCACCCAGGCGTCGGCGATGGTGACGTCGGCCCACGAGGGGGCGGCGACAAGGGCGAGCAGCAGTCCGAGCAGCGAGAGTCGGGTCGTCATGAGCATTCTCCAATGGCATTCGGCGTCGCGACGCACCGTCTTGTGCGCGCGACAGCGAAACAAGGCGTGCCGCGCCGTTCTGCGCGAAACGCGGTCGATGTCAGGGGAGCGCGGGCGGCGCGCGTGCGTGGAAGAACGCCGCGCGGTGCGTCGGTGCGGGCGCCGGTGCGAGTGCGAGCTGGGGGACGTACCCCGCCGCAACGACGCGCGGTGCGCGCATCGCTCCGGTGACCGCGGGGCCCGCGCAACCGGCGCAGGCGTCGCACGTGATGTCGCGCGGGCGCTCCGGCAGGGTCGGCGTCGACTTGGCGCCGGTGCCGCTGGCGCAAAGATCGCTGCCGATCCCGCCCGGGGCGCGCAGGTGCGCATACGCGTGCGCGGGCAATGCCACGCCGAAGAGCATGGCCAGCAACGAAATCCACGCGGTGATCCGGCGGCGCATCGCGCGCATTCTACGCGGAGCGGAACGTCGCGGCGGGTCGCTCGTGCGGTCGGCGCACTGCGGATTCGCGGGACGCTGGATGCCCGCCACACTCGGGGGGGCACCCGGCCCCGCATGGGATAATTCGCGAATGTCCGCCGTTTCCACCAGCCTTCCGACGCAGCCCGCTCCCGCGACGGCGGCGCACGGGTCGCCGGCGCGCCGTCGCCGGGTGGCTCTACGTGTGCTGTGCGCTGGTGTTCGCGATGGTGGTGATCGGCGGCGTCACGCGCCTCACGCACTCGGGCCTGTCGATCACCGAGTGGCAGCCCATCGTCGGCACGCTGCCGCCGCTCACCGATGCCGACTGGCAGTCGGCCTTCGCCAAGTATCAGGCTACGCCCGAATACCAGCAGGTCAACAAGGGCATGGAGCTCTCCGAGTTCAAGGGCATCTTCTGGTGGGAGTACTTCCACCGGCTGCTCGGGCGCCTGATCGGCGTCGCCTTCTTCGTGCCTTACCTCTGGTTCCTGGCGCGCCGGCAGATTCCGCCCGGTTACGGCTGGCGACTCGCTCGGCATCTTCGTGCTGGGCGGGCTGCAGGGCGCGATGGGCTGGTACATGGTGCAAGAGCGGGCTCGTCGACGATCCGCGGGTGTCGCAGTTTCGTCTCACCGCGCACCTCGGCCTCGCGTTCCTCATCTTCGCGGCGATGCTGTGGGTCGCCTGGTCGCTGCGCATGCCGCGGCGGTTCGCCGTCGCGCGACGATCGGCAACGCGGCGTGCGCCGCTTCGCGTTCGCGCTGGTGGCGGTCGTGTTCGCCATGGTGCTGACCGGCGGCGTCGTCGCGGGCATCCGCGCCGGCTTCGCCTACAACACGTTTCCGCTCATGAACGGCGCCGTCGTGCCGCCCGAGATCCTGTCGCTGACGCCGTGGTGGAAGAACTTCTTCTGGAACATGGCCACCGTGCAGTTCGATCACCGGCTGCTCGCGTGGGCGCTGGCGTTCGCCGTTCCCGCGCTGTGGTGGCGGGCGCGCGGCACGCCCGGATTGCCGTCGCGCGCCCGCGCCGGGACCGCCGCGCTGCTCGCGATGCTGGCGGTTCAGGTCGGGCTCGGCATCGCCACGCTGGTGAACGTGGTGCCGCTGCCGCTCGCGCGCGTTGCACCAGGCCGGCGCGCTGCTGGTCTTCGCGTTCGCGTTGAACGTCGCCCACGCGCTGCGCTAGCGCGTCGTCGCCGCGACGCGGCGGCACTCCTTGCGCCACGTCAAGCCGCCCTTGCGGTGGCAGCGGGACACTAGCGCCATCGATGTAACGAGGATGGGTGCAGCATGGCGCTCGCACGCTGGCGGCAAGGCGCTGCCGCCGCATTTCTGATCGGCGCGCTGGGTGTCGCGTCGCATGGCCACGCGCAGGACACGTGCACGCCGCCCGCGGACCAGGCGGCCGCCGATCCAACCGCCGCGCTCGCCGCCGTGGTCCCGGTCGGCAAGCGCACCAAGGCCAATCTCTACCTGACCGCGAAGGACGCGGGCCCGATGCTCGCCGAGCACGCGAAGGAAGTGCTGTTCGTCGACGTCCGCACGCGCACCGAGCTCATGTTCATCGGCATGCCGGTGGCCGCCGACGCGCACGTGCCGTTCTGGCTCGATGCCGGCCCGGGAAGCTTCGACGCGGAACGCGGCGCGTTCGTGCTGAAGGTCAATCCCGACTTCGTCGCGGCGATCGATCGCAGGCTCGCGGCCAAGGGCCTCACCCGCAGCGATCCGGTGGTGCTCATGTGCCAGGCGGGCGGTCGGGCGGCGCGCGCGGCCAACGCGCTGACCGAGGCGGGCTTCGCGCAGCCGTGGATCATCGTCGACGGCTTCGAGGGCGATCCCGCGGTCGAAGGTCCGACCAAGGGACTGCGCACCGTCAACGGCTGGCGCAACGCCGGCCTGCCGTGGACCACCAAGCTCGACGCCGCGAAGATGTACGACGGCGATTGACCAGCCGCATGGCCGGCGTCACGGGATTTCGCAGCATCGCCGCGTGCCGTGCGCGCGACGCGCGGGCGTCACGCGAGCTTGCGCAGGGCGTACCGCTCGTCGTAGTCGGCGCGCGGTCGATAGTCGACGGCGGGACGGCGCGCGAGGTCCGCGAGCTCGGCCCGATAGCGCGTGAGCTCCGCCGCCCGCTCCGTGTCCGTGATGCGCGCCGCGCGATACACGATGAACGGGCGCAGCGGCTTGAAGCCAAGGAAATGAAACACGCCGTGCTGGATGGGATAGAGCAGGGCGTCCATGTCGCCGCACAGGCCGTCGGACCCGAACATCGCGGCCTCGCCGCCCGTGGTCAGCGCGCACAGCGCGCGCTTGCCCGCCATGCTGCCGGATTCGTACCACCGCCCGCGGTCGTACAGGCGGCCGGCCACCAGCACGCGGTCGCACCAGCCCTTGAGCATCGCGGGCATGCCGAACCACCACATCGGAAACTGGAAGAGCAGGAGATCGCACCGGAGAAGCTTCTCGATCTCCGCGGCGACGTCCGGCGCGAAGCCGTCGACCTCGCTCGCGTGCCGCTCCTCGTCCTGCTGCCGGAAGTAGGCGGCGTCGCGGCAACTCGTGAAGTTGCGACGGTCCGACACCGGCTCGAATCCCATCGCGTACAGGTCGGATACCTCCACCGCGTGGCCGGCGGCGGAGAGCGCGTCGCGCGCGGCGCGCATCATCGCCCCGTTGAAGCTCGCCGGCTCCGGGTGGGCGTAGACGATCAGCACGTTCATCGGCTATGTTCGCAGTCGGGAGGCGGGGTCGCGCGGATGCCCGTCGCACGACCCTCGTATGCCACGGCGCCCGGGAACGCGCAAGAACGCGCGGCCGGGACGGGGTTGCGCATGATCAACATATCGGTCCGCTGATGAGCTCTGTGCCCGCCGTACCGGCTCCGGACGTCGCCGTCGACGCGTCGACCGCGACGCCGCCCATCGCGCCCGGCTCCCCCGCCGCCTGGATCATGGCGCTGCGCCCGCGCAGCCTGCTGATCGCCATCAGCCCGGTCATCGTCGCCGCGGCGCTCGTCTACCAGCGCACGGTGCACCTCGATTGGGGCGTGGTGCTGCTGATCCTCGCGGCCAGCGTCGTCCTGCAGGTGATCACCAACCTGCAGAACGACGTCGGCTACACCCTGCGCGGCGGCGAGCGCAGCCGCACGCGCATCGGTCTGCCGCGCGCGACCGCACTCGGGCTCCTCACCACCCGGCAGGTGCGCGTGGCCATCGTACTGGCCATTGCCGTCGCCGTGGCGCTCGGCATGCCGCTGGTCGCGCTGCGCGGCCTCCCCGTGCTCCTGATGGGCATCGCGTCCATCCTCGCGGCGCTCGCCTACATGGGCGGCCCGATCCCGATCGCGTACACCCCGTTCGGCGAGATCGTGGTGTTCGTCTTCTTCGGGCTGTTCGCCGTGGGCGGCACCGACTACACGCTGACCGGCGGTCCGGTGCCGCCGGTGACGCTGCTCGCGGCGGCCGCGATGGGCCTCCTCGCCGCCGCCGCCCTCGTCGTGAACAACCATCGCGACATCGCGCACGACCAGGGCGTGGGCCGCCACACGCTGCCGGTGGTGGTGGGGGCGCGCGCGTCGACGGCGGTCTACGTCGGCTGCGTGCT
>CAVRZM010000021.1:0-93439 GCA_963725735.1 uncultured beta proteobacterium | reverse complement strand
TGAGTCCCCCAAAGCCAGCGCCAGATAAGGCTTCCGTGCCAATATTACCCGTATCCCCCGCCTATCCCCCACGCCTCCGCCAAGCGCGCTCGCCCGTCCTTTCCTCGATCATCGCGGGGTCGGTCAGGCGTTGGGGCTGCATTTATATTGCCCGGCTACAGGGTTCAAATGGTACGAAGTTTCCCTGAAGACGTGACAGCTATCCGGCCGGGCGACATTGATGAGCATTGGCGCTAGGCACGCGGCCGACCTCAATCTTACCTAGGCATCGCCGCCCAACAGCGTTCCCGCTGCCCAATTGACGTAGCCTTGCTGGTAGCGAGAATCGAACCATCGCATTCCTCGGGGCTATGACCCACTGTCGATGGGTGAGACTGCCCTCCTTGCCCATCGTCCCGGTGCAGGAGTTCAATTGCCGGAGGTGAGGCAATGACTACGCTTCGAATCAACCGCGCGCCCGTACTTACATTGTGGGCCGCCATCGTGGCCGAACGGATGGGTTGGCCTTGGGACACCGCGCTGACATGCGGCCAGGCAGTCGCCGGCATGACCGCCCACGCGAAGGGGGTGCGGCTTGGCATCTACGCGCCAGCCGGGGAACGTCCACACGAGCCGACGCCACCAATGCCCACGGGTGCAACCGGCGCCGTTCGCTTGATCCCACTGCTTGGCCGCAACGTCCCCGTTGTCCCCACAACGGACGGGTTGCGCGCCGTCAGCAAGGGCGAAATCGCGAAGCCGCAGTCAGTCACGCGCTATCTCGACAGCAAGTTCGGCGATCACCTGGAGACCGCACGCACCGCCATGCATCAGCTCGCGGCAAGTCTGCCCGCCGACGAACTGAACGAGCGTGCATTCCACCTCTACGAGGATTTTCGCCCCGAGGTGCCCGCTGACGAGCGAGGCTGGGGCGCCAAGGGTGTACTCGATCTGGCGAAGATCGAGGCGTTGGCTCGGCGCGCCGCGCACCGATAGCCTCGACTTCGACAACTACGCCGCAGTCACCAACCACGACTGCGCGTAGTCCACGCCCTCGATCCGCTCGAAGCCCGTCAGGGTGAATGCCTGCGGGCTCATTGCGAGGAGCACGGGATCGTGCAGCGTACGCGACTAGCTTTCGGCGTCACGTGTCCTAATCGGAATTCGACCTGACGGACAATGTCCGATCAAGTGGATGCGCCTACGATGCAAAGAGCGAGATCGACACTCAGCCGCTACTGGGTGCAGCGGCGTGAACGGTGCAATCGCGAAACCGGCCATTCAGTCCGGGCTCGTCAACCGGCGCTATCGGCCATGACCGGTCATCGATCAGAGTGCCCGAAAGCGGCCGCGACGGAGCATTCGTCGAAGTCGAGGTGGCTGTCCTATTCGCCACCAAGTACGGCAGTGCCGCGAAATAAGCGGGCCATCCAACCGACTTCAACGACATTGACTCGCGACGATGCAGCAGGCGCACTATGGCGGCCCTGGATACGATCACGCGGACGTGGAAGAAATCACGACACCGAGAGGTTGGTAGCGGTTGCCCGTAGATTCGCCGTTTGCGAGGCCAGAACGGCGGTTGGACGCATATCGACCAGGAGCGGACATACGACGTGTCGGGCGTGTGGAAGCCCGACGTGTAGCCGCGGTTTGGTCGGTGCGCCACGCTGGCTGACGTTGGGGGCGCCGTATGGGAAGGTGCGAATCCCATGTTCGGTCGCCACATTGCCACCCAGCCGCCGATGGTGAGGCTTTCGCGCAGGATCTTGAGGAACGTCCCGCCGGCCAGCAGCGTGAGCAGGTCCGCGACGATGTGGCACGTACTCAGGAACCGACTCCGATCATCAGGCTCGTTCGCCCCTCCCGCAGCAGAACCGTCACCGCGCGCCGGGACAGGCTCCGCCTTGTAATTGAAGTAATTGCGAATCGCCTCAGCCACCAGCCCGGTTGGATCCTCGGGCGGCATCTCCGCCAGATGCGCTGTGATGTGGAAGCGGCTCGCCTGCGGAGACTCTAAGGCCCAGCTCTCGATGAGCACCCTCGGCGTCGCGATCAAGGTCCCTGTGATGGAACGGTGTCGGATCCGTCGAGTTGAAAAGCGGCGATAACCCGGCAAGCACAGCTCGACGCGCGTGGCCGGCGCGAGCACTGAGAACAATCCGTGCCTCTGGTTCCAGGGCGGATCCAATTGCAACTCCCGAGCGGCGAGGCATCTGTCGCCGAAGGCCGGCCGCCGTCCATCCTCGAGTACGCAAACGAATACCCCGCGACGTACCTGCGGGCACCGGTGCCGATTTACCAAGGAACTGGTCGCGTCAGGCGAAACTGCCGCTGCCCTTGAAATGCTGGCGGAAGCGAGTGTTCCGGTGATCTTCATCTGGTCATCGGCGATCCCGCGACGGCCATCGTGAAACTTTGTCCGAAAGCTGAACTGTGATCTGATTGTGATGACGCGGGGCATGGGCACGGTAGCTGCGCCTGGTACTCGGATCCGTTGCGACCAAAGGTGGTCCATCTTGCGGACACGCCGGTCACCCTGGTGAAGTAGCCACCCCCTCTGAGGGGAGGTTTGGTCGATGCACCGCTCGGTACCTCACGACGGAGGGTTTGTCTGCACGTCAGGTCGAAGCGCAAGCCGACCCGATACGGCCAGAACCTGATCGTGGAACTTTCGTCGGAATGGACGCCTACCTCAATCGACGTACGCACGCATCGATCGGGGACTGAGCAATCGCCTGGCGACACAGGCAACCGTTGTACGCGACGGATCGCGGCAGACCGTCGCCTCCGTGCGCCGGCGCCTGGCGATCTCGTGGTGCTCGGCGCAGGGGATGTCTCCCGGCCGACGGCCTTTTCGTGCGCGGCGAGCGGATGCAGGCTGACGAATCCTCGCTCACCGGCGAGCCTTTCCCATCCGGCGAAGGGCTGCTGCGCGTCGCCTTACGGGAGGGGAGACCCTGTACGGCGAGATCGTGCGATCGGCTACCCGTGGAGCACATGACCGAACGCCGCTGCAGAATGCCGTCTCCAATCTCGTTGCCCGTGCTGGTGGTGGGCGCCGGATCGTCTGCCTGGTGATGGCATGGGTTCGTTTCCAGCACAGGCCCGCTGCAGACGGACGTGTCGGCGGGCTGGAGCGGTCCCGCGGAGTGTCCGGGCGGTACGCGCACCGCCGCGCGGGCGGATCCTGACGACCTACTCCCGCTGGCGTCGGCGTTGGGTTGAGACAGGTCGATCATGACCGATCCCCCAGCGATAACGACGCGCCACCCGCACGTTTGGTCCGGAAGACCGCAAGCGGGAGACGGGAATCGTCCGCGAAAGCGGCTCGCTGCTTGCGGCGGTCAAAGGTGCGCCTGAGATAGTGCTCGCGCAGTGCGACCTGCTCCCGAGGAGCGGCAGACCTGGCAGGCGCGCATCGACGAGTTCGCGGAGCGGGCACAAAGTCATCGCTTGCGCGTGGCGTGAACTGGACGGGACTTCCTGGCCCGGCGGTGAGCCGGACCGCGATTTCCGGTTCGCCGGCCTGCTCTGCTTCGAGGACCCGGTCCGCCAGGGCGTCGCGGAGGCCCTGCAAATCGTGCGGAGAGCCGGCATCCACGTGATCATGGTGACCGGCGATCATCGAGCCACCGCAGCGCCGTCGCGCGCGAGATCGGTCTCGGCCCGGATCCCCTCGGTCCTCGATGCCGACCAGATGGACGCGCCCTCGCGCAGGGAGACTCGAGCTTCCTGCGCGAGGTGAGCGTAATCGCTCGCGCGGTGCCGTCCCAGAAGGTCGATCTGGTGCGCGCGCTGCAAGCCGATGGCGAGATCGTGGCCGTCACCGGAGATGGCGTGAACGACGTGCCGGCGCTGCAGGCGGCCGACATCGGGATTGCGATGGGCGAGCGTGGCACACGCAGCGCGCGCGAAGTCGCAGCGATCGTGCTGCTGGACGACAACTTCCGCACCATCGTGCGCGCCATCGCGGAAGGTCGCCAGGTGTTCTACAACCTCCAGCTCAGCTTCCAGTACCTGCTGATGATCCATCTTCCGCTGGTGGTCACGGCCGCGCTGATTCCGCTTGCCGGCTACCCCCTGCTCTACCTACCCATCCATGTGGTGTGGCTGGAGCTGATCATCCATCCCACCGCCTTGCTGGTGTTCCAGGACTTGCCACCGACCACCGCCTGGCGCCCGCCACGCGCGGAACCCGCGCTCCGGTTCTTCAATCGTCTCCAATGGCTCACCATCGCCGCCGTAGCCACCTTGGTTACGGTTGCGATCACCGTCGCTTACCTGCGCAGTCTCGGCGCTGGTTACGACACCGAGCACGCACGCGCCATGGCCCTGGTGCTGCTCACCGCGGCAAGTGCGGGGATCACCGCCTACCTGAGCGGCTGCGCAGCTACGCCGCCCGCGTCATGATGGTCGGCACGATGGCCCTGTCGTGCTTCTGGTGCAGACCCCCGCCCTGGCCGCGCTGCTTCATCTCGCGCCTTTGCACGCGGACGACTGGCTGCTGGCGGTCGGCGGTGGTCTGCTCGCGTCGCTGGTATCGGCGGTTGCATCGATTCGTCGATCGCTCGCGGAAGCGGAAGCGTAGGCCGCGACCGGGGGGATCGGTCGGCGTCAAGATCGAACAGTATCTTTCAGCGGAACGACCGCGCTGTTCGCAGCCCGTCACTGCTGCTTGCCGGCCTATCCTGCAAACCCGACTTTGCAACTCATTGATCTAACGAGGCAGGGGTGCGAAAGGCGCTTTTCGCAGAACGGAGAACAGAGCGCGGGGTCGGGCGGAAAAGGCGGCGGACTCGGCCACACCGGGCTCCCGCCGTCTTTCGCAGGTCGGCAACAAACCTGCGTTTTCATGGGTTCGAGCCGCAAAGGGAAAACCCTGGAGGGCGTCCGAGCCGCTTGAACCTAGTGGGGCGACGACGGATCGATCTCGCAACTCTTGAACGTCCGCTACAAGCAAGGCAGCAGACGTTGCCCCAGACCTACTTCGTTCGACGGCTTCGGGTCGATAGCTCCATTTCGCCCGACCGTAGCGAATGGCTCCTTCCCGGATACGGAAGCGATCAGCCAGTCGGCTCCCGTCGACGATAACTGATGGCCGAACGCGGCCCGTCAAGATGAGAAGCCATCTGACACTGTCTGCACGATCAAATCGCGGTTAAGACACGTCACGACAGGCGCACCGGCGCCCGCTGAACTCGCCGTCTTCCATCCCGCGTTGACGGTCGTACTTTCCCGGTGGCAACAGCAAGAACCCGCCATGTAGGCGGGTTCTGGTGAAGCCGGCGGGTCAGTTCAGTCTGCGTCGGCGGGTCGCCGCGAGTCCAGCTATCCCAACCCCTAGAAGGGCGAGCGTCGCAGGTTCGGGCGCCGTTCCGACGTCGCTGATTAGGATTCGGTCGAAGAACACGTTCGGATCCTGACGGCCAGTCGTGCCGCGCGGAAGGCGATTGTCGCCCCATGCTACATAAAAGAACGAATTGTCCGCGGAGGCGATGTCGTAGTCGCCCATGTAGACCGTGTTGACGACCGCATCCAGTCCGAACTCGGGAAGAAACGAAACGTCACTCACGCGAAAATCGCTACCGCACACTACAGAGGCGCCAGTCAGACTACAGATGCGCCCAAAATAGTCGATGAGATTATTATTGGTGGGATCGAGCCTGCGGTCGTACCAGAATACGCCGAGATGAAGCCCATCGGGGGTCACGGCCAGCGTCGACTGCCACTGATCGTTGGTCGTCGCGTCGGTGTTCATGCGCTGTGGAACGCTCCACGTCGCCCCGTTGTCGGTCGAGACGCTCAGGAAGATGTCGGCCTTGTCGGCGCCCGCCGGATTGTCGGCAAAGGTCGCGTAGAGGTAGCCGTTCAAGGGATTGACGACCACTTGCGGCATTGAGTCGGAGCGGAACGGGGACGGTGTCGACGTGGAGGACCGGACCCCGACCAGGCCCAGATCCCCGTTGATGGTGGTGGTGTTGAGCGTCGCCACCGTGACCGGCGACCCGAAGGTCGCTCCGCCGTCCGTGGAGCGACGCGTCAAGAGGGTTGCCGTGGTGTTGATCCGCTCATACCACGTCACGTTGACGCTGTGGTCCGGTGCGACCGTCACGGCAGGCCCTTGGACGTACCCGTTAGCCGGAAAGGGTGCCGTCAGGACGCCCCCGGATGGACTGAAAGTCAGACCGCCGTCGGTCGACTTGAACAGCCGAATACCTTGGCCCGCGCCAAAGTCAGTAACCGCGACGTATACCGTGCCGTTGCCCGCGCCGGCAAAGTTGTCGACGGCGAGGCCCGCACGGTCGCCGGAGCTGACGCCGGGTGTGGCGTTCACCGGAGCCGAGAAAGTCACACCGCCGTCCGTGGAGCGAAACAACTGCAGATTCTGCTGCGGTCAAGCCCAGCGTCATCATGTACACGTTGCCATTCGTCGTGTCCCGGACAATGCGCGGATCGCCGGCATCGCCGTTTAGGCTGTTCGGCAAGGCACCCATGTCCGTAAAGGTCAGGCCCCCGTCGGTCGAGCGGGCGTAGCCGGTGAACTGGTTGCCATTAACGGCGAACGATCCGGCATCATTGAAACCGACGAGGACGGTCGATCCGAAAGCAAGGACCGCGGCTTCGCTTTGCGTGAAATAGATGGAATCAGTTGCAGGATTGTTGACGATGACATCCGCTCCGGCGTGCATCGAAAACGCCAGCAGCGCACCAAAACTCACCGTCCGAAGCGTACCTTTGACGTCCATGCTTTCCCCCGTCGACAAAGAAGGGCTGCAGCCGGGAAGCAAAGCACAATGCCTGCCACGATGTAATCTACTGAATTGCCGAAGAAAATAGCCGAAGATCAAGTCGGGGTGTAAATTTCATCGACACTTCTTCAGCGTGATGGGCCCGTGAGCGGTCGTGCCGTGGCGTCGATTGGTGACGGGCTCGGCCAGATCTGGCAGGGCCCGCCTAATGGGGTTAGTGAGCCGCCGTCACCAGCCACGACTGTGCGTAATCCACGCCCTCGATGTGCTCGAATCCCGTCAGCGTGAATGCCTGCGGGGCTCATTGCCAGTATCACAGGATCGTGCAGGGTCGGTAACTGCTCTGGATTGACTGGCCTGAGGGGGTTAAGCAGGCGGGCGATGCGGACGTGCCGGTTCAGCGTCTCGTCGTAGAGTTGTTCGACGCGCAGATCGCCGACCGCTGCCTCACGATTCAACAGCTCCCGGCGTGGCAAGGGCCGACCGTTGAGGCGCATCCGTCGGACGGCGAATTCCACGGGAGGGCGGTCATATTGGTTACCGTACGCATATACGGTATCACAGTACTGTAACCGTCGCGCCGGAAGCGTCGTGTAGGCTTGCCTGGTGGAGACTCCCGCTGACCTCCGCCCTTGCCCGTTCTGTGCGAACGAGCAGCTCGTCGTCGCCACGATCCGCGACGGTGAGGCCACGGCACTGACCGTCGTGTGTCCTGAGTGCGGCGCGTCCGGACCGCGTGCGATCGGTAGCGATCCGCCGGGGCATGTCGTCCACCTATGGAATCAGCGTTTCGGGATGGATCACTAGGACTGAGAGCAGCTTCTCCCGTCGCACCGAATTGCGCAACACGCTATGCCCGGCCGCGTCCACACCATGTACCGCGAATACCGACTTTGCGAGATCGACGCCCAACGTAGTAATCGCTTTCATGACTTCCCCTCCTGGTTCAGATTGAACAATCGGAATTCAATCTTGGCACCTCGATGCCGTCTCCGGGACGGGGAACTCCCTATTATTCGTTAGCCCGCAAATCGCGCTATGCCAGGGCGTCCTGTTAAGGTTGATCACATTCGAGAGGAGTTCCTCCGCGCGCTGTCGTCTGCCGACTCCATTGTCGAAGCGGTCGTACAGCTGGAGGGATTCAATCCCCAGGTGGCACGCATACTTCATCCGAAGCATGTCCGCCGCGTCGTCGAGCTAGCGTTTCTTGGCGCAGTAGCCGCTTGGGAGGAGTTTGTCGAAAACTCCTTTGTGCGATATCTGGCTGGCGCGAAGTGCTCGAATGGTTTTGCGCCGACGTTGCGCCTCGGTGCGGCAAGGTCGTTGAGTCATGCGTACCATGTCATTTCTGGCAACCCCGACTACGATCCGTCCTCGGACTATCTCAAGTTCTCCGAAGCCTCTTGGACGATCCGAACATCAAAAATCTATTTCGACGAAGGACGTCCTTTTGCGCCGCATCTGTCGGCGAAACTCGATCGCATCAAAGATGCTGCGAAGCTACGCAACCGCGTGGCCCATGCGTCAACGAAATGTCGCGAGGATTTTCGAAATGTCGCGGTCGCCTTCTTGCAACCCGCCAGTGGTGCACTTACGCAGGGCTACCGCGTCGGCGATCTACTTCTCTCGCCTGCCATTCGTCACTTCGGACCGCACGTTCACAACCAGAATTATTACAGCGCGTTCATTGCAATGTTCCGTGCGCTCGCAGTTCAAATTGTTCCATGACTGTGCGTGAGCGGTAGGGGAGGTAGGTGACAGAAGAGTCTGGTGACATAGGTAACACCGCCTTGCTTGTCCTCTTGGTATTCAGCAATCAAACCGGCGCCTCTCCGCGTTCCGTCCCCTGCGCCGTCCGACTCGGAAGTCGTACATGCGGAGTGCGCCCTGCGTCCATTTCCCGTGCCGCGGCTTTGGATCATTGACCGATTTTATGGCTACGAAGCGTTCCTTCGCCCGAAGCAGGCAGAAGAGCTTGTCGTGATGTGCGCGGTCGCGAGCGAAACGATAATCTGCGCGGACTCGACCCACCCAATAGCGCCTCGAGCGCCGCAATCCGCTCGCCAATCTCCAGCGACATCCCGCCGGCGTACTCGCCGAAGGCCGCCTCCGCCGCGGCCAGCTCCTCGTCCGCGATCGCCTGCAACTCGCGGGTGTGGCCCAGGCAAAGGCTCGCCAAGCTCGCCTGCGACTAACAGCGCCTGTGCCCCCGCCCGCCCCTCAGCGAGCGCCCGCGAAACCTGCTCTAAGCAATCCACGGTCACGGTATTGGTTCGGCATACCCACCCTGGCGTCGCCTCACGCGATGCGGTCGCTCTTCGCAAGATTATGCCTAGCGCAAAGCAGTTGTACGTTGGCGGCCGTCAGGGACGTACCACCCTTAGCGAAGGGAAGAATGTGGTCGAAGTGCAGTTCGTCGGTGGCGCCACACATTGAGCACCTTCCACCATCGCGCTGCCAGACCTCAAGCTTGACGTGAGTGGGTATGAGGCGGCGTCGTTCCGCGTTCAAGTGCACGGGTTGCTCAAAGTCCTCCTCGCCTTCGACAGCGACGAGCTTGAACTTCCATACGGAGCGGACCTGGTCTCGCTCCGACCAAGAATCAACCAGATGAAAAACGCCGTTGTAGGACCAAATTCCAGGGCGAATCTTCTCGTATACACGTACGCGCTCGGGCGGCCGCTGATTCACCTTTGCAGCCTGAGCGGCAGCGTGGAACTTGCCATTCTGAGTGGGGCTGCCGGTCGGGTACTTCAACGGCTGATCGACGACCTTTGGATTTGGACAAGACGTGCCCTTCGGCATGTCGTGGCCCTCGTAAACGAGCGTTGTTCCGGCGTCTTCCAGCCGATCTTGATAGGGAGCGTTCGGCCGCACCGACATGAGGATTACCGAGTGGTTTCCACCAAGTCCGAAGTTCATGCCTTGCTGCAGACTCGCACGTTCGCGGCGGCACATTTCGATATAGGAAATTACGTTATCGCTCACGATAGATTTCTCGACGGCGAACGAAACGATCTGATCGGCGACTCAGCCGCGGACAAGAAGCGCGTCAGGCGGAGCATCCGCTTGAACGCCGAGTTACGCGCCCTTTGGCGGCAATGCATAACTAACCTTGGCACCGGACACCGTGATGTACTTTTTGGCTGAAAGCTCCTGAAGCAGCGTGTCAGCTTCAATTGCGGGCTCGCCTATTTGGACCAAGTAGTTCTTGATCGTATTGAGCAATTTGTCGACCGTACCGGGCCTTGCGTTTCCGCGTTTTTGTAAATCCGTGACGACGAGTGTGAGCCTTTCAGCGTGAGTTCGCGGAGACTTCATATTTGCTTTGAGCGGAACTGCCTTCGCCGTAGGCGCAATGGTTGACGAGCCCATGGGACAAATAAAATCGCCTTTCTGGTTCAGCAGAATCTGCAGCTTTTCCTTGAGCGATATGCGCCCGAACAGGCTGTTCAGCGCCTTGCAGCAGGCCACGCAATTCTCGTCGTTGTCCCTGCCACCATGCGTAAGCGCGACGAGGTGCTCCACGCTCGCGTCAGCCTTCTGCAACGGTTTCCGGCAGAAGAAACATTGTCCGCCTTGGGCAAACATCAGGCGCTCGATGGGTTTTGTGGGCATGGGTGTCTACCAAATCAAGCCAACGGGCGACACGACGGCGGACACGGAGCACCGCAGGCGGGCCTTCCATTTGAAACCTGGGTTCACCGTCATTGCGATTTCGCCGACTGGCTGTACTTTGGACTAGCCGCTTGATTGAATTGCGGCAGATTCCCAAATCTCTCTGCGTACTCTGCGAAACATAGATACTCAAGTCTCGCCACCGTGCCCATCACGCGAAAATCCGTTGGTCCTGGCGTTTCCGCATTGCATTTGAACGGCGCGACGGCAACGAACAATAGAGGAACGAGATGGGCATAGCCGGGGTATCGGAAGCGGACGCGATCAGCACCTCCATGCGCGAGGCGCCCGCGCATCGTGTCGTCGAATTGTCTCAGACGTCCACGCAGGCCGTAGGATGCCTTTGTCATTCCAATATAGATTGTGTCTGGGCGCCAGGAGAAGATCCGGCCGGAAATGTTGCTGCGTGTTCGAACCACCACGTAAACACCTGGGTATTGAATTCCATTGAGTTCGGCACGTGCGGTCCATCCACACCATCGACTGAATTTGCGCTCGTACATAACGAAATGCGGCTACGAATAGGCTACGCCACCGCCCACCCCTCCGACAGCACTTCCGCCTGCTCCAGCACCGTCTGCGTCGCCCGCTCCTGCTTGTCCGGCGGATAGCCGTACTTCCGCAGGATGCGCTTCACGATCACGCGCAGGTTTGCCCGCACGTTCTCGCGCACGGTCCAGTCGATCGTGACGTTGCTCCTCACCGCCTTCACCAACTCGCGGGCGATGGTCTTGAGCGTCGGCTCGCCGAGTACCTGCACGGCGCTGTCGTTGACTTCCAGCGCGTCGTAGAACGCGGTCTCGTCCTCGTTCAGACCGAGTGACTCCCCGCGCTCCCCGGCCTTCCTCATGTCCTTGGCGAGGGCGATCAGTTCCTCGATCACCTGCGCGGTCTCGATCGCCCGGTTCTGGTACTTGCGAATCGCCTGTTCGAGCAGATCGGCGAACGATCGGGCCTGCACGACGTTGCGCTTCGACCGCGTCTTGATCTCGCCCTTCAGCAGCTTCTGCAACAGCTCGACCGCGAGGTTGCGCTGCGGCATCCCTGGACCTCGGCGAGAAACTCGTCGGAGAGGATCGACAGGTCCGGCTTCTTGAGCCCCGCCGCGGCGAAGATGTCGACGACCTCGTCCGAGGCCACGGCCCTGGAAATGATCTGCCGAATCGCGTGGTCGAGTTCCTCGTCGGACTTGCTCTCGCCCGGCGTGCTCTTGGCGAGCACCGCGCGGACGGCCTGGAAGAAGCCGACGTCGTCGCGGATACGCAACGATTCTTCGTGCGGCACGGCGAGGGCGAACGCCTGCGACAGATCGGTGACCGAGCGCAGCAGCCGGGCCTTGCCGTCGTCCAGCGCGAGGATATGCTCCTGCGCCGCCGGCAGCAGCGACAGCCGGTGCTGCGCCGTGCCCGTCGTCCACGGCGACCAGTCGAAGCCGTGGAACAGGCCGCAGCAGATCTCGTACTTCTCCAGCATGACCGCCACCGCCTCGGCCTGGTCGATGGCCGTCTTGCCGGTGCCGCCGCTCTCGGTGTAGGTCGCCAGCGCCGCCTTGAGTTCGTCGGCGAGGCCGAGGTAGTCCACGACCAGCCCGCCGGGCTTGTCCTTGAACACCCGGTTCACCCGCGCGATCGCCTGCATCAGCCCGTGCCCGCGCATCGGCTTGTCGACGTACATCGTGTGCAGGCTCGGCGCGTCGAAGCCGGTCAGCCACATGTCGCGCACGATCACGATCTTGAACGGGTCCTTCGGGTCGCGGAACCGCAGCGCCAAGGCTTCCCGGCGCGGCTTGTTGCGGATGTGGGTCTGCCACTCGAGCGGATCGGACGCCGACCCGGTCATCACGATCTTGAGCGCGCCGTGTTCGTCGTCGGCATGGTCCCAGGCCGGCCGCAGCGCCACGATCTCCCGGTACAGGTCGACGCAGATCCGGCGGCTCATGCACACGACCATCGCCTTGCCGTCCATCGACGGCGAGCCGGTTCTCGAAGTGGTCGACCAGGTCGCGGGCGATCAGCTTGATCCGATCCTCGGACCCGACCACCGCTTCCAGTTGCGCCCACCGTGACTTGAGCTTCTCCTTGCGCTCGACTTCCTCGCCCTCGGTCGCTTCCTCGAACTCGGGGTCGATCTTGGGCCGCTCGGATTCCTTCAATGCCAGCTTGGCGAGCCGGCTCTCGTAGTAGATCGGGACGGTGGCGCCATCGATCGACCGCCCGCTGGATGTCGTAGACGCTGATGTAGTCGCCGAACACCGCCCGCGTGTTGGCGTCGGTCTGCTCGATCGGCGTGCCGGTGAAGCCGATGAACGAGGCGTTGGGCAGGGCGTCGCGCATGTGCCGGGCGAAGCCGTCGATGAAGTCGTACTGGCTGCGGTGCGCCTCGTCGGCGATGACGACGATGTTGCGCCGGTCCGACAGCACGGGATGGCGATCGCCCTTTTCTTCGGGGAAGAACTTCTGGATCGTCGTGAACACGACGCCGCCGGAGGCGACCTTGAGCTTCGCGCGCAGATCGGCGCGGTCCGCCGCCTGTACCGGGTCTTGGCGCAGCAGATCCCGGCAGCGGGCGAAGGTGCCGAACAGCTGGTCGTCGAGGTCGTTGCGGTCGGTGAGGACGACGATGGTCGGGTTCTCCATCGCCGGGTGCAGGATGATGCGGCCGGCGTAGAAGGCCATCGTCAGGCTCTTGCCGGAGCCCTGCGTGTGCCAGACCACGCCGACGCGGCGGTCGCCGAGGTCGCCGCCGGGCTTGCGCCCCGCCTCGTAGCGTCCGGGCGTCTCTGCCGCCTTGTGGGCTTGGGCGGCGCGCAGCGTTTCCTCCACCGCCACGTTCACGGCGTGGAACTGGTGATAGCCCGCCATCTTCTTGGTGAGCTTCCCGCCGCCGGCGTCCTCGAACACGATGAAGTGCCGGACGAGGTCGAGGAATCGCCGCTGCTCGAAGACGCCTTCCAGCACGACCTGGAGCTCGGCGAACTCTGGCCGCACGCATCCTCGCGCCCGGTGATCGTGCGCCAAGGCTTGAACCATTCCTTCCCCGCGCCGAGCGAGCCGATGCGCGCCTGCACGCCGTCGGACACGATCAGCGCCGCGTTGGTGGCGAAGAGCAGGGGGATCTGCGCCTGATAGGTTTGCAGTTGCTGGTACGCGCTCCAGATCGTGGCGTTCTCGTCGGCGGGGTTCTTGAGCTCGATCACCGCCAGCGGCAGGCCGTTGACGAACAGCACCACGTCCGGCCGGCGCGTGTGCTGGCCCTCGGCCACGGTGAACTGGTTGACCGCCAGCCAGTCGTTGTTCTCGGGCGTGTCGAAGTCGAGTACGCGGGCTTGGTCGCCGGCGATGGACCCGTCCGGCCGGCGGTACTCGACCGTCACGCCGTCGACCAGCATCCGATGGATCGCCCGGTTGCGCTCGATCAACGACGGCGCGTCGGTTCGGGTCAGCTTGCGGAAGGCATCGTCCAGCGCCTCGGCAGGAAGGTCGGGATTCAGCCGCGCGAGGGCCTGCCGCAGTCGGCCTTCCAGCACGACGTCGCGGTAGTTCGGGTCGGTCCGCTCGGCTGCCGGCTCACCTGCCGCGATCTCGGGGCCGTGCAGCACCGCGTAGCCCAAGCCCCTCCAACCAAGCGAGGGCGGCGTCCTCGACGACGGATTCGGTGAACGCGGTCATGGTTCTCCGATCGTCTGCTCCTGACGTTCCTTGAGCGAGCGCCCCTTGGCGTCCTTCCATTCGGTGCGACCGTTGGCTGACCGTCCGAGCAGCACGCCCGCGGCGGTGGAGGGCGAATTGAACGTGTAGTCCTGCGCGAGTCGGTACACCTCGCCGCCATCGACCAGCACCCCTTGTCCCACCAACGCACGGCGGAGTTCAGCCAGATAGGCGTGAATCGACGGAACTTCGATCTTGACCGCCGTTGGACCGGCGCGAACGACGAAACCCTCCGGGCTATCGATCGCGCGCGCTTCGATCCCCTTGGCCTTGAGCAGCAGCTCACGTCCTCTTCGCCTGGACGCAGCCTTCGCCTTCTCAAACAGATTGACTCCGACGACCGGCAGGCATAGCAACACATCAGCAAGAAAGCTCTCGGCGTCGGCCACATCGGCCTCGGACAGTGCGGGCAACTGCGGTACGTTGCCGTTGTCGATGTCGCTAGCGTTTGGCCTCGGTCGCCAAGGCCACCAAACGCGCTTCAAGATATTGCACGTGAGCCTTGTTCAGATTCTGATCCTTGCTCGTGAACACCGCCGCATGGGTCCAGAAATCCTTGGTACGGGCGTGTTGATCCAGCCGCGATAGCACTCCATCGCCTTCGCCGACATACACGCGCGGCAACTGGCCGGACTCGCCCGGTCCCCACAGTACGTAGACGCCGGTGCGCTTCAATTCCGGCCGCTGGCGGGTCTCCGCAAATAGCGAGCGCGGGAACACCAACCCTTGCCCGGTCCAGTTCGACTTCTCCACGATACGTAGCCCTTCCGGCTCGCCAGAGGGGATGAAGATACGCACCGAGAAACCCGCCGTTGTCTTGACCATCACGCTGCCTCCGAAACGAAGCGTTCGGCGTCCTTCACGCGCAACTCGCCGGAGATCAGCTTGGGCAGCAGCGTGTCGCGCAGGGCAGCGAGGGTGGCGGCATCTCGGTCGCGGCGCTTGCTCGGCGGAATAGTGGCTCTACGACTCTACTAAAAGCCTGCGCTGTTGATTTGCACCGAAAACTGACCCACTTTCAGGGGTGATTTGCATTCGAAATTTGACCCACGTATAGACACTGTCCTGCTCGGGGTGCTGAGCGGGAGAAGGAGTGATCAACGTGGCGATATTGAGTGTTATCAGACGCTGGCATCTGCGGGACGGGGTATCGATTCGGGAAATTGCGCGGCGCTCGAAGCTGTCGCGCAATACGATCCGGAAGTATCTGGCGAGCGCGGTGGTCGAGCCGAAGTATCCGCGGCGCAAGAGTCCGAGCAAGCTGGACGGGTTCGCGGCGAAGCTGACCGCGTGGCTGGTGGCGGAGGCCCGCAAAGGGCGCAAGCAGCGGCGCAACCTGCGCCGGCTGTACGCGGATCTGGCGGCGCTGGGCTTCCAGGGTTCGTATGACCGGGTGGCGGCGTTTGCCCGGTCGTGGCGCCAAACGCAGCAAGAGGTGGCGCGGACCGCCGGACGCGGCACCTTCGTGCCGCTGACCTTCGCCCCGGGCGAGGCGTTCCAGTTCGACTGGAGCGAGGACTGGGCGGTGGTGGCCGGCGAGCGCACCAAGTTCCAGGTGGCGCAGTTCAAGCTGAGCTACAGCCGGGCGTTCTTCCTGCGCGCCTATCCGCTGCAGACGCACGAGATGCTGTTCGACGCGCACGCCCATGCGTTTGCCGTCCTGGGCGGCGTGCCGCGCCGCGGCATCTACGACAACATGAAGACGGCGGTGGACCGCGTCCGCGTGGGCAAGGCGCGCGATGTCAACGTGCGCTTTGCCGCGATGGTGAGCCACTACCTGTTCGAGGCCGAGTTCTGCAATCCGGCCGCCGGCTGGGAGAAGGGGCAGATCGAGAAGAACGTGCAGGATGCCCGGCACCGGCTGTGGCACGACGCGCCGGCCTTCGCCAGTCTCGACGCACTCAATGCCTGGCTGCAGGAACGCTGCGTAGCGCTGTGGGAGGCCACGGCCCATCCGCAGCAACCCGGGCGCACCGTGGCCGAGGTCTGGCGCGAGGAGCAGCCGTTGCTGATGCCGCTGCCACGGCCCTTCGATGGTTTCGTGGAGCACACCAAGCGCGTATCCCCGACCTGCCTCATCCATGTCGAGCGCAACCGCTACAGCGTGCCGGCCTCCTTCGCCAATCGCCCGGTGAGCGTGCGGGTGTACGCCGACCGGCTGGTGATCGCGGCCGAAGGCCAGCTCATTGCCGAACATCACGGGTCATCGAGCGCAGCCACCGCCCGGGCCGCACGATCTACGATTGGCGGCACTACCTGAGCGTGCTGCAGCGCAAGCCCGGGGCGCTGCGCAACGGGGCGCCGTTCGCCGATCTGCCGGAGGGCTTCAAACGGCTGCAGGCGATCCTGCTGCGCCGGCCGGGCGGCGACCGGGAAATGGTGGAGATCCTGGCGCTGGTGCTGCACCACGACGAGCAGGCGGTACTGACCGCCGTCGAGCTGGCGCTGGAATCCGGCGCGCCCTCCAAGCAGCACATCCTGAATCTGCTCGGCCGCCTGCTCGACAGCGCGCCGCCGGCGCCGATCAATGCCCCGCAGGCGCTGACGCTGACCGTGGAGCCGCAGGCCAATGTCGAACGCTACGACGCCCTGCGGGGAGCGCGCCATGCAGCATGACGCGATGGTAACGACGCTGCGCACGTTGAAGCTGTTTGGGATGGCCCAGGCCGTGACCGAACTGGCCGAGCAAGGGGCGCCGGCGTATCAAGGCGCGCAGGCGATCCTCGGCAGCCTGCTCAAGGCCGAGATGGCGGAACGCGAAGTACGTTCGGTGGCCTACCAGATGAAGATCGCCCGCTTCCCGGCCTACCGCGATCTGGCCGGCTTCGACTTCGGGCAGAGCGTGGCCAACGAGGCGCTGGTGCGGCAACTGCACCGCTGCGACTTCCTGGAGCAGGCGCACAACGTGGTGCTGGTCGGCGGCCCGGGCACCGGCAAGACCCACCTCGCCACCGCGTTCGGCGTGCAGGCGCTCGAACACCATCGCCGGCGGGTGCGCTTCTTTCCCACCATCGAGCTGGTGAACGCGCTGGAGCTGGAGAAGACCTGCGGCAAGCAAGGCCAGATCGCGCATCGCCTGGCCTACGCCGATCTGGTGATCCTCGACGAGCTCGGCTACCTGCCGTTCAGCCAGGCCGGCGGCGCGCTGCTGTTCCACCTGCTCAGCAAGCTCTACGAGAAGACCAGCGTGGTGATCACCACCAACCTGAGCTTCGCCGAATGGGCCGCCGTGTTCGGCGACCCGAAGATGACCACGGCGCTGCTCGACCGCCTGACCCATCACTGCCACATCATCGAAACCGGCAACGAGAGCTACCGCTTCAAACACAGCAACACCCAACCGCGAAAGGAGCCCACGCGCTAGAAAATCACCCACGACCTGAGCCATACTGCAGCCCATTCGGGTGGGTCAATATTCAATGCAAAACCCGGGTCAAGATTCGGTGCAAATCAACACGCTGGCGTTTGACGGCGCATTCCTCGGGCGCCCGATCGTCGGCTCCGACTCCATTCTCCGTGATGTCCTCATGTCCCAAGTCCGGGAGATGGATCGCATCGAGGGCGATGAAGTGACCAAGGACCGAATTCGACGGGTTATGCGAACGCTCCTGGCGAACAAAAGCTATAGCCAAGCCGAGGTCGCGGGTGCTTTCGGCATGAATCGGCGAACTCTCGCCCGGCGCTTGCAGACCAGCGGAACGACATTTCGCGAACTTCTCGACGAGGCCCGGTTCGATGCGGCGCGCGGTCTCCTCCAGGACACCGCCGCGTCGTTGGCGGACATCGCCCTAAGACTCGCCTACGCCGACGCTACTGCGTTCACGCGTGCCTTTCGACGCTGGTCGGGTTCGTCACCGGCCGCTTGGCGCCGCAAACACGCGGGGTTTCAAGTAGTGGGGGCAAAGGACGAAGCGCGCCCTTCAGGCAATTGAGATTCCTGCGTCCGATTTGCGTACGATCTCTCCTGGACTGCTCGTGGCCGATGGTGTGTGATCGTGCGAGCCGAAATCGTGGGCATTCTGCCGCCCACGGTGAATGTCTGCGCCCCTTGCCGCACCAGGCAAGGCCACGTTACGAGCTGGCAATACGGAAGCTCGGACAAGATGGCGGCATTCCTACGCGTGCGCTCGATCAGGTCGCCCCTTGACGCGTGCCACTTTCGGCCAGTTTACGGTTGGCCTCCTCTCTGGTGCAGGTGTGGCTGCTAGACCTCCGCAGACTGTTGGCGGCATGCAGCACCTGAAGAATGCCAAGGGCGGGAAGCGTAGGGGCACGCCGGCAATCGCCGACTACCTGACGGTTTTCGACCAGCGCAGAATCTTGCCGACCGTACTGATGACCAGCCTGGGCTTCGTCTGAATCACCGGCGCAGGCGCTTCCGGTGACCCTTGTGCCTCGCGTATGTCTTGGGTCACCCGATTCAGTTCTTTTGTCGCGGTGGCGATGCGCGTATTCGGAAGTTCGGCTACGTCGCCCCTTTGCCCGGCAAGGCGTCGCCGCGCTGCCTCGAAAAGCAGGACCAGAGCCACCTTTCGGGGAGTGGAAGGGTGCCCGCGCATGATGCTCGTACCCTCCCACGGTGCCGAGGTGCTGTCTGTACGATGCCTCACATTGCGCGAGCGTCGACACGCGCGGCCGCCTGGATCAACGCAGGCGCGGCGCGGCAGGGGTCGCGGCTGTGGCGTACCTCAACGTAAAGATGGTGGCGTAGACGTCCGCCAGGGCGGCCCCAGGGCGATGCGGTGCTATTCCCCCATTGGCTATCAATGGGTTGGCGAGGGCGATCTAGCCGCAACGGCTTCCAACGCCGGTTCTGAAGCCCTGCCGTGCTCCGCCAACCCGCCCGGTTTCGACACCCCAAGCAGACTGTCGCTACCTGTGAACCAGCCTTGGCCGACTGCGCCTCACTTTGACGCCACGACCGCCGGAGGTTTCCACGTACCTTCGCCGGGCGGCAGGATCGAAGGCGGCGTGTCCTTGGGCCAGTAAAGGCGCGTCACGAGGTAGACGGTGTCGTTGGGCGCTGGCAACCAGTTGGCTTCCTTCGCCTTACCGGGAGAGTCCTTCTGGATGTAGAGGGTGAGCGATCCGTCCGCGTTCTTCTTCATCGCGGGCAGCATCGCCGAGTTGATGAGATAGCGGTCGATTGGGTTCTTGACTAGCAGCTGGCTCTTGCCGTCATACATCGTCACCGACCAGAACGCATTCACCGGCGGGAGCTGCCCGGCAGGAAAGGTGATCGTATAGTTGTGCTTGCTGGCGTCGAGCGTCGCGCCCTCCGAATCGACGCGGGTATACGGATACATCGCCTCCACGGCATCATTGCCGTAGAGGCCACCCTTCGCAGCGCCCGCACGCAGCAGCCAGTCGCCCTTGAAAAATGCGCGGTCGCCGAACAACGCACTGATGTTCCAGCCGTTGATGACCTTCGTTCCGCCGGCAAGAAACTTGGAAACTTTGTCGTCACCCTCCTTCAAGCCAAGAAGGACGGCCGCCTTGTGCTCCGGGGAGAGGTCCTTGAATGCAAAGGTCTTGCCCGGCCCGATGCCAATGCTGGCAAGCTTGGCTCGGATGTCCTTGTCCTCTGCCGAGGGCGGCACGAACTGGAGCGCGGCGTCGAGATACTCGAAGTAGTTGTCCTTGATCCCGGCGGTCGTGGCCGGGACGAAGTCGATCTTCGGCGCGGCTGGCGGCGCGGGTTGCTTGAGGAACTGTGAAAGTGGCTGCGCTTTGTAGCCCGCCTGCACCTTCTCCACGTTCGGCATGTCCGCCGCATCGAAAAGTTGGATCCGGATGAGGGTGAGCCCAAACGGCGTCGTCGAGGTGAATACCTTCTTGATTCCGGCAGGCGTTTCTCCCTTCCAATCTGGGCCGACGACGAGGTAGTCGCCAGCATCGCTGCCCGTCGCGCGGCTCCCTATGTAACCGTAGTTGTAGGTATTGCCGTCGATCAACTGCACCGAGTAGTAGCGCTTCTTTTCGACGGCTGGGACGGAGACCACCATCGGCTCCGCCCTCAGGTCCAGCCAGAGAAACGAGTAGGGTGTGTCGCTGTTGGGCGTGATGACGGCCGTGTCCGCTGGAGTGGCGACGTGATGGTCGTTGTGGATTTCGTTGAACGGCGCCTTGAACTGGCTCGACTTCGGATCCACCGCGAACTCATTCATCACCGCGTAATTCATCACGAGGGGCAGCCCGTAAATGAAGCCTTCCTCGGCGATCGCCTTGGTCTGTTCGATACTGGGCGCCGGAACACCCTTCGCCACATCCTTCTTCTCCGCTTGGGCAATCACGTCGTCTTTCTTCCCGCAGCCGGCAATGAACGTCGTTGCGGCCGCGAAGAGTACGACCCATTTCAAAAAGACCGAACGTCGCCCGGTGGCGTTCTCTCGTCGCGGCGTAGCCATTTCTTCCAGCGAGGCGCTACCATGGATTGTGGCGATGCTGCCTAGTGCCTTCATCTGCCTGTCTCCGGGATTCCGTTTTAATGAATGCGACGACGTGATGCTCAAGACGTGGTGACGCGGTCGGGGACGCTAGTTTAGCCGACATGATGTGCCCAACTGCGCATTGGGCTTTGAACCGATGTCCGCTTCTGGCCGCTCAGCGACGGTCCCCTCGCGACTTCGTGTCGGTCGTTCACCCTGTGAATTCTGCGGATATCACGATCGAATGACGAGTCGATCAAAGCACGCTGCGCATGACGCAGCGCGGAGGCACGCTCGCCAAAGCCATACCCCGGATGGGTATTGTTTTGACATGCGTGCGGGTGAAAAGCTATACCCAGGACCGGGTATAACTGGCGTCCCCAGGGGGATTAGGCGCTATTCCAGGCTCTAAGGCATCTCCGTCGCAAATCCGATCACACTTACGCCAGGCGCTGCGGACTTCGGCAGGGTTGATCGGAAACGCCGACGAGGGGTTCTAGGTCTCGGGCAGTCTGAACCGTCGGCTTGGGCTTGACAACCGGCGGGAGTCGCGACCGAAAACGTCGGTGGCGTCCTCGTCCAGCGTAGAGTCCCCGACGATCCTTCGATTCGATCGCGAGGGTCGACGTTATAAGTCGGGCAGCGCATCGCCGCCGTCGATGATCGCCTCTGCGGGCCTCATCGATAACACCGACAAGGATCTCGCCGCGCCACCGCGCGAACGATGAGACCGTAAGTGGCATGAATAGAATGCAGGCGAGTGCGGGTCGCGCTGCATCACGGCGTTGAAGGCCACATGACTGTTGTGACGCCTGAGGGGTCGCGACGGCGGCAGCGATCGCGATCCCTCGGCGCCGCATCCTTGCCACGCTCTGTCTGCAGTGCGGAGGAAGCACGTCCGGCGCTTCCATCGCGGCATCTCCAGAGCTGAACCATGCTTTAAGGGTTCGTCAGCTAACTCCTGTGTTCGAATCAGAAGCGTGCGTGCAGTAATCGCGCTTCACGAACATGCTGCTCGTTCCGCTTAGATTGTCCGCGTTCCTCGAGATCCGCAAGTCGCCGCGACGTTATTTTGGCGCCTTGCCTGTAACCGTCATCAGCGTCGAGAGTTCGGTCACCGGCTCGGTCACGACTTTCGTTGCGGTGGCCTTCATTCCCTTCTTCAGTTCGCTCACGGGGACCTGTTTTCCGTCCACGTTGAACATGAAATTTGCGGGAACGCGAAAGCTGCGGACTTCGCCGTTCTCCAGTCGGGCGCTTACGCTTCGGCCCTGGACGTGCACGATCGTGCCGTTGGTAATGGATATCGTGCGGACCGTCACAGGCACGACTCTGGTGACGATCATCGCCGTAAGAACGGTTCCCGGTGCTAGCTGAGTAACGGTCTTTGGCTGCCCGTCGATGATGAACTGCCGATCGGGACTGGGGCTGAACCATCGATACTCGCCACCCGGCGACATCCTGACAAGCAGATCATTGCCGTCCACGACGATGATTTCGCCAGTCATCCTTGTGACGGTGTAACTCGAGGCGCCCTCATCCGTCCTCGTCGTGGTCGTAGTGGTCTGCGCTACAGGCGTCCCGGCGAGCAACAGTGCCGTCACTGCAATGATTAGCCGTTCGATAATCTTCATGGAGTCTCCTGAGTATCAGGCGCCTAGAAGTGGGATTAAGCTGCTCATGGGGACCAGCCCTAACCACGCCCATTAGCGGCGTCGACGGGCCGCCAGATTGATATAGTGCCAGCGCTTGCAGCTCGGGTCCACATAATGCATCCTGCGCTGGACCCAGTTGACGCAAGTCAATCGGGTTCAACCGGCGCTACGGTAGGTAAGCCGACCTCTGCGGCATGACCCAGATCGCCGTGCCCGCGTCTCGAGGCGATCGGCTGCCCGACGGACTCATGGCGGTGGGCGACTACATCGGCAAGCTGGAGCGCACGAGGGTTGCGCCGGATATGAGGGAATCGCTGTGAACCGCCCCGGGATTTCTCGGAGAGCTCCGGGTTTGAGTCAGGCTGCTATCGGCAACTGACCCGTTGACTGATAGTACGACGCCTCGAGTTCCGCAGGTGGGACGTTGCCGATGGGTTCGAGGAGCCGGCTGTTGTTGAACCAGTCGACCCACTCCAGCGTGGCGTATTCGACCGCGTCGAGGTGCCGCCACGGTCCGCGGTGACGAATGACCTCCGTCTTGTAGAGCCCGATGATCGTTTCCGCCAGCGCGTTGTCGTAGAAATCGCCGCCGCTGCCCACCGATGGCTCGGCGCCGGCCTCGGCCAGCCGCTCGCTGTACCGAATCGACAGGTATTGCCGGCCCCTGTCCGAATGATGAACGACGCCTTTGGCGCCGGAACGCGCCCACAGCGCCTGTTCCAGCGCGTCCAGGACCAACTCGGTGTGCATGGAGCGCGCCACCCGCCAGCCGATGATCCGGCGTGCGAACACGTCGATCACGAAGGCGACGTAGACGAAGCCGGACCAGGTCGCGACATAGGGGTGAGTAGGCCGGGGCATTGCAGCCCCAGCCCCTCGCAGAACCGGACGTGAACCTCGCAGCTCATCCGGCTCCCATCAGCGGGCCGCTGGGTAGACCCCGCTCCCAATGCACAAACGCGCTCCGGTTGACTGGCGGCGAGCCGTTCCAGCGCCCGGATCGCGCGACACTTTCCGCGCGACAGATGCCGGTACTTGCGTCGTAACCAGCGAACCAGGTATCGCGTTGACGTGCCGCCATAGAGGCTGCAGCGCCGAGGGATGGAACCGACCGTAGTAGTTTGCCCAGCCGCGAACGACCGGACCAAACATGTTCGAGAGATCGCCCAGTTCCTTATCCGACTTGAGCTGCAGATGCCAGCTCCGGACTGTCTGCCGCATGGCCGTCAACGCATCTCGGCTGACCGCCGGCGAGAAGTTCACATACAACCGGCCATACTTGTCGACCGCTCGTCGCGGTCGGAAGGTATAGCCCAGAAACGTGAACTGTGTCACCGGGTACTCTGCCTGTCGGTTGACGTCCTTGCAGTAAACGATCCGCGTCTTCTCAGGATGCAACTCGAGCCCACAGTCCCGCAACCGCTGCCCAAGTCGGTCGAGTGCAAGCCGTGCCTGCGCTTGGCTACGACAATGGATGACGCCATCGTCGGCGTAGCGGCACAGTCGCACGCTGCGCATCTCTCGGCGAATCCAGGTGTCGATCGCGTAATGCAGGAACAGATTCGCGAGCAACGGGCTGACCACTCCGCCTTGCGGCGTACCACGGTCACGCTCGATGCGCTCGCCAGTGTGGGTTGCCATGGGTGCCCGCAACCATCTTTCGACGTATAGCAGCACCCAAGGAATGCGGCAGTGCTTACGCACCGCTCGCAGCAGCAGGTCGTGGTCGATATGATCGAACAAGCCCTTGATGTCGAACTCGACGACCCAGTCGTACTCCCAACTCCGACGCCGCACCAATGCAATCGCATCGTGCGCCGAGCGCCCGGGACGATAGCCGTAGGAGTTGTTGTCGAAGACGGGCTCCAGGATCGGTTCGAGAACCTGCTTGACCACCGTCTGTGCCACTCGATCGGCAACGGTCGGCACGCCTAGTGGACTGTAACACTTAAAACGGTAGTATCATCGTGCCTGCGGAGGGCGTGATGAAACTCACCAAGAGCGAGCAAACTGAATTGCAGCGACAAGCCAGTGCCAGGAACGGTCGAGCGGACTCGGCGCGCCGTGCGCGGCTGGTCCTGCTGTTGGCCGAAGGCTGCACCTGGGCGGAGATCCGGACCAAGCTTGATTGTGCCGACAGCTACATCAGTCGCTGGAGCCAGCGCTTCGAGGCCGAACGGTTGGCTGGCCTGTTTGCACGGCATGCGGGGCGCGAGCGCTACAAGGTCACGGATCGGCTGGAGGCACGCGTTCTGGCGTGGACGACCAAGCGCAAGCCGGCCGATGGTTCGACCCACTGGTCCTCGCGCAAGCTGGCGGCCGAGCTGGGCGGTGATATCTCGCACATGACGGTGACGCGCATCTGGGCCAAGCACGGGCTGAAGCCGCACCGGCTCGAGGGCTACATCGCGTCCAATGATCCGGACTTCGAGACCAAGGCCGCCGACGTGATCGGTCTGTATCTGAACCCACCGCAGCATGCGGCGGTGTTCTGCGTGGACGAGAAGACGGCGATTCAGGCGCTCAATCGCAAAGATCCGGTGCTGCCGCTGTCGCCGGGGCGCGCCGAGCGTCACGGCTTCGAATACTTTCGTCATGGCACCTTGTCGCTGTACGCGGCCTTCAACACCAAGACTGGCGAGGTGCTGGGCAAGACCGCCGAGCGCCACACCTCGGCCGAGTTCGTCGCGTTTCTCAACGACATCGTGGTCAATCAACCGCGCGGCAAGGAGATCCACGTCATCGCTGACAACCTCTCGGCGCACAAGACCAAGCAGGTTGACGCATTCCTGGCGGCGCACTCGAACGTTCATCTGCACTTCACCCCCACGTACTCCTCCTGGCTGAACCAAGTCGAGCTCTGGTTCGCCAAGATCGAACGGGACGTGATCTCCCGTGGTGTGTTTACCTCGGTGCCCGATCTGAAGAGGAAGCTCATGCGTTACATCCGCCAGTACAACACCCAGGCCAAACCAGTGAAATGGAAGTACTTCGATCCATCGCGTCGAATTGCTCCCGATTCAATCGTTACAGTCCACTAGAATGCGCACGCCCCCGCTCTTCTTCGGAATCGGCACGGCCTTCACCGGCGGCGGAAAGTAGCTGCCGGATTCCATCCGACTCCAAAGCTTGTACAGGTTGTCGCCGAGCTTCTTCTCGAAGTCCACGATCGACTCCGCATCGACACCGCTTGCGCCCCCGTTGGCCTTGACCCGCTGGAAGGCTTCCCAGACGAGGCGTTTCGGGATCGCATACGGCCGTGTCATGGGCGCCGGCTCCTCCTGCTCGCGCAGTTGACCGACCTCCGTGACATACTGACGCGGCCCCTTCGCTCCATCGCCATTACAGCGACTTCACCGCTACTACGAGCCGCTCCGCCCCTTGATCGCGCATCGGTACTGTCGGCCTCGTGCAGTGCACTTGTGCCTTTCCCTTGGTATCGCGATCGAAGGTTCCCGCAGTTCAACATAGGAGCCCGGACCGCGCTGGCGCTGCCTCTATGCCGGACGCCACATGGCCAGTAAGCAGGTCTCCGCCATGCTCATCCCGGGCCAACATCAACTCCCGGTTTCGACGTCGTCTGGTTATTTCGACACTTGAACGGCAGTTCACGGTTGTTCGCCTTCATCGGTCCCCACCTGATGCCTTCCGGCACCTTTTCCGCGACGCTCACGACCGACGCTTTTGACGTCAACCGCTCGCGGTGGTTTGCGATCCGCCCCTGCAGGCTGATCGCGAGAGGTCACGCTGCATTTGTCTGCGTTGTCGTTCTCTCATCTCCTACGCCGCTTGCTGCGGCACACTGATGTCGGCCACCCAGAGCTCGTTCGGTCGACTGGCTTGGAACTGGCGGTTGACGCGATCCAGTGGCCGCTCGGCACGGTCATCGCCGAACGTCGTCCGCCGCCGGCGGCCGCGCACCACACCCTGCAGTCCCTCCATTCGCATCAACCGCTCGATGGTGCACCGAGCCACGACCCGCCCCTCGCGTCCGAGTTGCCGCCAAACCTTGCGCGCGCCGTAGACCCGGAAATTCTCCTCGTGTACGCGGCGGATCTCCGGCACCAGATCACGATCCCGCTGCAATCGCGGCGGTAACCGCTCGGGGTTCGCCTCCCGCGCCTTGTGCGCGTAGTACTGCGACGGCGCGATCGGCAACTGCGCGCAGATCGACTCGACACCATGGACGGCGCGGTGGGCGTCGATGAACGCCACCATCACTTCGGTCGGCGGTCGAGTTCCGCCTGGGCGAAAAAAGCCGACGCCTTGCGCAGAATCTCGTTGGCCCGCTTCAGCTCGCGATTCTCCCGCTCCAACTCCTTGACCCGGTCGCGCTCGGAACTGGACAGGCCGCTGCGCTTGCCTTGGTCGCGCTCGGCTTGGCGCACCCACTTCCGCAAGGTCTCCGCGGTGCAGCCGATCTTGCTCGCAATCGCGCCGATCGCCGCCCACTGCGACTCGTGCTCACCTTGCTGCTCGAACACCAGCCGGACCGCGCGCTCCTGGACCTCAGGGGAATAACGCTTCGATGTGCTCATGACTCCATCCTCTCAAAGATTGGAGTCTCCTGGAATCCCGGGCGTTCACGTCCGCAACCGCCGCGTCGCGCTGGCGCCGATCTGCGCGGTTTCACGAAGTGCCGTCTCCGCATTTCTTAATCCACCGCAAGGTTTCGCCGTACCTACGCGGCCAGAATCGGCAATCGCGTCCGTCTCTGTTGGGGAGACAGAAAATGGACCTAGGCTGGATCCTGTTGGGGCTCGTCGGCTGGTCGCTCGCGATGCTCGCCCTGCTCCTGGTGATGCGCATGTCCGGCGACCAGGACCGCGCCGCCCGCCGCGAACAAGCGCATCTCTATCCGCACAGCGACGAAACGATTACGCAATCCGGTGTCGCCTGAATTGATCGCGGCCGAACAGGACGCCGGACCATTCTATGGGGTCTGCTGTGGTTCCCGGCACCGTATTGCCCTCGCTCGAAACGCTGCAACAGTTGTCCGAAAGAATGGAGCAGTCGGCCGACGAATTGTTCGCCGACAGCAACGGCAAACTTTCGAGTGTCGAGATTATTCTGACTTTCCACGACGGAACTAAGCGGGCAATCAAACGCACTGCGGCGCCGGCTCCCGGCCCCTTGCTTTAGTTTGGGTGCGTTCAAGCCTTACGGCCGAGGTCGCCGAGCGTGGGAGTGTGGTCCTCTTTGGGCACCGCACTTGTGCCGATGCAGCGCGTGCTCGCGCCTTCGGTGTCTCCCTCAGTATCCCGCCCAGCTTCCTCTCCGCGTCAAACTTGAAGCCGTTGGCGTATACGACTTGGATACGCCTAGACGACGCCCATCATCTTCGCTGGCGAAAGTGCCGCGAGGGCCTCCAGCCACGTGATGCCAGCCTCTAACTCGTCCGAGATGTGTAGAACGAAGGGCCAGTGTGCCGCTGGGGCAACCTGAAGTCGCTCATCGAGGTGACTATGCAGTTCCCGGGCGTGTGCTACCAACGCTTTGCCCTCGGTCAAACGAGCGGTATCGTCGATCAACTCGTTTGCGGCCTGTAACGTCTCAAATAGTCGAGCCGCGAGGCATTCGATACTCGCGGCGTCGAACGGGATTGAGTTCGATTGAGGCATCGCCACCGACGAAGCGTTCATAGGACAGTCCCTCGCTTGACTATGCATTGAGTAACCGTGTTCGGTGTCAAGCGCCGTGAAGCGAATTCGTCCAGGGTGTGCTGGTCCTGACCATGGCGTTGAGAATGATCAGGAGCTTACGCATGCATGCGACAAGGGCCACTTTGGGCACTTTGCCGGCGGCGCGCAGGTGCTTGTAATGAGCACGGATGGCTGGATTCCAGGTGCATGCGCTGAGGGTGGCCATGTACAGCACGTTGCGGACGTCGAAGCGGCCGCCGTGGATGCGCCGTTTACCGCGAGTGGTGCCGGAATCGTTGGCGATGGGGGCGACGCCGACCAAGGCGCTGATTTCGCGCCGGTTCAGTCGCCCCAATTCCGGCAAGGCGGCAATCAAGGTAGCGCTGGCGATTGGCCCGATGCCTTTGGCGGAGCGCAGCAGAGCGTCGAGCTCAGCGTGGTGTTCCTGGACCTGGGCCTGCATCTGCCCTTCGACATCGTCGAGTTGGCGGCGAATGGCGGTGATCATGGCCTCGATGCTTGGCTGGATCTTGGCGACTGCCAGCGGCAGGCGGAGGCGCTCCGAGTTGAGCATGGTCAGCAGTTGCCGCCGGCGGGTGACCAAGGCGGCCAGTTCCTGTTGCTGGGGATCAGGCAGCGGTCGCAGGAACCGCGCAAGGTCATCCCGACGGATCAGGACGGCGGCCAACTCGGCCAAGACCTCGGCATCGATGCGGTCGGTCTTGGCCAGCCGGCCGATACCCTTGGCGAAGTCGCGCGCCCGCTTCGGATTGACGACGGCGACCGGCAGCCCCGCCGCTTGCAATGCGCAGGCCACAGGCGCTTCGTACCCGCCGGTAGCTTCCATGACGACCAAACGCGCCGCCAACGGCTGCAACGCCGCCGCCAACGCCGAATGGCCGTCGACATCATTGGCAAATCGCCGCGCCGGCCAGGTGTGACCGAGCACCGCCACGTCGACGTGAGTCTTCGCCACATCGATGCCGACCACAACTAGGATTCCAGACATGGTCTTCGGATCCCCTGCTTGTGCATGCGCGCTCGACTGCGGCGCGCGTAACCGTTCGGGCTTTAGGAAGACCAGTGCGGCGGTCGTGCGTTTTCGACTCACTGACGGGCTCGAGCACCCCAGCGCGAACCAAACTGCACGGGCCGGCCTGGTCACCTCATCGGCGATCAAACTCTACCGCACCGGTCATGACTGAACATACAAGCGCGGCCGTGGCGTAAATTGTCGCCACGCCGACCCATGTACTGGCCAAGCTGTAGCCTATGGGGTGCGCGGATGCGGGTAGTTGACCAGCGACAAGTTCCTCTCGATTGGTAGCCGCTGGACGACGCACCCCGAATACTGGGTGAGGACCGCGACTAGGGACAGCAATGCCGACACCGGGGGCGGGCCGATGGGCTCGCCCTCTTTGATTGTGGCGGGCAATTGTTCAACAGTTGGTTGAACTTGCTGCGGAGCGGCTTTCTCTAACCGCTTGTTTTTATTGGCGTCCCCAGGGGGATTCGAACCCCCGTACCTACCGTGAAAGGGTAGTGTCCTGGGCCTCTAGACGATGGGGACGTTGCTGCTCGTTCGCGGCCGACGTTGGGGCGACGGCCTTTGCTTCCATTTCTGCTGCAGGTTCGGTGGTGGAGGTAAGCGGGATCGAACCGCTGACCTCTTGCATGCCATGCAAGCGCTCTCCCAGCTGAGCTATACCCCCACGGCGAAACAAAAATTATAGCGCGACCGACGATTCCAGGCAATCCGCAAGCCTTGTCCACCAAAGCGTGCGCGGACGCCGCCCCGGATTCCGCTATCATCGCGCGGCCGTCGCGCGCTCCTTCGCGTGTCATTCCCTCTCCTGCCGCTCGCGCATGCCTACCGTCCTCCCGAATCCGCCGATCACCGGCTCGCTGCGCGACCGCGTCGTGCTCATCACCGGCGCAACCGGCGGCCTCGGCGCTCCGCTCGCGCAGGCCTGCGCTGCGCACGGCGCCATCGTCGTGCTGCATGCCCGCGTGGTGCGCAAGCTCGAGGAGCTCTACGACGCGATCGTCGCGGCAGGCCATCCGGAACCGGTGATCCTGCCGCTCGATCTCGCGAAGGCGGGCGCGGATGATTTCGGCAACGTCGCGAGCGCGCTGCAAGGCCAGCTCGGCCGGGTCGATGCCATCGTGCATACGGCCGCGCTGCTCGGGTCCCTCGGGCCGATGGAGCATCAATCGTTCGACAGCTGGCTCTCGCTGCTGCGCGTGAACGTGGCCGCGCCCATGGGCCTCACCCGCGCGCTCATGCCGCTCCTCGATGCGTCCGCGGACGGCAGCGTGGTCTTCACGCTCGACAATCGCGGCGAGGAACCGCGTGCGTACTGGGGCGGCTATGCCGTGACCAAGGCCGCCGTCTCCGCCCTCGCGCGCGAGCTCGCCGACGAATGGGAGAACCGCCAGCACCTGCGTATCAATGCCGTGGTGCCCGGCGCCATCCGCTCGCCGCTGCGCGGCCGCACGCACCCGGGCGAGGACAAGTCGGCCCTGCCCGCCCCGGAAGCACTGGTGCCGCTCTTCCTGCACCTCATCGCCGGCCAGGCAAAGGCGGACAGCGGACAGCTCCTCGACGTTCAGGCATGGCTCGCAGGCACGCCCTGCGCGACCTCCCTGCGCGCGTAACGCAGCAGCACCCGCAGCCGCCGGAAGTCCTCGGCCGGCAGCATGTCGGGCAACACCAGCACGGCGCGTGTCCAGCGCGCGCCATCCGCGCGCCACGCCACGCTCGTGAGCAGCGCGCCGACGTAGGTCGACGCGCGCACGTGCCCGGCGACGAGCCGGCCATCGCCCATGCGCAGCACCACGTTGCAATCGTGAGCGAGCGTGAGGCCTGTCACCGCCCGACGCACCGCGACGCAGCGCGACGACGCGGAAGGCGGCAAGCGCCCATCCCGCGATGGCGACCGTGGCCGCAGACTGCTGCCACGCCGCCAGCGGCAGCGCGAAGACGACGGCGAGCGTGGCCAGCGCCAGCGCGCCGATTCCCACGCCCGCAATCTTCGAGGCACCCAGTTCGACGAACACGGCAGGCGGCAGGCGCATGCCGACATTGCACGCCGGCACGGGCGTGCGCCGCCATCGACCACACGGCCGAGGCCCGAATGAGCGCTAGGCGGCGGTCGCGCCCGCGAGCGCGAGCCAGGTCTCCACGACGGTATCGGGATTGAGCGACATCGACTCGATGCCCTGCGCGACCAGCCATTGCGCAAGGTCGGGATGGTCGGACGGTCCCTGCCCGCAGATGCCGACGTACTTGCCGTGCTTCTGGCAGGCCTTGATGGCGAGCGACAGCATCGCCTTCACCGCGTCGTCGCGCTCGTCGAACGTCGACGCGATGGGCCCGCCCGAGTCGCGATCCACGCCCAGCGTGAGCTGCGTCATGTCGTTGGAGCCGATCGAGAAGCCGTCGAAATGCTCGAGGAAGCGTTCGGCCAGGATCGCGTTGGACGGCAGCTCGCACATCATGATCACGCGCAGGCCGTTCTCGCCGCGCTTCAACCCGTTCCGCGCGAGCAGCGCGATCACCTTCTCCGCCTCGCCGAGCGTGCGCACGAACGGGATCATGATCTCGACGTTGGTGAAGCCCATCGTGTCGCGCACGCGGCGCATCGCCTCGCACTCGAGCGCGAAGCAGTCGTAGAACTCCGGCGCGATGTAGCGCGACGCGCCGCGGAAGCCGAGCATCGGATTCTCCTCGTGCGGCTCGTAGCGATCGCCGCCCAGGAGGTTCTTGTACTCGTTCGACTTGAAATCGGAGAGGCGGACGATGACCTTCTTCGGGAAGAACGCCGACGCGATCGTCGCCACGCCCTCCGCGATCTTCCGGATGTAGAACTCCTTCGGGCTCGCGTAGCCGGCGATGCGCGTCTCGATCTCGCGCTTCAGCTCGGCCGGCTGGCGATCGAGCTCGAGCAGCGCCTTCGGATGGATGCCGACATTGCGGTTGATGATGAACTCGAGGCGCGCGAGCCCGACGCCTTCGTTGGGCAGGCGCTGGAATTCGAAGGCGAGCTCCGGATTGCCGACGTTCATCATGATCTTGGTGGGCGAGGCCGGCATGCGGTCGAGCGCCACGTCCACGATGTCGATCGGCAGCAGGCCCTCGTACACGTGGCCCGTATCGCCTTCCGCGCACGACACGGTCACTTCGTCGCCGTCGCGCAGCACCTGCGTGGCGTCGCCGCAGCCGACGACCGCCGGGACGCCGAGCTCGCGGGCGATGATCGCCGCGTGGCACGTGCGACCGCCGCGATTGGTGACGATGGCCGCGGCCCGCTTCATGACGGGCTCCCAGTCGGGATCGGTCATCTCCGTGACGAGCACGTCGCCGGCCTGAACGCGGGACATCTCCGACGCCGAGCGGATGAGCCGCACCTTGCCTTGCCCGATCTTCTGCCCGATCGCGCGGCCCGAGGCCAGCACCGTCGAGGTGCGCTTCAGCCGATACCGGCGCAGGCGATCGGCCGCCTCCTCCTGCGACTTCACCGTCTCCGGACGCGCCTGCAGGACGTAGAGCTGCCCATCCTGGCCGTCACGGCCCCACTCGATGTCCATCGGACGCTGATAGTGCCGCTCGATGGTCATCGCGGCGTGGGCGAGCGCCTCGGCCTCGACATCGGTGATCGAGAAGCGGATGCGCTCGGCGGCCGGGACCTCTACCGTAGCCGTGGACTTGCCGGCGTTGCGGGCGTCGGTGAACACCATCTTGATGGCCTTGCCGCCGACCGACTTGCGCAGGATCGCCGGCCGACCGGCCGCCAGGTTGCGCTTGTCGACGTAGAACTCGTCCGGATTCACCGAGCCCTGGACCACCGTCTCGCCGAGGCCGTATGACGCGGTGATGAAGACGACCTGGTCGAAGCCCGACTCGGTATCGAGGGTGAACATCACCCCCGAGGCGCCCAGGTCGCTGCGGACCATGCGCTGCACACCGGCGGACAGTGCGACGCCGGCGTGCGCGAAGCCCTTGTGCACCCGGTAGGCGATCGCGCGATCGTTGTAGAGCGATGCAAATACCTCGCGTATTGCTTGAATTATGTTATCCAAGCCACTGATATTTAGAAATGTTTCCTGCTGACCGGCGAACGAGGCATCGGGCAGGTCCTCGGCGGTCGCCGAGGACCGGACGGCGAACGTGGCCTCCGGCGATGCGCGGGTGAGCTCGTGGTAAGCGGCGCGGATCTCGGTCTCGAGCGTCGGTGGCAACGGCGCCTGCGCGAGCCAACCGCGGATTTCCTTGCCTGCCCTGGCCAACGCGTCGACGTCGTCCACGTCCAGCGTTCGCAGGCGCGCCTCGATCCGGCCGGCCAGGTCCTCGTGGCCGAGAAACTCGCGGAACGCGGTGGCGGTGGTGGCGAATCCGCCCGGCACGCGGATGCCGGCACCGGCCAACTGGCTGATCATCTCCCCCAGCGACGCATTCTTGCCGCCGACCTCCTCGACGTCGGTCATCCGCAATCGATCGAGGGGAATGACCCGCGCCTTGTTGCTCGTCATGTTCGTGGCCCGATGGTGCGCCGCGCAACGTGGCGGCCCGATACCCGGATTTTACCGCGGCCGACTCGGGCGCTCCCTGATGCTGCGATGCGCAACGGCAGCGGCCTGGGGTAGGCCGCGGAATCGATACGAAAACGGCCGCTTGCAAGGCGGCCGTGTCCGAACGACGCGTGTCGGGCGGACGCCGCCCGTAAAGTCGCTCAGGGCTTGGGGGTGAGCTCCGGCTGCAGCGTCGAGACATCCTCACCATCGAGGTCGCCGCCCTCCGTATCCGGGGCCAGATTGACGCCGCCGTCCGGTCCGTGGCGATGTCGGCTTTTCACCGCCCGCCGCAGTGTGCGGTACAGGTCCGGATGCGATTCCTTGAGGTAGCTGATGATCTCGAAATCGACCCGCTTCACCTGCGACAGGTCCAGCTGTTCCACATGAACAAGCCGCAGTAACTCCTTGACCGGACGCGGCATGTCCCGTCCGCTTTCGTACCGTGATCCGCCGCTCTGGGTGACGCCGATCTGGGTCCAGAACTGCTCCTGGTTCATGCCGAGGCGCCGCCGGATTTCGCGGGGGTTGAGGACGCGGTCGAGAATTTTCACGGGTGTTGGACCTTGGGGTCGGAGGCCGGGTTCGCGCGCATACCCGCCCATTCGGGCGGCGTGAAGCGCTATCCCAATGGCATATCTTTGACCGATTCGTCGAGTGACGCAAGTCCAAGCGGACGAACGGTGCCAACATGCGTACGGCAGCGTTGCAAATCGCGCCGGATGGCGATTCGGGCGCATCGGAAGTTGTGCAATGGGCATCTTTCGGCAGCCGACAGCGACCGTAGCCACCGAATCCCGGAAGAACGCCGCGCGGGCAAACGCGCCACGCACCGCGGCACGCACCTGCGTTTGCTATCATCGTCCCCACTGTCGTACGTGTCGCGCCTGCCGTCGCCCACGCGCGGCCTTCGCCCACGCGGGACACGAATGCCGCGCTACGACCTGCACTCCCACTCCACCGTTCCGGACGGCCTGCTGCGCCGGCGGCGCTCGTCGCGCGCGCGGCGCGGCCAACGGCGTGGACGTGCTCGCGCTGACCGACCACGACGACACCGCGGGGCTCGCCGAGGCCGCGCAGGCGGCGCGCGGCAGCCGGCTCACGCTCGTGAACGGCGTCGAGGTGTCCGTGACCTGGGAGCGCCACACGGTGCACGTGGTGGGCCTGCACGATCGATCCGGCGACCTCGGCACTTGGCCGCGGGGCTCGCGACGATCCGCAGCGGCCGCGACGGCGGGCGCGGTGGATGGCCGACTCGCTGGCGCGCGGCCGGCATTCCCGGCGCGTACGAAGGCGCGCGCGCTTCGTGACCAGCGACCGGCTGATCTCGCGCACGCACTTCGCGCGCTTCCTGATCGAGCAGGGCCGCGCGCAAGGACATGAAGTCGACGTTCAAGCGCTACCTGACGCCGGGCAAGCCCGGCTACGTGCGCGCACGCGTGGGCGACGCTGGCCGATGCGGTGGCGTGGATCCACGCCGCCGGCGGCCAGGCCGTGCTCGCGCATCCGGGCCGCTATCCGCTCACGGCAACCGGCATGCGCCGGCTGCTCGGCGAGTTCCGCGAACGCGGCGGCGACGGCGATCGAGGTGCTGCTCGTCGTCGCACACGGCCGCGCAGGTCGTCGAATTCGCGACGTACGCGCGCGTGTTCGGCCTCTCGCGGTCTCGTCGGGTCCGACTATCACGGGCCGGGCGAAAGCTGGATCGAGCTCGGCGGCCTGCCGCCGCTGCCGGCCGGCGTCGACGCCGGTCTGGACCCATTGGTAACCCTCGCGAGGCCCATGCCCGATCAACGCACCGTCTTCTTCGTGTCCGACCGCACCGGCATCACCGCCGAGATGCTCGGCAACAGCCTGCTCACGCAGTTCGAGGACTTCGCATTCCACCGGGTGACGATCCCGTTCGTCGATTCGCCCGAACGCGTGCAGGAGGCGATCCGCCAGGTCAACGAGACCGCGCGGCGCGAAGGCCGGCGGCCGCTCGTGATCAGCTCGGTGGTCGACGAGGCGATGAGCGAGACGCATCCGCCGCGAGGCCGACGCGCTGACGCTCGACTTCTTCCAGGTGTTCATCCAGCCGCTCGAGGCAGAGCTGTCGGCGCCAAGAGCTCGCACGCGGCGGGCCGCTCGCACGGCATCGCCGAACAGCCACGAGTATTTCGCGCGGATGGACGCGATCAACTTCACGCAGGCGCACGACGACGGCGCCACCACGCGCGACCTCGCCAAGGCGCAGGTGATCCTGGTCGGCGTCTCGCGCTGCGGCAAGACGCCGACGTCGCTGTACCTCGCGCTGCAGTTCGGCATCCGCGCCGCGAACTTTCCGCTGACGCCCGACGACTTCACCGATCGCCGGCTGCCGGCGTCCGTGATGCCGTATCGCGACAAGCTCTTCGGCCTCACCATCCAGCCCGAGCGGCTGCGCGAGATCCGCGAGGAGCGCCGGCCCGGCAGCAAGTACGCGGCGCTCGACAACTGCCGCTACGAGGTGCGCGAGGCCGAGGCGATGATGACCCGCGAAGGCATCACGATGGTCGACACGACGACCAAGTCGATCGAGGAGATCGCGACGACGATCCTGCATCGCGCGAAGCTGCAGCGGCACATCTACTAGGACTGCGCGCGCGGCGTCGGCCACGCGTCGTCGCCGCGCGATCACTGCTGCGGCACGCACATCGCCACCGCGTCCGGCCCGTCGCCCTCCGCCACCCAGCCCTTGGCCACCATCGCGTCGCGCAGCGCGCGATCGGTCGTGTAGCGGTGGTTCGCATCCGGCCGGTTGTTGAAGAGGCGATACACCGGCTGCGTGCCCGCCGGGCAGACGCCGGCGGTCGGCAGGTACGATCTGCATGTACGCGGGATCCTCGAGCACGAAGTCCGGATGCGCCCGTCTGCGACGCGGCGCACTCGTCGGCGCTGCGGCCGAAGAAGTGCGAGTTGCCGTCGGACGGCGGGATGTAGAAGCGGCACACCTGGCTCGTGCCCGGCTGCGGCGTCGTCATGCGCACGGAACGTGCGGCCGGTGCGCGTCCACGGGGTCGGCGTCATTGCCGGCGTCGAGGTTCGCGATCTCGGCGGCGATCCAGGTGATGAAATAGTGGTCGAGCGAGGCGTTGTAGTACTCGACCACTTCCACGGTAGGCGCGGCGATGTCACCGGCTCGCCGCCGGTGCTCTGCACGCCGTTCGCCGCGAGCGACAGCTCGTAGTAGCCGTCGTTGGTGAACAGCGCGAGCTGCGCGGCCGCGCGCGCCGGCGGCGCTCGGCGTGACCTGCACCTGCACCGTGCAGCTCGCGCCGGGCATCACCACGGTGCCCGGCGTGCAGCCGGCGACGTGCGTGAACTGCGCGTTGGTCACCGTCGACGGTCGCGATCGACAGCGGCGCGTTGCCGCTGTTGGTGAACGTGACGCATCTGCACGGGCGACGGCGCGGCCGACCGCGGCGTTGCCGAAGTCGACCTTCGGCGGCAGCGAGCACACGTAGGGCGCGCTCATGCCGGCGGGCAGGCCGTACAGGCAGCGGCAGCCGCGCACGTCGTCGGGCTGCGGCGTGACGAGCGCGTTGTAGTGCGTCGACGGCGGGCCGGCCATGATCGCCGACTCGGTGTTGCGGTGATCGAGACCGAGCGCATGACCCCATTCGTGCGTCATCAGGCGGTCGAGGTCGGCGATCGAGGCGATGTTGGTGACGCTGACAACGTGACGTCGGCGTCGAAGATGACGCGATCGTTGCTCTCCTGCGCGTACCACGCGTACGTCCACGCGCCGAGCGACGGATCGGACAGCGCGCCCCAGCCGACGACGCTTGCGCCGTCCGGCTGCGGCGCCGTACGTCGGGGTCGTCGACGATGTTGTTCGGCGGCGATGGTCGGTCTCGCCGTCGTACTGCGTAGGTGATGCCGCATTGCGACGACCACTTGTCGAACGCTCTTCTGCAGCTGCGCGATCACGCCCGCCTTGTCGCGCGGCGAGCGCGGCCGGGGCGTTGGCGTGGTTGTACTTCCAGCGCAATGGCCCCATGCCAGTGGGCCGTCGGCGAGAACAGGTACAGGTACTTCGGCGCGATGGCGCCGCCGGCCGACAGCGGGAATGCGCGCCTCGACGCAAGCGCGTGATCGGCGGCGGTCGTCGCGGCTGCCTGCGCGCCGGCATCCACGCCCGGAAGCACAACGACGCATCGCCGCCGCAGGAGCGGCAACGTGCGCGTGATCGGGTTCGCATGGCATCTCGGTCCCATTGTCCTCCATGAACCCTGTCGGCACGTGCGCGCTCGCTGGAGATCCCGGGCGGCGGCGCACACGCGAAGTGAAGTGAAGATGGAGCGATCATCGTTTTCGCGGGGCATTGCGCGCAGTCGGACGCCTCCGAATGCGCGGTGCGACCGCGTGGTCGCGGGTTGTCGGACGCGGGCGTGCGACTGTCGGCGCCGGACACGGACGTCCGCGGGCGGCGACGTCGGCGAGGCACCGACCCGCGCGTAGGCGGGGTCCTACAGGCCGTAGAAGCGGCGCGCGGTGTCGCCCATCAGCGCGGCGCGATCGTCGCGCCGACCACGCCGACGGTGAGCGCGACCGTCGCCGCATACCAGCTCTGGTACGTGCCGGCGAGGTTGACGACGGGCCAGTCGCTGCCCCACATGAGGCGCTGCGGCCCGAAGCGCTCGGCGAGGAAGTCGAAGTAGCGGCGCAGCATGTCGATCGTCCAGCCCGGGCCCGCCTCCGTGACGAGTCCCGACAGCTTGCAGCGCACGCGCGGATTGTGCGGCGATCGGCGCGCATGTGGCGTGCCCACGGCTCCCATTTGCCGTTGGCGATGTCGGGCTTCGCTGCCGTGATCGATGACCACGGCGAGATCCGGATTGCCGTCGAGCATGCGTCGAGCAGCGCCGGCAGTTGCGCGGGCTTCACGAGCGCATCGAAGCGCAGCGACGAGGCGCGGCAGTGCGGCGAGCGTGCGTCCCACTTCGGCGCGCAGGATCCACGTCCGGATCGTCGGCACGTCCTGCAGCATCGGGCGCACGGCCTTGAGCAGCGGATTGCGCGCGAGCCGCGTGAGCGTCGGGATGGCGTCGGGCGCGGCCGAGGTCGACCCAGCCGACCACGCCCTTGCACCACGCCCTGCGCTGCGCTGCGCGACGTCGAGCAGATACTGCGTCTCCGCGACGCGTCGGCGCGGCCTGCACCAGCACCGTCGTCGTGACGTTCGCCGGCTCGCGCAACGGCGCCAGGTCGGCGAGCGAGAAGTCGCGATAGATCGGCGCGAGCGCCGGCGTGAGCCAGCCGTAGTCGCCGCGCGCGAGCGACCACACGTGGTGATGGGCGTCGACGTGGCCGGTCATGCCGCCGATGCTACACTGCGCGCCACGGTCCGTGCGCGCCTGTCGCGATTGGCTCCGCCGCCTTCGCGCAACGCCTTCGCACGCTGCCAGGAACGCATGACGACTCGACATGATTACGTGATTCGCGGCCTGTGGTGCGCGATGCTGACCCCGATCGCCGCCGATGGCCGCGTCGATCACGCGCGGCTCGTGCGCCATGCGCATTGGCTCTTCGCGCAGGGCGTGGTGGGCCTCGCGCCGTTCGGCACCACGGGCGAAGGCCAATCGTTCGCGCTGGACGAGCGTCGCGCGGGACTCGACGCGCTGCTCGCAGCCGGCGTGCCGGCCGCGAAGGTCGTTCCGGGCACCGGCTGCGCCGCGTTGCCGGAAACCGTCGCGCTGACGCGCCATGCGGTCGCTGCCGGTTGCGTCGCCTGCCTCGTGCTGCCGCCATTCTTCTGGAAGGACCCGAGCGACGACGGCCTTTTCGCGTGGTACGCGCAGCTGATCGAGCGTGTCGCCGATCCGCGGCTGCGGATCTTCCTCTATCACCTGCCGCAGATCTCGTCGGTGCCGCTGTCGGTCGATCTCGTCGCGCGGCTGGCGACGGCCTTCCCGGGCGTGGTGGTCGGCGTTAAGGACAGCGCGGGTCAGTGGGACCACACGGCGGCGCTCCTGGCGCGCGTGCCGGAGCTTGCCATCGTGATCGGCCACGAGCCGCAGCTGCCGCGCCTCATGCGCGCCGGCGGCGCGGGCACGATCTGCGGCATCGCCAACGTCCTGCCCGGGCTCGTGCAGAAGCTGCTGTCGCCGTCCGCAACGGACGCCGATGTCGCGCGCTGCATGTCCTTCGTCGATGTCCTCTTTCGCCAGCCGTTCCTGGCGGCCTTCAAGGCGATGGTCGCGCAGCGCGAGCACGACGCCGAATGGATGCGCGTGCGCCCCCCGCTGGTGGCGCTCGATCCGCAGCAGCGCGCAGCGCTCGCCGCGGCGCTGGACGACGCCGGCTTCGCGCTCGACCGCGACGTCGCGTGACGCGCTGACGGTCGTCCGCGGGCGGGATTGCGCGATGGTCGTCGTCTTCGGCTCGATCAACCTCGATCTCGTGGCGCGTGTTGCGCGTCTTCCGCGCGCCGGCGAAACCGTCGCCGGCGACGGCTTCACGACCGTGCCGGGCGGCAAGGGCGCGAACCAGGCGCTGGCCGCACGCCACGCCGGCGCACGCGTGGCGATGTATGGCGCCGTGGGCCGCGACGGCTTCGCCGACGTCGCGCTCGCGAACCTCGCGGCGGCCGGCGTGGACCTCGGCGGCGTCGCCCGCGTCGATGCCCAGACAGGCGTGGCATTGATCAACGTCGACGCGCACGGCGAGAACGCGATCACGGTGATCGCCGGCGCGAACGGCGAGGCGCGCGCGTCGCAAGTGCCGGATGCGGCGCTGGGACCCGGTGTCACGGTGCTGCTGCAACTCGAGCTGCCGGTCGCCGAAGTCGCGGCCGTCGCGCGCCGGGCGCGCGCCGCGCGGGCGCGCGTGGTGCTCAACGGCGCCCCGGCGTCGCCGCTGCCCGACACCGTCTGGCCGAACATCGACGTCTTCGTCGTGAACGAGCGCGAAGCGGCGTTCTACGGCGAGTCGCTGGGGGTCGGCGGGTCGCCGGAGGACGTTCTGGCGACGTGGGAGGAACGTTTCGGCGTGACCGCCGTCTTAACGCTCGGCGCGCGCGGTGCGCTGGCGCGGGAGCATGGCCAACTCGTGCAGGCAGAGCCGCCGCCGGTGACGGTGATCGATTCCACCGGCGCCGGCGATGCGCTGGCCGGTGCGCTGGCGGCGGCGCTCGACGCGGGCGCATCGCTCGCAAGCGCGCTCGCGGCGGGTGTTGCGGCAGGCGCGTCGGCCTGCACGCACGCCGGCGCGCAACGGTCGCTATGACGGGGACCCGCCGCCGACCCGATAGAATACGGCCACTCGTCCCTTCCCATTCCTCGCCATCGCTTCTTCCATGCCCGCCATCATGCCCATCCTGCGTTCGTTTCTCGCCGTCCTGCTGCTGGCCCTCGCGACCGCGCGGCCTGCCTTCGCCACCGACTGGACCGACCTGTGGTGGAACCCGGGCGAAAGCGGTTGGGGCGTCAACTTCGTCCAGGCCGACGATTTCATCTTCGCCACGTTCTTCATCTACGGCGCGAACCAGCAGCCGACGTGGGTCACGGGCCAGATGAACGTCGACGGCAACGGTATCTGGTCGGGCCCGCTCTACCAGACCACCGGCTCGTATTACGGCGGGGTTTGGGATTCCACGCAGCGCACGACTAGCCAGGTGGGAACCGTGACGTTCACGCCGACCTCGTCGTACGCGGGCACGCTGACGTACAACGTGGGCAACGTGACCGTGACCAGGTCCATCACGCGCCAGACCCTCAAGGGCATCCCGCTCGGCGGCAACTACCTCGGCGGCTTCACGTCGATCTTCACCAACTGCACCGATCCGGCCAACAACGGGACGGTGAACGTGTTCGTGTCGCTCGCCGTCACGCAGACGGTCGGCGGCAGCCTCAAGATCGACATGCTCAACGACTCGACGACCTGCACGATGCAGGGCTCGTACATCCAGAACGGGCAGCTCTACCGCATGCCGGGCGCGAACTACTCGTGCGGCACCACCACGATCTCCACCAACGCGAACGTCACGCAGGTGAAGGCCACCAGCCAGGGCATCGAAGGCCAGTGGGTGGCGGCGGTCGGCTCGCAGTACCCGGGCTGCGTGGAATCGGGATATTTCTCCGCAGTGCTGTTCTAGGCGCGGCGGCCCGTTCGCACGGCTTCGAAGAGCACCACCGCCGCGGCGGCCGCCGCATTGAGCGACTCCATGCCGCCCGGCATGGGGATGGTGACGGGACGATCCGCCTGCGCCCGCACCGCGGGCGAAAGGCCGGCGCCTTCGTTGCCGATGGCCACGGCCAGCGGCCACGGCAGCGGCGACCCATAGAGATCGGCGCCGCCCGACGGCACGGTGGCCGCCACGTGCCCGCCCGCCTCGCGAAACGCCGCGCACCACGCGGGCAGGTCGACGTCCTCGACGATCGTCGTGAGGAAATGCGCGCCCTGCCCGGCGCGCAGCACCTTGGGCGCCCACGCGAACGCGCAGTTCGCCGAGAGGAGCACCTGATCCACGCCGGCCGCGGCGGCGGTGCGCAGCATCGTCCCGACGTTGCCCGGATCCTGCAGGTCGTCGAGCAGCAGGTGGAAGCGCGCAGGCGGCGGCGCGCTCGGCCCGGGCGTCGGCACGATCGCCAGCGCGCCGATGTCCGCGGGCAGCGTCGACACCTCCGCGAACAGCGCGGCCGGCACCGCGATCACGTCGCGCGGCGGCATCCGCGCGACCAGCGCGGCGATCCGCGGATCGCGGGTCTTCTCGTCGACGACGAGCAGCGTCTCCGGCGCGCCGATGTGCTGCTGGTAGACGCTGATCAGGTGCTCGCCCTCGAGCACGCAGCGGCCGGACTTGCGGCGGTCGCGCGACGAGGATAGAAGCCGCGCCGCATCCTTGAGGCGCGGGTTCTGGCGCGAGCTCGCGCGAACCATGACGCAGCGGTCAGCGGGCGGGCGCGGGTTGCGCTGGCTTCGCCGGCGCAGGCGGACGCGCCGGCGCGAGCGGCTTCAGCACCACCACGCCGGGCTGGAGCTGGAAGAACACCTCGTCGCTGCGGATCATGCCGAGCTCCGAGCGCGCGCGCTCCTCGATCGCCTCGGAGCCCGTCTTCAGGTCGCGCACGTCGGCGTCGAGCGCTTCGTTGCGCGCCTTGAGCTTCGCATTCGCCTCGCGCTGCGACGCCAGCTGCCGTCCCGTCTCCCGCACCTGCAGCCAGCCCCCCTTGCCCAGCCACATCGGGTACTGGAGGGCCGCGATCAGCGCGAGCAGGATGAGCGCGAGGATGCGCAAGGGGGCATGCTACCTGCGGATGTTGAAGAACGCGTCGCGGCCGGGATAGCTCGCCGAGTCGCCCAGGTCTTCCTCGATGCGCAGGAGCTGGTTGTACTTGGCGATGCGATCGGAGCGCGACAGCGACCCGGTCTTGATCTGCCCGGCGTTGGTGCCCACCGCGATGTCCGCGATGATGCTGTCCTCGGTCTCGCCCGAGCGATGCGAGATCACCGACGTGTAGCCGGCCCGCGTAGCCATGGTGACCGCGGCGAAGGTTTCCGTCAGCGTGCCGATCTGGTTGATCTTGATCAGGATCGAATTGGCGACGCCCTTGGCGATCCCCTGCTTCAGGATCTTGGTGTTGGTGACGAACAGGTCGTCGCCCACGATCTGGATGTTCCTGCCCAGGCGGTCGGTGAGCAGCTTCCAGCCGTCCCAGTCGTGCTCCGACATGCCGTCCTCGATGCTGATGATCGGATACTTGTCGCACCAGGCGGCGAGCACGTCGACGAACTGCTCGGACGTCAGCGAACGATTCTCGGACTCGAGGAAATACCGGCCGTCCTTCCAGAATTCGCTCGCGGCGCAGTCGAGCGCGAGCGCGATGTCGGTGCCGGGCGTGTAGCCCGCCTTGTCGATCGCCTCGACCAGGAGCTGCAGCGCGGACTCGTTCGACGGCAGGTTGGGCGCGAAGCCGCCTTCGTCGCCGACGGTGGTCGGCATGCCCTTGGAATCGATGAGCTTCTTGAGCGTGTGGAAGACTTCCGCGCCATAGCGCAGCGCTTCGCGGAACGTCGGCGCGCCGAGCGGCACCAGCATGAACTCCTGCAGGTCGATCGCGTTGTTGGCGTGGGCGCCGCCGTTGATCACGTTCATCTGCGGCACCGGCAGCTGCATCTGCCCCGCGCCGCCGAGATAGCGATAGAGCGGCAGCGCGGCTTCGTCGGCGCCCGCCTTGGCCACCGCGCACGACACCGCGAGGATCGCGTTGGCGCCGAGCCGTCCCTTGTTCTCGGTGCCGTCGAGCTCGATCAGCGTATGGTCGATGAAGCTCTGCTCGGACGCGTCGAGGCCCAGGATCGCCTCGCAGATCTCGGTGTTGACGTTCTCGACCGCACGGGTGACGCCCTTGCCCATGTAGCGCGACGAATCGCCGTCGCGCAGCTCCACCGCCTCCTTGGACCCGGTGGAGGCGCCGGAAGGCACGGCCGCGCGGCCCGAAACGCCCGATTCGAGGACGACGTCTGCCTCGATGGTGGGATTGCCGCGGGAATCGAGGATCTCGCGGGCGATGACGTCGACGATGGCGCTCATGTTTTCTGCAATCAGGGTTCGGGATAGGGAATGCGGCGATGGCCGGCCGGACCGCCGCTCAGCCGGGGATCTCGTAGTCGCAGATGATCCAGTCCGCGATCTCGCGCAGCGCGACGACCACTTCCTGGTGGGCCGGATGCGGGCCGTAGGCATCGAGGTTCGCGCGGGTGTCGAACGCCATGTTGATGCCGAAGTCGTAGGCGACCGGGCGGTCGGTGGTGTTGAACCCGCACTCGAAGCGCACGATGCCGGGGCACTTTTGCGGAAGCCCCTTCAACTTCGCTTCCCACGCGGGCACGCGCGGATCGGCGCGCGTGACGCCGGGCTTCCACTTGATGAGGACGAGATGGACGAACATCGGTGTGCCTTGTCTTGTTGTCTACTGCGATCGTAGGGCCATGAGCTCGGCCTCGGGAAAGCCGCGCCGCTTCACTGCGATGTCGAGCTCCTTCAGCGTCTCGAGCAGCGCCCGCATGCGCGGCAGCGGCCACGCGTTCGGCCCGTCGGACAGCGCCTTTTCCGGTTGCGGGTGCGTCTCCATGAAGACGCCCGCGACCCCTGCCGCCACCGCGGCGCGCGCGAGCACCGGCACGAACTCGCGCTGGCCGCCCGACGACGTGCCCTGGCCGCCGGGCAATTGCACCGAATGCGTGGCGTCGAACACCACCGGGCACCCGGTGTCGCGCATGATCGCGAGCGAGCGCATGTCCGAGACCAGGTTGTGATAACCGAACGACGCGCCGCGCTCGCACACGAGGATGTTGTCCGCGCCGCTCGCCGCCTTGGCCTTGGCCACCACCTGCGCCATGTCCTCGGGCGCGAGGAACTGGCCCTTCTTGATGTTGACCGGCTTGCCGGACGCGGCCACCGCCTGGATGAAATCGGTCTGCCGACACAGGAACGCGGGCGTCTGCAGCACATCGACGACCGACGCGGCCATGGGAATCTCGTCGACCGTGTGCACGTCGGTGAGCACCGGCACCTCGACGTGCTTGCGCACCTCGGCCAGCACGTGCAGCCCCTCTTCCATGCCCGGGCCGCGGAACGACGCGTGCGAGCTGCGATTGGCCTTGTCGTACGACGACTTGAAGATGAAGGGGATCTCGAGCGATGCGCAGATCGCCTTCAATTCACCCGCGACGTCCATCTGCAGCTGCCGCGACTCGACGACGCACGGCCCCGCGATGAGGAACAGCGGCTGGTCGAGCCCGACGGCGAAGCCACAGAGATTCACGGCGGGATCAGATCGACGCCACGAGCTCGGCCACCGCGTGCACGGCACCGCCGCGCGCGCGCTGCTGATGCTCGAGCGCGGCCTTCACGAAAGCCACGAACAGCGGATGGCCGCGGCGCGGGTTCGACGTGAATTCCGGGTGGAACTGGCAGCCGAAGAACCACGGATGGCCCGGCAGCTCGATCATCTCCACGAGATCGCCGGCCAGCGGGCTCTTCGCGCGGGCGCCGACGAACAGCCCCGCCGCTTCCAGGCGCGGCAGGTAATGGTTGTTGACCTCGTAGCGATGGCGATGCCGCTCGGCCACGGACGTGGCGCCGTAGATGCGATGGGCGAGCGATCCCGGCACCACTTCGCACGGCTGCGCGCCCAAGCGCATGGTGCCGCCCAGGTCGCTCGTCTCCGTGCGCCGTTCGACGGAACCGTCGCGGTTCTGCCATTCGGTGATGAGCGCCACCACCGGATTCGGCGTGTCGGCGTCGAACTCCGTGCTGTTGGCGTTCGCGAGCCCGGCCATGTCGCGCGCGCACTCGATCACCGCGAGCTGCATGCCGAGGCAGATGCCGAGGTACGGGATGCCGGCTTCGCGCGCGAGGCGGACCGCCTTGATCTTGCCCTCGACGCCGCGCTTGCCGAAGCCGCCGGGAACGAGGATGGCGTCCATGCCGCGCAGCGAATCCACGCCGTCCTTCTCGATCTGCTCGGAATCGACGTAGTGGATGTTGACCTTCGAGCGCGTGTGGATGCCGGCGTGGGTGAGCGCCTCGGACAGCGATTTGTACGATTCCGTCAGGTCGACGTACTTGCCGACCATCGCGATGTTGACCTCGTGCTCCGGATGCTCGAGCGCGTCGACGAGCTTGTGCCACGCCGACAGGTCCGCGGGCGGCGGACTGATCGCGAGCTTCTTGCACACGATGTCGTCGAGCCCTTCCGCGTGCAGCATGCCGGGGATCTTGTAGATCGAGTTGGCGTCGAGCGCGGGAATGACGGCTTCCGGCGCAACGTTCGTGAAGAGCGCGATCTTGCGGCGATCGCCTTCCGGCACCGGGCGATCGGCGCGGCACAGCACGACGTCCGGCTGGATGCCGATCTCCCGCAGCTCCTTCACCGAATGCTGCGTCGGCTTGGTCTTCATCTCGCCCGCCGACGGGATGAACGGCACCAGCGTGAGATGGATATAGCAGACGTTCTCGCGGCCGAGCGTGATGCCGAGCTGGCGGATGGCTTCGAGGAACGGAAGCGACTCGATGTCGCCCACCGTGCCGCCGACCTCGACGATGGCGACCTCCGCGTCGCCGGCGCCGGTGAGGATCCAGCTCTTGATCTCGTCGGTGATGTGCGGAATGACCTGCACCGTGCCGCCCAGGTAGTCGCCGCGCCGCTCCTTGCGGATCACCGATTCGTAGATCTGGCCGGTGGTGAAATTGTTGCGCTTCCCCATCCGGACGTCGGTGAAGCGCTCGTAGTGCCCGAGGTCGAGATCGGTCTCCGCGCCGTCGTCGGTCACGAACACTTCGCCGTGCTGGAACGGCGACATCGTGCCGGGATCGACGTTGATGTACGGGTCGAGCTTGAGATTGGTGACGCGGACGCCGCGGGACGCGAGGATGGCGGCGAGAGATGCAGCGGCGATGCCTTTGCCGAGCGAGGAGACCACCCCACCGGTCACGAAGACGAACTTGGTCATGACGATCCAGGTGCGGGAAATTGTTATTTTACCCGATCCCGCCAGGATCGCAAACGCGCAGCGGCGGTGCGCGCGGTGCTTCGCGGCCTTTGCGTCGAGGCCGACGGACTGCAGCGCTACCCGATGCCGAGGCCCGTCGCCATCCGCGCGCGCACTGCGTCGCGCCCGAGCAGCGCCAGCACCGCGTCGATCGCGGGCGTGGACGGCGTGCCGGCCACCAGCACGCGCATCGGCATCATGATCTGCGGCGCCTTGAGGCCATGCCGGGCCGCCGCGTCCTTGAGGGCCGCGAGCAGGCGCTCGCGGGTCCATTCGAGCGCGGCGAAGGAATCGTGCAGCTCGCTCAACGCGCGCCGGTTGCCCTCGTTCACGTGCTCGGTGATCTTGTCGACGGGCACGTGCGGCGTCTTGTAGAAATACCATGCGGAATCGGCCATCGCGACCAGCGTCTCCGCGCGGTCTCGCAACAGCGTCGCCACCGCGCCGGGATCGGGGCCCGCCGCGGGATCGAGGCCGTCGCGCTGCAGGTAAGGCACGAGACGCCGGCCGAGCTCGGCTTCCGGGAGCTGCTTCATGTGCTCCTGGTTCACCCAGTTGAGCTTGCTCGCGTTGAAGCGCGAGGGCGCCGGGCTGATCCCGGAGAGCTCGAACCAATCGACGAGCTGCGCGCGCGAGAAGATCTCGGCGTCGCCGTGGGCCCAGCCGATGCGCGCGAGGAAATTGACCATCGCGTCGGGCAGGTACCCTGCCGCTTCGTAATCCATCACGCTGACCGCGCCATGCCGCTTGGAGAGCTTGGCGCCGTCCTCGCCCAGGACCGTGGGCACGTGCGCGTACGCCGGCGGCGCGACGCCCAGAGCGCTGAAGATGTTGATCTGGCGCGGCGTGTTGTTGACGTGATCGTCGCCTCGGATGACGTGCGTGATCCGCATGTCCCAGTCGTCGACCACGACGCAGAAGTTGTAGGTCGGCGTCCCGTCGCCGCGCGCGATCACGAGGTCGTCGAGCTCGCTGTTGGCGAACTCGATGCGGCCCTTCACGCCGTCGTTCCACGCCACCGTGCCCGTGTCCGGGTTGCGGAAGCGGATGACGGGCTTCGCGTCCGGCGGCGGCGTCCGGCCCGCCGCGTTCTCGGGCCGCCAGCGGCCGTCGTAGCGCGGCTTCTCGCCGCGCGCCATCTGCTCGGCGCGCAGCGCGTCGAGCTCGGCGGACGTCATGTAGTCGCGGTACGCGAGCCCCTTCGCGAGCATGTCCGCGATGACCTCGCGATACCGGTCCATGCGCTGCATCTGGTAGAACGGGCCTTCGTCGTAGTCGAGCTCCAGCCAGCGCATCGCATCGAGGATCGCCTGCACCGCCGCCGGCGTCGAGCGCTCGACGTCCGTGTCCTCGATGCGCAGGATGAACGTGCCCTGGTGATGCCGCGCGAAGGCCCACGCGAAGAGCGCGGTGCGCGCGCCTCCGAGGTGCAGGTAGCCGGTGGGACTGGGAGCGAAGCGGGTGCGGACCTGGGTCACGGCGAAGGCGCGATGCGCGAAGCGATTGCGATGCGCCCGATTCTACCGGAGCGGCCGCACGGCCCGCCGCCGCGCTGCGCAAGCGCGGCGGGGTCGCGTGCGGAAGCGGGAAACCTACTTCGCGGCCGCGACGCTGGTCTTGGCGCGATCCTGCTGCTTCTTGAACATCTCCAGCACTTCGGTCAGGTGCTTGGGATCCTGCGACGAGCTCACGCCGCCCTTGGCGTCGGGCACCGCGACGCTGCTCACGCCGTTCGCCTCGCAGCCGACGGTTGCGCCGGTGCCGGACTTGGCCCCCGCGTCGGCCGATTCGAGGTAGATGCTGCACTTCGTGACCTTGCCCTTCTGCTGCCACGAATAGGCCACGTCGTCGTCCTGCTTGTACGTGGGCTCCAGCATCTTCATGAGGGCGAAGTAGCGCTGGAGCGCGACGGCGTTGTAGTCGGGGTAGTCGGGCCACACGCGGGTGGCGAGCAGGATCTCGTTCTTGGTCCCGCCGTCGCGCATGAACACGGTGATGGCCACCGACTTGTCCTTGTCGGTCGGCACCTTGACGGGGCCCTTCTTCGCCTGCGCGGCGGCGGTGGACGCGCCGAAGACGAACGGCAGCACAAGCAGGAACGCGAGCGTGCGCAACATGGAATCCTCCAAACGAAAGCGGCCTTCGTATGGCCGCTGGTTTTGCCGGGCGCGCGGTGCGCGCCGTTCGCCCAGCACTATAAGGCAACCTGGCGCTGCCGATGCACTAATGCGCTTTCCGGAACGTACCAGGGTGCCGGCCCGCCGCGCGCCGCATCATCCCACGACCGCGCGACGGCATGTGCCGGATTGCGGGGGTTCGCCGCGCCGCCGGTGGCTGCATGCGGCGGCGCGGCGGACGACGCGCTCGCGTGCACCCCGGACAATCCGGCTAGCGCAGCGGCTGCCAGCGCAGGTCGAGCGTGGCGGGCGTGGCCGGATTCGGCGGTTCGGGATAGACCTGCATGGGTCCCGGCGTGTGCCCGTGCGCCCAGAAGCGCGCGACGCGGCGCGCCTCCGCCTCGTTGGCGTTGACCGGGAACGTCGCGTAGTTGCGTCCGCCGGGATGCGCGACGTGGTACGTGCAGCCGCCGAGCGCGCGATGCGCCCAGGTGTCGACGAGGTCGAACACCAGCGGTGCGTGCACGCCGATCGTCGGATGCAGCGCCGACGGCGGGCTCCACGCGCGATAGCGGACGCCGGCCACGAACTCGCCGGGCACGCCGGTCGACGTCAGCGGCAGCGCCCGACCATTGCAGGTGACCGCGTGGCGCCCGCCCGTCATCCCGATGACCTTCACCTGCATGCGCTCGACCGACGAGTCGACGTAGCGGGCGGTGCCGGTGCCGCTCACCTCCTCGCCCAGCACGTGCCAAGGCTCGATCGCCTGCCGCAGCTCGAGGGTCACGCCGTCGTACGTGGCGGTGCCGTAGCGGGGAAAGCGGAACTCGACGAACGGCTCGAACCACGCGGGCTCGAACGGGTAGCCCGCCCGGGCGAGGTCGTGAGCCACGTCGCGGATGTCGGCCGCGACGAAATGCGGCAGCAGCCAGCGGTCGTGCAGCGCAGTACCCCATGGCACCAGATCGCCGCGATACGGCTCGCGCCAGAAGCGCGCCACCAGCGCGCGCAGCAGCACCATCTGCAGCGCGCTCATCTGGTGGTGCGGCGGCATCTCGAACGCGCGGAACTCGACGAGACCGAGGCGGCCGGTCGGGCCGTCCGGCGAGTACAGCTTGTCGATCGAGAACTCGGCGCGATGCGTGTTGCCGGTGAGATCGATCAGAAGATGCCGCAGCAGGCGGTCGACGAGCCAGGGCTGCGGCGTCTCCTTGCCGACCTGCTGCTTGCGCTCGAGCTGCTGGAACGCGATGGCGAGCTCGTAGAGCTTGTCGTCGCGCGCCTCGTCCACGCGCGGCGCCTGGCTGGTCGGGCCGATGAACATGCCCGAGAACAGGTACGACAGCGACGGATGGTTCTGCCAATAGGTGATCAGGCTGTGCAGCAGGTCGGGCCGGCGCAGCAGCGGGCTGTCGGCGGGCGTGGCGCCGCCCAGCGTGACGTGGTTGCCGCCGCCCGTGCCCGTGTGGCGGCCGTCGAGCATGAACTTCTCGGTGCCGAGCCGCGCCGAGGCGCGCTTCCTCGTAGAGCGTCCCGGTGATCGCCATCAGCTCGCGCCACGTCGACGCCGGATGCACGTTGACCTCGATGACGCCCGGATCGGGCGTGACCATCAGCACCTTCACGCGCGGATCGCGCGGCGGCGTGTAGCCCTCGATCGCGACGGGCAGCTGCATCGCGTGCGCGGTGTCCTCGATGGCGGCGAGCAGCGCCACGTACGCCTCGAGGCGCTCGAGCGGCGGCATGAAGACGTACAGATGGCCGTCGCGCACCTGCAGCGCGAGCGCGGTCTTGATCACCTCGCGCGGCTGGTCGCCGCGCACGGAGGCCGCCGCGGGCTTCATGGTCGTCGCGCGGCGGCAGCGTGCCGCGCGGCGCGAAGGGATCGACCGCGAACTCCTGCTCCTGCTCCTCCGGCAGCACGTCCGGCAGCGACGCCAGCGGCAGCCGCAGCCCGAGCGGCGAATCGCCGCCGACGAGGAACAGATGCTCGCGGCGCAGCGGCCACGGGCTCGACAGCCAGCCCGCGCGTCCTGCGTCGTCGACCGGAGGCGCGCAGCGGCAGCACGTAGCCCGCCGGCGCGCCGAGGCCGCCGGCGAGCAGGCGCGCAAGGCGCGCGCGCTCGTCGGGCCTGGCGAGGTCGGCCTGCAGCGGATCGACGTTGACCGGCAGCGCGGCTTCGGCGGCGAGCAGCTTCGGCACGTCCTCGTAGGCGGTGATGAGCAGCGACGCCGGCAGGCCGAGCGCCGTCACCAGCGTCTCGCCGAATGTCGCGCGTCGCGCGCCGGTCGACCTTGCCGGGCCGGGTCGTATCGGCGACCAGCGCGGGATGCCGCCACAGCGGCTGCCCGTCGACGCGCCAGAAGACGCCGAGCGCCCAGCGCGGCAGCGGCTCGCCCGGATACCACTTGCCCTGGCCGAAGTGCAGCGAAGCCGTCCGGGCGCGAAGCGCGCCTTGCAGGCGCCTGCAGCAGCTGCTCGGCCAGCTCGCGCTTCCTCGGCGACAGCGCGGTGAAGTTCCACTCCGGCCCGTCCATGTCGTCGATCGACACGAACGTCGGCTCGCCGCCCTGCGTCAGGCGCACGTCGTGCGCGCGCGAGATCGCGGTCGACCTGCTCGCCGAGCGCGTCGATCGCCTTCCACTGCGCGTCGTTGAAGGGCTTGGTGACGCGCGGATCCTCGTGGACGCGCGTGACGCTCATCGCGAACTCGAACTCGACGTTGCACACGTCGGTGTAGCCGATGACCGGCGCCGCGTTGCCGGGATCGGCCGTGCAGGCGAGCGGCAGGTGGCCCTCGCCGGCCAGCAGGCCCGACGTCGGATCGAGGCCGATCCAGCCGGCGCCCGGGATGTAGGCCTCGGCCCACGCGTGCAGGTCGGTGAAGTCGTGGTCGGTGCCGGAGGGGCCGTCGAGCGCCTTCGACGTCGGCGCGCAGCTGGATCAGGTAGCCCGACGCGAAGCGCGCGGCGATGCCCAGGTGCCGCAGGATCTGCACGAGCAGCCAGCCGGAGTCGCGGCACGAGCCGCTCGCGTTCTCCAGCGTGTCGTCCGGCGGCTGGACCCCGGGCTCCATGCGCACGAGATAGCGGATCTGCGCTGCAGCAGCTGGTTCAGGCGCACCAGCAGCATCACGGTGTTCTCGCCGGGCTCGATCGTCCTGCGGAAGTCGTCGAGCCACGCGGCGAGGCGCGGGCCGAGCGGCGCCGTCTCGAGGAACGGGATCAGCTCCTTGGCGAGCTCGGGCTTGTACGCGAACGGATACTTCTCGGCGTACTCCTCGACGAAGAAGTCGAACGGATTGATGACCGTCAGGTCGGCGACGAGGTCGACCTCGATCTCCAGCTGTCGGCGCGCTCCGGGAACACGAGGCGCGCGACCCAGTTGCCGTACGGGTCCTGCTGCCAGTTGAGGAAGTGCTGCGTCGGGCGTGACGTTGAGCGAGTAGCCGAGCACCGGCGTGCGGCAGTGCGGCGCCGGCCGCAGGCGGATCTCGTGCGGGCCGAGGCTGACGTGCCGGTCGAAGCGGTACGTCGTGCGGTGCGAGAGCGCGACGCGGATGGCCATCAGCGCACCGTCACGACCAGTCGGGATCGGGCAGCTGCGCGAACACGCGCCGCAGGCCCTCGCCCCACTGCGTGTGCACCATCTGGAAGTACGGGTCGGATCTCCTCGATGCGCCGCTGCAGCTTGATGCGCAGCGTGTCGATCTCGTAGACCAGCAGGTCGATCGGCAGGCCCGACCGAGATGTTCGAGCGCATCGTCGAGTCGAACGAGACCATCGTGCACTTGGTCGCGTCGAGCAGGCTCGTCGTGCGCTTGATCACGCGATCGATGATCGGCTTGCCGTACTTGGTCTCGCCGATCTGGAAATAGCAGGTGTCCGGCGTGGCCTCGATGAAGTTGCCCTCGCCGTAGATGTTGAACAGCCGCGGCGGCTCGCCGCGGACCTGGCCGCCGATGATGAAGTTGGCCGAGGCGTCGATGTTGTTCTGCACAAGGTAGGGGCCATCGCGCGTCTTCACCTCGCGCAGCGAGTCGCCCAGCAGCCGCGCGACGTCGAACATCGACTCCGCGTTCCAGAGGTGCATCTGGTTGTCGCCCGCCGCGCGACTTGCAGCTCGAAGATGTTGAGCGCGTTCTGCGTGATCGACAGGTTGCCCGACGACAGCGTGACGATGACGCGCTGGCCTTCCTGCGCGAACACCTTCATCTTGGAGAAGCGCGCGATCTGGTCGACGCCGGCGTTGGTGCGGGAGTCCGACGCGAAGATCATTCCCGCGTCCAGCGACATGGCAACGCAATAAGTCATGGTCCCGTGCGCGCGGAGTCCGGGCGCGGCCGCGCAAAGTCGTCCATTCTACCCAATCGCGGCGGCCGCACCGGCTCAATACGACGGGACCAGGAAGCGCTGGCTGATCTCGTCGCCCAGCACCGACACGCGCTGCAGGAAATCCATCAGGTACTCGTGCAGCCCGAAGCGGATGATGTCGTCGGTGCGGCCGTAGTGCAGCCGCGCGTGCAGCTCGCCTGCCTGCCGCCGCAGCTCGCGGCTGTGGTCGTCGCACAGGAGCTCCAGCGTGTCGTCGATGAAGTTGAGGCAGCTGTGCAGCGAGCGCGGCATGTCGTCGCGCAGCACCAGGAGCTCGGCCACGCTGCGCGGCGGATGACGTCGCTGTAGATCTTGCGGTACGACTCGAAGCCCGACAGCGACTGCAGCAGCGACGCCCACTGGTAGTAGTCGACCGCGCCGCCGACGTCGGCCGCCGACGGCAGCAGGATGTGGTACTTGGTGTCGAGGATGCGCGCGGTGTTGTCGGCGCGCTCGATGTGCGTGCCGAGGCGGATGAAGTGATAGGCCTCGTCGCGCAGCATCGTGCCGAAGGTCACGCCGCGGAAGAGATGCGAGCGCATCTTCACCCAGTCGAGGAACTCGGACACGCCGACGCCCTGCACGCGCTGGTAGTCGTGGCCGCGCATCTCGATCCACGCCCCGTTCAGGTCCTCGTACATCTCCGACGTGATGGCGCCGCGCACGCTGCGCGCCGACTCGCGCGCCGCGCGCAGGCAGCAGTAGATCGACGACGGATTGGTCGCGTCGAGCACCATGAACCGGATCACGTTCTCGGCGGTGAGCGCCGGATAACCCCGATAGAACGCCGTGGCGGTGCCCGTGGCGATCAGCGGCACCGCCCATGGCTCGGCCCATGCGAGGCCCGGCTCCTGCGGCTCGTACGGCAGGAGCGACGTGCGGTAGGTGACGTCGAGCAGGCGCGCGGTGTTCTCGGCGCGCTCGATGTGGCGCGCCATCCAGTAGAGCTCGTTGGCGGTGCGGGAGAGCATGGCGTTCTGCATGGGCGCTCGCTAGGCCAGCACCCAGGTGTCCTTGGTGCCGCCGCCCTGCGACGAGTTCACCACCAGCGATCCCTCGCGCAGCGCGACGCGGGTGAGGCCGCCCGGCACGAGATCGATGTCCGACCCGGACAGCACGTAGGGCCGCAGGTCGATGTGCCGCGGCGCGATGCCGGCGCCGACGAAGGTCGGGCAGGTCGACAGCGCAAGCGTCGGCTGCGCGATGTAGCCGTCGGGGTTCGCGAGGATGCGCGCCGCGGAACGCCTCGCGCTCTTCGCTGTGGACGCCGCGGGCCCCACCAGCATGCCGTAGCCGCCGGCGCCGTGCACCTCCTTCACCACCAGCTCCGCCGAGATGCGCGAGCGCGTAGTCGCGGTCCTCCGGCTTGTAGAGCATGTACGTCGGCACGTTGTTGAGGATCGGATCCTCCGCCAGGTAGAACTTGATCATCGTCCGGCACGTACGGGTAGATCGACTTGTCGTCGGCCACGCCGGTGCCGATGGCGTTGGCGAGCGTGACGCGGCCGGCGCGATAGGCGGCGAACAGGCCGGGCACGCCGATCATCGAATCCTCGCGAAAAGCGAGCGGATCGAGGAAGTCGTCGTCGACCCGGCGGTAGATCACGTGCACCCGGCGCGGCCCTCGGGTGGTGCGCATGTACACCGTATCGTTCTGGACGAACAGGTCCTGGCCCTCGACCAGCTCCACGCCCATCTGCTGCGCCAGGAACGCGTGCTCGAAGTACGCGGAGTTGTAGGCGCCGGGGGTCATGACGGCCACGGTCGGGCGCCTCCTCGCCCTTCGGACCGACCGCGCGCAGGTTCTCCAGCAGCAGGTCGGGGTAGTGCTGCACCGGCCGTATCGAGCGCGTCGCGAAGAGCTCGGGAAACAGCCGCATCATCATCTTGCGGTTCTCGAGCATGTACGACACGCCGGACGGGACGCGCAGGTTGTCCTCGAGCACGTAGTACTCGCCGGCGCCGGCGCGCACGATGTCGACCCCCGCGATGTGCGCGTAGATGCCGCCGGGCACGTCCATGCCCGCCATCTCGCGGCGGTACTGCGTATTGCCGAGCACGCGCTCGGCGGGGATCGCGCCGGACTTCAGGATCTTCTGCTCGTGATAGACGTCCGCGAGGAAGAGATTGAGCGCGCGTACACGTTGCTTCAGTCCGCGCTCGAGCATGTTCCACTCGTCCGCCGGAATGATGCGCGGCACGATGTCGAACGGAATGAGGCGCTCCGTTCCGGCATCTTCGCCGTACACCGCGAACGTGATGCCGACGCGATGGAACGCGCGCTCCGCCTCTTCGCGCTTCTGCGCGATGCGCGCCGCGTCGGTGCGTTCGAGCCAGTCGGCAAAGGCCCGGTAATGGGTGCGGACGCCGCCGTCGGCGGCGGTCATTTCATCGTAGGGACGGGAGGACATGCGATCTTCTTCGAAATCTGCCAAGACCTTAGCAAGCGTCGGGCCATTGCCCGTTAAACGTGCAATTTCCGTGGGTTAGGCAGAAGGGCCGGAACCATACGTCCGACCGCCTCCCCGTTTCGGACCAGTGTAGCACCGCCCTGGTGCAACGATGTCCAAGACAGAACTGGACATCGGCCTTTCGGCGGTTTGACCCTCGTTCCGACCGTATGGTTAAATCGCGGCTCCTGTCTGGGTTCGCGGGGCGTTTAGCTCAGCGGTAGAGCACTCCCCTCACACGGGAGGGGTCGCTGGTTCGAACCCAGCAATGCCCACCACATTGAACCAAGGGGTTACGCGAAAGTGTAACCCCTCTTTTTTGTGCATCCGCCTCGTGCGCTGCGGGTGGCGCGGGCACGGCGGAAGCGGAGACTCCCATGAGCAAGACTGCGCGCAACACCGTCGACGCGTTCGTGTTCGATGCCTACGGCACGCTCTTCGACGTGCATTCGGTGGCCGTCGCTGGCCGAGCAGCTGGCGCCGGGCCGCGGCGCCGAACTCTCGCGCCTGTGGCGCGCCAAGCAGCTCGAATACACCTGGCTCACGTCGCTGATGCAGGGTCCGGCGCACCCGCGCGAGGACTTCACGCGGGTCACCGCGCAGGCGTTGGCGTATGCCGTGGAAGCGCTCGTGCTCCCCCTCGGCGCGGTTGAGCAGCAGCGCCTGTGCGCCGCGTACAACGGCCTCGCTGCGTTTCCGGACGCGCGCGACGCGCTCGCCTCGCTGGCGCCGCGCGCGCGGTGGATCCTCACCAACGGCACCGCCGCGGCGATGGCGCCCCTGCTGCACCACAACGGCCTCACGGCGCTGCTGGACGGCGTGCTGTCCGTCGACGAGGTCGACGTCTACAAGCCCGCGCAGCGCGTCTACGGCCTGGCCTGCGAGCGGCTTGCGCTGCCCGCCGAGCGCATCGGGTTCGTCTCGGCGAATTGCTGGGACGCGATCGGCGCGCGCGTGTACGGATTCACGACCTTCTGGGTGAACCGCGCCGGCGCGCCGGTGGACCGCCACGGTCCGCCGCCGCATCACGTGCTCGGCAGCCTCGCCGAATTTGTGACGATCGGGTCCCGCTCCCCGTGCCCCGCGGCTACGGCATCAGCTGCCCGCCGTTCACCTCGATCACCTGTCCCGTCACGTAGCCCGACATCGCGTCGGACGCGAGGTAGAGGAACGTCCCTGCGCACTCGTCGGCGCTGCCGAGGCGGTTCATGGGAACGGTCGCCTGCATCGCCGCCAGCTGCTGCGGCGTCGAGTACCGGTCGTGGAACGGGGTGGTGATCACGCCGGGGGAAACCGCGTTGACCCGGATGTTGTCGCCGACGACCTCCTTCGCCCAGCCGTGGGTCACGGTGGAGACGAAGCCCTTGGCGCCGGCGTAGAGGATCGCGCCGCCACCGCCGCCGTGGCGCGCCGCGATCGACGTGACGTTGATCACGTTGCCCGACTTCTGCTTGCGCATCACCGGGATCACCTCGCGCATGAACAGCGCGACCTGCGTGCAGTTGAGCGACAGCACGCGGTTGATGTGCTCGACCGTGTAGTCCTCGATCTTGACGCGGCCGAGCATGCCGCCCGCGTTGTTGACGAGCACGTCGATGCGGCCGTACTTGGCCACCGTCTCGGCGACGATGCGCTTCACCTCGGCCTCCTCCATCACGTCGCCGCCGACCATCGCGGCCTCGCCGCCGGCCGCCTTGATGTCGCGCGACCACGCCCTCGGCCGCCTCGCGGCTCGCGTTGAAATGGACCATCACCCTGCAGCCGGCGCGCGCGAACGCCTGCGCGGCCGCGGCGCCAATGCCGGTCGAGGCGCCCGTGACGAGCACCACCTTGCCCTTGAGATCGGAAGTCATCGCCTGCTCCATGTTCGCGGTGCGGAAGACGCGCGCCCGCGGGGGAATCCGCCGGGCACGTGCGCGTTCCGGAAAGTATACTTGTTTATGTCGGACTTTAATGGCATTGTGTCCGACAAATCGCGAACTCCATGCCCGCCACACGGACCCTCGCCCCACGCAAGACCGCTGTCGTTGCCCGGCGCAAGCCCGCCGTGCCGGCAGCGGCCGCGCGTCGGCGCAAGTCCGCGAACGTCGTCGATCACCTCGGCGAGCGCATCGTCTCCGGCGCGCTGAAGCCGGGCGACCTGCTTCCCACCGAGGCCGACCTGTCCCGGGAGATGGGCTTGAGTCGCCCGTCGCTGCGCGAGGCCCTGCGCGCACTCGCCGCCAAGGGGCTCGTCGAAGGCAAGCACGCGGCGCGGCACCGTAGTCACCGAGCGCGCGCAGTGGAACCTCCTCGACGACGACGTGCTGCGCTGGCTCTCGCTGGCGCCCCCCGATCCGGCGTTCTTCATGGATCTCCTCGACCTGCGGATGATCATCGAGCCCGCGGCCGCGCGGCTCGCGGCGTCGCGCGCCACGCCCGAGCAGATCCTGGCGATGGAGGCGGCCCATCGCGGGATGGTCGCGTCCACGCCGCACGACATGGAAACGTGCTGCATGCACGATCTTGCGCTGCACGAGCTCGTCATCACGGCCACCGGCAACCCGATGCTGATCCGTTTCGCGGCCGCCATCCGCACCGCGCTGCTCGCCTGCGTGCGCATCGCGAGCAACGCGCGCGAGACGAGCTACGAGAACTCGCTCGGCGAGCACGGCGCCGTCGCGGCCGCCATTCGCCGGCGCGATCCGGCCGAGGCCGAGCAGGCGATGCGCAACCTGCTCGCGGGCACCATCCGCGACATCGCGCCCGCCTACGACAAGTATCCACGCGGCTTTCCGCCGCCGCCGCATCCGCCGCCGCCACACCCCGCGCGCCGGCGTTCATAACCGGGGACCACCCCGAGCCACCCGAAGGAGGACGACCATGAAGACAGGTTCCATGCTGCGCACGCTGGCACTCTGCGTCACGGTGGCGGCCGCGCTCGCCGGCGCGCCACATGCGGCTGCGCAAGCCAAGAAGCAAGTGAAGATCTCGCACGCGACTGCGGCCGACGTCGCCAACGACAACCACATGACCGCGTGGATCATCGCCAACTACATCAACAGCAATTCCGACACGCTGGAGGCCCGCGTCTACCCGGCCAACCAGCTGGGCGAGGAGCGCGCGGTGATCGAGGGCATGCAGCTCGGCGCCGGCGCCACCATGCACATCGGCGGCACCGCGATCCACAACAACTTCAACAAGCGCATGGGCGTGCTCGACCTGCCGTTCATGTGGAAGAACTACGAGCATGCGCACCACGTGCTCGACGGCAAGGTCGGCGCAGACGCTGGCGGCGGAGCACGAGAAGCTCGGCCTCAAGGTGCTGGGCTGGCAGGACAGCTGGGGCTACCGCAACGTCGTCACCACCAAGAAGGAAGTGAAGAAGCCGGAGGATCTGAAGGGCCTCAAGATCCGCACGATCCAGACGCCGACCTACGTCGCCGCGCTGAACGCGATGGGCGCGTCGGCCACGCCGATGGCGTTCGGCGAGGTCTACACGTCGCTGCAGACCGGCGTGCTCGACGGCTTCGAGCATTCGTCCGCGGTCGATCTACACCGGCAAGTACTACGAGGTCGCGAAGTACATCACGCTGACCGAGCACCTGTTCGGACCCACGGTGACCGTCATCTCGAAGAAGGAGTGGGACGGCTACACCGACAAGGAGAAAGCCGTGGTCGCGGCCGCCGCCAAGCTCGGGCAGGACGTGAACCGCAGCCTGTCGGTGCAGCGCGACGCCGAGTCGATGCAGAAGCTGAAGGACAAGGGCATGATCGTCAACCCGATCGACAAGACCCAGTTCCTCAAGGCCGCGGGACCGCTGCAGGATCAGCTCGCGAAGCAGATCGGCGCCGAGGACCTGCTGAAGACGATCCGCGAGACCAAGTAGCGCGCGTCGCCGTTCCGTCCGCGTCCGCCGGGTGCGGACGCGGCGCCGGTTCCATCGCCGTCGTCCGTGAAGGTGCGCCCATGATCGCCAGGCTGTTCGCGTGGATCGACCGCGCGGTCGAGTACGTGCTCTTCCTGATCTTCTTCGCCTTCACCCTGGTCGGCGGGCTGCAGGTGTTCAACCGCTTCGTGTTGGGCCTGCCGCTGTCGTGGAGCGAGGAGTTCCAGAAGTTCGGGCACATCTGGATGGTGATGCTGGCGATTCCCGTCGCCTATCGGCGCGGCGCGCACCTCGGCATGGACATGCTGCTGCGGCTCCTGCCCGAGCCGGTGCAGCGCGGCGGTCGGACTGCTCACCGAAGTGCTGTGGTTCGCGCTCGCCATGGCCATCGGCCGCTACACGCTGGTGATCATGGCGGTGGCCAAGAGCCAGGACAGCCCCGGTCTCGGCATCCCGATGGACGAGGTGTACTCGGGGATGGTGATCGGCGCCGCGTACCTCGCGTTCGTCGCACTGCGCCGCTTCGCCACGTACTTCGGCTGGGACGATCCGGCGCCCGCGCCGCTCGGCGGAGCGCACTGATGCTGGTCGGCCTCTTCGTCCTGCTGCTCGCCCTCATCACGCTTGGGGTGCCGATCCTGCTCGTGATGGGCATCGTCGGGCTCGCCGGCATCCTCGCCACACCGTCACTGGTGCCGGCACTGTTCCCCCAGAAGATGTTCGCGATGCTCGACAACTTCAGCCTGCTCGCGCTGCCCTATTTCATACTGGCGGGCGAGCTCATCTCGGCCGGCGGCATCTCGAAGAAGCTGGTCGAGTTCGCGGAGACGGTGGTCGGCCACTGGCGCGGCGGCCTGGGGCACGCCTCGGTGGTGTCGAGCATGGTGTTCGCGGGCGTGTCGGGTTCGTCGGTCGCCGACACCTCGGCGATCGGCTCGATCCTCGTGCCCGCGATGAAGGACCACGGCTACAAGCCGGGCTTCGCGGCGGCGCTCGTCGCGTGCGCCGGCACCATCGGCGCGATCATCCCGCCGTCGATGACGATGATCGTGTACGGCTCGATGGCCAACGTGTCGATCGGCGGCTTGTTCCTGGGCGGCATCGTGCCGGGCATCCTGATCGGCGCTCGGCCTCATGGTGGTGATCAGGATCTACTCGCTGCGCGCGGCGTTCCCCGAGCTGCGGCGCACGACGGGCGCGTTCGACACCAGGCGCGTGGTCAAGGCGACCGTCAACGTCTGGCCCGCGCTGCTGGCGCCGGTGCTGGTGGTCGGCGGCATCCTCACCGGCGCGTTCACCGCCACGGAGGCCGGCGTGGTCGCCTGCTTCTACGGATTCTTCGTGGGCTTCTTCATCTACCGCAAGCTCAAGCTGCGCGACCTCCCCAACATCTTCATCCGCGCGGGCGTCACCACCGCGATGGTATCGGGGATCATCGGCGTCGCCGGCGCGTTCGGATGGCTGCTGTCGTACCTCAACTTCAACGACATCGTGCTCGCCGGCATCACCGGCATCACGGGCTCGAAGTTGGGCGTGATGCTGCTGCTGATGTCGGTCATGCTCGTCCTCACCATGTTCGTGGATTCCATGGCGATCCTGATCATCCTGATCCCGGTCGCCGTGGTCATCGGGCGCAACTTCGGCATCGACGAGTTCCAGCTCGGCCTCATGATGGTGATGGCCACGCAGATCGGCTCGACCACGCCGCCGGTGGCGGTCCTGCTGTTCGTGGCGACGAGCATCGCGGGATGCAAGTACGGCGAGACGATCCGCTATTGCTGGGCGTTCATCGTCGCGGAGGTGGCGGTACTGCTGGCGGTCGTGTTCATCCCCGACCTCGCGGCCTGGATCCCGCACTACTTCCTGGGATGACGCCCGGCTAGGCGGCGCGCGGCCGCCTGGGGGTCGCGGCGCGACATTCCTGCACCGCCTCCCGGATGGCCGCGATGGCCGCCGGCCGCGGAAAGCTGCGGCGGTACGCGAGCGCCACGCGGCGGGTGGGCACGGGCTTGGCGAACGGCACCGAGCACGACCATGCGGCTGTGGTACTTCGGCGTGAGCGCGTCGCGCGGCAGCACCGAGATGCCGAGGCCCGAGGCGACCATGTTGCGCACGGTCTCCAGCGAGTTGGTGCGGCTGATGTGCGCATCCGCGCGATTCAGCTCCGGGCACGTTTCCAGCACCTGGTCGCGGAAGCAATGGCCGACGTTGAGCAGGATCGTGTTCTCGCCGGCGAGCTCGGAGGGCTGCACCAGCTTGCGCTTGGCCCACTTGTGCGTCGCCGGCACCACCACCTGGAACGGCTCCTCGTACAGGAACTCGGTGACGACGCCGGGCGGCGCGAACGGCAGCGCCACGATCGCAGCGTCGATGCGGCCCGATTTCAGGGCGGCCTCGAGGTTCTCGGTCAGGTCCTCCTCGATGTCGAGCGGCATGTGCGGCGCGCGCTCGTGCAGCACCGGGATGAGGTCCGGCAGCAGGTACGGCGCGACGGTGTAGATCACGCCGAGCTTGAGCGGCCCGAAGAGCTGGTTGCGTCCGGCCTGCGCGATCTCGCGGATGCGCGACGACTCCTCCAGCACCCGCTGCGCCTGCTCGACGATGCGCTCGCCCACCGGCGTGACGGTCACCTCGCTCTTGCCGCGCTCGAACACCTGGGTGCCGAGCTCGTCCTCCAGCTTCTGGATCGCCACCGAGAGCGCCGGCTGGCTGACGAAGCACTTCTGCGCCGCGCGGCCGAAGTTGCGCTCCTGCGCGACGGCGACGAGATAGCGCAGCTCGTTGAGCGTCATCGCGGACTAGCGCTTCCCGCGCTCGGCGAGGAAGCGCGCGAACTCCGCGCCCGTCTCGGGATGCTTGAGCCCGAAATCGACGGTGGCTTCGAGGTAACCCTGCTTGCGGCCGCAGTCGTAGCGGCGGCCGGCGAAGCGGTACGCGACCACGCGCTCTTCCTTGAGCAGACGCGCGATGCCGTCGGTCAGCTGGATCTCGCCGCCGGCGCCCGGCGGCATCGTGCGCAGGTGATGGAAGATGCGCGGCGTGAGCACGTAGCGGCCGACCACGGCCAGCGTCGACGGCGTGCTGCCGGGCTTCGGCTTCTCGACGATGCGCGAGATCGCGGTCACGCGCGAATCGGACGTGGCGCCGGGGATCGTCTCCACGATGCCCCAGCTCCCGACGTCGTCGGCCGGCACTTCCATCACGCCGATGGTGGAGACGTTCTCGCGCGTCGCGACGTCGACCATCTGCTTCATGACCGGGACCTCGGCGTCGATGAGGTCGTCGGCCAGGATCACCGCGAACGGCTCGTCGCCGACCACCGGCGCCGCGCACAGCACGGCGTGGCCGAGGCCGAGCGCCTCGGACTGCCGGATGTAGATGCAGTTGATGCCCGGCGGCGTCGAGTCGCCTGCACCGCCTCGAGCAGCGCCGACTTGTTGCGCAGCGCGAGCTCGGTCTCGAGCTCGTAGGCCTTGTCGAAATGATCCTCGATCGCGCGCTTGTTGCGGCCGGTGATGAAGATCATGTCGGTGATGCCGGCGGCGGCCGCCTCCTCCACCGCGTACTGGATCAGCGGCTTGTCGACGACCGGCAGCATCTCCTTCGGGCTCGCCTTGGTGGCGGGCAGGAAGCGGCTGCCGAGGCCGGCGACGGGAAAGACGGCTTTGGTGATGCTTTCATGATGTCCTGGTGCCCTGCCGGCGCGATGAGGTGCTGCAATCCGTCTTCGTCGAGCACCGCGACGCCGAGCTCCTCGGCCTTCGCGAGCTTGCTGCCGGCATCCGTGCCGGCGACCACGTAGTTCGTCTTCTTCGAGACGCTGCCCGCCACCTTGCCGCCCGCCTCCTCGATCAGCGCCTTGGCGTCGTCGCGCGACAGCGTGGGCAGCGTGCCGGTCAGCACGAAGCGTGAGCCCGGCGAGCGGCCCGGCCGCCGTCACGCGCGGCGCGCCTTCCGGCCAATGTACGCCCGCGGCGCGCAGCTGCTCGATTCCTTCGCGATTGTGCGCGCTCGGCGAAGAAGCTCGCGATCGACTCCGCGAGGACCGGGCCCGACGTCGTTGACCTCGAGCAGCGCGGCCGCGTCCGCCGCCATCAGCGCGTCGATGCTGCCGAAGTGATGCGCCAGGTCGCGGGCGGTCGCTTCGCCGACGTGCCGGATGCCCGAGCGCGAAGATGAAGCGCGCGAGCGTCGTGTCCTTGCTCCGCTCGATGGCGGCCAGCACGTTCGCCGCGCTCTTGTCGGCCATGCGCTCCAGCGCGGCAAGCTTCGCCAGCCCGAGCTTGTAGAGGTCGGCCGGCGTGTGGACGATGCCGGCATCGACGAGCTGGTCGACGAGCTTGTCGCCCAGGCCCTCGATGTCGAGCGCGCGGCGGCCCGCGAAATGCAGCAGCGCCTGCTTGCGCTGCGCCGGGCACACGAGCCCGCCCGCTGCAGCGCGCGACCACCTCGCCTTCGCAGGCGCACGACGGCCGAGCCGCACTCGGGGCACTGCGTCGGCATCGACGAACGCGCTGCGCATCGCGCGGCCGCTTCTCCGGCACCACGCGCACCACCTGCGGGATGACGTCACCCGCGCGGCGCACGATCACCGTGTCGCCGATCGCGCAGGTCGCGGCGGCGGATCTCGTCCTCGTTGTGCAGCGTCACGTTGGTCACCGTCGTGCCGCCGACGAACACCGGCTCGCAGCCGCGCGACCGGCGTGATCGCGCCCGTGCGGCCGACCTGCACGTCGATGGCGAGGAGCTTGGTCGGCATCTCCTCGGGCGGGAACTTGTGCGCGACCGCCCAGCGCGGCTCGCGCGTGCGGAAGCCGAGCTCGCGCTGCAGCGCGAGGCTGTCGACCTTGTAGACGACGCCGTCGATCTCGAACGGGCAGCGTCGTCGCGGCGCGCCTGCACATCCTCGTAGTACGCGGCGAGCTCGGCGCGCGCCGTGCGCGACGCGCCGGTCGCCGTTGACGGGCAGGCCGAACGCGGCGAGCGCGCGCGAGCAGCGCTTCCTGCGTCGCGGGCATCGTCCAGCCGTCGGTCTCGCCGATGCCGTACGCGAAGAAATGCAGCGGCCGCTGCGCCGTGATCGACGGGTCGAGCTGGCGCACCGCGCCGGCGGCGGTGTTGCGCGGATTGACGTACAGGCGCTCGCCCGGCCGCCTGCTGCCGCGCGTTGAGCTCGCGCGAAATCCGCGCGCGTCATGTAGATCTCGCCGCGCACCTCGAGCACCGGCGGCGCCTTGCCCGCGAAGCGCTTCGCCGGAATCTCGCGGATCGTGCGCACGTTGGCGGTGACGTCCTCGCCGGTCTCGCCGTCGCCGCGCGTGGCGGCGACCGTGAGCACGCCGTGCTCGTAGCGCAGGCTCATCGCGAGGCCGTCGAACTTGAGCTCCGCCATGTACGCGACCGGCGGCGCGTCGGGCGGCGAGCTTCGAGCTCGCGCCGGATGCGCGCGTCGAATTCGGCGGCGCCGTCGACCGTCGTGTCCGTCTCGGTGCGGATCGACAGCATCGGCACGCGATGCGCGACCGGCGCGAACTGCGGCCGCGCGGCCGCCGCCGACGCGCTGCGTCGGCGAGTCCGGCGTGACGCAGCGACGGGTATGTGCGCCTCGAGCGCCTCGCAGCTCGCGGAACAGCGCGTCGTACTCGGCGTCGCTGATGGTCGGCGCGTCCTCGTCGTAGTAGCGCCGGTTGTGCTCGGCGATCTCGGCGCGCAGCGCCGGCGCGCCGCGCGCCGCGGCCGGCCTGTCCGCGGCACGCCGCGCGTGCCGGCCGCCGCGCGTGCGCTCCAGCCCGGGGCGGCACGCAGCGCGGGGGCCACGCCTACGCCCCGAACAGCGCCAGCGCCCGCGGGCTGCCCGGCTCGATGCCGCTTTCGCGCAGCGCGGCGGCGGCCGCATCGACCTGCTTGCGGATCGCCGCGAGCGCCGCGTCGTCGAGCGGACGCCGGTTGTCGTCGACCAGCTCCGCAGCCGAGCGTGGTCGCCATGCGCTTGGCCGCGAGCTTCATCTGGTCGAACGTGCGCGGCGGATCGGCCACGCGCGGCACGTCGAGCACGAACACGACGCCGTTGGTCGCCGACAGGCGCAGCGTGTCCACCGTGAACGGCTCGTTGCGCAGGTTCTGCAGCGTGTACGTGGACCGCGCCGGTGTCCTCCTGCACCCACTCGAAGCGGCCGCCGGACGCCAGCCGGAAGCCGGCCGCCTCGGCGATGCCGCGCAGCTTGGTGCCCGGGATGCTGCCGCTGCCGCTCATGAGGACGGTCAGGCCGATCTGCACGTCGACGTCCGCGCACAGGCGGTCGAGCGCTTCGGCGCGCTCGGCCTCGGCGCCGGCGTCGGGCACCGACATCGCGGCCGGCAGCAGCGGCGCCAGCTCGCCCGATCACGCGCGCGAACGTGTCGAGCTGCGCGCGGCTGGCGGCGCCGTTGCGGTCGGCGAGCAGCAGGCAGGCGGCGACCTCGACGAACTCGCCGCGCGTGTCGGAGGCGAGCGGCTGCCACGGCGCGTCGGGCGCCGTGCGCCCGAACCAGCGCAGCCGCTTGCCCAGCCGCGCGTGCAGCCCGGCCGCGAGCGCGCCGACGCCGACCGGCTTCGCGGGCTGCAGCGTCACGATGCACTCGATTTCGGGATCGGGCTTGCGCACGCCGCCGCCGTCGGTCTCGGCGCTGCGGGCGATGCCATCGCCGGCGCGGCCGCGGGCGTCCGGCGGCGGAACCACGTCGGCGCGGCGGTCGTGCTCGATGACGTCCATCGGCGGCCACGAAGTCGCCGTCTTCGGCGTGTCGTCCGGGACGGCACGCCGGGAGCGGCGTCCGCAGGCGGCGCGGCGGCGCTCGGCGCTGGCGCAGCGTCGGCTCGACGCGCTGCGACCCGAGGGCGCGGCGGCGACGGTCGCTGCCGGCGCCGGGCTTGCGGAACGTCTGCGGCGATGCGTCGCCGCACGCGGCGCTCCAGCCACCGTTGTAGATGATGACGCCGACGACGAGGACGCACGCCGGCGACGATGAGGCCGAGTTGCAGCGGGCTCATCGAGCGGCATCGTCATTTCAGGGCAACCTCGGCAGGGGAGATAGGCGCCGAGTATAGCGCTGCGATGCTTTCATAGCGGCGCTAACCGCGCATGTTGCCGCCCGGCCCCGAGCGCCTCGTCCGGCTCCCGCGGCGAGCGTCCGCCTCAGGCGCTTCTCGGCGAGCGACAGCGCCTCGGCGATGTCGACGGCGACGACGCGCGACGCGCCCGGCTCCGGCATCGTGATGCCGACCAGCTGGTTCGCCATCTCCATCGTGATCTTGTTGTGCGAGATGAACAGGAACTGCGTCTCGGCCGACATCTCCGCACCATCTTGCAGAAGCGGTCGGTGTTGGGGTCGTCGAGCGGCGCGTCGACCTCGTCGAGCAGGCAGAACGGCGCCGGGTTCAGCTGGAACAGCGCGAACACGAGCGAGATCGCGGTGAGCGCCTTCTCGCCGCCCGACAGCAGGTGGATCGACGTGTTGCGCTTGCCCGGCGGCTGCGCGACGACCTGCACGCCGGAGTCGAGGATCTCCTCGCCGGTCAGCACGAGCCGCGCCTGGCCGCCGCCGAAGAGCGCCGGGAACAGCTTGCGAAGTTGGCGTTGACCGACGTCGAACGTCTGCTGCAGGAGCTCGCGCGACTCGCGGTCGATCTGGCGGATCGCGGTCTCGAGCGTGGTCATCGCCTCGGTGAGGTCGGCCGCCTGCCGGTCGAGGTAGTCCTTGCGCTCGCGCGCCTGCGAAAGCTCGTCGAGCGCCGCGAGGTTGACCGGCGCCCAGCTCGGCGATCGCCGCGGCGAGCCGCTCGATCTCGGCCGGCAGCGTGCGCGCGCTGCCCCAGGCCTTGAGCGCTTCGGGCAGGGCGGCGACGTCGGCGTGCGCCTCGGCGAGCTGCTCGGTGAACTGCTGCTCGGCGAGCGCCGCCGCCTGCTCCTTCAGCTGCATGTCCTGGATCTTCGACGCGCGCGGGCTCGAGCTTCTGGTCGGCGGTGAGGCGCGCTTCCTCGGCCGGCGCGCATCTCGGCGCCGAGCGCCTCCAGGCGATCGCGCGCGGCGGCGAGCGCCTGCTCGGCCGTCGCCCGCGTCCGCGAGCTGCTTCTGCAGCGACGTCCTCGACCGGCGTCCAGTCGATGGCCTGCGCGCTCGCTCGTGAGCTGCGCGAGCAGGCCGCGCTGCTGCTCGCCCTGCGCCGGCGAGCGCGTCGCGCCGGCGCTCGAGCTCGGCGAGGCGGTCGCGGCAGCTGCGCTCGGCGAAGCCGGCTTCCTGCGCCGCGCGCTCGGCGGCGCGCACGCGCTCGCGGCCGCGGGCGAGCGCGACCTCGCGCCTCGTTGCGCGGCGTGGCGCGCGGCCTCGCGCTGCGCGAGCTCGTCGTGCAGGCGCGACTGCAGGTCGGCGATCTCGGCGGCGATCGCATCGCGCTGCCGCTCGTCTTCGGCGTAGCGCGCGCCGAGCTCGGCCGAGTTCCTGCGCGATCTGCGCGCGCCGCTTCTGCGCGGCCTCGGCGGCCTGCGTAAGCTGCAGCAGCTCGAGCTCGAGGTCGTGCACGCGCCGCTGCTGCGACGCGACCGCCAGGCCCTCCGCGTGGTAGGTCTGCTGCGCGGCGGTGAGCTCGCGCGTCGACGGCGTCGCGCTGCGCGCGCGCGTCGGCGGCCGCGGCGCGCGCGCGTCGCCATCGCGCCGTCGAGCTCCTCGAGCTCGCGCTGGCGCGCGAGCACGCCGTGCAGTTCGTTGTCGGGCGCGAAGAACGCGGCGCCCTGCGCGGTGACGAGGTGGCCGGCCGGCGTGACGAACGCCTCGCCGGCCGCGAGCGCCTCGCGCTCGGCGAGCGCCGTGGCGAGGTCGGGCCGGCAGCGCACGCCGTGCAGGCCGTCGGCGACGACGCGCGCCGACCTCGGCGTCGCTTCAGCCGCACCTTCGCGAGCAGCGCATCGTGCGCCGGCGCCGGGCGCGTGCCGCGCCGGGCGCCGGCGCGTAGGCGGCGACGCGGCGCGGCGGCTGCCGCGCCGCTCGGCGATCCAGGCGGTGACGTCGTCGAGGCGGGCGAGCTCGATGGCGCGACAGCCGCTCGCGCAGCACCGCTTCGAGCGCGTCTTCCCAGCCGGGCTCGATGTCGACGCACTGCCACAGGCGGCGCGCGCGCGGTCGAGGCCATGCGTCGGCGAGCCAGCCGTCGATGTCCTGTGCCGTGGCCGATCTTCGCCTGCAAGCGCGGCGAGCGCCTGCTGCGCGCGCCTCGAGATCGGCGAGCGCCGGCTTTCGTGCTCCCACGCGTCGGCCGTCGTGCGCTGGTTCACCTGCAGCGCGTCCACGCTCTGCTGCAATGCGGCGAGCGACGTCCTGCTTGCCGGCGAGGTCGGCGTTCTCCTGCGCGAGCTGGTCCTCGACCTCGCGCACGGAGTCGGTCGTCGGCGCGGCGATCGTCGGCCAGCTCCTCTCGAGGCGCGTGCGGCGCGTCAGCGAGCTGCGCCAGCGCCTGTCGACGCGCTGTCGCGGCGCGTTTCCGCGACGCGCATGCCCTGCTCGGTCGACGCGATCTGCTGCTGCAGCTCGGCGAGCGCGGCCTGGCGGCCGCGGCGACCGCGGCCTCGAGCGCGGGCAGCGCCGATTGCGCGGCCTGCTCCTCGGCCGCGGCCTGCTCGCGCGCGGCGAGCGCGGCCTCGAGCGCCGCGTCGGCCGCCGCGCGATCGCTCGGCAAGCGCGGTTTCCTGCCCCGCGAGCGCGGCGAGCGCCTCGGTCGAGCTGCGCGACCTGCTGCGTCGATGCGCGTCTCCGACTCGCGCGCGAACGCGCAGCTGCTGCTCGAGGCGCGTCACTTCGGCATTGGCGGCGTAGAACGCGCCCTGCTTCTCGTGCAGCGCGTCGCCCGCGGCGTAGTGATCGCGTGCGCAGGGCCTCGAGCCGCGCCTCGGCCGCGCGCGATCTCCGCCTGCACGGCCTCGAGCGCGACGGTGAGCGACGGCGATCTCGCTCGTGCAGCGCTCGCGGCGCGCGCACCGCGTCCTGCTGCTTCGCGAACCACGAGCAGGTGCTGCGACAGCTTGAGGCGCGCCTCGAGCTCGCGGTACTGGGTGGCCACCTGCGCCTGCTGGTCGAGGCGCGTCGAGCTGGTTGCCGAGCTCGAGTGCGGATGTCCTCGACGCGCGACAGGTTCTCGCGGGTGTCGGCGAGCCGGCCTTCGGTCTCCTTGCGCCGCTCCTTGTACTTGGACACGCCCGCGGCTTCCTCGAGGAAGATGCGCAGCTCCTCGGGCTTGCGCCTCGATCACGCGCGAGATCATCCCCTGCTCGATGATCGCGTAGGCGCGCGGCCCCAGGCCGGTGCCGAGGAAGAGATCGTGGATGTCGCGGCGGCGGACCGGGATGTTGTTGATGTAGTAGGTCGAGTCGCCGTCGCGCGTCAGCACGCGCTTGATCGAGATCTCGGCGTACTGGCCCCACTGGCCGCCGATGCGGCCCGAGGCTGTTGTCGAAGTGCAGCTCGACCGACGCGCGCCCGACGGGCTTGCGCTCGCCGGCGCCGTTGAAGATCACGTCCTGCATCGACTCGCCGCGCAGCGCGGAGGCCTTCGACTCGCCGAGCACCCAGCGCACCGCGTCGATCACGTTGGACTTGCCGCAGCCGTTGGGGCCGACGATGCCGACGAGCTGTCCGGGCGTGCGCGATGGTCGTGGGATCGACGAACGACTTGAAGCCGGCGAGCTTGATCTGCGTGAGGCGCAAGGCGGGATTGCTTCGCGAGGGAGTGGCACGGGACGGGTCGCCCGCCTGCGGCCGGAGGCAAGGCACGGCCGCGGCGCGCACTCGGGGCAGGCGGCGAAGCGTCGCCCGAAAGCGTGGAATTATAGCGGAAACGACCCTCGCGCCGCACCGCGCGGCGCTCGCGCGTAACGGCTCAGCCGCCAGCGACCGGCACGGCGCGCGGCGGCAGCCGACCCTCCTCGACGGCGTGGCAGGCGACCTCGCCCGTGGGCCCGGGCCCGCCGGCCGCAGCGCCGGGCTCTCCCGCCGGCAGCGCTCGTTGGCGTGCGGGCAGCGCGGATGGAACGTGCAGCCCGGCGGCGGGTCCAGCGGATTGGGCACCTCCCCCGCGACCGCGGTGCGCGCCTCGCCGGTCATCTCGAGGTCGGGCACCGCGTCGAGCAGCATGCGCGTGTACGGATGCTGCGGCTTGGCGAAGAGCTCGCGCGTCGGGCGCGATCTCGACGATGCGGCCGAGGTACATCACGCCGACGCGGTCGGCGATGTGGTGCACGACCGCGAGGTTGTGCGAGATGAAGAGGTACGTGAGCCCGAGCTCGCGCTGCAGGTCGCGCATCAGGTTCAGCACCTGCGCCTGCACCGACACGTCGAGCGCGGACGTCGGCTCGTCGCAGACCAGGAACGCGGGCTTGGTCGACAGCGCGCGCGCGATCGAGATGCGCTGCCGCTGGCCGCCCGAGAACTGGTGCGGATACTTGATGCCGTCGGCGGCCGCGAGGCCGACCTGCTCGAGCAGCGCGCCACGCGCGCCTCGAGCTCGCGCGCGCAGCGCCGGCGCGCGTGCGCGCGGATCGGCTCGGCGACGATGTCGGCCACGCGCCAGCGCGGATTGAGGCTCGCGTACGGGTCCTGGAAGATCATCTGCATGCCGCGCCGCGCCGCGGCGCAGCGCGCGCGCATCGGTGCGTCGCGCCCTCGCCGGCGATCGGCGACGCCGTCGTAGACGACCGTGCCGCGCGTCGGCGCGTACAGGCCGACGATCACGCGCGCGACCGTCGACTTGCCGCAGCCCGACTCGCCGACGAGGCCGAGCGTCTCGCCCTTGCGGATGGCGAGGTCGACGCCGTCGACCGCCTTCAGCGTGACGCGCCCGCGCGCGTTCGAGCACGCGATTGAGCCACGGCGGCGACACGTCGAAGTAGCGCGCCACGCCGGTCGCCTGAGCAGCGGATCGAGACATCGGTGCAACGACGCGAGATGGTGCGGCGTCGATGGTTCACGCCGACGCTCGTGGCGCAGCGGCCCCGCGACGCGCAGCCAGCACGCCGCGCGTGTGCGCGCCCGCGGCCATGAGTTCGGGCCGCTCCCGCCGGCAGCGCGTCGAACGCGTGCGGACAGCGCGGATGGAACGCGCAGCCGGCGGGAACGGCGGTCAGGCGCGGCATCGTGCCGTCGATCTGCGTCAGCCGCTCGCGCTCGTCGACGATCGACGGGATCGAGCCCATGAGCCCGACCGTGTACGGGTGCTGCGGCCGGTGGATCACGTCGGCCACCGGTCCGATCTCGACGATGCGCCCGGCGTACATCACCGCGACGCGATCGGCGGTCTCGGCGATCACGCCCATGTCGTGCGTCACCAGCATGACCGCGGTGCCGTGGTCGCGGCACAGGCGCTTCAGCAGCTGGATGATCTGCGCCTGGATCGACACGTCGAGCGCGGTGGTCGGCTCGTCGGCGACGATGAGCCGCGGCTTGGCCGCGAGCGCGAGCGCGATCACGACGCGCTGGCGCATGCCGCCCGAGAACTGGTGCGGATAGTGATCGATGCGGCGCGCCGCCGCCGGGATGCCGACCTCCTCGAGCAGCGCGACGGCGCGCTGGCGCGCCTGCGCCTCGCGCAGCGGCAGTGCGTGCGGATCGTCTCGACCAGCTGGCGGCCCACCGTGTACAGCGGATTGAGCGACGTCAGCGGATCCTGGAACACCGCGCCGATCTCGCGCCCGCGCACCGCGGCGCATCGCGTCGTACGGCAGATTGTCGATGCGCCGGCCGGCGAGCCGGATCTCGCCCGCCGCGATGCGGCCCGGCGGATCGATGAGCCCGATGATCGCGGCGCCGGTGAGCGACTTGCCGGCGCCCGACTCGCCGACCACGCCCAGCACCTCGCCGGGCGCGATCGTCGAACGAGACGTCGTGGACGGCGACGAGCGTGCCGCGCCGCGTCGGAAACTCGACGCGCAGTCCCTCGACGGCGAGCAGCGGCGTCGGCGGCCGTCGGGCATCGCGGCAACGCCACTTCGCGCGCGCGTCCTTCGGCGCGCCCGGCACGGTGCAGTCGCCGATCGGCTCGACGTAGTCGACGACCGGCGTCCACTGCTGCGTGATGGTGTTCTCGAACTGCGCGTTGATGTAATAGCGCTTGCACGGCTCGACGTTGAGCATCATCACGTGCAGCGGCGGGCCCGCCGGTCCAGCCGGGCGCCGGCCCCTGCACGACGAGGCGATGCTCGCCCGGCTCGACCTTGATGAGGTTCGGATTCGGGAACGAGCCCTGGTCGTCGACCGGTCGATGATCGCCGGCCGCCGGTTCGACGATCGTGACGTTGTAGCGCTGCGCCGGTGAGCTCGCTCCACGTCGGTCCCCACGTCTGGCAGCCGGCGAGGAACGTCGGGTGCCAGCAGCGTGCAGGCACGAGCAACAACGTCAGTTTGCGCATGTGAGACTCCTCGTATGGCGGAGCGCGCGCCCGGGCCTCTCGCGGCAGGCATTGGAATCGCCGCGCGCCTGCTCCCCGCCGCCCTCGCTTCCCAACCCGGAGACGGCCCGAAAATTCCCTCACCGCAGCTTCGGATTCAGCGCGTCGCGCAGCCAGTCGCCGAGCAGGTTGATCGACAGCACCATGATCACCAGCGCCACGCCGGGGAAGATGGTAATCCACCACTCTCCCGAGAACAAAAATTCGTTGCCGATGCGGATCAGCGTCCCCAGCGAAGGCTCGGTCGGCGGCACGCCGACGCCCAGGAACGACAGCGTCGCCTCGGTGAGGATCGCGGTCGCGATGTTGATCGTCGCGAGCACGAGCACCGGACCGAGCACGTTGGGCAGCAGGTGGCGCGCCATGATGCCGAGCGGCGTGATGCCGATCACCCGCGCGGCCTGCACGTATTCCTTGTTCTTCTCGACCATGGTCGAGCCGCGCACCGTGCGCGCGTACTGCACCCAGTTCGACAGGCCGATCGCGAGCACCAGCACGAACAGCGCGACCTGGTCGTGCGCGTCGCGCGGCAGCGCGACGCGCGCGACGCCGTCGATCAGCAGCGCGATCAGGATCGCGGGAAACGAAAGCTGCACGTCGGCGACGCGCATGATGAACGCGTCGACCTTGCCGCCCACGTAGCCCGCGACGAGGCCGAGCGCGACGCCGAGCACCAGCGCGAAGGCGACCGACGCGAGGCCCACCAGCAGCGAGATGCGCGCGCCGAACATGATCGCCGACAGCACGTCGCGGCCCTGGTCGTCGGTGCCGAGCAGGAACGCCGGCCTTGCCGCCCTCGCACCCACGCCGGCGGCAGGCGCGCATCGGACAGCTGGAGCGTGCGTCAGGTCGAACGGATTGTGCGGCGCGACCCACGGCGCGAACAGCCGCGCCCAGCACGCACGCGAGGAACACGGCGAGCGAGCCGATCGCCACCGGCGAATGGCGGAAGCTCCACGCGACGTCGCTGTCCCACGCGCGCAGCCGCATGCGCATGCCGCAGCGACGGCGGCGCGATGGCGACTCGCGCGCGCGCTCGGCGTCGTTCGCGCGCGGCGTCCCTGCGCAGCGCACGCCTCGCGCGAGCGCGGCTCGCGCGCGCGCCGCGAGCGCCTGCGCGTACACCATGCGCCTTCCAGTCGTCGGCGTCCTGGTAGAACGCATCGCGCACGGCGCGCTTGATCGCGGCGCGCGTCGTCGGCCGGGCGCGTCCGGATGGTTCGCGAGCCACTGGTCGGCGCGCAGCGCCTGCAGCACCGCGAGCATCGGCAGCGTGCCGTACTCGAGCGCGATGCCGCGCGTAGGCGACGCGCGGGCACTCGTCGTACGACCGCGTTGTCGTTGACGCCGGTCAGCGGCGCCGACGTCGACGAGCCGTCGTAGAACGACGTGACGTCGTCGCCCCACCACGCCTTGCGTGCGCGCGATGTCGGCCGGCGATCGTCGCCGCCGGCGTAGATCTTCTCGCCGTGGCCGCGCGGGCCCGAGCCCGGTGTGGAAGTCGATCCAGCCGAGCGTCGCGCGCGCGGCCGCGCCGTGCTCGCGCAGGACGCGCGCGCAGCACGTCGTTGCTCCACGCGGGCCGCACGCCGCCGTAGAAGAGGCCGTCGGGAAACTCGCACTGCCCGCCGCTCACCGCCTGCCTGCAGCGCGCGTTCGCCGTGCGCCGCGACGTAGGCGCCATGCCGCGCCTCGTTCTCGGGCGACGGCGGCCACGTCGTCGGGAACGATGAACCCGTGCACGTCGGCGTACGCGCGGTTCGGCGCGCGGCGGCGCGCGAAGTCGCGGAAGTTGCGATTGAGATCGACGTTGTCCTCGTTGGTGCGCCGCAGGTGCGAGAAGCCGTAGGGATTGAGCGCGTGCAGGAACACGACGCGCACCCGGCGCGGCCGCGTCGCCGCGAGGAACGCGTCGTCGCGCAGCAGGCCGACCTGGCAGCCGGAGCCGCAGAAGCCTTCGACGCCGTGCGTGCCGGACGTGAACAGCGAGCACCTCGCGTCGCGTCGCGGTCGCCCAGCACCGCGACGTCGATCGGCAGCTCCTCGCCGTCCGCGCCGCGCGCGACCGGATGCACGTGGTGCGACGACCGGGCGCGCCGCGCACCGCGCGGCCGCGGCCAGCGAACTTGTCGCGCGCCTCGGCGTAGGTGGCGGCGAAGTATTCCGACGGGATCGGCGTGGCCGATGTCAGCCTGCGCTCACGTCACAACGGCCGCGGAGACTACGCGTCGGGATGCTGCGTCGGTGCACACGCATGTGTTTCGATCCTGTTTCAGGCCCGCAGCGGCATCGCCGCCTCCGCCAGCGCGGCCAGGTAGCCGGCGCCGAGCGGAATCACCGCGTCGTTGAAATCGTAGGTGCTGTTGTGCAGGAAGCAGCCGCCTTCGGCGCCGCCCTGCCCGAGTCGCGCGAACGCGCCGGGCTTCGCCTGCAGCATGAACGAGAAGTCCTCGGCGCCCATCGACGGGTCGAGGTCGCGCACCACGTTGTCGGCGCCGACGAGCGACTCCGCGACGTCGGCGGCGAACATCGCCTCGCGGTCGTGGTTGATGGTCGCCGGATAGACGCGCTCGTAGTGCAGGTGCGCCTTCGCGCCGAACGCCGCGGCGATCGAGACTGCACGAGCTCGGTGCAGCCGCCGCTCGATCATGTCCTGCGTCGCCGGCCGGAACGTGCGCACGGTGCCGACCAGCTTCGCGTGCGACGGGATCACGCTCATCGCGCCCGGATGGCCGGCGTGCATCGCGCACAGGCTCACCACCGCGGTGTCGATCGGGCTCACGTTGCGGCTGACGATCGACTGCGCCGCGGTGATGATGTGGCCGGCCACCAGCACCGGGTCGATCGCCGCGTGCGGGTGCGCGCCGTGGCCGCCCTTGCCGTCGATCGTGATCTCGATGCGGTCGGCGGCCGCCATCGCGGGGCCCGGCGTGATGCCGATGCTGCCCGGGCGGCAGGCCCGGCCAGTTGTGCAGCGCGTAGACCTGCTCCGCCGGGAAAGCGCTCGAAGAGGCCGTCCTCGATCATCGCCTTGGCGCCGGCGTAGCCTTCCTCGCCCGGCTGGAAGATGCAGGTACGCGGTGCCGTCGAAGCGCTGCGTCTCGTGCAGGTACCGCGCGGCCGCGAGCAGCATCGTCGTGTGGCCGTCGTGGCCGCAGCCGTGCATGCGGCCGTCGTAGCGCGACTTGTGCGCGAAATCGTTCTCCTCCTGCATCGGCAGCGCGTCCATGTCGGCGCGCAGGCCGACGGTGCGACCGCTCGCGGTGCTGCGCGCCGGGAATCACGGCGACGATGCCGGTCTTGCCGATGCCGGTGTGGTGCTCGATGCCGAGCGCCGCCAGCCGCTCCTGCACGACGCGCGCGGTGCGGTGCTCCTCGAAGCCGAGCTCGGGATGCGCGTGCAGGTCGCGGCGGATCGCCGTGAACTCGTCGTGCCAGCGCTGTGATGTATTCGGTAGGTTTCATGGCAATTCCAAGTTCGGGCCGGCCGCGCCGGCCCGTCTCCGTCGGAAGTCTTTCGTATGCGCGACGCGGTGCGCTCGATGCGCAGGCGCGGATCGACCGCGTAGTACAGCAGGTCGACGATCAGGTTGATGAGCACGAACACCAGCGCGATGAAGCACAGGTAGGCGGCCATCACGGGAATGTCGGCGAAGTACACGGACTGGATGAACAGCAGGCCCATGCCGGGCCACTGGAACACGGTCTCGGTGACGATCGCGAACGCGATGATCGCGCCGAGCTGCAGGCCGATGATCGTGATGACCGGCACCAGCGTGTTCTTCAGCGCGTGGCCGAAGTGGATCGCGCGGTCGGTGAGGCCGCGCGCGCGCGCGAACTTGATGTAGTCGGTGCGCAGCACCTCGAGCATCTCGGAGCGCACGAGCCGCATGATCAGCGTCATCTGGATGAGCGAGAGCGTGATCGTCGGCAGGATCAGCGCCTTCAGCCCGCTCTTGGTGAGGAGCCCGGTCGTCCACCAGCCGAACGCCACGGTGTCGCCGCGCCCGAACGACGGCAGCCAGCCCAGCTGCACCGCGAACACGAGGATCAGCAGGATGCCGATCAGGAACGTCGGCAGGCTGACGCCGATCAGCGACGCCGCGAGCAGGACGTGCGACAGCCAGCTCTGTCCGCCGCAGCGCGGTGTAGACGCCGAGCGGGATGCCGACCGACGAGCGCGAGCAGCGCCGCGGCGGTGGCCAGCTCGAGCGTCGCCGGCAGGCGCTCCTTGAGCAGCACCGACACCGGGCGCGCCTGCCGCAGCGAGAGGCCGAAGTCGCCCTGCACGGCGTTGCCGACGAAGCTGCGCGAACTGCACGTAGAACGGCCGGTCGAGGCCCAGCTCGGCGCGCAGCCGTTGCGCGGTCCTCCATGGTCGCGTCCTGCCCGACCATGAACTGCACCGGGTCGCCGGTGAAGTTGAAGAGCCCGAACGCGATGAACGCGACGACCGCCATGACGAGCGCGGACTGCAGGACGCGGCGGAGGATGAAGGCGAGCACGCGATAGAGGGAGCACGCCGGCGGAGAGGCCGGTTCGGATGCGCGCCGATCATGCCCAATCGCCCCCCGCGCGTCAATGCAGAGCCCCGCCGGCCGGCCGGCCGCGCGGGGCTCGCGGAGTGCGCGCGGCTGACGCCTATTCCTTGATGTCGACGCCGTAGAACGTGTGGCGGCCGAACGGCGACAGCTTGAAGTCGATCACTTCCTTGCGCACGGGCTTCAACTGCACCGCGTGCGCGATCGTGAACCACGGCGCCTGCTCCTTGAAGATCACCTGCGCCTTCTCGTAGAGCGGCGTGCGCGCGGCCTGGTCGGTCGTGATCTTCGCCTTCTGGATCAGGTCCTCGTACGGCTGGTAGCAGAACTTGGCCACGTTGCTGCCGTTCGACTTGGCCGAGTCGCAGCCGAGCAGCGTTGGCGAGGAAGTTGTCCGGGTCGCCGTTGTCGCCGGTCCAGCCGAGCATGCCCATCTGGTGCTCGCCGTTCTGCATGCGCTTGCGGTACTCGCCCCACTCGAAGCTCTTGATCTCGGCCTTCACGCCGATCTTGGCGAGGTCGGCCTGCATCAGCTCGGCGATGCGCTTCGCGTTGGGGTTGTACGGACGCTGCACCGGCATCGCCCACAGGTCGGTCGTCGAAGCCGTTCGGATAGCCGGCCTCGGCCAGCAGCTTCTTCGCCGCCGCCGGATCGTACGGATCGTCCTTGATCGCGTCGTTGTACGACCACTGCGTCGGCGGGATCGGGTTCTTCGCCGCCACGCCGGTGGTCAGGTACACGCCGTCGATGATGGCCTTCTTGTTGATCGCCATGTTGATCGGCCTTGCGCACGCGCACGTCGTCGAACGGCTTCTTGGTCGTGTTGTACGCGAGGTAGCCGACGTTCAGGCCCGGGCTGCTCCAGCACGACCACGTTCGGGTCCTTGCGGATCGCGTCGAGGTCGGCCGGGTTCGGATACGGCATCACGTGGCACTCGCCCTTCTGCAGCTTCGCCCAGCGCACCGACGCGTCCGGCGTGATCGCGAACACGAGGTCGTCGATCTTGGCCTTGCCGCCCCAGAACTGCGGGAACGCCTTGTAGCGGATCACCGCGTCCTTCTGGTACTGCACGAGGTAGAACGGACCGGTGCCGATCGGCTCCTGGTCGATCTTCTCGGGCGTGCCGGCCTTGAGCATCGCGTCGGCGTATTCCTTCGACTGCACGCCCGCGTATTCCATCGCGAGGTTCGACAGGAACGGCGCCTCCGGCTTGTTGAGCGTGATGCTGCACCGTGTAGTCGTCGACCTTCTGGATCGACTTGATGAGCTTCGCCATGCCCATGTCGTTGTAGTACGAATGGTTGGAGCTCGTCACCTTGAAGTACGGGTTGTCCTCCTTGCCCTGCCGCTCGAGCATGAAGATGATGTCGTCGGCGTTCATGTCGCGCGTCGGCTTCCACGCGCGGTGGTTGTGCCACTTCACGCCCTTGCGCAGGTGGAACGTGTAGACGGTGCCGTCCGGCGAGATGTCCCAGCGTCTCGGCGAGGCCCGGCACGACCTTGGTGGTGCCGCGCTCGAAGTCGACGATGCGGCTGTAGATCTGGCTGTTGGCGTCGAACGACGTGCCGGTCGTGTTCACGCCCGGGTAGAAGTTCTCGGGGCTGCCCTCGGAGCAGAACACGAGGGTCTTGGCCGGACACGCCGGTGGCGGTGAGCGAGCGCGAGCGCGGCGACGACGGCCAGCGCGGACCGCGCGCGGGCGCGCCGGGGCGAACTGCGATTGTTCATGAGGGTCTCCCTTCGTAATGGCTGCTGTCACGGCAGCGATGGTGCCGGCGGCATCAGTATGACCCGATTCCAGGAATTTCTCCGCCAGGTGGCAGGCGACCAGGCGCCCGTCGAGCGGGCGCAGCGACCGGCCGCTCGGCGCGGCACCGCTCGACCGCGTGCGGGCAGCGGGTCGAGAACACGCAGCCGGACGGCGGGTTCGAGCGGCGACGGCAGCTCGCCGGTCAGCACGATGCGCTGCTTGCGCACGCCGCCCAGCGCGGGCGTCGAGGCGAGCAGCGCCTGCGTGTACGGGTGCAGCGGCCGCGCGAAGATGCGCTCCTTCGTCGCCCTGCTCCATCGCGAGGCCCGAGGTACATCACGAGCACGTCGTGCGCGATGTAGCGCACGACCGCGAGGTCGTGCGAGATGAAGAGATACGCCACGCCCAGCTCGCGCTGCAGGTCGGCCAGCAGGTTCAGCACCTGCGCCTGCACCGACACGTCGAGCGCCGACACCGGCTCGTCGGCGACCACCAGCGCCGGCTCGAGCATCAGCGCGCGCGCGATCGCGATGCGCTGCCGCTGGCCGCCCGAGAACATGTGCGGATAGCGGTCGTACTGCTCGGGGCGCAGGCCGACCTTGGCGAGCATCGCGCGCGCGCGCTCCGCGCGCTGCCGCGGCGGCGAGCGTCGTGTTGATCGCGAGCGGCGCCTCGAGGATCGCGCCGATCTTCTTGCGCGGGTTGAGCGAGCCGTACGGATTCTGGAACACCATCTGCACCGTCTTGCGCAGCGTCTGCTGCGCGGCGGGCGAGGCGCTGCACGGCGTCGATGCCGGCGAGCGTCAAGCTCGCCGGCGGACGGCTTCTCGATCAGCGCGACCATGCGCGCGAGCGTGGACTTGCCGCACCCCGATTCGCCGACGACCGCGAGCGTGCGGCCCGGCGTCGACGCTCGAACGACAGGCCGCCGACGGCGGTCAGGTGCGCCGGCTCGCGGAACGCGCCGCGGCGCACTTCGTACACGCGCGTGACGTCGCGAGCGCGCGCGACGACGGCATCCGCGGCGCGTGCCCGCGTGCTCGTCGCCGGCGCGACGGGGCTCGCCGGACTGCCCTTCCCGCTCATGCGCTCACCGCTCCGCCGGCGATCGGCACGTTCGACGGCAGGCGTCCGCCGTCGCGGCCGATCTCGGCTCGCGGTGCGGCTCGCCGAGCGGATAGTGGCAGCGGACGCAGCCCGTCGCTGCCACGGCCGCAGCGGCGGGCCGCTCGCGCGCAGCGCGCGCGTCGCGTAGGCGCAGCGCGGCGCGAACAGGCAACCCGCGGGCCGGTCGTAGCAGGCCCGGCACCACGCCGGGAATCGTCGCGAGCCGCCCGCCGCCCGTGTGCCGCTCGGGCATCGCCGCGAGCAGCGCCGCGGTGTACGGATGCTGGGGCGCGGCGAAGAGCGTCGTCGGCGCGCGCGCTCCTCCATCACCTGCCCCGCGTACATCACCGCCACGCGCCGCGCCATCTCGGCGACCACGCCCATGTTGTGCGTGACGAGCACGAGCGCCATGCCGCGCTCCCTCTGCAGGTCGCGCAGCAGGTCGAGGATCTGCGCCTGGATCGTGACGTCGAGCGCGGTCGTCGGCTCGTCGGCGATCAGCAGCCGCGGATTGCAGGCGATCGCCATCGCGATCATCACGCGCTGGTTCATGCCGCCGGACATCTGGTGCGGGAAGTCGGAGAGGCGGCTGGCCGCCGCCGGAATGCCGACCTGTTCGAGCAGCTCGACCGCGCGGCCGCGCGCGGCCCTGCGGTCGAGGTCGAGATGCAGGCGCAGCGTCTCCGCGAGCTGGAAGCCGATCGTGAAGCACGGGTTGAGGCTGGTCGTCGGCTCCTGGAAGATCATCGCGATGTCGCGGCCGATGCACGCGGCGGCGCGCGCGCTCGGACAGCTTCAGCAGGTCGTGGCCGCCGAACGCGCAGCCGCTTCGCGCGCACCCGCCCCGGAAACGCGACGAGGCCCATCAGCGCCAGCATCGTGACGCTCTTGCCCGATCCCGACTCGCCGACGATGCCGAGCACGTCGCCCTCGTCGAGCGACAGGCTCACGCCCTCGACCGCGTGCAGCACGCCGCCCTGCGTCGGGAACTCGACGTGGAGGTCTTCGATCTCGAGCAGTGCCATGGTATTCAGGCCCGCCGGGCCGCCCCAAAGGACTGATGCGCCCCCTCGGGGGGCAGCGAGCGAAGCGAGCGTGGGGGTCGTTTCATTATCGCTTGAGCTTGGGATCGAGCGCGTCGCGCAGGCCGTCGCCCAGCAGGTTGAACGCGAGCACGGTGAGCAGGATCATGAGGCCCGGGAACGTCACGACCCACCACGCGCGCAGCACGAACTCGCGCGCGTCGGCGAGCATCGTGCCCCACTCGGAGGCCGGCGGCTGCGCGCCCAGGCCGAGGAAGCCCGAGCGCCGCGGCGTCGAGGATCGCGGTGGACACGCCGAGCGACGCCTGCACGATCAGCGGCGCCGCGCAATTGGGCAGCACCTCGCGTGAACATGAGCCGCAGCCGGCTCGCGCCGCTCGCGCGCGCGGCGGTCACGTAGTCCTTCGACGTCTCGGTGATCACCGCGGCGCGCGTGATCCGCACGTAGTGCGGCAGCACCACGACCACGACCGCGAGCATCGCGTTCATCAGGCCCGGGCCCGAGGATCGCGACGATCACGATGGCGAGCAGCAGGCTCGGCAGCGTCAGGATGATGTCCATCAGCCGCATGATCGCGATCTCGACGTACGCCGCGGAAGAAGCCGGCGACGAGGCCGAGCGCGATGCCGACGACGATCGCCAGCGCCACCACCGCGATGCCGATCGAGCAGCGACAGCCGCGCGCCGTAGATCAGCCGCGAGAGGATGTCGCGGCCGATGGCGTCGGTGCCGAGCGGATACGCCCACGAGCCGCCCGCCTGCCAGGCCGGCGGCTTCAGGAACATCGCGCTGTTGGTGAGATCCGGCGGATACGGCGCGAGCACGTTGCGCGAACGCGGCCGTCAGCAGGATGCCGATCGACGAACACCAGGCCCGGCGACCGCGCCGTGTTGGCGCTGAAGTAGCCCCAGAACTCGCGCAGCGGACCGTGCGGCGGCGCCGGCAGTCCGCGACGGCGACACGATCGTGCTCATCGCGCGCGCCGGATGCGCGGGTTGATGATGCCGTAGGTGACGTCGACCAGCAGGTTCACCGCCATCACCACGAGGCCGAGCAGCAGCACGCCGCCCTGCAGCACCGGGTAGTCGCGGCGGTTGATCGCCTCGATCAGCCACTTGCCCACGCCCGGCCACGAGAAGATCGTCTCGGTCAGGATCGCGCCGGTGAACAGCACGCCGACCTGCAGGCCGATCACCGTGACGACCGGGATCAGCGCATTGCGCAGCGCGTGCAGCGCGACGACGCGCAGCGTCGACAGGCCCTTCGCGCGCGCCGTGCGGATGTAGTCCTCGCCCAGCACCTCGAGCATCGCCGAGCGCGTCATCCGCGCGATGATCGCGAGCGGCTGCGTGCCGAGCACGATGGTCGGCAGGATGAGGTGCGACACCGCCGACTTGAACGCGCCCTTCTCGCCCGGACAGCAGCGTGTCGATGGTGAGGAAGCCGGTCACCGGCTCGATGTAAGTACTGCACCGACGATGCGCCCCGACACCGGCGTCCAGCCGAGCTGCACCGAGAACAGCAGGATGAGCAGCAGCCCCCACCAGAAGATCGGCATCGAGTAGCCGGTGAGCGACACGCCCATCACGCCGTGGTCGAAGATCGAGTTGCGGCGCACCGCGGCGATGATGCCGGCGGGGATGCCGAGCAGCAGCGCGAAGACGATCGCGCACAGCGCGAGCTCGATGGTCGCCGGGAACAGCGCGGCGAATTCGCTGCAGCACCGGCTCCTGCGTGATCATCGACTTGCCGAGGTCGCCGTGCAGCACGCGGCCGATGTAGATGCCGTACTGCACGAGCACCGGCCGGTCGAGCCCGTATTCCTTGAGCAGCGCCGCGTGGCGCGCCGCGTCGATGCCGCGCTCGCCCGCCATCGTCTCGATCGGGTCGCCCGGCACGAGCCGGATCAGGAAGAACGCGAGCAGCGTCATCCCGATGAACGTCGGGATGACGAGGCTGAGGCGGGTGAGGAGGAAGCGGAGCATCAGGCGGCCGTCTGCGGGCGGCGGTATTTAAGCACAGGCACGCCGGCGTTCAGGCGACCGTCCGCAGCCGCGCGGCCCGCGTCGCGTAGAGGCAAATCCCGGCGGCCACCGAAACGTTGAGGCTCTCCACGCTGCCGACGAGCGGGATGCCGACGATGCGGTCGCACGACTCGCGCGTCAGCCGCCGCAGCCCCGCGCCTTCCGCGCCCAGCACCCACGCGACGCCGCCCGCGAGGTCGGCGGTGACGAGGCTCTCGCCTCCCGCATCGGCGCCGAGCAGCCACACGCCCCGCTCCTTGAGATCGCGCATCGTGCGCGCGAGGTTGGTCACGGCGATCGACCGGCACCGTATCCGCGGCGCCGCAGGCGGCCTTCGCCACCGTAGCGTTGACGCCGACCGCGCGGTCCTTCGGCACCACCACCGCCTGCGCGCCGAACGCGTCGGCGCTGCGCAGGCACGCGCCCAGGTTGTGCGGATCGGTGACGCCGTCGAGGATCAGGAGCAGCGGCGCCTCGGCGGGCGAGTCGAGCACGTCGTCGAGCGTCACGTGCGGCAGCGCGGTCGTCGACGATCGCGACGACTCCCTGGTGGTTGCCGTGGCCGGCCAGCGCGTCGAGGCGCGCGTTCGTCGACGGCGTGGACCGCGACGCCCGCGGCCTCGGCCCGCGCGACGACGTCGCGCACGCGCGCGTCCTGGCGCCCGGCGAGCACGTAGAGCGCGTGCACGGCGTCGGGCCGCTGGCGCAGCCGCGCGGTGACCGCGTGGAAGCCGAAAAGCGGGCGGGTGGCGGGCACGGAAGGAAACGGCGCGCCGCGAGGGCGCGACCGAACGCCGCGCATCGTGCGGCGGCTGTGCTAGTGTACCGCGCCGGCCCGCTGCCCGGACCCGCTGAGCGCGCACATGATCGCCGACGACCTCCGCAATTTCCTGACGGCGCTCCTGCTGGTCGTGGGCGGCCTCCTGCCCATCGTCAACCCCGTGGGCAGCGCGCCGATGTTCCTCGCGATGACGCACGGTTCCAGCGACGGACACCCGCGCCGATGCTGGCCGCTCAAGGTCGCGATCAATTCGTTCGTCCTGATCATGGGCTCGCTGATCATCGGCGCCTACGTGCTCAAGATCTTCGGCCTGTCCATGCCCGGTGGTGCAGGTGGCCGGCGGCGCCGTGCTGTGCGCGCTGGGCTGGAACCTGCTCGACAGCGATCCGCCGCCCGCCGCCGCCAGCCGAGCCCGGCGGCGAGCAGCGAGCTCGTCATCATGCGTGCGTTCTATCCGCTCACGCTTCCGCTGACCGTCGATCCCGGCGCCATCTCCGTCGCGATCACGCTCGGCGCCAATCACGCGCACGGCGTCGAGCGGGTCGATCATCGGCTTCACCGCGGGCGTGACTCGGCACCGCCATCATCTCCTTCTGCGTGTGGCTCGCCTACCGCTACGCCGAGCGCGATTGCGCGCTGGCTCGGCCATACGCGCGTGATGGTCGTGCTGCGGCTGTCCGCGTTCATCGTGCTGTGCATCGGCGTGGAGATCACGTGGAACGGCGTGCGGTCGCTGGCTCGAGGAACTGCAGTTCGCGCCTCCGGCCGCCGGCGCGCCCGCGGCCGCCGCGCGCGCCCCGAAGCCATCCGGAAGCCGCCATGACGCAGGAATCGGAAGGGCTCATCCAAGGCGTGCTGATCGTCGTCGGCGCGCTCCTGCCGATCGTCAACCCGCTCGGGCACGCGCCGATCTTCCTGGCGATGACCGCGGACCAGGACCGACGCGGGCCGCGCGGTGCTCGCGCGCAAGGTCGCGATCAACGGGTTCATCCTGCTGCTCGCCGCGATGTTCGTCGGCGACTACGTGCTCGAGTTCTTCGGCGTCGCCAGTTCCCGTGGTGCAGATCGCCGGCGGACTCGTCGTCGCGAGCCTGGGCTGGCGGCTGCTCGCCGCGGACGACGCAGGATCTCGAAGCCTGCGCCTGCCGCAGGCACCGAGGGCGCACAGCACGGCGACGCGCGTTCTATCCGCTGACGCTTGCCGCTCACGGTCGGCCCCGGCTCGATCTCGGTGGCCGATCACCATCGGCGCCAATTTTCCGTCGACCGTCCAGCCGTTCGTCGCCGACGCCGCCTCGGCGGTCGTCGGCGCGCTGCATCGTCTGCCTCGTCACGTTTCTCTGCTTTCGCTACGCGCGAGCGCCTGAGCGACGCTGCTCGGTGCGGGCGGCACTGCCGTCGTCATGCGGCTGTCCGCGTTCATCCTGCTGTGCATCGGCGTGCAGATCATGTGGAACGGGATCGACGCGCTCTTCGGCATCGGCAAGCTGCTCGGCCGTTAGGCGCCGGGTTGGCAGCCGCCGGCAACATCGGCTATAATTGAAAGCTTCGTTGCCATCGACCCTTGAACTTCCGAGCGGCGCGATGCATGGCCGGTGTAGCTCAGTTGGTAGAGCAGCGCATTCGTAATGCGAAGGTCGGGGGTTCGACTCCCTCTACCGGCACCAAGAATCAAGTGTACGGACCGGAGACATCGGTAACAGTCCGTACCTAAGACATAGGTAACAACCTCGCGCCGAACGGGTTGTCCAAGGATTGCAGGGTATTCTGCTTCCAGTCGATGCAACCCAGATCGTAGTGCATGAAGTCTGCGATCCAAATGCCCTCGTCGAGTTCCTTGATGCCGACGCGTTGACCGGCCAAGACGTGTGAGAGTTGATGCGCTTGCGGTGCCTGCAGATGCGGCCACAGGCGGTGACCAAGACATCGCGATCGTGCAAGGGGTTGCAAGGGGTAGGTCAATTCCGGTAGACCCTGGTAAGGCTTGAGCGAGCGGGCGTAGCGCGTGGCCGGGGTTTGCATGGCCAAGGCCTAGTGGGGTCGCGCGTCGTTGAAATCCTCCGCGAACGCATCGATGCGGGCCCGCTGCTGCGCCGTCGGGCTGTCGCAGCGCATTGTCGAGCGCGGGACGCGTCGGATTGACGCGCTCGACGCGATCGAACACGTGGGCGAACGCGCGCGCCAGCGTCCGCAACGCCTCGCTGCACGCACGCTCCGCCTGACTGCCGCCTCCTCCTCCCGAACGCTCTCCGGTTTGGGATTCCAACCCGGCGTCCTCCAAGCTCGCAACCCGCGCGTGCGCAACGGAACACGCGCACGGGTTGCGAGGCACATGACGCGCGCGCGTCACGTCGAGCGCGTGGATCGCGCGGGATCAACTTCCGATTTGAGCGGTTACATTATGTAGACAACAAATTCATCTTTGGATACGCTTGCCGGGCCGCATGGATTGTCGAGTCCAACGTCTGGAGTAGGCCATGATCGAAAAATCACTCGAGGGCCCTGCAACGGAATGGTTCGACGTGCTGGCCTCCCTCACCGGACACCTCGTGGTCGAGAACCGGCGTGAAGAAGATGCCCTCCTTGCCCTTCACCACGAACTGTCCCGAGCGCTGACTCGCGCGGACCTCGCAGCGGCGAAGGACCGCTACTTCTCGGTCGAAGGCTCCGACCTCTTCTTTCCCGACGCCGTTGCGCCGCAGCAGCGCTCGCGGCTCACGGGCCTCGCCGAACGTATCGCGGCGCGCACCGCACCGGCGGAGCTCCGGGTCTTCGTCCGCGACGTGCCCGTGCGGACGACCCAGATGCTCGGCTCGGTCCCACTGTGGGCCGGCGGGGCCGCTGTCGAGAAGACCATGGGTCCGTTCCTGAGCAAGGACGGGCGCCGCCTCTGGTTCGACTTCTTCAGGATCACCCGGCTGGTTGCGCTGTACGTGGCGGGCCGCCCCGATCCCGCCATCCTGTTCGACGTATCGTTGACCAAGCACTATCACGGCGCCGACCTGCCACCCGCGGTCGATGCGTTGACGGTGTACCACCTGATTCCCGGCAGTGTCTGGATCAACTCGACGCTGCTCGCGCCGGATGCACCCGCGGGATTGTTCACCGGGCTGAAGATCAGGGGCGGGACGATCACGCTGACCGCAACACCGCAGCTTGCCGGCGGCAGGCTGACCGTCCCAGCGGCCGCGAAAGCGACGGTCACGCTCGATCTCGATCCCGCGCGCGCGGTCGATTCCGACCCTTCCAGTCCCTACGGCATCGACGCGCGCAAGGCGACGATGCGACTGCCCGAGCGCATGGCGTTTCATTTCTCCGGCGGCGGCGGCCCCGCGGTCATCGAAGACGTCGCCGGTGCCATCGATTGGACGGTCTATGGACAGCCCGCAGACTTTCGGCGGAACGCCGATGCGCCGGCGTTCGACGCCATCCTCAACCGCGTTCTGATTCCGCTTGCCTGCTCCGCGCAGCGCTTCTCGGTCCGCGATTGCGCGTCGCCCTTCACGACGTTCGACGGTGCGGCCGATGTCGAGCGGAGCGCATGGGCGCTCCCCGTCGCGCAGATCGACGTGACCGGGCCGTCGCCCGCAGTCGGCATCGGCGGACTGGCCGTCCGCCTCCACAAAGGCGTCTCCGCCGCATGGCAGGGGCTCGAGGGCGGGGCGGTGAACCTGGCGAACCCGTGGCTGCTGAGCGACCCGGGCAGGCTCAACGTCACGGACCTGCAGGCCGGCAACGTGTTCTGCACCCAGAATTATCGGCTGTGGCAGGACGATCGCAACCGATTCGGATCGACGATCGATTGCCGCTACACGGCGGCGTTCCCCTTCGTCTACAACACGTTCGCCAACGGCAACGAGGCGTTTCTCGCGCTCGCCGACACGCATCCGCGCGTGGATCGTCCCGTCACGGTCACCGGCCAGGCGTTCGACATCCGTTCGAAGGGATCGGTCCTCGTCGTCGCCGTCAACAAGGCGTGGAAGCTGATCTACGTATTCGACGACAACATCCTGTTCGACAACTACGATCCGGCCAAGATCAAGACGACGCTGCCCTCCCCGCTTGCGGTGGCATTGCACAACGCACTATTCAAGGTCACGCCGGTCAACGGGTTCCTGCTGTTCGGCGCCCTCGCCGACGACATGCGGCACGTCGAGCAGGGCGTGGTGTTCCTCACGTTGGGCGTCTACGCGTACGTGCCCACGCTACCCGATCCGTATGCGGCCAACCTGGGCGTCCTGAAGGCGCAGTTCGAGCGCGTCGCGCGTTACGAGCGGTCGGGCGGCCCGAACGTGTGGCTGTGGCTCGTTGCGCAGACGCAATGGCAGCCCGGTGCGCCGGCCGACGACAAGGTCGATGTCTCCTTCCATTTCGCGCCGTTGGCGGATCGCGGCGATGTCGCATCGGCGCCGACGCCCGCACCACTCGTTCTATCGGCGACGCGTCTTCGCCAGCATCCGTTCGTGCAACTGTTCAGCCCGGTCCCGGCGTCCACCGTCGGGACAAGCGGCAACGACGTGATGTCGCTCGCCAAGGCGACCCGCGGGTGGACCCCCGACTACCAGCAAATCTGGAACGAGCGTTTCCGCTTTCTGCAGGACGACAATTTCGCGTTGCTGGACGTCAGCAGCAACGCCAACCAGATGGGCGTGAGCTTCGCGTGGTTCGGCGACCGCCAGATGGCGATGGTGCGCACGCACGAGGCGGTAGTCGTGGCAGCACCCGACCCGGCGACCGACAGCTTCCCGCTGCAGGTGCAAGGCATGGACGTGGTAGCCAAGTCGCGGTTCGTCCGCGCCTTCACCACGCCGATCGTCTCCTGGGAACCGGTCATCAATCTCACCCCGCCGGAGGCGGGGAAGCAGGATCCGCCGGCGCCGCTCAACTACTATCCCGACGACGGCGGCCCGACGAAGATCCTCAACAACAGCGTCCGACTCGTCCCCGTCGCACCCATTCCCGTGTGCGACATGCTGGTCGACGCCTACGAAAAGGAACCCGGGAACCTCACCGCCGCCTACTTCACGCTCCCCTTCGGCATCCGATCGCTCGCCTACCTGAAGAAGGCCAGCGCGCCGACGGCCAGCCCCGCGCTTGGATTCAACGCCCCTTCCTTCGGGAACGATCTCGACGGCGGCATCCAGCTGCGGTTGACGGCCGGCGCGGGGTTCAACGCGAAGGAAGACAATCTCTTCCGCGGCTTTACGCTGCAGCTCAACAACGTCCTCGACCTCAACGGCAACAAGACCGACACGACCACGCTCGGCGAGGACGTCGCCTTCGTCTTCAACCAGGAATTCTTCCTTCCCCCGACCGACCTCGCGAAGCAGCGCGGCGTGCCGGTGACACGCATCGACGTGAGCGGCTACGGCGCGAGCGCATTCAGCACGTGGCTCAACGAGGACGCCAAGTTCGCGTCCACCAGCGAGGCACGGTTCGACGTGCTGATCGGCCGCACGGCCCATGAGGTCGTTCAGGTCAAGAGCATCGTGTACCCGTGGGGGATCGAGGTCGTCCGGACGATCACGCTGTTCCGCGTGGGCAGCGGCTACGTGTACCGCTTCGATTCCGGCTGGAAGGCGCAAAGCGACGGCAGGTTCGATTTCCACTTCAAGTATTGCCCCGATCCCGGCAATCCGGACCGGACGAAGGCGGAAGCCGAAGCCGACGCGTTTCCCTACGTCGTCCACCCGGGTGTCGTGAAGGGCCTCTTCAACGTCCAGAACATCCGGACCGCCGTCGCCGACGTGCTGCCGTTCATCGGCAGCATGGACATCACCCAGTTCTACGAGCTGAGCCCGACGCTCAACAAGCCCATCAAGTACGCCGGGGGTGCGTCGCCGGTGCCGGTCAACCTGCAACCCGTCTACTTCGATGCGGACGTGGCCCTCGAGAATGTCGTCCAGGGACAGGTCGGCGGACGGGTACCGGCCAGGAAAGTGCTGGGCTTCGTCCAGCTCGCGCCGCGCGGCATTCCGCTGACGCCCGACGCGTTCAAGGCGCTGCTGCTCCGCCAGCTCGGGTCCATCGGCGGACCGCTTGCCTGCATCATGGACATCGGCAAGAGCGGCCAGAAGATCCGCATCAACTTCGTCGACGTCAACGCGTCCGTCGATGCTGCGGGCACCACACCCGTGTTCGTCGCCGCGGCCCGCGGCAACGTCGTGCTGCCCAAGGACGGCTCGTGGAGCCTGGTCGCGCATGCGCGGGCAAGCGGCGAAGTCACGCCGCTGCCGGAAAGCGTGTCGGTCCCGCTCGTTCGTGTCGGCGAGCTCGCGCACGACATGACCTGCCCCGACACCGCGCTGTTGCGCATCGCGAATCCCGGCGATCTCCTGCGCGCGCCCGGCAGCGAGACCATCAACTTCGGTTTCCTGCAAAGCACCAACACGCAGAAGGTGCTGTTCCTGACGCCGGCGTTCGCCAAGCAGGCGACCGATGCGGTGCCCGGCAAGCTGCTCTCCAGGACGCCTCCGCTCTTCGTGGACGCCTACCGGCTGATGGGCTCCAAGGCAATCTTCCCCAACGTCGGCGACGCCGAGACCGCATTCGGAACCGCGATCGCGCTCACCAAAGGGTTCGGATCGAGCGCGCTCACGGACGGCGGCAAGGCCGTTCTCGAGTTGATGCACATCAGCTCGGGCGACGGCATCAATCGGCTCAAGGAGGACGGCTACAAGCTCGCGAACGCCATCAAGAACTTCGACCTCCCCAAGGGCCCCTGGCACCTCATCGACGAGGACTATCTCAAGGTCTACGTCGAGTACGAAGCCACGACGCAGGACGCCAAGGCGCGAACGGGCTCGCTCGACTACGACCTCGACTCGTTCGCGCCGGCCGTCGCGGACCGCTGGAAGAGCCGCACCAACAACATGGCGATGGTGGTCGACCTCGGGCCCTTCCCGCGGCTCGTGACCATCAAGGGCAACTTCGATGCGAAGAAGGGTTCCGAAGCCGGGTACGTCGGCGATCCGGGCGACCCCTCCTTCCCCGCGCCGCAGGTCGAGCTGAGCGACGCGCTGGAGAAGGCCAAGGACATCCTGCAGATCCTCGCGGCGCTGCAGGGCGGCGATTACGTCGAGGCGTTCAAGCGCGGCATGCGGGTCGCCATGAGCAACGGCGCCGACAGCTGGGAATACAAGTTCGAGGCGTCCCAGGAAATTCCGGTGCTGAAGTTCCCGCCGGGAATGTTCGCGAACGATCCCAATGCGCCGCTGAAGCTCGAAGCCTCCCTGAAGCTCGGCGTGTACTTCAACGCAGCGCTGACGACCGCGGCCTTGAGCGATCCGAAGAAGCTGCTGCCGACGGCGGGCGCATTCGTGGAGTTCTACGGCCGCCTGTCGGTGATGTGCGTGTCGCTCAGCATCGCGACGGTGTATGCGGTGGGGCAATGCAACCTGCGGATCGCGGGCGACACCAAGGTCGGCCCCGTTCTGGACATGAAGTTCGGCTTCGGCGCGCAGATCGTCGTGGGCCTGCCGGTGGTCGGCAACGTCAGCGTGCTGTACATGGTCGGCGTCGAGATCTACACGGACGCGACGACGCTGAGCGTCTCCGCATTCCTGCTGTTCCAGGGCCACGCGGAGCTGATCGGCGGACTCGTGAGCGTCACCATCACCATCGAGGCCAAGGGTACGGTCAAGCGCATCGGCGACCAGACGGCCTGCGCCGCGCAAGTGACGTTCGGATTGGACATCAGCATCTTCCTGGTCATCGACATCAGCTTCAGCAAGTCGTGGGAAGAGCAGCGGCAGATCGCGTAGCGCCCGCCCAACGGCACGCCACCGGCAACTTCGAGGAATCGCGACCATGGAACCGAACCAGCGATTTGCCATTCTCACCTTTCCGCAGTTCTTCGACGGCGGCACGCTCGGCCTCAACGTCGTCTTCCTGCCGCGCAACCAGAACCCGCTCGTGAGCGCCATCGACGGGCAGCCGCCACTGGCGGGTGCCCCGCCGTTCGCCGACGCGAAGCTGACGTTCGTCGCGCGCATCGTGAGCGGGCTCTCCGGCCTGCCCGGTGCGGCGCCGGCGCTGGCCCCACGGGCGTTGGTGACGGCGCAGCCGGCGCAGGCGCGCGCGCTGTTCGAAGCGCTCGCCCACCAGTTCTCGATCGTCAACCTCGGTGCGCAGAACACGAATGCGAACCTGACCGCGCTCGGCGCGCCGGCCGCCAGGACGCTCGACCGGTCGGTCAAGAAATACCTGCCGCACAGCTATCGGCAGCAGTTCAACTTCGTCGCGCCGCGCACGCCGAACGCCGTGACCGACGACGCCTACCACTGCGCCGTGCGCGGGGCCGCGCCAAAGCCGGGATTCGTGCCATCGCCGAACCAGGTGAACTGGGGCCAGGTCTTTGCCAGCACCCTCCGGCAGCCGCTGCTCGCCAGCGCGCTGGGCATGATCTACGAGACGCAGATCGCCATCGGCGCCGCCGATTTCGCCAAGGGCGGCTGGCTCTACGTCGATCTCGCGGACGACAGCGATTACAAGGTACAGCAGGCGGTCGACGCGACGTTCGTGAGGCGCTACGCGGCACGCATCCCCGTGCTGGAACCCGGCAAGGCACGCAGCGTGTTCGGCGCCATCCAGTTCCCCGTGCTGACGGTCGCGCCGAAGGGCAGCTATGACGAGCTCTTCATCGAGGCCGCGGAATACGACGACGGCTTCGCCAAGATCGTGCACGCCTTCCAGCCGGTCAGCCAAAGCCTGCTGCTCGAGCAGAGCGACGGCTTCCATCCAACCCGCGAGGTGGGCATCCGCCTGGGCTGGGACGACGAGCAGATCCTCATCTGGTACATCCGGCAGCTCGCCGAGGACCCCTCGGTCGCGCCCGGCGAGCGCATTGACGCACCCATCGGCGCCTTCGGCTACAAGGTCGACGTCCGCGAAGCCACGCAACCGCCCGGCCCCTGGGAATCGCTGAACCAGGTCGACAGCAAGGCCGCGCTGACGGTGGTCGATCCCGTCACGAACGAGC
>CAVRZM010000020.1:0-172837 GCA_963725735.1 uncultured beta proteobacterium | reverse complement strand
TGCAGGATGCGCTCGCGGCGGCCGGCATCGCATCGCGCATCGTCGAATACGACGTCCCGGCGCGCACGTCCGCCGAGGCGGCGGAGGTGCTCGGTTGCGAGGTCGGGCAGATCGCCAAGTCGCTCGTGTTTCGCGCCGCGTCGGGGATCCCGATGCTGGTGATCGCCAGCGGCGCCAATCGGGTCGACGTCGCGAAGATCTCGGCGCTGGCCGGCGAGCCGATCGGCAAGGCCGATGCGAGCTTCGTGCGCGCGGTCACGGGTTACGCGATCGGCGGCATTCCGCCGCTCGGGCATGCGCAACCCCTGACGGCGTTCGTCGATCGCAACCTCGCTCCGCTTCACCACGGTCTACGCGGCGGGGGGCACGCCGCACGCGATGTTCCCCCTGCCGGCGAGCGAGCTGCCGCGCATCGCGAACGCGACCGTGGCCGACGTCGCGGAAGCATCCGTAGCCGCGGCCGCGCGCGCGGCCGTGGCAGAATCCGGTGATGGATCGCCGCGCCTTCCTGCTGGCCGCACCTGCCGTCCTTGCCGGCGGCTGCGTGTCGGTGGGCGGTGCGGCCGGGCCGCCGGCACCGGCGCCGACCTTCCACGTCGGCGACCGCTGGGTCTACAACTGCTCCGACGGCTTTCGCGTGCCGGTCACGTGGGTCGAGACGCACGAGGTCACCGCCATCGACAGCACCGGCATCGCGGTGCGCGTGACCGGCGTGGGCGACGTCAACTTCTCCCGGGTCGAGCTCCTGCGGTCGCCCGGCGTGCTGCTGATCGGCTCCGTGTACGACCCCGCCGAGACGCGCCGCTTCCGCACGCCGCTCACGCGCTATCAGTTTCCGCTCACGCCGGGCGCGCGCTGGACCGACACCATCGACAATTTCGACGATCTCACGCAGCGTCAGGACGTGGTCAATCGCTTCGTGCAGGTCGGCGGCTACGAATCAGTAGCGGTGCCCGCGGGCACCTTCAACGCCATCACGATGCGCGTGCTGATGTCGGTGAACGCCAACGATCCGTTCCGCTGGCCGACGCAATGCAACTACGTGATCTGGTGGTCGGAGGCCGCGGGCGCCTCGGTGCGCGAGACCCGCTACGCGACGTACGTCGAAAAGGGGGACGGGGCCAACGCGATCCAGATCCGCGCGCAGAACACGATCATCGAGCTCGCGTCGTTTTCGCGGGCGCGCGCCTGACGCGGGCGGGGTGCGCGCGCGTCGACGCTGCTTGCGGAGCGAAGCGACGGCGCGAGCGCCAGCCGCAGCCACTCGCGCATGGCGTCCGGACTTTCGAGCGCCTCCTCGGGCGGCGGTAATAGCTCGTCACTTCCGTCTCGCCGGTCTTGCGCTTGCGAAACACGAACGCCTCCAGCTAGCGCTCGACGAATCGCGGGCGCGTCTCGGCGTCGGTCTTGAGATAGAGCACGTCGTCGACGACGATGCCGACGATCATGCCGTCGACGTAGAGCCCGTGCCCGCCGAACATGCCGCGTGCCGAGGGCGCGCCCGCGGGCCGCGCAAGCTCCAGGAGATGCTCGACGAAGTCGCGCGAATTCGGCCACCGCCGGCGATCCTAGAGCCCGAGCCGCTGCCAGATCGTCGTGGTCAGGCCCGCGGTGTTCAGCGTGTAGAAATGCAGGCCCGGCGCGCCTTCCTCGAGCAGCTTCGCGCACAGGTCGGTCACCACGTCGAGGCCGAACGCGCGCACCGACGGCGTGTCGTCGCCGAAGCCTTCGAGCCGGCGGCGGATCCAGCGCGGAATCTCGGCGCCGCAGGCGTCGGAGAACCGCGCGAGGCGGCTCGCGCTCAGGATCGGCATGATGCCGGGCACGATGGGAATCGTGAGCCGCGCGCCGCGCACGCGTCGACGAAGCTCCAGTACGCGTCACGGTTGTAGAAGTACTGCGTGATGGCGGAATCGGCGCCGGCGCGCACCTTGCGCTCGAAGTGATCGAGGTCTTCGTGCGGCGATGCGCGCCTGCGGGTGATACTCCGGGTAGCAGGCGACGTCGATGTGGAACCATCGCCCGTCTCCGTCGCGAATGAACGCGACGAGGTCGCTCGCGTAGCGGAAATCACCCGCGTCCGCCGCGCCGGAAGGCAGATCGCCGCGCAGCGCAACCAGGTGGCGGATCCGTGCGCGCGATACTGGGTGAGCACGTCGCGCAGCGACTCGCGCGTGCCGCCGATGCACGACAGATGCGGCGCGGCGGCGAGGCCGTCCTGCATCATCTCGAGCACCGTCGCGAGCGTGCCCTCGCGCGTCGAGCCGCCGGCGCCGAAGGTCACCGAGCAGAACGCCGGCTTCAGCTGCGCGAGCTGCGGCGCGGGCGGCGCGCAGCTTCGCGGTTCCCTCTTCCGAGCGCGGCGGGAAGAATTCGAGGCTGTACAGGCTGCCCGGCGTGCGCGTCGTATCGGTCAACTCACTGGTCTTTCTTCGGCAGCAGCAGCGACGACAGCGCCCACGAGATGACGCTGTACACGACGGCGCCGAACACGCCCGACCAGAAGCCGCCGACGTGGAAGCCCACGCCTTCCATCACGAGCCCACCGCCCAGAACAACAGACCGTTGATCACGAAGATGAACAGGCCGAGCGTGAGGATCGTCGCCGGCAACGTGAGCAGGATCAGCACCGGACGGATCAGCGTGTTGATGAGGCCGAGCACGACGGCGACGACGAGCGCGGTCCGGATCGAATCGACGGTGATCGACGTGAAGATGTAGGGCAGGGCGAGCAACGCAACCGCGTTGATGATCCAGGTGACGAGCAGCCGCATGACTTCCTTCGCTTGGCAGGGCGCGCTTCGTTCGGCGCGCCGTCGAGGTAAGGCTTCACGGCCGCGTAAAGCGTTGCGCTCACCGGCGCCGGCAGGCCGCTTTGCGAGGCCATGCGCGCCACGGCACCGGAAAGCCACGGCGCCTCGAGGCGGTTGCCGGCGACGAGATCGTTCAGCATCGACGAGCGCATCTCGGCGGGCAGCCCGTCGAGGAACGCCATCTGCCGGGCCACATAGTCGTCCGCCAGCGCCACTTCGCGCGCGCGGCCGACGCTCCACGCCTCGCGCACCGCAGCCTCGTACGTCGCGCGCAGGTCGGGATCGCTGCGGATCACGCCGACCGGCTGCCGCGCGAGCGACGTGCAGCCCGACATCGCGGCCAGCATGCAGAACTTCTCCCACAGCGCGCGGCGCACGTCGGGGGAAACGTCGCACTGCACGCCCGCCGCGGCGCACGCACTGCGAAAGGCCTCGGCGGCCGCGGCATCGCCACCGGGAAACGCACCGACGACGAGGCGCGCCATCGTCCCGGTGTGCGCCACGACGCCGGGTTCGCGGATCGTCGCCGCGATGTAGGCGATCCCGCCCAGCACGCGCTCCGCGCCGAGCGCGCGCGGCAGGATGTCGGGCGCATCGACGCCGTTCTGGAACGGGATGACGACGCCGCCCTTGGCGACGAGCGGCGCGATCTTGAACGCCGCGCTCTCGACGTCCCACAGCTTGACGCAGAACATCACGACGTCGCACGGCGCGGCGCTCGCGGCGTCCTCCACGAACGTCGCCTTCGTGATGCACGTGTTGCCGGCGGCGCTTTCGATGACGAGCCCGCGCTCGCGCAGCGCGGCGAGGTGCCTGCCGCGCGCGACGAACGTGACCTCGTTGCCTGCCTGCGCGAGCCGCCCGCCGAAATAGCCGCCGACGCCGCCGGCGCCGATCACCGCGATACGCATGGTCTTCTCCCTTACCCCACCCTCGTCCCGCCGCGGGAGAGGGTGGGCTCCTCGCGTGCGGCTCTAGTACCGGTAAGTGTCGGGCTTGTACGGACCGTCCTTACGGACGCCGATGTAGCGCGCCTGCCGGTCGGACAGCTCGGTCAGCATCGCGCCGAGCTTCGTGAGCTGCAGCCGCGCGACCTTCTCGTCGAGGTGCTTGGGCAGCACGTACACGCCCACCGGATAGCGCTTGCCGCCCTCCTGCGCGTCGGTCCACAGCTCGATCTGCGCCATCACCTGGTTGGTGAACGACGAGCTCATCACGTACGACGGATGGCCGGTGCCGCAGCCGAGGTTCACGAGGCGGCCTTCGGCGAGCAGGATGATCCGCTTGCCGTCGGGGAAGATCACATGGTCGACCTGCGGCTTGATGTTCTCCCACTGATATTCCTTGAGCGCCGCGACCTCGATCTCGTTGTCGAAGTGGCCGATGTTGCACACGATCGCCTGGTCCTTCATGCGCTTCATGTGCTCGTGGGTGATGATGTCGATGTTGCCGGTGGCGGTGACGAAGATGTCGCCCTTGTCGCAGGCGTAGTCCATGCGTCACCACGCGATAGCCTTCCATCGCGGCCTGCAGCGCGCAGATCGGGTCGATCTCGGTGATCCACACCTGCGCGGACAGCGCGCGCAGCGCCTGCGCGGAGCCCTTGCCGACGTCGCCGTAGCCGGCCACCACCGCCACCTTGCCGGCGATCATCACGTCGGTCGCCCGCTTGATGCCGTCGACCAGCGACTCGCGGCAGCCGTAGAGGTTGTCGAACTTCGACTTGGTGACCGAGTCGTTGACGTTGATGGCGGGGAAGCCCAGCTTGCCCTCCTTGTGCATCGTGTACAGGCGTTTGACGCCCGTCGTCGTTTCCTCGGTGACGCCCTTGATGTCGGCCTTGATGCGCGAGTAGAACTTCGGGTCCTTGGCGAGCTTCGCCTTGATGGCGGCGAAGAGCGCGCGTCTCTTCCTCGTTGGCCGCGTGCGAGATGCACGACCGATCGGTCTCGGCCTGCGCGCCGAGATGCACGAGCAGCGTCGCGTCGCCGCCGTCGTCGAGGATCATGTTGGGCGTGCCGCCGTCCGACCACTCGAAGATGCGGTGCGTGTAGTCCCAGTACTCGACCAGCGACTCGCCCTTGTACCGCGAACACCGGCGTGCCGCCGGCGGCAATCGCGGCGGCGGCGTGGTCCTGCGTCGAGTAGATGTTGCACGACGCCCAGCGCACGTCGGCGCCGAGCGCCTCCAGCGTCTCGATCAGCACCGCGGTCTGGATGGTCATGTGCAGCGACCCCGCGATGCGCGCGCCGCGCAGCGGCTGCTCGGCGGCGAATTCCTCGCGGATCGCCATGAGACCGGGCATCTCGGTCTGCGGCGATCGCGATCTCCTTGCGGCCCCAGTCGGCGAGCGCAGAGATCGGCGACCTTGAAGTCGGCGAAGTTCTTGGCTTCGGTTGAAGCGTTCATGCGTCACTCCTTGTCGAGCGACACGCGACGCGGGAGCGACGGAACGATGCGAAGGAAACGCGGCCTCGTCATCCCGCGAGCGAATCGCGGTTCAACGAGCGCGGTTGCAAGGGTAGACCCGAACCCCGAGCCTGGCCCGCACGGTCAGTCAACTAAAGCCGGGTTGCAACGCTCCTCGGGGGAGGCGGCATTTTACCCGATTCTGGGCGGCCCGGTTCGGGCGGGGGGTAGCCGCTCGCCGCGAAGATGGCGTTGGACAGGCTCGACTCGCGCTTGTAGAACCCCTCGGTGTGGAACGTCTCGGCGAGCTTGAAGTGCTCGTAGTCGAGGTGATGCAGGAATTCGTGGACGACCGTGCGAACGAAGGACCGAAAGGCGACCACCTGCTTCTTCTGCGCCGTGCGCATCCACACCGAGATGCGCGCCGTCGGGAAGCTCCTCCTCCGGCTCGTACAGCCCGTGCAGCTCGCCTTCGACATCCGACGGACGCACGGCCAGCACCCGCACGTCGATGGCCGGCACGGCGAATCCCGCGACCAGCGCGTCGACCAGAGGCTGGGTGCCTTTCTGCACGGTGGCGCGATGTCCGCGCACGAGTCCGTCGTCGATGGCGAGCACGTGCCCCGCCACCTCGATCCCGTCCGGCAGCGCGAGCGTGCCGATCGCGTCGCTCTCGCGATAGATCGCCTGCCGATTGGGCGAGAGCTTGTCGTAGTAGGCGAAGGGCATGCGCCTATCCGATGTCTGAAGCAAACGATGGGCCGGCCGCACCGCAAAGCAAAGGGCCGCGCGCTCGCGGCCCTCGTGAACGGTCGGCGGGTCAGTTCTTCTTGATCTTCTCGAGCATCTTGAAGATGCCCTTCGGCGCGCCGACGAACATGCGCTTGAAGGTCTTCGGCAGGCAACGCCGCTCGAGCGTGTTGCGACGGGTGCGGGAACGTTCGGCCATGACGTGGAAATCCTCGGTGGGACCAATGGGTGACGGCACTTGGCGTAGTCGCGCCGGCGGGATCGCCGTCCGACATTCCCGTAGTCTTCAGCGGTGAGGCTTGACCCGGAGCTCGCGCCGCCGCGAACGCTTTCCGTGCCGACGATGTCGAGAAAGTCTGGGGAGCCGACGGTCGACGTCGTAGCGCACGGTCCGCGGCGGGCGGGCGGCCTGCCCGGGGGCACCGTCCACACGAACTCCAGCGCCGCGCTGCCGGGCGCGTCGCGCGGAACCGGTACGCCGTGGTCTCGCCCTCGCCGACGAGCCCCGGCGGCTCGGGGCGCGGCGTGTAAGTCGGGTCCGCCGATCAGCAGGAGATTGGGGCTCGCCGAACGCAGCACCCACCCGTATCCGGTGTCCGGATCGGGGGGAAGGCTCACGATGAGCGGGGCGCCGGCGCGCAGCGAGACCGTGCCGCCGTGCGGGGGCGCGGCGACCTCGTCGCGCACGAGCGATGCGCAGGACGCGACCGCGAGGGCGACGGGAAGCAGCATAGCGATGCGTGCGATCGCATGACGGGATCTCCTACTCGACCGAAACTTCGTAGCGGACGATCTTGGCCCGGACCTTTCCGTCGGCGCGGCGATACTTCGACATTGCAGCGTGAGCTTACCCGGATTGCTCCGCTCGAAAGCGGAAGACGTTCCATCCGCCGGCCCCCACGTTTCGCGGATCCGCGCCCTTGCCGACGTAGATCCGCTCGCCGAGCCCGGCGAGCGTCGGCGTCCACTTCGTCGGTCCCTCCCACTGGACCTGTCGAACATGCCCGCAGTCGAGCACCACCTTGAGCTCGCCGTCGCGCTTGAGCGTGACCTTGGTGCCGTCCGCGGCATTGTGAGCTCGACGACGGGAATGGTATTCGCTGGACCGCGTGCGGAGAGTTGGCGGCGTGGTGCGCCCCGACGGCGGCGCAATGGTGCCGGCGCGTGCGAGGCGTACCAGGATCGCCGCGACGGCGGCGGACGCAAGATCGCATCACTCGAGTCCGGCAGCCGCGCGCAGCACGTCGGCCTTGTCGACCCTTGCGAGTGCCGCTCGCCTTCGCTCGCTTAACGTTCGCCTCGCTCACGTTAGCACTCGCCGAAAAGTCGATAAGCCGCTTCGCGGCCGGCTCACAGCCCGGCCGCCGCGCGCAGGGCGTCGGCCTTATCACTGTTTTCCCACGTGAACTCGGGCTCGTCGCGGCCGAAGTGGCCGTACGCCGCGGTCTTGCGATAGATCGGCCGCAGCAGGTCGAGCATGCGGATGATGCCCTTGGGGCGCAGGTCGAAATGCGCGTTCACCAGCTCGGCGATCTGCTCGTCGGAAATCTTGCCGGTGCCCTCGGTGTACACGTGACGTTCATCGGCTTGGCCACGCCGATCGCGTACGCGACCTGCACCTGGCACTGGCGCGCGATGCCGGCGGCCACCACGTTCTTGGCGACGTAGCGCGCCGCGTACGCCGCGGAACGGTCGACCTTCGACGGGTCCTTGCCGGAGAACGCGCCGCCGCCGTGCGGCGCGGCGCCGCCGTACGTGTCGACGATGATCTTGCGACCGGTGAGGCCGGCATCGCCGTGCGGGCCGCCGATCTCGAAGCGTCCGGTCGGGTTCACCAGAAAGCGCGTTTCCTTCAGCATGTTCGCCGGAAACACGGGCTTGATGATCTCCTCGATCACCGCTTCGGCCAGCTTGTCCTGCCGGTCGTTCATCGAGGGATGGTGCTGCGTGGAGAGCACCACCGTATCCACGCTGCTGCGGCTTGCCGTCGACGTAGCGCACGGTCACCTGCGACTTCGCGTCCGGGCCGCAGGAAGGGCAGGCGACCGTCGCGGCGCACTTCGCTTTGCCGTTGCACGAGGCGATGCGCGTAGTAGATCGGGAACGGCATCAGCGAAGGCGTCTCGTCGCAGGCGTAGCCGAACATCAGGCCCTGGTCGCCCGCGCCCTGGTTCAGGTAGTCGTCCGACGCGCGATCGACGCCCTGCGCGATGTCGGGCGACTGCCGGCCATAGCAGACCATGACCGCGCAGCCGTCGGCGTCGAAGCGCAGCTCGGGGTCGTTGTAGCCGATCGCGCGCACCGTCTCGCGCGCGACGCGCGCGTAGTCGACGTTGGCCGAGGTGGTGATCTCACCGGACATCACGACCAGGCCGGTCGACACGAGCGTCTCCGCCGCGACCCGGCCCGTGGGGTCTTGCTCTAGAATCGCGTCGAGCACCGCGTCGGAGATCTGGTCCGCGACCTTGTCCGGATGACCTTCCGACACCGATTCCGACGTGAACAGAAAATTGCTCATTCCGACTCCCTGCGGCTGGTGGCGTGCGGCACGGCGCCGCCCTTGTTCATCGTGCGCGGCCGTCGCGGACGATTCCCGGTCCACGCGTCGCAAAGACTCGAATTCTAGCAGTTCGGCCCGGGCCAGCCGCGGAGCGCGGCATGGGGGAGAACGAATGTGACGGAACGGGTCGAGGCCGCCTCGCCCAGTTCCATCGCGCGGGCGTCGGCGCTGCTGCGCGCGGGCGAGCTCGTCGCGTTTCCCACGGAGACCGTATACGGCCTGGGCGGCGACGCCGGCAACGAGGCGGCCGTGCGCGCCATCTTCGCCGCCAAGGGACGCCCCGCCGACCACCCGGTGATCGTGCACATCGCCGAGCGCGACCAGCTCGCGACGTGGGCGCGCGAGGTGCCGCCCGGGGCCGCGCGGCTGGCCGACGCGTTCTGGCCCGGTCCGCTGACGCTGATCCTGCCGCGCGCCGGCCACGCGGCCGACATCATCACCGGGGGGCAGGACAGCGTCGGCGTGCGCATGCCTTCGCACCCGGTCGCGCGCGCGCTGTTGCGCGAATTCGCCGCGGCCGGGGGCCTGGGCGTGGCAGCACCCTCCGCCAATCGCTTCGGCCGCATCTCGCCCACCACCGCGCAGCACGTCGCCGACGATCTCGGCGATCGCGTCGCGCTGATCCTCGACGGTGGCGGACTGCGAGGTCGGCATCGAGAGCACGATCGTGGCCTTCACCACGGGCGACCCGATGCTGCTGCGCCCCGGCGGCATCAGCGCCGCCGCGATCGCGCAGGTGCTGGGACACGCAGTGCGGGACCATGACGACACCGCGCCGCGCGCATCCGGCACCCTCGCGTCGCACTACGCACCGCGCACGCCGTCGCGCCTCGTGCCCGCCGGCGAGCTCGCGCGCTGCGCGCGGGCCGCCGGCGGTGCCGTTGCAGTGCTCGCGCGCACGGTGGGCCGACCCGTCGATCATCGCGGCGCATGGATCGCGGCCGCGCAGGATCCCGCGCGCTATGCGCACGATCTCTATGCGCATCTGCGCGCACTGGACGCGAGCGGCGCGCCGCTCATCCTGGTCGAGGACCTTCCCGGCGACGCCGCGTGGGCCGCGGTGCGCGATCGCCTCGTCCGCGCCACGCATGGCGAGGACGACGATCGCGACTAGCCGCAAAGAGCCCACAGGTTGCTCCAGCTTGGCACGCATGGCACGCATGGCACGCATGTTGGTGTCCGTCGTCCCCGCGAAAGCAGGGACCCAGTGTCTTTCGCGACACACCGACGTAGTCGAACGACGCTGGATTCCCGCTTTCGGGGGAACGACGAATGAGGTGGTTTCATGCATAGACCACAAACAACGCGTTGAAGATCAACAACTAGCGTCCTGATAACCGAGGAGGCGCCCGCATGCGCATCGTCATCGCCCCCGATTCGTTCAAGGGTTCGCTCAGCGCGCCCGAGGTCTGCGCGGCGCTCGGCCGCGGCCTCGCGGCGGCGATGCCCGGCGCCGAGCTGCGCATGCGGCCGATGGCCGACGGCGGCGAAGGCACCCTCGATGCGGTGCTTGCCGCGGTGGGCGCCGCGGGTCAACGCCGCGCGCGCGAGGTGACCGGCGCCGGCGGCGCTCCCCTCGCGGCGGGTTACGGTCTCGTGCAGCGTCAGGAAGGCGTGACTGCGGTGATCGAGGTCGCGCAGGTCGTGGGCATCACCGACGCGGCGGGGATGGCCGTGCCGGTGGGCGCCCGCTCGACGCGCGGCGTCGGCGAGCTCGTGCGCGCGCTGCTCGACGAGGGCGTGCGGCACTTCATGGTGGGCTTAGGCGGCAGCAGCACCAACGACGGGGGCAGCGGATTCCTGTCAGCGCTGGGCCTGGCCTGTCGCCGATGCGCATGGCGGCGGTGGTGGCTCCGACTCCCGAGGCGCTGCCGGCACTGCGCAAGGCCGACGCGAGCGCGCTCGATGCGCGCATTCGCCAATGCGAGTTCCGCATCATGTCGGACGTCAACAATCCGCTTGTCGGCGAGCGCGGCGCGACTGCCATCTTCGGGCCGCAGAAAGGGGTGCGGGAGACGGACATCGCGCGCTACGACGAGGCGCTGCGCCACTTCGCCGCGCTCGCGGAGGATGCGGTGGGCCGCGCCGTCGCGCAGCGGCCGGGGGCAGGCGCCGCGGGCGGGCTCGGCTTCGCCTTCCAATTGATCGGCGGCACGTTCGCCTCGGGCGCGGAAGTGGTCGCCGACCTCATCGGCCTGGATGCGGCGCTGACCGGCGCCGATTGGGCGATCACCGGCGAAGGCCGCAGCGATGGCCAGACGCTGCTCGCGAAGGCGCCCTTCGTGGTGGCGCAACATGCCGCCCGCCACGGGGTGCCGGTGACGCTCGTCTCCGGTGCGGTCGACCCCGCGGCGCTGGCGCAGCTCGGCCCGCATTTCGCCGGCTGCTTCGGGCTGCCCAACGGTCCCATGAGCCTCGACGATTGCATCGCGGGCGCCCGCGAGCTCCTCGCGGCGCGCGGCGAGCAGCTTGGCCGCTTGATCTCGCGCACGGGCGGCGCGGACCGCTCTGTGAAATAATCGCGCCGGACTCAAAGCGCCGCACCGCGAAGGTGCGCGCAGCCCCGGATGAACGCCAACCTCTTCTCGCTCTTCGAACGCCATTTTCCGGAAGGCGCCGAACAGCCTTTCCTCGTCATCCCCAACGGACCGGTCGTGCACTACGACGATCTCGCCGCGAAGTCGGCGCAGATCGCGCATGCGCTGGTGGCCGCCGGCTGCCAGCCCGGCGACCGCGTGGCCGCCCAGCTCGACAAGCACTGGCACGTGCTCGCGCTCTACCTCGCGTGCCTGCGTGCGGGGCTCGTCTACCTGCCGCTCAACACCGGGTACCAGAGGAACGAGCTCGCGTATTTCTTCGGCGACGCGCAGCCGCGGGTCATCGTCTGCAACGAGGATCATCTGGGCGTCGTCGCCGCGCTGGAGCACCAGGCGACGGTGCTGACCCTCACCGAGCTCGTCGCCCGTGCGGAGGGCCGGCCCACGACGTTCGCCACGGTGATGCGCGCCGCGGACGACCTGGCGGCCATCCTGTACACGTCGGGCACCACCGGGCGCTCGAAGGGCGCGATGATCACCCATCGCAACCTCGCGACCAACGGCCTCGCGCTCGTGGAGGCATGGGGCTTCACCCGCGGCGACGTGCTGCTGCACGCGCTGCCCGTGTATCACGTGCATGGACTGTTCGTCGCGACGCATTGCGCGCTGCTGTCCGGCGCGCGCATGCTGTGGCTGCCGAAGTTCGATGCGCGCGAGGTGGCCTCGATGCTGTCCCGGGCGACGGTGATGATGGGCGTGCCGACGTTCTACACGCGCCTGCTGACGGAACCCACCTTCACCCGCGAGCGCTGCACGTCGATCCGCCTGTTCGTCTCCGGCTCGGCACCCCTGCTCGCGGAAACGTTCGAGGCCTTCCGCCAGCGTTCGGGACACGCGATCCTCGAGCGCTACGGCATGACCGAAGCCGGCATGATCACGTCCAATCCGTACGACGGCGCGCGCGTCGGCGGCACCGTCGGCAAGCCGCTTCCTGGCATCGACGTGCGCATCGTCGACGACAACGGCAACGCGTGCCGCCCGGGCGCCATCGGCGGCGTGCAGGTGCGCGGGCCGAACATCTTCGCCGGCTACTGGCGGATGGACGAGAAGACGCGCGAGGAATTCACGGCCGACGGCTTCTTTCGCACCGGCGACATGGGCGAGTGGGTCGCCGAAGGCCCGGGACGCGGCTACCTGCAGCTCGTCGGGCGCGCGAAGGACCTCATCATCACCGGCGGCCTCAACGTCTATCCCAAGGAGATCGAGGAGCGCATCGATCAGATGGACGGCGTGGAGGAGTCCGCCGTGGTCGGCATGCCCGACCCCGACTTCGGCGAAGCGGTGGCCGCGGTCATCGTCGGCAAGCCGGGACATTGCCTGACCGAGGCCGGCATCATCGGCGCGCTGCGCGGCGAGATCGCGCACTTCAAGGTGCCGAAGCGCGTGTTCTTCCAGGACGAGCTGCCGCGCAACGCGATGGGCAAGGTGCAGAAGGCGGCGTTGCGCGAGAAGCTCGCCGCGCGCTGAAGCCGCCGCGCTGGGTGGCCGGCGTCCGCTGCGATCTCACGGGACTGGGCACGGCCACCGCGCGTCGTTGCACGCGTGGTGCAATCCGCCATTCGCGCGTCCGCGACCGCCCGCAGCTCGCTTGAACGGCCTTGCTCCCCCACGCCGTGTATCTCACCCGCGTCGCTGGCACCTGGCCTCGCGGCCTTTTTGCGGATGCTTGAGCACGCCCCCGAACCGCCCCAGCGCTCACTTGCCGCAGGTCATTCCTGCCGCCGCATCCTTTTCGGGCAACTTCACGTCGAAATCGAAAATCCACGTCGTCTTGCCCATTCCACCCACGATCCTGCCGGTCAGCATGGAACCCGGCTTGATCTCGCCCGTCATTTTTTCGACCTTGAAGTCCTTGGGTGATTGCGCGACCCGCTGCAAGCCGGCAGTTGGCGAGCGGGCGTGATTGGTGTTGACGTCGATCGACTTCACCGCGGTAGACGAGGCGGTGGCCGCGCCTCCGCCCGGGCAGAACATGATCTGCACCATCGTTCGCGGTTTGCCCCCCTTGTTACCGTCGGCGTAGGAGGAAAGTCGGAAACCGTCTGCCTCCGCCGGCGAGATGGCGTCTTCGTTGAACCAAATGGCGACGCTGTGCTGGTCGCCGTACAGCGCAACGACGCAATTGTTCGCCGTGAATTTCTCGCCTTCCATGAGTCCGGTGGCCGAACACTTGTCCGGCCTCGACGCGGAGGCCGCTCCAGTCGGGACCGCCTGCGACTTCGCGGCGACACTACCCCCCGGTGTTGGTTTGCCCGGTCGCCAGTCCGCTGCCAGCGTCTCGGCCTCACGAAGCTTCGCAGGGGGAAGTTTCTTGGCCAAGGCGTCGCGGAACGCTACGGAATCCGCATCGCCGCTGCGCGCGGCGATCGCATAGTTGGCGTATGCGAGCACATCGTCTTGCGCGATGCCCACCCCCTTCTCGTAGTGCAAGCCCATCTTGAACTGCGCCTCCATTTGTCCCTGGTCGGCCGCCTTGCGATACCACGCCACCGCCTGTGCGAAGTCCTGCTTCACACCGCCACCTTTGGCATACATCAGGCCCAGGTTGTATTGCGCCGTGGGGTTGCCTTGGTTTGCCGCCTTTTGAAACCACGCTACCGCTTGCGCGTCGTCCTGCGGTCACACCGCCGAAGCCCGACGCGTAGATCGCGCCGAGTTCAGCCTGCGCCGAGGCGTTCTCCTGCGCGGCCGATTTGCGCAGCCAGATCATGGCTTGCGGCATGTTCACCAAGACGCCCCTGCCGAATTCGTACATCCGCCCCAGGCGATATTGGGCTTCGGAGTCGCCGCGTGCGGCCAGCGGCTCGAATTCCTTCAGTGCCGTGGCGTAGTCCGCTTTCTGCAAGGCCGCCACGCCTTCATTGACGCCAGCGAGACTCGATCCGCCACTCGCTGTCCCGACGACGAATAACAACAGCCGCGTGCAACAAATGACGAATCGCATGGCGTTGCTTCCCCCAAACGGTCAGGCAGATCGATGAAATGACTGGAAAGTCTGCGCGGCGCTTTTTCCCGGCGTTCGCCTACATGTCCTTATCCACGCTGCGCCGCGTACCGACTACTTCGATTGCCGGGAAGCGGTAAAGCGGGACTCCGTCGACGAATTCGCCGGAGAAATTCGCCGACGTAAGCCGTGGTGGCGGTCGGCGCCGAGGCGCAGCCCGCGATTCCAAGCGCAAAAGCGACGATGGCAAGTCGAGCGCACACGCCGGTAAGCGTAGCACCGCCTGCCATACCGGGCGACAAAATCCCACAGACGACGCGCGTGATCGCGTTCGTCCTTACTGCGCCGCGGTGATGATCTTCTGCAACGGCGTGCTGGGCAATTGCATTCGGGTAGGTGGCCCCGCACATCGGGAGCAAGACTTCCGCGTCGAGGGGGGCCGGCGCCAGCTTCGCCGCCCCGAACCGCGGCGGCGCATCCGCGCGGATGCGCCGCGACGGGGTTCAGATATCGACGCGCTTCGCGGGACTGCCCTCCGCCCGGCGCATGCGATCAAGCGCGAAGCCGACGAGCGGCCAGGACAGCAGCAGCAGCGCCAGCGTCACGATCGAGCCCACGAGGCAGTTCGACCAGAAGATCGCCATGCTGCCGCCCGACAGCAGCATCGACTGCCGGAAGCTCGGTCTCCGCCATGTCGCCCAGCACCAGCGCGAGCACCAGCGGCGCGAGCGGGTACTTGAGCTTCTTGAACACGTAGCCGACGACGCCGAACACCAGCATCATCACCACGTCGAACATGTTGTTGTGGACCGTGTAGGCGCCGATCGCGCAGATCACGACGATCACCGGCGCGATGATCGAGAACGGGATGCGCAGGATCGCCGCCCACCACGGCACCGTCGTCAGCACGATGAGCAGGCCGACGATGTTGCCGAGGTACATGCGAGGCGATCAGCCCCCAGACGAACTCCTTCTTCTCGACGAACAGCAGCGGTCCCGGCTGCAGGCCCCAGATCAGCAGGCCGCCCAGCAGCACCGCGGCCGTCGGCGAGCCCGGGATGCCGAGCGTCAGCATCGGCAGCAGCGCGCTGGTGCCGGCGGCGTGCGCGGCGGTCTCGGGCGCGATCACGCCCTCGATCTCGCCCTCGCCGAACTGGTGTGCCGTTCTTCGAGAAGCGCCGCGCCATGCCGTAGCTCATGAACGACGCCGGCGTCGCGCCGCCGGGCGTGATGCCCATCCAGCAGCCGACGAGGCAGGCGCGCAGCGACGTGACCCAGTAGCGCGGCAGCGTCTTCCACGTGCGCCACACGATCTTGAAGTCGATCTTGGCGCGCTTGCCCTTGAACGACAGGCCCTCCTCCATCGTGAGGAAGATCTCGCCGAGGCCGAACAGGCCGATCACCGCGACCAGGAAGTCGAAGCCCTGCAGGAGCTGCGATGTGCCGAAGGTCATGCGCAGCGTGCCGGTGACGGTGTCGAGGCCGACCGCGGCGAGCGCGAAGCCGAGCATCATCGACGGCGATGGTCTTCACCGGCGGCTCCCGGCCCATGCCGACGAAGCTGCAGAACGTGAGGAGCTGGATCGCGAAGTACTCCGGCGGGCCGAACTTCAGCGCGAACTTGGCGACCAGCGGCGCCAGGAACGTGATCAGCAGCACCGCGAACAGCGCGCCGACGAACGACGACGTGAACGCGGCGGTGAGCGCCTCGCCGGCGCGGCCCTTCTGCGCCATCGGATAGCCGTCGAAGGTGGTCGCCACCGACCATGGCTCGCCCGGTATGTTGAACAGGATCGAGGTGATCGCCCCGCCGAACAGCGCGCCCCAGTAGATGCACGACAGCATGATGATCGCCGACGTCGGCGGCATCGTGAACGTGAGCGGCAGCAGGATCGCGACGCCGTTGGCGCCGCCCAGGCCCGGCAGCACGCCGATCAGCACCCCGAGCAGGATGCCGACCAGCATGAACAGCAGGTTCTTGCCACGTCAGCGCGACCGCGAAGCCCTGCATCAGGTTGCTGATGTCTTCCACGCGAACTCCCCGTGCTCGTGCTGCTGTCGGTGCGCGCTCATCGGCGCGCGCGGCGGCGATCAGAAGCCGAGCATGTGCTCGATCGGGCCCTTGGGCAGCGGGACCAGGAACCAGACCTCGAACAGCAGGAAGATCGCGACCGGCACGCCGATGCTGACCGCGCAGCGTCGGCAGCCACCGGTACTTGCCCTGCACACTCATGAACGCCGCGATGTAGATCGCGGAGGCGACGTAGATGCCGACGAACGCGATCAGCGCCGACGTAGACGATCGTCGGCAGCAGCATCGCACAGCACCGGCTTCAGCTCCTCGCGCGTGACGAAGACCTTGCCGGCGAGCGCCTTCCACCGCCAGCAGCGTCTCGCCGGCGATCCACGCGCCGGCGACGCGGCCAGGATCCAGCCGATGAAGTTCGGGAAGTACCCGGACCTCGGGCCGTCGTCGGCCCACTCGACGCCGACGCGGTGGCTGTCGTACGACCACGATGCGCGCCGCAGGACCACGAGGGCCAGCGCGACGACGAGCTCCACCCAGCGGGTCGGGACCGCACCCGCCGGGGCCTTGTCGTTCGTCGCCATCGGCTTACTTCGCGATGAAGCCGGCTTCCTGCATCAGCGTCCTTGTGCGTCGCTTCGGCCTTGGTGACCCAGTCGACGTATTCCTTGCCGGTCATGAACGTGTTGTTGAACGCCGCGTCCTCGGTGAACTTCTTCCACTCGGGCAGCGCGCGCACCTTCTTGAACAGGTCGATGTAGAAGTCGACCTGCTCCTGCGTCACGCCCGGCGCCATGAAGATGCCGCGCAGCATCACGTACTCGACGTCGAGCCCGGCGGACTTGCACGTCGGGATGTCCTGCCACGACTGCGTGGCGGTGACCTTGTTCGGGTACGGCATCGGCTTGCTGTCGAACACGCACAGCGGCGCGCAGCGCGCCCGACGCGCCAGTGCGCGATCGCCTCGATCGGGTTGTTGACCGTCGAGTCGACGTGCTTGCCGACGAGCTGCACGGCGACGTCGCCGCCGCCCTTGAACGGGATGTAGGTCATCTTCTTGCCGACGACCTTCTCGAGCGCGACCGTGATGATCTGGTCCTCCTGCTTGCGACCGGTGCCGGCCATCTTGAACTGGCCGTTGTCGCCGGCCTTGATCGCGTTGACGTAGTCCGCCGCGGTCTTGTACGGCGTCTCCGCGTTGACCCACAGCACGAACTCGTCGAGCGCCAGCATCGCGACCGGCGTCAGGTCCTTCCAGTTGAACGGCACGCCGGTGGCGAGCGGCGTCGTGAACAGGTTGGACAGCGTGATGATGATCTTGTTGGGATCGCCCTTCGCGTTCTTGACGTCGAGGAAGCCTTCGGCGCCCGCGCCGCCCGACTTGTTGACGACGATGAGCGGCTGCTTCATCAGGTTGTGCTTGGCGACCACGCCCTGCAGGAAGCGCGCCATCTGGTCGGCGCCACCGCCGGTGCCGGCCGGCACGATGAACTCGACGGGCTTGGTCGGTTCCCACGCCGCGATGAGCGGCGAACGGCGTGTGCGAAAGCGCCTGCGGCGACGACGCTGCCGCGACGAGCGCGCGGCGAAACATTTGACGACCCATGACATCCTCCTATGGCTTGCGGTTGGCGTGAGGCGGCTCTGGCGGCCGCTTCGTGCTCCTGCTGTCATGCGGCGCCGCTCGCATCGGCGCTCGCCCGTTGCTGCCTGCACTACTTGATGAGGCCCGCGCCGCGCGCCCACTTGTACTTCGCGCCGAGCACCATCACCGGCATCTCGGTCGAGTACGGATACGCGGGGATGCCGTGCGTCGAACAGGTACTCGGCGGCCTCCTCGACCTCGACGTCGCCGGCGAGCGAGGCGACGATCGGCTTGCTCGATGCCCTTCGCCTTGAACTCCTCGACGACCTCGGCCACGAGCTTCGCGAACACCATCGGCGGCGTGATGATCGTGTGCCAGTAGCCGAGGATCAGCGAATGGATGCGCGGATCCTCGAGGCCCAGGCGGATCGTGTTCTGGTACGTCTTCGGCGGCTCGCCGCCGGTGATGTCGACCGGATTGCCGGCGGCGCCGAACGGCGGGATGAACTTGCGGAACGCCGCGTCGAGGTCGGGCGGCATCGCCATCAGCTTGAGGCCGTTGTCGACGCACGCGTCCGACAGCAGCACGCCGGAGCCGCCGGCGCCCGTGATGATCACGACGTTCTCGCCCTTCGGCGTCGGCAGCACGGGAATCGCGCGCGCGTACTCGAGCAGCTCGCGCAGCGCCTTCGCGCGGATGACGCCCGACTGCCGCAGCACGTCGTCGTAGATCTTGTCGTTGCCGGCCAGCGCGCCGGTGTGCGAGCTCGCGGCGCGCGCGCCCATGCTCGTGCGGCCGGCCTTGAGCATCGACCACCGGCTTCTTCTTCGACACGCGCTTCGCCACTTCGGCGAACGCGCGGCCGTCCTTCAGGTCCTCGCAGTGCTGCGCGATGATCGTGCGTGTTGTCGTCCTGCTCGAAGAACGTGAGGAGATCGTCCTCGTCGATGTCCGACTTGTTGCCGAGGCCGACGATCGCCGACACGCCCATCTTCGCCGAGCGCGAGAAGCCGATGATCGCCATGCCGATGCCGCCCGACTGCGACGACAGCGCCGCGTGGCCCTTGACGTCGTACGCCGTGCAGAACGTCGCGCACAGGTTCTTCCACGTGTAGTAGAAGCCGTAGATGTTGGGGCCCATCAGGCGCACGCCGTACTTGCGGCCGATCGCCTGGATCTCCTTCTGGCCCTCGACGTTGCCGGTCTCGGCGAAGCCGGACGGAATGAGCACCGCGCCGGGAATCTTCTTCTCGCCGCACTTCGACGAGCGCCGCCGCGACGAACTTGGCGGGAATCGCGAACACCGCGACGTCGATGTCGCCCGGCACGTCCTTGACGCTCTTGTACGCCTTGAGCCCCATGATCTCGTCGGCGGACGGGTTGATCGGGTAGATCTTGCCCTGGTAGCCGCCGTTGATCAGGTTCTTCATCACCGAGTTGCCGATCTTGCCGGCCTCGCCGGAGGCGCCGATCACCGCGACCGCGTTCGGGCTTCATGATGCGGTTCATGTCGCGCACGATGTCCTCGTGCTTCGGACGGTAGCGCGGCGCGCGGCGGATTCGAAGTCGACCACGATGCGCACGTCGGCCGCGATCGCGCCGGCCTTGCTCGCGAACACCGGGTTGAGGTCCATCTCGGCGATCTCGGGAAAGTCGGAGACGAGCTGCGACACGTTCTGGATCATGCGTGGCGAGCGCGTCGCGGTTGACCGGCTCCGAGCCGCGCACGCCCTTCAGCATCTCCGCGGCCGCGATGCCGTCGAGCATCGACAGCGCGTCGTCCTTCGTCGCGGGCGCCAGCCGGAACGTGATGTCCTTCATCACCTCGACCAGCACGCCGCCCAGGCCGAACGCGACCAGCTTGCCGAACGACGGATCGGTGACCGCGCCGATGATCACTTCCTGGCCGCCGCCGACCATCTGCTGCACCTGCACGCCGAGGATGGTCGCCTTCGTGTCGTACTTCTTCGCGTTGGCGATGATCGTCGCGAAGCCCGCCTTCACGTCGGCCGCGTTCTTCACGCCGACCAGCACGCCGCCCGCTTCGGTCTTGTGCAGGATCTCGCGGCGAGACGATCTTCAGCACGACCGGATAGCCCATGCCGCCGGCGAGCTTCGCGGCCTCGCCGGCGAGGTCGCCACGCCTTCCTTCGGCACCGGGATGCCGTACGCGTCGCAGACCTGCTTGCCTTCGGGCGCGGTCAGCGACGTGCGGCCCGCGGCCTTCACGGCGTCGAGGATCTTCCTGACTGCGGTCTTGTTGTTGGCCATCGGTCGTCCCTCGTGTCGTGTCGTGTCTAGATCGACGCCTTCGGCGCGCAGCGCCGCGATCTCGTCCTTGCCGTAGCCGAGCTCGGCCAGCACTTCGTCGGTGTGCTCGCCGAGCAGCGGCGAGCGCTTCACTTCGGTCGGGCTGTCGGACATCTTGATCGGATTGCCGACGGTCAGGTACTTGCCGCGCGTCGGATGGTCGACCTCGACGACGGTGCCGGTCTTGCGCAGCGACGGCTCCTCGGCGATCTCCTTCATCGACAGGATCGGGCCGCACGGGATGTCGTGCTTGTTGAGGATGTCCATCGCCTCGAACTTGGTCTTGGTCTTGGTCCACTCCTCGATCTCGCCGAAGATCTCCATCAGGTGCGGCAGCCGCCCCTTCGGCGTCGCGTAGCGCGGATCGGTCGAGCCACTCCGGCCGGCCGATCACCTCGCAGATGTCCTTCCACACCGGCGCCTGCGTGATGAAGTAGATGTACGCGTTGGGGTCGGTCTCCCAGCCCTTGCACTTCAGGATCCAGCCCGGCTGGCCGCCGCCCGACGCGTTGCCGGCGCGCGGCACCGCCTCGCCGAACGTGCCGTTCGGATACTGCGGGTACTCGTCCATCACGCCGGTGCGGTCGAGGCGCTGCTGGTCGCGCAGCTTCACGCGGCACAGATTGAGCACGCCGTCCTGCATCGCCGCCAGCACCCTCTGGCCGCGGCCGGTCGTGTTGCGCTGGTACAGCGCGGCGACGATGCCGAGCGCCAGGTGCAGGCCGGTGCCCGAGTCGCCGATCTGCGCGCCGGTGACGAGCGGCGGGCCGTCGTCGAAGCCGGTCGTCGACGCCGCGCCGCCCGCGCACTGCGCGACGTTCTCGTAGACCTTGCAGTCCTCGTACGGCCCGGGGCCGAAGCCCTTGACCGACGCGACGATCATCCGCGGATTGAGCTGCTGGATGTGCTCCCAGGTGAAGCCCATGCGGTCGAGCGCGCCCGGCGCGAAGTTCTCGACCAGCACGTCGCAGTGCTTGACCAGCGCTCTCGAGCACCGCCTTGCCCTTGGGCTTCTTGGCGTCGACCGTGATCGAGCGCTTGTTGTGGTTCAGCATCGTGAAGTAGAGGCTGTCCACGTCCGGGAATGTCGCGCAGCTGGCCGCGCGTGATGTCGCCCTCGCCCGCGCGCTCGACCTTGATGACGTCGGCGCCGAACCAGGCGAGCAGCTGCGTGCACGTCGGCCCCGACTGCACGTGCGTGAAGTCCAGGATGCGGACGCCGTCCAATGCCTTACCCATTACGTTCCCCTATGCAATGCCGTCGATTTCGAAAGTGCTGCGCCGACTCGACGACGGCGTCACGGTTTCTTCTTCGCGGTCGGATTGAGGCTCGTGATGCGGCCGCTTTCCGTGCCGCCGCCCTCGTCGATGACCGCGTTGATGAGCGTCGGCCGGCGCGAGCGGATCGCCTCTTCCATGGCCCGGCGCAGCTCGTCCGGCGTCTTGACGTGGGCGCCGACGCCGCCCCAGGCCTCCATCATCTTGTCGTAGCGGGCGTCCTTGACGAACACCAGCGGCGACGGATCGCGGTCCGCCGGTGGGATTCTTCTCGTCGCCGCGATAGACGCCGTTGTTGTTCATGATGACGATGCACACCGGCAGGTTGTAGCGGCAGATCGTCTCGGTCTCCATGCCGGAGAAGCCGAAGGCGCTGTCGCCCTCGACCGCGATCACCTGCTGGCCGGTCACCACGGCGGCGGCCACGCTGTAGCCCATGCCGACGCCCATGATTCCCCACGTGCCGACGTCGATCCGCTTGCGCGGCTTGTACATGTCCACGATGCTGCGCGTGAAGTCGAGCGCGTTCGCGCCCTCGTTGACCAGCACGGCGTCCGGGTTCGCCTTGACGATGTCGCGCACGACGTTGAGCGCGCTCTGGAAGCTCATCGGCGACGGATTCTTCGCGAGCGTCTCGGCCATCTTCGCGACGTTCTTGGTCTTGCGCTCCGCGATGGCGTCGAGCCACTCGGCCGGCGGCTTCGGCCAGTTCGAGCCCATCGCGCCGAGCATCGCCGACACGCACGAGCCGATGTCGCCGACCACCGGCGCGTCGATGCGCACGTTGCTGTCCGCCTCCTGCGGCGAGATGTCGATCTGCACGAACTTCTGGCCGCCCCAGGACTTCGACGTCGCGCCGCCCCACGTCTTGCCCTTGCCCTGCGACAGCAGCCAGTTGAGGCGCGCGCCGATCAGCATCACGACGTCGGCCTCCGGCAGCACGTAGGAGCGCGCCGCGGAGGCCGACTGCTCGTGCGTGTCGGGCAGCAGGCCCTTGGCCATCGACATCGGCAGGTAGGGAATGCCGGTCTTTTCGACCAGCGCGCGGATGTCGGCATCGGCCTGCGCGTACGCCGCGCCCTTGCCGAGGATGATGAGCGGCTTCTTCGCGCTCTTCAGCAGATCGACGCGCGCGCTGCACGGCGTCCGGCGCCGGGATCTGGCGCGGCGCGGCATCGACCACCTTGATCAGCGAGTTCTTGCCGGCCTCCGCGTCCATCGCCTGCGGGAACAGCTTGGCCGGCAGGTCGAGGTAGACGCCGCCCGGACGGCCCGAGACCGCGGCGCGGATCGCGCGCGCGACGCCCACGCCGATGTCCTCGGCGTGCAGCACGCGGAACGCGGCCTTGCACAGCGGCTTGGCGATCGCGAGCTGGTCCATCTCCTCGTAGTCGCCCTGCTGCAGGTCGACGATCTCGCGCTCGCGAGGAGCCGCTGATGAGGATCATCGGGAAGCAGTTGATGGTCGCGTGCGTGAGCGCCGTCACCCCGTTGAGGAAGCCGGGCGCGGACACGGTGAGGCAGATGCCCGGCTTCTGCGTGAGGAAGCCGGCGATCGACGCGGCGTACCCGGCGTTCTGCTCGTGCCGGAACGAGATCACGCGCAGGCCCGCCGCCTGCAGCCGGCGCGTGAGGTCGGTGATCGGGATGCCGGGCAGGCCGAAGATCGTGTCGATGCCGTTCAGCTTGAGGGCGTCGATGACGAGCTGGAAGCCGTCGGTTTCCTGCGCCTGGCGATGCGAGCTCGCCGCCGCCGGCGATTTTCGGCGCGTCGTCGGCGGCGGTCGCGGCGGCTTCGCAGGTTGGGTGGCTACGTCGTTCATGTGAGTTCTCCGATCAGGCGGCAGCGGCGAGTAGCGAGGTCGGCGCGGCGCGCGGCCGTTTCGAGACGGCGCCGCGTACGCGTGATCGTGCCGCGGCTCCGCAAATGAGAGCGTCCCGCGAAGCGTCAGGACGCCCGGCAATTCCTCCAGAAAGTACGGACTCGCCTTGTTGGCTTCTTTTGATATTCGGCGTAACGTATGTGGTATATCAGCGATTGTCAACAGCCGATGCGCCTCCGCGACAGCCCGTCCATGACGCCGTGCGGATGATCCCGGATGCAGCGCCGGCACGCCGCGACAACGCCCCGCCCGCGGGGCGTTCGCACTGATGCAGCCGATAGCAGTCCGCCCTCGTAGCCGCCGAACCCCTCGCTTCGCGCCATGGACACCACCGACCAGGCCGTGCTGCCGCCGCTGACGCCGATCAGCGCCAGCGTCAGCCTGCGCGACCAGGCCTACGCGGCGCTGAAGCAGATGATCACCGACGCGGACATCTACGCGCGCAGCCGGACGAGATCCGTCTCGACGAGCGGCAGCTGTCGGCCGGCGCTCGGCGTCTCGCGCACGCCGATCCGCGAGGCGATGACGCTGCTCGAGCAGGAGGGCTTCCTGCGCACCGAGCCGCGCCGCGGCATCTTCATCGTCCGCAAGACGAAGAAGCAGATCATCGAGATGATCGAGATGTGGGCGGCGCTCGAGAGCATGGCCGCGCGGCTCGCCACGGTGAACGCGTCCGACGCCGACATCGCGGCGCTGCGCCGCATGTTCGACGAGTTCCGCACCGCGACGCCGGCCGAGCACATCGAGGAGTACTCCGACGCCAACATCGCCTTCCACCAGGCGATCATCCGGCTGTCGGGCTCGCACCTCATGGGCAAGACGATCGACAACCTGTTCATCCACGTGCGCGCCATCCGCAAGATGACGATCTCGCAGAACGGACCGCGCCGCGCGCTCGATCGATCGACCACATGCGGATCATCGAGGCGCTCGAGCGCCGCGACACCGAGCTCGCCGAGCGGCTCGTGCGCCAGCACTCGCTCGACCTCGCCGCGCACGTCGAGAAGTACTGCGACTTCCTCGACTGACGGCATCGGCGAGCTACCGCCCACCATCGACACCTCCGGCCTGCGCCGGAAGCGCGGCCCGCGCAACCGGCCCAAGGGTCGCGCGCTCGATCCGCGCGCGGCGGCCGACGTCGCCGCGCTGCTGGGCGACGCGCCGCGCCGGCGCGACCTCCTGATCGAGCACCTGCACCGCATCCAGGACCGCTACGGCTGCCTGTCGGCGGCGCATCTCGTCGGCGCTCGCGGCCGAGATGAAGCTCGCGATGACCGAGGTGTACGAGGTCGCGACGTTCTACCACCACTTCGACGTCGTGAAGGAAGGGCGAGGCGCCGCCGCCTGCGCTCACGGTGCGCGTGTGCGAGACGCTCTCGTGCGCAGATGGCCGGCGGCGACGCGCTGCGGCGCGAGATCGCGCCGATGCGCGACGCGCGGCGTGCGCGTGCTGCCGCGCGCCCTGCATCGGCCGCTGCGAGCACGCGCCGGCGGCGGTCGTCGGGCGCAATCCCGTCGACGCCGCCACCGCGGCGAAGATCGCCGCAGGCCGATCGCCGCCAAGCGCACGGAGCCGCGATGCGCGCCGCACCGTCGATCTACGCGGCGTATCGCGCGAGCGGGCGGCTACCGGACTGCTGCAGCGAGTGCGTGCGACGGCGAGCGCGCGCGCCGATGCGGTGATCGCCGAGATGGAGCATTCCGGCGCTGCGCGGCCTGGGCGGCGCGGGCTTTCCCGCCGGCCGCAAGTGGAAGATCGTGCGCGCGGAGCCGGCGCCGCGGCTCATGGCGGTCAACATCGACGAAGGCGAGCCCGGCACGTTCAAGGACCGCTACTACCTCGAGCGCGATCCGCACCGCTTCCTCGAAGGCATGCTGATCGCCGCGTGGGCGGTCGGCATCGACGCCGTCTACGTCTACCTGCGCGACGAGTACGCCGCGTGCCGCGCGCTGCTCGACGCGCGAGCTCGACGCGCTGCGCGCCGATCCGCCGTGCTCGCTGCCCGGCGATCCACCTGCGGCGCGGCGCGGGCGCGTACATCTGCGGCGAAGAGTCCGCGATGATCGAGTCGATCGAGGGCAAGCGCGGCATGCCGCGGCTGCGCCCGCCGTACGTCGCGCAGGTCGGCCTGTTCGGCCGGCCGACGCTCGAGCACAACATGGAGACGCTGTACTGGGTGCGCGACATCCTGGAGAAGGGCGCCGGCGTGGTTCGCGGGCCAGGGCCGCCACGGCCGCAAGGGCCTGCGCTCGTTCTCGGTGTCGGGCCGCGTGAGGAAGCCCGGCGTGCACGTGGCGCCGGCGGGCATCACCGTGCGCGAGCTGATCGACGAGTACTGCGGCGGCATGCAGGACGGCCACGAGCTTCTACGGCTACCTGCCCGGCGGCGCGTCGGGCGGCATCCTGCCGGCGTCGCTGGGCGACATGCCGCTCGACTTCGACACGCTGCAACCCCACGGCTGCTTCATCGGCTCGGCCGCGATCATCGTGCTGTCGCAGCACGACCGCGCGCGCGACGCCGCGCTCAACATGATGGAGTTCTTCGCCGACGAATCGTGCGGCCAGTGCACGCCGTGCCGCGTCGGCACCGAGAAGGCCGTCGCGCTGATGCGCGCGCCGCGCTGGAACCAGCCGCTGCTCGCCGACCTCTCGCAGGCGATGGCCGACGCGTCGATCTGCGGCCTCGGGCAGGCGGCGCCGAATCCGATCGCGTGCGTGGTCAAGTACTTTCCGCACGGAGCTCGAATGAGAGCCGCCGTCAACTGCAGCCCGCGATGCGGCGGCATCCCGCTCGAGGCACGCAGCGGACGCGAGACCGCAACGCGACCCTCGCCGAGCCTGCCGAAGTCGATCGCGTTCAAGCTGAACGGCGAGGAAGTCGACGGCCGCGTCCCGGCGAGACGATGATCGAGGTCGCCGACCGCCTCGGCGTCGCCGATTCCGCGCCTCTGCTACAAGCCCGGCATGCGCGCCGGACGGCAACTGCCGCTCGTGCATGGTCGAGATCAAGGGCGAGCGCGTGCTGGCGCCGTCGTGCTGCCGCTAGCCGGCGCGCCGGCATGGAGGTCGCGACCGACAGCGCGCGCGCCGTGCACTCGCAGAAGATGATCGTCGAGCTCCTGGTCTCCGACATGCCGGACACGTCGTACAAGCCGGACTCCGAGCTCGAGCTACTGGAAGCGCGAAGCTCGGCATCGGCGACGCCGCGCTTCGCCCGCCGCGAGCAGCCGCGCAGCCGACCTGTCGCATCCGGCGATGGCGGTCAACCTCGACGCCTGCATCCAGTGCACCCGCTGCGTGCGCGCGTGCCGCGAGGAGCAGGTCAACGACGTCATCGGCTACGCGTACCGCGGCGCGCACTCGCAGCATCGTGTTCGACCTCGCACGATCCGATGGGCGATTCGCACGTGCGTCGCGTGCGGCGAATGCGTGCAGGCCTGTCCGACCGGCGCGCTGGCGCCCGCGCACGACGCGTATCTCGTGCCGGTCGACAAGAAGGTGTCGTCGGTGTGCCCGTACTGCGGCGTCGGCTGCCAGATCACGTACCACGTGCACGGACAACCACGATCGTGCGCGTCGAGGGCCGCGACGGCCCCGCCAACCACGAGCGGCTGTGCGTGAAGGGCCGCTTCGGCTTCGACTACGTCGCGCACCCGCAGCGGCTGACCAAGCCGCTGATCCGGCGCGAGGGCGTGCCGAAGATCGGCGGACTTCACGATGGATCCCGGCGCATCCGCTATCGGTGTTCCGCGAGGCGACGTGGGAGGAAGCGATGCGCGCGTGGCCGCGCGATGCGCTGCAGCGGATCCGCGACACGCGCGGGCCGCGCGCGCTCGCGGGCTTCGGCTCGGCGAAGGGCAGCAACGAGGAGGCCTACCTCTTCCAGAAGCTCGTGCGCACCGGCTTCGGCTCCAACAACGTCGACCACTGCACGCGGCTGTGCCACGCGTCGAGCGTGGCGGCGCTCCTCGAAGGACATCGGCTCGGGCGCGGTGTCCAACCCGGTGATGGACGTGACTCAAGGCCGACGTCGTGCTGCTGATCGGCGCCAACCCGGTCGTCAACCATCCGGTCGCCGCGACGTGGATCAAGAACGCGGTCAAGAGCGGCACGCGGCTGATCCTCGCCGATCCGCGCCGCTCCGAGCTCGCGCGCCACGCGACGCACTACCTGCAGTTCAAGCCGGACACCGACGTCGCGCTGCTCAACGCGATGATGCACACCATCATCGAGGAGGGGCTGGTCGCCGAGACGTTCGTCCGCCGACCGCACCAGCGGCTACGAGGAGCTGAAGCGCCAACGTGGCCGCGTTCAGCCCGGAGGCGATGGCGCCGATCTGCGGCATCCCGGCCGAGACGATCCGCACGGTCGCGCGCATGTTCGCCACGCGCGAAGGCCGCCATGATCCTGTGGGGCATGGGCATCTCGCAGCACGTGCACGGCACGGACAACGCGCGCTGCCTCATCGCGCTCACCATGCTCACCGGCCAGGTCGGGTCGCCCGGGCACCGGACTGCATCCGCTGCGCGGCCAGAACAACGTGCAGGGCGCGTCCGACGCCGGGCTGATCCCGATGATGTTTCCCGACTACCGCCGCGTCGACAACGGCGGCGCGCACGACAGGTTCGAGGCGCTGTGGGGCGCCGACGCTCGACCCGAAGCCCGGCCTCACGGTCGTCGAGATCATGAACGCGTGCACGCGGGCGACATCCGCGGCATGTACATCATGGGCGAGAACCCCGCGATGTCGGACCCGGACGTGCAGCACGCGCGGCAGGCGCTCGCCGAGCTCGAGATGCTCGTCGTGCAGGACATCTTCCTCACCGAGACCGCTATCTCGCCGACGTGATCCTGCCGGCGTCCGCGTTCCCCGAGAAGACCGGCACCTTCACCAACACCGACCGCACCGTGCAGCTCGGCCGGCAGGCGCTGCACGCCGCCGGGCGAGGCGCGGCAGGACCTGGAGATCATCGTCGACATGGGCCGCCGCATCGGGCCTCGCCTGGACCTACGCGCATCCGCGCGACGTGTTCGCGGAGATGCGGCTCGCGATGCCGTCGATCGCCGGCATCACGTGGGAGCGGCTCGAGCGCGAGCAGCGCGGTGACGTATCCGTGCGAGCAGGAGGGCGACCCCGGCGAGCCCGTGGTATTCACCGAATCGTTCCCGACGCCGAGCGGTCGCGCGACGCTCGTGCCCGCGGCGCTCATCCGCGCCGACGAGCAGCCGGACCCCGAGTATCCCGTTCGTGCTCATCACGGGCCGGCAGCTCGAGCACTGGCACACGGGCAGCATGACGCGGCGCACCGAGGTGCTGGACGCGCTCGAGCCGGGGCCGGTCGGCTCGTTCAACCCCGCCGACCTCGCGGCGCTCGGCGTGGCGCCGGGCGGCGCGGTCACGGTCGCAGTCGCGCCGGGGCGCCGTGTCCCTGTACGCGCGCGCGGACAGCGGCACGCCGCGCGGCACGGTGTTCATCCCGTTCTGCTATTACGAGGCGGCCGCGAACGTGCTGACCAATCCGGTGCTCGACCCGTTCGGCAAGATCCCGGAGTTCAAGTTCTGCGCGGTGAAGCTCGCGGCCGGCGGGCCGGTGCGTGCCGATTTCGGCTACGCCTCCGCCGCCGGATAGTGCTTGCCAATGCCGAATCGGTGCACAATGCGCACCTTCGGCTTAATCGGTTCAAAGTGCAGCGGCGGGAAGTGGCCGCCTGGTTGTCGATGCAGCCGGACGTGCTTTCGTGGTTCCGAGTTGCAACCGATTCATCGGTGCGTCATCGGTGCCCGGGGCATGCAAGCCGACCTGCCCGACCACCCGCAAACCAGGCTCTACCTGCTGTCTAGCAAGCAGCACGGCGGCGCGGGAAATCCCAACGCGAGGGGCAGTTGCCAGCAATTCCTCAATCCGCTCGATTCGGCCCCGGTGCAGCGCGCGCTCTGGGAGGCCATGGTGCAGTGGGCGGAGAATGGCGTCGAGCCCCCTCCGAGCCAAGTTCCGAAGCTGTCGGACAAGACGATGGTGCCGCCGCTGCCGCAAAGCGGGGTGGGGTTTCCCAACATTCCCGGCGTGACCTACACGGGGTTGATGACTACGCGCTACCTCCTGAATTACGGCCCCGGCTTCTACGACACCGGCGGCGCGACGATCAATCCTCCGGTCATCACCCCGCCGTATCAGAACAATGCGGCGAACGGTCCCATCTATCCGTCCTACGTACCTACAACCGACAGCGACGGCAACGAGATTGCCGGAATCCGTTTGCCGGACGTTCGCGTGCCGCTGAATACCTACACCGGCTGGGCGCTGCGATCGGCAGCCAACGGACTGAACGACGGCTGCGAAGGCTCGGGACAGCGCATCCCGTTCCCGACCACCAAGGCGGCGCGGGAGGCCTCGGGCGATCCGCGCCTCTCGATCGAGGAGCGCTATCCGAACTTCACCGACTACTACTACAAGGTCACGCAGGCGGTGAACGACTTCGTCGCCGAACGCTTCCTGCTGCCGGAGGATGCGTCCGCGATGACCAACCGCATGCTGAACGCGGGCTGGGCCACCGGTGCGATCAAGCTGGCGCCGGAGGACGCGGAGTAAAGCACGGCCTTCCTGCGCTGGAAGTCCGTTGGCCGCCGCCCGCCGGGAAACCGCCGGGCGGCTTTTGCATCAAAGGTGCATCGACTTCCACAGCATGTACCCGCCGAGCGCGAACAGCATGCCGACGAAGGCGCCGCGCAGGCGCGCCACCGGCCAGCTGTGCGCGACGCGCGCGCCCAGAGGCGCCAGGAGCGTGCTGGTGACCACGATCGCGAGCAGCGCCGGCAGGTAGATGTAGCCGATCGAGTACGGAGGCAGGTCGCTCGCACGCATTCCGGCGACGATGTAGCCGATGGTGGCCGCGACCGAGACCGCGACGCCGACGCCGGCCGACGTCGCGACCGCCGAGTGCAGCTTCACGTTGCTGCGCGTCAGGAACGGCACCGACCATGAACGCGCCGCCGACACCGACCATGCCCGAGATCGACGCCGATGAGGGTGCCGACGCCGAACATGGCGGGCCTGCCCGGCAGCTCGCGCATCGGCGCGTCGGGCTTGTGGCGCGAGCATCCGGAACGCGGCGAACCAGATGAACGCCGCCGAAGATGACGGTCATGACCGAGCGCCGGCAGCGCGCTCGCGATCTGCGGTCCGATCAGCGATCCCAGCACGAGGCCGGGCGCCAGCGCGCGCAGCGCCGACCCAGTGGATCGCGCCGCGCGCGTGATGCGCACGGGCCGACGAGAACGCGGTGAACACGATGGTGGCGGCCGACGTGCCGATCGCCATCGGCACGACATGCTGCACGGCGACCCCTTGCCGGTGGAACACCTCGAGCAGCACCGGCACGATGGTGAAGCCGCCGCCGATGCCGAGCAACCCGGCGAGGAAGCCGACGAACGCGCCCAGCGCGAGAAAGATCGCGCAGCAGCGCGAAGTTCAAGCGCGCGGCGCCTTGCGCGCCGCCAGCTTCAGGACGGCTTTCCACTCCTGCGGCGTGACCGGCGTGATCGACAGCCGGTTGCCCCGGCGCAGCGTGATCATGTCTGCGAGCGCCGGCTCGGCGCGCATCTCGGCGAGCGGGACGAGCCTCGTCTTCTCGACCAGCTTCACGTCGACGTTGAACCAGCGCGGCGCCTCCCGCGTGGACTTCGCGTCGTAGTACTCGCTCCTGGGATCGAACTGCGTGGCGTCGGGATGCGCGAGCTTCGCGATCTCGACGATGCCCGCGATGCCGGGCTCGGGGCAGCTCGAGTGGTAGAACAGCGCGCGCTCGCCCACCTGCATGTCCTGCATGTAGTTGCGCGCCTGGTAATTGCGCACGCCGAACCACGACGTGGTCTGGCCGCGCGCCGCGACGAGATCGTCGATCGAGAACTCGTCGGGCTCCGATTTCATCAGCCAGTAGCGCAATTGTTATCCCAGGGTATCGATGTCTGTCCGATCATTGCCGAATGCTCTCCGACCGTATTCCTGGCGGCCTGCGCTCGCCTTCTTCGGCACATCGGGCGATGCCTTCTGCCAGCTCGCGTCCGGGTCGTACGCCTTCATCGCGCGCGCGGCGGCATCGCTGGCCGGGCCGAGATTCTTCTGGTACACGATCCCGTCCTGGTTGACGATGAACGTCATCACGCCGGTGTCGCCGTATTTCGCCGGCCACGCGACCAGCGCATAGCCTTCGGTCATCCGGCCGTTCCTGACGTAGCTCTTCGCCCCGCCCGGCGCGCTCTTCCCTTGCGCCGTGAGGATCCGGTACAGGTACCCGTGGTACGGCTGGCCGACTTTCGCGTCCGCGAACTCCGCGCCGAGCGGGCTCTCGGGCTCGCCGGGCAGCGAGGCCCAGTACAGTCCGTCGTGCTTGCCCGGGGTGGACAGGGCGCGCATCGCATACTCCCGAACGCCGTCGCCGTTCCAGTCGCCCTGGTAGTACTCCTTCTGCGCGTCCGTGTAGGCGAGCGCCACCTGGATCGCGGCGAGCTCGTTGCGACCGATGCGGCGGATGCGCATCTCCTCCGGCGCGCCCTTGGTGTCGAAACGCCAGCCCGCGGCGGTTTTCACGATCGGGACCGGCAGCGTCCAGCCGTTCGTGCCCACGCCGAGGAACGCCTTGTCGCTGCCTTGCGGAACGATCGCATGCCCGCGCGCCCATGCCGCGAGAAAGTTGGTGACGTCCTCCGGGTCGCTGCTGGCCTTGGGGAAGTACTTCTCGTAATCGGACCCGACCACCGACTTGATGGCGTCGCTGTCGTGCCGCGCGATGCCGTCGACCAGTGCTTCGGCGGCGGCGTCGGGCGTCGGAAATGCCTTCTGCGCGAAGGCGGCCGAGGGCGCCAGGGCGAGCATGACCGCCGCGGCCGCGATCGTCGCGATCTGCTTGAAATTCGTCATCTGCTCGCGCTCCATCTCAACGCCCCCTTCCGCCGCCGCCACCACCGGCGCGGCCACCGCCACCGCCGCCTGCGGGACGGCCTCCGCCGCCACCACCGGATGGCCGCGCGCCGCCTCCGCCGCCCGCCGAGGGTCGCGCCCCCCCGCCGCCGGAACGTTGCGCCGCGGCCGCCTGGCTCGCCCTGCCGCGATCCATCTGGGCGCCCGCCTGCGGGCTGTTGGCGCCCCGCAGCGCATTGTCGCGGCTCGCGGACTGGGCACGCTGGCGCGCCGCGTCGCGATCCATGGTCTGCGCCCGGTTCTGCGCCGCGCTGCGGTCGACGTTCTGCGCCCGGTTCTGCGCCGCGCCGCGGTCCGCGTTCTGCGCCCGGTTTTGCACCGCGCTGCGGTCGACGTTTTGCGTCCGGTTCTGCGCCGCGCTGCGGTCGACGCTCTGCGCGCGGTTTTGCACTGCGCTGCGATCGACGCTCTGCGCGCGTTCGCGCGCGGACCCGCTGCCGGCATCGATGCCGCGATTCTGCATCGCTTGGTTCGCGCGTTCGCGACTGGCGTCACGGCTCGCGTCCCGGCCGCGATACTGCTCGCGGTTGCCTGACTGGTACCTGTTCTCGAGATTCCGGCGGGTCGAATCACCGCCACGGTAGGGCGTGTTGCCGCGCCGGTCCGGATTGTGATTCCAGTTCGACGTCCTGTTGTTGCTGTCGATGCGGCGATTGACGTTGATGTTGTTGTAGCGGTTCACGTTGATGTTGACGCTGTTGTGGCCCCAGCCTCCGCCCCAGCGGACGCCGCCCCACAGCGCGTTGGTCACCCCGATGCCCACACCCCAGGCGATGCCGGTCGCGATGGGCCGCGACCACCAGAAGCCGGGCGGCGGCGGGAAGAAGAAGGGCGGGTAAGCCGGATAGGGCCACGGCCCGTACACCACCGTCGGGTTGAACGACGGCACGAAGACCACGGAGGGTTGCGCCGGCTCGATGACGATCACCTGCGGCGGCGCCGCCTGCTGCACGACCACGGTCTGGGGCGCAGAAGGCGGCGCCGGTTCGGGCGCCTGCGTCGACACCCTGACCTGCTCGTTCGACTTGAGGTTGCCCGCGGCCTGCGCCCTCTGGCGAAGGCGCTGCACGGAATTCATGACGTCGTCGGGTTGCGCGAGGAATGCATCGCCCATGTTGCGCACCCAGTCCGGATTCTCGCCGAGCGTGATCAGCACCTCGGGAAACGCGACCAGCGACGCGACCGACGCATCCCAGGGTTCGTTCTCGACCATCTTCACCGCGTCGTCGCCCTTTGCGTCCGGATGCGCCCTGGACCACGCTGCTGCCGCGGCGAAATCCTCGGGATAGGTGGTGGCCATCAGCAGCTGGGCCAGCAGCGAATCCGGATACAGCGCGATCTGCGCCGTCATCTGATCGAGCTGCTCGTTCGAGAACGGCTTGTCGGCGGATTGCGCGAGCGCCTGCGCCGGCAGCGCCAGAACGAGCACAGCCACGAAGTACAGCAGCGATTTCACGATGGACGTTGGCACGATGTTCCTCGAAGGCTGGTGTCGTTCCCTGCAATCCCTGGGTTCGTCAAGCGCGTGAGGCCGCCTCACGGTTGGCGTCCTGCCCACTGAATTCCCCTGCCGGACTGGCGCCGCTCCTCCGCGACATGGCGGCAAATTCGATAGCGCGACTACGCCCGGATTCCGCTGCGCAGCGTCCAACCCGCCAGGCCGAACTCGTGTCTTGCACGCTCGCTCGCGGCGCCGGCCACCAGCAGCACCCTTCGCTTCGCCTTGAGCTCCCTGCGCTGTGCAAATTCGGCCGCGGCCTTGTCCCAGTAGGCATAGTCGATCGCGGCCGCTGCGACCAGAGTCCCGTCATCCGCGACGCCCACCGGCACCATGCCGCTCATCCGGAGCTTGGTGAGCCGCCCCTCCTTCCCATCATACTGGCCCAGCATCCGCACCGATTCCACGAAGAATCGGACATGGGCCTCGCCCTGCACCCGCGACGCGACCTGGATCACGGATTCCGCGCCGGCGATGCCGCCCATCTTCGCCAATGCGATGGCCAGTGCCGTCTGCAGCGAAGGCGTGAACCAGCGATTGCGCAGGAAATCGCGCGTGGTGCGTCCGCTCACGCCCATGGCGAGCAACCGCGATTCGTTCTGTCGCGCGAGGTCGACCGGCGGCTGGTTCCACACGGCATCGCGCACGTCCGTATCGAATCCGACGACGAGGTTCGCGCCCATCGAGACCGCGCCGATCGCCGTGTTGATCGCGAAGCTTCCGGCGAAACTGGCGGTCGACGCGTTGTCGAGCAGCGGCCGCAGCACCGGATTGGACGTATAGGGGTCGACGTTGAGTTGCCGCGCCCAATCACGGCGCGCCTTGTTGTAGCCGAACGGATCGCCGGTGAACGCGGACGGCATCGCTTCCCCTGCCGGCGCCGGCGGGAGCCCGGAGGGCGCGGACGCGGTGTTGCCCGTGCTGTCCGCCACCGACTGGACGCTCGACCGTGCCAGGAAACCGACGCGCCCGAGAACGTTGCCGAATCCCTGCCCGACGTTCTCGACGGTTCCGATCGGATTGGCAACCGCGCTTTGCACCAACTGGATCGGCGCCTGGGCCGCCCGCACCAGCGAATCCTGGAACGCCTGGGTCCGCTGCACTTCCTGCAGCGCCTCGATCGCGCTCAACTCGTTCACGCGCACACCCAGCATGTTCACACCGACGACGGAGAAGCTGCCGAACTTCGACTCGATCACGAAGCGCCCGAAATAGCCTTGCAGCGCAACCGGCTCGGCAACGGTGTGCAGCGGCCCCTTCAGCAGGGCGGCGGGCGCGAGGTCCGTACCGGACAGCGAGGGGATGGCTTCGAAGCCTCCCTTGGGTTCCGCGCTCGCCGACGCGGTCGTGGCAACGGCCGCGGCCGTAAGCATGCAGGCGACGACGCAGGCGGCGCGACGGGTGATGCCATGGAGGGACATAGTCGACTTCAAGGAGAGTGGGGGACGATGGGCAGGAGGTACGCCGACTCGCGGTCGGGGTTGCGCAGCAACGTGGCCTGGCTTTGACGCCCTCACCTGGTCGCATTGCGGCATCGGACACGCGTCCAGGACGATGACGATCATCATCTTACAGGCGCCGAAAAAGGAGGTCCGAGCCTGCTAAATCCAGCTCGCATTGACCTGGCCCACCGTCCACCGGGAACCTGCGCGAACCTCCCACGATCGGCGCACGCGTCAGACGGCTGCACCGTAAGCGCGCTCCATTCGACGAAGGTGCCTTGGCGTCAAGAAGGCGCAGCCGAACGTCCTGGTGCGCTCATTGCGCCGTGACAGCGTCCGGACGAGAGCGCGCACAGGTCCAGGTGCGTCGTCCCATCAAAAGAAACCGGCCATGCGTACGTTGCTGCGCATGGCCGGCGTTTGCTGCGAATGGGTGTTCCCCGGATGTGCCGTGCCGACCGTCATCTTGAACCTGGGTTCAAGAATGGTCGCCTGCCGGAGCCTTCAGGCGCTTCCACATGGGGGCGCACACCGGCTCGCTAAAAGGCTTGGCAACCTCGCTACGAGAGCATTGGTTCAAAGAGTATATGGGCCGACTCGAACACCCCAGGGAACATGGACCGGCGCGGCGGCGACAGCGATGCCGCGCGCGATGACTGAACTTCAGAAGAGCTTTTCCTGACCTGCCAGCGCCTGATCGATTGCCGCTTGCATGGATTGGATTCTACGCCGCACGTTCGCAACGTCAACGTCGTCGCCGTGCCGAGGCGTGCGCCGATGGCGGCGGGTGGAGGCGCCTTGCGCGCTTTCAGAAGATCGTTCGCGATGTTGAGCGCGGCCATCACGGCGATGCGATCGACGCCCGCCGTCTTGCTCGCGCTCGCGGATCTCGCGCATGCGCTGGTCGAGAAACGCGACCGCTTCCATGAGCTCCGCGCGCTCGTGCTCCTTGCACGCGACCTTGTAGTCGCGCCCGAGAAGATGGACGTCGAGCGTGACGGTGCGGTCGCCGCCGTCGGCGCGTTTGCCTACTCATTCCGAGGGCATCCGCGCGATCAGCGCGTCGAGGCGCGCGCCGGCCTGCTGCACCTTGATGGTCATCTCGCGATTGCGCTCGACCGCCGCGGCGAGATCGCGGCGCAGCGACTCGTTCGCCGCGCGCAGCGCGCGCGTGTGCGCGATCAGCGTCGCGAGCTTCTGTTCGAGCAGGGCGAGGTCGGTGTCCATGGGCGATGCGCGCGTTCAATGTCCAATATTGGCGGCGCGCGCGCCGGCGTCAACCGCGTGCGACGCCGCCCGTCGGTCGTGCGGCGTCGCCGGTGGGCAGCGGCACGTAGCGCACCGCCGCGATCTCGAGCTCCTCGGCGCCGCCGCGGGCGTCATGCAGCGTCACGGTGTCGCCTTCGCGCGCCTTGATCAGCGCGCGCGCCATCGGCGACACCCAGCTGATGTAGCCGCGCGCGGTGTCGATCTCGTCCACGCCGACGATGCTCACGGTGCGCGCCTCGCCCCTTGCCGTTGACGACGTCGACGGTGGCGCCGAAATACACGCGATCCTCGTCGTCGACTCGCGCGCGCGCCGGATCGACCACCTCCGCAGCGTCGAGGCGCTTGATGAGGAAGCGGATGCGCCGGTCCACCTCGCGCAGCCGCTTCTTGCCGTAGATGTAGTCGCCGTTCTCCGAACGATCGCCGTTGCCGGCGGCCCACGAGATCGTCGCGACCAGCTCCGGCCGCTCCTTGCCGACGAGGTGATCGAGCTCCGCCTTCAGCCGCGCGAAGCCGCCCGGCGTCATGTAGTTCTTGCGTGCCGGCGGGCAGCAGCGGCGCGCTTTCGGGCGCGTCGTCGTCCGCGTCGTCTTCGGTTTCGCGGGTGAATGCCTTGTTCATGGCAGATCTGGCGCAGCGCTGCGCACTCGAGTCGCGACGTCATTATAGGCCGGCGCCGAACATACCCGCCGCCTATAATCGGCGGCGTCCCGGTCGTAGCCACTGGTCGTAGCCACTCACTTTCGCGCCGACGTGCACCGCCTGCCTCCATTGCCGGTCATCGCGGCGCTCGCCGGCGCGTCGCTGTGCGCGCTCGCCCTCGCGCTCGTCCGTCGGCAGCGTGAGCGTCGGCGCTGTCCGCCGTGCTGCGACGCGCTGACCGGCCGACGCCAACGACGTCGCGGCGACGGTCGTGCGCGACCTGCGCCTGCCGCGCGCGCTCGCGCGCGTTCGCCGTCGGCGGCCTGCTCGCCGTCGCGGGCGTCGCTGATGCAGGTGCTGCTGCGCAATCCGCTCGCCGATCCGTACGTGCTGGGCTTGTCCGGCGGCGCGGCGTGCGGCGCGCTGCTCGCGCTGCTGCTCGGGGCATCGCGGCGCTTCGTCGACGCCGGCGGCGTTCGCCGGCGCCTGCGTGTCGACGCTGCTCGTGTTCGGCCTCGCGCGCGGCCGCGGCGCGTGGTCGCCGACGCGGCTGCTGCTCACCGGCGTCGTGGTCGCCGCGGGCTTCGGCGCGCTGATCATGCTGATCCTGGCGCTCGCGCCCGACGCGCAGGTGCGCGGCATGCTGTTCTGGCTGATCGGCGATCTCTCCGGCGCCGACGCAAGGCGACGCTCGCGCTGACCGCGCTCGTCGATCGTGCTCGTCGCTCGCCTGCCCTTCGCGCGCGACGCCAACCTGCTCGCGCGCGGCGATGCCGTTGCGGCGACGCCTCGGCGTCGCCGGTGCGCGCCGTCACGTTCGCGCTGCACGCCCTCGCCGCGGCGGCGACCGCCGTCGCCGTGACGGTCGCCGGCAGCGTCGGCTTCGTCGGCCTCGTGGTGCCGCATGCGGTGCGCCTCGTGATCGGCAACGATCAGCGTTTCCTGCTGCCGGCGTCGGCGCTCGCGGGCGGCGCGCTGCTCGTCCTCGCCGACACGCTGGCGCGCACCATCGTCGCGCCCGCGCAGTTGCCGGTCGGCGTGCTCACCGCGCTGGCGGGCGTGCCGATGTTCCTTTGGCTGTTGCGGCGGGCGGCATGAGCACGCAGGGCCGCTCCCAAGTGCGAATTCGCCCCGCAGCGCGAAGCGCGGAGGGTAGTTCATCGAGCACGCAGCGCGAAGCGCGGAGGACGATGCAATGACCCCCGCACCGCTGCTCGAATGCCGCGACGTCACGCTGCGCGTGCCGGGGCGCACGCTGTGCGAGGGGCTCTCGTTTGCCGTGCGCGCCGGCGAGTGCTGGGTCCTCGTCGGGCCCAACGGCGCGGGCAAGACGACGCTGCTGACGACGCTCGCCGGTCTGCGCGCGCCCGCGTCGGGGACGGTGCTGCTCGACGGCGAGCCGGTGAGCCTCGCGTCCGGCGCGCGAGCGCGCGCTGCGCCTCGGCCTCGCTGCCGCAGGACACGTTCGACGCGTTTCCGGACACCGCGCTCGAGATCGCGCTCGCGGGACGGCATCCGCACGTGCCGCGCTGGCGAGCGCGAGAGCGCGCACGACGTCGACGCTGGCGCGTGCCGCGCTGGCCGCGGTCGGGCATGCACGACGCAGCGGACCGTGACGTGCAGACGCTCTCCGGCGGCGAGCGACGGCGGGTCGCGATCGCGATGCTCCTCGCGCAGGATCCCCGCCGTGATGCTGCTCGACGAGCCCACGCATCACCTCGACGTCGCGCACGAGGTGCGCACGCTCGACCTGCTCGCCGGCGCGCATGCGCACCGGCCACGCGCGTCGTGATGACGCTGCACGCGCTGACCCTGGCGGCGCGCCACGCGACGCATGCGGTGCTGATGGGCGGCGAGCGCGTGGAGTGCGGACCGGCCGCCGCACTGCTCACCGCGGAGCGCCTGTCGCGGCTCTTCGGCCAGTCGCTCGTCGCGGTCGGCGCACCGCGCGGCACCGCGTTCCTCCCCGTCTAGCGGCCGACGGCGCGCGCGCGCCGTCGCGAAATCCGCGCACAGCGCCGCCACGCCTTCGAGGAAACGCGGCCCCGGCCGGTGCAGGAGATCGCCGTCGGCGCCGAAGAGATTGCCGTCGCGCACGGCAGGCATGCGCCGGCCAGCGCTTCCAGTCGTCGAGCCACGGCGGGCGCTTGCCGTGAGTCGTCGCCGCCGACGATCACGTCCGGCGCCGCGGCGACGACCGCTTCGATCGTGACCGACGGCGCAGGCAGCGTCAGCGCCGCGAAGACGTTCTCGCCGCCGCACAGCGCGATCGCCTCCGAGATGAGATGGCGGCCGCCGATCGTGTACAACGGCTCGTTCCACACTTCGTAGAACACGCGCAGCCGCTGCGCGCCGCGGTATCGTCGCTGCCAGCGCCGCGTTCGCGCTGGCGCATCGCCCCCGCGGCGGCGTCGCGCGATGCGCCGGCGTCCCGGCGAGCGTGCCGAGCTTCTCGATGTCGTCGGCGATGCCCGCGATCGTCTTCGGATCGCTCACGAACACCGGCACGTTCTGCGCGCGCAGCGCGGCGAGCTGCGGCGGCGCGGTGTACGGCCACGCGACGACGAGATCGGGCTGCGAGCGCCACGATGCGCTCGAGGTCGAGCGCGCCGGCATCGCCGACGCGCGGCAGCGCGCGCGCCGGCGCCGGCCAGTCGCTGTGCGCGACGACGCCGACCACCGCGCTGCCCGCGCCGGCGGCATACAGCAGCTCGGTCGCGTGCGGCGCGAGGCTCACGATGCGCCGCGCGGGCTGCTGCGAGCGCGACCTCGGTGCCCGCGTCGTCGGTGACGCGCACGGCGGCCGCGACGGCTGCCGGCCGCGCAAGGCCAGCATCCATGCGCAGCGCGCGCAGGTGGTCACGGCTGCCATCGCACGCCCGGCGAACAACTGCGCGCCACCCGTCGAGAAGTCGGCGGCGAGCTGGTAGTTCTTGTCGAACACGTTGTTGCCGCGCACGAGCAGCGACCAGCCCTTGCGCGAACGGCCAGTCGGCGTCAGGTTGACGATGCCGTAGCCGCCCATCTTCCGCAGATTCGCCGCGTCGTCGTAGCGCAGCGACGACGCGACGTACTCGACGCCGACCTGCACCGGCCCCACCTGCTGCAGCACGCTGCACCGCGCCGTGCTGCCGCGCGCGCCGCGGCAGCAGGTTGCCCGTGCGCGTCGTCGTGCGGGGTCCTGCAGGTCGAGCGACGCCTTGCACGCTGCGTGTCGCGCCACGTGACGTCGAGCGCCGAGCGTCACGCCCTTCGAGCGTCGCGCGATCGACGTTGCTGCGGCAGGCAATTGAAGCTCGCGTCGCACTGGAACACGATGAGGTCGTCGACGCGGTTGTAGTAGCCGATCGCGCGCGCCTCCCAGCGCGCATCGCCGGTCGACGGCGTCCAGTAGACGCCCGCCTCCGCGTTGCGCGCGGTCTCCGGCTGCGAGGTCCGGGTTGCGAGAAGAACGGATAGTAGAGATCGTTGAACGACGGCGCCTTGAAGCCCGTGCTGTAGCCGGCGGTCACGCCGCCAGCGCCGGCGAGAGCCGGTAGCCGACGCGCGATGCCGCCGGTGGTCTTGCCGCCGTACTGGCTCGAGTTGTCGTGGCGCAGGTTCGCCTGCAGCGCGAACGCGCCGTAGCGCACCTGGTACACGCCGGTCGCGGAGTTCGTGTCGCGCTCGGTCACCGCGAATGCCGGCGTCGGTGGCGAGATGCTCCTCGCGCCGCTCGAGCACCAGCGACAGCGCGCCCAGCGGCAGCGCGAGGTCGTTCTGCCAGATGTATTGCCGCTGCGTCGTCTTGAACGGATAGTCGCCGAAGCCCGTCTGCGACACGCGAGTCGTCGCTGCCCTCGCCGACGGTCAGCGAGCGACGTCCAGCGCTCGCCGATCCGGTTGCGGCTCACGACCGACCACGCCTCGAGCGTCGTGATCGTGCGGTCGTCGAAGCCCGCGCCGCCGTCGTACTGGTTGTTGAGGCGATTGCGGAAGTACTGCACCGCGATCTCCTGCCCCTCCGCCCACGGCAGCGCGGCGTTGAGTCCGGCGTTCTCGCTGCGCGTAGCCGTCGCGGTCGCCGTTGTAGCTGAAGTTGTGCGGGATTGACGATCGCGTTGAAGCCGCGTGCTGCGCGTGCCGCCCGCCTGCAGCGAGAAGCGCAGGCGGGCCCAGCGCACCGCGCAGACCCGGCGCTCGCCTTGCGCGTGTCGTAGGTGCCGTAGCCGGCGGCGGCGCTCGGCACCCACGCGCTGCCCTCCGCGCGCTTCGTGAACACCTGGATCACGCCGCCGATCGCGTCGGCGCCGTAGAGGCTCGACGCCGGGCCGCGCAGGATCTCGATGCGCTCGATCTGGTCGAGCGGAATGGCCTCGAGCGACGTCGCGCCCACCGACGACGAGCCGACGCGCAGGCCGTCGATCAGCACCAGCGTCTGGCCGCGGTTGGCGCCGCGGATGAACGCCCCCGACGTCGAGCCCGGGTCCGCCGTTCATCGTGACCTCGACACCCGGCTGCCGCTGCAGGAGCTCGGGCAGGCTCTGCGCGCCGCTGCGCAGGATCTCGTCGGCGCCGATCACCGTGAGGTCGGCCAGGAGGTCCGCGATCGGCTGCGGGATTGCGCGACGCGGTCACCGCGACCGGATCGAGCGTGGCTGCGCGCGGCGCGGGGGCCGGCGCGGGCTGCGCGATGGCGACGGCGGGCAGGAAGGCGAGCGCAACCCATGGCGGCGCCGCGACGGCGCACGGAGGGATCGACGAAACGGGACATGACGGCGACTCCGCGATGTGCCGTGCATCCCCGCACGGCGATGGACCACACGAAGCGGCGGCAGGCGGCGTGGGCGCGGAGCGCGAGCCGGCGCGCGCGGGCGCGGACTCATGGACCCGAGCCCGACGCCACCCGCGTCGCGGTTCACCGGCAGCGCCGTGTTGCGCGCGCGCCGGGTCGCAGGCCGGTCTCCGGGCTCGACCTTGCGGACCGCTCCGCCTTCCCGCTCCGCGAGAGCGAGCAGTGGCATTGGAGGGAACGGCCCTCGAAGGGTCTTACCGTTGCGGGGGCAGCCGCGGCTTTCGCGCCGACATCGCGCGGCACCGCGTTCCCGTTTCACCCGCCGCGGGGAAACCGCGGCGGACACCTGCTGGGCGCGATTGTACGCCGGGCGATCCGGCACTCGCGAACGGGCTCGCGGAGGTCCCAATGCTCGGGCGTCCGCTGCTATACTGCTGCCCCTTCGACGACCGAAACCCCCACGGAATCACCATCCGCCCCGGGGTTGCGCGCCTTGCCCAAGAAGCTCTACATCCGCACGTTCGGATGCCAGATGAACGAGTACGACTCGGACAAGATGGCCGACGTGCTCCACGCCTCCGACGGGATGACGCTCACCGAGCGCCCCGAGGACGCCGACGTCATCCTCTTCAACACGTGCTCGGTGCGCGAGAAGGCGCAGGAGCGCGTCTTCCACGACTTGGGCCGCGTGCGCGCGCTCAAAGCCGCGAATCCCGACCTCGTCATCGGCGTCGGGCGGCTGCGTCGCGTCGCAGGAGGGTGCCAGCATCGTGCGCCGCGCGCCTTACGTCGACGTGGTCTTCGGCCCGCAGACGCTGCACCGCCTGCCGCAGCTCATCGCCGAGCGGAAGCACGAGCGGCCGTCCCCAGGTCGACGTGAGCTTCCCGGAGATCGAGAAGTTCGATCACCTCCCGCCGCCGCGCGTCGAGGGCGCGACCGCCTTCGTGTCGATCATGGAAGGCTGCAGCAAGTACTGCTCGTTCTGCGTGGTGCCCTACACGCGCGGCGAGGAAGTCTCGCGGCCGTTCGACGACGTGCTGACCGAGGTCGCCGACCTCGCCGACCAGGGCGTGCGCGAGATCACGCTGCTCGGGCCAGAACGTGAACGCCTATCGCGGCCGCAGGGAGAACGGCGAGATCGCCGACTTCGCCACGCTGCTCGAATACGTGGCCGAGATGCCCGGGGTCGAGCGCATCCGCTACACCACCTCGCATCCGAAGGAGATGACGCCGCGGCTCATCGCGCTCTACGCGACCCTAGGGCAAGCTCGTGAGCCAGCTCCACCTGCCCGTGCAGTCGGGCGCCGACCGGGTGCTCGCCGCGATGAAGCGGGGCTATACCGCACTCGAGTACAAGTCGATCGTGCGCCGACTGCGCACCGCGCGGCCCGACCTTTCCCTCTCCTCGGACTTCATCGTGGGTTTTCCCGGGGAGACCGACGCCGATTTCGAGCAGACGATGAAACTCGTCGAGGAACTGAACTTCGACGGCGCTTTCAGCTTCTTATACAGTCCGCGGCCCGGCACCCCGGCCGCGGAGCTGCCCGATCCCGTGCCCCACGAAATCAAGCAGGAGCGACTGCTTCGTCTCCAGACGCTTCTGGAAGCGCAGTACCGGGCACGCAGCGAAACGATGGTCGGCACGCGGCAGCGCGTGCTCGTCACCGGGCATGCCGCCAGGGACGTGCGCGAGCTCGCCGCGCGCACCGAGAACAATCGCGTGGTCAACCTCGCCGGCGAAGAGAGCCGCATCGGGACGTATGCGGATGTTTTGATCACGGCCGCGTTGCCCCACTCGTTGCGCGGCGAAATCGTAGCGACGTAGCCCCGCACCGGGACGTCGCGACGGGCGGACTTGCGTTCGGGCCGCCGTCGTGGCGGCATGCCGAAGGTGCGAGGCGCCGGCCGGCGATGGTCCCGCCCCTGGCCCTCGCCGCGCATGCGAATTGCAGGAGAACCACGATGAACCGCTTCCGCTGCCTTCCGCCTCGCCGCGCTGGCTGCGCTCGCCGGCTGCGCCTCGCTTCCCGATGCGGGGGACAAGTCCGCCGCGGCCGCAGGCCACCCTGCCGTCCGCGCAGGCCATCGCCAACGCGCAGAAGCTCGCAGGTGCGCCCGGGCAGCGCGCCACCCGCGGTCCCGCCGCCCGGCAACGGCATGCGCACCTTCGCCGACGTGACGCGCGACGCCAAGGAGCACACGGGCCTCTTCAACCTGTGGCAGAAGGACGAGAAGGTCTGGATCGAGATCGCGCCCGAGCAGTTCGATCGTCCGTATCTTCTTCTCGACCCACCTCGACCAGGGGCTGGGCGAGAACCGCTTCCTCGCGGGCTCGATGAGCAGCAGCCTCGCGCGCCGTTTCGGCGGCCCGGCGGTGATCGTATTCCGCAAGGTGGGCGGGCAGGTGCAGCTCATCTCGCGCAACGTGAAGTACACGGCGAAGGCCGGCACGCCGGAGGCACGCGCCGTCGCCGACGCGTTCTCCGACAGCCTCCTCGCCACCGCGATGATCGTCGCGCAGCCCCACCCGGAGCGCAAGTCGGTGCTCGTCGAGGCCAACGCGCTGCTCTTCTCCGACATCCCGGCGGCCGCCCCGCGGCTCGAGCAGGCCTATCGCCAGTCCTACACGTTCGACGCGCGCAACTCGTCGTTCCGCGAGGTGAAGAGCGCGCCCGACTTCGTCTCGTTCAACGTCGTCCGCGCACTACGCGCTCGCGCGCATCGTCGTTCCCGCAGCCGGGCGCAGGCTCACGGACGCCGCCCTCCACGCTGCCCGACATCCGCAGCCTCTTCCTGGGCTTCCACTACTCGTTCGCGAAGCTGCCGGACGCGCCGATGCGCCCGCGCGTCGCCGATCCGCGCATCGGCTACTTCGGCACCGATCTCTGGGACTTCACCACCGACGATCGCCGCATTCCCATCGTCCATTACGTGAACCGCTGGCGCCTCGAGAAGAAGGACCCGGCGGCGGCGCTCTCCGAGCCGAAGCAGCCGATCGTCTACTGGATCGACCGCTCGGTGCCCGAGAAGTACCGCGCGTCCATCCGCGACGGCGTGCTCGAGTGGAACAAGGCGTTCGAGCGCATCGGCTACAAGGACGCGATCCAGGTCGAGATCCAGCCGGACAACGCCGACTTCAACACCTCCGACATCCGCCACGCGTCGATCCGCTGGATGACCACCGCGCGCAGCTCGTTCGCCGCGATCGGCCCGTCGGTGGTCGATCCGCGTTCGGGCGAGATCCTCGACGCGGACATCGGCATCGACGCGACCAGCTTCCGCGCGCGCAAGAACTCGAGCCTCGAGACCATTCCGCTGCGGCCGCTGCCGAACGTGGCCGGCACCCCGCCGCGCAAGGCCTTCGACGACGCGCCGTACTGCACCTACGCCGAGGAGGCGGCCGAGCACGAGGCGTTCGCCATGTCGCTCCTCGAGGCGCGCGGCGACCTCACGCTCGACGGCGAGGCCGCCGAGGCCTTCATGCAGGCCCACCTGAAGGCCGTCACCATCCACGAAGTGGGGCACACGCTGGGCCTGACGCACAACTTCCGCGCCTCCACCGTGTACAGCGAAGCCCAGCTCGCCGATCCGCGAGTTCACCACGAAGAACGGCATCGCCGGGCTCGGTGATGGAATACAACGCCGTCAACATCGCGCTCAAGGGCGAGAAGCAGGGCGAATACCACATGTCCACGCTCGGACCCTACGACTACTGGGCCATCGAGTACGGCTACCGCGACTTCGCGCCCGAGCGACGAGGCGGCCGGCCTCGCGAAGATCGCCGGCCGCAGCAACGATCCGCAGCTCGCGTTCATGGCCGACGACTCGCTGTACGACAGCGGCCTCGATCCGACCGTCAACACGTTCGACCTGGGTTCCGATCCGCTGCGCTTCGCCGAGCGGCAGTTGAAGCTCGGCCGCGAGCTGTGGCAGCTCACCGAGACGAAGCAGCTCGGTCCCGAGGAGAACTACGCGCTCCTGCGCCGGAACTTCAACCGCGGCCTGTTCGAGGTCCAGCACAGCGCGTTGCAGGCCGTGAAGTACATCGGCGGCCTCACGCTGCGCTCCGACTACGCCGGCACCGGCCGCACGCCGCTGGAGCCGATCCCGGCCGCCAAGCAGCGCGCCGCGCTCGGCGTACTCGCGGACACCATCTTCTCGGCCGACAGCTTCGCGTTCTCGCCCGCGTTCCTGCGCAAGCTCGCCATCAGCGATTTCGACATCGACGACGCGCGCGAGCTGGGACGCGGCGTCCCGACGGTCGACGTCGCGGTCGACCAGCAGGTGCTCGCCGTGCACCGCTCGGTGCTGGCGCCGCTGCTCGGACCCGAGATCGCGCAGCGCCTGCTCAACAACGAGCTCAAGGTGCAGCGACCCCAAGGAAGCGCTGCGCCTCGCCGAGCTCTACGCCACGCTGCACCGCGCCGTGTTCAGCGAGCTCGCCGGGCGGGCAGGATATCCCGCTCCTGCGTCGCAACCTGCAGCGCGAGTACGTGGCGCGCGTGGCGCTCGTCGATCGTGCGGCCGGCCGTCAACATGCCGGCCGACGCGCGCGCGCTGCTGCGCGCCGACGCGCAGAGGCTGCGCGACGAGATGGTGACGACGCAGCGCCGCGCGCCGCATGCGTCGGCCGAAACCAAGCGCGCACCTCGCCGAAAGCGTCGCGACGCTCGACGAGGCGCTCAAGGCCCGCTGGTCCGGCAGACGCTTTGACCACCGACCACGCCCCGAAGGTCGTCGGTGACGCTCTGGCGCCGCTCGACAACCGCGCGCTCGCCAACCTCACCGGCCCGCTCGACGCCAACCTGCGCCAGATCGAGGCCGCGCTCGACGTCGACGATCACCCATCGTGGCGGCGCGTTCACGTTGAGCGGCGAGTCCGCGCAGGCGGCGCGCGCGGCGGAGGCGCTGGAGCGCTTCTACGCGGCTGCCGAAAAGCCGCTGTCGGTCGACGACATCCAGCTCGGGCTCGTCGAGATCGCGACGCAGGCCGGAGCGGCGGCGCCCGCGAAGGACGAAGTCGCCGACGACGGCGGCATGCCGCTGCTGCGCACGCGGCGCACGGACCTGCACGGGCGCACGCCCAACCAGGTCGCGTACCTGCAGCGACATCACGACCCACGACATCACGTTCGGCATCGGCCCGGCGGGCACCGGCAAGACGTACCTCGCGGTGGCCTGCGCCGTCGACGCGCTCGAGCGCGACGCGGTGAAGCGCATCGTGCTCGTGCGCCCCGCGGTGGAAGCGGGCGAGCGCCTGGGCTTCCTGCCCGGGCGACCTCGCGCAGAAGGTCGACCCGTACCTGCGTCCGCTCTACGACGCGCTGTACGACCTCATGGGCTTCGACAAGGTGGGCAAGCTCTTCGAGCGCACGACCATCGAGGTGGCGCCGCTCGCCTACATGCGCGGGCGCACGCTCAACCACTCGTTCATCATCCTCGACGAGGCGCAGAACACCACGCCCGAGCAGATGAAGATGTTCCTGACGCGCATCGGCTTCGGCACCAAGTGCGGTGGTCACCGGCGACGTCACGCAGATCGACCTCGCGCGCGGCCAGAAGAGCGGCCTCGTCGAGTCGGCGCGCATCCTCGAAGGCGTGCGCGGCATCGCGTTCCGCCACTTCACGAGCGCCGACGTCGTGCGCCACCCGCTCGTGCAGAAGATCATCGACGCCTACGACCGCGACGCCGCGAAGCGCGGCTCCGGCACCAAGCTCGCGACCGTGAGCGGAGGCAGCGCTCCGCTCTCGCCCGAGGCGCGCGGGCCGCGCTGCGGCGGCGCTGCACGCTCGTCGTTGCCGGCGTGCCGAGCCTCGGAGCCCGGCGACGAGCTGATCGCCGCCGGCGAGTGGTGCAGGCGCACGGCTACGCGCCCGACCGCTACGGCGAAGGTCCGCTCATCGGCGATTTCGAGACGAAGGTCGCGGCACTCCTCGGCGTCGAGGCCGCGGTGTTCATGCCGAGCGGCACGATGGCGCAGCAGATCGCGCTGCGCATCCACGCCGAGCACACGGGCGTTCCTGCGTTCGCGATGCATCCGACCTCGCACCTCGAGCTGCACGAGATGCGCGCCTACTCGCGGGTGCAGCGGCTCGACGGCGTGCTGCTCGGCCCGCGCGAGCGCCCCACGCTCGCCCGCCGATCTCGCCGCGTGGCCGGAGCGGCTGGCCGCGCTGCTGATCGAGCTGCCGGCGCGCGAGATCGGCGGCCAGCTCCCCTCGCTGGGAGCAGCTTGCCGAGCTCACGGCCTGGCGCGGGCGCGCGGCATCCGCCTGCACATGGACGGCGCGCGGCTGTGGGAAGCGCGCGAAGCCTACGCGCCGCGCACGTCACGCCGAACATCTGCGCGCTGTTCGACTCGGTCTACGTCTCGTTCTACAAGGGCATCGGCGCGCTCGCCGGCGCCGCGCTCGGCGGGTCGCAGCGCGTTCGTCGCCGAAGCGCGCGTGTGGCGCAAGCGCATGGGCGGCACGCTGGTGCAGCTCTACCCGTACGTGGCGTCGGCGGCGATGCGCCTCGATGCGCAGCTCGCGAAGATGCCCGCGTGGCGCGCACGCGCCCTCTCGCTGGCGCGCCGCGCTCGCGCGCGTGCCCGGCGTGCGCGTCCTGCCGCGACCCGCCGCAGGTGAACATGTTCCACCTCCATTTCGACGCATCCGCCGCCGCGATGACGGCTGCGCACGATGCGCTCGCGGAACGCGAAGGCGCCTGGCTGGGCGGCCGGTTCGCGCCCGGCGCGACTCCAGGCAGGTCATACCTGGAGCTCTACGTCGGCGACGGCGTTCCCGCCGTCGACGACGCGCGCCTCGCCTCGCTGTTCGGCCGGCTCGTGGCCGACGCGCAGGCCGCGCCATGACGTCCCGCGACGCGGCACCGGCGCTCTCCCTTTCGGTGCAATACGCGAGCAACGCGCCGGACCTGCCCACGCGCACGCAGGTGCGGCGCTGGGCGCGGGCGGCGCTGCTCGGCGACGCCACGGTCACCGTGCGCTTCGTCGACGGCGATCGAGGGCCGCGCGCTCAACGCCGAGTACCGCGGCAAGGACTACGCGACCAACGTGCTGACCTTCGTGTACGATGACGACGAACCGCGCGCCGGCGACATCGTGCTGTGCGCGCCGGTCGTGCGGAAGGAAGCGGACGCACAAGGAAAAACGGTGGCCGCGCACTACGCCCACCTGGTGGTCCACGGCATGCTGCACCTGCAGGGCTTCGACCACGAGCGCGCCGGCCGACGCCGCCGCCATGGAGGCGCGCGAGACCGCGATCCTCGCCCGCCTCGGCCTGCCCGATCCCTACGCCGATGGTCAGCGACGACGACGCGCAACGGCGACAAGCCGACGCTGATGGAGCGCCTCACCGCGATGCTCCTGCGCGAGCCGGAAGACCGCGAGGAGCTGCTCGACATCCTGCGCGGCGCGTTCGAGCGCCACCTGCTCGACGCCGACGCGCTGTCGATGATCGAGGGCGTGCTGTCGGTGTCCGAGGCGACCGTGCGCGACATCATGATCCCGCGCTCGCAGATGGATTGCGTGTCCGTCGACGACGAGGTGCCCGACTTCATCCCGCTGGTGGTCGAGACGCGGCACTCGCGCTTCCCGGTCATCGGCGAGAGCAAGGACGACGTGATCGGCATCCTGCTCGCCAAGGAGCTGCTCAACTACTACGCGAACCCCGAGGCGTTCAACCTGCGCGACACGCTGCGGCCCGCGGTGTTCGTGCCGGAGTCGAAGCGGCTCAACGTGCTGCTGCGCGAGTTCCGCGCCAACCGCAACCACATCGCGATCGTCGTCGACGAGTACGGCGGCGTGTCGGGCCTCGTGACCATCGAGGACGTGCTGGAGCAGATCGTCGGCGACATCGAGGACGAGTACGACTTCGACGAGAGCCACGACAACATCATCCCCGAGGCGAACGGCACGTTCCGCGTGAAGGCGCAGACCGAGATCGCCGACTTCAACGAGCATTTCGGCACCGCGTTCCCCGACGACGAGTTCGACACCGTCGGCGGCCTCGTGCTGCGCGCGTTCGGCCGCCTGCCCAAGCGCGGCGAGACGACGACGATGGAGGGCCTGCGCTTCCGCGTGCTGCGCGCCGACAGCCGGCGCCTGCACACGCTGCAGGTGGAGCGCATCGCGCCGACCCGCCGCGGACTCGGCCGCGTGACCGGCGCGCGCTTGCGTGCGCGTCCTGCTGACGCGCCTCGCCGCGCTTGCCGCCGGCGCGGCGGCGGTGTTCGCGTTCGCGCCGTTCGAGGTCCGCGCTCGTGACGCGTCGCGGCGCTGGCGCTGCTGTTCGCGCTGTGGCAGCGCGCCGCCACGCCGCGCGACGGCGCGTGGCTCGGCTTCGCGTTCGGCATCGGGCTCTTCGGCGTCGGGCGTGTCGTGGGTCTACATCGCGCTCGAGACGTTCGGCGGCATGCCCGCGCCGGTCGCGGTCGTCGCGACGCCGGATTCGTCGGCGTACCTCGCGCTGTGGCCCGCGCTCGCCGGCTGGGTCGTCGTGCGCGTCACGCCGGCCGCACTCGGTCGCACGCCTCGTCGCCGCGGCCGCCGCGTGGACGCTGTGCGAGTGGCTGCGCGGGTTCGTCTTCACCGGGCTTCCCGTGGCTCGCGGTGGGCTATGCCGAGCTCCTGTCCGGCGGCGCGCTGCCGCTCGCCGGTTACGCGCCGGTCGGCGGCGTGTTCCTCGTGTCGCTGGCCGTGGCGCTGTGTGCCGCGGCGATCGCCGGCATCATGGATGCGCTCGCGCCGGCGCAGCCTGCGCGCGCATCGTCGCGTGCCTCGCCGGCATCACGCGTCTGGTCGGCGATCGGCGCGGCGCTGCACCGCGCGTCGAATGGACGACGCGCGCGCGGCGACCCGATCGCCGATGTCGCTCGTGCAGGGCAACGTGTCGCAGGCGCAGAAATTCGATCCGGCGTTCCGCCGCGCAACTACGAGCTGCTACGACGACCTCGTGCGCGCTGAGCAAGGGGCGCATCGTCGTGCTGCCGGAAAGCGCGTATCCGCAGTTCGCCGACGAGATTCCGGGCGAGGTATTCCTCCGCCAGGCGAGCGTGCGGCCGCGCGCGCAACGGCAGACGTGCTGATCGGCCTCTTCACCGCCGAACCGCCGCGTCGCGCGCGGCGAAGGCGAGCGCATCTACAACAGCGTGGTGAGCGTGGGCGCGGCGCCGCCGCAGCTCTACCGCAAGCACCACCTCGTGCCGTTCGGCGAGTCGATTCCGCTGAAGCCGTTCACGGGCTGGTTCATCAACAGCGTGCTGGCGATTCCGCTGGCGGACCAGGCGGCGGGCGCGGCGCGTGCAGCCGCCGTTCGAGGTCGCCGGGCCAGACAGCTCGCGGTCAACATCTGCTACGAGGACGTGTTCGGCGCGGAGCTCATTCCCGCCGCGCGCGCGGCGACGCTGCTCGTCAACGTCACCAACGACGCGTGGTACGGCCGCTCGATCGCCGCCCGCCAGCACAACCAGATCGCCGCGATGCGCGCGCTCGAGACCGGCCGCCCGATGCTGCGCGCGACCAACACCGGCATCACGTCCGCCATCGCGCACGACGGCCGCGTGCTGGCGGAGCTGCCGTGGTTCGTGCCGGGCATCCTCGAGATCGAGATCGCCGGACGCACCGGCGACACGCCCTACCTGCGCTTCGGCGACTGCGCCGGTCGCTCGTGCTCGCGGCGGTGCTGCTCGCGGCTGCGATCGCGCTCGGCCGGCGCCGGTGAGCGCGAAGTTTCCGCGCGCGCCCGCCTGAGCGGGCACGGAAACCGGTAAAATCCGCATTTTCAAGCAGTTACGGCCGAGTGCGGCGATGCCGCGCCGGAACAGTCATGCTCACGTTTCAGCAAGTCATCCTCACGCTGCAGGAGTACTGGGGCAGCGCAGGGCTGCGCGCTCCTGCAGCCGTACGACATGGAGGTCGGCGCGGGCACCTCGCACACCGCGACGTTCCTGCGCGCGCTCGGACCCGAGCCGTGGCGCGCCGCGTATGTGCAGCCGTCGCGGCGGCCGAAGGACGGCCGCTACGGCGAGAACCCGAACCGCCTGCACCAGCACCACCAGTTCCAGGTCGTGCTGAAGCCCTCGCCCGCCGACATCCTCGAGCTCTACCTCGGCTCGCTCGCAGGCGCTGGGCTTCGACCTCACGAAGAACGACGTGCGCTTCGTCGAGGACGACTGGGAGAACCCGACGCTGGGCGCGTGGGGCCTCGGCTGGGAGGTGTGGCTGAACGGCATGGAGATCACGCAGTTCACCTATTTCCAGCAGGTGGGCGGCCTCGACTGCAACCCGATCACCGGCGAGATCACCTACGGCCTCGAGCGGATGTCGATGTACCTGCAGGACGTCGAATCGGTCTACGACCTGCGCTACACCGACGCCGATGTCGTACGGCGACGTGTTCTTCCAGAACGAGGTCGAGCAGTCGAAGTACGCGTTCGACGAATCGAACGCGCCGAAGCTCTTCGAGCAGTTCGCGTTCTTCGAGAGCGAGGCGAAGCGCCTGCTCGAAGCGAAGCTGCCGCTGCCCGGCTACGAGATGATCCTCAAGGCCGCGCACACGTTCAACCTGCTCGACGCGCGCGGCGCGATCTCGGTGACCGAGCGCGCCGCGTACATCGGCCGCATCCGCAACCTCGCGCGCGTGGTCGCCACCGCGTACGTCGAGTCGCGCGAGGCGCTGGGCTTCCCGATGCTGCCGCCGGAGCACCGGAAGGCCGCGGCATGAGCGCCGCCACGCTGCTGGTCGAGCTCTTCACCGAGGAGCTGCCGCCGAAGGCGCTGCAAGCGATTGGGCGAGGTCTTCGCGGAGACGCTCGCCGCCGGACTGCGAAGCCGGCGACTTCCTCGAGCGGACGCGTCCGTGTCACGCGCTACGCCACGCCGCGCCGGCTGGCGGTCTGCGATCACGAACGTGCGCGCGAACGCACCCGACAAGCGCAGTCAAGCGAGAAGCTGCTGCCGCGTCAGCGTGGCGTTCGACGCGCGAGCGGCGAGCCCTACGCAAGCGCTCTCGAGAAAGCTCGAGGCGCCGGCGGATGGCTATCCGGACGATCGGACGCCGCAGACGCTCGTCGCGCGAGCATCGGACGGCAAGGCCGAGTACGCTGTTCTACGCCGGCATGGCCAAGGGCCGGCCGCTCGCGACGGGGCTGCAGGAGCGCGCTCGACGAGGCGATCGCCAAGCTGCCGATCCCGAAGGTGATGAGCTACGCCGGCCCCGGCCAGCTACTACAACAACGAGAAGTTCGTGCGCCCGGCGCACCGGCTGCTCGCGCTGCACGGCGACCGACGTCGTCGCCGGTCACGGCGCTCGGCCTCGACGCCGGACGCATCACCGGCGGCCACCGCTTCCTGTCGCGCGGCGACATCGAGATCGCCAACGCCGACGCCTACGCGCCGACGCTCGAAGCCGAGGGCAAGGTGATGCCGTCGTTCGCCGCGCGCCGCGCGAGCATCGTCGTCGCACTCGAAGGCGCCGCCGGCGACGCGACGCCGATCATGCCCGACGCGCTGCTCGACGAGGTGACCGCGCTGGTCGAGTGGCCGGTGGTCTACGCGGGCACGCTTCGATCGCGGCGTTCCTCGCGGTGCCGCAGGAATGCCTGATCCTGACGATGCAGCTCAACCAGCGCTACTTCGCGCTGGCCGACGACGCCGGCAAGCTCGTCAACCGCTTCCTGCTCGTCAGCAACCTCGCGACGCGCGGACCCGTCGGCGATCGTCGCCGGCAACGAGCGCGTGCTGCGCGCGCGGCTGGCCGACGCCAAGTTCTTCTTCGACCAGGACCGCAAGCAGCGGCTCGAGGCGCGCGTCGACCAGGCTCCGCAGCGTCGTCCATCACAACAAGCTGGGCACGCAGGCGGAGCGCGTCGGACGCGCCTGCGCTTGCTCGCCGCCGCGCATCGCGCCGCTGGTCGGCGCCGACGCCGTCGCTCGCGGACCGCGCGGCGCTGCTCGCCAAGGCGGATCTCGTCACCGACATGGTCGGCGAATTCCCCGAGCTGCAGGGCCTCATGGGCCGCTACTACGCGCAGCACGACGGCGAGGCGCCGCCGGTGGCCGCCGCGATCGAGCAGCACTACTGGCCGAAGGTCGCCGGCGACCGCCTGCCCGACGATCGCGGTCGCGCAGGCCGTGGCGCTCGCCGACAAGCTCGAAGCGCTGGCCGGCATGTTCGGCATCGGGCAGGTGCCCGACCGGCGACAAGGACCCGTTCGGCCTGCGCCGCGCCGCGCTGGGCGTCATGCGCATCCTGATCGAGCGCCGGCAGCGCGCCTCGCTCGCCGGCGCTCGTCGCGCTGGCCTTCGACGGCGTTCGGCGCGGTGCCGGCGGTGCAGCGCGCAGCCCGACGCCGGTGCTCGACTTCATCTACGACCGCCTGCGCGGCTACCTGCGCGATCAGGGCTACACCGCCAACCAGATCGCCGCCGTGCTCGACGCGCGGCCCGGACGCGATCGCCGACCTGCCGGCGCGGCTCGCCGCCGTGCAGGCGTTCGCGGCGCTGCCGGAGGCCGCCGCGCTGTCCGCCGCCAACAAGCGCATCGTCAACATCCTGCGCAAGAGCGGCAGCGAGGCCGCCACCGCGGTCGACCGCGCGCGCCTCGCCGACGGCGCCGAGCACGACCTCTACATGGCGTTCCAGAAGCTGACGCCGCAGGTCGAGGCCGACTACGGCAGCGGCGATTTCACCGGTGCGCTGCGCGCGCTCGCCACCGCCAAGCCGGTGGTCGACCGCTACTTCGACGACGTGATGGTGATGGCCGACGACCCCGCCATCCGCGCCAACCGGCTGGCGCTGCTGCGCGGCGTGGCGCAGACGATGAACCGCGTCGCCGACATCTCGCAAGCTGGCCCAATAATGGTCCAGCTCGCCTCCGAAGCCGTGGTGCCCGACCCGCGCGGTGCAAGCTCATCGTCCTCGACCGCGACGGCGTCATCAACTACGACAGCGACCAGTTCATCAAGACGCCGGAGGAATGGCGGCCGGTGCCCGGCAGCCTCGAGGCGATCGCCCGGCTCAACCACGCCGGCTATCGCGTGGTGGTCGCCACCAACCAGTCGGGCATCGGCCGCGGCCTCTTCGACATGGCGATGCTCAACGCGATCCACGAGAAGATGCACAAGGCGCTCGCCCACGCCGGCGGCCGGCTCGACGCGGTCTTCTTCTGCCCGCACACCGCCGACTCGAAGTGCGAATGCCGCAAGCCGAAGCCCGGCATGCTGCTCGAGATCGGCAAGCGGTTCAACGTGGAGTTGACGGGCGTGCCCTGTATCGGCGACTCTTTGCGCGACCTGCAGGCGGCCGAAGCGGTCGGCGCGCAGCCGATGCTGGTCCTGACCGGGAAAGGCGAGAAGACGTTGCGCGACGGCAATTTCCCGAAGAACACCGTGATCTTCCCCGACCTCGCGTTCGCGGTGTCGGCGCTGCTCGCCGGCGAATAGGTCGCGGCGCCTCGGCCCCGATGATCCCGGCCCTGCGCGCGATCGCCTTCCTGCTCTTCCAGATCGTCGTCACGCCGCTCTACGCGGTGGCGATGGTCGCTCATGTTCTGGTCGCCCCGCCTGTGGACCTACGGCATGGCGCGCGAGCTGGTGCGCGGTCAACCTGTGGGGCGCGCAGTGGATCTGCGGCATCCGCTGGCGCGTGGATGGTCTCGCCAACATCCCGGCCGACACCCGCGCGCAGCCGCACATCGTGATGTCGAAGCACAGCTCGACGTGGGAGACGCTGTCGCTCACCCAGTACTTCCCGCCGCTCGCCTACGTCGCCAAGAAGGAGCTGCTGTCGATCCCGTTCTTCGGCTGGGGCTTCGCGCTCGCCTCGCCGATCACGATCGACCGCAAGGCCGGCACCGACGCGATGGAGCAGATCGTCGACGCAGGGCCGCGAGCGTTTCGCGCAGGGCTTCTGGATCGTCGTCTATCCGGAGGGCACGCGCATCCGCGCCGGCACGCGCGCCAAGTACAAGACGGGCGGCGCGCGGCTCGCCATCGCGATGAACGTGCCGATCATCCCGGTCGCGCACAACGCGGGCTACGTGTGGCCGAAGGGCCTGTTCGGCAAGCGGCCCGGCACGATCACGATGACGATCGGCGCGCCGATCTCGCCCGACCGGCAAGGACCCGGCGCGCGCTCACGCAGGAAGTCGAGACCTGGATCGAGGACGAAGTCGCGCGCCTCGGCGTGCCGCATGACCGCGCGGACGGCACGCCGCGCGCGCACCTGCGTCTCGACGAAGTCGGCGGCGCCGCGCCGCGCCGCGCGCCGCGACGGCCAGGTGCGCCGCATCACGCTCGGCCGGGGAGACCGTCGACTACCGGCTGATCCGCGCGCGCCGCCGCACGATCGGCATGGAGGTCGACCTCACCGGGCTCATCGTGCGCGCGCCGCGCTGGGTGACGCTGTCCGAGATCGAGGACGCGCTGCACGAGCGCGCGCAACTGGATCGTGAAGGCGCTCGCCGAATGGCGCGGCCGCCGCCGCGACGTGATGCCGCGCGAATGGAAGTCCGGCGCGCCGATCCTCTATCGCGGCCGCGAGCTGGCGCTGGAGGTGTTCCCGGCGCGCCGCAAGCGCGCATCGCGCCCGACCTCTTCCACCTCACGGTGCTGCATCCGCATGCGCAGGACGAGTCGCAGGTCGCGGAGCTGGTCGGCAAGTGGCTGCGCGACGAGGCGTGGTCGCTGGTGGCGCCGCAGGTCGCGGCGTACGCCGGGCGCATCACCGCGCGCGACGCCGGTGCTGCGGCTGTCCAACGCCCGCAGCGAATGGGGCAGCTGCAACGCGCGCGGCGAGATCCGCCTCAACTGGCGGCTCGTGCAGCTGCCGCCGGTGCTCGCCGAGTACGTCGTCGCGCACGAGGTCGCGCACCTCGTCGAGCTCAACCACTCGCCGCGGTTCTGGGCGCTGGTCGAGACGCTGCTGCCCGGCCACGCGGCGCTGCGGCGCGAGCTCGAGGATTGGACGGCGCTGCTGGCGGCGTGACCAAAACACGTGGGGCGCTTCGCGCCGACGTGTTTTGGTCCCGGTCAGTCAGCGGCGGAAATCTTCGGAGCGGCCGGGCGATTTCCCGCAGAACAGCCACGAAGCACGCCGATCGCAGTCCGCTGCGCGGACCGCTCGGTCACGTGCGGTTTGTCGGCTGACAGTCTTCGGCGCCTTCCGTCGATCCGCGATGCTCGAGGCCCTCGACGCCGCCGCGCCCGGTCCCCTGCGGCCTACGACGCGGCCGGGAGGTTCGACAGATCGACGTCGAGGCCCGCCTGCTGCTTGAGCAGGCGCGCCAGCGCGCTCGCGAGGTCGTCGCCGGATCGCGTGTCGCGCCACTGGCCGTCGTCCGCGCGGAAGTGGAAGCCGCCGGCGCGCGCCGCGACCCAGATCTCGCGATTCGGGCACGTGGCGGTTCACGATGAGCTTGCCGTTGTCGCCGCAGTCGATCTCGAGAATGCCGTCGTTGAGGCTCCAGTCGACGTCGGCGTCGCTGTCCGTCGAGCGCGTCGTCGAGCGCGGCGCCGATCGCGGCGAGCGTGGCGTCGGCGGAGGCGATGAATTCGGTGTCGGTGCTCATGGAGACGCGTGATAGGATTCCCGCCGATGTTACGTCAATTCCGCCTCGGCCGCCGTGCTGCTCGCCGCGCTTGCGCATGCGCGGCTGCGGCATCAAGGGACCGCTCGTATCTGCCGCCGCGCGCAGCCGGCCGCGCGACCGCCGCGCCCGCCGCGGTCCGACCACGCCGACGCCCGGCAGGACCGGCAGCTCCGCCGCGCCCTCGTCGCCGTCGCCGCACGTGAATCCCGGCGCCGCCGAGAAGCGGCCGTGAGCGCGTTCGCCTACCGCGACGGCGAGCTGCACGCCGAGGGCGTGCCGCTGTCCGCGATCGCCGAGCGCTTCGGCACGCCGTGCTACGTCTACTCGCGCGCCGCGCTCGAGGGCGCCTACCGCGAGTTCGACGCGGCGTTCGCGGGCGTCGCCGCACCTCGTCTGCTACGCGATGAAGGCGAACTCCAACCTCGCGATGCTCGACCTCTTCGCGCGGCTCGGCAGCGGGCTTCGACATCGTCTCCGGCGGCGAGCTCGCGCGCGTGATCGCGGCGGGCGGCGATCCGCGGCAAGGTCGTGTTCTCCGGCGTCGGCAAGACGGAAGCCGAGATGGCGCAGGCGCTCGCCGCCGGCATCCTCTGCTTCAACGTCGAGTCGGCGCGGCGAGCTCGAGCGGCTCGACGCCGTCGCCGGCCGCGCGCGGCAAGCGCGCGCCGGTCAGCTTCCGCGTGAACCCGGACGTCGATCCGAAGACGCACCCGTACATCGCGACCGGGCTCAAGGAGAGCAAGTTCGGCGTCGCCTTCGACGACGCGCCGGCGCTCTACCGCGCGCGCCGCGCGCGCTGCCCAACGTCGCGGTCCACGGCCTCGACATCCACATCGGCTCGCAGATCACCGAGCTCGCGCCGTACCGCGAAGCGGCGGTCAAGGTGCTCGACCTCGTCGACCGCCTGCGCGCCGACGGCATCCCGCTCGCGCACGTCGACCTGGGCGGCGGGCTCGGCATTCGCTATCGCGACGAGGATCCGGTGCGCCTCTCCGACGTACGCGCAGATGGTGCGCGAGCTCTTCGCGGGACGGCCCGAGCGGCTGCTGTTCGAGCCGGGGCGCCGGCTCGTCGGCAACGCCGGCGTGCTGCTCACGCGCGTCGAGTTCCTGAAGCCGGGTGCGGCGAAGAGCTTCGCGATCGTCGACGCGGCGATGAACGATCTGCTGCGTCCCGCGCTCTACGACGCCTGGCATCCGGTCGACCCGGTGCGGCCGCGCGCGGGCGACGAGCGGCAGTGGGAGATCGTCGGTCCGGTGTGCGAGAGCGGCGATTTTCTCGCGCACGACCGGCCGCTCGCGCTCGCGCCGGGCGACCTTCTCGCCGATCGGCGCGGCCGGCGCGTACGGGCATGGCGATGAGCTCGAACTACAACTCGCGGCCGCGCGCCTGCGAGGTGATTGTCGACGACAGACAAGCGCATCTCGTGCGCCGGCGCGAGGCGATCGACGAACTCTTCGCGCTCGAGAATCCGCTGCCCTGATCGCGCCGACGTTCGCGACGCGCAGACGCGCGACGCGAAGCGCGTTCGCCGCGCGAAAATCGCGCCGACGAGCGCGATTTTCTGTGTGTGCGTAAAGCGCAACAGTCGCGGTCCTAAGCGTCGGAATCGGCGACGAAATCTTGCAAAACCGTCAAACGTGGCTACAATGCAGGCAGCAGGAGGAATGGGTTTGTCAAGTAGGTTGCACGAAAAATTTGACGATCCGGAACCGCCTGCGACGAAGAGAAGCAACATAACAGTTACGGTAACTCAGACAGGAGAAACCAAGATGATGGCAGACATGATGTCGATGATGACGCCCGCGGCCCCGGCCCCGGCGCCGAAGAAGAAGGCCGCTAAACGCAAGCCGGCCGAAGAAGAAGGCTGCGCCCGAAGAAGAAGGCGGCCAAGAAGACGACGAAGAAGAAGGCTGCCCCGAAGAAGAAGGCCGCCAAGAAGACGACGAAGAAGAAGGCCGCCCCGAAGAAGAAGGCCGCCAAGAAGACCGCGAAGAAGAAGGCCGCCCCGAAGAAGAAGGCCGCCAAGAAGACGACGAAGAAGAAGGCCGCCCCGAAGAAGAAGGCGGCCAAGAAGACGACGAAGAAGAAGGCCGCCCCGAAGAAGAAGGCCGCCAAGAAGACCACGAAGAAGAAGGCCGCGAAGAAGCTGTAAGCGGCGGCAACCCAAGGTCCGTCGCAATACTGCATCGGACGCAAAACGGGCGGCTTTCGGGTCGCCCGTTTTCATTTCGGCGGGAGGCGGTCGCGGCGGGCGCCGCGCTCCTCCGTGCCGGCAATCGGCGCGCGGACGCTCGCGCGAGGCGTCACGCGGTCTGCCCGCTCCGCACGCGCGACAGGGTCTGCCTGGCCGCCGAACGTCGAACGCGGTGCGACACCGCGCCCGGCCCGGTTCCGCGCTAGCCGCGCGGCGACGCCTTCGACGCCGCACCGGCTTGGCGGGTGCCGATTCCTGCGACTGGCCGTCTGCTTGCGCGCGCCCTGGTCGCGGCGGCGTGCTTGGTCTTGCCGCCCTTCTGCGCGACGGGCACCACGTCGCTGGTCACGCGCAGTCGCTGGCCGGCGGCGAGCGAGTCGCGGCGCAGGTCGTTCCACGACTTGAGCTCCTGCGCCGTCACGCCGTAGCGCACGGCGACGCGCTGCAGCGTGTCGCCGCGCGTCGCACCGTGTAGTAGAACGTGCGGCCCGCCGGCACCGTCGTGAACACCGCCTGTGTCAGCGTGTCGGCGGCCTCGCTGCGACGGTCGCTGCGCCGGCACCAGCAGCGTATGCCCGACCGGCACGCGCGAGCGCGCGCCGATGCCGTTGACCGCGCGCAGCGTCTCCACCGACATCCCGTATTTCGCCGCGACCTGCGGCAGCGTTTCGCTCGGCTTGATGCCGGTAGGCCTGCCACGACACGAGCGGCTGCTCGGTGAGCTCGAGCTTGGCGGCGAAGATCTCGGCGTTGTCGATCGGCAGCAGGATCGACTGCTCGTCGGCGCCCGCGATCACCGGCCGGTTGTGCTGCGGATTGAGCGCGAGGAAGTCCTCGAGCGACATCTCGGCGATCTCCGCCGCGCGCTTGGTGTCCATCTTGCGCGTCGTCTTCACCACCGTGAAGAATGGCGCGTCGGGGATGTCGGCGAGCACCAGGCCGTACTTCTCCGGGATCGCGCACGATGTTCTTCACCGCCTGCAGCTTGGGCAGGTAGTTGCGCGTCTCCGCGGGCATCGCGAGGCTCTCGTAGTCGGTCGGCAGGCCCTTGCGCCTTGTTGCGCGCGATGCGCCTTCGCGACGTTGCCCTCGCCCCAGTTGTAGCCGGCGAGCGCCAGCTGCCAGTCGTCGAAATCGTCGTGCAGCTTCGACAGGTACTCGAGCGCCTTGTCGGTCGCGGCGAGCACGTCGCGCCGCGAGTCGACCCAGAAGTCCTGCTTGAGGCCGTAGTGCTTGCCGGTCGACGGGATGAACTGCCAGATGCCCGCCGCGCGGCTCACCGACAGCGCGACGGGGTTGTACGCGCTCTCGATCATCGGCAGCAGCGCGATCTCGGTCGGCATGCTTGCGCGCCGTGCACCTCGGTCGACGATGTGATAGAGATAGCGCCGGCTGCGCTCCACCATGCGCGCGACGTAATCGGGACGCGACGCGTACCACTGCTCCCACTTCTCGACGAGCGGACCGTCGAGATCGGGCATCGCGTAGCCGGCGACGATGCGCTCCCACAGGTCGCCGACGGGCGGCGGCAGCGGCTCCAGGTCGGCGCCGGCGGCCGACGGGAACAGCTCGGGCTCCTTCGGCTTCGGCGGCGGCGCGACGGGCGCGGGCGGTTCCGGAGCGGCCGCGACGACGACGGGCGGCGGCGGGTGCGACGCGGGCGGGCGGCGGCGTGGTGCGCGCAGGCGGCAAGCAGCGCGCCGCAAGGGCGATCAGTCAGTCGATGGGTAAGCGCAATTCGTGGTTCTCATGCCGACAGGCTTGGCCGACGCAGCAGGCGCCGCGGCGGTCAAACGCGGGCGATGGTAGGCTCCGGCCGGACGCAGCCGTCAACCGAAGGCGGGCGCGCGCGCGCCGCCGGGCGCACGACCGCTCACGCAGGCTCGGGCCGCTAGAAGGCGTTCTTCCACGCGCGCAGCGCCGCAACGTCGCCGACGTCGTCGCCGCAGCGGGTGCCCCGCATGGCGCTCCGCCGCGGCGCGCACCTCGGGACCGCGCCGCGCGCAGGAACGGATTGGTCGCGTGCTCCGGCGCCGATCGTCGACGGCAGCGTCGGCTCGCCGCGCGGTCGCGCTTGCCTGCTCGCGCGACCTGTCGCGCCGCCACGTCCGCGATTGTCGCGGTTCGACCGCCCGCGCGAAGCGCAGGTTGGCCAGCGTGTACTCGTGGCCGCAGTACACGCGCGTGGCCGGCGGCAGCGCGGCGAGCGTCGACAGCGACGCCCACATCTGCGCGGGCGTGCCCTCGAACAGCGCGGCCGCAGCCGGCCGCGAACAGCGTGTCGCCGCAGAACAGCGACGGGCGCGCCGTCGACGTCGCCGAAGTACGCGATGTGCCCGGCCGTGTGTCCGGGGATGTCGAGGACCGGCCAGCGTGACCGGCAGGCCCGGCACGTCGATGCGTCGCCCTCGCGCGACGCGCGTGCGTGCGGCCCGGGATCGACTCGTGCGCGGGGCCGAACACCGGCACCGGCGAAGCGCGCGAGCAGCGCGGCGACGCCGCCGACGTGATCGCCGTGATGGTGCGTGGCGAGGATCGCGGTCAGCGCGAGGCCGTTCGCGCGCGAGCTAGGCGAGCACCGGCGCCGCGTCGCCCGGATCGACGACCACGGCGCCGCGCCCGTCGCGCAGCAGCCAGATGTAGTTGTCCGTGAATGCGGGGATGGGGATAATCGCGATCATGGACGCATCTTCGGGACCCGGCAGCCAGCGTGTCAACGACGCTTCGCCGCACGTGGTTCGCGCACGCCGCTCGGGCGCTACCTGCTCGCGCGCGAGCAGGCGTACTTCGACCAGACCGTCGCCGACATCTTCGGCTTCCACGCGCTGCAGATCGGGCTGCCGGAGTGCCCGTTCCTCGCGCAGAGCCGCATCCCGTCGCGCTGGACGCTCGACTACGACCCGCCGGCCGACATCATCGCCGACCCGCACGGGCTGCCGTTCGCCGAGAACGCCGTCGACCTCATCGTGCTGCCGCACGCGCTCGAGTTCACCGACGATCCGCACCTCATGCTGCGCGAGGCCTATCGCGTGATCCGGCCCGAGGGCCAGATCGTGCATCGTCGGGCTTCAATCCGTTCTCGCTGTACGGCGCCAAGCGCTATTTCGGACGCGAGCAGACGCCGCCGTGGAACGGCAACTTCATCGCGCTCTATCGCCTCAAGGACTGGCTGACGCTGCTCGGCTTCGACGTGGTCGGCGGCCGCCTCGACGGCTACGCGCCGCCGTTCGCCGAACGAGAAGTGGCTGCACCGCTTCGCGCTTCTTCGAGTCGATCGGCGATCGCTGGTGGCCGATCGCGCGGCGGCGTCTACTTCCTGCGCGCGACCAAGCGCGTGCTCGGCATGCGCGTGATCACGCCCGCGTGGCAGCGGCGCGAACGCGCAGACAAGGCGCTGGCGCCCGCGGGCGCGCGCGAAGGGCCTCACCACCTTCCGAGTACAGCTCGGCCGCCAAGTGAGCCGAGCCGCGCAGGCCGCTCGGAACGCGCATGCGCCGGCTGCCCGAGGCGATCGCTCCGGCGCGCGGCGCCAGCGCCGGGGGGAACATACAAGCGCGGCCGGACGCTTCCAGGACGCGCGCGGCGCCCGCGGGTCGCGGCGCGCCTGTGGCAGGGGTCGGCGCAACCCGCTTGAGTACGGTCGTGATCTACACGGACGGCGCCTGCAAGGGCAATCCCGGCCCCGGCGGCTGGGGCGCGCTGCTGCGCGCCGGCGCGCACGAGAAGGAGCTCTTCGGCGGCGAGGCGCACACGACCAACAACCGCATGGAGCTCACCGCCGTCATCCGCGCGCTGCGAGTCGCTGACGCGCGCGTGCCCGGTGGCGATCTACACCGACTCGCAGTACGTGAAGAACGGCATCGAGACGTGGATCCACGGCTGGCGGCGCAACGGCTGGAAGACGGCGGACAAGAAGCCCGTCAAGAACGAGGACCTGTGGCGCGAGCTCGACGCGCTCGCCGCGCAGCACCACGTGTCGTGGCACTGGGTGAAGGGCCACGCCGACAACGCAGGCAACCTGCGCGCCGATGCGCTCGCCAACCGCGGCGTCGGCGGTGCGCGGCAGCGAGGCGCCGCGCGCCCCCCGGCTGAAGTCCGCCGGACTTCGGACGGTCCGCCGCGAGCGCCTTCTCGATGCGCCGCGCGAAGACGTCCATCTCCTTGCCGGCCTGCTTGTCGCCCTTGCGCTCGCGCGACCGCGATGCCGGCGCGGTAGGCGGCGAGCGCGCTTCGTCGGCTGCCCGTTGTCCGCCAGCGCCGGCCGAGCAGCTTCCACGCCGCCGTGTAGTCGGGATCGAGCGCCACCGCCTGCGCGAGGTGCTCGCGGCGCGGCCGGCGCTCCCCCGCCTTCAGGTACTCGTTGCCGAGCGAGAACCGCAAGAGCGCGCCGTCGCGGCCCGCGGCGAGCATCCGCTCGAAACTGGCGAGCGCGGGCGAAGGAGTCGTCGCCACGCTACTTGCGGATGAACTCGCCGGTCTCGCAGCCGACGCGCCGCATCGGGTAGATGACCTTGCTGGTCCTCGCCCTTGAGCTTGCCTTCGATCGTCGCGTAGAGCCAGCCTTCGGTCGCCGCGCCGGTAGATGATCCGCTGCGGAAAATCGTGCTCGCGGATTGGCGAACGTGAAGATCGTGTCCTTGTCGTCGGTCGTGATCGACACGAGCTTGAACGCGTCCTCCTTCTGTCCCGACGGCAGCGCGACGTAGTACACGCCGTCCGCGCGCGGCTCGATGCGCAGGTACTCGTAGCTCTGCGATCTTGCCCTGGTACACGGTCGAGCCGACGCCGAGCAGGATGTCGCCGCGCAGCGGCGACCACTGCTCGCGGAAGTCGCGCTGGTTGACCGTGCCCGCCCAGCAGCCGTCGAGCCACGCGAGCGCGGCGACGCGCGGTGATGTCGGCCTGGCGACCTCCGGCGATGCCGCGCGGGCGCGGCGGGCGCCGGCGCCTGCGCGTGCGCGGGCACGGCAGACAGCGAGTACGGCGAGCGCCGCCATGGCGCACGCGCCGAGCTTCGGGAAGCGGTTCGGTTCGCCATGGGAGCCTCGTCACTGCGGCCGCGCGAGCGGCAGGTTGAGCAGGAGATTCTGCGGTTTGAGCTTGCAGCACGTTGTCGCGCGTTCATCGCCATCGCGAGGTAGACCGGCCGGCCGGCGATCGCCGGCCGCATGTCGGCGGGGTTCGCGAAATCGAGGCGGAACAGGCAAGCAGGCGCGCGCAGGCGCGCCTCGTCGACGTCGACGTCGTTGTAGAGGTCGTTCAGCAGGCCGCTCGCCTCCGCGTCCAGGCCGACGTGCCAGACCCAGTGCTGGTCGTCGATCGCGCGCTCGTGCCGGATCGTCACGTCCACGCCGAGGAAGTGGCGGATCCACCGCTCGAGCACGCGCGCCAGCGCGTCGAGCGCCGGGCCGGCCCGCGGTTGAGGCTCACCGAGAAGTCGTGGCGCTCGTCGCGGTCCCAGTACGCGTCCGCGTTGTCCGCATCGAGCACGTCGAGCTCGACCGTGCGCGCCGGCGTGCGGTTCTGCGCGAGCAGCTCGCCGAGCGAGCCGAAGCCGCCGGTGGTCGCGTAGAGCTCCACGGTCGCCTCGTCGGCCGCCATCACCGCGCCGTCCTCGAGCACGGCGACCTTCTGCGGCCGGAACAGCATCTCGGCGGCGCGCGCGTCCATCGGTCGCCGCGTCGTCGCCCAGGATGTGGCGCAGCAGCACCTGCGTCAGGTGGTGCGACGAACAGCGGCGGCACGTCGACGCCCGTCGCCCTGGAACAGCCCGACGTACGCCGCCTCGAGCGACGGCGCGGCCGGCCAGCCGGTCGCGGAAGCGCAGCCAGATCGCGTAGTTGTCGCGCGCGTCGGCATCCGCGATCGCCGTCGAGCTCCGCGGCGGCCGACCGCGCGCCGCGGATCGGCGAGCAGCGCGTCGTGCAGCGCGAGCTCGGCCGCGCACGACTCGCGCACCGGCGCGAGCTCCGGGCGCACGAGGTACGCGCGCAGGAAGTCGTCGGTCAGCGTGAGGCGGCCGTCGCGCGCCGACCGTGAGCAGCCGGTAGCCGCAGGACGGCCAGTAAGTCCGGCATCAGCCGCCGAGCATCGCCTTCTTGAGATCGGCCTGCACCGGATTGTCGCCGAGCCACACCTTGGTCAGCGCCTTGTTGAACGCGTCGCCGGCGATCGTGCCCTTCGCCGCGCCGTTGAGGCCGATCTTCGTGCGCGCCGTCGACGAAGTCGAGCGTGACGACGTCCTTCTCCTTCACCTGCCCGAACCCCTTCAGATCGCCGCGACCATCTGGTCCGACTGCGCCTTCACGGCGGCCAGCTCGGCCGCGCGAATTGTTCTCCTTCAGGCCGTCGACCAGCGCGTCGACAGCTGGTCGGCGCCGACGTCGCGCAGCAGGTTCAGCTGGATGCGGCGCGGCCCCTTTGCGAGCACCGCTGCGGCGTTGCTCGCCTTCGCCGGCACGTAGAGGCTCGCCGACGTACACCTTGAAGATCGCGCGCGTGCGGATGCCCGCACCGTTCAGCACCAGGTCCTGCCCGCCGACCGCAACCTTGTCGTCGAGCTTGACGCCGCCGACCTCCGCCGCCTGCACGCCCGCCGCGAACAGCAGCGCGACCAGCATCGTCGTCAGATCCTGCGCATGTCTCTCCTCCGTCGTTCGTCGTCGTGGCATCACACCGCTTCGAAGATCCCGGCCGCGCCCATGCCGGTGCCCACGCACATCGACACCATGCCGTACTTCTGCTTGCGCCGCCGCAGGCCGTGCGTGATCGTCGCCGTGCGGATGGCGCCGGTCGCGCCGAGCGGATGGCCGAGCGCGATCGCGCCGCCGAGCGGATTCACCTTCGCGGGATCGAGGCCGAGTCGCGCATCACCGCGAGCGCCTGCGCGGCGAACGCCTCGTTGAGCTCGATCCAGTCGATGTCGGTCGAGCTTGATGCCCGTCGGTCTGCAGCACCTTCGGGATCGCCGCGATCGGGCCCACGCCCATGATCTCGGGCGGCACGCCGGCCGACCGCGTAGCCGACCCAGCGCGCGAGCGGCGCGAGGTTCAGCTCGCGCAGCACCTTCTCGCGACACCAGGATCGACGGCGCCCGCGCCGTCGGACATCTGCGAGCTGTTGCCGGCGGTCACCGAGCCCTTGGCGGCGAACACCGGGCGCAGCTTGGCGAGACCCTCGGCGCTCGTGTCGGCGCGCGGACCCTCGTCGCGCGTCGACCGCCTTCGTCGCGCGTGACGATCCTGCCGGTGGCGAGGTCCGGCGCGTCCTCGTGCACGGTGAACGGGCTGACTTCGGCGTCGAACTCGCCCGCCGCCTGCGCGGCGAGCGCCTTCTGGTGCGACGCGAGCGCGAACGCGTCCTGCTCCTCGCGCGACACCTTCCACTGCGCGGCGACCTTCTCGGCGGTGAGGCCCATGCCGTAGGCGATGCCGACGTTCTCGTCGCGCGTCGAACACGGCCTCGTTGAGCGCGAGCCGCCCCAGCATCGGGATCATGCTCATGCTCTCGGTGCCGGCGGCGATCATGATGTCGGCCTCGCCCGTGCGGATGCGGTCGGCGGCGATCGACACCGCGTTCAGGCCCGACGAGCAGAAGCGGTTGATCGTCATGCCCGGCGCACGCTGTTCGGCAGGCCGGCCAGCAGCACGCCGATGCGCGCGACGTTCATGCCCTGCTCGTACTCGGGCATCGCGCAGCCGACGATGACGTCCTCGATGCGCTTGGGATCGATCGCCGGCGCCTGCGCCAGCACGCTGCGCAGCACGTGCGCGAGCAGCGTGTCCGGCCGCGTGGAGCGGAACACGCCGCGCGGCGCCTTGCCGACCGGCGTGCGCGTGGCGGCGACGATGTAGGCGTCCTGCATCTGCTTGGTCATGGCTTGATCGTCTCTTCGGAACTCAGTTGCGCAGCGGCTTGCCGGTCTGGCAGCGTGTGCGCGATGCGCGCCTGCGTCTGCTCGTCGCGCAGCGAGCGCCATGAACTCGCGCGCGCTCGAGCGTCGAGCAGCCACGTCTCGTCGACCAGGCTGCCCGGCTTCGACCTCGCCGCCGCACAGCACGCGCGCGACGCGCTTGCCGACCTCGAAATCGTACGCGCTGATGAAGCCCGCCGTCGCGCATGTTGACGAGCATCATCTGCAGCGTCGCGAAGCCGGTCTTGCCGGCCACCGGCACGTTGCGCGCGGGCAGCGGCGGCCGGTAGCCCGCGTCGGCCAGCGCCCGCGCCTGCGACTTCGCGACGTGCAGCAGCTCGTAGCGCGTTCATCACGACGATGTCGGCCGGTCGCAGGTAGCCCAGCTCCTTCGCCTCCAGCGCGCTCTTCGAGACGGTCGCCATCGCGATGGTCTGGAAGTAGCGTGCGGATGAACGGCAGCTGGTCGATCTGGCTGCCGTTGGCGCCGCGGCGCACTTCCTCCGCCGCGCGCACCGCGAACTCCTTGCTGCCGCCGCCGGCCGGCAGCAGGCCCACGCCGACCTCGACCAGGCCGATGTAGGACTCGAGCGCGGCGACCGTGCGGTCCGCGTGCAGGATGAACTCGCACGAGCCGCCGAGCGCCATGCCGCGCACCGCGCAGACGGTCGGCACGAGGCTCGTCCGCAGGCGCATCGCCGTGCTGCTGGAACTTGGCGACCACCGCCTCGATCGCGTCCCATTGCTTCGCCTGCGATCGCCGGCGCGATCGCCGCGAGGTTGGCGCCGAGCGAGAACGGCTCCTGCGTCTGCCAGATCACGAGGCCGGCGCAGTTGCGCTCGGCCTCGTCGACGCGCGCGCAGCACGCCGTCGAGCACGTCCTCGCCGATCGTGTGCGCCTTGCTCTTGAACGACACGATGCCGACGTCGTCGCCCAGGTGCCACATGCGCACGGCGTCGGTCTCGAAGATCGTCGTGCCGCGGTCGGCGGGCGCCTCGCCCAGCACCGGATCGGGAAAGAGCTGCCGCCGGTACACCGGCAGCGTCGAGCGGCCGCTCGAACGTCGTCGCGCGCCGCGGAGTACGCGCCCTGCGGCGCATGCACGCCGCGCGCCGCCCTCACCTTCTCGCCGCTCACCCACGCCGGCAGCGGCACGCTTGGCGAGCGCCTTGCCGGCCGCGATGTCCTCGGCGACCCAGGCCGGCGACCTCGCTCCATCCCGCCGCCTGCCACGTCTCGAACGGTCCCATCTGCCAGCCGAAGCCCCAGCGGATCGCGAGGTCGACGTCGCGCGCGTTGTCGGCGATCGTCGGCCAGGTGGATACGCGCTGTAGTGGAAGAGGTCGCGGAAGATCGCCCACAGGAACTGCGCCTGCGGATGCGCGCGACGCGCGCAGCTTCGCGAACTTCTCGGCGGGCGACCTGATCTTGAGGATCTCCGCGACTTCCGGCGCCACCTCGCGCGTCGGACTTCCGATAGTCGCGCGCGGCCGGATCGAGCACCTGGATGTCCTTGCCGACCTTGCGGAAGAAGCCCGCCTTGGTCTTGGCGCCCAGCGCGCCCTGCGCGACCAGCGCCGCCAGCACCGGCGGCGTGGCGAACAGCGCGTGCCACGGATCGTCGGGCAGCGTGTCGTACATCGTCTTCACGACGTGCGCCATCGTGTCGAGGCCGACCACGTCGGCGGTGCGGTAGGTCGCGCTCTTCGCGCGCCCGATCGCGGGGCCGGTGAGCGCGTCCACGACGTCGAACGAGAGCCTGTACGTCTGCGTGTGCTGCATCGTCGCCAGCACCGAGAAGATGCCGATGCGGTTGGCGATGAAGTTGGGCGTGTCCTTCGCGCGGATCACGCCCTTGCCGAGCGTCGTGGTCAGCAGCGCCTCCAGCGCGTCGAGCAGCGCGGGATCCGTCTGCGGCGCCGCGATCAGCTCGACGAGGTGCATGTACCGCGGCGGGTTGAAGAAGTGCACGCCGCAGAAGCGCGTGCGCAGCGCCTCGGGCATCGCGCCCGACAAGCGCGGCGAGCGACAGTCCCGACGTGTTCGACGCGAGCGATCGCGCGCGGCGCGGCAGGTGCGGCGCGATCTTCGTCGTAGAGGTCCTGCTTCCAGTCGAGGCGCTCGGCGATCGCCTCGATCACGAGGTCGCATTCGGACAGCCGCGCGAGATCGCTGCCGTAGTTGCACGGCCTCGATCGCGCGGCGCGGTCCTTGGCGCCCGAGCGGCGCCGGCTCGAGCTTGGCGAGGCCCGCGATGGCCTTGGTCACGAGGCCGTTCGGGATCGCCCTCCTTCGCGGGAAGGTCGAAGAGCAGTGCCGGGATGCCGGCGTTGGCGAAATGCGCGGCGATCTGCGCGCCCATGACGCCGGCGCCGAGCACGGCGGCCTTGCGGATGAGTAGCGGTTGAGGATGACATGAGAGGAACCACTTCGAGGCCCGGACGATCACGGGCGGATGGGATGCACGAGGCACCGAGAGAAAAATCTTACCAAACGCGATTAGGCGAAACCTTCTAGAAAGGCGCGGTCGCCGACCGCCGCGCCGACGGGAGATGCCCGCCAAAACGCAACGGCCGGGTTGCCCCGGCCGTGCGCTTCACTGCAGCGTGGAGCCGCGGGCCGGTCAGAACGAGTAGGCGACCTGTCCGCCGAGCAGCCACGCACTGACGTCGTAGTTGCCGTTGATGAGTGCCGTACTGTGCCGTGCTCGCCGGCGTTCTGGTTGGTCGAACCGTCTCTGGACGAACTCGTACGCGAACCCGACGTCGAACTTCCAGTTCTTCTGGTACGTGTACTGCGCGCCCGTCGCGAGCCAGAAGCGGTCGGCGTCCGGCAGCCGCGGCGTGCGCTCGGCATCACGCACCGGCGACTGGTCCCACGCGATCGCCGCCGCGCAGCTTCCAGGCCGAGTCGAGGTAGTAGTTGACCCCCGCCGACACGCGCCACGTGTTCTTGAAGTTCTCGTAGGTCGAGATGGGAGTGGCGCCGTTCGTGCGGTTGAACGTCAGGTACTGGATCGATCGACCAGGTTCGTGTACTGGACATCCGCCATGAAGTCCCACTGCGGGTTGATCTTCGTGAAGAACGACACGTTGGTGAATGACGGCACTTCGATGATCCCGTTGACACCGCTGCTCTGCAGCTCCGGATTGGCCGCCGCCAGCCCCGCCAGCTGCCCGAGTACCGCGTCGAGCTGGGCGTTGCCGGTCGGCGGGATCGTCGGGCAGGCCGAAGTTGACGTTGCCCGACGCGTTGTACTTGATCTCCGAGCGGTAGTGGATCCCGATGCGCGAGTCGGGCGTCATGTTCCACATGAGGCCCGACGTTCCAGCCCCACGCGTCGTCGCTGGCGTCCAAGTTCACGTTGGCATCGAGCCCGTACGTCGCCTGCGCAACTGGCGCCAGCGAACGGCTGGCACGCCGCGCTCGCGGCACAGCTGAGCCGCGACCGCGCCGCCGTAGTTCTGCGCCGACGTGAACTTGAGCTTGGCGCGCTGCCAGTTCGCGCCCACGCCCAGGGTGAACTGGTCGTTGATCTTCCACGAAAGCGCCGGGTTGATGTTGATCGTCTCGACCTTCGAATGCAGGCCCTGGTAGCGGCCGATCCAGCCGTCGTCCCACTCGGTCTCGAGTCCGAACGGCACGTTGATGCCGAGGCCGAACGCGAACTGCTGGTTGATCGGCACGACGAGGTACATCGCCGGAATGCACACCAGGTTGCCCGCGTCGCCGCCGCCGTTGCCGAGCGGCTGGTTGCCGGCCGGCAGCGAGCCGTCGTTGTTGAACTTGAACGAGGGCCCGATCGAGGTTGGCCGGCCAACACAACTTGCACGGTCGAGAACCGCGACATGCCCGCGGGATTCGACCACACGGTGCTCGCGTCCTCGGCGACCGCCGCGCCGCCCGCGTAGGCGTTGCCGAGCCCGCTGCCGTTCTGCGTCTGCACCGCGAAGGCGGCCGCGAAGGCCTGCGTAGCGCCGAGCGAAAGCACCAGCGCCGCGACCGCGTGCGCCACCCTACTCTTGGTGAGCGTTGACTTGTGCATGGAATCTCTCTCCTTTGTGGCTGCGAGTGATGCGATCGTGTCGCATGCTGCTGTTGTTGTGCCCGGCACAGGGCCGCGTGGCGGCGGCCAGATGACCATTCCACTATACACCGGCGACCCTTCGGCCGGGCAGCGCGGCGGCCGCAAACCGTTTCATTTCACCCAGCCGCGATCTCGCGCGGCCGGCGGTCCTGCCCGACGGCAACATACGTCAGGCTGGCCTCTGTAACCTTCACCGTAACCTGATCTTTCGGGTTGCGTTGCGCGAAAACCTCGACATCGACCGTAATCGACGTCTTTCCGATGCGCGTGATCTCCGCGTAGAAGGTGACGAGGTCGCCGACCAGCACCGGCTGCTTGAACGTGAACGAGTTGACGGCCACCGTCGCCACGCGGCCGCGCGCGTGGCGCGCCGCGATCACGCCGCCCGCAATGTCGACCTGCGACATGATCCAGCCGCCGAAGATGTCGCCGTGCTGGTTGGTGTCGTGCGGCATCGGCACGACGCGCAGGACCGGCTCCTTGTCGGGCAGCGTGAGCATCGCCTGCTAGGCCGCCTTCTTCTGCTCGTCGCGCAGCTCCCGGCGCAGGATCTTGCCGACGTTCGTCTTCGGCAGCTCCGTGCGGAACTCGACCTCGCGCGGGCACTTGTAGCCGGTGAGGTGCTCCCTGCAGTACGCGATCACCTGCTCCGCGGTGAGCGCCGGGTCCTTCTTCACGACGAAGAGCTTCACGGCCTCGCCGGACTTCTTGTCGGGCACGCCGACCGCCGCGCATTCGAGCACGCCCGGATGCGCCGCGACCACGCCCTCGATCTCGTTCGGATACACGTTGAAGCCGGACACCAGGATCATGTCCTTCTTGCGATCGACGATGCGCACGAAGCCGCGCTCGTCCATCACGCCGACGTCGCCGGTGGCGAACCAGCCGTCCTTGTCCATCACCTTGGCGGTCTCGTCGGGGCGCTGCCAGTAGCCCGCCATCACCTGCGGCCCGCGGATGCAGATCTCGCCCGGCTGGCCGAGCGGCACTTCCTTGCCGGCGTCGTCGCGCAGGACCACTTCCGTGGACGAGATCGGCAGGCCGATCGAGCCGTTGTAGGCGGCCAGGTCGAGCGGATTGATGGTGGCGGCAGGCGACGTCTCGGTGAGGCCGTAGGCCTCGATGAGCGGCGTGCCGGTGACTTCCTTCCACTTGAGCGCGACCGCCTCCTGCACCGCCATGCCGCCGCCCGAGCGTGATCCGCAGCGACGAGAAGTCGAGCTTGGCGAAATCCGGCGTTGTTCACCAGCGCGTTGAACAGCGTGTTGACGCCGGTGATCGCGGTGAACTTGTACTTCGCCATCTCCTTCACGAACCCGCGGATGTCGCGCGGGTTCGGGATCAGGACGTTCTCGCCGCCGACCGACATGAACACGAGGCAGTTCGCGGTGAGCGAGAAGATGTGATACAGCGGCAGCGGCGTGATGATGACCTCGCGCCGGTTCGGGATCGAGGAACGGCTTCACCCAGGCGCGCGCCTGCAGCATGTTGGCGACCATGTTGCGGTGGAGCAGCATCGCGCCCTTGGCCACGCCGGTGGTGCCGCCGGTGTACTGCAGGAACGCGATGTCGTCGTGGCCGATGTCCACGCGCTCGAGCGTGCGCTTGCCGCCCTCGGCGAGCGCGTCGGACAGGCGGATCGATCCGGGCAGCGAGTACTTCGGGATCATCTTCTTCACGTGGCGCAGCACGAAGTCGACGATGAGGCCCTTGAAGCCCAGCAGCTCGCCGATCGAGGTCACGACGGTCTGGCGCACCTTGGTCTTGCCGACCACCTCGGCGACCGTGTGCGCGAAGTTCTCGACGACCACGAGCACCTCGGCGCCGGAGTCCTTGAGCTGGTGCTCGAGCTCGCGCGCGGTGTACAGCGGATTGACGTTGACCACCGTGCAGCCGGCGCGCAGCGCGCCGAACACGCACACCGGATACTGCAGGATGTTGGGCATCATGATCGCGACGCGCGTGCCCTTCTTGCACCCGATGCCCTGCAGCCAGCCGCCGAAGGCCGCCGACAGCGTGTCGAGCTCGGCGAACGTGATGCGACTTGCCCATGCACGAGAACGCGGGCGCGCCGCGTACTTGCGCGACCGATTCCTCGAAGAGCTCGCGCACCGACGCGTACTCGTTGACGTCGATCTCCGCGGGAATGCCCTTCGGGTAACTCTTGAGCCAGATCTTTTCCACGAACCACTCCTCCGTGTCCCCGCGATGACGGCGCGGCATTGCGCCTGCCGTCAGGCGACGGCTGCGTCGATCCGGGGTCTTATGCGCCAGGCGGTGCGTGCCCGTGCGTGGGGCGGCTGCATCCGCTGAAAATCCTACACCAGAAGGGCGGCGGCGGGTTTGTCGCAGAGCAGTGTCACGCCGCGCCCGCGTAATGCAGCGGACCGCCCCGGAACGGCGCGAAGCCGGTGCCGAAGATGGCGCCCGCGTCGACCAGGTCGGCATCCGCGACGATGTGCTCGGCGAGCGCCGCTTCGGCTTCCGTCACGAACGGGGTCACGAGCCGGTCGGCCAGGCCGGCCGGCACCGCGCCGGCCGCCTGCTTCTGCGGCTTGCCGTCGATCCACGTGTAGAACCCGCGCCCGGTCTTCTTGCCGAGGTTCCCGGCGTCGACGAGCTCCATGAGCTTGCGCGGCGGCGTCGCCCGCATCGGCCAGCAGCTTGCCGACCGCCACGCAGATGTCGAGGCCGACGGTGTCGGCGAGCTCGATCGGGCCCATCGGCATGCCGAACGCGAGCGCCGCCTCGTCGATCGTCTCCGGCGCGATGCCGTCGTCGACCGCGCGCATCGCCGCCATCGAGGTACGGCGCGAGCACGCGGTTGACGAGGAACCCGGGCGCGCTCTTCACGGGCAGCGGCAGCTTGTCGATCTGGCGCACGAACGCCGCCGCCTGCGGCACCAGCGCCTCGCGCGTCTGCGCGCCGACCACGATCTCGACCAGCATCATGCGCGCGACCGGGATTGAAGAAGTGCAGGCCGATGAGCCGCGCCGGATCGGCGAGCGCCGTCGCGATCTCCTCCAGCGGGATGCTCGACGTATTGGTGGCGAGGATCGCGTCGGGCTTCGCCTGCTTCTCGAGCGCGGCGAACAGCGACGCGCTTCGCCTCGACGTTCTCGAAGATCGCCTCGATGATCACGTCGGCGCGCGCCACGCCGTCGCCGGCGACGTCCGGTACCAGCCGGTCGCGCGCATCGCGCGCGCGGCGCGGATCGCGCAGGCGGTCGGAGAAGAGCTTGCGCCGCGCGCTTCATCGCGGGCGCCAGGCGCTCGCGCGTTCTGGTCCTGCAGCGTGACGGTGAGCCCGCGCAGCGCGCACCACGCCGCGATGTCGCCGCCCATCGTGCCGGCGCCGACGACGTGCACGTGCGCGGCCTTGAACTCGCCTTCCTTGCCGAGGCCCTTCAGGCGCTCCTGCAGCCGGAACACGCGGATGAGGTTCGACGCCGTCGGCGTCTTCAGCAGCGACGGAATCGACGCCGGATCGGACGCGCGGCGCGGCCAGCGCGTTGCCGTCGTACTTCACCCACAGTTCGAGGATCGCGTACGGCGCCGGGTAGTGCTCGCGCCGCGCGCGCTTCGCGACCTGCTTTTCCGCCTGCGCGGCGATGTAGCGGCGCGCGAGCGGATTGAGCGTGAGCGACAGCGGCAGGCCGAGCGCATGCGGCGGCGGCAGCGCGCGCAGCACGCCGCGCGCGGTGTTCTCCATGACGCGCACCGGCACGCACTCGTCCGCGATGCCCGAGCTTCTTCGCGCGCCGCGCGTCGATCGTCTTGCCGGTGAGCAGCAGGTCGAGCGCGGCGGGCGCGCCGATGAGCCGCGGCAGGCGCCTGATGCCGCCCCAGCCCGGCACGATGCCGAGCATGCACCTCCGGCAAGCCGAGCCGCGTTCCCGGCTCGTCGACGACCACGCGATAGCGGCACGCCAGCGCGAGCTCGAGCCCGCCGCCCAGGCAGAAACCCTTGATCAGCGCCAGCGTCGGATACTTGACGTGCGCGAGCCGCTCGAACGTGTCCCAGCCGCGGCGCACGATGGCGAGCGCGCCGGCCTCGTCCTTGACCTCGCCGAATTCGTCGACATCGGCGCCGGCGATGAAGCCGTTGGGCTTGCCCGAGCGGATGACCAGTCCCTTCGGCGGCTCGCGGTCGAGGATGTCGAGCGCTTCGTTGAGCTCGTCGAGCACCGCTGCCGACAGCGTGTTGGTCGTGGCGCCGGCCTTGTCGAACGTGAGCGTGGCGAGGCCGTCGGCCTCGCGCGTGATCGTCCAGTGTTGCATCGTCGCTCCCTCTACACGCGTCTCGACCAGCATGGCGCCGCCCAGGCCGCCGCCGATGCAGATCGCCGCCATGCCGCGCTTGCCGCCGGTGCGGCGCAGCACGTTCAGCACGTGCAGCACGATGCGCGTGCCGGACGCGCCGACCGGGTGGCCGAGCGCGATCGCGCCGCCGTCGACGTTGAGCTTGCTCCGCGTCGATCTGCCCGAGCGCGCCGGGCAGTCCGAGCTCGGTGCGGCAGAACTCGTCGTCGGCCCACGCGCGCTCGCACGCGATCACCTGCGCGGCGAACGCCTCGTTGATCTCCCACGCGTCGAGGTCGTTCGAGGCCGAGGTTGTGCCGCTGCAGGATGGGCGTCGCCGCGTACACCGGTCCCAGCCCCATCTGCGCCGGATCGAGGCCCGCCCATTGCGAGTCGACGATGCGGCCGATCGGCGTCGAGCCTGTGCTCGTCCACCGCGCGCTGCGACGCCACCACGACCCACGCGCCGCCGTCGGTGACCTGCGAGCTGTTGCCCGCGGTGACGTTGCCGTACTTGCGGTCGAAGAACGGCTTCAGCTTCGCGAGGTTCTCGGCCGTGGAATCCTCGCGCACGCCGTCGTCGGCCGCGTAGAGGTGCGCCGCGCCGTCGTAGATCGGCACCACCTCGTTCGCGTAGTGTCCGGCCTTCTGCGCGGCGAGCACGCGCGCGTGGCTGCGCGCCGCGATACGCGTCCATCTCGGCGCGCGTGATGCCGAAGCGATACGCCAGGTTCTCCGCGGTCTGTCCCATGAGCAGGCCGCAGATCGGATCGGTGAGCCCCTTCATCAGCGCGATCACCGGCGCGAAGTAGCCGGGCCGGAACTTCGCGAGCAGCGCCGCGCGCTGGCCCGGCGATCTTCGCCGCGTACCACTGCGACAGCCATTTCACCATCGCGTCGGAGAACAGCAGCGGCGCGCGCGACAGCGCATCGACGCCGCCGGCCAGCACGAGATCGGAGCGGCCCGCGCGGATGTTGTTGACCGCGGAGTCGATCGACTGCATGCCGGACGCGCAGTTGCGCATCACGGTCCAGCCGGGCACCTTATGCCCGCAGCCCATGCGCAGCGCGGCCACGCGGCCGATGTTCACCTCGTCGGCCGACGGCGCCGCGCAGCCCAGGATCACCTCGTCGAGCTGCGTCCGGCGCGAAGGGCTGGCGCAGCAGCAGCGCGCGGCCCGCATCGGTCGCGAGGTCGGACGCCGCGAACGGCCCCGGCTTGTTGCGCGCCTTGAGGAACGGCGTGCGAGCGCCGTCGACGATGTAGACGGGTTCGTTCAACGGATCGCCCTCGCGCCATCGCGCTCATCGAGCTCGATGCCGGCGCGGTCGCGGCCGGTCGGACGCGGGCGCGCCGGCAGCGTTGCGTGCCGCGTCGATCGCGGGCTGCAGGAGCGACGCGCCCAGGTCGGCGGTCGAAGTCGTCGACGCGGATCACGCGCGCGACCAGGTCGACGCTGCGCGATCAGCGTGCGCGCTTCCTCGCGATCGATGACGCCCGCGGCGACCGCGCGCTCCGCGAGCGCGTCGATGCCGGCGTCCGGCGGCAGGCGGCCGTCGAGGCGACCGTCCCGCATCGCGGCCTTGAGCTTCGCCTCGATCGGCTCGGTCGTCACCGTCGCCGTGAGCGCGCGCTCGATCAAGCCGACCGGATCGTCCTCGTCCGCGGCCGATGAACATGCCGGCGGTCAGGCGATCGCGCGTGGCCGACGGCTCGATCAGCAGGCTTCGCCACCTCGTGGCCGAGGTCGTCCGACGGCACGACATACGGGCGGCCGAGCGGGAACACGATCCGCGCACAGCACGCTCGCGATGAATCGCGGTTCGGGAAGTTCGAGATCACGCCCTCGAACGCGCTCTGCGCCTTGAACATCGCGTCCCAGATCGCCCAGTGCATGAGCGGCGCGTCGGCCGCCTCGCGGCCTTCCGCCTCGAAGCGCTTGAGCGTCGCCGAGCACAGGTACATGAGCGACAGGATGTCGCCCAGCCGCGCCGAGAGCTTCTCCTTGCGCTTCAGCGAGCCGCCCAGCGCGCCCATCGACACGTCGGCGAGGAACGCGAGCGCGGCCGAAAAGCGCGTGAGCTGCTGGTAATAGCGCCGCGTCTCCGGCGCGACGTCCGCCGGCACGCGCACGAAGTGCGAGCCCGTCAAGCCCATCACGAGCGTGCGCGCGAAGTTCGACAGCGTGAAGCGCACGTGACCGAACAGCGCCGCGTCGAACGCGATCGACGCTGCCTCGCGATCGGTTTCGCGCGTCGCGTTGATCTCCTTGCAGCACGTACGGATGGCAGCGGATCGCGCCCTGCCCGAAGATGATGAGGCTGCGGGTCAGGATGTTGGCGCCTTCGACGGTGATCGCGACCGGGATGCTGCATGTACGCGCCGCCGAGGAAGTTCGACGGTCCCATGCAGATGCCCTTGCCGCCGATGACGTCCATGCCGTCGTTGATCGTCTGCCGCGCGCGCTCGGTGATGTGGTACTTGGCGATCGCCGACACGACCGCGGGCTTCTCGCCCAGGTCGATCGCGCGCGGCGGTCAGCATGCGCGTCGCGTCCATCATGTAGAGGTTGCCGCCCATGCGCGCGAGCGCTTCCTCGACGCCCTCGAACTTGCCGATCGCGCGTCTTGAACTGCGTGCGCACGCGCGCGTAGCCGCCGACGGTGCGCACCGCGAGGATCGACATGCCCGTGTTCGACGACGGCAGCGAGATGCCGCGGCCCGCCGCGAGGCATTCCATCAGCATCCGCCAGCCCTTGCCGAGCATCGGCTGCCCGCCGATCACCCAGTCCATCGGGATGAACACGTCGCGGCCCGAGTTCGGGCCGTTCTGGAACACCGCATTGAGCGGCATGTGGCGGCGGCCGATCTCCACGCCGGGGTGCGTGGTCGGAATGAGCGCGCACGTGATGCCGAGGTCCTCCTTGTCGCCGAGCAGCTTGTCCGGGTCGTACACGCGGAACGCGAGGCCGAGCAGCGTGGCCACCGGGCCCAGCGTGATGTAGCGCTTGTCCCACGTCACCGACAGGCCGAGCACGCGCTTGCCCTCGTGCTCGCCCCAGCGGACGTACGCGTAGTCGGGAATCGCGGCCGCGTCGGAGCCCGCGTTCGGATTGGTCAGCGCGAAGCACGGGATCTCGAGGCCCTTGGCGAGGCGCGGCAGGTAGTGGCGCTTCTGCTCCTCGGTTCCGTAGTGCAGCAGCAGTTCGCCGGGACCGAGCGAGTTCGGCACCATCACCGTCACCGCGGCCGTGCCCGAGCGCGTCGACAGCTTGGTGATCACCTGCGAATGCGCGTACGCGGAGAAGCCGAGGCCGCCGTACTCCTTGCGGGATGATCATGCCGAAGAAGCCCTTGTCCTTGATGAACTGCCACACGTGCGGCGGCAGGTCCTTGTAGACGTTGGTCGTCTCCCAGTCGCTGGTCATCGCGCACAGCGCTTCGGTTTCCTCGTCGAGGAAGCGCTGCTCCTCCGGCGTGAGCGTCGGGTGTCGGCGTGGCGAGCAGCTTGCGCCAGTCGGGACGGCCGGAGAACAGCTCGCCGTCCCACCACACGGTGCCGGCCTCGAGCGCCTCGCGCTCGGTCTGCGACATCGGCGGCATCACCTTGCGGAAGGCGCGCAGCACGCCGTCGCTGATGAGCTTGCGGCGCAGCGACGGCACCGCGAGCGGGATCGCGAGCACGATGAACGCGACGGTCAGCAGCACGTTGAGCGCGAGCGGCAGCGCGTGCGCGACCCACGACACGGCCAGCGCGGACGCGATGCCGGTGCCCCACGCCGCGCCCGACGCGTTCACGTACGCCAGCGCGACGAAGCCGATGCAGCACGGCGACGATCCAGAGCAGGGTCAGCATCTCGATTGCTCCTTTTGCGACGAAGCGCATCGCGCGTTCGTCATTCGGATCGGGCGCGTGGCGCGAGCTCGCGATCGAGCTCGCGCGCGACGTCGGTCAGGTCGGGCAGCGGCGCCGTGAGTCCCGCGAGCAGGAACGGCGCGAGGCGCCGCAGCAGGATCTCGTCGTTGTCCGTCTCGAGCGGATTCAGCTCGGCGATGATCTTGAGCGCGTCGGTGCCCGCCAGCGTGTACGACAGCGCGCCCATGATGAAGTGCAGGCGCCACGACAGCTCCTTGCGCGGCAGGTGCGGCAGCGCGCGCGCGAACGCGTCCTTGAAGCGCGCGATCATCTGCGCGTACTGCTCGGACAGGAACTGGCGGATGAACGGCGCGGGATCCGCGTACGCGCGGCCGAGCAGCTCGCAGGAAGTTCTTGCCGCCGCGCGCCGGGTCGCGCGCGAGCTCGAGCGCGGGAATGAACAGCGCGTCGAGGATGCGCTCGCACGGCGAGCGGCGCCGGCGCCGCTTCGCTGCTCGAACCGGTCGAGCAGCGCGACCCGCTCCTGGTTCATCGGATCGAGCCGGCGCGTCAGCACCGCCTGGAACAGCTCTTCCTTGCTGCCGAAGTGATAGTTGGCGGCGGCGAGGTTGACGCCGGCGGCCGCCGTGATGAGCCGCAGGCTGGTCGCCTCGAAGCCGTGCTCCATGAACAGCGCCTCGGCCGCATCGAGGATGCGCGCCTTGGTCGCCTGTGCGCCGTGCATGTCGCCGAGCGGAATGACCTTGCCACCCACGGAAACCCTCCTGTTCGCGTTGCCGGCCGGCGCCGAGCGCACCGCGGTTTCGTGACGCCATCGCTTGGTCGCGGCAAGTCGCACGCAACCCGCGCACCCTCAATGTTTAAACGTTCGTTTGAATCCTATGTTTGTTCTTATGGGGTTGTCAATCGGACAGGCAAGAGGTTGGCACCCTCGCGGACCCCGCACCGTGGGTGTCGGCCGGGAGCCTACGAGTGCATCCGCTGCCACTCCGAAGCAAATACTTACTTACGTCTTATAAGGCTCCGGCCATCGATGGCAATGCGTTCTACCGTCGAGGCTCGCGGTTGGCGGCAAGGCCGCAAGGCATGCGCACGGCGGGGTGGCGGCGTCGCGAAGGCGCAACGCCGACCGCTGGAGTATCCGCGAGTAGTTGAGCGATTCACTCGGATATACTCCAGGGTCCATGACCGCCACCTCCTCGCCTCGATCCGGGGACGCCGCGGCCCAGCATCGACGGCAGGGTTACCTGCTCGGCCTCGTCGGCGTGATCGCGTTCAGCGGGACGCTGCCTGCCACCCGCATTGCGGTCGCCCACCTCGACCCGGTGTTCGTGGGCCTCGGCCGCGCGCTGGTCGCGGCCGTGCTCGCGGCCGCAGTGCTCGTCGCAACGCGCTCGCCGTGGCCGGCGCGGTCGTTGTGGCCGCGCCTTGCCGTGGTGGCAGCCGGCGTCGTCGTCGGCTGGCCGGTGCTTTCCGCACTTGCGATGCGCGCGGTCCCCGCCGCGCACGGCGCCGTCGTCGCGGGCCTGCTGCCTCTCGCCACCGCGCTGGCCGGCGCGTTGATCGCGCACGAGCGGCCATCGCGCGGCTTCTGGCTGTGCGCGGTCGCGGGCAGCGCGGTCGTCGATCGCGTTCGCGCTCTGGGAAGGCGGCGGCGCGCCGCAGGCGGCGGACCTGCTGCTCGTCGGCGCGGTGGTCGCCGCCGCCATCGGTTACGCGGAAGGCGCCCGGCTTTCGCGCATCCTCGGCGGCTGGCAGGTGATCTCGTGGGTGCTCGTGCTGTCGGCGCCGTTCCTGGTTATTCCGACGTGGCTTGCCGCCGACGCGCGCCTGGCCTCCGCGCCGTGGCCGGCGTGGGCCGGCTTCGCGTACGTCGCCGCGATCTCCATGTTCCTCGGCTTCTTCGCCTGGTATCGCGGGCTGGCGCTCGGCGGCATCGCGGCCGTCGGGCAGCTCCAATTGCTGCAGCCGTTCCTCACGATCTTCGCGTCGGCATGGCTGCTGGGCGAGCCGGTGGACGCCGCGACGTATCTCGCGGCCGCCCTCGTCGTCGCCTCGATCGCCGCGGGACGCCGGCGCTAGGGCGTCGGCTCGGTGTAGGCCGCCTCGATCTCGCGCGACAGCTTCTTCAAGCAGCAGCGGCCGCTTCAGCTTGAGCGTCGGGCGTGAGCAGGCCGTTGTCGACGCTCCACGGCTTCGCGCGTGGCCACGACGCGCCGCACGCGCACCCAGCGCGGAAATTCCTTCGAGCTGCTCGTTCGCGCGCTGGATGAGCGCCTTCTCGTCGGTCTCGCGCGTCACCGCGAGCAGAACGATGAACGGCCGTCCTTCGCCGACCAGCATCACCTGCTCGAACACCGGGTCGCGCAGGATCGCGAACTCGACGTCCTGCGGCGGCAGCTTCTCGCCGTTCGACAGCACGAGGATGTCCTTCGCGCGGCCGCGGATGTAGATCTTGCCGTCGATGATCTCGGCGACGTCGCCGGTGCGCAGCCATCCGTCCGGCGTGAGCGCGGCGCGCGTCGCGTCCGGATTGTTCCAGTAGCCGAGCATCACGTTGGCGCCGCGCGCCAGGAGCTCGCCGCCTGCGGCGAGCTTCACCTCGACTCCGTGCAGCGGCGCGCCCACCGACTCGGGCACGTTGTCGTCGTCGCGATTCACCGAGATCACCGGCGACGCCTCGGTCATGCCGTAGCCCTGCAGCATCGGCAGCCCGAGCCCGATGAACGCGTGCGCGAGCGCCGGATCGAGCGCCGCGCCGCCGACCACCGCGAGCCGCATGCGTCCGCCGAGCCGCGCGAGGATCGGCGTGGCCGACCACGCGACGCAGCGCCGGCGCCAGCAGGCGGTCGAAGGCGCTCGCCGCGCCCGTGCGCCACGCGATAGCCGCGCGCGACGCACTGCTCGAGCAGCGAAGCGCTTGACCGGCGACGACGCGAGCGCATGCTCGATGCGCGCGTGGAAGCGCTCGAAGATGCGCGGCACCGCGAACATCGCGGTCGGCGCCTGCGAGTGCGAGGTCCTCGGCGATGTGCGCGATGCCGCGGCAGTAGGCCACGCTGCGCGCCGATGGCCAGCGGCAGGTAGTAGCCGCCGGTGCGCTCGAACATGTGCGACAGCGGCAGGACCGACAGGAAGAGATCGTCGGCGCGCGCCATCCCGGTCTGCCGCGCACTGCCGCGCGTTGGCGAGGATGTTGCCGTGCGAGAGCATCACGCCCTTGGGGCGGCCCGCGGTCCCCGACGTGAAGCAGATCGTCGCCAGCGTGTCCGGCGGCAGCTCCTCGACGACGAATCCATCCGCATCGGCCGCCGGCGGCAGGAAGGACGCGGCCGTGACACCGCGCTCGCCTTCGTCGGGACGCACGATCACCACCGGCGGCAGCGGATGCTCACGGTCGGCGAGCTGCGCGAGACTCGCCGCGATGCGCGTGCTCTCGACGATCAGCAGTCGCGCCTCCGCATGCGCGACGCACCACGCCATGTTGTCCGCGTTGTCGTCGACGTACAGCGGCACGACCACCAGCCCCATGCCGAGGGCCGCGAGGTCGATCGCGACCCAGCCCACGCCGTTGCGCACGCACAACGCGATGCGCTCGCCGCGCACCAGTCCTTCGCGCCGGAACGCCGCCTGCCAGCGGGCAATCTCGCGCGCCACTTCGCCGGCAGTCACGTCGGTCCAACCGCGGCCCTCGTGGTGGCGATACAGGATGCGCCCGGGCGTGGCCCGATGCGGCGTGAACAATTGTGCGATGTTGACGGCCATGCGGCTCCCGATGCCGGGCGGAGGCGTCGTACGGGCAGGCGGCGCCCCGGCGCCCATTGTGCCAAATCGCGCATTCCCGCGAGGGCGTGGCGCGCAACGCCTTTGGCTATACTGCGCGGGCTACGGGAGGACTCACTGCATGGCCACCATCTCCATCGTCCGCAAGCACAAGCTCACGCACAAGAAAGCCAAGGCCGCGGCCGAGAAGATCGCGAAGGACCTCGAGAAGCGCTTCGAGCTCGCGTGGGAATGGGACGGCGATCATGTCGACTTCGAGCGGCCCGGCGTGTCGGGGCGCATGCTGGTGGGTGCGGACCGGATCTCGCTCGACGTGAGTCTCGGGTGGCTCCTGACGCCGCTCAAGCCGGCGTTCGAGAAGGAGATCCACGCGCAGCTCGACAAGCTCCTGGGCGACTCGGGACACTAGGTCCGCGCGGACACGGGCTGCGACAGGCGGGACATCAACGGATCGGGGAACGGATCGATCGCACCGCTCACGATCGCGTCCATGATCGGCGATCTCGCGTTGGTCGATGGTGGCAAGGAAGTGCTCGGCGCCGTGCATGGCGTGGAACGCGCCGAAGCCGCGCTCCAGGAAATCCTGCAGCGCCGACATGCCCGCCATGCGCGCCGGCTGCCGCATCATGTGCAGGGCACCGCGGATGAAGCGGCTTCTTCACGTAGTGGTCGAGCGCGGCGCCGATCTCGCCGATCAGCGTGATCTGCCGCGCGCGCAGCGGAAAATTGCCGGCCCGACGATACGCCTTGCAGTACTCGGCGACCGTGAAGCTGCCGTCCGCGCGCGGCAGTCGCGCGAGCAGCACGCGATCGAGCTCCTGCGACAGGCCGTTCAGCTCCATCGCGATGGCGGTGGTGCGGATCACGCCTTCGGGCAGCACCTTCACCATCATCGGCACCACGCGCGCGAGATCGGCATCGCGGCGGCTGTAGTCCGCCGGGCCGTAGAGATCGTTCTGGAAGAACTGGATGGCCGCGGCGTAGCGCGGATCGGCGCCCAGGTCGGCGTACGTCATGCGCAGGCGGCGCGCCTGCCAGGTGGCGAGACGCTCGAGCGCGCCCGCGAGAATGGGGTTCTGCGCGCGCTCGAAGTGCAGGCGCTGGACGCGCTCCAGCTCGCGCACGAGCGCGCGCTGGGCGGAGTGGGGCGGCTCGCGATCCGCCATCGGCGTGAATCCGAATATCCGGGAACGAACGTGGGAGCTGCAGTCTAACAGGCGGCGGGCGCACGTCGCGGCGGTGCGTGCACGGCCAATTAGATTGTTTTGTCTAGGTGGGCGCTATATCGTCGGAGTGCGCCTCGTGCGCTTCGCTGCGCTGCCTTCCTCACTCGTAGGCTCCCCGATCCGTGAATCGCTCCCGCCGCACCTTCCTCGCCGCCGGACTCGTAGGAGCCGCCGCGCTGGGCATCGCGGCCTGGCTCAAGGGACCGCATGCGCCGCCTTCGGGCATCGCGCGGAAGCGCGCTCGACGCGGACGGCGAAGCGCTGTTCGCGGCGGTGGTGCCGGTTCTGCTCGAAGGCGCGCTGCCCGCCGCGCCCGAGGCGCGGCGCCAGGCCATCGCCGAAACGCTCACGGGCATCGACACCGCGATCGCCGGCCTTCCACCGGCCGCGCAGGGCGAGATCGCGCAGCTCTTCTCGCTGCTCGCGCTGCCGCCGGTGCGCTTCTCGTTCGCCCGCGTGAGCGCGCCGTGGCAGCACGCGTCGACCGACGACGTGCGCGCCTTCCTCGATCGCTGCCGCGACGAGCTCGTTCACGCTGCCGCGCGCCGCCTACGACGCGCTGCACCAGCTCACGTTCGCCGCGTGGTACGGCAATCCGCATGCATGGCCGGCGATCGGCTACGACGGACCGCCCGCGCTGGAGTCGGCATGAGCGCGCAGGGCCGCTCCCAAGCGCGAATGACCCTGCAGCGCGCAGCGCGAAGGGTTGTCCAGTGAACGCGATCGCCGATCCGGTTGCGGCGGGCCTGCAAGCCGGCTGGAACGTCGTCGACGCGTCGACGCTCGAGCGCGATCTCGCGCTCGAAGCGGACGTCGTCGTCGTCGGCACCGGCGCCGGCGGCGGCACCGCGGCCGAGATCCTGTCCGAGGCCGGGCTCAAGGTCGTCATGCTCGAGGAAGGGCCGCTGCGCACGTCGCAGCGACTTCCGCATGCGCGAGGCGGAGGCCTATCCCGACCTCTACCAGGACTCCGCCGCGCGCAAGACGAAGGACAAGGCGATCAACATCCTGCAGGGCCGCTGCGTCGGCGGCGGTACCACCGTCAACTGGACGAGCTCGTTCCGCACGCCGCCGTCGACGCTCGCCTACTGGCAGCGCGACGTTCGGCCTGCGCGGACCTCACCGTCGGACGCGATGGCGCCGTGGTTCGCGCGGATGGAAGCAGCGGCTGTCGATCGCGCCGTGGGAGATCGCGCCCAACGCGAACAACGAGGCGCTCGCGCGCGGCGCGCGCAAGCTCGGCATCGTCGCGCCGCTCGATCCGCCGCAACGTGCAGCGGCTGCGCGGACTCTCGGCTACTGCGGAATGGGCTGCCCGCATCAACGCCAAGCAGTCGATGCTGGTGACGACGATCCCCGGCGCGCTCGCGACGGGGCGCGACGCTCGTCACGCGCGTGCGGGCGCAGCGCTTCACGCTGGCCGGCGACCGCGTGACCGCGCTCGACGCCGTGGCGCTCGACGCGCGCGGCACGTCGCCGACCGCCGCGCAAGGTGACGGTGCGCGCGCGCGTCTTCGTCGCCGCCGCCGGCGCCATCGGCACGCCCGCGCTGCTGCTGCGCAGCGGCGCGCCCGATCCGCATTCGCTCGTCGGCCACGCGCACGTTCCTGCACCCGACCGTCGTCTCGGCCGCGCTGATGCCCGAGCGCATCGACGGCTTCGCCGGCGCGCCGCAGTCGGTCTACTCCGATCACTTCCTCGACACGCAGCCGGTCGACGGCCCGATCGGCTACAAGCTCGAGGCGCCGCCGCTGCATCCGGTGCTGACCGCGACCACGCTGCCGGACGACGGCGACGCGCACGCGCGCTGGATGCGCGAGTTCCGCAACCTGCAGGTGGTGATCGCGCTGCTGCGCGACGGCTTCCATCCGGACAGTCCCGGCGGCACCGTCCGCCTGCGCGACGACGGCACGCCGGTGCTCGACTATCCGCTGACGCCGTACGTGTTCGACGGCGTGCGCCGCGCGTTCCTCTCGATGGCGGAGATCCAGTTCGCGGCCGGCGCGACGCGCGTGGCGCCGGTGCACGGCGACGGCGCCGCGTTCGCGAGCTGGCGCGAGGCGAAGGACGCGATCGCCGCGCTTCGACCTGCGTCCGCTCGTCACGCGCGTGGTGTCCGCGCACGTGATGGGCGGCGCGCCGCTCGGTCCCGATCCCGCGCGCGCGGTGGTCGACGTCGACGGGCGCCATCACCACCTGCGCAACCTGTACGTCTGCGACGGCTCGCTCTTCCCGACGTCGATCGGCGCCAATCCGCAGCTCTCCATCTATCGGCTTCGCCGCGCGCGTCGCGAGCGGCATCGCCGCCGAATCGGCGCCGCGCGCGTGACGGACGGCCCAGCCGGCCGTCCTTTAGTGTGATTGCTCTAGACCAATCCACGTAGATTGAATGTACGAGCGCGTCATCGTCGCGCACGTCATTCAGAGGAGACAAATGATGCGCACCACCCTGCAGATCCGCAGCAAACCCGTCGGCGACGCCGTCTTCAACGCGTCGCGTCAAGTGTGGCTCGCGAGCCTCGGCGCCGCCGTCGTCGACCCGCGAATGGGCGCAAGGCGAAGCGGGCAACGTGTTCCGCAATGCTCGTGAAGGAAGGCACCGCCGTCGAATCGCGCACGATCCGCGTGGTCGGCGACCGCCTCGAAGGCTCGTTCGCGAAGGCGAACACGATGTGGCGGCACGCACGGCACACGGTGTCGGTGCGACGGTGAAGACAGGCCGCCGACACGACCGTGACGCTGGTGCAGAACAACCTGCCGAAGTCGCTGCCGAAGGTCACGCTGCCCGCGATGCTCACGCCCGCCGCGCGCGCCAAGGCGCCCGCGAAGAAGCGCGCCCCTGCGGCCAAGCGCGGCAGCAAGGCCCGCACGGCCAAGGTCGCGAAGCGCGGCACGCGCGCGCGGAAGGCCGCGACGAAGTAAGTGATTCTCCGCTACCATTGCGGGCGAAAGGGGGACGTCAGAGCCCCCGTCGTCGAGAGAGCCTCCGGGTTGCCCCTGCCTCACCGGAGGCTTCTCCTACGCCTATGAGGAGAACCATGCCGGACAACGACGGCATCCGGGCGCGCTGCGCGCCCGCGGCACGGCCGCGCCGCAATGCGCGCGCCGCGAGGAGTGCGAAGTCGCGAGTGCGCGCCGAAGATCGGGCTCGCGCTCGCGGGCGGCGGCCCGTTGGGCGGCATCTACGAGGTCGGCGCGCTGCTGGCGCTCGCCGATTCGCTCGACGGCATCGATTTCAACGAGCTCGACGTCTACGTCGGCGTGTCGTCGGGCGGCTTCGTCGCCGCCGCGCTCGCCAACGGCATCTCGCCGGCGCAGATGTACCGGCTCTTCATCGACGACGGCGTCGACGCGGCGCTCAAGCCCGAGATCTTCCTCAAGCCCGCGTTCGCCGAGTTCGCCCGCTGCTTGGCCGCGCTGCCCGGCCTCGCGGTCCGCGCCACGCTGCAAGTACCTGCGCGACCCGTTCCATCGCGGCGTGATGGAGTCGTTCTCCACGCTGGCGCAGGCGATTCCCACCGGCGTGTTCGACAACGGCGCGATCGACGACTTCCTCGCCAAGCTCTTCGCGGCGCCCGGTCGCACCAACGATTTCCGCAAGCTCTCGCGCAAGCTGTTCCTGGTCGCGACCAACCTCGACACCGGCGCGTCGGTCACCTTCGGCCCGCACCATCACGCGCACGTGCCGATCTCGCGTGCGATCGAGGCGTCCAGCGCGCTGCCCGGCCTGTTCCCGCCGGTGCGCGATCGACGGCGAGTACTACGTCGACGGCGCGCTCAACAAGACGCTGCACGCGTCGGTCGCGCTCGACGAGGGCGTGAAGCTCCTGCTGTGCGTCAATCCGCTGGTGCCGTTCGACGCGAGCTCCGCGCTGCATCGCGGGCACACCAACGTCGACAAGCTCCACCAGGGCGGGCTGCCGCTGGTGCTCGGCCAGACGTTCCGCGCGATCATCCATTCGCGGATGAAGGTCGGCATGGAAAAATACGCGCGGCAGTATCCGGACGCCGACGTCCTGCTGTTCGAGCCCGACCGCGAAGATGCCGACATGTTCTTCGCCAACATCTTCAGCTACTGGCAGCGCAAGCGCCTGTGCGCGATGGCGTTCGCGAAGACGCGGCAGAACCTCGCTGCGCGCGCGCCGACGTGCTGGCGCCGATCCTGCGCAGGCACGGCATCGCGATCCGGCGCGACCGGCTCGCCGACAGCCGGCGCGACGTCGCCGATGGCGCTGACCGACCCGCGGCCGCTGCGCGCCGGATCCCGCGCAGCCTCACGGTGCAGCAGACCACGCGCGAGCTGCGGCACACGCTCGACCAGCTCGAGCGCGCGGTGGCCGGCGCGCGCTGAGGACGCGCGCGGCGCCGGCGGCGCACGGGCCGCGCGAACTCGCGATGGCGGAACGCAAGCCCCCGCGCCGCACGCGCGAGCGCATCCTCGAGACGAGCCTCGCCCTGTTCAACCGCGCTGGGCGAGCCGCACGTCACGACCGCGGACATCGCCGACGAGATGAACATCAGCCCGGGCAACCTCTACTACCACTTCCGCAACAAGGACGACATCATCGGCGAGCTCTACGCCGCGTACGAGGCGTCGCGTGCTGCCGCTGCTCGCGGTGCCCGACGATCCGCCGCCGGGCGTCGAGGACCTGTGGTTCATGCTGCACGTGCTGTTCGAGCGGATGCGCGACTACCGCTTCCTGTATCGCGACCTGGACGAGATCACGTCGCGCAACCGCAAGCTCGCGCTGCGCGTCGCCGACCTCGTGCGGCGGCTCGATCGCACCGTGGTAGAGTTGTGCCGCAGCCTCGTGCGCACCGGCGAGATGCACGCGAGCGAGCGCGAGATCGGCGCGCTCGCGGCCAACGCGACGCTGGTGTCGACTACTGGATGTCGTGGCAGCGCATCGTCGGCGTGCAGGCGCGTCCGGGCAACCCGGCGCGGCGAAGTCAGCCTCGATCACGCCGCCTACCACGTGCTGGCGCTCATCGCGCCGTTCCTCGCTGGGCGACGGCCGCGCGCTGATCGAGCGCCTCGGCGAAGACTACCTGTAGTCGGATCGAGCTAGGGAGAGATGCCATGGCGAAGAAGTGGGCGAAGTTTCCGCACGCCGACAAGGCGTACGCATACGACGCGGCGGGCCTCAAGAAGCACTGGACGCGGCTGCACAAGGGCGACGTCGAGCCGTTGCCCAAGGACGCCGCGGTGCTCGAAGCGTGGCGGCATTTCCACGCGGGCGAGTTCCAGCAGGCGGTCGAGGCGGGCACCGCGGCCGGCGGCGCGGGCATCAACGCCGCCGTGAAGGCGCAGGTGGTGTACGCGAGCTATCTCGAGAAATCGGACAAGGCGAAGCTCGAGCTGCTCGAGGAAGCGGCCGACACTGGGCCGACGAGCGCCGCGCGTCGGCACCCAAGGACGCCAACGCGCACTATCTCCATGCGTTCGCGCTCGGCCGCTACAGCCAGGGCATCTCGGTGGCGAAGGCGCTCGCGCAGGGCTACGGCGGCAAGATCAAGGACGCGCTGCTCACCGCGCTCAAGCTCGACGCCAAGCACGCGGACGCGCACACCGCGTACGGCGCCTACCAGGCCGAGGTGATCGACAAGGTCGGGCGGCATCGTCGCCGGCGTGACCTACGGCGCGAAGAAGGATTCCGCGGTCGAGCACTACGAGAAGGCGATCAAGCTGTTCCCGGAATCGCCCATCATGCACATCGAGTACGGCAACGGTCTCCTCATGCTCTACGGCAAGGGCAAGATCGCGGAGGCGACCAGGCTCTACGAGAAGGCCGCCGCGCTGAAGCCCCTGGACGCGATGGAACGCCTCGACGTCGAGCATGCGAAATCGGAGCTGGAATAGCGCGCGCAGGCGCTTGCTGGCGGGAGCCATGCGCGCACGGCCCACGCCCTTGCTTCTCGCCGCGCTGACGCCGCTGGCCTGTTGGCCGCAGGCGCGCCGGCGCAGGACAAGGCCGCGGCCACGGCACCCGCGGCGGCGGTCGCGAAGCCCGCCGAGAGGATCGACACGCTGCGACGCATCCAGCGAGACGGGCGTGCTGACGATCGGCGTGCGCGAGACCAGCGTGCCGTTCTCGTTCCTCGACGCGCAGAAGCAGCCGCAGGGCTACTCGGTCGACCTGTGCCTGCGCGTCGCCGATGCGATCAAGAGCGAGCTCCAGCTGCCGCAGCATCGAGGTCAAGTTCGTGCCGGTGTCGTCGTCCAACCGCATCCCGGCGCTGGTCGACGGCAAGATCGACCTCGAATGCGGCTCGACGACCAACACGCGCGACCGGCAGAAGGATGTCGCGTTCGCGTACACGACGTTCGTCGCGGGCATCAAGATGCTCGCGAAGAAGTCGTCGAACGTGAACTCGATCGAGGACCTGCGCGGCAAGACCGTCGTCGTCACCAAGGGCACGACGAGCGAGAAGATGCTGAAGGCGCTGAACGACGAGCGCGTGCTCGAAGATGACCATCATCGAGTCGTCGGATCACGGCGAATCGTTCAAGGCGGTCGACGAGGGCAAGGCGATCGCCTTCCCGATGGACGACGTGCTCCTCTACGGCCTCATCTCGAAGGCGAAGAAGCCCGACGACTTCGCGGTCGTCGGCAAGTACCTGTCGGTGGAGCCGTACGCGATCATGCTGCGCCGAGGACGAGCCGCGGTTCGAGAAGATCGTCAACCGCGCGCTGATCGATCTCTTCCAGTCGGGCGAGATCCGCCGGCTCTACGCGAAGTGGTTCAACACGAAGGACCTGACGGTCCCGCTCAACCAGTACCTGAAGGAAGCGTTCGCGGCGCCGAACACGTATCCGGCGTGGCCGTAGGCGCGGCGGACGCCGTCATTCAGCGGCCGCGGCCGCCTCCGCCTCGCGGATCGAGCTCGCCGTCGCGCGGCCACGGCGCCATCAGCGTCGATCAGCACGAGCTTCTCGAACTCCGCGCCGAAGCGCGTCGCTGACGCGCTCGGGATCGGGGCACAGCCCGCGGTCGGTGATGAGCGCCGAACTGCACGGCGCCGTTGTACGAGATGATCGACACGCCCATGCCGATGTCGCCCGACTGCGGCACCCAGAACATGAGGCTGTCGATGCGCGGCGCCCGCGAGATAGAGCGGCTCCTGCGGACCGGGCACGTTGGTCATCACGCTCGTCGCGTTGCGCGAGAGCGTCTGCAGCAGCACGTCCTGCAGCGCCTTCGGTCCCGAGCCCATCGCCGCCAGCAGTCCCAGCGCGAGCACCGGCTGGTACGAGCCCTTCAGCGCGTTCATGTTCGCGCGCACGGCGTACAGGCGCTCGACCGGGATTCTCGATGCCGATCGGCAGGTCGAGGAACACGAGGCCGAACTGGTTGCCGAGCTTGTACGCCTTCTCCATCGGCCGCAGGTTGACCGGCACCAGCGCGCGCAGCACGACGCCGTCGACGTCGTCGCCCTTGTCGACGAGGTAGCCGCGCAGCGCGCCCGCGACGCACGACAGCAGCACGTCGTTGACCGACGCGCCGAGCGCGCGGCCGATCGTCTTGACCTCGTCCAGCGGCAGCGGGTGCGTCCACGCGACGCGCTTGCGCGACGCCCGGCGTGCCCTTGAAGCGCGTCGGCGAATCCTGCGGCATCAGCGCGAGCTTCGCGAGCTCCGCGGTGAGCGCCGTGCCCTGGCCCGCGAGCGCCACGCGCCTTGGCCGGATCGGTCCACAGCTCGACGCCCTTGTCGACCAGCGTCGCCGCCGAACCTGCGCGCCGTGCTGCATCACGCCGGAGAACGGCGCGAGCAGCTGGCCGAGCGCGTCGTCGCGGCTGCCTCGCGCTTGCGCGGCTGCGGCGCGAACGGCATCGCGGGCGGGCCGTTCGGGCCGGCGTCGGTCATCGACAGCATCACGCGCACCAGCGCGATGCCGTCCGCGTAGCAATGGTGGATGCGCACGATGACCGCGCTGCCGCCGTCGTAGTTGTCGACGAGGTGGAACTGCCACATCGGACGCGCCGGGTCGAGCGGCGTCGTGGCGAGCCGCGACACGAGCTCCTGCAGCTCGTGCCGGCCCGCGCGGCCGGGAAGCGCCGTGTGCACGACGTGGCGCTCGATGTCGAAATGCGTGTCGGTCTCCCAGTATGCGCCACGCCGGGCAGTCTCGACCGCGCGCTGCCGGAAGCGCTTGAACACGAGGAAGCGCTCGGCGATCGACGCGCGCGCAGGCGCGCGAGCGACAGCCGCTCGCGGAACAGCAGCACGCCGCAGATCATCATCAGGTTCTGCGGCCGGTCCATGCGCAGCCACGCGGTGTCGACCGCGGACATCTTTTCGCGTTCGGGTCGCGGCCATGGGCGTCCGGACGAGCGGGCGTCGGGGCGCGTGCGTTGCGCGCGTCTTTGCGTTCGCGCTAAAGTAGCACGAAAACGCATGCACCGGTGATTCCGCCCAAGGAGGACGACGCATGGCCGCCGCCCCAAGAAGGACGACCTCAAGGCGCAAGTTCGAAGCCGCCGCCGCCGCCGCGAAGCAGACCAAGAAGAAGCCCGACAACGCGACGCTGCTCAAGCTCTACTCGTACTACAAGCAGGCGACCGACGGCGACGTGAAGGGCGACCGGCCCGGCGGCTTCGACTTCGTCGGCGGCGCCAAGTACGACGCGTGGTCGAAGCTGAAGGGCATGAGCGCGCGACGACGCGATGACCAACTACATCAAGCAGGTGGACAAGCTCAACCGCGAGTAGCGCGTTCGACCGCGGCAACGCGCAATGAAAAGCCCGCCGGATCCGGCGGGCTTTTCTGTCGAACAGGCGCTGCCGCTACGATTGCGCTGGCGCCGCGTGCCTTCCTCGCACGCGGCCGCTTGGCCTTGCCCGCCGCCGGCTCGGGCGCGGCCTTCGCGGCCGGCTTCCTCGCCTTCGGCCCGCGACGGCCTTGCGGGTTGCCCGTACCTTGGCGGACGGTGCCACGCCCGTCGCCTTGATGAGCTCGTTCACCGCTTCGGACAGCGCGATCGACCGCTCGCCGTCAGGCGCTCGACGTCGTTCTGCGTATGCACGCCGAGCTTCGACAGCGCGCGCGCGACGCGTTGCCTCGAACACCTGCTCCAGCTTGTCCCACGTGCCGCCCACGCCTTCCTTCACTTCCTTCACCTTGGCCGTGCGCGGCGCCGCGCGCCGCCGCCGCCGTGTCGACCGCCGCGCGCCGCGTCTTGCTCTCGAGTGCCTCGCCCTGCCGCACCAGCGTCTCGAACACCTTCATGCCTTCCGCCTGCGCGCGCGAGAACGCGCCCAACCCGGCGAGCCAGATGTGCCGCGACGAATCGAGCACCGACTGCGACATGTCCTTGTTGCTGCCGCCCTTGCCGGCCGTGCCGGCTTCGTCGGCCATCGCGGCCTTCGCCTTCTTGAGCATCGGGTCCCCCTTCGCCTTTCGTGATGACCGCCTGCAATCGTGTTCCGTCAATCGATTCTAGGCGGCGCTGCTAGAGCAATCATACTAAAGGCGCGGCGGCGTTCCCCGCGTTGGACGGAGGCCGGCGCCTGCGCGAAGCGCAAACATAGACGGTAGAATCGACGCCGGCTCGAGTTGCCGGCAGGCTAGCCGGCGCCCCACGACAATTTCCCGACGCCGATCCTCGCGGCCCGCGATGCGCCGCCGAGAGGCCGCGCGCGCCGGACGCAAGGAGGAGAAGGCCATGGCCTATTTCGTCACCGGTGCGACCGGTTTCATCGGGCAGTTCCTGCTGCGCAATCTCGCCAAGCGCAAGGCAGCCGATCTACGCGCTGGTGCGCAAGGGCTCGGTCAAGAAGCTGGACGCGCTGCGCGAGGAGCTCGGGCGTCACCGAGAAGCGACCTGATCCCCGTCATCGGCGATCTCGCGAAGAAGAACCTCGGTGTCGCCGACGGCGACCTGCGCAAGCTCAAGGGCAAGGTGGATCACCTGTTCCACCTGGCGGCGATCTACGACATCAAGGCGACTGCCGAAGCGCAGCAGGTCGCCAACGTCGAGGGCACGCGGCACGCCGTCCAGTTCGCGCAGGCCGTGAACGCGGGCTGCTTCCATCACGTGAGCTCGATCGCCGCGGCCGGGCTCTACGACGGCGTGTTCCGCGAGGACATGTTCGACGAAGCCGAGGAGCTCGACCATCCCTACTTCCAGACGAAGCACGATTCGGAAGGCGTCGTGCGCATGGAATGCAAGCGCCCGTTCCGGATCTACCGGCCGGGCTTCGTCGTCGGCGATTCGAAGACCGGCTACATCGACAAGATCGACGGCCCGTACTACTTCTTCAAGGTGCTGCAGCAGCCTGCGGCAGATGCTGCCGCCCTGGATGCCGATGGTCGGCGTCGAAGGCGGGCGCATCAACATCGTGCCCGTCGACTTCGTCGCGGACGCGCTCGACCACCTCGCGCACAAGAAGCGGCCTCGACGGCAAGTGCTTCCACCTGACCGACCCGGATCCGCGGCGCATCGGCGAGGTGCTCAACATCTTCGCCGACGGCCGGACACGCGCCGCAGATGACCATGCGCCTCAACGCGCGCATGTTCGGCTTCATCCCGGCGCCGATCCTGTACGGGCTGGGCTCGCTCGCGCCGGTGAAGCGCATGGTGCGCGCGGTGCTGAAGGACCTGGGCATCCCGCAGGACGTGTTCAAGTTCATCAACTGGCCGACGCGCTACGACAACCGCGAGGCGGCCAAGGCGCTGAAGGGCTCCGGGATCGCCGTGCCGCGGCTCGAAACCTACGCCCCGGTGCTCTGGGACTACTGGGAACGGCATCTCGATCCGGACCTCTTCATCGACCGCAGCTTGAGCGGTCGCGTGCGCGACAAGGTCGTCGTCGTGACCGGCGCGTCGTCGGGCATCGGCCGCGCCACCGCGCTCAAGCTCGCGGGCGCGGGCGCCAAGGTGATCCTGGTCGCGCGCGGCGAGGAGAAGCTCGTCGAGACCAAGCAGGAGATCGAGGCGGCCGGCGGCAAGTGCTGGATGTACACCGCCGACGTCTCCGACCTCGCGTCGTGCGACGCGCTGGTCGCGCGCGTGCTGAAGGAGCACGGCACCTGCCACTACCTCATCAACAACGCGGGCCGCTCGATCCGCCGCGGCGTCATCAACTCGTTCGACCGCTTCCACGATTTCGAGCGCACGATGCAGCTCAACTATTTCGGCGCGCTGCGGCTCATCATGGGCTTCCTGCCCAAGATGATCGAGCAGCGGCAGGGCCACATCATCAACATCTCGTCGATCGGCGTGCTGTCCAACGCGCCGCGCTTCTCGGCATACGTCGCGTCGAAGTCCGCGCTCGACTCGTTCTCCGCGTGCGCCTCGTCCGAGTTCCTCGACAAGGGCGATCAACTTCACGACGATCAACATGCCGCTGGTGCGCACGCCGATGATCGCGCCGACCAAGATGTACGAGAACGTGCCGACGCTGTCGCCGGAAGAGGCGGCCGACCTCGTCGTCGCAGGCGATCGTCTACAAGAGCCGGTGCGCATCGCGACGCGCCTCGGCATCTTCGGCGCCATCTGCCATGCGGCGGCGCCGCGCCTGACGCAGATCCTGCTCAACACCGCGTTCAACATGTTCCCGGATTCGGCGGCGGCGCAGGGCAAGAAGGGCGAGGCGGCGGTGAAGCAGGAGCTCACGCCCGAGCAGATGGCGTTTGCGCAACTGACGCAGGGGATCCACTGGTAGGAGCGTCGTCGCGTGCCTTGCGGATTTCCTCGGCGACGCGGCGCCACACCCGCCGGTCGTTCAGCAGCGCGTTGTGCGCGATGCCGGCGAACACGATGTTGTCGGCCCAGTCGAGTCGGGCGGAGGTTTGGGGAGTGACCATGGAGTCATGCCATGACCAGACGGATACGACAGGCACGCCGTCGACGTGATCGGCCGATGCGTTGAGGCTGGCCAGGAAGGCGCTGCGCGGGCGCATGTCGGCGAGCGCCATGCCGCGCATCATCCACGCGTGCAGGCTGCCGGCGTGCGGCGTGCCGATGGTGATCAATCGTTGCACGTGCGCGCCGCCGTAGCGCCGCAGGTAAGCGCGCGCGACGAGGCCGCCCATGCTGTGACACACGATCGCCACGCGGTCGGCGCCCGTCGCGGCGCGGATCTGCGCGATCTTCGCCGCGACCTGCGGCGCGAAGGAATCGATCGACGCGAGCGGAGGCCCGTAGGACAGCGCGTAGACCGGGCCGAGCCCCGCCGCTTCGAGGTGACGGCGCAGGCCCGTCCACACGCCCGCATTGCATCCGACGCCGTGCAGCAGCAGCACCGGCAGGGCGGCCGGCGCGGGCGGCGGATCGCGCATCAGCAGGCGGTACAGCACCATCTTCGGCGCGGACTGCGCGAGGCTCACGAATTCGTCCCAGAACAGCCGCACCCGCTGCCCGAAGGCGAGCTCGACGTCGTCCGGCCGCGGCGCGCGCAGCCACCAGCCGAGCGTCACCCACACGCAGGTGAAGACGAAAGGGAACGCGAGGTAGGCGAACGGCAGGCCGACGACGAACGGCCACAACGCGGCGCCGCGCGCGACGGCGTGCACCGCCCATCCGGCGTACAGCGACAGCATGACGACGATGAACGAGCCCAGGAACAGCGCGGTCCACATGGCGCCATCATACGGCGGAGGCGATCATGGCTTCGTCGCGCCGCGCAGTCCGGAGCACCCGCGTGCCCGGCGGGCAGCGGCTTCTACGCCACCGCGGGCGCCATCGCCTTGCGGTAGCGGTTGAGCTCCTGCACCGACCCAAACGTCTCGCCGAACAGCGACGAGAGATTCCTGAGGATCATGGTCACCACCCGCTGCTCCCAGCTCGCGTCGAAGCGGATCTGCTCGTCGAGCCAGCGTTCGAGCCAGCTCGGGTCGGGCAGGCGGCTTTGCACCGTGTCGAGCGGGAACATGTCGCGGTTCACGTGCAGGTTGGTGGGATGCAGCGGCTTGCCCGCGCGCGCGGCGCTCGCCATCAGCACGCCGATCTTCGCGAACGCGCGCTTCGCCTCGAGGCTGCCGCGCTCCAGCGCGCGCTTCATGAAGCGCAGATAGGCGCCGCCGTGGCGCGCCTCGTCGCGCGCGATCAGGCCGTAGATCGCGCGGATCACGGGCTCGGTGTGCCATTCCGACGCACAGCGATACCAGTGGTTGAGCCGGACCTCGCCGCAGAAATGCAGCATCAGCGTCTCGAACGGCGGGGCCGGATCGAACTCGAACCGGACCGCGTGCAGCTCCGCCTCGGTCGGCACGAGATCCGGCCGGAAGCGCCGCAGGTACTCCATGAGCGGCGAGCGCGTGCTTCTGCTCCTCGTAGAACCAGATCGACATGAACGCGCAGAAATCGCTGTCGTGGCGGTTGTCGCGCAGGAACATCTCGGTGGCCGGCAGCGCCGCCCACTCGGTGATCGCGTTCATCTTGATCGTGCGCGCCTGCTCGTCCGACAGGCGCATCGCCGTCGAACGTCGTCCCAGGGCACGTCGCACTCGAGATTCCAGCGCACAGCCTCGAACTGCCTGAACAAATCCGGATACAGCATCGCCACGATGTTTTCCCCTATCGGCCGGGGCGCATTGTACCGGCGCGGGGTATCCGCCGCCCTCCCGACGTGATACGGGCGGGCGCGCGTACCGGATGCGCGCAAAAAGTCCAGGCCTGCGCAGGGGCGCGGGTCCGGCGTCAGGCCGCCTGTGTCACGCGATGGGTGCGCCAGCTGCGCAAGCGCGTTGATGGTCGAGGCGAGATCCGGGATCAGCACCACGCCGGGCATCGTCTTGCGCACGCGGCGCGTCATCTCGCCGCCCGCCCACAGCGTGACGTGCGCGGGCAGCTCGCGGCGCAGCGTGGCCAGCCCGTCGGTCGCCTGCCGCAGCGGGAACGCCGCCGAGAACGACAGCGCGACGATGTGCACCTTGTGCGCGATGCGCCGCGCGCCGGATGTCCTCGAGCGGCGTCTGCGGCCCGAGCGAGATGCACTGCACGCCCTCGGGCACGATCATCGCCTCGACCATCAGCAGGCCGAGGCCGTGCTGCTCGGACGGGAACGTCGTCAGCAGCATGCGCGGCGTGCCGGACTGCCGCGGGAACGCGTTGATCGCCGCGCGCAGCGCGACCTGCAGCTGCTCGGTGTACAGGTGCTCCTCGAACACCTGCAGATCGCCGCGCATCCACGCGTCGCCGATCGCGCGGTTGAGCGGCGTGATGGTGTCCAGCACGAATCGCTGCAGTCCCTGCCGCATCACGAGGTTGGCGAGCGCATGCTGCAGCGCCGGCACGTCGTGCGTCTGCAGCATGGCGAGGATGTCGCGCTCGAGCGCAGGCGCCAGCGGATCCTGCCGCGTGCGGCGTGCGCGCATCGGCCATCGCGTTGAGCTCGCTGATCGACGAGTCCGATGATCTTGCCCGGACGCAGGCCGACGTCCATCAGCCGCTTCATCGCGCGCAGCTTGCCGACGTCGGACGGCCGAGTACAGGCGCTCGCCGTTGTCGTCGCGAGCCGGGCTTGCGGAAAGCCGTAGCGGCGCTCCCACATGCGCAGCACGTCCTTCGACAAGCCGGTGTCGCGCTCGACCGCGCTGATGTTCAGCGAGAGACCAGGGTTTTCCATCGGTCTGCTCGATCCTTGTCATGGACGAAAGGTTTGACAACGGCGCCACTGCCTCGTATTGTACGAGCCGAAATCGTTAATGTCCAGGACAAACATGGACTCGTACCTTCGTATCCTTTCTCCCTTTTGGCGTCACCGTGGCGCGTCGCGCGATGCAGTCGCGACGACCGCGGTTCTCGGCCACCGCGCTGGCCGCACCGGCCGAGCGCCGGCCGATTGCCCGCCGCTGCTGCAGCACACGTTCAACCTGCTGCAGACCGGCGAGTCGCAGTCGCTGTGCCGCTACCAGGGCAAGGTGCTGCTGATCGTCAACACGGCCAGCTTCTGCGGCTATACGCCAGCAGTACGAAGGCCTCGAGGCGCTGTACCGCAAGTACAAGGACCGCGGCCTCGTCGTGATCGGCTTTCCGTCCAACGAGTTCGGTGCACAGGAGCCCGGCACCAACAAGGAGATCGCCGAATTCTGCCGCACGACGTACGGCGTGCAGTTTCCGCTGTACGAGAAGACCACGGTCGCCAACCTCGCGCGCAATCCGCTCTACGCCGAGCTGACGCGAGGCGACCGGCCAGGCGCCGCAAGTGGAACTTCCACAAGTACGTCGTCGACCGCGACGGCAAGCCCGTCGCGAGCCTCGTGAGCGACGTCGACGCCCGATTCGCGCGAGATGACCACACTTCTCGAGCGCCTCCTCGCCCAGCCTCCGGCTCCCGGCAAGGGCTGACCGCCGGTCCCGCGGGCGGTCCGCATCCAGACGCCGTCCGCGCACGTATCCATTGCCAACCGGTCGTTCGCGCGCCGCGCGCGAATGGCGCCGGAACAGCTTGCCCGCAACCCCACGACGACAGGATCGAACGTGCGCATCGCAATCGTAGGCGCCGGCATCGCCGGCCTGGGAACCGCCTGGCTGCTGCACCGCCAGGGACACGCCGTCACCCTGTTCGAGGCCGGCCGCGAGCCCGGCGGCCACACGGCGACCGTCGACGTGACGCTCGACGGACTCACGTTCCCGGTCGACACCGGCTTCCTCGTGTTCAACGACCGCACCTACCCGCGGCTCGTGCAGCTCTTCGACGAGCTCGGCGTGCGCAGCGTGGCGAGCGAGATGTCGTTCTCGTGCCGCGTCGATCACGCGCAGCTCGAGTGGTCGGGCACCGACCTGCGCGCGCTGTTCGCCCAGCCGCGCAACGCGTTGCGCCCCGCGTTCTACCGGATGCTGGCCGACATCCTGCGCTTCAATCGCGCGACGATGGCGCTGCCGCCCGAGCCGCACGCGCTGGTCGCCCTCGCTCGGCCAGTACCTCGATGCCGAACGGTTCGGCGCCGAGTTCCGCGACTGGTACCTGCTGCCGATGGCGGCGGCCATCTGGTCCTCGCCGAGGCGCGAGATCCTCGATTTTCCGCTGCACACGTTCGTGCAGTTCTGCCGCAATCACGGGCTGTTGCAGATCCTCGACCGTCCGCAGTGGCGCACGGTGGAAGGCGGCGGCCGCACGTACGTCCGCAGGATCGTCGCGCAATTGCCCGACGTGCGCTGCGCGTACGCCGGTGCAGCGCATCGTACGCCGCGCCGGGCACGTCGCGGTCGACTCCATGGGCCATCCCGGCGAGCGCTTCGACGAAGTCGTCCTCGCCTGCCACAGCGACCAGGCGCGCACGCTGCTCGCCGACCGCTCGCCGGCCGAGGATCGCCTGCTCGGTCACGTCCGCTACCAGCCGAATCGCGTCGTGCTGCACACCGACACGGCGCTGCTGCCGCGCCGTCGCCGCGCGTGGTCGGCATGGAACTATCTCGCGGCCGACGATGCAGAAGGCACGCGCCCGGTCGCCGTGTCCTACCTCATCAACAAGCTGCAGCCGCTGCCGTGCCGCACGCCGGTGATCGTCACGCTGAACCCGCCGATCGAGCCCGCGTCGTCGCGCGTGCTGCGGCGAATTCGCGTACGACCATCCGCTGCTCGACGCGCACGCGGTGGCGGCGCAGCGCGGCATCGCGCGCGCTGCAGGGCGACCGTCGCACGTGGTTCGCGGGCGCCTGGCTGGGCTACGGCTTCCACGAGGACGGCCTGGCGTCCGCCCACGCGGTCGCCGACGCGATCGCGCGCACGGACGCGCGCGGACAGCGTGGCGATCGCCGCGTAGCCGCACGCAGAGCGCCATGACCGCACGCCTGCCCGACACCGCCGTCGCGACGCGCACTGCCGCCTCCGCGGGCCCCGCGCTCGTCGCGGGCGCGATCATGCACCGGCGTACCCGCCCGACGTTGAACGCCTTCCGCTATCCCGCGTTCTGCCTGCGCCTGCCGCTGTCGCGACTGCACGAGCTCGCGGGCACCGGCGTGCGCTGCAACCGGCGCGGCCTCGTGAGCTTCCACGAGCGCGATCACGGTCCGCGCGACGGCACGCCGCTCGCCGTCGTGGATGCGCGCAGCTCCTCGCGCGCGAAGGCATCGTCGCCGACGGCGAGATCGTGCTGCACGCGTTCCCGCGCATGCTGGGCTACGTGTTCAACCCGGTGACGCTTCTGGGTGTGCCACGACGCGGCCGGCGCCGTGCGCGCCGTGCTCGCGGAGGTCAGCAACACGTTCGGCGAGACGCACCGCTACCTGCTCGCGCACGCCGACGGCCGGCCGCTCGCGTCCGGCGAGACGCTCGTCGCGCGCAAGCGCTTCCACGTGTCGCCGTTCTGTCGCGGTGCGCGGGCACTACGCATTCCGCTTTCGCTTCGGCGACGACCGCTGGCTCGCGCGCATCGACTATTTCGACGACGAGGGCGGACCCGCGCCGCTGCTGGAAACGTCGATCTCCGGCAGCGTGCAGCCGCTGCCCGCGCACGCGGCGTCGCTGTTCCTGCGCTATCGCTGGTTCACGCTCGGCGTCGTGGCGCGCATCCATTGGCAGGCGGCGAAGCTGTGGTGGCGCCGCGTGCCGTTCTTCTCCAAGCCCGCGCCGCCCGGCGCCTCCTTGAGCCGCAACGAATGACCAGCCTCGACACTCCGCTCCTCGCGCCCGCGCGCGCGCATCCCCGCCGCCAGCCGCGCGCTGCTCGCCCTGCTGCGCCGGCTCGACACCGGCCGCCTCGAGCTCTTCGCGCCCAACGGGGCGCGCCACGCGTTCGGTCCGGGCGGCGCGCCGGCGGCGCGGGCGAGGAGCGCCCGGCGGTGCTCGTCATGCACGACTGGCGCGCGGTCACGCGACGCGCTGAAGGGCGGCGACGTCGGCTTCGCCGAAAGCTACATGGACGGGCACTGGGACACGCCGGACCTGACGCAGCTCCTCACCGTGCTGGCCGCGAACCAGGCGGCGCTCGAGCGCGCGTTCTACGGCCGCTGGTGGATGCGCGCGCTGCTGCGCGTCCGGCATCGGCTGCACGCCAACACCCGGCGGCAGGCGCGACGCAACATCGTCGCGCACTACGACCTCGGCAACGATTTCTACGCGCGGTGGCTCGACCCGTCGATGACCTATTCGTCGGCACTGTTCGACGGCGATTTCGCAAAGCCGCTGCCCGTCGCGCAGCAGGCGAAGTACGACCGCCTGCTGACCGCGCTGGCGATTGCGCCCGGCCGCGCGTATCCTCGAGATCGGCTGCGGCTGGGGCGGCTTCGCGGAAACCGCGGCGCGCGCGGGCCATCACGTCACCGGCATCTCGCTGTCCGATGCGCAGACCGCGCATGCGCGCGCTCGGCTCGCCGGCGCCGGGCTCGCGTGCGACGTGCGCGTGCAGGACTATCGCGACGTGCGCGAGACCTTCGACGGCATCGCCTCGATCGAGATGTTCGAAGCGGTGGGCGAGCGCTACTGGCCCACGTATTTCCGCGCGGTTCGCGACGCGCTCGTTCCCGGCGGACGCGCGTGCATCCAGGCGATCACGATCGCCGACGACGCGCTTCGAGCGCTATCGCACGCAGTCGGATTTCATCCAGCAATACATCTTTCCCGGCGGCATGCTGGCCTCGCCGTCGCGCATGATCGCGGAAGCGCGCGCCGCCGGACTCGCGCTGGTCGACGCGCACACGTTCGGCGCCGATTACGCCGAGACGCTGAAGCGCTGGCTCTCCGCGTTCGACGCGGCCGCCGCCGGACATCCGCGGCAGGGCTTCGACGAGCGGTTCATCCGTTGCTGGCGCTTCTATCTCGCGTATTGCGCGGCCGGGTTCGACACGGAAACGACCGATGTGGGCCAGTACACGTTCGAAGCGCGTTGAGCGCGCGCGATTCGCGGCGCTGCTGCTGGGGCTCGCGTTCGCCGTGGCAGCGCACGCGAGCGTGACCGACCGCCCGCCGCCGCTTCCGGCCGGCGTGCGGGAACTCGCCCCGAATCTCGAAGCGCGCGGCGGCGGCCAGCTCACGTTCCTCGGTATCGCGATCTACGACGGCTGGTACTGGAGTGCCGCACGCGGCTGGCCCGCCGACGTACCGTACGCGCTCGACCTCGTCTACCACCGCGACCTGGACGGCGAGAAGATCGCGCAGCGCAGCACGGAGGAGATCGCGAAGCTCGGCTACGGCACGCCTGAGCAGCGCGCGCGCTGGGGCGCCCTCATGACCCGCATCTTCCCCGACGTGCGCAAGGGCGATCGCCTCACCGGCGTGCACACGGACACCGGGGCCGTGCGCTACTTCTACAACGGCAGGCCGATCGGCACGATCGACGAGCCCGGCTTCGCCCGCGCCTTCTTCGGCATCTGGCTCGATCCCAAGTCGTCGCGCGCCGACTTCCGGCAGAAGCTGCTGGGACGCCCATGACCGGGGCCGGCGCGGCGACCCCGGTCGCGGCGGTCCCGGCGCCCGGGCTGTCCGCGCGAACGCTCGGCGCCTACGGCCTCATGGGCTTCCCGTTCGCCATGGCGGCGCTGCCCGTGTACGTGCACTTGCCGAAATTCTACGGCGAGCACCTGGGCGTGCCGCTCGCAACGCTCGGCCTGCTGCTGCTCGTGCTGCGCATCGCCGACGGCGTCCTCGATCCGATGCTCGGCGCGCTGTGCGACCGCGCGCGCTCGCGCAAGCATCCGATTGCGCTCGCCGCACCCGTGCTCGCGCTCGGCATGGTGGCGCTGTTCATGCCGCCCGCGCGCGCGGCGTTCGATCTGATCGCGTGGCTCGCGTTGACGCTGACCGTCGTCTACGTCGCCTTCAGCGTCGCGACCATCAGCCACGGCGCGTGGGGGGCGGAGCTCTCCGTCGATCCCGTCGAGCGCACGCGGGTGACTGCCGCGCGTGAGTCGCTGGCGCTGGCCGGCGTGGTCGTCGCGAGCGTCGGCGCCCTCCATGCTCGGCGGCACGGGTGGCGAGGCGGCCGGACTGCCGCGCTTCGCGCTGATCTTCGCGGCGACGATCGTCGCATGCACCGCCTGCACGCTCGCGTTCGCGCCGCCCGCGCCCGCGGCCCGAGGCGCTCGCGCCCGCCGGTGTTCGCGGACCTGGCGACCCCCCTGCGCGACGTCTTCTTCCGGCGGCTGCTCGCCGTCTTCGTCGCCAACGGCATCGCGGCGTCGATTCCGGCCACGCTGGTCCTCTTCTTCATCGCCGACGTGCTGCGCGCGGAGGCGCGACAGGGAATTTTCCTCGCGCTCTACTTCATCGCCGCTGCCGCCGGCATGCCGTTGTGGGTCCGCCTGTCGGCACGTGTCGGCAAGGTGCGCGCGTGGTACGCAGCGATGGCGCTCGCCGTCGTGGCATTCGTCTGGGCGGCGTGGCTCGGCCCCGGCGACATCACGCCGTTCGCGGTCATCTGCGTGGCCTCGGGCCTCGCATTCGGCGCCGATCTCGCGCTGGCGCCTTCGCTGCTCGCGGACGTCATCGGCCGGGACGGACGCATGCACGCCACCGGTGCGTACTTCGGGCTGTGGACGCTCGCCACCAAGCTGAATCTCGCGGTCGCCGCGGGCATCGCGCTGCCGCTGCTGGGTGCCTTGGGCTACGCGCCCGGCGTGCAGGAGCCATCCACGGTGCGCGCTCTGTCCTGGGTGTACGCGGGATTGCCCTGCGTGCTGAAGCTGGCGGCCGTGGCGTCGCTGGTGTTGTTCAACCATTCGTGGAGTCGCAGAACGTGATTCGCCGCCTCTTTCTCGTGCTCGCCGCGCTGCTTGCGGCCGGCTGCGCGACCGTCGATGTCGCCGATTACCGGGCCGAGCGGCCGGTGCTCGATCTCGCGCAGTACTTCAACGGCACCGTGGATGGCTGGGGCATGGTGCAGGATCGCTCCGGCAGGGTGCTGCGCCGCTTCCACGTGCGCATCGACGGCACGTGGGACGGCACGCGCGGCACGCTCGACGAGCACTTCGAGTTCGCGGACGGCGCGCGCGAGCAGCGCGTCTGGCAGCTCGTGAAGGATGGCAACCGCTACTCGGGTACCGCGGGCGACGTGGTCGGCACGGCGCAGGGCGAGGCGCAGGGCAACGCGCTGCACTGGAGCTACGTGCTGGCCGTGCCGATCGACGGCACGACGTGGCATCTCGACATGGACGACTGGATGTACCTCGTCGACGAGAAGACGCTGCTCAACCGCACCGCCATGTCGAAGCTGGGCGTGCGCGTTGGCGAGGTCACGCTATCGTTCCGCAGACGCTGACCATGGGATTGTTCGCGCCGCTCAATCCGCCGCTGCCGCCCTGGGCACAAGCGCGCGTCTGGGTGATCGGCGCGTCGACCGGCATCGGCGCGGCTACTGCCAAGGCGCTGCTGGCCGCGGGTGCGCGCGTGGCACTTTCCGCGCGCTCGGAGGACACGCTGCGCGCGGTCGCCGCGAATCATCCGAACGCGGTCGTGCTGCCGCTCGATTTCACGCAGACGCAGGCGGTGCGCGGCGCGTGGGAGACGTTGCGCGCTCGCTGGAACGCGATCGACCTCGTGCTGGTCGTCGCGGGGACGCACCAGGAGATCCGCGCGTGGGAGCTTACGGAAGAAAACGCCCGCGCGCTGCTCGAGACGAACCTGCACGGTCCGGTGAACACGACGGCCGCCGTGCTGCCCGGGCTCCTCGCACAGGGGCACGGTGCGATCGGCATCGTGTCGTCCGTGGCGGCGTATCGCGGCCTGCCGAAGGCGCTGATCTATGGCGCGTCGAAGGCGGCGCTCGTGAACTTCACCGAGACGCTCTACCTCGACCTGCGTCCCAAGGGGCTCGGCGTGTACCTCGTGATGCCCGGCTTCGTGAAGACGCCGCTCACCGATCGCAACGACTTTGCGATGCCGAACCTCATCTCCGCCGAGGAAGCGGCGCGGACAATGCTTGCGGGCCTGCGCGCCGGCGACTTCGAGATCCACTTTCCGCGCGCGTTCACGCGCAAGCTCAAGCTCCTGCGACTCCTGCCGTACCGACTGTATTTTTCCATCGTGCGCAAGGCGACGGGCCTCTAGGCAAAAAAAGCCCCGCGTGGGCGGGGCCGGAGGTTCTTTGCGCGCCGGGCGGTCCGCCGGCGGCGAACTCGATCAAAAGCGCGTACGCGATTCGGCCTTCGCCATGCGCACTTCACCTTGCTGCAAGTCTCGGATCTGCTGCGCGCGCTCGGCTTCCGCCGCGATCACCTGCTGGCGCACCGCCATCGTCTCCGGGTCCGGATGAGTCATCGCACCGGCGACGAGCTGCAGCGCGCCGATGCCGACGGCGATCGTCGCCGCCACGAACACGATCCTGAGCGTCCACTTGGTGCGGGGGTTGTACGTCGTCATGATTCGCTCCTTGCGTCGGTTGTGGAAGGTTCGCCTCGAAATCTGCGACGGGGGTGGTGCGGTTTCCGTCGTCCTTGGTGCGCAATTTAGGCGGCGGCGCACGACCTCTCAAGCGCCAAGCGACGAAACCGGCCGAGTGCCGGATGAAACCGGCGCGTGGCGGCGCGACGCGATGGACCCGGCGAAAACGGGCGACGAAACCCGTTGCATGCACGCGCGAATTCCGTGCTGCGGCGACCGCGAGGCAAAAAAAGAGGCCCGCGTTGCGCGGGCCTTGGGGGTTCGCCGGCGGGAGGGTATGCCGGCTTGGGGGTAATCGTCCTTGAGTCGCGACTGGGGCGGCTCGACGTGCATGCACTGTAGTTGTCGGCGCGCCCTACGCTCAACCGCGATGCGACGAAACCACCGAAACCACGGATGAAACGGCGCGCTCAGGCAGACGACCGCGGACTGGATCGCCGACCACCCATTCCGCCCGCAGAGCGCCGGCGCGGATTGACTGGAGCCACAAGGCCGCTAGCTGGACGCCCGACCCGGATTTCGGGATAATGGAGGGCTTTGGCGAGCTAGCTCAGCTGGTTAGAGCAGAGGAATCATAATCCTTTGGTCGGGGGTTCGAGTCCCTCGCTCGCTACCACACACATGTCAACGGCTTGCCCTGCGGCAAGCCGTTGTCGTTGATGCGACAGCAAGCGCTCGAGCGCGTCGACGCCCCCGTCTCCGCACCACTCGCGCAGCATCATCAGTTCGTGATGGACCTCGGGAGGGAATCCGCGGCGTCCGCCGCGGCGGTCGATCAAAAGCTCGTCCAGGTACTGCCGAAGCGCGGCCTTGTCGCCCCACATTCGAGCGAGGCCGTTCGCGATTCTCGGAAACTGCTGCAGCAGCGCGACCGGCGGCATCTCCATCGGAAGGCTTGCCGCCCAACGCGCGGTAGCAGGCAGTTGCTGGTCAAGCGGCTGCAGCCACCTTCTGTCCCTCGGGTCGGAAACAAGAGCCATCGTTCTCGTCTTCGGTCGACGCTATCGGTGTTCGATTCGGAAATTATGGACTTGCGCAAAGGGATTGCAAGTCGAACCGGCGCGTATCCCACGCGCCAATTGCAGCGACTTTGGCGACCGAATTCATCGGTCGGTCACTTCCTCCGCGTAGAAGTGGCGTCGAGCGGACGTCCCGCGAGACCTCAAGTCCCGGTGCCGGTGAACGCAGAATCCCGCGGACGCGTCGAGGTTAAGGCAGGGGGTGGTCGGCCGGTGCGAGAATCGCCGCCAGGGGCCCGTTGCACGGAGGGAGAACGCGCATGAAACCGGAAATCCAGAGCCTGCGGCTCGTGATCTACGCGTGCCACAACCCGGCGTCGACAGGCGGCCAGGACTGGTCTGGCGTTGTCGAGCTGCAGACGGAGCTCGACAACGGCGAGTTTAAGCACTACGTCATCAGGCCCGGTACTCGCTATGCGACCCGCAGCGCGGCCGTCGAGGCCGCTCGGCAAACGATGGTGAACGACCCAATGTTCGCCAACCCTCTGCCGCCCAGGGGCGATCAGCAGCCAGAGCTGCCGGCGTCGGCCCGCCACGTCGAATAGATTGCGCGCCGGTTGAGCCGCGGGGGCAGGCCCGAAATGTGCGGGACCCGCCTCGCGGATTCGCGGACGGTCGCGGGTGCCCAGGTCGCGGAGTTCGCGCTTACCCGAGAGTTCGCGGGAGAGAGGCTGCGCCAGGTTCCGTCCCGGAACCAACTCTCCCACTGGGACGGATGTGTCGCGACAATCGGCGCCAGCATCTCGACAAGGTGGGACGCCTTGTCCCGAACCGCTCCCCGTTGGGTGACACCGTCGTCGGCGTCAAGTCCGATCCGAGCGCGACCCGATAGCCGCATCGCCGCGGGATCGCTTTCATTTCGCCGCCCGCCGTGCGAATTTTCGCCGCGCACGCCGGCGCCCGCCGCTCCATAATCACCGTGCAAGTCGAATTTGAACGGCGCCGCGGCCGGCATGGCGCGGGTCCCGTGTCCGTGTCCGCAGGAGGCCGTCATGCCCGAAGCGCCGTCCACGTTCGCCGTCGAGCAGGCCCGCATTCGTCATCGCCGGGAAGCCCTCGCCGTGGCGGCACCGGACGCGCCCGTGGCCGGGCTCGCGCTGTCGGGGGGCGGCATCCGCAGCGCGACGTTCGCGTTCGGGGTGCTGCAGGCGCTGGCGACCACCGAGACCAACACGCCCGGCGCGCGCACGCGCTCGCTCCTGGCGCGCTTCGACTACCTCTCCACGGTCAGCGGCGGGAGCTACATCGGCGGCTTTCTCACGTCGCTCTTCGTGCCAGGTCGCGCGCGCCTCCTCCCTGCGAGCGCGGCGCCGCCCGAGGACCCCGTGACCGCCGCGGTGCGCGCCTACGACATCGTCGCCTGCGAGCCGCCGCCGCGCATCCGGCGCAAGGACGACTACACGCGGCTTCCGGTGGGCAGCGCGAACACCGCGTGGCTGCGCGAGAACGGCCGCTACCTGACGCCGACCGGGGCCGGCGATTTTCTCTACGGCGCGGCCACGCAGGTGCGCAACTGGCTCGCGATGCAGTACGTCGTCGGCACCACGCTGCTCGCGCTCTTCTCCCTCATCCTGCTCGCCGGGTTGCATGCGGATGCGCTCGTGGCGCCGGCGGTGGCCGGCACCGGCAGCGACCCGGCACACGCCGCCGCCAGCGCGTTCCCGTTCTTCGTCGCGCATCCGCTGTGGCTGCTGCCGCTCGCGGTGCTGTTCGTCGGCGTGCTGCCCGCGGGCATTGCGTTCTGGCTCACGCATCCGCGCGCCCCGCAGAACGACGCCAGCGCGCCGCACCTGTTCACGGCCGCGACGCTGGTCGCGGTGCTGATTCCGCTCGCCATCTTCGCCGTCGCGTGGTCGATGCGGGCGCTGCATCCCGACGTCGCGTCCTCCCGGGAGACGGCGCTCACCGCGGTCGCCGTGATCGTCGTCGCGCTGGCGCTCGTGCACTACGCGCTCGCGCTGCCCGGCGCGCCCACGATCGCCGCCCATCGCGTCACGCTGACGCGCGACCTGGTCGTCTGCGTCGAAATCGTGCTGACGCTGTTCGTGCTGCTCGCGATCTACACGCTGGGCCAGCACGCCTATCTCGCGCTGCGCAATTTCCGCTTCCCGGAGATCACGCTCGCGGCGGCGACCGGCGCTACCGTGTGGATCGTCCGCCAGCTCGCGACGCTGGTCGACGAGAAGGCCACCCCGGGCTGGCTGCGCGCGCTGCCCATGAACGTCGTCGCGCTGGCCGTCGCGCTGGTGCTGTGGGGAATCGTCGGCGTCCTCTGGTCAGCCGTGGTGCAGTGGTGGGCGTTCTCCGGCTACCTGCAATCGGGCGATCCGGGCACGCTGCAGGCGCTGCCCCAGCACACGCTCTTCCTCTTCGTCGTGACCGTGTTCCTCGCGTGGTGCACGGGGCTCTTTCCCGGCTTCGTCAATCTCTCGACGCTGCATGCGCTGTACAGCGCACGGCTGACCCGCGCGTATCTCGGCGCCTCGAACGGCCACCGCTTCGCCGCCACCGCGGCCCAGCGCGGTCGCAGCGTCGCCGAGCCGATCGAGGGCGACCAGCTCGACGTGCAGACCTTCTACGGCCCCGACGACCGTCCCACGCTCGCGCCGGTCCATCTCCTCAATGCGACGCTCAACCAGACTACCGACCCGGCGGAACAGCTCGTGCAGCGCGATCGCAAGGGTCGCCCGCTCGCGCTGACGCCGGCGGGATACACGGTCGACGGCGTGCTGCACGCAACGGATCGACCGGACGACGAAGGCGAGACCGGCGTGTGCATGAGCGTCGGCCAATGGATCGCGGTGTCGGGCGCGGCGGTGAGCACCGGATTGGGCCGCGCGACGGGGCTCGGGTATTCGCTTCTGCTCGGCCTCGCCAACATCCGCCTCGGACGCTGGTGGCGCGCGGACGTCGAGGGCACGCCGCGCGCCCGCGGCGCAGGCGGCAGCGGCGTTCTGCTGTTCCGCAGCCAGCGCCTGCTGTGGGACGAATTCACCGCGAAGTTCCACGGCACGCGCCGGCGCTGGCAATACCTGTCCGATGGCGGCCACTTCGAGAACACCGGCATGTACGAGCTGCTGCGTCCCGAGCGCGACGTGCGCCTGATCGTCGCCTGCGACGACGGCGCCGATCCCGCGTATGCGTTCGGCGACCTCGCCAACCTGATCCGGCTCGTGCGCATCGACTATGGCCTCGAGATCGAGGAGGACGCGCAGGCGCTGCAGATCGACGGCCTGCGCGACGTCCTGTTGACGCGCGATCAAGCCGCGGCCCCCACGGGCACAGCCACCGACAATCGCTGCGCGGTGCTCCTCAACGTCTTCCGCCACGCCGGGCCCGGCGAGGCGCGCCACCTCGTCTGCCGCATCGTCGTCCTGAAGCCGCGCCTCATCCGCGACCTGCCGCTCGACGTGCGCGAATACGCCGCCACGCACGCCGCGTTTCCGCAGGAGTCCACGGCGGACCAGTTCTTCGACGAGGCCCAGTGGGAGAGCTACCGCAAGCTCGGACTCGCGATCGGCCGCCACGTGCTGACGCCGGAGTTGCGCGCCTATCTCGCGCTCTGATCGTCCCGAAGGCGGCGCGACCCGGCGCCCTGCACATGCGCCGAGGGCGGTGCGCATCGGCCGGATTGCCTTGGCCGCCGCACCGCCCTCGTCGATGAACGAAGGGAACGAGGAGGTCAGGACGTCTTCGGCGCCAGCGGAGGAGCGACGATCTCCCACGCCGCCAGGCAGTCGCCGACGTCCTTGAGCTTCGCGATGTACCGTGCGCGCACCCAGATGCCGCTCACGGGGTCTCGCAACCGGAACGGATAGGTCGGTCGGGTGAGGCGGAATCGGCGGTCTTCGGACATGTCGGGTTCCTCGTTGTCGCCATTGGACCCGTTCCCTTCGTGCTTCGACATCAACGAAGCGCCGAATCGGCTGCCCGCCACCGTCCTACACTGCGGCCGGCAATCCACCCTTACGGACCTCCCGCCGGAATCCGGCAAAAAGTGTGGTCGGCGACGGGTAATCCACCTAAGATTCGCGTTCCCCGGCCCCTTGCCGCTTGCCCGACGACGCATGGACTCGGATTTCCTGAAGGAGCTCGAGAAGCAGCGCGGCTACCTGCTGCGGGTCGCCCGGCTGCAGCTGCGCGACCAGGCGCTGGCCGAGGACGTCGTGCAGGACACGCTGACCGCCGCCCTGACGGCCCAGAGCGGGTTCACCGGCAAGTCCAGCGTCAAGACCTGGCTCACCGGGCATCCTCAAGCACAAGATCGTCGACGCCATCCGCAAGAAGCAGCGGGAGCCCGTCGCGGCGAGTACGCTGGACGACGAGGCCGACCTCGAGGATTTCGAGGGCCTGTTCAAGGAGAACGGCGCGTGGCAGGCGCCGCCGGCCGACTGGGGCGACCCGGAGCAGGCGCTGTCCCGCCAGCAGTTCTTCGACATCATGGATTTCTGCCTCGAGAAGCTGCCGCCCAACACCGCCCGCGTCTTCATGATGCGGGAGGTGATGGAGCTCGAAAGCGACGAGATCTGTAAGGAATTGACGATCACCGCGAATAATCTCTGGGTCATTCTCTACCGCGCCCGGATGTCGCTGCGCGAGTGCCTCGAGCTGCAACTGGTTCGCGGGCGGCGCGCGCGGGCGTAGCGCGTCCTGACGCGCTCGACGAAGCCCGCCCCGGACGCCATGAACCCATTCCGACAACTCATCGGCCACCTCGTCTCCTGCAAGGACGTCTCGCACCTGCTTTCGCAGAGCGCAGGAGCGAGCCGCTGTCGTCGTGGGCGCGTGCAAGGTGCGCTGGCACCTCGCGGTGTGCAGCATGTGCCGGGCGTTCGAGAAGCAGCTGCGCATTCATGCGCGAGGCGATGCGCCGCTACCGGCAGTGACGCCGTCGCGCGCCGCGAGGTAGGCATCGCGCGCATGGAATTGCTCGTCAACGGCACCGTGCACCGCCTCGACCCGCCGCCCGCGACGGTGGCCGAGCTCGTGCGCGCGCTCAACCTCGAAGGCAAGCGCATCGCCGTCGAGCGCAACGGCGAGATCGTCCCGAAGAGCCGCTACGCCGCCACGGCGGTCGCGGCGGGCGACCGGCTGGAGGTCGTGCGCGCGCGGTCGGCGGCGGCTGATCCGCCGGTGACGCGGCCGGCGTAAAATGGGCCGCATGAACGCGCCCGCACGCCTCCGCCGCCCTGGCCGATCCGCTCGTCATCGCCGGCCGCGCCTACCGCTCCCGCCTGCTCGTCGGCACCGGCAAGTACCGCGACTTCGCGCAGACGCGCGAGGCGATCGTCGCCTCGGGCGCGCAGATCGTGACGGTCGCGATCCGGCGCACCAACCTCGGCCAGGACGCGAACGCGCCGTCGCTGCTCGACGCGCTGCCGCCGTCCGAGTTCACGTACCTGCCGAACAGCGCCGGCTGCTACACCGCCGACGACGCCGTGCGCACGCTGAAGCTCGCGCGCGAGCTGCTCGACGGCCACGCGCTCACCAAGCTCGAGGTGCTGGGCGACGCCAACACGCTGTTCCCCAACGTGCGCGAGACGCTGAAGGCCGCCGAGCGCCTGGTGGCCGACGGCTTCCAGGTGATGGTGTACACGTCCGACGACCCGATCATCGCGCGCGAGCTGGAGCAGATCGGCTGCGTGGCGATCATGCCGCTCGCCTCGCTCATCGGCTCGGGCATGGGCATCCTCAATCCGTGGAACCTGAAGCTCATCATCGAGCAGGCGAAGGTGCCGGTGCTGGTCGACGCCGGCGTGGGCACCGCGTCCGACGCGGCGATCGCGATGGAGCTGGGCTGCGCGGGCGTGCTCATGAACACGGCCATCGCGCTCGCGCAGGAGCCGGTGCGCATGGCGCGCGCGATGAGGCTCGCGGTCGAGGCCGGGCGCGACGCGTTCCTCGCCGGGCCGCATGCCGCGCAAGCTCTACGCGGCGAGCCCGAGCTCGCCGACCTCCGGCCTCATCTCGTAGCGACGCGCGCAGTGCGAACGTCCGCTGCGCGCCCTGCGCAGGCGCCGTCTGCTTCGCCGTCGCGTCGCTTGCGCTGGCCGCGCCGCCGACGCCCGAGCGCGTGCTCGAGCTGTGCGCGCAACGTCGAGGGCCCCGCGCACTGCGGGCGCCTGGTCGAGGCCGAGCAGCTGAAGGCGCTGCCCAACCTCGCGGTGCGCGACGGCGACACGCTGCGCGTCTCGCTGTTCTCCGTCCGGCACGCGCGATTTCGTCGACGCGATCGCGAGCCGACAGCGAGAAGAGCTACGCGCTGTGGGACTACTGGAGCCCGATCAACGCCGTCGTGCTGTTCGTCACGTCCGGCGACGTCATCAGCTATGCGGTGCTGCAGCGCGCGACCGGCGCGCTGACCGACGCTGCCCGGCGGAGCCGTTCGCTCGCGCCGGACCGGCAGCGCGTCGCCGTCGCCGACTTCTGCCCGAAGCGGTGCGCGAACGAGCTCGCCGTGTGGCGCGTCACGCGCGAGGGCCTGCAGCAAGCGAGCTCGTCGTACAAGCCCGCCGACGCGCGTGGTCCGACGTCACGGTCGCGTGGAAGGATCCGCGACACGCTGACGATCCAGTACACGCCGGCGGGCGCCGACGAGCCGCGCACGGTCGAGCGCAAGCTCACGGCGCCCGACTGGCGCAAGTCCTGACGTCGCGCGCATGACCGGCGACGACGCCGGCGGCGCCGCGCGGCCGCTGCGGCCGGTGCGCAGCTTCGTGCTGCGGCAGGGCCGCATGTCGCCGGCGCAGGACGCGCGCGCTCACCGACCTGCTGCCGCGCTACGGCGTCGCCGTTCGCGCCCGCGCCGCTCGACTTCGCGACGTCTTCGGGCGCCGCGCGCCGATCGTGCTCGAGATCGGCTTCGGCATGGGCGAGACGACCGCCGCGATCGCGCACGCGCATCCGGAGCGCGATTTCCTCGGCATCGAAGTGCACGCGCCCGGCGTCGGCGCGCTCCTCAAGCAGCATCGACGCGCTGCGGCTTGCCAACGTGCGCGTGATCCGGCACGACGCGGTCGAGGTCGTCGCGCACATGATTCCGCCGGCGTCGCTCGCGGGCGTGCACGTGTTCTTTCCCGATCCGTGGCCGAAGAAGCGCCATCACAAGCGGCGGCTGCTGCAGCCGGCGTTCGTGCACGCGCTCGCGCAGCGGCTCGCACCGGGCGGCTACCTGCACGCGGCCACCGACTGGGAAGACTACGCGCAGGAAATCCTCGCGACGTTCGCGCGCGGAGCCGCTGCTCGCGCAACACCGTCGCCGGCTTCGCGCCGCGGCCCGTCGTGGCGACCGCAGACCAAGTTCGAGGCGCGCGGCCGCAAGCTCGGCCACGGCGTGTTCGACCTCGTGTTCACCGGTAGCCGATAGCGGTCACGTGGCGAGGCGCGCTGCGGACGCGTAGCCGCTGGGCCTGGCGATGCTGCGCCTCGATGCCGGTTCGCGCTGCCGCGCGCGAACGCGATGAGCCGGGTGATCGCGCTGCGCGCGACGTCGCGCGAGAAGTAGGTGCGGATGTTCTCGCGGCCGCCGGCCGCGAGCTGCTGCCACAGCGCCTCGTCGTGGTAGACGCGGACGATCGCGTCGGCGAAGTCGCCTGGCGTCGTCGGCCACCAGCACGTCGCGCTCGGGCGCCAGCGACATGCCTTCGACCGACGGCGTGGTCGCGACGACCGGCAGGCCGTAGCTCATCGCGAGATTGATCTTGCCCTTCACGCCGGCGCCGTAGCGCAGCGGCGCGATCGACACGCGGCAGCCGGTGAAATACGGCGTGACGTCGGGCACGTAGCCGGTGACGACGAAGTCGGGCGCCGGCCGAGTCGCGCGATGCTCGCCGGCACGTTGCTGCCGACGATGTAGGTCTTGACGCCGGGCAGCGCGACGCGCACGTGCGGCAGGATCTCCTGCGCGTACCAGAGCACGGCGTCGGTGTTGGGCGGGTGCTGGAAGCCGCCGATGAACACGAGACCCTCCCGCTCCGCGAACGGCTTGCCCGGCGGCATCAGCTCGTGGATCGTGGACAGCACGCAGCACGCGCGCCTCGGGCACGAGCTCGGCGAGCAGCGTCTGCTCGAACGGCGACACGACCAGCGTGACGTCGGCCTTGCGGATCAGCGTCAGCTCCTCGTCGCGCTTGGCGCGAGCGGACGCGCGCGCCAGCGACGCTGCCGTCGAGCTCGGCCTGCCGCTCGCTGCGCAGGAAGTGCAGGTCGACCGTGTCGAACACGACGAGCGCGCGCGGCGCGAACGCGCGCACCGCGTCGATGTGCTTCACCGCGATGTAGTGGCGCGACATCACGACGATGTCGAACTCGCCGCCGCGCTTCGACAGCAGGTCGGCGATCGAGCGGACGAACGGGTGGAACAGCACCTCGACGCCGCGCTGCTGCAGCTGCGCCACGTAAGGCTGCCGGTGCTCGAGATTGTCGGCGACGAACGTCACCTTGCAGCGGAGCGACGTCAGGATCTCGAGGATCGCCAGCATGCGCATCGATCCCGCATCGTGGTCGGGCGTCAGCATGCAGGCGTCGATCACGAGCACGCGCAGCTTCGCCCAGCGATCGCGCTCGAGTCCGAGCATCGACGCCGTTGGCGCGATGCGTCGTCGAGCGCCTCCGCCCACTTGGCCGCGAAGGTGCCCCGGTTCACGACCTGGTGCCGCTTGACGCCGGCGGTCTCGTCGGTGCCCGACGTCTGGCCCTCGAAATGCACGATGGTGGCGGCCGGCTGGTAGTACACCTTGCGCCGCGCCGCGCGCACGGCAAACGCGAGGTCGGCGTCCTCGTAGTACGCGGGCGCGTAGCGCGCGTCGAAGCCGCCGAGTTCGCGGAACAGCTCGGCCGGAATCGCGAGGCACGCGCCCGAGCAGTAGTCGACCTCGCGCACGTAGTTGTACTCGGGCCGGTCCGGGATTGTCGTCGCGGCCCCAGTTCCACGCGGAGCCGTCGCGCCAGACGATGCCGCCGGCTTCCTGCAGGCGTCCATCCGGATAGACGAGCTTCGCGCCGACGAGTCCCGCGTCCGGATGCGTCGGCGAACACGCGCAGCATCGCATCGAGCCAGCCACGCGTGACGATCGTGTCGTTGTTGAGGAACACGACGAACTCGCCGCGCGCGAATTCGGCGCCGCGATTGCAGGTACCGATGAAGCCCAGGTTCTGCGCGTTGCGCTCGAAGCGGACGCCGCTGACGACCGCCAGCGCGGATGCCGTCGGCTCCGGCGAGGCGTCGTCGACGACGATGACCTCGAGCATGTCCGTGCGGCGTGTGCGCGTGCACGCTCTTGAGACACGTGTAAGTGAGCAGCGGCTTGCCGTACACCGGGATCACGATCGACACGCGCGGCGGTTCAGGCGGCGGCGGGAACGCGAGCGGCGTGATCGTCTCCTCGATCTGGAAGCGCGATCGTGCCGGTCGGCTTGAAGCGCTCTTCCGGGCCACCTTGGCGCGCACGCGCTGCGCGAGCGCGCCCGGTCCCTCGTGCGCAGCGTCGACAAGGCGATCGCGGACAGCTGCGGCAGCCGATGCATTCCGGCACGCCACGCGCGGAAGCGGGCGCGCGCGACCTTGCACCCGGTGGCCGCGTCGCGCATCGGCGCGCGTCATCCGCCACGCCTGTCGACGTCTCGAGCTCGTCGATGCGCGTCCGCGCGCCTCGAGCGCGACGTCTCGAGATGCGTCTGCGTGCAACTGCATCTGCTCGGCCTGCATCTGCATCTGCCTGCATCTCCGACATCTCGAATCTGCAGCTCTTCGAATGGAACTCCCGCTGCGTGGCGAGCAGCTCGCCAGCCAGTTGCTCGCGATCGCCCTTGCGCACGCATCGCGCACGGCGCGAAAATGATCGAGTTGCGCGGACGACGGTGTCGATCTGGTGCTTGAGCTCCACGCGCGCCGCCGTGTGACCGCATTCGACGCCGGCGGTGAAGAGCTGCGGCAGCGACAGCGGTACGACCTCGACTTCGCCTTCCTTGAGATAGAAGTGGTGGTCGTCGAAGCGCGGGCAGCGCGTCGGTCACGCGGCGCGCGCGCGGACCGGCGGGCAGCGGCGCCAGGTAGAGCGTGCGGTAGCGCGCCGGGTCCATCAGCGACACCGTCCGCGACAGCAGCGACTACCGACGCGCCTGTACTGCGGCGATGGGCCCCCGACGCCGCGAGCAGCGCGTCGTTCCACGCGGCCGGCGGCGCATTCCATGGCACCGTCGTCGAGCGCGGCACGCCGCGCGAGGCGCTCGGGAAACGCGCCGAGCGCCGACGCGACGATCGGCAAGCCGGACTGCAGTGCCACCGACAGCGTGTACGCGTACGTCTCCGGCACCTGCGCCGCGAACAGCAGCACGTCCGGCTTCTCCGCGGCGATCAGCTGCGGCAGTTCGCTGTCGACGTACTGGCCGTAGATCGTGAGCGGTGCGTCGGGCGCCTGCGGTATCGGCTCGGTCGTCGAGCCCAGCACGCGGAACGTGAGCGGCAGCCCGCGCTCCCGCGCGTCGCGCGCGCAGGCGGCGACGACGTGCAGGCCTTTCTCCGGCGACAGGTTGCCGAGGATCGCCACGCGCACGATCCGCGGCAGCGGCCGTGGGCCCGGCTCTCGGGATGGGGCCACACGTCGATGCGCGAGTTCCGGGAAGTAGCGGCGCATGCGCGTCGCGACGTCCTGCGACGGCGCGATCACGCGATCCGCGCCGCGCAGCAGACGTCCGAACGCATCGCGCCACGTCGCGATGTCGATGCCCCACTGCGCCGGTCGGCGCGCAAGGCACGCGGCGCAGCCGGCGGCGTCGGGCTCGCCGCAATAGCGGCCGTCCTCGGTCACGAGGTGGTATTGCGGACAGATCGGATGGTAGTCGTGCAGCGTGTAGTCGTACGGCAACGCCGACGACCGCCGGGCAGGTCGAGAATCGCGCGCGGCTGCAGGTGCACGTGGTGGAAATGCAGGCGCTCGACGCCGATCGTGCGCAGCGTCTCCGCGAGCATCGGCAGTTCGGCCGGCAGCGTGAAGTACAGCGCGAAGCTTTCGCCGGCGCGCGGCCACGAGAGCTTGACCGTGTCGCCGACCGCGGGCTCGAGGAACAGCACTTCGCAGCGCGCCGTCGGTCAGCGCCGACGAGGTCGTTCATGTAGCGGCGGATGCCGCCGCCCCACGGATGCGACACGAACACGAGCGAGCCGCTTGCCCGACTCCGCGAGGCGCAGAAGGTCGACGCGGCGCGCGAACGGCGCGCGTCGGGCTCGCGCTCGGCGATGTCCTTCGTGCTGCGCCGCGATACGACGGGTAGAGCTTCGCCAGCGCCTTCTGCGCGCGCTCGCGAGCTCCTGCGGCCTCCCGCGTGCCGAACGACGCGTGGCCCTCGTGGCCGACGAACACATCGCCCGCGAGCAGATGCCGGAAGCCCGGCGCTGCCGGCGCGCAGGCAGAAGTCGATCTCGACGCCGTAGTCGCTGCCGAGCGGATTGCGCCGTCGAAGCGCGCCGACGGCGCTCGAGGCAATCGCGCCGGAAGTACAGGCAGGGCCCGTCGACGATCGGCAGCGCGACGGCGCACGCCGCGTTGGCGCGCGCGAACAGCGCGTCGAGCGACGCCACCGTCTGCGCCCGTCGGGCAGCGGATTCGCGGCTGCGCGGCAACGGATAGGTCGCGGTGCCGACGCTGTTGGTGAACGTGCCGACGACGCCGACGTCCGCGCGCAGTCGCGTGCGCGACGAGACGGTCGAGCCAGTCGTCGGCGACCTCGGCGTCCGCGTGCAGGATCGACCACGTCGCGATCGCGATGCAGTCCGAAGCGCGCGATTCACCGCCGCGGCGTAGCCCTGGCGCGCCGGCTGCGTCGACGCACGGTGCACGTCGCGCGTCTGCGCAGCTCGCCGCAGGTAGCGCGTCGAGCTCCGGCGTCCGTGCGTCGCCGTCGTCGACGACGATGAGCTCGTAGGGCGTGCGCACGCTTCGCCGCCGCGACGCTGTCGACGCAGCGCCGCAGCGCGTCGCAGGGCGTCGCACACCGGGATGACGATGTCGACGGTGCGCCATCAACGCCGCTCCGCCAGGCGCTGGCGCACGGCAGCGAGCGGATAGCGCAGCCAGCCGCGCGCGCGACTCGCGGTACGCGAGGCGCGCGCGTGTCTCGCGTAGCGCCGCGCTGCGCGCGCGTGCGCTCGCGCCGTGCGCAGCTGCGCGTGCCAGCGCGCCTCGCGTCGGCGAGCGCCGCCTGGCCGCGCGATCGCCGCCTGCGCCGCGGCTGCGTGTCGGCGAGCTCGCTTCCAGCGCCGCGATGCGTTCGGCCTGCGCGCCGATCGGCCATGCGCGCGCTCGCGAGATCGTTGCGTCGCGAGCACGAGCTCGGCCAGCCGGTCCTCGGCGACCTTGCGCGCGCGCGATCTCGTCCCACGCGAGCTCGCGCTCGCGCGTTCAGCGCGCGCGCATAGTCGCGCCACAGCGAGAGCGCGCCGTCGTCGAACAGCGAGAGCGAGGGCAGCGCGGGCAGCGCGACGCCTGCAGCCGCGCGCACACCACCACGAAGTACATCGGCGGCGCCGGGCGCGCTGCGCGCGCGCGGGCGCGTCGCCGTCGAGCGTCGAGGAACGCGGCCCGCGCCGTCACCGCCGCCTTCGCGCCACAGCACCGAGTGCGCGAGCACGCGCTGCGCGTACCACGCCTGCTGCGGAAAGCCGCGGCGCAAGCAGCGCCGCCAGCTCCGTCGCGATCGAGCTCGCGCACGTGGAAGTGGTTCTCCGACGCCGCCGCCCTCGTTGTACACGGGGCGGTTGGGCGACGAGATCACGAGCACGCCGTCGCGGCACCAGCACGCGCCGGAACTCGGCCGAGCATCGCTTCCTGCTCGCGCAGGTGCTCGATGGTCTCGAACGACACGACGAGGTCGACGCTCGAGTCGGCCAGCGGCAGCGCCGTGACCGAGCCCGTCGACGAACGCGAGGTTCGGCGTGCGTGTAGCGCTGGCCGCGCGTGCGCGATCGCCGTCGGGCGACACGTCGACGCCGATCACGCGCGCCGCGCGCTGCGACAGCAGGTAGCTGCCGTAGCCTTCGCCGCACGCCGCGTCGAGCACGCGCTTGCCGGCGGCGAGCGGCGCGACGGCGGCGTAGCGATGCCAGTGCTCGTACCAGATCGCGCCGCGCACTTCCGGCAGGAAGCGCTCGCCGGTGAAGGTGAGCGAGGCGGTCGGTGGTGGGGGCGGTTTCAAGGGCGGCGGGCACGGGCGATGCCGCGGCCTTGCGGGCCGCGGACAACCCATCATTGTAGCCGCCCGGCGAGACTGCGGTCCGCATGTCAGGGCTACGCACGGGCTTGGTGCCGCCACGGAAGGGCGCCTCGCCCGCGACGGCCTCACCGAGCGTCAGCACCACCGGCTGGTGATCGGAGACCTGCGTCCTGGTATCGACGATCACGTCGCGCACGCGCGGCCGCAGCGGCGTCGCTCACGAAGATGAAGTCGCAATGCAGCTCCGCCTGGTCCGGCGTCTCCTTCTCGTAGATGCGGAACGTCGGCGGATACGGCTCGCCCGGGATGCGCGACGTCCCAGGCGTCGACGAGCGGCGGCGTGCCGTCGGCGAACGGCGCCTGCATGCGCGCGTGCAGCGGATCGCGTGTATTCGAGATTGAAGTCGCCGGTGATGATCGTCGCGGCGGGCGCGGCGAACGTCTGGAACGGGCCGCCGTCGTCGCACGGTGACGCGCGGGTCTGCGCGCGTAGCCATAGCCTTCGGCGTAGATCGCGCGCAGCGCGTCGACCTGCGCCGAGCGCTTCGCGCAGCGAGTAGTACTCGAGATGCGTGGTGATCACGCGCACCTCGCCGAACGGCGCGCTCGACCACCGCCTCGACCGCGATGCGCGGCATGCTCGGGCACGTCCTGGTCGGCGGGATACGGGCAGCAGGTGGCGCAAACGTCTGCAGCACCGGCAGGCGCGACAGGATCATGTTGCCGAAGCGGCGGCGGCGGCCGTCGTCGCCGGGATGGTCGACCGCGACGCCGGGCACCGCCGTGTAGCCGGGCAGCAGCGCGGCGAGCCGCGCGAACTGGTCCTCGCCCGTGTGGCCGCCGAGCAGCGGATCCGGGAAGTTGTCGGCGATCTCCTGCAGGCAGAGCACGTCGAAATCGGCGAGACGCTTGCGCGTCGGCGACCACGCGCGCCGGCGTCGACCTTCTGCCGTCGACGCCGCGGCACCATTGCACGTTCCACGTGATGAGCTTCATGACCGTCCTATCTGATGCCCGCGCGCATGAACGATTGCACGAACTGCTTCTGGAAGAGGAGGAACGCGACCAGCAGCGGCGCCGTCGTGAGCAGCGTCGCCGCCGTGATGACCGACCAGTCGAGCCCCTGGTCCGTCGCCGAGAACACCTGCAGGCCCACCGTGACCGGCCGCGACTCCACCGAGTTGGTGATGATGAGCGGCCACAGGAAGTTGTTCCAGTGATAGCTGACGCTGACGAGCGCGTAGGCGAGGTACGTCGGGCGCGCGAGCGGCACGTAGACCTTCCACAGCACCTGCAGCGGCGTGCAGCCTTCCACGCGCGCGGCCTCGTCCAGCTCGCGCGGCACCGTCTTGAACGTCTGCCGCAGCAGGAAGATGCCGAACGCGCTCGCCATGTACGGCAGGCCGATCGCGAGAATCGTGTCCTTCAGGCCGAGCACGTCATCGTGCGGTAGTTCTCGACGATCAGCACGTCGGGCATGATCATGAGCTGCACCAGCACCAGCGCGAACAGGATGTCGCGGCCCGGGAACTCGAAGCGCGCGAACGCATAGGCGGCGAGCGTGACCAGCACGAGCTGCGCGGCCAGCACCATCGTCACGAGCAGCACCGTGTTGACGAAGTAGCGCGCGAACGGCGCCGCGGCCCAGGCGCGCGCGAAGTTGTCGAGCGTGAGCGGCGCGGCGAGCGCCAGCGCGCGTCGAGAACTCGGCCGGATGGAACGCCGTCCAGAACGCGTAGAGCAGCGGCAGCACCCACAGGAAGCCCAGCAGCCACGCGGCCGCCGTCTCCAGCGCCTGGTGGCGCCGCGGGTCGCATAGACCTGCGTCTGCGCGTTCATGCGGCGCAGCGGCGACAGCCGCAAGCGTGGGGGTCGTTCGCCGCGCCGCCGGGCCGTCCCAAGGCGCGGCATGCGCCCCCTCCGGGGGCAGCGCAGCGGCGACAGCCGCAAGCGTGGGGGTCGTTCACTGGTAGTGCACCTTGCGCTCGAGGAAGAAGAACTGCGCGAGCGCGACGAGCCCGAGGATCGCGAGCAGCACCACCGTCAGCGCCGCCGCGTAGGCCGAGTCCCAGAAGCGGAAGCCGATCTCGTAGATGTAGTAGAGCAGGAGCGAGGTCGCGTTGTCCGGCCCGCCGCGCGTCATCACGACGATGTGGTCGACGAGCCGGAACGCGTTGATCACCGCGTTCACGAGCACGAACAGCGTGGTCGGCATCAGCAGCGGAAACGTCACGCGCCGGAAGAAATACCAGCGCGACGCGCCCTCGATGGCCGCCGCCTCCGCGAGCGTACGGCGACATCGACTGCAGCGCGGCCAGGTAGAAGATCATGAAGAAGCCGGCTTCCTTCCAGATCGTCACCACCATGAGCGCGGGCAGCGCCGTGCTCTTGCTGCCGAGCCAGTTGTGGCTGGGCGCGCCGAAGAGTCCGCAGGAACTGCTCGAGCAGCCCGTACTCGGGCGTGTAGAAGAAGAGCCAGATGTTGGCCACCGCGATCATCGGCAGGATGGTCGGCGTGAAATACGCGAGGCGCAGAAGCCCGCGGCCCGGGAATGCGCTCGTTGACCCACACCGCCATCAGCGATGCGCGATCACGATCGACGACCGGGATCGTGCCGACCGCGTACCACAGGTTGTTGGACAGCGCCTGCCAGAAGATCGGGTCCTCGACGAGCTGCCGGTAGTTGTCGATGCCGACGAACACCGACGGCGCGGCTGCCCTTCGGCGTCGAGAAGAAGCTGTGCCACAGCGTGGCGACCGCCGGGTAGTGCGTGAACAGCACGAGCAGTGCCATCGCCGGCAGCAGCAGCAGCCAGCCGTAGAGCCATTGGGTGGTGCGAGTCATGGCCAGGACTCCCTCTCCCCGCTCGCGGGGAGAGGGCTGGGGTGAGGGGCGGTGAGCGTCCAGGATGTCCCAGACGCGTCCATCCGACGAGCACGTCATCGTTCCAGTACCGACGACCGTGATGCCGAGCGATTCAACTCAGCAGTCCGCTGCTGATCGTGCTGCGGCGTCGCGTGCTGCCCTCCGTCGACCTCGACTACCAGCGTCTTCGATGCAGACGAAATCGACGATGAACGCCCGATGGATTTGCCGCCGGAACTTGTAGCCGCCCAAGCGCCGATCGCGAAGATGCCTCCAGAGCTTGGCTTCCGCGTCCGTCTGGTTTCCGCAACTCCTTGCGCGTCGCTTCCCCTCACCCCGCCCTCTCCCCGTCCGGGGAGAGGGAGTATGAGCCGAAGCGATTGCGCCGAACGACCAGACGGCTACTTCCTGTACGGCCGCAGCAACCGCTCCGCCTCGCGCTGCGCGTCCTTCATCGCCGCCTCCGGCGTCTTCGTTCCGGTCAGCGCGGCCTGCAGGCCGTCGTTCAGCGCCTTGGTGACGCGCTGGTTGTCGTGCGTCGACAACTCGGCCTTCGCGTACGGCAGCTGGTCGCGCGCGACCGCCGCCGCCGGGAAGCCGGCGACGTACTGCTTCATCACCGGCGTCTCCCACGCATCCGCGCGCACCGCGACGTAGCCCGTGTCGATGCCCCACTGCGCCGCGCGCTGCGGCGAGGTCACCCACTTGATGAACTTCATCGCCGCTTCACGCTGCGCCGGGCGTCGACTTCGCGAAGATGTAGAAGTTGCCGCCGCCCGTCGGGCTGCCGCGCTGCTTGCGACGCCGGCAGCATCGCCACGCCGAAATCGAACTTGGCGTTGGTCTTGACGTTGGTGAGGTTGCCGGTGGTGGTCCAGATCATCGCCACCTTGCGTCTCGAAGAAGTCCTTCGGCGTGGTGCCCCACTCGACGATGCCTTCCGGATGCACCTTGTACTTCGTTGACGAGGTCGACCCAGTACTGCAGCGCGCCGATCACTTCCGGCTTGTCGTAGTAGGTCTCGGTGCCGGCCGCGTTCATGAGGTTCGCGCCGTTCTCGATCGCGAGCGCCTGGAACAGCCAGTACGGGAAGCCGGACGACGGGATCTGCACGCCCCACTGCGTGACCTTGCCCGACGCGTCGCGCTTGGTGAGCTTCTGCGCGTACGCCGTCATCTCCGCCCACGTCGCGGGCGGCTTGTTGGGATCGAGGCCCGCCTCCTTGAACATCTCCTTGTTGTAGTAGAGGACGATCGTCGAGCGCTGGAACGGGATGCCCCACGTCTTGCCGCCGGTCTGGCTGTTCTCCATGAACGCGGGATAGAACGACTTGAGCCACGCCTGGTCGTCGGGCGTCTTGATGAGCGGGTCGAACGGGACGATCGCTTCCTCGTCGATCAGCGTGAACATGTCGGTCGACAGCAGGATCGACATCACCGGCGGCTCGCCGCTCTTCACGGCGGTCAGCGCCTTGGTGATCGACTCCTGGTAGCTGCCCGAGTAGATCGGCTTCAGCTTGATCCCGGGATTCTCCTTCTCGAAGTCGGCCGCGAAGCCGTCGATGATCTTGGTGATCGGCCCGCCGACGGCGACCGGGATAGTAGAACGAAACCTCGGTCTGCGCCTGCGCGACGCCCGCTGACGAACAGCGAGCACGCCGCCGCCAGCGCGGCTGCGATGGTGCGAACGAAACGATTCCCCATGGTGCCTCCTCCTCCTCGATGAAACGGTGGTGTCTACGCCGTCAGCGTTGACGGCCGCGATGACGCGCGCGCAACTGCGTGACGCGCGCCGTCCGGCCCGAAGAAATGCTGCGCGCCCGGCGCCCACGTGAGCCACGCCGGATCGCCGCGCGACAAGCCCGACGCTGCCCGGCGCGCGCACCGCGAGCGGCTGGCCGCCGATGCGGCAGGTGAGCAGCGAATCGCCGCCCAGGTATTCGACGCCCTCGACGATGGCCGGCACGCCGCTTCTCGAACGCCGAGCGAGATGTGCTCGGGCCGCACGCCGAGCATGCCGCCCGCGTAGTCGGCGGGCATGCACCACGGGACCTTCCGTGCCGCCGATCACCGCGCCGCCCGGGCCGCGCTCCAGCTTCAGCAGGTTCATCGGCGGCGTGCCGATGAAGCGCGCGACGAACACGTTGGCCGGCGTCTCGTACAGCTCCACCGGCGTGCCGTTCTGCTCGATGCGGCCGCTGTGCATGCAGGATCACGCGGTCGGCCATCGACATCGCCTCGACCTGGTCGTGCGTGACGTAGACCATCGTGATGCCGAGCTTGCGCTGCAGCGCGCGGATCTCCGTGCGCATCTCCGCGCGCAGCTGCGCGTCGAGATTGGACAGCGGCTCGTCCATGAGGCACACCGGCGCCTCGTTGATGATCGCGCGGCCGAGCGCCACGCGCTGCTGCTGGCCGCCCGAAAGCTGCGACGGCTTGCGCGACAGGAGCGCCGAGAGGCCGAGCAATTCGGCCACGCGCGCCAGGCGCGACTCGCATTCGTTGCGGCGGCACGCGCCGCACGCGCAGGCCGAACAGGATGTTCTCGGCCACCGAGAGATGGGGGAACAGCGCATAGCTCTGGAACACCATCGCGATGTTCCGCTTGGCCGGCGGCAGCGTGGTGACGTCGCGGTCGCCGATCGCGATGCGGCCGCCGTCGGCGGCCTCGAGCCCGGCGATGAGGCGCAGCGTCGTGGACTTGCCGCAGCCCGACGGTCCGAGCAGCACGTTGAGCGTGCCGTCGCCGAGCTCGAACGACACGGCGTCGACCGCGCGCACGTGGCCGTCGGCGGTCGTCCAGTGCTTGCTGACGTTGTCGACGGCGATGGCCGACACGCGGTGTCCGTTGGGCGGGGTATTGAAGATGGATCCCGACGCCGCGGCTGGTCGAAGCGCCCTGCGCTACCGCCTCCTGCGCTTCCGGTTCGCGCGGCAGCGCATCATAGCAAACCGCGCCCGGCCCGCGCGTCAGCCGAAGAGCGCCGTCAGCGCCGCGCCCGGGTCCGGCGCGCGCATGAACGCCTCGCCGACGAGGAACGCGTGCACGCCGCGCTCGCGCATCATCGCGACGTCGCGCGGCGTGGCGATGCCGCTCTCGGTGACGACCAGCCGGTCCGGCGGCACCCGCGGCAGCAGGTTGAACGTCGTGTCGAGCGTCACGCTGAAGTTGCGCAGGTTGCGGTTGTTGATGCCGAGGAGCGGCGTCTTGAGCGCGAGCGCGCGATCGAGCTCGGCGCCGTCGTGGATCTCGACCAGCACGTCCATCCCGTAGCCGTGCGCGCAGGCCTCGAGCGCGGCCATCTGCGCGTCCTCGAGCGCCGCGACGATGAGCAGGATCGCGTCGGCGCCGAGCGCGCGCGACTCCGCGACCTGGTACTCGTCGACGATGAACTCCTTGCGCAGCGCCGGGCAGCGCGCAGGCGGCGCGCGCCGCGACGAGGTACTCGCCGGCGCCCTGGAAGAACGGCTTGTCGGTGAGCACGGACAGGCACGCCGCGCCCGCGCGCTCGTAGCTCGCCGCGATCGCCGGCGGGTCGAACGCCTCGCGCAGCACGCCCTTGCTCGGGCTCGCCTTCTTGATCTCGGCGATCACCGCCGGCCGGCCTGCCGCGATCGCGCGACTGCAGCGCGCGCGCGAAGCCGCGCGGCGGCGGCAGCGCGCGCGCGTCCGCGTCGACGCGCGCGAACGGGCGCGCCACCTGCGCGGCGATCACTTCCTGCGCCTTGGTCGTGATGATCTTCTCGAGGATGTCGCTCTTTGCCATGGATGTGCCGTCAGGAGTTTGCCGCAGGGAACTGCAGTCCGAGGTACCGTTCGCCGAATCCGACCGACTTCCAGAACGCCAGCGCCGGCGGCGTTCCGCGAGCACCTCGACCAGCACGCGCTTGCCGCGCGGAAAGAACGACGGCGCGCAAGCTTCTCGAACGCGCGCCGCCCGATCCCCTGCCGGCGCTGGTCGCGGGCGACGAAGAAATGCCGCAGGTGCAGCGCACTCGGGCAGCTCGCGGAACAGCGCGTAGCCGACCGGTGCGCCCTTCGCCTCGAACACGCAGATCCGGTAGTCCTCCGCGAGCCACGCACGCAGGCGGCCGGCGAGCAGCATCGGCGCGCGCATGCGCGTTCTCGTGCCGCTCGTCCTCGATGAGCTCGCGGTTCCATTGCGCGAGTCGCGGGATGTCGCGTGCGGCCGCGCGCCGCACGAACAGCGTCTCCCGCGGATCACGGCGCGCGCGTGGCATCAGGTCGCGGGCTGGCGCCAGCTTCTGCGTGGCGGCGACGAACTGCTCGAGCTTGCGCTTCGCCGCGCCGCTCGCGATCGCCGTGCGCGCACGCTCGATGCCCTCGCCGATCGAACCCGCGACGTTCGCCGCGTACAGCGCGGTGCCGGCGTTGAGCACCACGATCTCGCGCGGCGTGCCTTCGACGTCGCGCAGCGCCTCGAGCACCATCTCCTTCGACTCGAGCGCGTCGCCGACCTTGAGGCCGCGGTTGGACTTCATCGAAAGACCGAAGTCCTCCGGATGGATCTCGTACTCGCGGATCTGGCCGTCCTTCAGCTCGCCGACCATCGTTGCCGCGCCGAGCGACACCTCGTCCATGCCGTCCTTGCCGTACACGACCAGCACGTGCTGCGCGCCCAGCCGCTGCAGCACGCGGACGTGGATGCCGACGAGGTCGGGATGGAACACGCCGATCAGCTGGTTGGGCGCGCCGGCCGGATTGGTCAGCGGACCCAGGATGTTGAAGATCGTGCGCACGCCGAGCTCGCGGCGCACCGGTGCCGCGTGCTTCATCGCCGAGTGATGGCTGGGCGCGAACATGAAGCCGACGCCGGTCTCCGCGATGCAGGCGGCGACCGCTTCCGGCTTCAGCATGATGTTGGCGCCGAGCGCCTCGAGCACGTCGGCGCTGCCCGACTTCGACGACACCGAGCGGTTGCCGTGCTTGGCGACGCGCGCGCCGGCCGCCGCCGCGACGAACATCGACGCGGTCGAGATGTTGAACGTGTGCGACGCATCGCCGCCCGGTGCCGACGATGTCGACCAGGTGCTCGCGGTCGGCCACCTCCACCTTCGTGGACAGCTCGCGCATCACCTGCGCGGCGGCGGCGATCTCGCCGATCGTCTCCTTCTTGACGCGCAGGCCGACGGTCAGCGCGGCGATCATCACCGGCGACACCTCGCCGCTCATGATCTGCCGCATGAGCGACAGCATCTCGTCGTGGAAGATCTCGCGGTGCTCGATGGTGCGCTGGAGCGCATCCTGCACGGTGATGGTCATCGGTGTTCCCCTAGTTCTGGAGGTCGCGGACGCGGCGGCGCGTCATGTCGACCATGCAGCGCGAGCTGGCCCTGGTCGGCGCCGCTGCCGCTCGCGTACATCGCGCGCACGAAGTCGCACTGCGCCTTGCGGTATTCGGCGAAAGTCGCGCATCGACCTGGCCGAAGCGCCGCGGCGGCGCCCGGGCGGCCGGTGGCCGTGTCGATCTCGCGCGCGCGCTTCCGCGCGATGTCGCCTTCGACCTTGACGAGCGCGGTCCTGCGCCTCACGCTCGGCATCGATCAGGCAGCGCGTGATCGCCGCGTGATCGCTCTTGCTCATGCACTCCTCCAGCGCGCCGGCGGAGGCGCCGGCAGCGAAGGCGAGCGCCACGGCACAGGGCAGCGGCGACGCATCAGCGGAGTTCATCGTCGTCCCTCCAGGAAATTGCCGAGCAGGCGCGTGCCGTGCTCGGTCAGGATCGCTTCGGGATGGAACTGTACGCCCTCGACCGCGAAGCGGCCGATGGCGCACGCCCATGATCTCGCCGTCGTCGGCGGTGGCGGTGACCTCGAGCTCGTCGGGCACGCTGGTCGCGCTCGATGGCGAGCGAATGGTAGCGCGTCACCGCGAACGGCGACGGCAGACCGTGGAACACGCCCCGCGCGTCGTGCGTGACCGGCGACAGCTTGCCGTGCATCACGCGCTGCGCGCGCACGATCCTGCCGCCGAACGCCTGGCCGATCGCCTGGTGGCCGAGGCACACGCCGAGGATCGGGATCTCGCCGGCGAAGCGCTGGATCAGCGGCACCGAGATGCCGGCCTCGGTGGGCGTGCACGGTCCCGGCGACACGACGATCTGCGTCGGGCTTCATGGCCGCGACCTGGTCGAGCGTGATCGCGTCGTTGCGATAGACGCGCACGTCGGCGCCGAGCTCGCCCAGGTACTGGACGAGGTTGTAGGTGAAGCTGTCGTAGTTGTCGATCATGAGCAGCATGGCGTCCTAGTCCCCTCTGGTCCAGGCCTTGCTGCACCATCTCCGCCGCGCGCATCACCGCGCGCAGCTTGTTCAGCGTCTCCTGCCATTCGCCCTCGGGCGACGAATCGTGGACGATGCCGCCGCCCGCCTGCGCGTACAGCACGCCGTCCTTCAGCACCGCCGTGCGCAGCACGATCGCGGTGTCCATGTCGTCCTGGAAGCTGATGTAGCCGGCCGCGCCCGAATAGATGCCGCGCTTGGTGGGCTCGAGCTCGTCGATGATCTCCATCGCGCGCACCTTCGGCGCGCCGCTCACGGTGCCCGCGGGAAACGCGGCGCGCAGCACGTCGACGCTCGTGAGTCCGGGCTTCAGCGTGCCCTCCACGTTGCGACACGATGTGCATCACGTGCGAATAGCGCTCGATGACCATCTGGTCGGCGACCCGCACGCGTGCCGATCTGCGCCACGCGGCCGACGTCGTTGCGGCCGAGGTCGAGCAGCATCACGTGCTCGGCGAGCTCCTTCGGATCGGCGGCGAGCTCCCTGGCGAGCGCCTCGTCCGCCTCGCGCGTGGCGCCGCGCGGCCGCGTGCCGGCGATCGGGCGCAGCGTGATCGTCGAGCCTTCCTTGCGCACGAGGATCTCGGGCGACGCGCCGACCACGTGGAAGTCGCCGAAGTCGTAATAGAACATGTACGGCGACGGATTGAGCGAGCGCAGCGCGCGGTAGAGCGACAGCGGCGAATCGCGCGAACGGCATCGCCATCCGCTGCGAGATCACCACCTGCATGATGTCGCCCGCCGCGATGTACTCCTTCGCGCGCGCCACCGCGGCCTTGTAGCCCGCTTCGCCGAACTCGCTTTGCGCCGTGCGAGCGCTCGGAGCCCGTCGCGAAGGGAATCGTCACCGGCTCGCGCAGCTTGTGGCGCAGCTCGGTCAGGCGGTCGCGCGCCGTCGCGTAGGCGTCGGGCGCGCCCGGATCGGCGTAGACGATGAGCGAGATCTTGCCCTTCAGATTGTCGACGACCGCGAGCTCCTCGGTCAGCAGCAGCAGCATGTCGGGCACGTCGGCCAGTCCCGGCGTGGGCGGCTTCGCGGTGTGCGCGAGCTTCGTCTCGATGTGGCGCACGACGTCGTAGCCGAAGATGCCGGCGAGGCCGCCGCAGAAGCGCGGCAGGCCGGGCAGCGGCGCGGCGCGAAAGCGCGCGCGATACGACTCGACGAACGCCAGCGGATCGCCGTCGAACGACTCGCGCACGCCCGTCGTCGTCCTCGACGTCGACGTGCGTGCCGCGGGCGCGCAGCCGCACGCTGCGCCGGCAGGCCGATGAACGAGTAGCGCCCGAAGCGCTCGCCGCCGACGACCGATTCGAGCAGGAACGAATAGCGCGCGTTGGCGAGCTTGAGGTAGAGCGACAGCGGCGTGTCGAGGTCGGCGAACGACTCCTCGACGAGCGGGATGCGGTTGTAGCCCTTGCGCCGCGAGCGCGCGGAATTCGCTCTCGGTGATCATGCTGCGACCTCGACTGCTTTTGACCGGGGCGTCGCTGTCAGTGTGTGCGCGCGACGCGAAGACGCGAAGGACTAGAGTGGGCGCCGCCAGCGCCACTCGTCCTTGCGCCGCCATGCCGCGAAGGCGCGCGGCTGGCCGGAGTCGAGTAGGTCGTTCATGGTTGGTTCGAAGGTCGCGCCGCGCGCCGGACGAGGTCCGCCACGCTCGCGAGCGAATCGACTATACCATCGCTCCCGAGACTTTGCACGGGCAGGCCCTCGCTGTAGCCATAGGGCACCACCAGCACCGGACAGCCCGCGGCGCGCGCGGACTCGACGTCGTTGCCGGAGTCGCCGACCATCAGGAGTCGCGACGGCGCGACGCCGAGGCGTTCGGCGGCGAGCAGCAGCGGCGCGGCGTCGGGCTTCTTGCGCGCGGCGTCGTCGCCGCCGATCACCACGTCGAAGTAATCCGCGATTTCCGCGCGGTCGAGATGCGGTCGCACGAACCTGGTCGCCTTGTTGGTGACCACCGCCAGTGCGAAGCCGGCGTCGCGCATGCGGGCGAGCCCGGCGACCACGTCCGGATACAGCCGCGTCTGCCTGCCCAGCAGCGCTCCGTAGATGGCCTGGTAGCGCGGCAGGAGGGCCAGCGTCGCGCGCTCGTCGTGATCCGCGCCGCACAGCGCAAGCGCGCGCTGCAGCAGGTTGGGCATGCCCTTGCCCACGAGATCGCGGATCGTGTCGGTCGGCAGCGGCGCGTGGCCCAGCTCGGCCAGCAGCACGTTCACGGCTGCGGCGAGATCGTGAATGGTATCGAGCAGCGTGCCGTCGAGGTCGAACGCGACGGCGTCGACCGCGAAGCGCCCGATCGGATCGGCCTCAGCCAACGTGCGCGAGCTCCGCGCGCATCTTCGCGATCGTGCCCTTGCGTAGTCCGGCGCCGCGAAGATCGCGCTGCCCGCGACGAACGTGTCGGCGCCCGCTTCCGCGATCGCGCGGATGTTGTCGACCTTCACGCCGCCGTCGACCTCGAGCCGGATCTCGCGTCCGGTGCGCTGCGTCGGACGCGTCGATCAGCTCTGCGCGCCGCCTTGAGCTTCTCGAGCGCGTGCGGGATGAACGACTGGCCGCCGAATCCCGGATTCACCGACATGATGAGCACGAGATCGAGCTTGTCGATCACGTGCATCAGCCAGTCGAGCGGCGTCGCCGGATTGAACACGAGGCCGGCCGTGCAGCCGTGCTCGTGGATGAGGCCGATCGTGCGGTCGACGTGCTCGCTCGCCTCCGGATGGAAGCTGATGTTGCTGGCGCCGGCCTTCGCGAAATCGGGCACGATGCGGTCGACCGGCTTCACCATCAGGTGCACGTCGATCGGCACGCGTCGAATGCGGACGGATCGCCTCGCACACCAGGGGCCCGACCGTCAGGTTGGGCACGTAATGGTTGTCCATCACGTCGAAATGAACGAGGTCGGCGCCGGCGTCGATGACGCTGCGCACTTCCTCGCCGAGCCGCGCGAAGTCGGCGGACAGGATCGATGGGGCAATCCGGTAAGTGGCGGGCATCGGTCTATAATCGTTGCGAAGTTGGCGGATCAGCGACGATGGGCAGCGGCAAGCGATACGAAATCACGGTGGTGCCGAAGGCGTCGTTCCTCGCCGATCAGTCCGATCCGGCGAAGAACGAGTACGTGTTCTCCTACACCATCACGATCACCAACACCGGCGACGTCGCGGCCCAGCTCGTGAGCCGGCACTGGATCATCACCGACGCCGAGCACAAGGTCCAGGAAGTGAAGGGGACTGGGCGTGGTCGGCCAGCAGCCGCTCCTGCAAGCCCGGCGAAAGCTTCGAGTATACGAGCGGCGCGTCGATTCCCACGTCGGTGGGCACGATGCGCGGCACCTACCAGATGCGCGCCGACGACGGGCACGACGTTCGACGCGCCCATCCCGCCCTTCACGCTCTCCGTGCCGCGCACGCTTCACTGATCGTCGCGCTGTCGCCGGCGATGCGTCGGATGGCGGCGGCTGCCGCCGCGCGCTCGCGGTCCACCACACGATGAAGATCGCCGATGCAGGAGCGCCACCAAGGCTTCGAGCAGAATCCAGCCCATGCCGACACCTCGTCATCGCCGCGCGCGGCTTGCGCGCGTGGCCGCGGTTACGTGGCGGCCGCGCTGCTCGTCGCCGGCTGCCAGACCGTCCCGCCGCCGGCGCCCAAGCCGGCGCCGACACCGCGCCGCCGCCGGCACGCGCGCGCAGTTCACCCCCGCGGCGTGGAGCGACCTGCCGGGCTGGAGCGCGACCCGGTCGCGGCCGCCTGGCCGGCGTTCGTCGTCGGCTGCCGCGCGCTCGTCGCCAACGCGACGACCGCGCGCGACCTGGCAGGCGCCGTGCGCCGCCGGCGCGATCGCGTCGACGGCCGCGACGCCCGGCGCGGTGCGCGCATTCTTCGTCGCGCAATTTTAGCCCATACCGCGTGAGCGCTGCCGACGGCAACGACGTCGGGCCTCGTCACCGGCTACTACGAGCCGCTGCTCGCCGGATCGCGCGCGCGCTCGGACGCGAACACACGTGCCGCTGTACGCGCCGCCCGACGATCTCCTCGTGGTCGACCTCGCCGAGCCTGTATCCCGAGCTCAAGGACAAGCGCGTGCGCGGCCGCGTCGAGGGCACGCGCGTCGTGCCGTACTGGTCGCGCGCGGAGCTCGAGCGCGATGCGACGGCGCTACGCGAGCAAGGCGCTGGTCTACGTCGGCGATCCGGTCGAGGCGTTCTTCCTCGAGATCCAGGGGTCGGGCCGCATCGCGCTCGACCGACGGCAGCGTGATGCGCCTCAACTATGCCGACCAGAACGGCCATCCCTACCGCTCGGTCGGCGCGCGTGCTGATCGATCGCGGCGAGCTCACGCACGAGCGCGCGTCGATGCAGGCGATCAGCGCGTGGGCGCAGGCGCATCCGGACAAGCGTCCGCGCGCTGCTCGACGAGAATCCGAGCTACGTGTTCTTCCGCGAGGTGCCGCCGGCGCCGCCGGGATCGCTCGACGCGGCGATCGACGGGCCGCACGGCGCGCTCGGCGTGCCGCTGCTCGCGGAGCGCGCGATCGCGGTCGACCCGCGCTCGATCCCGCTCGGCGCGCCGGTGTTCCTCGCCACCACGATGCCGCTGTCGTCGCGTCCGCTCAAGCGGCTCACGCTGGCGCAGGACACGGGCGGCGCGATCCGCGGCGCGGTGCGTGCGGATTTCTTCTGGGGCTTCGGCCCGATGCCGGCCGCGAGGCGGGACGCATGAAGCAGGAAGGACGGATGTGGCTGCTGTGGCCGAAGGGGGCGACGCTGCCTTCGCGGTAGCCGTCAGCCGTGCAGCACGTCCTCGGCCTGCTTGTCGGCGTGATACGACGAGCGCACCAGCGCGCCCACCGCCGCGTGCCGGAAGCCCATCGCGTAGGCCTCGCGCTCGAACATCGCGAAGACGTCCGGATGCACGTAGCGCAGCACCGGCAGGTGTCCGGCCGACGGCTGCAGGTACTGGCCGATGCGTCAGCATGTCGATGCCGTGCGCGCGCATGTCGCGCATCGTCGCGAGGATCTCGTCGTCGGTCTCGCCCAGGCCGACCATCAGGCCCGACTTGGTCGGCACGCCGGGCACGCGCGCCTTGAATTCCTGCAGCAGCTTGAGCGAATGCGCGTAGTCCGAGCCGGGCCGCACCTGCCGGTAGAGCCGCGGCACCGTCTCGAGGTTGTGGTTCATCACGTCCGGCGGCGCGGCCTCGAGGATCGCCAGCGCGCGCTCGAGCCGTCCGCGAAAGTCGGGCACCAGCACCTCGATCTGCGTCCCCGGCGAATGCTCGCGCACCGCGCGGATGCAGTCGACGAAATGCTGCGGCGCCGCCGTCGCGCAGGTCGTCGCGGTCCACGCTCGTGATCACGACGTACTGGAGCTTCAGCGCCGCGATCGTGCGCGCGAGGTTCGCCGGCTCGTCGGCGTCGAGCGGCAGGGGCCGGCCGTGGCCGACGTCGCAGAACGGGCAGCGCCGCGTGCAGATGTCGCCCATGATCATGAACGTCGCGGTGCCCTTGCCGAAGCACTCGCCGATGTTCGGGCAGGACGCTTCCTCGCACACCGTGTGCAGCCGGTGCTCGCGCAGGATCTGCTTGATCTCCGTGAAGCGCGGCGACGACGCCGCGCGCACGCGGATCCACTCGGGCTTCTTGAGCATCGGGGCGGCGACGACCTTGATCGGGATGCGCGCCGTCTTGCGCGTCGCCCTTGTGCTTCACGCCGGCCGCGTTGGCGGGAGTGGCGGGGGCATCGTGATCGAGGCTCATGATCGGTTCAGTCGTGCGGCGAGGAGCGGGGCCAGCTCGCGTCCGGCCGGTTCGACCGTGCGCGTCACGCCGAGGTCGGCGAGTTGCGTGACCGCGAGACCCGGGTAGCCGCAGGGATCGATGTCGGCGAACGGCGAGAGGTCCATCGCGACGTTCACCGCGAGTCCGTGATACGTGCAGCCGTTGCGCACCTTGAGTCCCAGCGCGGCGATCTTCGCCTCGACGCCGTGCACGTCGACGTACACGCCCGGCGCCGCCGTCTTGCCGTACGCGGCGATGCCCAGCGTCGCGAGCCATTCTATCACCGCCCCCTCGAGCCGCCGGACGAGCTCGCGGATGCCCACGCGCGCGCGCCGCAGGTCGATCAGCGTGTACGCGACGAGCTGGCCGGGCCCGTGATACGTGACCTGTCCGCCGCGGTCGACCTTCAGCGTCGGGATGCCGTTGTCGCGCAGCAGGTGCTCGCGTCGGCCGGCGAGGCCGAGCGTGTAGATCGGCGGATGCTCGGTCAGCCAGATCTCGTCGCGCGTGTCGCCGTCGCGCGCGCCGGTGAACGCCTGCATCGACTGCCACGTCGCGACGTAGTCGGTGCGGCCGAGCGTGCGCACGGCCGCGGGCGCGGCGAGCTCGAGCGTCGCGTTCATGTGGGAACGATGCCGCCTACAGGACCATCTTCACCATCGGATGCGCGACGAGCTCGCGATAGAGATCGTCGAGCTGCTCGCGCGAGGTCGCGTTGACGGTTGCGGTGACCGACAGCCAGTTGCCCTCCTTCGAGGCGCGCATCTCGAGCGTCGCGGGATCGAAATCGGGCGCGTGCTTGCGCACCACGTCCGACACCGCCTGCGCGAAGCCGTCCTGCGTGCGACCCATGATCTTGATCGGGAAGACGCACGGAAAAGTAAGCGCTGACTCCCTCTCTTCGGTATGCAGGGCGTCGACGGCGGCTTCGGGATCGGGCTTGGACATGGGGCGCTCCGGAGGACTGTCGCGACAATATGCGGGCTCGGCGCCAGTGATGCAACGGCGGAGCCCCGGCGCCGATGCGTCGCCAGCCAGGTCGATGAACCCGACCGCGACCGATCAGGAACCGTACATGTAGTCGCGCGTCAGCGGATGCGGCAGCCGCCCGTCGCGCGTGCGGCTTGCCGCCGAGGAGCTGCCACAGCGACAGCCAGCCGCGGTCGAACGCGTGCGCCGACCCCGCCATGTAGATGCGCCACACGCGATAGCGCTCGTCGCCGACCTCGCGGCGCGCCTCGGCCTCGTTGCGCCTCCAGCCGGTCGACCCACGGCCAGAGCGTCCTCGCGTAGTGCTCGCGCAGCGCCTCGGCGTCGATGCATTCGAGGCCCTCGCCCGCCATGCCCTCGATCACCCGCGACACGTGCGTGAGCTCGCCGCCCGGGAACACGTAGTCCTCGACGAACTCCCCGATGCCGCTGCCCAGGCTGTCGGCGTCGAGCGTGTTGTGCGTGATGCCGTGGTTCAGCACCATGCCGCCGGGCTTCAGCACGCGGTGGATCTTGCCGAAGTACGCGGGGAAGCGGCGCGACGCCCGACGTGCTCGAACATGCCCACGCTCGCGACCTTGTCGTAGCGCGCGTCGTCGGGCAGGTCGAGGTAGTCGCGCAGCTCGACGCTGCACGCGGCCTGCGAGCCCGCGCGCGGCGATCTCGCCGCGACACGTGGTCGAACTGGTTCTGCGACAGCGTGATGCCGTGCGCCTGCACGCCGTAGCTTCTCCGCGGCGTGGAAGAGCAGCGCGCCCCAGCCGCAGCCGATGTCGAGGAACTGCTCGCCGCGGCGCGAGCCGCAGCTTGCGGCAGATGTGGTCGAGCTTGTTCTCCTGCGCGGCGTCGAGCGTCGTCGGCGTCGTCCTTGAAATACGCGCACGAGTACACCATGCGCTGGTCGAGCCACATCCGGTAGAACGCGTTGGTGACGTCGTAGTGGTGCGAGATGTTGCGCGCGGTTGCTGCGCCGCTGATGCAGGAAGAGCTTCCACGCGGGCCCGCGCGCGGTCGCGGCCGTGCGACACGGTGCCGACCATCGACTCGGCGATGCCGAGGATGCGCCGCGCGCTGCCCGTGAAGTCGATGTCGCCGTGCACGTAGGCGCGGGCGAGCGAGCCCATGGCCGGCGAGGCGAGCGCCCGCAAGCCCCGCCACGAGCGCGCGACGATCTCGACCGCCGGCGACGGGGACAGCGGCACGCGCGCGCCGTCGGGCAGCACGAGCGTGACCGGCAGCTCCGCGGCCGCCGTAGCGATCGGTGATGATCCGTTGCAGCGCTTGCGCCATCGGTCGTCTGTGAGTGCCGAGGTTGACCGCAGGGAGCAGTGTAGCAATTCCGGCCGCGCGCGGGAAGTTCTGGCGCGTATGTCGCCGTCGGCTCGGGATCGCCGGCGGTGCTTTGACACGTGCGGGGTCCGCCGCCGTACCCTCTTTGACACTGCGGGACTCGCCCGTAGCATCGGCACCTTCGAGATCGGCGTCCCGGCGCTGCCCACTGTCCGATGTCCGCGCCCGGCGCCGAGCGCGCACCCGCCGGCCTTCGACGAGCGCCAGTTCCGCGACGCGCTGGCGCAGTTCGCCACCGGGCGTCACGATCATCTGCGCGCGCGCCGGCGACGGCCGCTACGTCGGCTTCACCGCCAACTCGTTCAACTCCGTCTCGCTCGCAGCCGCCGCTCGTCCTGTGGAGCCTCGGGCACCGCGTCGGCCGAGCCTGGCCGCGTTCGAGGCGGCGGAGCGCTACTCGGTCAACGTGCTCGCGGCCGCGCAGAGCGATCTCGCGCGCCGCTTCTCGCGGCCGCACGCGGACCGCTTCGAGGGCGTCGACTACCGGCTGGGCTGGGCCGACGCGCCGCTGATCGAAGGCTGCGTCGGCGTGGTTCGAGTGCCGCCACCACTCGCGCCAGCGCGCGGGCGACCACGTGATCTTCGTCGGCGAGGTCGTGACCTGCGAGCGGGCCACGGGCCGCGGGCTCGTGTTCCACCACGGGACGACGCTTCGGGCACCGACCGATCGGCCGCTGCCCGAGCTGACCCAGACACGACCGGGTCTAGCGCGTCGCCGCATCAGGCGGCGGCGAGCGCGCGCGCGGCTTCCGCGCCTGGAACGCTGCCCACAGCTTGCGGAACACCGGGCCCGGGCTTGCCGCCCGCGAACGGCCGGCCGTCGACCGTCGTGATCGCGAGCACTTCCTTGGTCGACGACGACAGCCACATCTCGTCGGCGGCCAGCGCTTCCGCCTTCGCGCACCGGCGCGCGTCGCAATGGGCATGCCGGCGTCGCTGCGCGAACTCCATCGTCGCGTCGTACGTGATGCCGGGAAGGATGAGGTTGTCCTTCGGCGGCACGACGATCGTGCCGTCCTTCACGATCAGCACGTTCGACGCCGACGCCTCGGTCAGGAAGCCGTCGCGGAACATCACCGTCTCCACCGCGTCGCTGTCGGCGGCGAGCTGGCGCATCAGCACGTTGCCGAGCAGCGAGATGGTCTTGAGATCGCAGCGATGCCAGCGGTTGTCGTCGGCGGTGACCACCGCGACGCCCGTGCTCGACCTGCTCGCGCGTCGGCGTGGGCAGCGGATTGCTCATCATGAACACGGTCGGCGGCACGCCCTTGCGGAAACGCGTGGTCGCGCTTGGCCACGCCGCGCGTGATCTGGAAGTACACCGCCCTGGTCGGGGAACGGCTGGCGCGCGACGAGGTCGCGGATCAGCGTCTCCCACTGCGCGTTCGTGTACGGATTGGCGAGGCCGATGCCGTCCAGGCTGTGCTGCAGGCGCGCGAGGTGGTGCGGCAGGCGGAACGGCTCGCGGCCGTACACGGGCACGAGCTCGTACACGCCGTCGCCGTAGATGAAGCCCCGGTCGAGCACGGACACGTGTCGCCTCCGCTGAGCGGCACGAAGCTTGCCGTTGAGATAGACGATCTGATCGGCTTCGATCATGGTTCCCGACGCTCGCGCTTGCGGTCGCGTCAGCTCTTCCGGAACCACAGGCGCACGGTATCCCACGCGCGGCCGAAGATGCTCGCCGGCGCGACTTCCTCGAGCGCGATCAGCGGAAACTCGGCGACCGGCTTGCCCTCGAGCGCGACCTTCACGATGCCGACGCGTCTGCGCGCGCGCGATCGGCGCGACCAGCGGCTCCTGCCGCCTGCATCGTGAGCGTGCAGCTTGTCGGCCTTGCCCTTCGGCAGCGTCAGGTAGCGATCGGCGAGGAACCCGGCCGGCACCTCCGGCGCTGCGCCCTTCCACACGCGCAGCGTCGTCACCTGCTTGCCCGATTGATAGAGCTGCACCGTGTCGAACGCCTGGAAGCCCCAGTTGAGGAGCTTCTGCGCTTCCGACGCGCGCGCGGCATCGGACGCCGCGCCGAGCACCACCGCCAGCACGCGGCGGTCGCCGCGCATCGCCGACGCGACGAGGCACCAGCCGGCCGCCTCGGTGTGGCCCGGTCTTCATGCCGTCGACGGTCGGATCGGTCCACAGCAGGCGGTTGCGGTTGGGCTGCGTGATGTTGTTGTAGCGGTATTCCTTCTGCGCGTAGAACGGGTAGTACTCGGGATAGTCGCGGATCAGCGCGGCGGCGAGCTTCGCCATGTCGGCGGCGGTCGAATAGTGCTGCGGATTCGACAGCCCGGTCGACGTTGGTGAAATGCGTGTTGGTCATGCCGAGGCGCTGCGGCCTCGGCGTTCATCGTCTCGACGAACGCTCCTCGCTGCCGCCGACGAGCTCGGCGAGCGCGATCGACGCATCGTTGCCCGACTGCACGATCATGCCGCGCAGCAGCTCGTCGACCGACACCGCGCGTGCGCGGCTCGATGAACATGCGCGAGCCTTCCGCCTTCCACGCGCGCTCGGACACGTTGACCATCTGCGACGGCACGATCGTCTTCGCGCGCAGCGCGCCGAACACGAGGTACGCCGTCATGAGCTTGGTGAGCGACGCCGGGTCGCGGCGCTCGTCGGCGGCCGCGCCGCGCGAGCGTCTGCCCGCTGGTCACGTCGACGAGCTGCCACGCGGCGGCGGCGATCGCGGGGCGGGGACGGCGCCGGGCACCGTGGTCGTTGCGGGCGTGGCGGGCGTGACCGGCGCCGGCGCGGACGGCGCCGCGCGCTTCGCGGCCGCGACAGGAAGCGGCGCCGCGGCGAGCAGCGCGCAAAGGACAGTGACGAGCGTGAGGCGAGACATGGAGGATGCGCGCAAACGCACCATTATACGGACCCCGTCAGAGGCGCATCGCCCCCCGGGAGTTCCGCGCACGCGCCACTACCAGGGATTGAGCGGCAGATAGCCGACGATCTCGCCGGTCTTGCGGTCGACGACCGCGGTGAAGTCCCGGTTGCGCGCCCGCACCGGCACGTAGCCCAGGCTGCGCGTCGCTGCCGTGCTCGCGCGACGAACGCGCTCGACCGCTTCCGCCGTGCTCGCGGCCTTGCTGCGACAGCGCGACGAGCGGGCTTGGCGAGCGCCGCGGCGGCGCCGGCCACGTCGGCATAGGGCATGTAGAGGTGCGGCAGGTCCGCGACGTCGGGCCCGCCGTTCGCCGAGCCCATCGCGATCTGCATCTGCTCGCTCGCGTCCGTGGGAAGCGCGCGCCGCGACCACACGCGGACCGGTCACGGGCAGACTGCGATAGTCGGGCGCCGCGCGATCGCAGCGAGCCGTCGTCGATCGCTGTTCGCGGCGACGGTGTCGAAGCGGTCCTCGACGAACACGTTGTAGACGGGGCGCGCCTCGAACATCACGTAACCGCCGTAAGCGAGCGCCGCGAGCTGCAGCGACGGCGATCGCCGCGAGGTCGTACTTGAGGCGCGGCTTCGCCGGGTCGAAGACGATGCAGCGTGATCAGCGGGCCGAGCACCACGTCGACGCCGATCAGCAGGCGCAGCAGGACCTGCCCCGCCCATCGCGGCGAAATACGGCCGCGGATACCAGAGCGCGACCACGAGCACCGCCACCGTCGACGGCGATCAGCGCGCTGACGGCGAGGTGGACGGCCGAAGGCCTTCCAGCGGGTGAGCGACGCAGGTGTCACGGTGTTGCATGCGGCCGGGCGCAGAGGCGCGCCGGCCCAGGTTACGCATGACCCGTAAATGCAAAATCCACGCCAGGCTTGCGGCCCGCGACGACGTCGGCGAGCGCGCGGCCGGAGCCGCAGGCCATCGTCCAGCCCAGCGTGCCGTGGCCCGTGTCGAGGAACAGGTTGCGGTAGCGCGTGCCGCCCACCAGCGGCACGTTCGACGGCGTGGCCGGGCCGCAAGCCCGTCCAGAACTGCGGCGCTGTCGCGGTCGCCGCGTCGGGGAACAGCGTCGAACGTGCGGTTGACCAGCGCCTCGCAGCGCACGAGGTTCAGGTCCTTGTTGTAGCCGTTGAGCTCCGCCGTGCCCGCGACGCGCAGCCGGTCGCCCAGCCGCGTGAACACGATCTTGTAGGCGAGGTCGGTGAGCGACACCGTGGGCGCGCCGCGATGGCTCGTCGATCGCGATGGTCGCCGAGTAGCCCTTCGCCGGGTAGATGAGGCACGGCACGCCGAGCGGCTTCAGCAGGAACGGGCTGTAGCTGCCGAGCGCCATCACGTACGCGTCGGCGGCCAGGATCTCCTTGCGGTGCTCCTCGTTCACGCAGCGCACGCCGGTGACCGCGTCGCCTTCGCTGCACGCAGCGACTCGACGGCCATGTTCCAGCGGAACGCGACGCCGCGCCCGGCGGCCATGCGCGCGAGCTCCTGCGTGAAGCGCTGCGCGTCGCCGGACTCGTCGCTCGCGGTGAAGATGCCGCCGGCGAGCTTGTCGCGGCACGCGGCGAGCGCCGGCTCGATCGCCACGCATTCGTCGACCGTCTTCACGTCGCGGTCGCAGCCGAACTGCCGCATGAGGTCGGCCGCCGCGACGCCGTGCGCGAACTCGCGCGAGTCGGTGTAGAACGACAGGATGCCGCGCTCGAGGTGGTCGTACGCGATGCCGGTCTCGTGCGCGCAGCGCCTTCAGGCAATCGCGCGAGTAGAGCGCGAGGTTCAGGCACTGGATCGTGTTGCGCCGCGTGCGCGACGGCAGGCATTCGAGCAGGAACGTGCAGGCCCCAGCGCCACTGCCGCGGGTCGAGGCGCAGCCGGAACAGCAGCGGCGCGTCCTCCTGGCCCAGCCATTTCATCGATCTTGGCGGGCGCCTCGGGATTCGCCCACGGCTCCGCGTACGACGCGGAGATCTGCCCGCCGTTGGCGAACGACGTCTCGAGCGCCGCGCCCTCGTGGCGGTCGACGACCGTCACCTCGTGGCCATCCTGCGCGAGATACCACGCGGCGGTGACGCCGACGACGCCCGCGCCGAGGACGAGCACCCGCATCAGGCGGCCTTCGTCGGCTCGGCGTGCTCCGCCACCGGGATGCAGCTGCAGAAGAGGTTGCGGTCGCCGTACACGTTGTCGACGCGCGCGACCGGCGGCCAGTACTTGGACGCCTGCTGCGCGGCGGCCGGGATACGCGGCCAGCGACCGCGCGAATAGCGCGTGCGTCCACGCGTCGGCGGACGACCGCGGCGGCGGTGTGCGGCGCATGCTTCAGCGGATTGTCGGCGCGATCGAGATCGCCTTCCTCGATCGCGCGGATCTCGCGCGCGAATCGCGATCATCGCGTCGATGAAGCGGTCGAGCTCGCGCCTGCGACTCCGATTCCGTCGGCTCGACCATCAGCGTGCCCGGCACGGGAAAGCTCATCGTCGGCGCGTGGAAGCCGTAGTCGATCAGGCGCTTGGCCACGTCCTCGGCCTCGATGCCCGACGTCGCCTTGAGCGGCCGCAGGTCGAGGATGCACTCGTGCGCGACCAGCCCGCCCGGTCCCGTGTAGAGCACCGGGTAGTGCGGCGCGAGCCGGCGCGCGATGTAGTTGGCGTGCAGGATCGCGCTCTCGGTCGCGGCGCGCAGGCCTTCGGCGCCCATCATCGTCACGTACATCCACGAGATCGGGCAGGATCGACGCGCTGCCGTACGGCGCCGCGGCAACCGCGACCGATCGCGTGCGGCGACGCGATCCTGCGCCGGCATGATCGCGATGCCCGGGCAGGAACGGCGCGAGATGCGCCTTGACCGCCACGGGACCGACGCCGGGTCCGCCGCCGCCGTGCGGGATGCAGAACGTCTTGTGCAGGTTGAGGTGCGACACGTCGGCGCCGAAATGGCCGGGCGCCGCGAGCCCGACCAGCGCGTTGAGGTTCGCGCCGTCGACGTACACCTGGCCGCCGTGCGCGTGCACGATCTCGCAGATGCGGCGTGATGCCGGCCTCGAACACGCCGTGCGTCGACGGGTAGGTGACCATGATCGCCGCGAGCTTGCGCGCGTGCAGCGCGGCCTTCGCCTCGAGGTCGGCCAGGTCGACGTTGCCGTCGTCGTCGCAGCCGACGACCACCACCTGCATGCCCGGCCATCTGCGCCGACGCCGGATTGGTGCCGTGCGCCGACGCGGGGATGAGGCACACGTTGCGCTGCCCCTCGCCGCGGCTCGCGTGATACGCGCGGATCATGAGCAGGCCGGCGTACTCGCCCTGCGACCCTGCGTTCGGCTGCAGCGAAACGGCATCGTAGCCGGTGACCGCGCACAGCATCTGCCTCGAGCTCGCGGATCATCGCGCGATAGCCCGCCGCCTGGTCGGCGGGCGCGAACGGATGCAGCGCGCCGAACTCGGGCCACGTCACGGGGATCATCTCGGAGGTCGCGTTGAGCTTCATCGTGCACGAGCCGAGCGGGATCATCGCGCGGTCGAGCGCGAGGTCGCGGTCGGCGAGGCGGCGCAGGTAGCGCAGCATCTCCGTCTCGGAGTGGTAGCGGTGGAACACCGGATGCGTGAGGAACGTCGACGTGCGCGCCGAGCGCCGGCGGGCAGCGTCGTCGCGCACCGCGCCGTCGAGTTCGGCGACGTCGAACGGCGCGTCGGACCGCCGCGACGATGCGCCAGATCGCGGCGACGTCCTCGCGCGTCGTGGTCTCGTCCAGCGAGATGCCGAGGCGTCGCGTCGTCGATGCGGCGGAAATTGACGCCTGCGCGACGCGGCGCGCTCGTGGATCGCGCGCGTCCGCTCGCCCGTCGCGACGACCAGCGTGTCGAAGTGCGCATGCGTGGGCACGGCGAAGCCCGAGCGCTCGAGCCCGGCCTTCAGGATCGCGGTCAGGCGCTGCACGCGCCGCGCGATGCGCGTCGAGGCCTTCGGGCGCCGTGATACACCGCGTACATGCTCGCGATGACCGCGAGCAGCACCTGCGCCGTGCAGATGTTCGACGTCGCCTTCTCGCGCCGGATGTGCTGCTCGCGCGTCTGCAGCGCGAGCCGATACGCGGGCTCGCCGCTGCGCGTCGACCGTGACGCCGACGAGGCGACCGGGCAGCGAGCGCTTGAAGTCGTCGCGCGTCGCGAGGTAGCCGGCGTGCGGGCCGCCGTAGCCCATCGGCACGCCGAAGCGCTGCGTCGATCCGACCACCGCGTCGGCGCCCCACTCGCCGGGCGGCGTCGAGCAGCGTGAGCGCGAGCAGGTCGGCCGCGACGATCGACGAGTCGCGCCGCGCGCGTGCACCGCGTCGACGAGCGCGCGATAGTCGCGCACGTCGCCGTTCGCGCCCGGGATACTGCAGCAGCACGGCGAACGCATCCGCGTCGCGCGCGCGCCTCGGCCGGGCCGGTCGACGACCGTGATGCCGAGCGGCTGCGCGCGCGTGCGCACGACGTCGAGCGTCTGCGCGAACACGTCGTCCGCGACGAAGAACGTCGGCGCGCGCTCTTGCCGACGCGCAGCGCGAGCGCCATCGCCTCGGCCGCCGCGGTGGCCTCGTCGAGCATCGACGCGTTGGCGATCGCCATGCCGGTCAGATCGCACACCATCGTCTGGAAATTGACCAGCGCCTCGAGCCGTCCCTGCGCGATCTCCGGCTGGTACGGCGTGTACGCCGTGTACCACGCCGGGTTCTCGAGGATGTTGCGCAGGATGACGCCCGGCGTGTGCGTGCCGTAGTAGCCCTGCCCGATGTACGAGCGTCAGCACGCGGTTGCCGCGCGGCGATCGACGTGAGCTTCGCGAGCGCCGCCGCCTCGGTCATCGGCGCGGGCAGCGCGAGCGGTGCTGCGTCGCGGATCGCCGCGGGCACGAGCGCATCCATCAGCGCGGCGCGCGACGGATAGCCCAGCGCGGCGAGCATCGCCGCCTGTTCCGCCGGCGTCGGTGCCGATGTGGCGCGCGAGGAATTCCGCGGAATTCTCGAGGCTTGCGAGTCCGGGCGCGGCCGGTTCGTTCATGTGCATGATGTCGCTCCGTGCGGCGCGGTGCGCCGCGCGCTCCGATTCGTCAGCCGATGAGCTTCTCGTACGCCGCGGCGTCGAGCATGCCGCGCGAGCGCGTCGGCCGTCGGCCGGCTTGAGCCGGAAGAGCCACGCCGCGTACGCGTCCTCGTTCAGCGTCTCCGGCGTGCCGCGTGACGGCGTCGTTGGCCGCGACCACCTCGCCGGCGATGCGGCGCGTAGACGTCGCTCGCCGCCTTCACCGATTCGACGACCGCGCACGCCTCGCCTGCCTTCAGCACGCGGCCGACCTTCGGCAGCTCGATGAACACGAGGTCGCCGAGCGCCGCTTGCGCGTGGTCGGTGATGCCGATCGGTGACCGTGCCGTCGGGCTCGGCGCGCATCCATTCGTGGCTTTCGGCGTACTTGAGGTCGGCGGGGACGTTCATGTCGGGGCTCCGGTGGGAAGGAAGTCGGCTGCGGGACGTGCGGATTACGGCGACCAGGACCTTGCCGTTGCGCACGAACGGCGGCTTCACGACGCGCGCGGCGAGCTGCTTGTCGCGCACGGCGACGTGCACGACGTCGCCCGCGGCGACCGCCGGCGGGCAGGCGCGCGAGCGCGATCGACTTGCCCAGCGTCGGGCTGAACGTGCCGCTCGTGATCTCGCCTTCGCCGTGCGCGGTGCGCACCTTCTGGTGCGCGCGCAGCACGCCGCCCGCCTCCTGCAGGACGAGGCCGGTCAGTCTGCTGCGCCGGCGGCTGCGCGAGCGAGCGCGGCCTTGCCGACGAAGTCGCGCGGGCTCGCGAGATCGACGGTCCAGGCGAGCCCCGACGCGAGCGGCGATCACCGTTTCGTCCATGTCCTGGCCGTAGAGGTTCATGCCGGCCTCGAGGCGCAGCGTGTCGCGCGCGCCGAGCCCGCACGGCGCGACGCCGGCGGCCGCGAGCGCGTGCCACGCGGCCTCCGCGCGGGTCGGCCGGCACCATGATCTCGAAGCCGTCCTCGCCGGTGTAGCCGGTGCGCGCGATGAACACGCTCGCCCAGCGTCGTCTGGCCGATCGGCGCCGACGAACGGCTTCAGCGCCGCGCTCGCGCGCCTCGCGTGCCGGGCAGCGCCTGCCACACCTTCGCGCGCGCGTTCGGCCCCTGCACGGCGATCATCGCGAGATCGTTGCGCGGCGTCAGCGCGAGGCTGCGGCGCGCGCTCGCGCGAGGAGCTCGCGGAACCACGCGACGTCCTTGTCCGTGGTGCCCGCGTTGACGACGATGCGGAACCAGTCCTCGCGCAGGAAATAGACGATGAGATCGTCGAGCACGCCGCCGTCCGGCCGCAGCAGGCACGAGTAGAGCGCCTTGCCGGGCTCCTTCAGCTTGTCGACGTTGTTGGCGAGCGCCTGGCGCAGGAAATCGCGGGCGCCGCGCCCGTCAGGTCGACCGCGCGCATGTGCGACACGTCGAACATGCCCGCGTCGCGGCGCACCGCGTGGTGCTCGTCGATCTGCGAGCCGTAGTTGACCGGCATGTCCCAGCCGCCGAAGTCGACCATGCGCGCACCGGCGGCGCGGTGGACGGCGTTGAGCGGTGTGTGCTTTGGGCACGGCGTTCTCCGGAAAAAGAAAAGGGCGAAGCGCGTCCTCCGCGCTTCGCCCCGTCTGTCCTTTTACCTGAGAGATTGGGACGCCGTCCGCGCGCGCGGCGGCGTCCGGTGCCCCTTCGGTGGGTCGCCGCGGATGTCTCGCGCGACCGCTCTCCAGATTGCGGTTGCGTTCGCGTGCAGTCCTGATGCCTGAGCGGTTTCGGGATTACGCCTTCGGCGGCGGCACCGCGCTGACGGCGGCACCGCGCTCTCCTGCACGGACGGCGCGAATTGTACCGCGATTCGCGCCGTGCCACCGAGCCTACTTCTTGAGAGTCAGGATCCAGGCGACGAGGTCGTTGATGTCCGCCTGCGGACGTCGCCGCGTTCGGCGGCATCGGGATCTGGCCCCAGACGCCCACGCCGCCGTCCTTGACCTTCTTGGCGAGCATCGCCTGCGCGTTCTTGTCGCCCTTGTACTTGGCCGCGACGTCGACGTACGCCGGGCCGACGATCTTCTTGTCGATCGAATGGCAGGCGGCGCAGCCGTCCTTCTTCATCAGCGCCTCGGCCTGCGGCGTTGTCGAGGGCCGCGTGCGCGGCGCCGGTCGACGAACAGCGCGAGGCCGGCGAGGGAAACGAGGGCAGCATGCTTTTTCATGGTCACTCCGTAGCTTCCTTGAAAATGAGCGAATCGCTCGAAGACGATCGCCGGCGCGTGGCGCGCCAGATAAAACGAGCATTCTACCGCAGCGGCCGCCGGTGGACCTCCGGCGGTCAGCGGCGACGCACGGGCCCGGCCTCCGTCCGCAGCGCGTCGAGCGACACGATCGGCGGCAGGCAGACCGTGCCGCGGCACACCGAAGCGACCGCGCCGCTCGCCGGTGCGGGCGCCCTTGACCAGCGCGGCCGGCAAGTCGTGCCGGCCGGACAGGTCGAACACGCGCACGCCCGGGGCGGTAGTCCGCCTCGAGCGCGCGCTGCCATTGCGCGCACACGTCGGCGTCGCCGCGCAGCAGCACGATGGTCGGTGGCGCGGCGAGAGGCGCCATCGCCTCCAGCAGCGTCGAATGACCCGCCGGCGACTCCGTCGAGCGACGGCGCGAACAGCAGCACGCGTGCGCTGCGGCGGCCGTCGACGTAGCGCAGGTCGCCGGCGAGATGCCCGAAGTCCGACCAGCGCGCGCGCCGCGACCCCGTTGCCCGACGGCGTCGCGTTGTCGTGGCCGGGCTTGGTGCGGTGGAACAGGCGCTCGTGATCGTGGCTCGTGAAGAAGAAGCCGCCGCGCTCGCGATCCTCGAAGCGCGCGAGCAGCGCGTCCGCGAGCTGCGCGCGCCCAGTCGAAGTCCTCGCGCCGGAACCGCGTCTGCATGAGCTCGACGAGCGCAGCGAGCAGGAACGCGTGGTCGTCGAGATACGCGTTCAGGTCGGCGCGCTCGCCGCGGCGCGTCGCGAGCAGGCGTCCGTCGCGCCACGCCGTGCGCTTGAGCGTGTCGACGGCCGCGAACGCGAGATCGGCCCAGCGCGGCATCCGCAGCGCCCGCGCGGCGCGCGCGAGCCCGTCGATGGCGAGCGCGTTCCACGACGTGAGCACCTTGTCGTCGCGGCCGGGCCGCACGCGCTTCTCGCGCGCCGCGAACAATCCGGCGCGGGCGCCGGCGAGGCGCGTCTGCGCGTCGGGGAGGTCGATCGACTGCGGCGCCCGCGATCGCGTTCCAGGCGCTCGGACACGCGCAGGTTCCACGCATGGCCCTCGAAGTTGGGCGGCTGGTCGAGCCCCCAGTACGGCGCAGCCACCACCCACTCCTCGCGCGCTGACGGCGGCGCGCGCTTCCTCGCGCGTCCACACGTAGAACTTGCCTTCCTCGCCCTCGCTGTCGGCATCGAGGCTCGAGTAGAACGCGCCGTCGTCGCGCGCGCATCTCGCGCACCAGCCAGCCGACGATGTCGCGCGCGACGTCGCGCGATAGCGGCGCTCGCCGGTGACGCGCGTGAGGTCGGCGTACAGCGCGAGCAGCGGCCCGTTGTCGTAGAGCATCTTCTCGAAGTGCGGGATCGTCCATTCCGCGTCGACCGAGTAGCGGCAGAAGCCGCCGCCCAGCTGGTCGTGGATGCCGCCGTCGGCCATGCTGGTCGAGCGTCGTGCGGACGATGGTGAGCGCCTCGCTCGTCGCCGGCGCTCGCAAACGCGCGCAGGCAGAACTCCAGCTCGGCCGGATGCGGGAACTTGGGCGCGCCGCCGAATCCGCCGTGATCCGGATCGAACGTGCGCTTGAGACCGGCGAGCGCGAGCGGCCGGCGCGCCCGACGGCAAGGCCCGGCGCCGCCTTCCGGCTCGAGGCTGCGCCAGCGCGTCGGCGAGACGCTCGTTCTGCTCGGCGAGCCGGTCGCCCTGCTCGCGGTACGCGGCCGCCACGCGCGGCAGCAGCTCGACGAAGCCCGGCAAGCCGTAGCGCCCGTGCTTCGGGAAATAGGTGCCGCCGAAGAACGGCGCGCCGTCGGGCGTGAGGAACATCGTGAGCGGCCAGCCGCCCGAGCGCCGCGTCAGGAGCGCGTGCGCGGTCTGGTAGATCTGGTCGAGGTCGGGACGCTCCTCGCGATCGACCTTGATGTTGACGAACGCGTCGTTCATGACCGCGCGCGACCTCCGGGTCCTCGAACGACTCGTGCGCCATCACGTGGCACCAGTGGCACGCCGAGTAGCCGATCGACAGCAGGATCGGCTTGCCCTCGGCGCGCGCCCGCTGCGAGCGCCTCGCGCCCCACGGGTACCAGTCGACCGGGTTGTCGGCGTGCTGCTGGAGGTAGGGGCTGGTCGCGCCGGCGAGACGGTTGGCCATCGCCTATTCTAGGCGGCGGAGAGCGTCCACCGGACTAGACGAGCCGACGCGGTTCAGCCGGCAGGCGCGCGGGCCGAAGGCCTCGCGCTCACGATTCCTCGAACGCCACCCGCTCGAAATCGCCGCCGCGCTGCAGGAGCTTCGTCAGCCGGAACTTGCGCTCCGGCCCCGTATCCATCGAGCGCAGCATGCGGCCCGGATTGAACGTGCGCGGCGGCACGACGAGCGACGCCGGCTCCTGCTCGGTCGCGCCCAGCATGAGCGCAGGCAGGGGCAGCTCCTCGGCGAACGCGATCGACGTCGGCCGCACGGCGATCGAGCGCGGCTGCCCCGGCCACAGCGCGAGCGACATCGCGAGCTCGCCCGGCGCCGCCGAGCGCCACGCGCGTCACGTAGCGCGAGGCGCGTGCGCTCGTCGTCGCGCACGACGACGAGCTGGTCGAGGAACCAGCGGTAGCGCGTCGCGTCGCGGCGCAGGAGGTTCGCGTCACCGCCACGCGTAGTCGCCCTGCCAGCGCTCCCACGGCCAGTTGCGCTCGGCCTCCTCCTTGTAGCGGTCGTAGTCGGTGAGCGCGCCCAGCGTCTGCAGGTGCTGCGCGCCCTGGAACGTGAGCCGGCCGAGCGGATCCTGGCGATCGAACGTGCGGCCGCCGACGCGGAAATACGCGGCCTGCACGCCGCCCGCCGTGAGCTGGATTCGCGCGTGCGCGGCGTCGTCGTCGCTGGCTGCGGCAGCTGGTACCAGTGCGCGTCGAGATGCGCCAGGAGCGCGGCCGAGCCTTCGACCGACGTGTCGTGGCCGAGCTGCAGCTCGGCCGGCTTCGCGCCGGCGGCGAGCCGCTTCAGGCGCCCGCGCACGCTGGTCGCGAGCTTGCCGGGGTAGCCGAAGCGCATCGACGGCGGCGGACTGGCGGGCGCGGTCGGCGGCCATCCAGGCGCCGACCGACGAGTCGAGGTCGATCGAGCATCACCGGGCCCTCGGTCTCGCGCTGCTGCGCATACGGGAAGATCTTGCGCGCCCATTGCCCGAGCCAGCGGTCGGCGAGCTCGATCTGGCGCACCGACATCGCGCAGGGATCGGCGAGGCCGAGCAGCAGCGCGTGGCAGTACGTCGAGTAGCAGGAGATGCCGACCGCGTGCGGCTGCAGGTCGTCGGACACCGCGGTGACCGCGCAGTCGAGCATCTCGGCGAGCCGGTAGTACGCGTGCAGCTCCTGCCACAGCGTCGGCGGGCGGAATGCGGCGCGCGAGGCCGTAGCACGATCACCAGCTGCTTGCCGACGTACAGGCCGCGCTGCAGCAGCTTCGCCTTGACGCCCTGCAGCTCGATGTCGCCTTCGAGGAGCGGCTTCAGGCACGCCGAGTACTGCTCCCACAGCCCCTGCCACAGCGAGAGCGCCTGCTCGGCGGCGTCGAGCTCGCGGTCGGCCGCCGGCTGCGGCTTGCCCGCGTAGCGGCGCGCGAGCTCGGTGTGCAGGTGCGCGACCTGGTCGCGCATCACCTCGGCGATGGTGGCGCGCTCGCGCGGGCGCGAACTCGGCGGCGGAAAGCGCGCGCAGCTGCCCGCGCACCGCCTCGTACAGCGGCGTGACGGCGGTGATCAGCAGCGACTTGACCCAGCGCTTCGCGCCATCGGCGTCGGCGAAGGCCAGCGGCGGAACCACGTCGCGGCGGCGGCTCGGCCTTGGCGGCCGTCATGGCCTGCGGAAGCGGTGTCCTGCATGCGGCATTGTCCGCGCCGGTGGCGGCACTCGCCTCCGCGCCAGTCCCCGCGGCTTCGGTTGGCGTCAAGCCCGCTTATAGCACAAAGCGGACGCGGCGGCCCTTGCCCGGCGCGGCCCGATGGATGGCCGCGATCGACGCCGCCGGGCGGCGCGCGCAGACGCGAATTTTCCGCATGCCGGCGCGCGAAAGTTCGCTGCACCTCTGCAGGCCGGCGACGCCTACAGCGTGACGCCCAACGGATCGACGACAGGACATGCCAATACCCGCATTCGACCGGTTGCCTCCACCCGCGAGGGCGCGCTGATCTCCCAAGGCGCGTCCGCTCGAACCGAGCCGCCTTCGCGGGATTTTTTTCAAGGCCGCACACCGAGAATGAATCCGCCATGAACACGCTGACCGCCCACGACCCGGACGCTGACCCTGCACTGCCCGACTGCCGCGCGGACCGCGCCGCTCGTATCGGCGCGCACGCTGGTCGCCGGCCTGTACGTGCTGCTCCTGCTGTCGTCGCCGTTCATCGTGCGTTACGCGCCGGACCCCGACCAGGCCGTCGTCGTCGCGGCCAGCGACGTCGGGATGCCCATCGACCCGCCGCGCTGCGCGCGCGGCGCCGGAGTTCGGCCAGCCGTGCGATCTCGCCGCGCGCGTCGGAGCGAAGCAAGCCAAGGCCCTGCCGATCCGGCACGCGGAGTGACCCGTCCGCAATCGCCCTTTCAGACCAGCACGCGCTCGATGCCGCCCGCGTTCGCCTTGCGCGACGTAGTCGGCCATCCAGTTGGCGCCCAGCAGCCGCTTCGCGATCTCGACGACGATGTAGTCGGCCTGCGTGCCCGCGTCGTCGGCGAAGCGCGACAAGTCCCTGCAGGCACGACGGGCACGACGTCAGCACCTTGACGTCGCCGGTGAAGCCGTCGGCGCGCAGCCGCGTCGCGCCGCCGCGCATCTCCTCCTCCTTGCGGAAGCGCACCTGCGTCGAAATGTCCGGCCGCGTGATCGCGAGCGTGCCCGATTCGCCGCAGCAGCGCTCGTTCAGCGCGCACCGGCTGTCCCATCAGCGTGTTCACGACGGTCAGCGGCGCGTGCTGCTTCATCGGCGTGTGGCAGGGGTCGTGGTACATGTAGCGCACGCCCGTTGACGCCGTCGAGCTTGACGCCCTTCTCCATCAGGTACTCGTGGATGTCGAGCAGCCGGCAGCCCGGGAAGATCTTGTCGAACTCGTACTTCATGAGCTGGTCCATGCACGTGCCGCAGGACACGATCACCGTCCTGATGTCGAGATAGTTGAGCGTGTTCGCGACGCGGTGGAACAGCACGCGGTTGTTCGTCGTGATGCGCTGGCCCTCGTCGTGGTTGCCCGCCGACGTCTGCGGATAGCCGCAGCACAGGTAACCCGGGCGGCAGCACCGTCTGCGCGCCGACGTGGAACAGCATCGCCTGCGTGGCGAGCCCCACCTGCGAGAACAGCCGCTCCGAGCCGCAGCCCGGGAAATAGAACACCGCTTCCGCGTCGTCCGCGGCGCGCAGCGGATCGCGGATGATCGGCACGATCGTGTCGTCCTCGATGTCGAGCAGCGCGCGCGACGTGCGCTTCGGCAGGCCGCCCGGCATCGGCTTGTTGATGAAGTGGATCGACCTGCGCCTTGAGCGGCGCGCGTGCCCACGGTGGGCGGCGGCCGCTCCGTCTGCGCGCTCACCACGCCCGTCGTTGCGCGCAAGCTCGTACGCGAGCGCGCTGCGCCTTGTAGCCGCAGTCGATCATCAGCTTCTTGGTGAGCTTGATCGTCGACGGGATCCGTGGCGTTGAGGAAGAACATCGACGCCGCGGTGCCGGGATTGAACTTCTTGTGGCCGCCGCGGCGCAGCAGGTTGCGCATCGCGATCGACACGTCGCCGAAGTCGATGTCGACCGGGCACGGCGTTCAGGCACTTGTGGCAGACCGTGCAGTGGTCGGCCACGTCGCCGAACTCGTCGAAGTGCTTGAGCGACACGCCGCGGCGCGTCTGCTCCTCGTACAGGAACGCCTCGATCAGAAGCGACGTGGCGAGGATCTTGTTGCGCGGGCTGTAGAGCAGGTTGGCGCGCGGCACGTGCGTCGCGCACACCGGCTTGCACTTGCCGCAGCGCAGGCAGTCCTTGATCGAGTCGGCGACGCTGCCGATGTCGCTCTGCTCGAGGATCAGGCTCTCGTGGCCGATCAGCGAGAAGCTCGGCGTGTACGCGCCCGAGAGGTCCGCCGGAAGCGCCGGATCGCGCAGCAGCTTGCCGCGGTTGAAGCGGCCGTGCGGATCGATCGCGCGCTTGTATTGCGCGAACGGCGCGATCTCGTCGTCGGTCAGGTACTCGAGCTTGGTGATGCCGATGCCGTGCTCGCCGGAGATCACGCCGCCCAGGCTGCGCGCGAGCGCCATGATGCGCGCGACCGCGGCGTTGGCCTCCTGCAGCATCCCGTAGTCGTCGGAATTGACCGGGATGTTGGTGTGCACGTTGCCGTCGCCGGCGTGCATGTGCAGCGCGACGAACACGCGGCTGCGCAGCACGCGCGCGTGGATGTCGCGACGATCGCCTTCATCACCGGCGCGAAGGCGAGCCCGGCGAAGATCTCCTCGAGCGGCGCCCTTCAGCTCGCGCTTCCACGACACGACGACCGAGTGGTCCTGCAGCGCCGGAAACGTCTCGTCGATGCGGTCGAGGAGGTCCTGCCAGCGCGCGCGCGTCGCGGCGACCAGCTCGCGCGCCTCCTCGACCTTGGCGTCGACGATCTCCTGCGCCGGACGCACGTCCGCAGTCCGGCGCCCACGCCTGCGCGACCTGCGGGCCGGCGAGGAACGCGGCGAGCTCGTCGCCGAGCCGCAGCTTGTTGCGGATCGACAGCTCGATGTTGATGCGCTCGATGCCGTCGGTGTAGTCGCCGAGGCGCGGCAGCGGGATCACCACGTCCTCGTTGATCTTGAACGCGTTGGTGTGCCTCGCGATCGCGGCGGTGCGCGCGCGGTCGAGCCAGAACTTCTTGCGCGCGTCGGCCGACACCGCGACGAAGCCTTCGGCGCCGCGCGCGTTGGCGATGCGCACCACGTCCGAGGCCGCCTTCGCCACCGCGTTGTCGTCGTCGCCGACGATGTCGCCGAGCAGCACCATCTTCGGCCGCCCGTGGCGCTTCGCCTTCGTCGCGTAGCCGACCGCCTTCACGTAGCGCTCGTCGAGATGCTCGAGCCCCGCGAGCATCACGCGCTCGCCGCCGCTCTTCGGGCAGCGCGTCGAGGTAATCCTTGATCTCGACGATCGCCGGCGTCGAATCGCGCACCTGCCCGAAGAACTCGAGGCACACCGTGCGGATCGCCGGCGGCATCTTGTGCAGGACGAAGCGCGCGCTGGTGATGATCCCGTCGCAGCCTTCCTTCTGCACGCCCGGCAGCCCGGCCAGGAACTTGTCGGTGACGTCCTTGCCGAGGCCCGTCTTGCGGAACGCCGCGCCGGGAATCGTCATCGTCTCGCGGCGCGTGATGCGTCTCGCCGTCGGCGGCGAACCACACGCATTCGAAGTCGCCTTCGCGGCGTCGTGGATCTTGCCCAGGTTGTGGTCGATGCGCGTGACCTCGAGCCACTCGGCGGCCGGCGTGACCATCCGCCACGACGCGAGATTGTCGAGCGCGGTGCCCCACAGCACCGCCTTCTTGCCGCCCGCGTTCATCGCGACGTTGCCGCCGATGCACGATGCGTCCGCGGACGTCGGATCGACCGCGAACACGTAGCCCGCCGCCTCGGCGGCGTCCATCACGCGTCGCGTGACCACACCCGCGCCGGCTTCGATCGTCGGGCGTCGCCTCGTGCCGCCCCGGCAGCACGACGCGCTCGACCGGCGACAACCGCTCGAGCTTCTCGGTGTTGATCACCGCGGAGCGCGCGTCGAGCGGAATCGCGCCGCCGGTGTAGCCGGTGCCGCCGCCGCGCGGGATGATGGTGAGACCGAGCTCGATGCAGCCCTCGACGAGCCCGCGCACCTCGTCCTCGGTGTCCGGATACAGCACGACGAACGGATACTCGACGCGCCAGTCGGTGGCGTCGGTGACGTGCGACACGCGCGCGAGGCCGTCGAAGGCGATGTTGTCGCGATCGGTGTGGCGCGCGAGCACGCGGCGCGTGCGCTTGCGCAGCTCCGCCGTCTCGGCGAACGACGCCGCGAAGCGGTCGACCGCCGCGTTCGCCGCCGCGACCAGCTTCGCGACCTTGGCGTCGCGCGCTCCGTCGGGCTCGACCACCGCCTGCCGGCGCTTGTCGATCTCGCGCAGCCGGTGGCGCAGCGCCTCGACGAGCAGCGCCTGCCGCTTCGGGATTGTCGAGAAGATCGTCCTGCAGGTACGGATTGCGGTCGACGACCCAGATGTCGCCCAGCACCTCGAACAGCATGCGCGCCGAGCGCCCGGTGCGCCGCTCGCCGCGCAGCTCGTCCAGCAGCTGCCACATCGTGCGCGCCCGAGCAGGCGGATGACGATCTCGCGGTCGGAGAACGACGTATAGTTGTACGGAATCTCGCGCAGGCGCGGCGCGTCGTGCGTATCCGTGGCGACGAAGGCGTCGGTGATCGTGTTCATGGGCTCGGCTAGTTTACCGCAGCGCAGCAATTCGCTTCGAACTGTAGGACGTTCGGCAACAATCGCTTGCGCCATTGCGGAATTGCGGGTTCGCGCGGCCCTCCCTACGCTGGCCAAGGTGCCGCGCTCCGCACCCCGATCCCCCTCGCCGGCAAACTTTCCATGACCACGCGATTTCGCTCGACCCTGCGCAGGTTGGTCCTCGCGCTGCTCGTTTCGTTCGCCGGGACTACCGCGCACGCCGCGCTGGTGGACGTCGTCGAGTTCTACAACGCGTCGTTCGACCACTACTTCGTCACCGCGAGTCCCGACGAGATCACGAAGCTCGACACCGGCTTCTTCGTCGGCTGGCAGCGCACCGGCCAGTCGTTCAAGGGCCTGGATTCCGCGGACATGTCGCCGGGCGCCGTGCCCGTGTGCCGCTTCTACGGGTTGCCTTCCGCCGGACTCGACTCGCATTTCTACTCGGCGTCGACCGCCGAATGCGACGAGGTGAAGCAGAAGTTCGCGCAGTCGTGGCTGTTCGAGTCGTCGAACGTGTTCGAGATGTACCTTCCGAATACCACGACCGGCGCGTGTCCGGCCAACACCGTCCCGGTGTACCGGCTCTGGAACAGCCGCGTCGATTCCAACCACCGTTACACCACGAGCCTCGCCACGTTCGACGCGATGGTCGCGAAAGGCTATGTCGCGGAGGGCTACGGCGCGCCGACGCGGCCGGTCGCGATGTGCTCGCCGCAGCCCGCATCGCTGCAGCCGCCCGCGTGCACGCTCGGGGCGAGCAGCACCACCGCGAACGTGGGCGCCAGCGTGCTGCTCACGGCCAACTGCACCGGCACGCCGACGTCGTATGCGTGGACCGCGTGCGCGAGCACGGGACCGGCGTGCACCGCGTCCTCGTCCGCCGCCGGCACCGTGACGTACACCGTGATCGCGTCCAACGCCAACGGCGCGGGCGCGCCGGCGTCCGTGCAGGTCGCGTGGAGCTCGCCGCCGCCCCCGCCGCCGCCGGAGCTCGCACCGGTCTGCAGCCTGGTGGTGACGGCGCCGAATCCCACGCCCACGGTCGGCACGCTCGCGGCCATCGAATCGTCGTGCTCCAGCAGCCCGACCGCGTACAACTGGACCAACTGCTCGACGCTCACCGACGTGTGCCGCGTGCGGGGCAGCGTCACGGGCTTGCAGACCTACACGGTCACCGCCAGCAATTCGGGCGGCACGAGCCCGCCGGCGAGCGCGAACATCAACTGGGTCGGCGCCGACGCGACGCCGGTCGGCCTTTGCGGCCAGGTTCCGGTCGCGCTCTACAGCGAAGTCGGATCGACCAACGTGACCGCGCACTCGCTGTACGCGGAGAGCCCCGGGTTCGCGTGGAACGGCGTGTGGGCGGTGCACTTCACCGTGCCGTCGACCGCCAACACCGCGCAGTCCGGCTTTGCGGTGGTCGCCGAGTATGGCGGTCCGTCGACCTATCGCGAGATCACGATCTCGCCGACGGCCTGCGATTTCCGGCCCACCGATGCGACGGGCGCCGCAGGCCCGCTCGGACGCGCAGCCAGCACGTCGGCGATCCTGTCGTTCGGCATTGGCCAGCCGGGGGCCGGAGGGGTCAAGCTGGCCCCGGGCGCGTCGTACTGGCTCAACGTTCGCAACTACTATCCCGACACCGCGACCATCACCTGCCCGTCGAGCCCGGGGCGGTGCGACGCGTCGGCCCAGGTGATCGTGCCGCGCTGACGGCGGGGGGCGGCGTGAACGGGCGTTGGCGCTAGAATTGCGGATCGCTTGCCGCAGGAAGTGCCCGCCATGAAGCTGCTCGTCGCCCTCTCGCTGGCCGCCGTGACGGCGTCTTCGTCCGCTGTTGCCGCCGCTCCCGATGCCGCCTATGCGAGCGAGCTCGCGCAATGGCGCGCCAAGGCCGACAGGAGCCTGACGCGCGAGCGCGGCTGGCTGTCGATCGTCACGCGCGACGAGCTCGCGCCCGGGCACGTACACCATCGGCTCCGCGCCGGACAACAAGATCGTGCTGCCGAAGGGACTGGCGCCGGCGCATCTCGGCACGGTGACCGCCGGCAACGACAAGGCGCGCCTCACGCTGGCCCGTGGCCAGGCGATGCGCACCGTCGCCAAGGACGACGAAGGCGAGACCTTCACCGAGCGCGACCTGGTGACCGGCGCCACGCGTCTCGAATGGGTGACCTCGGGCCGGCTCTCGCTGCAGTTCGTCAAGCGCGAGGACGGCAAGATCGTCGTGCGCGCGGCGGATCGCGATTCGCCGCGGCGCAAGACCTTCGCCGGCCGCCAGTGGTACGACGCCAGCACCGAGTTCAAGGTGCCCGCGAAGTTCGTGCCGAAGCCCGACGGCGCGACCATTCCCATCGCCAACGTGCGCGGCGAGATCAGCTACGAGAAGGTGGCCGGCACGCTCGAGTTCACGGTGAACGGCCAGAAGATGTCGTTCGACGCGCTCGACGACGAGGGCGATCTCTTCATCATCTTCCGCGACGGCACGAGCAACAGCACCACGTATCCGCCCGGACGTTTCCTCGCCGTCGAAAAGCCGGAGAACGGGGCGTGGGTGGTCGACTTCAACAAGGCGTACAACCCGCCGTGCGCATTCTCGGCGTACACCACGTGTCCGCTGCCGCCGCCGCAGAACTGGCTGAAGGGCGACGTGTCGGCCGGAGAGAAGTACGCAGGTCGCAAGTCGTAGCGCGATTCCCGCTCCTGCCGCAGGCCTGATGCCGGCGCAAGCCGGCGACGCGCGCGAACGACCGCGAGACACTGCGGTCCTCCGGTCACGTGGTGCGTCCTGACGTGACCTCCGCGGCCCCGGCCTGCGCGCCACCGCCGTGGCGATAGGCAAGCGCCTCGTTGACGTGACGCGCGTCGACGTTTGCAGCGCCCGCGAGATCGGCGATCGTCCGCGCCACCTTCAGGACACGGTGATAGCCGCGCGCGGTGAGCGACAGCCGGCGCATCGCCCGCGCCAGCAGCGCTTCGCCTTCGGCGTCCGGCACGCAGTGCCGAACGATGTCGGCGGGACCCAGGCGCGCGTTGGGGCTGCCCTGCCGTGCGGCCTGCAGCGTGCGGGCCGCGATCACCCGCGTGCGCACGCTCGCCGACGACTCGATGCCCCTTTCCGGAGCGGGATCGCCCTGCGCGTGCACTGCGCCCGCGTCGTCCGCAGACGGGACGCGCGCGCGCATCGCCAGCGCCTCCGGTGGCAGCGACGGCACTTCGAGGGAAAGATCGATGCGATCGATGAGCGGACCCGACACACGGGAGCGATAGCGGGCGACCTGGTCGGGCGTGCATCGGCACCGCCCGCGAGGGTCGCCCAGCCATCCGCACGGGCACGGGTTCATCGCGGCCACCAGCTGGAACTGCGCGGGAAAGGTGCTCTGGCGGGAGGCGCGCGAAATGTGGATGACGCCGCTCTCGAGCGGCTCGCGCAGCACTTCGAGGACACGGCGGTCCCACTCCGGAAGTTCGTCCAGGAAAAGCACGCCGTGATGCGCAAGCGAGATCTCGCCGGGCCGGGGATCGCTGCCGCCGCCGACCAGCGCCACCCCGCTCGCGGTGTGATGCGGGGCGCGATACGGCCGGGCGCGCCAGCGCGCCGGCGAGAAGCGCCCCGCGATGGACGCGATGGCCGCCACTTCCAGCGCCTCGTCGTCGGCGAGCGGCGGCAGCAGCGACGGCAGCCGTTGCGCGAGCATCGACTTGCCCGTTCCCGGTGGCCCCGACAGCAGCAGCGAATGGCCGCCCGCGGCGGCGATCTCCAGTGCGCGCTTGGCGTGCGCCTGCCCGCGCACGTCCGCGAGATCGGCCAGCGCGACCTCCGCAACGGGCGGCGGCACGCACGCCGCAGCCAGCGGAGCGCGCGCGGTGAGGTGCGCGCACACGGCGAGCAGCGAAGGCGCAGCGTAGACCGTGGCGCCGAGCACGAGTGCCGCCTCGGCCGCGGAAGCTTCCGGCAAGCACGAACGCGCGTCCGTCGCCGCGCGCGGAGAGCGCCATGGCGAGCGCACCTCGTACCGCGCGCAGATTGCCCGTGAGCGAGAGCTCGCCCGCGAATTCGTACCGCGCGAGATCGTGGGCGGGAATCTGCCCGGTGGCCGCGAGGATGCCGAGCGCGATGGGGAGGTCGTAGCGGCCCGACTCCTTCGGCAGGTCCGCCGGCGCGAGATTGACCGTGACCTTGCGTTGCGGAAACTCGAACTGCGCAGTTGTGGATGGCGGCGCGCACGCGGTCGCGCGCCTCGCGCACCTCGGTATCCGGCAGCCCGACCAGGTGGATGCCCGGCAAGCCGCCCGCAAGGTGCACCTCCACCGTGACGCGCGGCGCCGAGACGCCCGCGAGGGCGCGGCTGTGCAGGGTGGCAACGGGCACGGCGATCAGCGCGCGCTTGTCCGGATCGGCGGTCGCGAACCCGCCGCGCAGACGTTGGCCCGCACCGCAGACGCGGTGCTCCTCACGAATCGCATCGATGCTTCCCCAGTGGGAGGGAACCCACTGTAGCTGCGCGGAGTCGCGCGCGCACTCGGCCATCCGGCCGAAGCGACGACGCGTGCGGGCAGCGGACAGTCCGGCTCTGGCGAGGCGAAGCCGGCTCGCCTCGCGGTGATGCGGCTACGCCGGGCGCGGCCCCGGCGGCACGGGCGCGGCGCCGGCCCGCGCCTCGAGCTCGTTCACCCGGGCTTCCAGGCGCTCCAGCTTCTCGCGGGTCTTGAGCAGCACCGCGGCCTGCGTCTCGAACTCGCTGCGCGGGCACCACGTCGAGGCGCGAAAGCCCGCCCTGCAGCATCGCCTTCACGTTCTTCTCGATGTCCTTGGCGGGGCTCGCCTCCACCGCCTTGCCGATCTTCGCGGCCAGCTCGTCGAGGGTCTTGCTGCTGAAATTGAGCATCGCGATGCCTCCGTTGCGGGGTTCGCGCCGATTGCCGGCGCCCGCGCTTTCGAGGCAAGTCTAGCAAAGCCCCGGTCCCGTTGATCGTCGCTTGTTCATCCCGTCCGTAGGGGGATCGCGCAGCCCTTCGGCGCGTCGCCCCAAGTGCGTGCGATCGATCGGTTCCGCGCACCATCACGGTGCGATCGCCATCCAGCCTGTGCTCGGGAGCGCTCGATATCGACCGTAAGCAATTGATAATTCTGTGTTTTGTGCAGTGGCACACGAAATGCTGACTGTTGCCCGGAAGCGTCACTCATTCCGTCAACCAAAAAAGGATTCCGACATGAACCCAGAAGCTTCGCCTTCGCTCCTCGGCTCGCGGCCGCCGCGCTGGCCGCGCTGTTCGCGGGAGGCGCGCTGGCCCAGACGCCGGCGCCGGCCCCGCGGCGGCGCCGGCGCCGGCGCCCGAGCCCGACTGGACGTTCACCGGCAACGTCGGCCTCTACAGCCAGTACGTGTTCCGCGGCATCTCGCAGACCAACGAGAAGCCGGCCATGCAGGGCGGCTTCGACCTCGGCCACAAGAGCGGCTTCTACGTCGGCACGTGGGCATCGAACATCTCCTGGCTGTCCGACGGCAATCCGGACGTCTCCGCGTCGCTCGAGTGGGACTTCTACGGCGGCTACAAGTGGGCGCTTCGCCGCAGACTGCGTCGCCGACTTCGGCGTCCTCTACTACTGGTACCCGGGCAGCTACCCGTGCGGCTACACCCGAAGCCCGAACACCACCGAGCTCTACGCGGCGCTCAACTGGAAGATGCTCCAGGTGAAGTACAGCTACGCGGTGACCGACACGTTCGGCTTCCCCAACTCGCGACGGCTCCGTACTACATCGAGGGCAACGTCAACTGGGACGTGGTCGACAAGGTGAACGACTACATCGGCAAGATCACGCTGATCGGCCACGTCGGCATACCAGGACTACCGGAACAACGGCGACTACTCCTACACCGACTGGAAGGCCGGCGCCGCCGACCGACGTGATGGGCCTGACCGTGGGCCTCGTCGTCACCGGCACCAATGCCACGAGCGCGCTCTACACGAACCGCTTCGGCAAGGACATCAGCGACACCCAAGTCGTCGGGTACATCCAGAAGACGTTCTGACGTTCCATCGGCGCGGCGGCGCGATCGCGCCGCCGCGCATTTGCGGGGTAATCATGAAACTCGTTACCGCCATCATCAAGCCGTTCAAGCTCGACGAAGTCCGCGAGGCCCTCTCGGCGATCGGCGTCCAGGGCATCACCGTCACCGAAGTCAAGGGCTTCGGCCGCCAGAAGGGCCACACCGAGCTCTACCGCGGCGCCGAATACGTCGTCGACTTCCTTCCCAAGGTGAAGATCGAAGCCGCCGTCAAGGACGAGCTGCTCGATCGCGTCATCGAAGCGGTCGAGAAGGCCGCCAACACCGGCAAGATCGGCGACGGCAAGATCTTCGTCTTCGACCTGCTGCAGGTCGTGCGCATCCGCACCGGCGAGACCGGCGCGGACGCGCTGTAAAGGGGAATGAACAAATGAAGAAAATACTCGTGGTCCTCGCGTTGCTGGGCTCGCTGGGCCTGGCCGCGCCGACCGTCGCGCAGGACAAGGCGGCACCGGCCGCCGCGGCGCCTGCCGCAACCGCACCGGCGGCCGCGCCGGCGGCGGCTCCGGCCGCTGCACCCGCGACGCGGCGGCACCTGCCGCCACGGCCGCGCCCGCGCCGACGCCCAACAAGGGCGACGTCGCGTGGATGCTGATCTCCACCGCGCTCGTGCTGATGATGAGCGTGCCCGCGCTCGCGCTGTTCTACGGCGGGCATGGTGCGCTCGAAGAACGTGCTGTCGGTGCTGATGCAGGTGTTCGTCGTCTTCTCGCTGATCACGCGTGCTGTGGTGCGTCTACGGCTACAGCCTCGCGTTCACCGAGGGCAACGCGTACTTCGGCGGCTTCGATCGGCTGTTCCTCAAGGGCACGTTCGACTCCGCCGAAGGGCGAGTTCGCGATGGCGGCGACGTTCTCCAAGAACACGCCGATACCCGAGCTCGTGTACGTCGCGTTCCAGGCGACGTTCGCGGCGATCACCGTGTGCCTGATCCTCGGCGCCTTCGCCGAGCGCATCAAGTTCTCGGCGGTGCTCGTGTTCGCGGTGCTCTGGTTCACGTTCTCGTACCTGCCGATCGCGCACATGGTCTGGTTCTGGCCCGGCCCCGACGCGTACACGGCGGCCAACGTCGTCGATGCGCACGAACGCCAAGGCCGGCCTGATCTGGCAGTGGGGCGCGCTCGACTTCGCGGGCGGCACGGTCGTGCACATCAACGCCGGCATCGCGGGCATCGTCGGCGCCTACGTGATCGGCAAGCGCATCGGCTTCGGCAAGGAATCGATGGCCCCGGCCAACCTGCCGATGACGATGATGGGCGCCTCGCTGCTGTGGTTCGGCTGGTTCGGGTTCAACGCGGGCTCCGCGCTGGAAGCGAACAACTCCGCCGCCCTCGCGTTCATCAACACGTACCTCGCCACCGCGTGCGCCGTGCTGTCGTGGACGTTCGGCGAGTGGATGTTCAAGGGCAAGCCGTCGATGCTGGGTGCCGCGTCGGGTGCGGTCGCGGGTCTCGTCGCGATCACGCCGGCCGCCGGCAACGTCGGCATCCCCGGCGCGTTCGTGATCGGCCTCGCCGCCGGCATCGTCTGCCTGTGGGGCGTCAACGGCCTGAAGCACATGCTGAAGGTCGACGACACGCTCGACGTGTTCGGCGTGCACGCGGTCGGCGGGATCCTGGGCGCGCTGCTCACCGGCATCTTCGTGTCGCCCGATCTCGGCGGCCCGGGCATCGTGTCCGACTGGGTCACCGGCAAGACGGATTATCCGGGCTACATGGCGCAGCTCCTCATCCAGGCGAAGGCGGTGGGCCTGACGATCGTGTGGTCGGGCGTGGTCGCGTACCTCTCGTACAAGATCGTCGACCTGACCATCGGCCTGCGCGTGCCGGAAGAGCAGGAGCGCGAAGGGCTCGACATCACGTCGCACGGCGAATCGGCGTATCGGACGTGATCGCCGGTTGCTGAAAGGTTTGCGCGCGGCGGGACTCTCTCCTCCCGCCGCGCGCGAAGCGGGGAACCTCCTCCTCCCCGCACGTTTCTCCTCAGTGGCTATTCGGGGCGCGCTCAAACGCGCCCCATTTTTTTGCCCGCACACGCCTGCCCACGAGCGCGGCGATGCCCACCCGACGTCCGCGCCCCGAGGCGTCAGTCGAGGATGCGCACCACGCCCGGCAGGAACGGCAGGTCGGTGACGCCGACGTCGTAGCCGGCCTGCTTCACCAGCGTCGTGACCTGTCCGCGATGATGCGTCGCGTGATTGAAAAGATGCGCGACGGCGACCCACGCGGCGAGCGCGCGGCGCCTGCCGTCGGACGCTGCGCGATACTCGAGCGTCGACGCGAGCCACTCGGCCGAGAGCCCGCCGGCCCAGTCGAGGATCGCCGTGTCCGCGGCCTCGCGCTCGCGCGCAAGTTGCGCGAAGTCCGCATAGGCGTCCGCGCCGTACGCGGGCGTGTCGAACGGGGTGCCCGTGAAGCGCGCGAGCCAGATGCGGTCGCCCCACAGGAGGTGATTGAGCGTGCGGTGGATAGAGCCGAAGAACGCGCCCCGGTCCTGCTTGCGCTCGGCGTCCGTCATCTGCGCCACCGTCGCGTACAGCCGCTCGTTCATCCAGCGGTTGTAGCGCGCGAGGAGCCGGCAGTAGTCGACGGAGATCATCCCTTCCGGCCGCTTCGCGCGCGGATGCGCGGCGTCGTACACCTTCGCGAGCGCCTGGAAGTCGAGATGCGTGTACACCTGCGTGCTCGCGATCGACGCGTGCCCGAGCATCTCCTGCACGGCGCGCAGATCGCCCGAGGACTGCAGCACGTGCGACGCGAACGAATGGCGCAGCATGTGCGGATGCACGTGGCGGCCGAGCCCGCGCTTGATCGCCCACGCGGCGAGCCGCCGCTCGATCGTGCGGCCCGAGATCGCGCCGGCCGGTCGCCCCGACGAACAGCGCGCCGCGTCGCGCGGCCGGCAGCGCGGCGCGCTGCGTCGAGCCACTGCGCGAGCGCCGCGCGCGCCGCGGCGCCGACCGGCACGATGCGCTCCTTCGCGCCCTTGCCGAACACGCGCACCTCGCCCGTGACGAGATCGATGCGATCGACGTCGAGCCCGGCGAGCTCGGACAGCCGCAAGCCCGACGAGTAGGCGAGCTCGAGCAGCGCGCGGTCGCGCACGGCCCAGCGGTCGTCGCCGTCGATCGCGACCAGGCGCACCGCCTCGTCGGGGCGTGAGCGCCGACGGCAGGCGCTTCGGCGACTTCGGCGCCTTCAGCCCCGCGCACGGGATCGTCGGGCAAGCGTGCGGTCGCGCTCGAGCAGGAAGCGGTAGAACGCGCGCCACGCGGAGAGCATGCGCGCGAGGCTGCGGCCCGACGAGGCCGCGGCCGTGGAAGGTCGCGAGGATGCGCGAGAGCTGCGCGCGCGTCAGCGTCGGCGAGCGGCGCGTCGCCCGCCGCCGCGGCGAGCTGCGCGACGTCGCGCAGATACGCGTTGCGCGTGTGCGCGGGCGCGTGGCGAGATGCGTCGCGAACGCAGCGAGCACCGCGGCGTTGGCGGCGGACGGCGCAGGCGGTTCGGGCGTCGCGCGCGGCGTCTGCCTTGGACGCGGCGCGCATCGCAGTGGTCAGGTCGCCGGCAGGAACCGCGCGGTGGCCACGCTCGCGAGCTCGGCGAGCCGCGTCTGGTAGAGCGTGCCCATGCCCGGATGGAAGCGATCGGGGTCGGAACTGCCGAGCGCCAGCACGCCGAACGTCTGCGCGGTGCGCAGCGGCAGGAACGCGAACGACTGCAGGATGTCGCCGTCCTCGAACCACTCGCGCGACTCGAACGCGGCCACGGGTCCGCAATACGGCTGGCCCAGCTGGTCGGCGTACTGGCGAATCTCCGACGACGTCGCGGCGAGCTCGGGCAGGTACGACTGCTCGGGCACCTTGCCCCACAGCCGCGCGGCACACCTGCGGCACGCCGAAGTCTTCCTTCAGGCTGTGATAGAGCACCGCGAGCGTCGTCTCGAGATCGGGCGACGCGAACAGCGCGAGCGTGGAGCGATGCACCTTCTCGCTGATCTGGTCGTTCTCGGTGCCGTAGGCGACGAGCTCGCTGAACTTGGCCTCGAGCTCCTGGATCTTCTCGCGCAGCGTGACGATCTGCCGCTCGGCGATCGGGATCGCGTGCCCGCCGTGCGGATGCGGCACGAAGATCTCCGCGATCAGATCCGCGTAGTCCTCGAAGAACTTCGGATTCTGCTTCAAGCACTCGGCGACGGCCGGTGCGTCCATGCGTCTTGTCCCTGCTGCTGTTGTTGCCCCGAACGCGCCTTGCGACGGCCCGGCGGCAACGCCGCTACCGTTGCCGGCGCTCATCTCGTTCCACTCGCCCTCGAACACCGTCGCCGCCGGTCCCGTCATCATGACCGGCGTCCCTTCGCCCGCCCAGCGCGATCGACGAGCTCGCCGCCGCGCGTGATCACGCGCACCGGCGAGTCGAGGAGTCCGCGCCGGATGCCCGCGACCACCGCCGCGCATGCGCCCGTGCCGCAGGCGAGCGTCTCGCCGGCGCCGCGCTCCCACACGCGCAGGCGAATGGTAGCGCGATCGACGATCTGCCATGTAGCCCGCATTGACGCGGTTGCGGGAAGCGCGTGTGATGCTCGATGCAGCGGGCCCTGCGTCGTGACCGGCGCCGGCGTCGACGTCGGCGACGACCTGCACCGCGTGCGGATTGCCCATCGACAGCACCGAGACGCGCACCGTCATCGCCGTCGACATCGAGCGACTCCTCGATCGCGCCGGTGCCGCCGATGAACGGCACGTCCTCCGGGCCGAAACCGCGGCACGCCCATGTCGACGGTCACCTGGCCGTCGGCCTCGAGCCGCGGCACGATCACGCCGCCCGCGGTCTCCACGCGGATCTCGCGCTTGTCGGTGAGCCCGTGGTCGCGCACGAACACGACGAAGCAGCGCGCGCCGTTGCCGCACTGCTCGACCTCGCCGCCGTCGGCGTTGAAGATGCGGTAGCGGAAGTCGGCGTCGCCGCGCGCGCGCTCGACGACAGCACCTGGTCGCAGCCCACGCCGAAGCGGCGGTCGGCGAGCGCGCGGATCTGCGCCGGCGTCGAGGTCGACGCGCTGGCGCACGCCGTCGACGACGACGAAGTCGTTGCCGAGGCCCTGCATCTTGGTGAACCGCAGCGTCACGGCGTATCCCCGCCGAGCCATCAGCTGAACTCGCCGCTGCGCGAGAACGGTACTTGGAAACCCGCCAACAGGATGGCCATCGCCCGAGACGACGTAGCGCACGCCGGGCGGGCTGCCGCCGCGATCGGCGAGGCGCCCGGCGAACTCCGCGGCCGCTCGCAGCGACGCCGCAAGATCGGCGTCGGCGGTGATCGCGCGCCATCGCTTCGCCGTGCGCGGCGAGTCGCACGGGCTCGGCCAGGTGCGCCGTGCCGACGGCGATGTTCTCGACCGAGGTCGGCGTCGTCGCTCGTCGACCGCGATGTCGCGGCGTTCGGGTTCGCGCAGCTTCACCATGACCGTGAACCGCGCGTCGGCCGCCGTCAGATGGTCGACGCGCACGCGCTCCACGTCGATCCTGGGCGCTTCGAGACGCGGCGCCGTCGCGCACGCGGCGAGCAATATCGCGGAACCGGCGAGGAGAGACGCCGCATGTCAGCCCAAGGGCCGCCCCGACGGACGACCCGCCCCCTCGGGGGCAGCGAGCGAAACGAGCGTGGGGGCAGTTCCGTCAGACGTTGAACCGGAAATGCATCACGTCGCCGTCCTTCACGACGTACTCGCGGCCCTCGAGGCGCATCTTCCCGCGCTCCTTGGCGCCGTGCTCGCCCTTGCACGCGAGGAAGTCGTCGTAGGCGATGACCTCCGCGCGGATGAAGCCCTTCTCGAAGTCGGTGTGGATGACGGCGGCGGCCTGCGGCGCCGTATCGCCGCGATGGATCGTCCACGCGCGCACTTCCTTCGGCCCGCAGGTGAAGTACGTCTGGAGGCCGAGTAGCGCGTACCCCGCGTGGATCACGCGGTCGAGGCCGGGTTCGGCCATGCCCATGTCGTCCAGGAACACCGCCTTGTCGTCGCCGTCGAGATCCGCGATTTGCGCCTCCATCTAGGCGCACACCGCCACCACCGGCGCGCCTTCCTTCGCGGCGTGCGCGGCGACCGCGTCGAGCAGCGGATTGTCGTCGAAGCCGTGCTCGGCGACGTTGGCGACGTACATCGTCGGCTTCATGGTGAGCAGGAAGAACGGCGCGAGCATCGCCTCCTCCTCCTCGTGAGGCCGGCGGTGCGCGCCGGCCGCGCTTCGTTCAGCACCGGCTGCACCTTCTCGAGCACCGCGACGATGCGCTGCGCCTCCTTGTCGCCGCCGGAGCGCGCCGTCTTCTGGTACTTGGCGAGCTGCTTGTCGACGGTGGCCATGTCGGCGAGCGCCAGCTCCGTGTTGATCGTCTCGATGTCGGAGATCGGATTGACCTTGCCCGACACGTGGACGACGTTGTCGTCCTCGAAGCAGCGTACGACGTGCGCGATCGCGTCCGTCTCGCGGATGTTGGCGAGGAACTGGTTGCCGAGGCCCTCGCCCTTCGACGCGCCGGCGACCAGCCCCGCGATGTCGACGAACTCGACGACCGCCGGCAGCACCTTCTCGGGCCTGGCGATGGCCGACAGCGCGGCCAGGCGCGGATCGGGCACCTCCACGATGCCCACGTTGGGCTCGATCGTGCAGAACGGATAGTTCTCCGCCGCGATGCCCGCCTTGGTCAGCGCGTTGAAGAGGGTGGACTTGCCGACGTTGGGCAGTCCGACGATGCCGCACTTGAGACTCATGGAGAAAACTTCTCGTGGAAACGGGCCGGCGCAGCCGGCCCGAATTTGGGTTAGTCGGGATTGCGTTTGGTGTGGAGCGCCATCATCGCGCGCTCCATGTCGCCGGCCGCGATGGCCGGCCACGCGTCCAGCGCCGGCGCATGGCCGCCTCGATACCCGCAAGCTCTTCCGCTCGCGGCGGCTTCAGCACGTAATCGACCACTTCCTGCTGGGTGAGCTCGGAATCGCGCGGATGGCCGATGCCGATGCGCAGCCGCCAGAAATCCGCCGCGCCCAGCTGCGCCTGGATGTCGCGCAGCCCGTTGTGGCCCGCGCGCCCGCCGCCCTGCTTCATCTTCGCCTCGCCGGGCTTCAAGTCGAGCTCGTCGTGCACGACGAGGATTTCGTCCGGCGCAATCGAGAAGAAGCGCGCGACCGCGGCGGCCCACTTGCCCGAGAGGTTCATGTACGTCATGGGCTTCGCGATGCGTACGTCGCCGGCCTTCGCGAGCTCGCCGGAGAACTTCGCCTCGTGGTTGAAGTACGCGGCAAGGCGCGCCGCCAGCTCGTCGGCGACACCAGAAGCCCGCGTTGTGGCGCGTGCGCACGTACTCGCGCCCCGGATTGCCGAGGCCCACGACGAGGCGGATGGGAGATGCCATGGCGATGAGCCGTGCACCAAACGAAAAAGGCCCGCGCGGTTCGGGCGGGCCTCGTTCGCGCAGCGGACCGGACTTACTTCTTCTTGTCGTCCTTCTTCTCTTCCTTCTTCTCGGCGCCCTTTTCGGCCACGGGCTTCGCCTCGGCTTCGGCCGGAGCGGCCGCCGCGCCTTCCGCCGCGACCGCTTCCTCGGCCTCGACGTGCGCACGCGGCACCACCGCGGTGGCGACCACCGGATCGAGCTTGCCGTCGGTGACGACCGTCACGCCGCCGGGCAGCTGGAGCGCCGAGACGTGGATCGAGTTGCCGACGTCGAGCGACGAGAGATCGACCTCGATGAACCCGGGCAGGTCCTTCGGCAGGCAGGTGATGTCCACTTCGGTCGTCACGTGGCTGACGATGGCGCCCGAGAGCTTCACCGCCGGCGACGTCTCCGCGTTCACGAAGTGCAGCGGCACCTTCATGTGGATCTTGCGGTTCTCGTCGACGCGCTGGAAGTCGACGTGCAGGATCTCGTTGCGGAACGGATGCATCTGCACGTCGCGCAGCAGCACCTTCGTCGCGGCGCCGTCGAGCTTCATCGTCAGGATCGACGAGTGGAAGGCCTCGTTGCGCAGCGCATGGAAGAGCGCGTTGTGGTCGAGCTCGATCGGCGTGGGCTTGACCGTGCCGCCGTAGACGATGCCGGGGGCCTTGCCCGCGCGACGCATGCGCCGCGACGCGCCGCGGCCTTCGGTGGCCCGCGGAAATGCGGTGAATTCGATGTTCATGCTGACTCCGGTTGTCTGCGGCCTTCCGTTTGCTCAACGGGTGAGCGCCCGGTCGTCCGCCTCAAGGTTGCCTCGATGGGCGACAACCGCCAGGCAGGCCATGGGAATCTTGCATGCCCGGGCCGGTGGCGGGAAAGCCTTAAATTATAAGCGGAAAACGGCACTCCTGGCAAACCAGGGCGCCGCCCGGTGGCTGGCGCTCAGTCCGTGAAGAGCGACGAGACCGATTCCTCGTTGGAGATCCGCGTCATGGTCTCGGCCAGGAGCTGCGCGCAGGAGAGCTGGCGTATCCGCCCGCACGCCTGCGCCTCGGGCGACAGGGGAATCGTGTCGGTGACCACCAGCTCGTCGAGATCGGATTCGATGATGCGCGCCGCGGCACCGCCGGAAAGCACGGGGTGCGTGCAGTACGCCACCACCTTCACCGCGCCGCGCTCCTTGAGCGCGGTGGCCGCCTTGCAGAGCGTGTTCGCGGTATCGACGATGTCGTCCATGATCACGCACGAGCGGCCCTCGACGTCGCCGATGATGTTCATCACCTCGGCCACGTTGGCCTTGGGTCGCCGCTTGTCGATGATCGCGAGATCGGAGTCGAGCCGCTTCGCGATGGCCCGTGCGCGCACCACGCCGCCCACGTCCGGCGAGACGACGAGCAGGTTCTCGTAGTTGCGCTTCCAGAGGTCGCCGAGCAGGATCGGCGTCGCGTAGATGTTGTCGACCGGGATGTTGAAGAAGCCCTGGATCTGGTCGGCGTGCAGGTCCATCACCATCACGCGGTTCACGCCGACGGTCGACAGCATGTCGGCCACCACCTTCGCCGTGATCGCGACGCGGGCCGAGCGCGGTCGGCGATCCTGCCGCGCGTAGCCGAAGTACGGAATGGCCGCGGTGGTGCGCGCGGCCGACGCGCGCTTCAGCGCATCGACCATCACCAGGATCTCCATCAGATTGTCGTTGGTGGGCTGGCAGGTCGACTGGAGGATGAACGCGTCGCGGCCGCGCACGTTCTCCATGAGCTCGACCATCACCTCGCCGTCGGAGAACTTGCCGACGACGCAACGTCCCAGGCTGATGTTGAGATGGCGGCACACCGCCTCGGCGAGCTTCGGATTCGCGTTGCCCGAGAAGATGCGCATGCGCTCGAAAGCCATGGTCGGAACGTCCCCTTTTGCGAGCCTCCGAGTCTATCCGAAATCGACGCCGGAGGCCCCGGCGCGGGAGCTCGACGAGGCCAAATCGCACGGCGACGTGCGCGCGTCGCGGCGCAGCGTGACGCGATGACGCCGACGTGCCGACACGCGGCGCTCAGAGGATGTCGATGGTGCGCGGCGCGCGGTAGGCCCGCGGACCTGCGAGGGAATGGCTGGGGAG
>CAVRZM010000019.1:0-88233 GCA_963725735.1 uncultured beta proteobacterium | reverse complement strand
TAAGCTCGGCAAGCCAGTGGAACTCGACCACTTCGCCGTGCCGAACAGCACCCTGCCGATCGTCATCAATGCGGGCTACGACTCGAGCTGGAACGGCATCGAGATTCCCGCCGCATTCCTGCAGCCGCCGTTCTACGACGCCAAGGCCGACCCGGCCGTCAACTACTGCACCATGGGGGCGGTGATCGGGCACGAGCTGACCCACGGCTTCGATTCGCAGGGGCGACTCTACGACGCGAAGGGCAACGTGCGCGACTGGTGGACGCCCGCCGACGCGAGCCGCTTCGTCACGGAAGCCGGGAAGCTTGCCCGGCAGGCCGACGCGTTCGAGATCCTTCCCGGGCTGCATCTCAACGGCGCGCTGGAGGTTACCGAGAACCTGGCCGACGTGGGCGGCGTGGCGCTGGGGTATGCGGCGCTGCAGGAGCACCTGCGCGAGCACCCGGCCGCCAATCGCACGATCGACGGCTTCACGCCGTCGCAGCGCTGTTTCCTCGCGTGGGGGCAGCTGTGGGCCGCCAAGGCGAACGAGGGTGCGATGCGGCAGACCTTGCCGACCGATGGCCATCCGCCGGGCGTGTACCGGATGGCGGCGCCGTCGCAGCACGAGAAGGGCTTCTACGAGGCGTTCGGCATCAGCGCGGGCGACCGCATGTGGCTCGATCCGAACAACCGAATCACGATCTGGTGAGGGACGACATGAAGACGATCACCGTGCGGACGCTCGCCGCCTTCGCAGCCCTGGTTATGGCCGGGTCGGTCCTCGCGGCCGACGGGCCGCCGCAGCCACGCAAGGAGCGCGTGACGTTCGCGAAAGGCGCGTCGTCCGCGACGATCGAGGGCACGCTGAAGGGCGGCGCCGACGTCGACTACCTGGTGCGCGCGGCGGCCGGGCAGACGCTGGAGGTGAAGCTGCAGGGTACGAACGCGCAGAACCATTTCAACGTGCTCCCTCCCGGCTCGGTCAACGTCGCGATGTACGCCGGCGACATGTCCGACAAGCCGTCGTGGTCCGGCGTGCTGCCGGCCGACGGTGACTACGCGATCCGCGTCTACCTGATGCGACCGGCGGCGCGCCGTAACGAGTCTTCGAAATACACGCTGACGGTGGCTGTGACCGGCAAGGCGCTACCACCCCTGTCCGCAGCGAGGGACGCGAAGGTCGCGGGTACGGCATACCACGCGACGGCCAAAGTGCCGTGCACGCTGCCCTACCAGCCGGACGTGAAGTCGTGCGACGCGGGTGTGGTCCGTCGCGGCAGCGACGGCACGGCGACGTTCGAGGTGATCGGCCCCGCAGGCGTGCAGCGGCGCATCCTGTTCGTGCAGGGCAAGCCCGTCGCCGCGGACACGATGGATCCCGTGTCGGCCACGCGGCAGGGCGACGTGACGCTGGTGAAGGTGAGCGACAATGAGCGCTACGACATTCCCGATGCCTTCCTCAACGGCGGCTGAGCGCGCGATGCCGCCGCCGGGCGCTACGTTCGGGTCGTGGGGACCGTGCCGACGCGCGGCGCTTGCCGCCGTCGCCGCGGCGGCGTTGGCTGGCGCGGTGCACGCTCAGACGGTTCCCGACCAGGTGCGGGCACAGGTGGCGAGTGCGCGTCTTGGTGCCGGCTACGCGCAGATGATCAACCTGTCGGCCACGCCGGACTTGAGCGCAGCCAGCTACCGGATCGACGACATCGATCCGGGCGCGGATCTCGACGTGCTTCGGCTGCCCTACCAGGCGAAGTGGCTCCCGCTGTCTGACGAAGCGGACCTGTACTGGAAGGTCGAGGCGGGCTGGTTGCAGTTGAGGCAGGACTTTCCCTGGAATCCCACGGCGGACGCCGCAGGGACCATTGGCAGCAAGTGGACGGCCTACAGCGTGGGCGCAGGGCTTCTCGCGAAGGTCAGGCTCGGGAGCGGCTTCTCCATCGAGCCCGCGGTCGATGTGGCGCTCGCGCGACTCCAGAACCGCGCGAGCTATGGCGGGTCCGCCACGCTCCTGCAGCCTGTTCTGGATGGATTGCTGTTCAACTGGAACGCCAACGCGTGGCTGGTAACGCCCGGGGTTGCGCTCGAATGGACCGACGCGATGGGAGAGGGCAGGGCCCGGGTTCGCGGCCACGTCGCGCGCTCTTGGATCTCGAGCTTCGACGAAACCGACCCCGTTCAGCGCATACGCGAGGCGACCAACATCTACTCGGTCCGGGGCGAGTACGTGCATCCGACCGAGTGGAAGGCTTTCGACCGCAGGATGAGCTGGGTGGCCTATGGAAGCTATGCCGGCTTCTTCGGTGCCAATCGCGACGTGCTTGGATTCGACGCTGTCGCTGAGGTGGGGGGCGGGCTCGAGTTGCCGATCACGCCGAATGCGCCGAACGCCGAGCGCGTCCGCCTTCAGGCGGCGTACCTGTTCGGCTCCGGCGTCCGCGGATGGACCCTCGGGCTGGGCATGCAGTATTGATTCGGCTCTGCTGGAGGAAAGGCACTCGCACTTCGCCGATCAGCGGGAACGGAGACTTGTTGCGCCTCGATCGGATAGAAGCCCTCGGTCGCCTCGCGCATGATGACGAGATCCGTGGACTCGCCGCCGAGGAGGTTCGACGGCAACGCGGGGCAGGTCCGCGCCGGACGCCGTTGGCACAGGTCGAGCCTGACGCGGAACGCCGCCGAGACGTTGCGGCCTCCCTTCCGGCCGGCGTCAGCATGACGCCGCGCGCCCTGCGCTGAAGCCCAGGTGACGCACAATCCGATCGTGTCGCCTCGCAATCGCTGGATGCACGCCCGCTGCTTCTTTCCGTATGATTCGGGCGTGTCCGAGCGAACGAATAGGCAACGGTTTTCGCAATGGTCCGGATCGTTATCGGGCCGGCGTGGGTGCATTCCAGTGGTTACGAGCCCGACGATCCCGGCGAGGTCGTCGAAGCCGAGCAGGTGTTTCCTTGGCTTGCGAAGGGGCCGCACAAGTGAGCGATGAAATCGACCGCGACGAGAAGGCTGCCGTTCGCATTCGAACCTGGCCGTCGACCTCGCTTGCGATGGTGGTCGAAGCGCGCATGCGGATGGGGCGGGACCACGCCTACCCCGTACCGCTGGAACTCGAGGAACTCCTGCGGGCAGTACGCGATCACGGGTCCATCGTGAAGGCGTTCGAGCACCTTCGCATCTCGCACCAGAGTGCGCTGGCCCTGATCCGGCGGTGGGAAGCCATCACGGGCCACAAGCTCGTCGTCCAGCAACGGGGGCAGGGGACCGACCTGACGCCGTTCGGCATGCGTCTCGTCAAGGCGCGCGAGTGGCTGGACAAGCGCCTGCGCAAGGATTTCGAACAGGCCGCCGAGGAGCTTGCCGACTTCCTGGCGGTGGACGGCGAACCGGCAAGGCAGCATATCGTCGTGCATGCGAGCCACGACCTCGCGGTCGAGCGGATGCAGGCATTCGCCAAGCCGAGGATCGAGATCGATCTGCGCACGTCCGGCAGCATTGCCAGCCTTACGGCACTGAAGCGGGGGAAGTGCGACATAGCGGGCTTCCACCTTCCGGAGCCCGCCTGGACCCTCGGGTCCGGGCTCGATGCCTTCGTCGAGCTGCTCAACCCTCGCGAGCACGCGGTCGTGCGCCTGTTCGGGCGGCAGCAGGGCTTGATGCTGCGCAACGACATGCGGTACCGGATCAAGGGCGTGCGGGACGTGGTGCGGCTCGGACTGCGCATCGTCAACCGAGAGCGTGGCTCCGGCACTCGCTTGCTGTTCGACGCGCTCCTGGCCCAGGAGATGATCGACCCTGCGCAAGTGGCGGGTTACGAGCGCGAGGTCACGTCGCACACCGATTCGGCCAGGGCCATCCGCGGCGGCGATGCCGATGCGGCATTCGGCATCGAGGCCGCTGCCCGCGCGCAGGGGCTGCGCTTCGTGCCGGTCATTGCCGAATCGTACTTCCTCGCGTGCCGCCGTTCGGACGAGACGAGCGTCGCGCTCGACACGCTCGCGGCCTGCGTGCGCAGCGACGCATTCGCGGGCGTCATACGGCGCATCGGCGGCTACGATCTCGCGGGAAGCGGTTATCCCGTGCGGCTTGCCGAGCTTTTCGCGCCTCCGCCACGGCCGGGCTGGATCGATTCGCGCCATCCGCGATGAAAAGGGCAACGGGCACCTCGCAATCGTCGTGCGGGATCGTGATCCCTCACAGGCGAAGCGAGTCTCGGCGCGGGAGTACATTGGCCTGACGAAGGCGGCGCCGCGTCGCTAGGTCGGGATTGGAATCGGTGATCGAAATGCAACGGAAATACCACCTCGAACCCGGGCCGCAGGTCGCAGGCATTCGCCACGACGGCACCCTGGACATCGACGCCTTCCTGGCGCGGATCGTCGCCGGCGAGCGCGCCCGGGGGCGGCGTCTGCGCGGCGTCCTGATGACCTATCCGGAAGGTCGCGACGGTTGCAACTGCGCACTCGAGTTGCTCGACATCGAGACGGCCGAGACGTACCGGGTTTCGCAGGACCTCGGTCAAGGGTCGGAAGCCTGTCGTGCGGATGCCGGGGCCTTCGCTCGCGCGAGCATGGTGTTGCGCCGCGCGCTCGCCGTACCGGCCGGCGAGGTCGATCTGGTCATCACGAACCGGTTCGGCGCGCTGGAGGCCGAGGGCGGCGGCTTCGCTGCCGAGCTGCTTGCGCTGCTGTCCGCCGGCATCCCCGTGCTCACCGTCGTCTCCACGCGGCATCGAGCCGCGTGGGAACGGTTCACGGGAGAAGCGTCGCTGTTGCCGCCCGACGAGGGGGCGGTGCGGGCATGGATCGACGAGGCGCTCGCAGCGCGCTCCGCGTCGGCCTAGGCGATCAATCGGTCGGCATTGCGCGATACGAAAGTACCCGCTGTCACGCGCAGCTTGAACGGCGCCAGCGAAGCCGGGCGCGGAACGCGCAAGGATGTCCGTCGTCGTCCCAGCGTTGCTGGACAAGTGGACTTTGGTGCACGGCCAATCACGTGCCTTGCGACGTTGCCTATAATCGACCGTTGATCGCAGCGGATGGCCGCACCGCCTTTGCGTGATCCGGACTCCAATCGGCCAACGAACTCACATGCAACTGCCAGCAGAATTGCGATGGCCGCGCGGCACGGGAGCGGTGCGGTAATGGAGCGCCTGCTCCCCAAGGACGTGCGCATGCACGGCTTCACGCAGCGTGCGGAAGTGGGCGCGGTCTGGACGTGGATCGATGCCCACGCGCAACGACTCGCCTCCGAGTCGGTTGCGCTCTGCGAAGCGGCGACGCGCGTGCTGGCGGCGCCCGTGACCGCCCCCATCGACGTCCCCGCGTTCGACCGCTCCGCGATGGACGGTTACGCGTTGATCGGTGCGGACTCTGCCGGTGCGAGCGATTACAACCCATTGACGTTTGCGGTGGTCGGGCAGGCGATGCCGGGCCATCCGTACGATGGGGATGTCCCGGCGCGTTCCGCGGTACGAATCATGACCGGTGCCGCGATTCCGGCCGGCACCGACGCCGTCGTCCCGGCGGAGTACGCGCAGGAGCGCGGCGGCGAGGTGGAGGTCGCGCTCGCCGTCGCGCCGGGAAAGAACGTCGGGTTGCGCGGCGAGGACATCCGCGCCGGCAGCGAGGTGCTGACGCCGGGCCGCGTGCTGCGTCCTCAGGATCTCGGCCTGCTCGCGTCACTGGGCTTCGCGCGGGCCGAGGTGTTCCGCCAGCCCCGCGTGCGGCTGATCGTCACCGGCAACGAGATCGTGAGTCCGGGCGAGCCCAAGGGGCCGCACCAGATCTACGACGCCAACTCGCCGATGCTCGAGGCGCTGGTGGCGCGCGATGGCGGCACGGTCGAATCCCATCGCAAGCTGCGCGACGATCCGGACGCGATGCGTGCCGCATTGCGCGAGCCGGGTGCCGACGTCGTGCTCGTCTCCGGCGGCTCGAGCGTCGGCAGCGAGGATTTCGCGCCGCGCCTGCTGGCGGAACTGGGCGAACTTGCCATTCACGGCGTCGCGATGCGCCCGTCGAGTCCCGCCGGTGCGGGTCGCATCGGCGACGTGCTGGTCTTTCTCCTGCCCGGCAATCCCGTCTCGTGCCTGTGCGCCTACGATTTCTTCGCGGGTCGCGCGATTCGCTTGCGCGGCGGACGCGCACCGGGATGGCCCCACCGAACGCGCGAGGGAGTGCTCAACCGCAAGATCGCGTCGGCGATCGGCCGCGTGGACTACTGCCGTGTGCGCTTCTCGGGCGACGAAGTCGAACCCCTGGCCATCAGCGGCGCGTCCATCCTGTCGTCCACGACGCGCGCGGATGGTTTTGTGATCGTGCCGGCCGAAAGCGAGGGCTACGGTCCCGGGTCGCCGGTGACGGTCTACCAGTACGCATGACCCCGCCATGAACAACGCTTCCCGTTCCGCCGACCCGCGGCAGACGCAGTTCCTGAACGTCATCACCCGCGACGAAGCCACGGCGAGGTTCCACGCGCACCTTCGCCTTGCGCCACTCGGCCGCGAGGCGGTGCCGCTCGCGAATGCGCTGAATCGGGTCCTGGCCGAAGACGTGCAGGCCGAAGTCGACGTACCGGGATTCGATCGCTCGAACGTGGACGGCTTTGCGCTGCAGGCCGGGGATAGCGTCGGCGCGGCGGAGGAGGCGGCAAGGACGCTGCTGCTCACGGGCGAAGTGCTCGCGCCCGGAGTGGCTGCGTCACGCGTCGTGCACGCGGGCGAGGCGACGATGATTGCGACCGGCGGCATGGTGCCTCGCGGCGCGGATGCGGTCGTGATGGTCGAGCACACCGAGGCGAGCGACGATCGGCAGTCGCTGTTCGTGACGCGGCCCGTCGTGCCCGGCGAGAACGTGAGCTATGCCGGCACCGACATCGCGCGCGGGGAAACGGTGCTGCGCGAAGGCCAGTTGCTCACGTCGCGCGAGATAGGCGTGCTCGCTGCGATCGGGAGGGATCGCGTTGCCGTCTATCGCAAGCCGCGGGTGGCCGTGTTCTCGACCGGCGACGAGATCGTGGCGCCCGGCGCGGCGCTGCGGCCCGGCGCCGTCTACGACTCCAATGCGGCCATCATCGGTGCGGCGGTGGAGGAACTCGGCGGCGAGTGCGTGGCTCTCGGCATCGTTCCGGATACGGAGGCAGCGCTGGCGAACGCGCTCGCGCGCGGCCTCGCGCACGACATGGTGATCTTCTCCGGGGGCACATCGAAAGGCGCAGGGGACATTTCCTATCGCATGGTCAGCCGGCTCCAGGACCCCGGGATCGTGGCGCATGGCGTGGCGCTCAAGCCCGGCAAGCCGATCTGCCTTGCCGTCACGGCCGGCAAGCCGGTGATAATCCTGCCGGGGTTTCCCACGTCGGCCGTCTTTACCTTCCACGAATTCGTGGCGCCGGTCATCCGGGCCTACGCCGGGCTCGCGGAGAGCGAGCGTCAGTCGGTCAGCGCCGTGCTCCCGATGCGCGTGAACTCGGAGCGTGGCCGCACCGAATACCTGCTCGTGGGACTGGTGCACGGCGATGCCGGTCTCGCCGCGTACCCGATGGGGAAGGGCTCCGGCTCCGTCACCGCGTTCAGCGCGGCGGACGGCTTCATCACCATCGACCAGCACACCGAGATGATCGACGCAGGTGCGCGCGTCGACGTGCAACTGATCGGCAGCCGCATCGAGCCCGCCGACCTCGTCGCCATCGGCAGCCACTGCGTGGGACTCGATCTCCTGATCGGCAAGCTCTTGCGGCGGGGCATCCGTGCCAAGGCCATGCATGTGGGAAGCATGGGGGGGCTCGCCGCGGCGAAGCGCGGCGAGTGCGACATCGCGGGCATCCACCTCATGGACCCTGCAACGGGTCGGTACAACGCCCATCTCCTCACGAGCGCGCTGACCCTCGTGCCGGGGTATGGGCGCATGCAGGGCGTGGTCTTCCGCCACGGCGACGCTCGCTTCGAGGGGCGATCCGCGGCGGACGCGGTGCGCGCCGCGCTGGCCGATCCCGAGTGCACGATGGTGAGCCGCAATGCCGGAAGCGGCACCCGGGTCATCATCGACCAGTTGCTCGGCGCCCACCGGCCTCCCGGATTCGGCGTGCAGACGCGCTCGCACAACGCCGTTGCCGCAGCCGTTGCCCAGGGCCGAGCGGATTGGGGCGTGGCCATCAACACGGTCGCCACGACCTACGGCCTGGGCTTCCTGCCGTTGCAGGAAGAACGCTACGACTTCGTGGTGCCCACGGCGCGGCTCGCCCGCCCGGCGGTCAAGGCATTTTGCGAACTGCTGAACGATCCGCGGGTGCGGTCCGAACTGATGGACGTTGGATTCATCCCCTAGCAGGCGACGCTCATCGACGACGCGCTGCTCGTCGTGCGTTTCCCGTTGCCGCTCCTCGCTGCTTCCTCGCAGTCGCCGATGGGTGCAGCTTGGACCGAACCGTCATACACTTGGACGGTATCGAGCGCTGCTGCACGATGCGGCATTCCTTGGCATTTTTTTCGCTGCACTGGGGATTCAGTGATGGATCGGCGAACATTTGTCGTCAGCGTGGTGAGTGGCATCCTCGCCGCACCGCCTGCCGCCGAGGCGCAGCAAGCGGGGAAGGTGTACCGCGTCGGTCATCTGAGCACCCCGACCCGCGAGTCCGTGGAACGCGGGCTCGGGGCATTCTTGCGGAAACTGCGCGAGCTCGGCTGGGTCGAAGGCCAAAATCTCATCATCGAGTACCGATGGGCCGAGGGAGACGTCGAGCGACTACCCGACCTCGCGGCCGACCTGGTTCGGCGCAAGGTGGACGTGATCGTGGCGCCGGCCGGATCGGCTGCGCTGGCAGCAAAGAACGCCACGAGCAGCATTCCGATCGTCATGATCTTCCCCAGCGATCCCGTCGAGACGGGGCTTGTCGCCAGCCTGAGTCGGCCCGGCGGAAACATCACCGGCACGACCTTCACGGCCGGTCCGGAGATTTTCGGCAAGCAGCTGCAGATTCTGAAGGAGGCCATCCCCAACGCTTCGCGAGTGGCGATTCTCGCGAACCCGGCAGACTCATCATTCGCACTCCAGGTGCGAGACGTGGAAGCTACCGCCCGATCGCTGCACATTCGCGTTCAAAACGTGGAGGCGCGAGGCCCGGAGGAGCTCGACAGCGCCTTCGCCGCAATGGCCCGCGAGCGAGCCGAGGCGCTTCTGGTTACCGGTTCCTCGACGTTTCTGGCGCACCGGGTGAGGCTCGCCGAACTCGCGATCAAGGGGCGGCTGCCGACGATGTTGAGCTTCCGCGAAAGTGTCGAGGCAGGCGGCCTGATGGCCTACGCGGTGAACATGGCCGATTTCGTTGGACGCGCCGCCGTGTATGTCGACAAGATCCTCAAGGGCGCGAAGCCCGCCGATCTGCCTATCGAGCAGCCGACCAGGTTCGAGCTGGTGATCAACCTCAAGACCGCCAATGCGCTGGGCATCACCATCCCGCAATCGCTGCTGCTGCGCGCGAACGACGTGATCTCGTAGTCGAGCGTTTCGCTTCGCTCGCGTTGCGCCGTCGGTGTCGCCATCGACCGGATTCGCTGAACGGCTGCCGGAGCGAGGACCCAATCGGTCCAGCGGTTGATCGGCGCGTAGATTCGGTGCGCAATGGTTCTCTCGCCGCGTCGGCGATTCGTTCGGACATGTGAGAATCGACCCCCAAGTCTGACGGTTTTGGATATGACAATGGACCGGCCGCGGTACACGTGTGTCTCCGAGGCGCTCTGGCGAGGTCATCGCCGATGGGCCTGTCAGGTCCGCAGGCACACAGGACATCGAACCATCCGGCTCCGCGCCAGCAGCAGCGACCGCGGAGCACTCTCGAGTTCCACAGCTTTGAGCGACGTACCGACAGCCTCCGCATGAGCCCTGAGCACAGGCGACTGGCGCAAGCGCTGCTGCTCTCGCTGCTGATCCACGCGCTGTTGTTGAGCCTGACCTTCGGTGGCCAAGGAATGTGGCTCCCGGGCTTCGGCTTTCCCTGGCAGGAACGACGGATCGAGGCACCCGATCTGCGCGTCGTGGTCGTGCCACCGCAGGTCGCAGCCGCGGAGCCGGCGGCCACGCCGGTCGTGGAGCCGTTGCAGCAGGCACGGGTCGAGCCGCCTGTTGCCAGCGAGGCGGTGCCGTTGCCATCCGCGTCCCGTGCGCCGACCCCGCGGCGGACTGCAGCAGCGGTCGTGCGGGAAGACCATCCGAGGGCAGCAGCCAATCCGGCGACAGACGCCGCGACCGATGCGGCCCCTGCGCAAACCCCTTTGAGCGCGGACCGGTCCGGTGACACGGCGTCCCCGCCGGTCCCCGCGCCGGCCGTGATCGCCGTGGCGCGGACCGACGAGGCTACGTGGGTCGTGCCCGACACGCCTGCGATGCCAGCGCCCGTCATGGCGCCAGCGCCAAGCGCCCCGGTTCCGGAGACTGCGATGCCGCCGCTTCAGGATGCTGGCGATGCAGCGCAGGCGCGCATCGACCAAGCGTCGTCGGAGCGAGCCGCCGAGCCGGCCCAAGTCGATCCTTCCGAGCAGGAGGGGGAGCGGCAGGCGGAGCAGATGGCGGCGGCGCGGCAGGACGCGGCCCGTCAGGAAGCGGCCCGTCAGGAAGCGGCCCGTCAGGAAGTGGCCCGTCAGGAAGCGGCCCGTCAGGAAGCGGCCCGTCAGGAAGTGGCGCGAGACGAGAAGCGCGCGCCGGCGAGGCCGCGCGGCAGACCTGCAAGAGGCGACGCGACAAGCGACGGCACGGCAGGAGGCTGCGCTACTCGAGGCTACGCGGCAGGCGGCAGGCCGGCAAGAGGCAGCGCGACAAGCGGCGGCACGGCAGGAAGCGGCACGGCAGGAAGCGGCACGGCAGGAAGCGGCACGGCAGGAAGCGGCACAACAGGAAGCGGCACGGCAGGAAGCGGCACGGCAGGAAGCGGCACGGCAGGAAGCGGCACGACAGGAAGCGGCACGGCAGGAAGCGGCACGGCAGGAAGCGGCACGGCAGGAAGCGGCACGGCAGGAAGCGGCACGGCAGGAAGCGGCACGGCAGGAAGCGGCACGGCAGGAAGCGGCACGGCAGGAAGCGGCACGGCAGGAAGCGGCACGGCAGGAAGCGGCACGGCAGGAAGCGGCACGGCAGGAAGCGGCACGGCAGGAAGCGGCACGGCAGGAAGCGGCACGGCAGGAAGCGGCACGGCAGGAAGCGGCACGGCAGGAAGCGGCACGGCAGGAAGCGGCACGGCAGGAAGCGGCACGGCAGGAAGCGGCACGGCAGGAAGCGGCACGGCAGGAAGCGGCACGACAAGAGGCGGCCGCACGACGGGAAGCGGCGCTTCGGGCGATAGGACGACAGCTGGACGAAGAGGCAGCCCGGCGTGAATCTGCAGCGGTTGCGGCGCGCTACAGTTGCCCCTCGTCGAGCAGCGCACGTCGATACCGGCTCTTCGGTCGCACTGACCCCAACGCGGAACTCATCCTGTACGCGGAAGCCTGGAGCCGGAAGATCCAGCTGAACCTGACGTTCGACATGGTCCGCGAAGCGGTGAAGCAGCCTCACACCGATCCCCTGGTGACGGTGGCCATTCGTAGCGACGGCTCGGTGGAGTCGGTGACCTTCGTTCAATCCAGCGGCGTGGCGGCCCTCGACGAAGCGATCCGACGCGTCGTGCACAGCCAGACGCCCTACCAGGCATTCCCGCCGGGCCTGGCCCGCGAGTTCGACGTGATCGAGATCCGCCGAACCTGGTACTTCGACATGGCGATCCGGCTGTACTGATGGGGCAGTGGCAGGCGTCAGGCGATTCGGTCGATCCCAACGGAGCCGGTGGCTCGCAACGCCCGAGTGCGAGTCCACTTCGTTCGGTTGAGACGGGTACGGCTATTGCGCAAGATCAAAGGCCTGAAGCGCGAAAAAGGGAGATAGTCGGTGGAGCGGATCGCAGGCGATTCATCGACGCCCGCTCTCCTCCAGTGGCCGCCTGCGGGCGGTTTTTTCGGCGCCCGCGCGGACCGATGAGGCGAGTTGCACGACAGAGGAAGGCACCATGCCCACGAGACTCGATTTCTCCCAACTGACACTGATGGACGCACTCGATCTCGCCACTCTGATCGAAGTGGAAGCACAAAGGCGGTACACGCAATTCGCCGAGCAACTCGGGAGCCGTGATACGGACGATGCCGGCGCGGTATTCGAATCGATGGCCGTCAACGAGGCCAAGCACGGTGAGCAACTCGCCGAGCGCCGGCTCGCCCTGTTCGGCGAGGAACGCCCCAAGGTCAAGCTCGACGACATCTTCGATGTGGAGGCCCCCGATTTCGGCGCGCCGCGGCGGAACATGTCTCCGCTGGATGCGTACCTGGTGGCATTGTCCTCGGAAGAGAAGGCGTTCGCGTTCTACGACCAGGCGCTCCGCTATGTGAACCAGCCGCAGGTCAAGACACTGTTCGAGGAACTGCGGGACGAAGAGGCCGAGCACGTGCAAATGCTCAAGGAGATCATCGCGAAGCTGCCTCCGTCCGCCGCGATCGGACTCGAGGACGAGGACACCTACCCGAACAAGCCGGTCCGTACGCACGGCATGGATTCCTGACTCGACCCTCCGGGAAACGCGGTCGCCGCGGCCTGGGCTCACGCGCAGCGCGGTGCCGGCATTTCGACGTTGCCGGCCAGGAACTTGCGTACCGTGGCCGGCACGCCGGCAACCATCGTCCGGGCGGGCACGTCCGGCAGTACGACGGCACCGGCTGCGACCACGGATCCATCGCCGATCGCGAGTCTCTCGACGACCGAGGCCCAAGGCCGATCGTGACTCCGGCGCCCACGCGGGACAGCCCTCCGAGATTGGCTCCCGGCTGAATGCGGGTAAACGCTCCCACGCGGGTGTCATGCCCCACCGTCGCGCCACGGTTGACGAACACGTGGGTGTCCAGGTGAACGCCGGGCGCGATGACCGAGTTCGCTCCGACAAACACGCCTGGTACGAGCGCAGCCAAACGTGACACGTAGGCGCGCGGATGGACGAGCGTGCAGAATTCCAGGCCGAACCGGTCCTGCAACAACGCGGCCAGGTGAGCCCGCGTCGGTGTCGTGGGACCCAACAGGTAGGCTTCTCCAACCTCCGGGACGAAGTCATCGAGCGACGACAGTGCGGGCGGCGCCGATCCGGGACAGCACCGAGCCAGCGCCGCCAGTCGCGTCGCGACGGGGAGGTCTCGGTCGCCTGGCTGTTCGGGATGGTGAATGACGACCTTCGTCGGCGCCATCCCGCACGCCAGCGCAGCGTCGAAGAGGTCCCAAAGGATGTTGCTGAGGCCGAAGATCACAAGCCGTCGCGGAGCGGAGTTCATCGTCCGGCACCCTTTCGCTCCGAGAAATATTCGCGCGTACGATCCAGCGCGGCCAACAACGAGGGCGCTGCGAATGTGAGCCGCCGGCGCCGCGGGCACGGTCAGCCGATAGGAATAGGGAATCGGCCGGAACGGAGAGAATTCGGACCATGGCGCCGGCAGGTCCTGATCGGCCTCGAACTGATGCAGCCATACGTCCACGGGACAAATCGGTGGCAACGTGTGCAGCGACAATCCGGCAACCGGATAGCGCTTCGATGCCCAGGACACGAGCGGCGAGAAAATCCGACGAACAACACGACATCGGGCGCGAACCGGGCCAGCTCGTCGGCGATCGCGTGCCAGCGTCCTTCGCGGGGCCACGCCGGATTGGCCAGGACGACCCTGAATGTTTCCGACCTCAATATCGGACGCCGGTGCCGCGGCCGTCACGGCAACGGAACCGGACTTACCATCCGGGGCTTGCGAGCCCGATCCAGTGTAATGCATAAGAATCGACGGCTCGATGGTGCGGCGACCACCGGCGCGAGCAACCGGGCAAGGCGCCGGAAGGCGGTCGCGTAGCGGCGTCCGCGCGAACGCACGAACCTCGGTGACGAGCGCGCGGGGGTCACCGGAGCGCGTTCTTGTAGATCCTGCCGTCCTTCATGATGACGAGGAAGTTCCTGGCCGGATCCGCCACGAGCCCCAGGTCGGCCAGCGGGTTGCCGTCGACCAGCAACAGATCCGCCAGTGCGCCCACTTCCACCACGCCCAGCTTGCCGGGGTAGGGATCGCGCGGACCTGACAGCTTCAGCAACTCGGCATTGGTGCCGGTCGCCATCACGAGCAACTCCGATGCGCTGTACCACTTGCGCATCTTCGCCAGCTCCGCGCCTTGCCGGGTCGCCGCGGCAGGCGAGAACAGCAAATCGGTGCCGAACGCCATCTTGAGCTTGTATTTCTTGGCCAGCGCGATGGTGCGTTCCGTCCCGGCGAAGACCTCCAGCTGGCGCGCGCGGTTCGCGGGCGCCAACGGTGCGGCAGCCTCGTCGTCGGTGAAGGGCTGGAAGCTGAGCCAGATACCTTTGCGCGCCATCAGCTCGGCGGTCGGCTCATCCATCAGGTGGCCGTGCTCGATGACCTTGACGCCGGCAGCGATCGAGCGCTGGATGGCGGTCGGGGTATACGCGTGCACGGTGACATAGGTTCCCCAGTTCTCCGCCGCCTGCACTGCCGCACGCAACTCTTCTTCGGTGAAGGTGGAGACGTCCAGGGGGCTGTGCGGCGACGCCACGCCGCCGCCTGCGGTCAGCTTGATCTGCGAGGCCCCCAGCAGGAGCTGCTCGCGCACGCGAACCCGCACCTCGTCCGGCGAATCGGCCACCATGCTGCCGTTGATGGCCTCCATGCGCGACAGCGGCCCGCCGAGCTGGCGGGGCAGTTCGGAGGGCCTGCGGAAATCGCCGTGGCCACCCGTGATCGTGATCATCGCGCCCGACGGATAGATGCGCGGGCCGGGCACCAGTCCCTCGTCGATGGCCCGCTTCAGGCCGAACGACGGGCCGCCCAGATCGCGCACCGTCGTGAACCCGCGCATCAGGGTGGCACCGGCCTCCACGCCGGCCAGCAGATTCAGGTAGCCGAGGTCGCCGTCGATCGCCTGCACCGGCGACGGGCGCGCCAGCATGGTGTGCCAGTGGTTGTCGATCAGGCCGGGCATCAGCGTGCGTCCATTGCCGGCGATGCGCACGATGGTCATTCCCGGTGGATCCGCGATCGGCTCGCGCGAGATCGTCGCTGATGACGTTGCCGGTCACGAGGACGTTCGTCGGCGGCGAAAGCTGGGCGGACGTGCCGTTGAACACGCGAACGTTCTCGAACAGAACGCCGCGCGACGGCAGGTCCTGCGCGATGGCGGCGGAAGCCAGGAGGCTGCCGGCCACAACCATGGAGGCAAGACGTTCGATCATCGCGGTGTCCTTGCGGTTGCGCTCGTCCGTGAATGTTACCCGCGATGCCGACCCGGAACGCGTGCCAAACGGCGTCGGCGCCGGACGATGACCGGGTCGCTCAGGCGCGATGCGCCGCGGCGCCCATGAACGGCTGTCCCTTGCGCGAGCCGAACAGGTGGGAGTAGGCCCAGGTGAATTCCGCGCCGAACAGGAATATCTGGGCCGAGTAATAGACCCACAGCAGCACCACGACGAGGGACGCCGCCGCGCCGAACCCCGTGGAGATGCCGCTGCGTCCGATGTATACGCCGATCAGGTACTTGCCGACGAGGAACAGCAGCGAAGTGACGGCCGCACCGATCCAGACATCGGCCCAGTCGATGCGCGCGCGCGGCATCGTCTTGTAGACCATCGCGAACACCGACGTCGTCAGGACGAGACTCAGCGTGACTTCGACCGCATTCGCAACACTCGCCCAGCCGCTCCCCGACGGATCGCACCATTTGCCCAGGGCCGCCAGTCCAGCGCTCACGGCGAGCGAGACCATCAGGAGGAAGCCGATGCCGAGGATCATCCCGAACGAGAGCAACCGGCCGCGCACGAAGGCCCAAGCGCCGGAGCGCTGCACCCTCGCCGGTGCGCGCCAGATCCGATCGAGCGCGTCCTGCAGTTCGGCGAACACCGATGTCGCGCCCACGAACAGGAGCACGACCCCCACGGCAGCGGCCGCGGCGTTGTCGACACGCCTGCCCGCACCTTCGAGCAACTCCTCCACGGCCAGCGCGCCCGGGGTACCCAGCAAGCCGTCGAGTTGCTGGTAGATCTCGCCCCGGGCGGCATCCTCGCCGAAGACGGCGCCGGCGATCGATATCACGATCAGCAGGAGCGGGGCGATCGAGAACATCGTGTAGAACGCCAGCGCGGCCCCCATGCTCTGGGCGTAGTCGTGCACCCAATTGAACGACGCCGCCCTGAGCAGATCGCGGACGCGCCTCAGCATCGCAGGTAACCGACGGGCATCACGAGCCGACTTCGGCGCGCCTCGTCACTCGAGCTTGCCCGATTGGGACAGCAGAATCGCAATCGGGCGCGTCCCGGCGAACTCGGAGAACACGATCGTCATGATGGCAGTGATCGGAACCGCGAGGAATGCGCCGGGTATCCCCCACAGGGCCGACCAGATCGACAGGCTGGCCAGGATGGCGAAGGGACTGAGGTTCAGCGAGGTCCCCAACAGGTAGGGATCGAGGAAGTTGCCGATGACGAACTGGACGGCCGTGAGGGCCAGCAGCAGCGTCAGCACCGTGCCGAAGTCGCCGAATTGCGCGACCGCGAGCGCCACCGGCAGCAGCACGCTGAGAAACGAGCCGATGTACGGGACGTAGTTGAGCAAGAGGATCAGCATCGCCCAGAATGCGGCGAGCTCGAGGTGGAACATCCGCATGATGGCCCAGCTGATCACCGCGAGCAGCAGGCCCAGGAAGGACTTGACCGCCAGGTAGGAGCCGATGCGGCTGTTGGTGTCGACGATGATCTGCCGGATCAGCGCCGCGCGGTCCGGAGTGGCGGCGATGTTGTCGATCTTGTCGGCGAGGACGCGCTGCTCGAGGAGCAGGAAGGCCACGTACAGCAGCACGACGATCAGGCTGGCGACGATGGAGGTGGCGAGCGACACGGCCGACCCGATCAGCGCCTGCACGTTGACGCGCTCGAGGAACACGGAGCGCAGCGTGCCCCACGTGGGCTCGTCCTGGATGCCGAGCTGGACGGCTACACGCTGGATGGCCACCAGCAACGATCCCTGGTAGCGCGGCGTGAGCGCGATGACCTTGTCGAGATTGTCGAGCATCACGTAGGCGATGACGCCGAGTCCGAACAGGCTGATCGCCACCGACAGCGCCGATCGCATCCGGCCGGGCATGCGGGGACCGAGCCAGGGAATCTTCCCGAGCAGACGCGTGAGGCCCACGATGACGTAGACGACGATCGCGGAAAGGACGATGGGAACGAACACGTCCCTGCCGACGTAGAGCACCCACCCGATGATCAGGGCGAGGATGCTGCCGTAGACAAGCGATTGCGGCCGACGTCTCACCATGATCCAGGAGGTCGGCAGTCGAGGCCACCGTTTGTCGTCATCGTGGGTGCGGGGCGAAGCGGGTCGATGCCCGGTGGGGCTATGCTAGCTTGCGAGCCCTGAAGTTCAAAGCGCGCGCTATCCGGCCCTTCATCGGAATAAACCTTGGTGCATTGGCACCGCGCGCGCTATCGCGTTAAGGTCTGCCATGAACAAGCGGGTGGCCTGGCTCGTCGTGTTCACTGTCGCATGTGCGCTGGCGGCGGTTCTGCTGCCGCGCATGCCGCAGCCGCTCGACTATCACCACCTCGCCGATCACCGCAGCGCGCTCGGCATCGCCAACTTCCTCGACGTTGCCTCCAACGCCGGCTTCCTGATTGCCGGGATCGCGGGCCTCGTCGTCGTCGCCCGCCCGCGCACCGTGTTCGAGCACGTCGCGGAGCGCTGGCCGTACGCCGTCTTCTTCGTCGGACTCGTGCTCACGTCGCTCGGCTCGATGTACTACCACCTTGCGCCCGACAACACGCGCCTGTTCTGGGACCGCCTGCCCATGACGATCGCCTTCATGGGGCTGCTCTCGAGCCAGATTGTCGACCGGATCAGCGTGCGGGCGGGACTGGCGTTGCTCGTTCCGCTGCTGGCGGTGGGCGCGGCCTCCGTCGCGTACTGGAACCTCACGGAGCAGGCCGGCCGCGGCAACGTCCTGCCTTACGCAATCCTGCAGGGCTACGTGGTGGTGGTGCTGCTGCTCGTCGCGATCCTCTGCCCTTCGCGGTACACGCGCGCAACCGATCTCTACTGGATCTTCGCGTGGTACGTACTCAGCAAGGCATTCGAATACTTCGATGCCGCGATCTTCGGTATCGGCCACGCGGCGAGCGGACACACGCTCAAGCATCTCGCTGCCGCGGGCTCGGGATTCGTGGCGTGCGCGATGCTCGCGCGCAGAACGCTGCGCGCAGGACCTGGAATGGGGGCCCCGCATCGGGACGACGATCGCGCGGTTCGGCCCGGCATGGGCTGATTCGCCGCGGCAGTACGTCACGTCATGGCGGTCGCCGGCCCGTCACGTCGTCGATCCGCTGCAGCACGTACGGAAAGAACGGATTGGACGACATCCGCACGAGCGAGTCCATGCTGACCACCAGCAAGCCGCGCTCTCCGCGCGCGGCGATCGCGCCCAGGTGCACGCCGTAGTCCTCGCCCGGTTTCGGATGCATGCCGTACAGCGAGTCGTCCATGGGGAACGGCAAGGCGAGGTGCGACAGCGAGAACACGTCGACGGGGTATTCGAGCCCGAGGTCGGTCGTGGACTCGTTCGTGGCGCCGGCCGGCGTGATCCGTGCCACGACGTCGGCCGAGTCCGGACTTGCATTGGTCACCACCGTCGTGGTGAAGGTCCGCGGCGGTGGCGGCAGCAAGCGGCTGATCAGCGTGTCCGCGTTCGTCGGCAGCAGGGGGCCGAAGCGCGCGTTGCGGTTGAGGTCGAACAGCACGAGCTCGCTGCCGTTCGCGGGCAGCTGCGCGTAGAGGGCGTTGATGATCGCCCGCGTGCTGACCGTGAAATCGACCACGGACTGGAACGTGAGCACGGGGGCGAGCTGGGCGAGCCGCCCCTGTTGCGCATAGCTGCCGATCTGCGCCTGCAACGCCCTCGACAGGAGCGACGATTGGCGCGCGCCGTTGACGGGGAAGGAGTTGTACTTGAACGGATTGAATTCGGGGACGATGCCGAGCCACGCGGCCTTCGCGAACGGCGGCAGCACGGCAGGCAGCCCGAACAGTCCCGCGAAGCGCGCGAGGCTCGTGACGCCGATCATCGGCGAGAAGAGGATGAGGCGGTCGGGTCGCGGCAGCGAGGGATCGCCGATCGCGTCGAGCGCGTATTTCATCGCCAGCGCGCCGCCGTTGGAGAATCCCACCACGTGGAGCGGCACCTTGTCGCCGGCGCGCCGGCGCGCCTCGCGAACGGCGATGCGCGTGGCTTCGGACCATGCTTCCCACTGGACATCGGTGAGGCCCGCGGGAACGGTGCCGTGACCGGGCAAGCGAATGGCCACCGCCACGAAGCCGTCGTCGCGGTACCGCTTCGCGATGTGGCGAAGGCTGTACGGGGAATCGGTGAGGCCGTGCAACAGGACGACCGCGCCGATGGGCGTCCCGGCCGGCTCGAGCACGTACGATCGGTTCCAGTCGTTGGCCAGGCGCGGCGGGTAGATCGGACTGTCGGCAAAGTACCGGTTGGAAGGAATGCGCTCCTCGGGCGGCAGCGTTTGCGTGACGTGCGCGCGGACGTCGTCGAACAGGATCTTCTCCCGCTCGAGGTAGCCGGCCCAGTTGGTGTGCGCGAGCTCGCTGGCCGTAAGCTCCGGCGGAACATGCGTGTGCCAGGGCTCCAGCGGCGCGCCGCGCTGCGATTGCCAGGCGCGGCCGACGAGAAGCGTCACCACGACGATGACGAGCAGCCAGAGCAAGCGCTTGCCGAGCCTGACGAAGGTGGAGCCCATCGCGTGGAGGATCCTCGTGGTTACCGCGTGTTCTGCAGGCCGGACACGCCATCGACAGCGCGCGCAATCCGCTGATCGGCGACGAGGCCTGCCACCTTCCCTGCATCCGCTGCCGCCATGGGATTGTCGTCGACGCGGCGAATCGTGCGACGGCGAAACTTAACTCCGTACTGAGCGAACCGCAACCTTGCGAGGGGAAACGGGCTCGGATGTCGCGCGCGCCATCGTCGCGGATGCGCGACATCGGCACCGCGTCATTGGCACCCCGACTTGCCGATCGCGTCGTCGAGCCGGGGGAACACCGTTCCCAGCGTGCCCCTGCATGCGACCGCGATGACGCCCTTGTTCCGACCCCGCCGGTATTCCGGCAGCACGTGCGTCGCGCCCGGTGCGAGGCTGTCGGCATGCTTGCCGCGCGGCGACGTTGCGCAATCGAAATTGCCGCTGCCGCCGCCCTTGTAGCAGAGCGTGACCTCGACCGGAAATGGGCACGTGTTGGTGATGGTCGCGTCGCCTGCGGGGGTCGATTTCGTCTCCGTGAAACGCACGCACGCATCCGCGCGTCGCGGATCGGCGTTCTCCCCGCGCGCCGGCGGCGACGCGGCGACCGGCGGCTTCGGCGGCACCGTTGGCGCGGGAGGCGCGACTGCGCCAGGGGTGGGCGAGGAGAACGCTTCCGCGGGTGCGGAGCGCAACGCCGGCGGCTCCGGTGCGAACGTCGCGCCGGCCAGGCGCGCATTGCGCTCGGCGAGCGAGACCGCGCGACCGTCGCGGCAGCCCGCGCGCCACACGGCGTCAATGGGCTCGCCCTCGTCGATGCTCTCGAACGCGTCGCGCGATCCGAACTCGCGATAGGCGCGCTGGTCGCAGCGGATCGTCGCGATGTAGAAGCGCTCGCGGTCGACGTCCGGCGCGCGTGCGAACATGCGGGCGACGAAGGCGGAGCCGTCCGGGGCCGTCTCGACGTGATCCACGTACCAGTACCAGTAGATGACGCGGCCCTCGGACACGAGGCGGCTGCCGACGTAGCGGTAGCCCGCGGGAGGCGCGGCATGCGCGGCCGCCGCGCACGCCAGCGCCAGGACCAGCGCATGCCGTGCCAGCGGGGCGAGCGTGAACGTGCGCATCGCATGAGCATAGCGCGCGGTGGTCGGGGCGTCCCCCACGTCCTACAAGCGTACGGTGGAAGGTCTGACACGCTTGCACGGGCGGGGCCGATGCCGGTCGAAGCGCGCAATGCGGATGATGTCGCAACGTGCCGGGCGGCGCTCGGCAGCGCAACGTCGAGGCCGCCCGCGGTGCCCGTGACCTATATCGACAGGAGATTGCACATCATGAACCGACACATTCACATCCAGCTGGTTGCGGCCCTCGTGGCCTCGACCGCCGTCCTCGCCGCATGTGGCGACAATCGCACCGACACGGCCTCGGGCAAGCGCACCGAATCGGTCGCGACGGCGCCGGACCGCGTGGCCAACGCCACGGACCGCGTGACAACCAAGGCCGCCGTGGCCGTCGACGACACGGCGATCACGACCAAGGTCAAGGCCGCGGTCATGGCCGAGCCGGGATTGAAGACGCTCGACATCAACGTCGACACCAAGGACGGCGTGGTCACCCTCGCCGGCACCGTGCAATCGCCGGAGCTGAAGCAGCGCGCCGTGACGCTGGCGCAGCAAGTGGAAGGCGTGCGTTCGGTGTCCGACCAGCTGGTGGTCAAGCAGGGCTGACGTCGTTCGCGGCGGACGAGGGTGCGCGCTCCAGCGGCAGCGCGCCCTTGGTCCAGCGCTTCAGCAGAAGACGCGTCACGTCGATGTCGAAGCGAGGTCGTGGCGGCGCCTCGAGCAGTCGCGCCAGCTCCCCCTCGTCGCGGGCCGTTCCGAGCCAGCACCAGTCGCGCAGCACGTGAACGTCCACGCGCTCGCCGTGCTGTGAGCGCTCGCGCAGCAGCGCCGCGCCGGGGACGGGCCACGGCGGAATCATCGAAGGGTGCAGCGCCTGCGCGAGCCGCGCGTCGTGGGCCGCGGCAGGCTCGTCGCCCACGCACGCGCCGGCGCAGCGTCGCAGCTGCCGCTGGAAGCACGGGCCGCCGATGCGTCGTTCGAGCCCAAGGCGAGCCCAGCACAGCGCGGTGCTCGGCAGCGAGCAGGCGCAGCGTCTCGCGCGCGCCGCGCTTGGACGTGAACGGACCGTAGCGTCCGGCGAGCTCGGACGGCTCGACGGCGGCCGCGGGAACGAACTGCGGCGGCGCGCCCGGCACGAGCGCCAGCACGCCGGCTTCCTCCTTGCGCCGCAGCGCGCGGTTGTGTGCGGGCAGCAGCGACTTCACGAGCGTGGCTTCGCGCAGCAGCGCGCCCAGCTCGCCGGCGGTCTCCTCGACCTCGATGCGCCGGATCTCCTGCGAGAGCCGCAGGTCGGTCTCGGTCTGCCAGTCGCCCGTGAAATGCGCGGCGACGCGATCGCGCAGGTTGACGCTCTTGCCGACATAGATGGGCAGCGGATTGATCGCCGTAGAACAGGTACACGCCGGGACGCTCGGGCACGCGCTCGAGCGTGTCGGGCGGCAGCTGCGGCGGAAAGCTCGGGATCTTGAGCAGTGCGCTTCACCGCCGCCTCGATGACGTCGTCCGGCAACGTGCGATACAGGATCTCGACGAACGACCACAGCGCGCGCGCGTCGCCGAGCGCGCGATGGCGATCGGTCACCGCGATGCCGTGACGCGCGACGAGCGCATCGAGGCCGTGGCCGTCGGCGTCCGGGTACAGCCGGCGCGACAGGCGCACCGTGCACAGCGGACGCGCGCTGAACGGGCGGCCGGTGCGCGCGAACGCGTGCTTGAGAAAGCCGTGGTCGAAGCGCGCGTTGTGCGCGACGAACACGCAATCCGCGATGCGCTCCTCGATTTCCGGCGGCGATCGCCGAGAAGGTCGGCGCGCCCGCGACCATCGCATCGGTGATGCCGGTGAGCGCCTGGATCACCGGCGGAATCGGCACCTCCGGGATCGACCAGCGTGCTCCACTCGTGCACCCGCGGCGGCCCGCCGCCGGCGTCCTCGTCGACGCGCACGATGCCGACCTCGGTGATGCGGTCCTCGCCGGCGTGGGTGCCGGTGGTCTCGAGGTCGACGAAGGCGAGTGAAGGGGCGAACAGGCGCATGGGGGGGCCGCAACCGAGGGCTTGACGATCCGAACGTTCGTTCGCTATTCTAGCGCCATGTCGAACGATCGTTCCTACCTGACGACGCTGCAGGACTACTACGCGCGGCACCGCGCGCTGCCATCGTACGCGTCCATCGGCACGCTGCTGGGACTGCAGTCCAAGTCGTCGGTGGCGGCGCTGGTGGCGCGGCTGAAGCTCGCGGGCTTCCTCGAGTCCACGCCGGACCGCCGGCTCGCGCCCACGCGCCGCTTCTTCGCGCGGCCGCTGGCGGAAACGCCGGTGCGTGCGGGCTTGCCGGATGCGGTCGACGACGGCGGAAGCCGATGCGCTCACCATCGACGACTACCTGATCGAGCGGCCGTCGTCGACGGTGCTGATCCGCGTCAAGGGCGATTCGATGATCGACGCCGGCATCTTCGACGGCGACCTCGTCGTCGTCGAGAAGCGCCCGTCGGCCCAGAAGGGCGACATCGTGGTCGCCATCGTCGACAACCAGTTCACGCTGAAGCGGCTCGACCTCGAAGCGGGCCGCTTCGTGCTGAAGCCCGAGAACAAGGCCTATCCGGTCATCCGCCCCGAAGGCGCGCTGGAGATCTTCGGCGTGATGGTCGGGCTCGTGCGCAAGCTCTAGCGCGCGGTGGGCGCGCCGCGCCCGTCTAGCCCACGACGCGGTTGCGGCCCGCGGCCTTCGCCGAATACAGGTTGCGGTCGGCCAGCGCGAGCATGCGGTCGTAGCGTCGGCACGGTGGTGTCGGCGCACACGCCGATCGACATGCGTGAGCGTGAGCCCCGGGTGGATCGCTGTCCACGCGTGATTGGCGATCGCCGTCCGCAGCTTCTCGCACACCTGCATCGCCGCGGCGGCATCGGTCTCCACCAGCACGATCACGAACTCCTCGCCGCCGAAGCGCGCGACGAGGTCGGTATGCCGCACCGAGCGAGGTCAGCATCTTGGCGATCGCGCGCAGCGCGGCGTCGCCGACCGCGTGCGAGAAGCGGTCGTTCACCGCCTTGAAGTGGATCGAGGTCGGCCATCGCCACGGCCAGCGGACGGTCGTGGCGCAGCGCGAGCGCGAACTCGTCGGCGAGGCGCTGGTCGAGCCGGCGGCGGTTGGCGAGGCCGGTCAGCGCGTCCTCGTACGTCTGCCGCTCGAGCTGGTCGAGCAGCATCGTCTTCTGCAGGTTGGCCTCGGTCAGCGAAATGTTGAGCGCGTCGAGCTCGGCGTTGGCGCGCGTCAGCGCCTCCTGCCGCTCGCGCTCGAGCTCCGCTTCGCGCCGCGCGGCGGCGACCTCGAGCTGGATCTGCAGCGCGCGCAGCTTGTCGCGCGCGGCTTCCGACTGCACTTCGCGCTCGAGCGCGTGGAACCGGCGGAAGTGCGCGAGCGCGGCCACGGGATCGCCGGCCTGCTCGTGCAACTCGGCGAGCGCCTCGTGCACCTCGTACTGCGTGGGCTTCAGCTGATGCCGCTCGGCAGACGTCGAGCGCCGACGTCGAGCCATGCGCGCGCGTCGGCGTGCCGGCCCTGCGCGAGGCAGAGCTTGCCGAGCGCCGAGGCTCGCGTGCGCGACGCCGTAGCGATAGCCCGTCGACTTCGGACAGCTCGAGCGCCTCGCGCAGCGTGCGCTCCGCGGCGGCGACGTCGCCCAGCCGCTCGCAGCACGAGGCCCGGGTTGTTGAGCGTGGCCGCCTCGCTGCAGCGGCAGCCCGAGCTCGACGAACACCCGGCGCGCCTCGTCGAGCGCCGCTTGCGCGCCCGTCGAGGTCGCCCAGGTTCTTGAGGTTGATGCCGATGTTGTTGAGCGTCTTGCCGCGCTCGATCGCATCGCCGTCGGCTCCGCGCACAGCGCGAGGCTCTTGCGATAGAAATCGAGCCCCGCGGCCGAGTCGCCGGAGCGCGTGTACACGACGCCGATCGTGCGCAGCGTCGCGGCGCGGCTGCTCTCGTTGCCGGTCCGCTCGTCGATGGCCGAGCGCGCGGAACTGGCAGTCGAGCGCGCTCGGGAAATCGCCGAGCGCGTCGTGCACGAAGCTGATGGCGCGCAGCGTCTTGGCGACTGCGCCGATCGTCGTCGCCCGCGGCCTCGAACGCGGCGAGCGCGTCGCGCGTACGCGTCGAGCGCGCGTCGCGTGGTCGAGCAGGAGGTCGGCGCAGCGACCCTGCAGATAGCAGCGCTTCCGCCTGCGCCGGCGTGTCCTCGACGCTTGCCGCGAGCGCGTCGGCCTCCGGCGGCGAGACGCAGCGCGCGGCGCGCGTCGATGCTCGACACGCCGTCGGCGAGCGCGAGCAGCAGCGGCAGGCGCTCGCGCGGCGCCGCTGCGTCTCGCGCGAGCTCGCTGCGTCAGCCGCTCGACGACGCGGCCGGCCAGGCGCCATGTCATTCACGCGCGACCTCGACCAGGCAATCGTAGAACGTGGCCGCGCGGCCGAGGTCGGTCAGCGCCTGCGACGTCACGGCGTTCGCGTTGCGGCCGTCGGGCGCGAGCTTCTGCCACCAGATCGACGGCGCGACGGCCACGCCCGGCGCGCGCCCGGTCGGTGACGCGCGCGGTGGCGCGTGAAGCTGCCGCGGTCGTTGAAGATGCGCACGCGGTCGCCGTCGGCGATGCCGCGCGGCGCCGCGTCGGCGGGATTGAGGTCGAGCCACGGCGTGCGTTCCTCGGCGACGAACGCCGGCAGGTTCGCGAACGACGAATTGAGGAAGTTGCGCGCCGGCGGCGAGATGAACGCCAGCGGATAGCGCGCGGCCGAGCGTCGGGATTCGATGCCGGCGACTCGCGCGGCGGGATGAAGTCGGGCAGCGGGATCGAGCCCCTGCGCTGCGAGCGTCGCGCTCGCGAATTCGCACTTGCCCGACGGCGTCGGGAAGTCGCCCTGCGCGAACGGCGCGTAGCGCTCGGGCACGTCGAGGCGCTGCCAGCCGTCGGTCCTGCAGCACGTGTCCCAGTCGAGGTCGCGCGCGCGCGGGTCGCTCGCGGCGGAACGCCGCGCGCGCCATCGTCCTCGTCGGAGTCGCGAAAGCAGGGCTCGGTCGAAGCCCATGCGCGCGGCGAGGCGGCGGAACACCTCGGTGTTGGGCAGCGCCTCGCCGAGCGGCGCGATCGCGGGATTGTTCGCCTGCACGTACAGGTGGCCGTACGACGTGTGCACGTCGAGCTGCTCGAGCTGCGTGGTCGCGGGCAGCAGGATGTCGGCGAAGTCGGCGGTGTCGGTCTGGAAGATCTCGTGCACGACGCAGAACAGATCGTCGCGCGCGAAGCCCGCGCGCACCTTGCCCGAGTCCGGCGCGACGGCGACCGGGTTCGAGTTGTAGACGTAGATCGCGCGGACCGGCGGGTCGCGCGTCCGAGCAGCGCGTCGCCGATCGCCGACATGTTGATCGTGCGCGGCGTGCCGCGGATCAGGTCGGGCCGCTCGAGCGCGGCGGTGTTCGACCGGGATACGTGCCCGACGACGAGAGCAGGGCGCCGCCCGCGGGATCGCGCCACGCGCCGATGAGCGCGGGCAGGCAGGCGATCGCGCGCACCGCGTTGCCGCCGCCGGCGATGCGCTGCATGCCGTAGTTCACGCGGATCGCGGCCGGCTTGATCGTGCCGTAGTCGCGCGCGAGCCCGACGACCTGCGCGGGCGACGAGGCCGCACGTCGGCGGCGGTGCGCTCGGGCGTCCACGCGTCGCGCGCGCGGCGCGAGCTCGGCGTAGCCCGTGCGTGTAGCGCTCGATGTAGTCGCGGTCGAGCAGGTCTTCCGCGATCAGCACGTGCATGAGGCCGAGCGCCAGCGCGCCGTCGGTGCCGGGCAGCAGCGCGATGTGCTCGTGGCATTTCTCGGCGGTCGCGCTGCGGTACGGATCGATCGCGATCGAGCTTGCGCGCCGCGCCGCTTCGCTTCCTGCGCGCGCGTCCAGAAATGCAGGTTCGACGCGATCGGGTTGCTGCCCCAGATCAGGATCAGCCGGCTGTCGACGTACTGCTCGACGTCCATGCCCATCGCCGCGCCGATGGTCGCGGTCCAGCCGGCCTTGCCGGCCGACGCGCAGATCGTGCGGTCGAGCAGCGACGCGCCGAGCCGGTGGAAGAAGCGGCGGTCCATCGAGCCGTACTGCAGGAGGCCCATCGTGCCCGCGTAGCTGTAGGGCAGGATGGTCTGCGGTCCCTCGGGCGAGCGCGCGATGGCGCCGAAGCGCTGCGGCGATCTCGTCGAGCGCCTCGTCCCAGCGAGATGCGCGCGAACCGGCCTTCGCCCTTGCGGCCGACGCGGCGCATCGGATGCAGCACGCGCTGGTCGGAGTACGTGCGGTCGAGATAGCGCGCGACCTTGGTGCACAGCACGCCGCCCGTCGGCGGATGGTCGGCCGCGCCGCGGATGGCGATCGCGCGGCCGTTCTCGACCGTCGTGACCAGCGCGCAGGTGTCGGGCAGTCGTGCGGGCACGCGCCGCGCACGAGGCGGCGTTCGGCGGCGGGGAGGGGATCGAGCGGCATGAAGTGACTGTCGATTCTACCGGACTGTGCCACGCCGGTCGCGGCAGCGATTATTCTGCACCCGATGGACAAACCGCGCACCCTTGCCCTACCGTGCGCTTCGCCGACGGCGCCGTCGTGCCCGCGCTCGGCCTCGGCACCTGGACGATGGGCGAGCACGCGCGACTGCGGCCAGCGCGAGGTCGACGCGCTGCGCGCCGGGCTCGATCTCGGCATGACCCTCATCGACACCGCCGAGATGTACGGCGACGGCGGCGCCGAGAAGATCGTCGCGCGGGCGATCGCCGGGCGCCGCGACGACGTGTTCGTGGTCAGCAAGGTCTATCCGCACAACGCCAGCGCGGCAGGGCACGATCGCCGCGTGCGAGCGCAGCCTCGCGCGGCTCGCGCACCGACCGTCTCGATCTCTATCTGCTGCACTGGCGCGGCCGCATTCCGCTCGGCGGAAACGGTCGACGCGTTCGAGCGCCTGCGCGCGCACGGCAAGATCGTGCGCTGGGGCGTGTCGAACTTCGACGTCGAGGACATGCGGGAATTGCTCGCACTGCCCGATGGTGCACGTTGTGCCACGAATCAGGTGCTCTACAACATTGCGGAGCGCGGCATCGAGTGGGAATTGCGCGCGTTATGTCATCGTCATGGGATGCCGGTGATGGCGTATTCGCCATTCGGCCAAGGCGCACTGTTGCGCGAACGAAAATTGGCAAAACTTGCCGCAACGCATGCGCTGACGCCGGCACGGCTCGCGATCGCATGGCTGCTCGCGCAAACGGACGTGATCGCGATTCCGCAATCGAGCAATCGTGCGCATGTCGCCGAATGTCGTGCCGCCGCCGACGTTCGTCTGCCGGCCGAGGTGCTCGCCGAGATCGACGCGGCGTTTCCGCCGCCGCGGCGCGCGCGGCCGCTCGCGATGCTTTGACGCGGCGAGCGCGCGGCCGGCCGGCGACCTTCCGGCCAGCCGCTTGCACTGTCCGCCACAACTTCCAAATTGCGTTTGTCAGTCAGCGCATTAGCGCTGTCTGGCACGGTTGCTGCTCCACGTTGGTCATCGGGAGAGCGTCCGGCCCCATCCAGACAGGAGAAGCACGGTGACCTACACACATTACGACTACCTCGACCTCGCTCCCGGCGCGAGCCCCGCGCGCATCGAGGCTGCGTATGCCGCCGTCCTCGAACGCTTCCAGTACGGCGCGACCGAAGCCGGTCAGGATCTTTCCGGACTGGTGCGGATGATCCACGCCGCGTACGAAGTGCTCTCCAACGCCGAGCGCCGCCGCCAGCTACGACGTGCAGCTCGCACGCGACGCGGCCGAGGCGGATGCCGAACTCAAATCGACGCTCGACGCGCAGCCCGTGGCAGGCAATCGCCACGTGCAGGAAGTGCCGTCGACGCTGCGCGCCGTGATCACGTCGCTCGCGGCGTAACGGCACCGGGCGCGATTTACACGGTTACGGCCGCCGGGAAAACTTTTTTCCAGACTGCAAACAGCGATGCGGTCGGCGGCCGTATTCTCCCCCAGGCACCGGATGCGGCGACGCATTGCGGTGCGCGCCAGCGGCGCCCCGGTGCCGCGGCGCCCGGTGCAGCGCTCGCCGTTGCGCAACGAGCGCATCGCGCAACGCCATCCGGCCACGCGCAACCCCGCGCGCAAGGCCCGCGACTTCTCGCGGCGCGCGCGTCCCGAGGCGGCGATCGTCGCCGACTTCGTGCCCGCAGTCGTGCACTGAACCTCCGGTGCAGCCTGCGCGCGTGCCGCGATGCGCGCAATCGTCCGTCGGTCGTATGGCGCACACGCGTCATTTGGGCGCGCAATGACGTTGCGCAAGGAATGCGTTGCACGACCGTACAACGCTGGCAGAGATATTGCATTGAAGGGGTGGCATCTCTCAACAACACGCGGTGCGAGCCGCGGCACCGTCACTGGAGAACGCGTCGTGGAAAAATGTCTGGGTTGCAACTACTACGATCGGCAGGCGGGCAAGGAGACGGATACGCGTGGCGTGCAATGGGGACAGTGCCGGCGCACGGCACCGGCGTTGCATCCCATCAACCAAAAGTCGTACATGATCGAAGGCGTCTGGCCGCACGTGCGCGACGACGATTGGTGCGGCGAGTGGAAGGCGGGCGCGCGTCGGCAGGATTCGCGCACCGGGGAGAGCGTTCCGCTCGGCCCTCTCATTCCCGTGCCGAGCGGCGCTGCGCTGGGCGCGCGGCCGGCGCCCAAGCCCTCGCTCGCGTCGAGCGGGGGGTATCCGGCGGCACCGGTGAACGGCGGCTTCCTGTCGTCATCGGGGCGCGGCGACTAGGCTCCTCGCGGTGCCGGCGGCGCGAGCGCCGCCGCGGTCGCGCGTGCAGGGCGCACGCGGCCCAAACCTGCTAGAGTTTCACGACGGCCCGTGTGCTGAAGCGGGCCGTTTTCCATTCTGATGGCCACCTCGCATCTCGCTGCGGCGCTCGCCGCCGGTGTGACGCTCGTCACACCCAACAAGCGTCTCGCCCGCACGCTCGTCGCGCGCCACGACACGGCGATGGCGGCCGCGGGTCACGTCACGTGGAACGCGGTACGCGTGCTGCCGTGGCAGGCGTGGCTCGAGATGCTGTGGCTCGATGCGCTGGCGGCGCACGCCCTCGATCCCGCGCAGCCGGTGATCGCGCCGCACGCGTCCTCGCTGCTGTGGGACCGCATCGTCGCGCGCGAGTCCGCGCTGCTCGATCCGCGGGGTGCGGCGGAGCGCGCGAGCGAAGCCTGGCGCACGTTTCACGCGTGGCGCCGGCCGCAGGAAAGCGTCGATGCCTGGGCGCACGCGGGCATCGCCGACGATGCCGCGAGCTTCGCGCAATGGGCCCGCGAGTACGCGAGCGTCCTTGCGGAGCGCGGCCTCGCGGACGCGGCCACCATGGCCGATCGCCTTGCCTCGGCAGCCGCGCGCGTGCCGGCGTGGCGCGGCGCGCGGTACACGCTGGCGGGCTTCCTCGAATTCGCGCCGCAGCAGCGGCGCTTGCTCGCGGCGATGCGCGACGCGGGCTGCACGTTCGACGAATTGGCGTTGCCGACGCCGCGCGCAGGACGCCGCGTGCGCACGAGTGCGGCGACGCCGGCCACCGAACTCGCACTGGCGCTGACGCAAGCCCGCGAGCGTGCGCAGGCGGATCCGGCGGCGCGCATCGGCGTGGTCATCGCGGACCTCGACGAGCGGCACGGCGAAGTGCTCGCCGCGGCCGAGGACCTGCTGTGTCCCGAGCTCGCGGAGCGCTGCGCCGCGGACACGGTCCGCCCGTACGCGGTGTCGTTCGGCACGCCGCTCGCGGAAGCGCCGATCGTCGCGTGCGCGCTGTCGCTCATCGAGTGGGGAAGCGACGCCTTGCGGCTTGCCGATGCGGCCGTCGCATTGCGCTCGCCGTACTTGCCGGACGGCGCGCTCCGCTGGCCGCTGCGCGCCGCAACCGAATCCGCCTGGCGGGCGTCCGGCGCGCGCCGCATCGGCTTTCCGGCGGCGATCGTCGCGCTGACGGCATGCGGCGACGACGCGCTGGCGCAACGCTGGCGTGCGGCCGCGGCGCCGCCCACCACCCGCCAGTCGCCTGCGCTGTGGGCCAAGCGCTTGGCGGTCGTGGCTGGCCGCGCTCGGCTGGCCCGGCGACCGGCCGCTCGCCAGCGGCGAATGGCAGGCGCGCGAAGCCTTCCTGCACGTGCTGGGCGATTTCGCGACGCTCGGCCCGGTCGCGCCGGCATTGCGGCGCGAGGAGGCCGTCGGCGCGCTTGCGCAACGCCGCGCGCCGGACACTGTTCCAGCCCGAAGCGCCACCGGCGCGCATCCAGATCCTCGGCATGCTCGAGGCGGCGGGGCTCGACTTCGACGCGCTGTGGATCGCGGGACTGTCCGCCGAGCAGTGGCCGCCGCCCGCGCATCCGACGCCGCTGCTGCCGATCGCGTGGCAGCGCGAGCGGGGCGTGCCGCGCGCCGACGCCGGCCGCGCGCTCGCCTACGCGCGCACCCTGACCGAGGTCTTCGCACGCGCGGCCGACGACGTCGTCGCGAGTCATGCCGCCCAGACCGACGGGCAGACGCGTGCGGGGTCGGCGCTCGTTTCCGCGTGGCCCGCCGTGACGTTCGCCGACGCCGATCGCCGGCGCGGTCGGGCGGCGCAAGTCGCGGCGGAGCCCGTGTTGCTCGAGCTCCTGCCCGACGAATTCGCGCCTGCGCTGCCGGCAGGTGCGGTCGTGCGCGGCGGCGTGGACACGATCGAGAGCCAGAGCACGTGCCCCTTCCAGGCGTTCGCGCGGCATCGGCTCGCCGTACGTTCGGCGTCCGCTGCGGCCAACGGACTGTCCCCGGAAGAGCGCGGGATCCTGCTGCACCGCAGCCTCGCGGCGTTCTGGGGCGACGTCCGCGACAGCGCCGCGCTGCGCACCCTGGACGACGCCGCGCTGTGCGCGCGCATCGCGCAGGCGGTACAGGCCGCACTTGGCGATTTCGATGCGCGGCGCTGGCGCTCGCTGCCGGCGCCGGTCGCGCAGGCCGAGTCGCTGCGTCTCGCGGGGACGCTGCAGGCGTGGCTCACGAGCGTGGAGCGCGAGCGCGCGCCATTCACCGTCGCGTTCATGGAGGCGCCCTCGCGCCTGGCGATCGGCGGCATCGAGCTCGCGTTTCGCGTGGATCGCGTGGACGCGCTCGCCGCGGGCGGCGTGGCGATCATCGACTACAAGTCGGGACACGCGCCGCCACCGTCGAAGTGGTTCGGTGCGCGCCCGGCTGGCACGCAGGTCGGGCTCTACGCGCTCGCGCAGCGCGTCCGCGCGCCGGGCGAGCCGGTGCGTGCCGTGGCCTACGCCGAACTCAAGGCAGGCGAGGTGAAGGTCAACGGACTGGCGGCGAATGGCGACGTCTGGCCCGGCCTGCGGGTGCCCGGAGGCAAGAAGGTACCCGTCGCCGACTGGGCCGAAGTCGAGCCGGCGTGGCGCGAGCGCTACGGCGCGGTGGCCGCGTCGTTCGCACAGGGACACGCGATGGTCGCGCCGCGCGACGCGGACGGCCTGCCGCTCGTGCGGCATGCAGCCGCTGTGCCGCATCCAGCGGCTCGACGACACGGAGACGGCGCTCGACGGGGAGAACGGCGATGACGCGTGAGGCCGATCTCGATCGTCGCGACCGCGAGGCGCGCGAGCGCGCACTCGACGTCCGCCGCTCGTTCCTCGTGCAGGCGCCCGCCGGATCGGGCAAGACGGGGCTGCTCATCCAGCGCGTGCTCGCGCTCCTCGCCGTCGTCGACCGGCCCGAGGCGATCCTCGCGATGACGTTCACGCGCAAGGCCGCCGCCGAGATGCGCGAGCGCGTGCTGCGGGCGCTGCGCGAGGCGGCGGACGATGCGCCGGTCGACCCTTCGCGCGCCGCACGAGGTCGCGACTCGCGCGCTCGCGCGGCGCCGCCTTGCGCCGCGACGCGCAGCTCGACTGGCAGCTGGTCGCGAATCCGTCGCGGCTCTCCATGGTGACGATCGATGCGCTCGCGACGTCGTTCGCGCGCCAGGTGCCGATCACCACCGGCCTGGGCGCGCTCCCCGCGTTCGTCGACGACGCCACCGCACTCTATCGCGAGGCGGTCGCCGACGCGCTCGCGCACGCCGCCGCCGACGATCCGCACTGGCGCCGGCTGCTGCTGCACCTCGACAACGACGCGGAAGGCGCGATCGATCTCCTCGCGGCGATGCTCGCGCGGCGCGACCAGTGGGTGAACCTGCCGATCGGCACGGCGGACGCCGCGCTGCGCGAACGACTCGAGCAGGCGTTGCAGCGCGAGATCGAGGGCGCCCTCCGGCGGCTGCTGCACCTGCTGCCCCCCGATCTGGCGGAGGAGATGGCATTGCATCAGGCGTGGGCCGCCGAGCAGCTGCACGCGCTCGGCATGAACCCGGAGCTTGCCGGTTTCCTGCAGCGCCTCGCCGACGATGGCGGCGTTCCGGATCACTCGCCGGGCGCGCTCGACGACTGGCGGCAGCTCGCCAACTGGATGCTCGTGAAGGAGGCGCCACGCTTTCGCGCCGACTGGAACAAGAACCATCGGATTCCCGGCGAAGGACAAGGCCTTTCCGGAGCGGGAGGCGGCGAAGGCCGCGATCGTGGCGTGGGCCGCGCGCTGCGGTGAGGTCCCGGGGTTCTGCGAGGCCCTCCACGCCGTGCGCACGCTCCCGCCGCCGCGCTACGCCGACGCCGCGTGGGCATTCGTCGAGGCCACGCTCGCGCTTCTGCCGACGCTCGCCCTGCACCTCCAGCTCGCCTTCGCGCGCGCCGGCGAGACGGATTTCAGCGAGGCCTCGCTGCGCGCGCTCCAGGCGCTGGGCGACGCCGATGCCCCCGGCGACCTGCTGCTCGCCGCCGATCTGCGCATCGCGCACATCCTGGTCGACGAGTTCCAGGACACCTCGCTGATGCAGCTCGACCTCGTCGGCAAGCTCACGTCGGGGTGGAGCGAGGGCGACGGCCGCACGCTGTTCGCGGTCGGCGACCCGATGCAGTCGATCTACCGCTTCCGCGAAGCGGAGGTGCGCAACTTCCTCGACGGCGCAAGGCGACGGGTCGCATCAACGACATCCCCGTGGAATGCCTCACGCTCGCGCGCAACTTCCGCTCGCGACGTCCGGTGGTCGAGTGGGTGAACGCGGTATTCCCGCACGTGCTGCCCGCCGCGGCCGACGCCGCACGCAGCGAGGTCGCCTACGAGCCGGTGCTCGCCACGCTCGACGACGACGCGCCGGTGCCCACCGTCGACCTCGTGACGAGCGAGGACGCGGAGGCGGCGCGCGTCGTCCAGCGCGTGCGCGAGGCGCAGGCCGAAGGCGCGGCCGACATCGCGATCCTCGTGCGGGCGCGCGGCCATCTCGATTCGATCCTGCCCGCGCTGCGCGCGGCAGGCATCGCCTACGTCGCGGTCGACCTCGAATCGCTGGCCGAGCGCCTCCCCACGCGCGACCTGCTGACGCTCGCGCGCGCACTCGCGCAGCCGGGCGACCGTCTGGCCGCGCTCGCGCTGCTGCGTGCGCCGTGGTGCGGCCTGACGCTGGCCGACCTGCTCGCGGTCACCCAGGTTGCGGGCCCTGCGCCCATCCTCGCCGCGCTGGCGCAGGAAAACGCGCTTGCCGGACTGTCGGACGACGGCCGCGCGCGCATCGCGCGGCTGCGGCGAGCGCTGGCGCCGGCGCTCGAGCAGCGCGGCCGCGTGCCGCTGGTCGCGCGCGCGCGCGCCGCGTGGATCGCGCTCGGCGGGCCGGCGTGCGTGGACAGCGAGCTCGATCTCGACGGCGCCGAACGCTTCTTCGCGCTGCTGGCGCGGCACGAGCGGGGCGGCGACATCGCCGATTGGCCGGATTTCGAGGCGCAGGCGTCCAGGCTGTTCGCCGAGCCGCCGCCGGGAGAGTCGGCGGTCGTGCAGGTGATGACGCTGCACAAGGCCAAGGGTCTCGAGTTCGACACGGTGATCATGCCGGGCCTCGGTCGCAGGACACGGCAGAGCGACGATCCGCCCCTGCGCTGGCAGCTCCGCGAATCGGCGACGCAACGCGCGCTGCTGCTCGCGCCGCTGCACGCGCGCGTCGGCGCGACGAGCGAGCCGGATCCGGTCTACGCCTATCTCAAGGGTCTCGATCTCGACGAGGACACCGCCGAGCTCGGGCGCCTGCTGTACGTCGGCTGCACGCGCGCGCAGCGGCGCCTGCATCTCGTCGCCATGCCCTCCGTGAAAACGGCGACGGCCAAGGAGCCGGCGCGCTGGGCGCCGCTCGCGCGCTCGGCGCTGGCCCGGCTGTGGCCGGGCATCGATGGGCGTTGCGAGCCCGCGATGCCGCCGGACGTTCCCGCGGCCGCCGCGGAACCGGCACCGCAGGCCGCCCCGCCGCTCGCGCGACTGCCGCTCGCGTGGACGCTGCCTCCCGCGCCTCTGCCCATCGCGGCAGCCTCGGTGCCGCTCGCATTCGAGGCGCACCCGCCGTTCGATTGGGCGCAGGCGACAGCGGCCGCGGTCGGCACCGTCACGCATCGACTGCTCGCGCAACTCGCGCAGGAAGGTCCAGCCGCTTGGCCCCGGGAGCGGCTGACCACGGAGGGTCCGCGTATCGCGATCGAGCTCGCGCGCGAAGGCGTCGATCCGGCGACGCGGCCGGAGGCGACGCTGCGCGTCTTGGACGCGCTGACCCGCGTGCTCGCGGACGCGCGTGCGCAGTGGCTGTTCCGCCCGACGCACGAGGACGCCCGCAGCGAATGGGCCTTGGGATCGGTGGTGGACGGCGCGATCGAGCACGTGACGCTCGACCGCACGTTCGTCGAGGACGGCGTGCGCTGGATCGTCGATTTCAAGACCGGTCGCCACGAAGGCGGGGACCCGGCGGCGTTCCTCGCGCAGGAGGTCGAGCGCTACCGCGGCCAGCTCGAGCGCTACGCTCGCATCGTGCGCGGGCTCGACCCGCGGCCCATCCGCCTCGCGCTCTACCATCCTCTGGTGGACGGCGGCTGGCGCGAGTGGCCGTTCGACGCGGCGGACGTGCGCGAAATACGATAGAATTCAAGCCTTTGTCTTGATGCTGCGCTGCGCCTAACGCGTAGGCGGAGGCAGCCCCTAATCGTGCGGATCCATCGCGGACTCCCGGCGGTCGCCGCCGGGCCGGTCGCCCTGACCATCGGCAACTTCGACGGTGTCCATCGCGGCCACCAGGCCATGCTCATGCGCCTCCTCGAGGCCGCGGACGACCTGCGCCTGCCGCCCGCCGTGCTGACGTTCGATCCGCATCCGCGCGAGTTCTTCGCGCGCGACGCCGCCCCGCCGCGCCTCGCGGGACTGCGCCAGAAGCTCGATGCGTTTCGGGCGTTCGGCGTCGCGCACGTGTTCGTCGCGCGCTTCGATGCGGCGTTCGCGGCGCTGGCCCCCGAGCAATTCATCGAGGACGTGCTGGTGCGTCGGCTCGGCGTGCGCTGGGTGCTGGTGGGCGACGACTTCCGCTTCGGCAAGGGTCGCGCCGGCGACATCGCGCTGCTGCGGGCGCATGCGCGCACGTTCAGCGTCGAGCACATGAGCACCGTCGCCATCGACGAGGAGCGCGCGTCCTCGACCGCCGTGCGCAATGCGCTCGCGGCCGGCAATCTCGAGCGCGCGGCGGCGCTGCTCGGGCGCCCCTACGCGATCTCGGGTCGCGTCGCCCACGGCGACAAGCGGGGACGGCACCTGGGCTTCCCGACTGCGAACATCCCGCTGCGCAAGAACGCCGCCGCTGTCCGGCATCTTCGCGGTGCGCATCCTCGGCCTCGGCCCGCAGGCGCGCGTCGGCGTGGCGAGCCTCGGCGTGCGCCCGACGGTGCACGCGCACGGCCGGCCGCTGCTCGAGGTGTTCGTGTTCGACTTCGACGAGACGATCTACGGGCGCCGCGTCACGGTGGAATTCCTGCACAAGCTGCGCGACGAGGAGAAGTACGACGACCTCGCTGCGTTGGCGCGGCAGATCCATGTCGACGTTGCGCAGGCCCGCGAATACTTCGAGACGGAACAGCCGTGACGCGCGCGGCCTTTCGGATTCCGGAACCGACCCCAACCTGACTTTCGGGGCTCATCCCCCACGCCCAATGCCCGACGATCCGAAAACCGACTACAAGACGACCCTCAACCTGACGGACACGCCGTTCCCGATGCGGGGCGATCTCGCCCGCCGCGAGCCGGGCTGGGTGTCCGAATGGCAGCGCACCAAGGTCTACGAGGCGATCCGCACGGCCGCCAGGGGACGTCCGCGCTTCATTCTTCACGACGGCCCGCCGTACGCGAACGGCGACATCCACATCGGGCACGCGGTCAACAAGATCCTCAAGGACGTCATCGTCAAGAGCAAGGGCCTCGCCGGCTTCGATGCGCCGTACGTGCCGGGCTGGGATTGCCACGGCATGCCCATCGAGGTGCAGATCGAGAAGACGCACGGCAAGAACCTGTCCGCGGCGGAGACGCAGCGCCTGGCGCGCGCCTATGCGACCGAACAGGTGGCGAACCAGCGCGAGCAGTTCAAGCGGCTGGGCGTGCTCGGCGACTGGGACCATCCGTACCTGACGATGGCCTACAAGAACGAGGCCGACGAGATCCGTACGCTCGGCAAGATCCTCGACAAGGGCTACGTCTACCGCGGCCTCAAGCCCGTCAACTGGTGCTTCGACTGCCAGAGCGCGCTCGCCGAAGCCGAGGTCGAGTACGAGGACCGCGTCGACCAGGCGATCGACGTCGGCTTCCGGCTCGACGATGCGGATCGCGGGAAGCTCGCGGCGGCGTTCGGGCTGGACGCGCTGCCCGCGGGCGACGTCTACGCCGTGATCTGGACCACCACGCCGTGGACCATTCCCGCGAACCAGGCGCTCAACGCGCATCCGGATTTCGTGTACGCGCTGGTCGCCACCGAGCGCGGCCTGCTTCTGCTCGCGCAGGACCTGGTCGAGTCGTGCCTCGCGCGCTTCAAGCTCACCGGCAGCGTGGTCGCGTCCGCGCCCGGCATGGCGCTCGAGAACATCCGCTTCCGGCATCCGCTCTACGATCGTCCGTCGCCGATCTACCTGGGCGACTACGTGACGCTCGATGCCGGCACCACCGGCCTCGTCCACTCGTCGCCCGCGTATGGCATCGAGGACTTCCAATCCTGCCGCCGCTACGGGATGAAGGACGACGAGATCCTGAACCCCGTGCAGGGCGACGGCCGCTATGCGGAGAGCCTGCCGTTCTTCGGCGGCCTCTCGATCTGGAAGGCGAATCCGCTCGTCGTCGCAGAAGCTCGACGAAGTCGGCGCGTTGTTCCACGCCGAGAAGTTCACGCACAGCTACATGCACTGCTGGCGGCACAAGACGCCGATCATCTATCGCGCGACCACGCAGTGGTTCGCCGGCATGGACGACGTGCCCGGGCTACCACGGGCACCGGCCGGCGGAAACGCTGCGCGCCACCGCGTTGCGCGGCATCGAGGCCACCACGTTCTATCCGTCGTGGGGCAAGGCGCGGCTGGCCGGCATGATCGCGCACCGTCCCGACTGGACGCTGTCGCGCCAGCGCACGTGGGGCGTGCCGCTGCCGTTCTTCGTCGACCGCGAGACGGACGCGCTGCACCCGGACACGATGGCGCTGCTGGAGCTCGCGGCGAGCAAGGTCGAGCACGGCGGCATCGAGTCGTGGTTCGACGCGAGCTACGAGGACTTCGGCGTCGACGAGAAGAAATATCGCAAGCTCACCGACACCCTCGACGTCTGGTTCGATTCCGGCGCCACCTTCGAGACCGTGATGGGCGGGCCCGACGGCCGGAAGACGCGCATGGGCTCGCACTCGCAGGAGACGGGCTTCCCCGCGGACCTGTACCTCGAAGGCTCCGACCAGCATCGCGGCTGGTTCCATTCGTCGCTGCTCGAATCGTGCATGGTCAACGGCGTGCCGCCGTACAAGGCGCTCCTGACGCACGGCTTCGCGGTGGACGGCGAAGGCAAGAAGATGTCGAAGTCCAAGGGCAACGTCGTCTCGCCGCAGAAGGTGGCCGACACCCTCGGCGCGGAGATCCTGCGGCTGTGGGTCGCCGCCACGGACTATTCGGGCGAGCTCTCGATCTCCGACGAGATCCTGAAGCGCGTCGTCGAAGGCTACCGGCGCATCCGCAACACGCTGCGCTTCCTGCTCGCCAACACCGCCGACTTCGACGCCGTGCGCGATGCGGTGCCGGTCGCGGAGCTGTTCGAGATCGATCGCGTCGCGCTCGCGCAGGCGCAGCGCATGGCCACCGAGGTGGAAGCGGCGTACGGCCGCTACGAGTTCCACCTCGTCGTGCAGCGGCTGCAGACGTACTGCTCGGAGGAGCTCGGCGGCTTCTATCTCGACGTGCTCAAGGATCGCCTGTACACGACGGCCAGGGACAGTCGCGCGCGCCGCTCGGCGCAGACGGCGCTCGCGGCGATCCGCGACGCGCTCCTGAAGTTCATGGCGCCGGTGCTGTCGTTCACGGCGGAGGAGGCGTGGCGCATCCTGCATCCATCCGACGTCACGATCTTCGCGCACGTGTGGCAGGGCGCGCTGCCGGCGGTGCCGGACGAGCCCGCGCTGCTCGCCAAGTGGGAGCGCATCCTCGCGGTGCGCTCGCGCGTCCTGAAGGAGCTCGAAGCGATTCGCCAGGGCGGCACGATCGGCTCGTCGCTGCAGGCGGAGGTCGCGATCACCGCGCCCGAGGCGGACTACGGCGTGCTCGCGTCGCTGGGCGACGACCTGCGCTTCGTGATGATCACGTCCGCGGCGTCGGTGCGGCGCGGCGACGAGCTCGCCGTCGCGGTGACGCCGAGCCCGCACGCGAAGTGCGAGCGCTGCTGGCACTGGCGCGCGGACGTCGGTGCGGATCGCGCGCGTCCCACGCTGTGCGGCCGCTGCGTGGCCAATCTCTTCGGCGGCGGCGAAGCGCGCCGCTACGCATGACGATGGCGGCTGCGTCGACGCTTCCTGCGCGCGCCGTCCCGTCGCCGCTGTGGTGGCGCTGGCTGCTGCTGTCCGTCGCGGTGATCGCCGCCGATCTCGCGACCAAGGCGATGATCGTCGGACGCTTCCACGAAGGCGAGACGCTGCCGGTGACGGGCTTCTTCAGCCTCGTGCTGGCGTACAACACCGGCGCCGCGTTCAGCTTCCTCGCGGGCGCCGACGGCTGGCAGCGCTGGATGTTCGCGGGCATCGCGATCGTCGCGAGCGCGGTGCTGGTCTACCTCATCCGCCGCGGGGGCAGCCGCATGCTGCTCGCGGGACTGGCGCTCATCCTCGGCGGCGCGCTCGGCAACCTGTGGGACCGCGTGGTGCTCGGGCACGTCACCGATTTCCTGCTCTTCCACTACGCCGGCTGGTCGTGGCCCGCGTTCAACGTGGCCGACAGCGCGATCACCGTCGGCGCGGCGCTGCTGATCCTCGACAGCTTCCGCGAGCGCCCGCGCGCCGTCGAAGGAGAATCGAACTGATGGACGTCATCCTTGCCAATCCCCGCGGCTTCTGCGCCGGCGTCGATCGCGCGATCGCGATCGTCGAGCAGGCGCTGCAGCAGTTCGGCGCGCCGATCTACGTGCGGCACGAGGTCGTCCACAACAAGTTCGTCGTCGACGACCTGAAGGCGAAGGGCGCGATCTTCGTCGACGAGCTTGCCGGCATTCCCGCGGGCTCGACGGTGGTGTTCTCGGCGCATGGCGTGTCGAGGGCGGTGCGCGCCGAAGCCGACGCGCGCGGCCTGCGCGTGTTCGACGCGACGTGCCCGCTCGTGACCAAGGTGCACGTCGAGGTCGCGCGCATGCACGAGCAGGGCCGCGAGATCGTGATGATCGGCCACGCCGGCCATCCCGAGGTCGAAGGCACGATGGGCCAGGCCGACGGCGGCATCCATCTCGTCGCAGTCGGTGGACGACGTCGCGCGCATCGCGGTGCGCGATCCTTCGCGCCTGTCGTACGTCACGCAGACGACGCTCTCGGTGGACGACGCGTCGGCGATCGTCGACGCGCTGAAGGCGCGCTTTCCCGCGATCGTCGGGCCCGAAGCGCGACGACATCTGCTACGCCACGCAGAACCGGCAGGACGCGGTGAAGGCGATGGTGGCGAAGGTCGACGCGGTGATCGTGGTCGGCAGCCCGAACAGCTCGAACTCGAACCGGTTGCGCGAAGTCGCCGCGCATCGCGGCGTGTCCGTCATGGATGATCGACCGTGCGGAAGAGCTGCGCCCGGAATGGATCGACGGCAAGCGGCGGGTGGGCGTGACCGCGGGAGCGTCCGCGCCGGAGATACTGGTGCAGCAGGTGGTCGCGCGCCTCAAGGCGCTCGGGGCGCAGTCGGTCACCGAGCTTTCGGGCGTGGTCGAAGGCATCACGTTTCCCGATGCCGAAGGGACTCGGCGGCGACGGCCACGCGAAGGCGCCGGAGCTCGGGCCGCGGCACGGCGCGCACTAGCGCGGCGGCGCGCGGCGCTCGCCGCGGAACCACGCGAGCACGGCGACGAATACGATCCCCGCCAGTGCGGCTGCCACGCCCGCGACGAGGGCATGTCGGCCACCTTCGGTCAGCGCGCGCACCAGCGCCTCGGCGAAGTAGAACGGCACCAGCAGCGCGAGCCACTGCCGCGGCCGGCGCCGGCCGCGCGCCACGCCCGGCACCAGCACCGCCAGCGGCAACGCCTTCAACGCGAGCCAGCGCGCGCCAGGCATCGGTGCCAGCAGGAGCTCCCAGAGGACCTCGAGGACGGTCAGCGCGAGCAGCGCGGCAACAGTGATGCGCGCGGCCGCCGGCGGTGCATCCGTCACCAACGCGGCAACGCCATCAGCCGACCGGCACGAACTCGTAGAGCTCGAAGCCCGGGCCTTGCTCGACCAGCTTGGTCAGTACCGCGAAGCCCGATTCCTTGCCCCGCCGCAGCGTGATCGCCTGCTCCAGTCCGAACGCGCGTTTCGGCACGATCACTTGCGGCGGCGACACGTCGTGACCGGTGCTCGAGTCCTCGGGCAGCACCACCACCGGCTGGAAGGTGCCGGCCTCGGCGTCCTCGGCGGCGGCCGCGGCTGCTTCCGGGTTGTCGGACAGGAGCTCGCACCCGAACTCGAGCCCGCTGCCCTTGAGCGTGTTGCGGAACCAGCGCAGCATCGCGACCTGCAGCGTGGCGCGGCCCTCGATGCGCAGCGCGATGAGCTCGCCGATGCGCAGCGTCGACGGCGTGGCGTCGGTCTGGCGCAGCGCGTACCCCGCCGGCGTGTGGTTGATCACCTGGCAGTTGGCCATCGGCGGCAGGCCCGTGGGCGGCCGATTGACGCCCGCGTGCGCGCCGCGGCTGTACTGCCACACGCCTTCGAGTCCCGCGCACATCACCACCCGGGCGCGCGACGGCAGTCGATTGAACTGCCGCGCGGGCGGGATCGCCCACTGGCGCAGCAGGCGCTTCAGCAGCGCGATGTACTGCAAACGTCGCCGCCGGGTCCTTGCCGATGCCAGCAGGCACGTTGCCGCCCGCCTCGAGCCCGCGAAGCTGCTCCTGGATCTGGAAGGCGAGATCGAAGGTGAGCAGGAAGAGCTTGCTGCCCTCGATGGAGCCGCCCTTGTTGGCGGAGAAGGGCGGGAAGTCGTGGCCCACGGGCACGATGGCCACCGCCTTTGCCATGCGGTGCACGGGTGCCACGTCGGTGAGCTTCGCCCAATGCGCATACTCCTGCACGTAGCGCAGCACGATCGGCAGCTGGCCCGGCAGGAAGCCGTACGGATTCGCAAGCGCCAGCAGCAGCATCTGGATCGTGCTGCGATCCGGCGTGGCCTCGGGCTGATCGGCGGCGATCGGCACGAGATGGATGTTGCGTTCGCGCGCGAACGCGTAGATGAGATGCGCGTCGTGCCACGTGCGCGGCGGCACCGGCGCGTAGGCCAAGTAGCTGTTGACGAGGACACGCGTGGTGCACTGCAGGCAGCGATGCACGAGCGCGACCATGAGCCGCTGGCCGCCGAGCGAGATGCGCTTGTCCGCCTCGTGGACCAGCAGGTGCTTGTAGGCGACTGCGAGCTCCGTGGCGAGCGTGAGCGCGGCCTTCGCGGCTTCGAGCGCATCGCCCGACAGCGGATGCGCGGCGCGCACGAACTGGCGCTCGAGAGGGGACCACAGCGCGGTCGCTGTCTCCCAGTACTTCTCGGCGAGCTCGAGGCGCTTGCCGTCGCTCATTTCGACGCGGTTGGTGGCGGCGAGCGCATCGCCGACCAGCCGCGCCGCTTCCGCCGGCTCGCGCTTGCGCACATCCTCCAGCCACGGCACGACTTTCGCAGGCCGGATTTCAGGCGGATTCGCCGGATGGGCGTCGACGGCCGGCAGCGACAGGGCTAGGGACATGAAAGCGGAAATCTCCTGCCTCGGCCCCTCGGGCAGGTGGGCCAGGTCGATGGCGCGTGCGATCCGCGCCTTCGGTCCATTGTAAGCGAAGCCGGCGCCCGCGAACGGGCTTCGGCTCGCCGCACCGTCAGCCTTCCCGCAGGAACGCGGCCACGGGCGCGTACTGGTCGGCAGCGAGCAGCATCGGCGCGTGGCCAATGCCCGCGAACTCCAGGATGCGCGGATTCGGGCCGCGCTGTGCCATCTGCGCCGCGGTGGCCGGTGACAGCAGGTCGGAGTCGGCGCCTCGCAGCACCAGGGTGGGACAGCGGATCGCATCCCAGATGGGCCACAAATCGGGCGGCGCGGCGTTGGTCCGGAACGGCACGGCGATGGCGGGATCGTACGTAAGGTGCCACGTGCCGTCGGCACGCTGCGCGACGCTGGTGCGCGTCAGGTGCTCCCACTGCGCATCGGTGAGGGGTCCGAACGGCGCCGAGACCGCGCGGATGTACCGGTCGGCCTGCGCGAAATCGGTGAAGGCCGGATCGAGCCCGAGATAGTCGCGGATGCGCGCCAGCGCCGCGGCCTCGATCTGCGGCCCGGCATCGTTGATCACGAGCCGCGCGACCGGCGAATTCGGCTGCGCCGCCATCACCATGCCGAGCAGCGCGCCCATCGAAGTGCCGACCCAGCCCACCCGGTCCGCTCCGCTGCGCGCGATGAGCGCGGTCAGCGCCGCGAGGTACACGGGGAACACGTAGTCGCCGGGGTCGGCGAGCCACTGGCTCAGCCCGCGTCCGGGCATGTCGATCGCCAGCACCCGGTGCGTGTCCGCGAGCGCTTCGCCGAGCACGTCGAAGTCGCGTCCGTTGCGCGACAGTCCGTGCACGCCGATCACCACGCGCTCGTTCGCCGGGTCGCCCCACTCGTAGTAGACGACGCGGTGGAAGCCGTGCGGCGAAAGGCTGTCGAAATGCCGCGTGCGCGGTTCGGTGCGGGTGAGCATGGTGTCGGTCACGGAAGCGTCGGGCACGATTGTGCCATCGCCGGCGACTCACCGGCGCGCACGCGGTTGTGCGAAACTGCGTCCGCCCGCTGTCCACTACCGCGCCATCATGACCCGCCCATTCCTGCAGATCCTCGCGTCCGTGCTGGCCGCGATCGTCACCGCCGCCTGTGCCCCTGACGCAGTGAACAACCGCGCCGCCACCGGCCTCGACGGCTTCGTGAACCAGGTGCAGCGCGCGTGCGCGCCGGTGCAGCTCGGCCGGTACCAGCTTGCGACGCCGCTGATGGGCGGCGGCGGCGACGGCTCGTACGACTTCTGGTTCGACCAGACGTCGCGCCTCTATTCCCGCGCGCTGTCGCCCGCGCAATACCGCGAGAGCCTCACCGCCTTCTTCGGCGCGGGCAACGACGGCACCATCAGCTGCATCATCGCCAACCTGCCGCCGGGTTGAGGTCAGGGCGCGGCGCGCAGCGTCCGGTCGAGGATCATCAGCATCGCGGCGGTCGCACCCCAGATGTAGCGCTCGCGATACGGAATCGCCCAGTAGTCGCGCCGCAGCTCGCCCAGCATGCGGTAGTGCCGCTGCTGGTTGGCCGGATCGAGCAGGAACGTCAGCGGCACTTCGAACACGTCCGCCACCTCGACCGGATCGGGCAGCAGCGAAAAGGGCGGCTCGACCCAGCCGACGATCGGCGTGACGTGGTAGCCGGTGACCGTTTCGTACGTCGCGAGCTGGCCCAGCACGTCGACGCGCTCGGCGGGCAGGCCGACTTCCTCCGTGGCCTCGCGCAGCGCGGCGTGCGCGAGCGAGGCATCCTCCGGCTCGACGCGGCCGCCGGGAAAGCTGATCTGTCCCGGGTGGTCCGGAAGGTCCGCGCTGCGCTGCGTGAGCAGCATCGTGAGCCCGTCGGACCGGTTGATCAGCGGCACCAGCACGGCCGCGGGCGTCACGCGGCCTTCGCGGCCGGGCAGGCGGAAGCCGTCGCTCATGCCTTGCGCCTCCGCGGGTGCGGGCCGCGCGAGACGCTCGGCGATCCAGCGCTTCTGGGCGTCGGGCGCGAGCCCGAACAGGGGCAGCGTCATTGCGAAGTCAGGGTGTCGAGTAGCGGATCGCGTAGAACGTGACCCCTTGCGGCGACGTGATGCCGCAGAAGCGGCCGACGTCCGGAATGTCGCGCGGCGGCACGCAGATCGTTGCGCCGAGGGCCGCCGCCTCGCTCGCCGCCGCGTCCGCGTCGCGCACCGTGAAGTAGAGGCCCCAATGGGGGCGGAGCACGCCCATCGCCGGCAGGATCGGCATCATGCCGGCGACGTAGTCTTCGCCCTGCTTGAAGACCGTGTACGTGAACTCGGGCATCGCCATCGCATCCGCGGTCCAGCCGAAGAGGGCGGTGTAGAACGCGCTCGCGCGTCCGGTGTCGGTGGTCAGCTCCTCGAACCAGCTCGGCGCGCCGTGCAGCGAGGAATCGACGTCGGTGGGCTCGCCCTTCTTCGGCTGCCAAAGGTCGAACGCCGCGCCGGTGGGATCGAAGCAGATCGCCATGCGGCCCTGGTTCATGATGTCGAAGGGCGGCTTCGCGTCGCCGCCCAGCATCTTCGCCTTCTGCGCCATCGCATCGGCATCCTCGACGCGCACCATCACGCCGATATGCGGTGGCGTGCCGGGCGGCGTCTGCGGGCTGTCGAGATCGAACACGCCGCCGATCGGATGGCCTTCGACCTGCGCAACGTGGCCGACGCCGGGAATCGCGACGTACGTCCAGCCGAGGAGCGTCGCGAAGAACGCCCGCGCCTCGGCGGGCTTCGGGGTCAGCATGTTGAACCAGCAGAATTCGCCGGGCTTGCGCGGGCCTTTCGCCATCGTCGCTTCCTTTGCCTGTGATCGTCGCGCGGGCCGACCGCCGACGGCGCGGGCGACCTTGCGTATGATGTGACGCGCATTGTGACGCAACCGCTGCGTCCTGCCCATCACGGGAGACTGTAGAGGTGTCGCTGCCCGCATCGCGCATCGCGCGCCTGGCCCTCGTCGCCCTCGCGTTCGCGCTCGCGTCCGCCGCGTTCGCGCGCGTCGGCCTGGGCGCGCTCTTCACGGCCACGCCGCGGGAGATGGTGTTCGTGCCCGACCCCGCGCACGCAGAGAGGCCGTCGTGAGTGCGCCGGGCAGTGCCGTGGGCGCCACCGCGCTCGCGCTGGTCGAGCGCCAGCTCGCCGCCTACAACGCCCGCGACCTCGCGGCATTCTGTGCGTGCTACAGCGAGGACATCACCGTGTGGCGTGCACCGGATACCACGCCCTCGCTCGTCGGCATCGCCGCGTTCGCGGAGTTCTACGCCACGCAGCGCTTCAATCGTCCGGCCCTGCGCGCGGAGATCTGCGGTCGCATGGTGCTGGGCAGCCGGCGAGTCATCGACCACGAACGCATCTTCGGCGTGCGCGACACGCCATTCGAGGTTGCGGTCGCCTATGAAGTGGTCGACGGGCTCATCCGGCGCGTGCACTCGTTCGCGGCGGACTAGAAGGCGCCCGGCGGCCGAGTGAAAGCGTATGATCGAACGCCGCCATCGCCGCTGGCCTTGCGCTTGCGCATCATCGGTCCCCGCGTAAACCCGGAGTCGCCGTCATGGATCTCGCCCGCATCGCTCCCTGGCTCCTGGCCCTCGTGGCAGTCGTCGTCGCGGTGCTCGTCTTTCGTGCGCTGAAGAACCGCGCGCGCCTCGCGGCCATCCGCCGCGCGCAGGCGGAGGCGGCGAACGAGGACGAAGCGTTCCTCGATTCGTCGCACATCAGCGGGCCGATCCCGGGCTTGCGCGAGCGTGGCGGCGACGCTGCGGCGCGCGCCGCGCGCTGCGGCCGCGCGATCCACCGCACGCGTAGCCCGCTATTCCGGCGCGGGCGCCGGGTGGCAGCGGTCGAGGGACAGGTCGTTGTACGACGCAGGATCCTCGCGCGGCTCGATGTGCGTGAACACCGTCGTGCCGGGGACCATCGTGGCGACGTCCTGCTCCAGCCGCTCGACGAGGTCGTGGCCTTCCTTCACCGTCCACGCGCCCGGCACCAGCACGTGCAGCGACACGAACGAGCGCCCGGCCGCCGCGCGCGTGCGGATCGCATGGAACTCGACGTGCTCGCTGCGATAGCGGTCGAGGACCGCGTGGATGCGCTCGACGCGCTCCGGCGGCAGCGCCTGGTCCATGAGCCCGAACGCCGAGCGCCGCAGCAGCGACACGCCGGTGAAGACGATGTTGACCGCCACCGCGAGCGCGATGATCGGATCGAGCCACTGCCAGCCGGTGACGCCGACGGCGACCACCGCGGCGACCACGCCGACCGACGTCCACACGTCGGTCATCAGGTGATGCGAGTCGGCTTCCAGCGCGATGGAGTTGTGGCGCAGGCGCGGCCTTGAGCAGCAGCCGCGCGACCACGAAGTTGATGGCGGTGGCGACCAGCGACACCGCGATGCCGACGCCGATCTGCTCGAGTGCCTGCGGATGCAGCAGGCGCACGGTCGCCGTCCACGCGATTGCGACGGCGGCGACGAGGATCAGCGCGCCCTCGAAGGCGCTCGCGAAATACTCGGCCTTCGAATAGCCGTAGGCGTAGCGATCGTCGGGCGGCCGCGCGGACAGGTAGAGCAGCCACAGCGTCGCGCCCGCGGCGACGACGTTCACGACCGACTCGAGCGCGTCGGACAGGAGGCCCACCGACCCGGTCAGATGCCAGGCGACGAGCTTCAGCAGGATCGTGGCGACCGCGGCGGCCAGCGAGAGCAAGCGCGAAACGGGTGAGATGCAGGCGGTCCACGGCGTTCGCGACCAAGCGTCCACGCTGGACGCAACGTTGGCCATCTTACCGCCTTCATGGGCGCTCTCGCCGCGCGGCGTTACAATCCCTTGACGGATCGCAAGAGGACGCAGGACATGACGCACGATGTCGTCGCGGCGCCTGCCGCGCAAGCCGCGCTGGCGGCGATGCGTGCCTCGGCGCAGCGATCGCTCCCGCAGGGATTGCGGCCGTGAGCGCGACGGGCCGTCCCGAGCGCGAATGTCCGCGCAGCGCGGTGGCGCGGAGGGGAGTCCAGTGAGCGTGCGCATCGTGCGTCTCGGCACGCCGCGCCTGCCGCACGAGGGGCTGCGGATCGGCACGGTACGGCGTCCCCCGCGCGGCGTGGCCAAGGCCGATTTCGCGCGCCGCGACTGGTACGACGTCTGGTATCCGAACCTCGCGCCGAGCGCCGAAGCGGTGGCGTCCGCGCTCGGCGCCCGAACCGATCGCGAATGGGCCGCCTTCGTGCGGCGCTATCGCAAGGAGATGAGCGAGCCCGCGAACGCGCGCACGCTCGACATGCTTGCCGCGCTGTCGCATCACGGCGATTTCTCGGTCGGCTGCTACTGCGAGGACGAGCAGCGGTGCCATCGCTCGCTGCTGCGCGAGCTGCTCGCCGAACGCGGCGCGAGGTTCGCATGAGATCGTCCGCGAGATGACCCTGCGCGCCGCGCTGGCGGATCTGGTCGCGCAATTGCCGGGCCCATCGACGCCGCAGTGGCCCGATGGCGAGCGCTTCGTGCGTGCCCTTGCCCATGGCACGATGTCCGTCGAGGTCTACGCGCCGGTCGGCCACGACCCGCAGACGCCGCACGCGCATGACGAGCTGTACATCGTCGCCGCCGGCCACGGCGAGTTCGTGTGCGACGGCGAGCGGCATGCGTTCGCTCCGGGCAGCGCGTTCTTCGTCCCGGCCGGGGCTGCGCATCGCTTCGAGCGCTTCACCGCGGACTTCGTCACGTGGGTCGTGTTCTACGGCCCGGCCGGCGGTGAGCGCGCGGCGTGACGCCGGCAGCGGCATCGGACCGCACGGCGTCCGCTGACGTCGGCGACGGCGCGCCGCACGCGCTTCCGCTGTCCGCGCTGCTGGCGCAGCTCGCGACGACACGCGACGGGCTCACGAGCGGCGGAGGCCGTGCGGCGCCTGCAGCAGCACGGCCCCAATCGCCTGACGCGGACGCGGGGCGCGAGCGCATGGTCGCTGCTCGCGAGCCAGTTCCGCAACGTCCTCGTGATCATCCTGCTGGTGGCGACCGCGATGTCGGCGTTTCTCGGGCACGGCGTCGAAGCGGTCGCCATCGCCGTGATCGTGCTGTTCGCGGTGCTGTTCGGCTTCGTGCAGGAATACCGGGCCGAGCGCGCGATCGAGGCGCTGCGCGCGATGGCGGCGCCGCACGCGCGCGTGCGGCGCGACGGCCGCGAGTCCGAGATCGCCGCAGCGGACGTCGTCCCGGGCGACGTGCTGGTGCTGCGCGCGGGCGATCGCATCGCCGCCGACGCGCGTCTCGTCGAGACGGTTCAGATGACCGTCGCCGGAGTCGGCGCTGACCGGCGAATCGGTGCCCGTGGCCAAGTCCGCTGACGGCGAGGTGCGCGGACGGCAGCCCGCTGGCCGAGCGGGCGAACATGGTCTACGCGGGCACCGCGCTGGCGACCGGGCGCGGCCGCGCGCTGGTGACCGCCACCGGCATGAACACCGAGTTCGGCCGGATCGCGCGCCCTGCTCACGACGGTCGAGACCGGGCGCACGCCGCTGCAGCAGAACCTCGATCGGCTCGGCCGTTCGCTGGCGCGCGCCGCGCTCGCCATCGTCGCCGTGATCGTCGTGCTCGGCGTCTGGCGCGGGCAGCCGCTGGTCGACATGCTCGTCTTCGGCATCGCGCTCGCGGTCGCGGTGGTGCCGGAAGCGCTGCCCGCCGTCGTGACGATCTCGCTCGCGCTCGGCGTGCAGCGGCTCGTGCGCCGGCGCGCGCTGATGCGGCGGCTCGCGGCCGTCGAGACGCTCGGCAGCACGTCGGTCATCTGTTCCGACAAGACCGGCACGCTCACCCGCGACGAGATGACGGTGCGGCAGGTCTACGTGCCCGACGTGCTGATCGACGTGGGAGGCGTCGGCTATGCGCGCCGAGGGGGCATTCCTGCGCGAGGGCGCCGCCGGTGGCGCCGCCGCCGCAGGTGCGCGCGCTGCTGCGCGCGGCCGTGCTCGCCTCGGACGCCCGCGTGGTGCGCGACGCGCGACGGGCGCGGCGCGGTGCAGGGCGATCCCACCGAGGGTGCGCTGGTGGTGGCGGCGGCGAAGGCCGGTCTCGACAAGGACGCGCTCGACGCGCAGTGCGTGCGCATCGGCGAGCTGCCGTTCTCGTCCGAGACGAAGCGGATGACCACGCTGCATCGCGTCGGCGGACGCCGTGGTCGCGTTCGCGCAAGGGCGCGCCGGAGGTGATCCTCGCGGCGTGCATGCGGCAGATGACCGCGGACGGCGACGTGCCGCTGACGCCGGAGGCGCGCGCGCACGTGCTGGACGTCGCGCAGGCGATGGCGGTCGTCGGCGCTGCGCGTGCTGGCGGTCGCCACGCGCGCCGACGCCACGCCAGGCGAACGCGCAGCGACGGACCTGACGTTCCTGGGCCTCGTCGGGATGATCGATCCCGCCGCGCGCCGAGGCGCGCGACGCCATCGCCACGTGCGAGGCGGCCGGCATCCGCGTGGTGATGATCACCGGCGACCATCCGACCACCGCGCACGCGGTCGCGCGCGAGATCGGGCTCCTGCGCGGCCGGCCGCGTCGCCACCGGCGCCGAGCTCGAGGCGCTGGACGACGCGGAGCTTCGCGCGCGCCGTCGGCGACATCGACGGTGTACGCGCGCGTGTCGCCCGCGCACAAGCTGCGCGTGGTGACCGCGCTGCAGGCGCAGGGCCAGGTCGTGGCGATGACCGGCGACGGCGTGAACGACGCGCCGGCGCTCAAGAAGGCGGACATCGGCGTCGCGATGGGCATCTCCGGCACCGACGTCGCGAAGGAAGCGGCGGCGATGATGCTCACCGACGACAACTTCGCGTCGATCGTCGCCGCGATCGAGGAGGGCCGCGGCATCTTCGACAACATCCGCAAGTACCTCACGTTCCTGCTGTCGTCGAACATCGGCGAGATCGGCCTCATGGCCGGCGCCGACGCTCGCCGGCCTGCCGCTGCCGCTCACCGCCGTGCAGATCCTCTACGTGAACCTCGCCACCGACGGCCTGCCCGCGCTGGCGCTCGCCGTCGACCCGCCGCGAGCCCGACCTCATGCGCCGGCCGCCGCGCGATCCGCGGGCAGGGCATCTTCACGCGTCCCGTGCTGGCGCTGATGCTGATCGCCGGCGCGTGGTCGGCGGTCGCCAATCTCGCGCTATTCGCCTGGGCGCTGCACAGCGGGCCGCAGCGTCGCGCAGGCGATGACGATGACGTTCGCCTGCCTCGTGCTGATCCAGCTCTGCAACGCGTACAACTTCCGCTCGGACCGGCGCTCGCGTCGCGGAGCGGCCGTTCGCCAATCGCTGGCTCAACCTCGCCGTCGCTGTGGGAAGTGGCGCTGCTCGCGCTGATCGTGGGCTGGCCCGCGCTGCACGCGCCGTTCGGCAACGCGCCGCTGGCGTGCGCGACTGGCTCGTGATCGTCGTCGCGGCCGCATCGATCGTCCCCGTGGTCGAGCTCGGCGAAGGCGCGCGCGCCGGGGCGTGTTTGGGCCGTCGTCCTAGCGGCTTCCTGCCCGGCTTGTCAGCCGCGAAGGCGTCCTCTGCGTTAAGGGCATCCTGGGGCCCGCACCGGGCCTTTCTTCGCGGGAGACGTCGTGTTCGAGACGCTGCAATCGGCTTTCGCTTCCAACCAGCTGGTGTCCGGCGGCGCCGCCTGGCCGTGATCGGCATCGCAGCCGTGTGGCTGCGCGACCTGCCGGGCAAGTTCACGGCGTGGGCGAAGCAATTCCTCGTGACCACGCTGACGGTCGACAGCCGCGACGAGCTCATGTTTCCTGCACTTGTCGAGTACATGGACAGCCGCGACGCGCTGCGGCGGATCAACAATTTCACGGTGCGCGCGGTGCGCGAGCAGAGCTCCTCGTACCAGAGCCTTTCCGACGAGCTGCAGCAGGGTGGCCGGCCCACGGCCCAGTTTTCGCCGGGCGAAGGCTTCCACCTCTTCGTGCTGGACGGCCGCCTCATGTGGATGAAGCGCGAGGTGCAGGTCGCGGCGGCGATCATCGAGAAGATCACTTTGTCGACCTTTGGCCGCGACAAGCGCCCGCTGGAGGCGCTCGTGCACGCGGCCATCGACCGGCGGATCGAGCGGGAGCTGAACCGCATCGCCGTGCTCGTGCCGAGCGCCTACAGCAGCGAATGGACGCGTGCGCGACTGGGCAACAACCGCAAGCTCGACTCGGTGGTGCTGAAAGCGGGGCAGAAGGAGGCGATCACCGACGACCTGCGCCGTTTCTTCGCGGCACGCGGCCGCTACGAGTCCCTCGGCATTCCCTGGCGGCGCGGTTACCTGCTGTACGGCCCGCCCGGCACCGGCAAGACGTCGCTCGTCACCGCGCTCGCCTCGGAGCTCGCGCTCAACGTTTGCGTGCTGAGCCTCGCATCGCCCAACGTCACCGACGAGAAGATCGGCAGCCTGCTCTCGAGCGTGCCGCGGCGGTCGGTGATCCTGATCGAGGACGTCGATGCGTTCTTCCAGCAGCGCCACAAGGCGGACGGGGCGGTCAAAGTCTCGTACTCGGGCTTCATCAACGCACTCGACGGCGTCGCCGCGCACGAGGGATCGGTGGTGTTCCTGACCACCAACCATCCGCAGCTCATCGACGAGGCCGCGATCCGTTCCGGACGCGTCGATTTCCGGCTCGAGCTCTCCCTGTGCGACCGCGACCAGCTGGCACGCATGTGCCGCAAGTTCTTCGACGACCCCGACGCCGCGGGCCGCTTCGCGGACGCGGTCGAGCCCGGCCGCTGGTCGCCCGCCCAGGTGCAGGAGCGGCTCCTGAAGGCGGCGACCGTCGACGACGCGATCGCGGCGTTCCGGGTGCGCGCCACGGATCCATCCGTGCTGCGCGCCGCCTAGCACCCGCACGTGGCCCGGCGGGGCGCCACCGCGCTACATCCGGGCATTCCGGGGCGTGGAATGAAACGGCGGGACCCCTGTCTACCCTAGATTCAAGCAAAGGAGGACGCGCATCCCTCCGCCCGTAGTAGGCTTGCTGCTGCACGTGGCGCGCCGCGCTGGGCCACGCTGCGGCGGCCACAAATCAAAGGCGCGATCAGCCCTTGGGGGAGGAGCAGTCGGCCATGGCAAAGCTCAACATCAACGGCAAGATCCGCGACGTGCAGGTCGAGCCCGACACGCCCCTCCTGTGGGTCGATCCGCGAGCAGGTGGGCCTCACCGGCACCAAGTACGGCTGCGGAGTGGCGCAATGCGGCGCCTGCTCGGTCCTCCTCAACGGCAACGTGGTCCGCTCGTGCTCGTACCCGGTGAGCGCGATCAAGGCCACGCGACAAGATCGTCACCATCGAAGGTCTCTCGCCGACCAGCGCCACCGCGGTGCAGAAGGCGTGGCTGGCGCTCGACGTGCCGCAATGCGGCTACTGCCAATCGGGCCAGATCATCGCCGCGACCGCGCTGCTCGCGAAGAACCCGCGGCCGACCGACGCCGACATCGACGAGGCGATGACCAACATCTGCCGCTGCGGCACGTACCAGCGCGTGCGCGCGGCCGTCCACATGGCCGCGGACATGGGCAAGCCCGTGCGCGGCAAGGCGTGAGGGAGGACGACCATGACGAAGCCCGTCGATCGCTCCATCGCCAGCCCGTCGCGCCGCCGGTTCATCGTCAGCGCCGCCGCCGCGGGCGGCGGCCTGACGCTCGGCTTCGCGGTTCCGTTCGATGCCGTCGCGGCTGCGGCGCAGCGGGCCGCCGCGCCGGTCGAGGTCAACGCCTGGGTCGTGATCAGGCCCGACGACACCTGCGTGATCCGCATCGCGCGCTCCGAGATGGGCCAGGGGACGCTGACCGGCCTCGCCCAGCTCGTGACCGAAGAGCTCGAATGCGACTGGAACAAGGTCACCTACGAATTCCCGACGCCGGGCGAAAGCCTGGGCGCAAGCGCGTATGGGGCGAGTTCGGCACCGGCGGCAGCCGCGGCATCCGCATCTCCGAGGACTACGTTCGCCGCGGCGGCGCCGTGGCGCGCGTCATGCTGCTGCAGGCGGCGGCCGACCGGTGGCAGGTGCCGGTGTCGGAGTTGACGGTCGAGAGCGGCATCATCACGCACGCGCCGACGGGACGCACCACGAGCTACGGCAAGGTCGCGACGGCCGCCGCCAAGGTGACGCCGCCCGATCCGAAGAGCATCACGCTCAAGGATCCGCGCACGTGGAAGGTCGCCGGCAAGCCGATGAAGCGGCTCGACACCGCGCCCAAGCTCAACGGCAGCCTCGTCTACGCGATCGACCTCAAGCTGCCCGGCATGCTGTGCGCGGCGATCAAGGCGAGCCCGGTGTACGGCGGCAAGCTGGCGAGCTTCGACAACGACGCCATCGCGAAGATGCCGGGCGTGAAGCGCGCGGTGCGCGTCGGCGATCACGACGGTCGCCGTCGTGGCCGACACGTGGTGGCGCGCGAAGAAGGCGCTCGACGCGCTGCCGATCGTCTGGGACGAAGGCGAGAACGCGACCCGGACCAGCGCGCAGATCGCCGCGCACCTGAAGGACGGCCTCACCGCCGAGAAGGCGTACGCGATGACCACCATCGGCGAGCCGCGCAAGGCGATCGCCGAGGCGCCCGTGAAGGTCGAGGCGACGTACAGCACGCCGTTCCTCGCGCACGCGACGATGGAACCGATGAACTGCACGGTGCAGCCTTACCACCGACCGGGCCGAGTGCTGGGTCCCCACGCAGAACGGCGAGGCCGCGCTCGCGGCACTGTCCGAGCAGTCCGGCTTGCCGCTCGAGAAGTGCGAGGTCTACAAGACGTTCCTCGGCGGTGGCTTCGGCCGTCGCGGCGGCGCGCAGGACTACGTGCGGCAGGCGGTCGAGATCGCGAGGCAGTTTCCCGGCGTGCCGGTGAAGATGATCTGGAGCCGCGAGGAGGACATGACGCACGACTTCTACCGGCCGATCTCGCAGGCGCGGCTGGCGGCCGGCATCGACGGCGTCGGGCAATCTCGTCGCGCTGCAGATCCGCGTGTCCGGCCAGTCGATCAACGCCTTCAACAACCAGGCCGCGGCCAGCGACGGCACGCGACGACCGGCAGCTGCAGGGCTACTACGCGAAGCCCGGCGATGCGCAGCTCGGCTACACGGTGCCCAACCTGCTCGTCGAGTACGCGATGCGCAACACGCACGTGCCGGTGGGGCCGTGGCGCGGCGTCAACACCAACCAGAACGGCTTCTACCTCGAAGTGTTCATGGACGAGGTGGCGCGCGCGGCGAAGAAGGATCCGCTGGAGTTCCGGCGCGCGCTGATGAGCCAGCATCCCAAGCATCTCGCCGTGCTGAACGCCGCCGCGGAGAAGGCCGGGTGGGGCTCGCCGCTGCCGGCGGGCGTGCATCGCGGCATCGCGCAGTTCATGGGCTACGGCAGCTACTCGGCGGCGGTGGCCGAGGTGTCGGTCGGCCGGGGACGGCGACGGTCAAGGTGCATCGCATGGTGCTGGCGCTGAATTGCGGCCACGCCGTGAATCCCGACCAGATTGCCGCACAGGTGGAAGGCTCGGTGGCGTACGGTCTCTCGGCGACGTTCTACGGCGAGATCACCATCGACAAGGGCCGGGCCGTCCAGAACAACTTCCACGACTACCCGGTCCTGCGGCTTGCCGAGATGCCGAAGGTGGAGACGGTGATCGTGCCCACGTACGACTTCTGGGGCGGCGTGGGCGAGCCGACGATCTGCGTGGTCGCCCCGTCGGTGGTGAACGCGATCGTGCCGCCACGGGCCGGCCGTTGCGCGACCTGCCGCTGCGCAATCCGGTGGAGGCGCTGGCGAAGGCATGAGCCATCGTGGCCAGCGCAGCGAAGCTCGCGCGCGTTCGCGCGTACGCGCCTTCGCCGCGGCCGGCGTCGCGCTCGTCGTGGCGTGCGGCGTGCACGCGCAGGCGCCGGGACTGCCGCTGGCGGTCGTCGGCGACGGCGTGCCGCAACCGTTGACGGACGACGCGCCGGCGGCCGCGCGCGGACGGGCGCTGCTCGTCGCGCGCGAGTCGGCCAATTGCGTGCTGTGCCATGCGGTGCCCGATGCGGCGGTGCGCTTCTCCGGCAACGTCGGTCCGTCGCTCGCGGGCGTCGGCGCGCGCTTCACCGCCGCGCAGCTGCGCCTGCGGGTCGCCGACAACGGCCGCGCTCAATCCGCAGACGCGTCATGCCGAGCTACTACCGTGTCGACGGTCTCGATCGCGTCGCCGGACGCGTACGCGCGGCAAGCCGGTGCTGACCGCGCGCGAGGTCGAGGACGTGGTCGCCTACCTCGTCGACGCTGCGATGAACGCATGCGCGCCCGCGTTCGACGGCGCGCCGACGCTGGCTGCAGGGCGCGGGCGCGCTGGTGGTGATCACCTGCCTGCCCGCCCGTGCCGCGGAAGGCGACGCTGCCGGCGATTCCCGCGCTGCAGGCGTATCTCGCCGCACGAACGCCGCGCTTCGCGCGCGTCGCAGCTCGACGCTGCCGAGCCTCGCGGACAACGGCTTTTCCGTGCCGATTCGCCTCGCGGTGCCGGGGCCGTTCGCACCCGGGCCCTTCGTGCGCGCGCTGCGCCTGTTCTCGGAGACGAACCCGGTGCCCGACATGGCGGTGTTCGAGTTTCCGCTGCCGCGTCGAGCGCATCGAGGTCGATTCGCGCATCCGGCTGGCGGGCACGCAGCAGATCGTCGCGATCGCCGAGATGACGGACGGCACGCTGTACGCGACCGCGAAGGAGGTCATCGTGACGCTCGCCGGCTGCATGGACGGGACGTGAAATGCCCGACGCGCGCATCAGCATTCCCGCCAGCGTACCCTCCGGGCGAGCCGTTCGAGGTGCGCGTGCAGGTCCGCCATCCGATGGAGACGGGCTATCGCACCGACGACGTCGGCCGGGCGGTGCCGCGCAACGTGATCCGTTCGTTCACGTGCCGCTACAACGGCGAGACGGTGTTCGCCGCGCAGCTCTCGTCCGGCATCGCGGCCAATCCGTACCTGCGCTTCTTCGTCACCGCGCGCGCGTCGGGCGAGCTCGTCTTCGAGTGGGTCGACGATGCCGGCGTCGCGCGGCGCGGAGCGGTCGGCGGTGACCGTCGCGTGATGCGGCACCTCGCTGGGCGCGGTGGCCGCCGTGTGGGTGGCGATCGCGTGGGGACAGGCGCGGCCGATTCCGGAGGGAGAGCTGCGCTCCGGCATCGCGTTCGCCGGCGCGGACGTGCGCGCGATGCAGGACGACGATGCCGCCAATCCCGGCCTGCTGTGGGTCGAGCGCGGCCAGTCGCTCTGGCAGGCGCCCGTCGATGGCCGGAGCTGCGCGTCGTGCCATGGCGACGCGCGCGTCGTCGATGCGCGGCGTCGCCGCACGCTATCCGGCGTACGATGCGCAGGCGAATGCCGTGCTCGACCTCGACGCGCGGATCATGCGCTGCCGCACGCGAGCGGCAGAAGGCGCCGCCGCTCGTGCGCGAGGCGGACGATCTCCTTGCGCTTTCCGCCTACGTGACGTATCAATCGCGCGGCATGCCGGTCGCCGTGACCATCGACGGTCCGGCGCGCGCCGCGTTCGAGCGCGGCCAGGCCCTCTACCGGCAGCGCCACGGCCAGATGAACATCGCGTGCACGCAATGCCACGACCAGAACTGGGGCAAGCTGCTACTGCGCGAGACGATCAGCCAGGGACACGGCACCGCGTTTCCGGCCTATCGGCTCGAATGGCAAGGCGTGGGCTCGCTGCAGCGGCGCATCCGCGCGTGCCTGTTCGGCGTGCGGGCGCAGATGCCGCCGCCCGGCGCGCCCGAGCTGACGGACCTCGAGCTCTACCTCGCGTGGCGCGCCGGCGGATTGCCGCTCGAAGCGCCGGGTGTCCGCCGATGAGCCTTGCGCCGCGCGCGCGGCGTGCGCTCGCCGTCGGCGCGGTCGTCGCGATCCTCGCGGCGTGCGCGACCGAGCCGCTCCCTGGCGACGACGCCGTGCCGCCGCTGCCGGAAGAGCTCGCGTCGGTGCGTGACTTGCGCGGCATCTACAGGGCTGCGTTGTGCCAGCGCGAAAGCATGGGCGACGCGCAATGCGCGCGGACGCTCTATCGGTTCGCCGGCGAGCCATCGGCGCCGCGCCCGCCTGCCGCCGATGCGTCGCAGTTACCGGCTGGTCTTCGTCCCGGGCTTCCTGGCGTCGTGCTTTCCCGAGATCCACACGTTCGGCGACGTGATGCCGGCCGCGCGCGCGCAGGGATTCGCGGTCGACTACGTCAACGTGGGCGGGCGCAGCGGCGTCGACCACAACGCGCTCGAGCTCGGGCGGGCCATCGACCAGTTGCCGCACGACTCGCGCCGCCTCGTCATCATCGGCCACTCCAAAGGCGCGGTCGACGTGGTCGCCCTCCTGGCCGCGCGTCCCGATATCGCGAGCCGCACGGCCGCGGTGCTGTCGGTCGCCGGCGCGGTCATGGGCAGCCCGCTCGCCGATCACCTCGATGGCCTGTACCGCGTGACGTTCGGCGCCGTTCCGTTTTCCGCGTGCAGCAAGGGCCCCGGCGACCCGGTGCTCGACCTCCAGCGCGCGTACCGCAGAGCGTGGTGGGAGCAGCACGGCGCGGCGGTGCGCGTGCCCGTGTACTCGCTCGTCAGCGTGCCCGAGATGACGCGGCTCGCCATGCCGCTGTACACCCCGTTCCTCGCGCTCCTGCACCTGACCCGCTACAACGACGGCATGCTGCTCGCGCGCGACGAGGTCGTGCCGAACGGCGCGCTGCTCGGCGTGGTGAATGCCGACCACCTGTCGATCGGGATACCGCGACCCGACATGCTGCCCTATCGGCTGTGGTTCTCGCCCGAGCCGTTTCCGCGCACCGACGTCATGCTCGCGGCGATCGACGTGATCGCGGCCGACGCGCGATGAGCGACGGCTTTCGCATCCGGACGATGACGCGCGCCGACGTCGAGCCGCTACTCGACTGGGCGGCGCGCGAAGGATGGAATCCGGGACTGCACGATGCGGACGCATTCCACGCGGCCGACCCCGAGGGATTCCTGCTCGGGCGTGCTGGACGGCAAGCCCGTGGCGTCGATCTCCGTGGTGCGCTACGGCGACGCATTCGGCTTCCTCGGGCTCTACATCGTGCAGCCGTCGTGGCGCGGCAAGGGCTACGGCTATCGCCTGTGGCAGGCGGGGCTCGCGCATCTCGCCGGGCGCAACGTGGGCCTCGACGGTGTGGTCGCGCAGCAGGACAACTACCGGAAGTCCGGCTTCGCGCTCGCCTATCGCAACATCCGCTTCGCGGGCACGGGCGGTGGGGCACCCGCGATCGACCCCCGCATCGTCGACGTCGCCGGGTGCCGTTCGCGGCGATGCTCGCGTACGACCGGACCTGCTTCCCGGCGGAGCGGACCGCATTCCTGCAGCGCTGGCTCGCGCAACCCGATGCGGCGGCGCTCGCTCGCGTGAACGATGGCGTCGTCGAAGGCTATGGCGTGGTGCGCCGGTGCCGCGCCGGCTGGAAGATCGGGCCGCTGTTCGCCGACGACGCCGGAGCGCGCGGAGGCGCTGTTCGCGGCGCTGGCCGCGCGCGTGCCTGCGGGAGAAGCGCTGTTCCTCGACGTGCCGGAGCCCAATGCCGCGTGCGCTCGCCCTGGCCGAGCGGCACGCGATGAACGTCGCCTTCGAGACCGCACGGATGTACACCGGCTCGCCGCCGGCGCTGCCGCTCGCGCGGCTCTTCGGCGTGACGACCTTCGAGCTCGGCTGACGGCACGCGCGCTCGGGAGCCGCACGCGTCGGCTCTTTGCGGGTGCGGCCCGACTTCAAGCAGCCGCGCCGCGCATTGGCGCTCGACATCGTTCGTCTGCCCGAAGCGCGGACTCCGCGCGCGCCGTGAACTGCGGACCGAGCAGGATGAGTGCGGGTCCACGCACGTCGCGCGTGGCGAGCGCAGGGAGGTCCGCCAGCGTGGTGTAACGCACGCGACGCTCGGGCAGCGACGCGCTTTCGACGATGGCGACCGGCAGCGTTGCAGGCTTGCCTTGCGCGAGGAGCGTGGCGGCAATCGTCTCCGCTTCGCCCAGCGCCCATGTAGATCGCGCCGGCGTCGGACGCGACGAGTCCCGCGGCCCACGTGCTCGCCGCCTGGTCGGCGCCGACGCGCGGCGTGGCGAACGTCACGCTGCGCGCGCTGCCGCGCTGCGTGAGCGAGGTCTTGAGATCGGCGGCGGCGGCGAGCGCCGCGGTGACGCCCGGCACGACCTCGCAGGCGATGCCGGCGGCTTCGAGCGCGGCGATCTCCTCCTGCGCGCGGCCGAAGAGCATCGGGTCGCCGCCCTTGAGGCGCACGACGACGCGGTGCTTGCGCGCGGCGTCGACCAGGCGCTTGTTGATGAACTGCTGCGCGGTGGAATGCCGGCCGCAGCGCTTGCCGACCGCGATCCGCTCCGCGCGCTGCGGCGAGCGCGACGGTGTCCGGGATGCACGAGCGCGTCGTGGAACACGATGTCGGCGGCCGCGAGCAGCGCGCGCCGCGCGCAGCGTCAGGAGGTCCGGCGCACCCGGACCGGCGCCGACGAGATAGACGGTCCCGGAGCGCGTTGCACTCGCAGATCATCCCCGCCGCAACCGTGTCGTTGGTCGCCTCGTCGATCAGGATGAAGCTGCCGGTCGCGTGGTTGCTCGGCGTAGCGGTCGGCAACGATCGGCTGCGCGAGCGCGAGCGTCGCCTGGCCGATGTCGTTCATCGCCAGCGCGTCCGGCGCAGGCTCCTGCGCCTGCGTGGAGACGTTCCAGCAGGTGATCGAGGCGGTCGATGCGCGCGCGCACCTCGCGCGTCGTGTGGCGCAGCAGGTACGTGCGGCGGCGGTCGAGCGGCGCGCTCGTCGAACCAGCACAGCGTCGCGTCGACCGCAGCGCGACGGTGCCGGCGCGGACGTCGCGCACCGACGAGCATGTCGCCGCGCGACACGTCGATCTCGTCGGCCAGCGTCAGCGTGATCGCGTCGTGCAGCTGCGCGCGCGGCAGCGTGCCGTCGTAGGCGCGGATCTCGCGCACGCGTCGTCGTGCGGCCGGAGGGCAGCACGGTCACCGCGTCGCCGACGGCGATCGCGCCGGACTCGACGCGTGCCGAGATAGCCCGCGCCCGACGCTGCCGCCGGGACGCGCCACGTACTGCACCGGGAAGCGGAACGGCGCGTGGGTCGCGCGCGTGCCGACCGGCGACGGTCTCGAGGATCTGCAGCAGCGTCGGCCCGCTGTACCAGTCGAGGTTGGTCGCCGCGCTCGACGACCATGTCGCCGGCGAGCGCGGACATCGGCACGAAGCGCACGACGCGTCGTCGATGCCCGTGCGCCGCGGCGAAGGCGCGGAAGTCGCGCGACGATGCGCGCGAAGTCTTCCTCGCGGTAAGCCGACCAGGTCCATCTTGTTGACCGCGACGACGAGATGCGGGATGCCGAGCAGGTGCGCGAGCGTGGCGTGGCGGCGCGTCTGCGTTGACGATGCCGTGGCGCGCATCGACCAGCAGGATCGCGAGCTGCGCGGTGCGACGCCGCCGTCACCATGTTGCGCGTGTACTGCTCGTGGCCCGGCGCGTCGGCGATGATGAACTTGCGCAGCGCGCGTGGCGAAGTAGCGGTAGGCGACGTCGATGGTGATGCCCTGCTCGCGCTCGGCCGTGAGCCCGTCGGTGAGCAGCGACAGGTCGAGCGTCCGTGCCCGCGCTTGGCGCGAGGTGCGCTCGACGCGCGGCGAGCTGGTCGGCGAGCATGGCCTTGGTGTCGTAGAGCAGGCGGCCGATCAGCGTGCTCTTGCCGTCGTCGACGCTGCCGGCGGTGAGGAAGCGCAGCACGCCGTGCGTCGAGCGCGTTGCGCACGCGTATTCGCCGTGGCCGACATCAGAAGTACCCCTCCTTCTTGCGCAGCTCCATCGACGCGTCGGTGGTCTGGTCGTCCAGGCGCGTGGCGCCGCGCTCGGTGATCGTCGCGGCCGCCGTCTCGACGATGATCGCCTGCGCGGTCGCGGCGTGCGACGCGACCGGCGCGGTGCAGGTGATGTCGCCGACGGTGCGAAAGCGCACCGAGACCTCGCTCGACCGTCTCGCCGTCGCGCGGCGGCGTCAGCTCGGTCACCGGCACCAGCGCGCCGCCGCGGCGCACGATCGGGCCGCGTGTGCGCGTAGTAGATCGACGGCACGTCGAGCTGCTCGCGCTCGATGTACTGCCACACGTCGAGCTCGGTCCAGTTGCTGATCGGGAACACGCGCACGTGCTCGCCCTGGTGCACGCGGGCGTTGTACAGGTTCCAGAGCTCGGGGCGCTGGTTCTTGCGGGTCCCACTGGCCGAACTCGTCGCGGAACGAGAAGACGCGCTCCTTGGCGCGCGCCTTCTCCTCGTCGCGGCGCGCGCCGCCGATGCAGGCGTCGAACCCGAATTCCGCGATGGCGTCGAGCAGCGTCACCGACTGGTGCGCGTTGCGGCTCTCGTCCGGCGGCGCAGCACGACGCGGCCGCTGCGCGATCGAGTCCTCGACCGAGCGCACGATCAGGCGCTCGCCGAGCTCGGCCGCGCGCGCGTCGCGGAACGCGATCACCTCGGGAAAGTTGTGCCCGGTGTCGATGTGCAGCAGCGGAAACGGAAAGCGCGCCGGGCGGAACGCCTTCTCGGCCAGGCGCAGCAGCACCAGCGAATCCTTGCCGCCGGAGAACAGCAGCGCGGGATGCGCGCACTGGCCGGCGACCTCGCGCAGGATGTGGATCGCCTCGGACTCGAGCCAGCCGAGATGGTCCGCGTCGGCGGGCGCCAGCGCGTCGGCGGCGCTCGTCGATGCCGCGGCGTCAGCGGCGAGGGTGGCGTGCGTCATGGCGTCGTCGATTCCGGGTTGCGCGGCGATGCGGCGCGCACCAGCCGACGCGGCCGGCGATGCAGCCCGCATTCCTTGTGCTCCGGGCTTCTCCCACCACCAGCGGCCGGCGCGCACGTCCTCGCCGGGCTGCGACCGCGCGCGTGCAGGGCGCGCAGCCGATGCTGCGGTAGCCGCGGTCGTGCAGCGCGTTGTAGGGAACGTCGCGCGCGCGCAGGTACGTCCAGACGTCGTCCTCGCTCCAGTCGGCGAGCGGATTGAACTTCGGCAATGCCGTGCGCCGCGTCGAACTCCTCGGACGGCAGGTCGCTGCGCGTCGACCGACTGCGCGCGGCGCAAGCCGGTGATCCACGCGCCCTTGCCGGCGAGCGCGCGGCGCGAGCGGCTCGATCTTGCGGATCGCGCAGCAGCGCTTGCGCAGCTCGACGCTGTCGTAGAACGCGTTGATGCCGTGCGTCGCGCACGAACGCCTCGACCGCGCGCGGCATCCGGGAAGTAGACGTCGATCGGCGAGGCCGTAGTGGTCGCGCGCGCGCGTCGATCAGCGTCGTGCGTCTCCTCGGGCAGGCGGCCGGTGTCGAGCGTGAAGATGTCGATCGCCGCGCGCGTGCGCGCGCGATGAGGTCGAGCAGCACCATGTCCTCGGCGCCGAAGCTCGAGGCGAAGGCCGCGGGCGCATGCGTCGCGCTGCGATGCGCGCCGAGCGCGCGCCGCGGCGTCGTCGATGCGCTGCGCCGAGCGTCATGCCGGCGGCTCCCGTCGCGTGCGTGCGCGGCGGCGGAACCGCGGCGTGCGCGACTGCGTGGCCTGGTAGCCGTCGGTGAAGTCGCGCGAGCGCCGCGAGCGCGTCGTCGACGTCCGTGTCCTCGCGCAGCGCGAACGCGTCGAAGCCGCACCTGCGCGCAGGTAGTAGAGCTGGTCGCGCTGGATGTCGCCGATCGCGCGCAGCTCGCCGCGATAGCCGTAGCGCTCGCGCAGCAGGCGCGCGGTCGAGTAGCCGCGGCCGTCGGTGAACGTCGGGAAAGTCGACGGCGATCAGCGCGCAGGCGATGCGACGTCGGCGGCAAGCGCCGCCGGATCGTCGGCCGGCGCGAGCCACACGCCCGACGCTCGCCGCGCGCGAGCAAGCGGCGCGCGCTCCGACGTGCCACAGCGCGAGCGGCACGAGGACCGGTACGCCGCGTCGGGCACGTCGCGCGAGCGTCGCGCGCGTCGCGCAGCAGCGACGCACGCGTCGTCGACGACGCGCGCCGCCCTTAATGAGCCGCGGCATAGACGCGCTCCTTGAAGGGTTCGATGCCGACGCGGCGCACGGTGTCGACGAAGCGCTCGTCCTCGTGCCGGATGTCGACGTAGGTCTCGATCAGCCGCGCGACGACGTCGGGCATCTCGTCGGCGCGCGAACGACGGGCCGATCACCTTGCCGAGCGCCGCGTGCTCGCCCTGCGTGCCGCCGATCGTCACCTGGTACCACTCGTCGCCGTTCTTGTCGACGCCGAGGATGCCGATGTGGCCGACGTGATGGTGGCCGCACGCGTTCATGCAGCCGGAGATGTTGAGGTCGAGCTCGCCGATGTCGTGCAGGTAGTCGAGGTCGTCGAAGCGGCGCTGGATCGCCTCCGCGATCGGGATCGACTTGGCGTTGGCGAGCGAGCAGAAGTCGCCGCCGGGGCAGCAGATGATGTTGGTGAGCAGCCCGATGTTGGGCGTCGCGAGGCCCAGCGCCTTCAGCTGCTGCCACAGCGCGAGCAGGTCGCGCCTGCTTCACGTCGGTGAAGATCAGGTTCTGCTCGTGCGACACGCGCAGCTCGCCGAAGCTGTAGCGGTCGGCGAGGTCGGCGATCGCGTCCATCTGGTCGGACGGTGACGTCGCCGGGCGGGACGCCGGTCTTCTTGAGCGACAGCGTGACGATCGCGTAGCCCGGCACCTTGTGCGGATGCACGTTGCGCTTCGACCCAGTTCGCGAACGCGCGGTTGTCGGCGACGGCGGCGCGGAAGCGCGGCGTCGTCGCGCGGCAGCGTGCTCGTAGGCCGGCGGCGCGAAGCAGCGCTGCGAGGCGCGCGAACTCCTCGTCGGGCACGGTCGCGGGACCGCCGCGCAGATGCGCCCATTCGGCTTCGACCTCGCGCGCGAAGACCGGCGGCGTGCGTTCCTTGACCAGGATCTTGATGCGCGCCTTGTACTTGTTGTCGCGGCGGCCGATAGCGGTTGTACACGCGCAGGATCGCGTCGAGGTAGTTGAGGATTTCGGCGCGCGGCAGGAACTCGCGGATCACGTGGCCGATCGATCGGCGTGCGCCCGAGGCCGCCGCCGACCATCACGCGAAAGCCGATCGCGCCGTGCGCGTCGCGCACGAGCTGCAGCCCGATGTCGTGGACGAGGATCGCGGCGCGATCGCTCGTCGCGCCGGTCACCGCGATCTTGAACTTGCGCGGCAGGTAGGCGAATTCCGGGATGGAGCGTCGACCACTGCCGGATCAGCTCGGCATAGGGACGCGGATCGACCGATCTCGTCGCCGGCGACGCCGGCGAAGTGGTCGCTGGTGACGTTGCGGATGCAGTTGCCCGAGGTCTGGATCGCGTGCATCTCGACCCGCGCGAGCTCGGCGAGGATGTCCGGCACCTGCTCCAGCTGCGGCCAGTTGAACTGCATGTTCTGGCGCGTCGTGAAGTGGCCGTAGCCGCGGTCGTAGGTGCGGCCGATGTGCGCGAGCGTGCGCAACTGCCGCGTCGACAGCTGGCCGTAGGGGATCGCGATCCGCAGCATCGGCGCGTGCTTCTGGATGTACAGGCCGTTCTGCAGCCGCAGCGGGCGGAAGTCGTCCTCGGACAGCTCGCCCGGCGAGGAAGCGGCGGGTCTGGTCGCGGAACTGGGCGACGCGCTCGTCGACGAGGCGTTGGTCGAAGGAGTCGTAGCGATACATGGCGCAAGAGGTCCCGTGTGAGCGAAGGAGGTTACGGGGCCGTCCTAATAAACAGAAGGAATGAATTGCTATGCTCTTATCGCCCATTGGAATATGAAGCGGCATCCCTATAATCGCCGGGTGAAGACCGGACTCATCCTGTTCGCCCACGGCGCCCGCGACCCGCGCTGGGCCGAGCCCTTCGAGCGCCTGCGGGGAGCTCGTGGCCGCGCGCCGCCCGGAGGTGCCGGTCGCGCTGGCCTATCTCGAGCTGATGACGCCGGACCTCGCGGGCGCGGCCGACGCGCTGGTCGCCGATGGCTGCCACGCCTTGCGCGTCGTGCCGGTGTTCCTGGGGCAGGGCGGGCACGTCCGCCAGGACCTGCCCCGGCTGGTGGAGGCCCTGCGGTCGCGGCACCCCGCCGTGACCGTGGAGCTCCGCGGCGCGGTGGGCGAGGACCCCGACGTGCTGGCCAGCATCGCCGGCGTGGCGCTTCGCGGGATCGACCTCTAGGCCGTAGGTCGCCACGCGTCAGCGGCCAGCGAGCCTCGCCCCGGCCGGCGACGGTCTCGCCGTTGCTCATGGGATTGGGATGCGCGCAGCCGCAGGCTTTCCTCGCGGATGTGGTCGAGAAACGCCTGTGCCGCGGGGGAGAGTGCGCTGCCGACCGGGTACGCGATCTGCCATTCGGCCGGCAGGGGAAAGCCGTCGACATCGAGGACCGCGAGGCCGTCGCCCTCGACGTCGGGACCGAACGACCGCAGCGGAACGAGGGCCAGGCCGTCGCCGGCGCGCACCGCGGCGCGCACCGCGTGCTGCGACGACAGGGTCATGCGCGCATGCGGAACCATGCCATGCGCGGCGAAGATCCGGTCCGTGATCATTCGCGTTCCCGAGCCGCGCTCGCGCAGCACGAACGCGCGCTCCGCGATGCGCGCGAACGCAAGGTCGCGTTCCCCCGCGAGCGGATCGTCCGGCGCAGCCACCACGACGTACGGATTGGCGGCCACGGACTGGCGGACCAACGGAATGTCGGCGGGCGGATTGGCAAGCAGGTACAGGTCGTCCGCGCATGCGGCCATCCGCTGCACGATCTGTTCGCGATTGCCGATGTGCAGGACCACCTCGATGCCGGGATGCGCGTCGCCGAATTGCGCGAGCTGGCGCGCGGCGAACTCCTCGCACGCGCCGCTGGCACAAAGCCGGAGTTGTCCCGCGTGGAGGTCGCGCACCGCGGCAAGGTCCCGCTCCAGCGCCTCGAGCACGCCGAAGAGGTCGGCGCATCGCGCATGCAGCCTGCGCCCCGCGGCCGTGAGGTGAATCCGCTTGCCGATCAGCGCGAAGAGCGGCGCGCCCACGGTGTCCGCGAGCTTCTTCATCTGCGCGGAAACCGTCGGCTGCGCGAGATGCAGCTCGCGGCTCGCGCCGCTGAAGCTTCCGAGCCGCGCGCTCGCCTCGAACACCGCGAGCTGCGGGAGCGTGCCGTGCCGCAGGTAGCGGCGGATGCGGGAATGCCGCATGACGATCCTCCTTGGCCACTGCCAAGACCGCCATGCGCAGCGCGCCGCGGCCTTCACCTCGCCGGCGAAGCACCGCGACCGTAGCGACGCGAAGCCTTCGCCGTTCGGCAAAGGTCTCGCTTGCACGTGACGCATCCCACATGCCGGTGCGACCGGGACGATTCGCTGCCTCGTCCGTATTGACGGCCGCACCGCGGCAGCGCGTGGCTGCCGTGGCTACTCCCCTTCGATCCTGCCCGTGCCCCGGTTGGGGGGCACACCATGCTTGTACCAGCGTGGCGCGACGTTGCGCAATGCGCGGGGCGCGTAAGGCGTTCCACTATCGCGCGGGCACCCATCACGAAACGCAATGGGTGGATTCACCAACTTCGAATTTCGCTGCGCGAGACGCGCTCGCATACTCGCCACGACCTCCTTCCCAGCACCCGTCGCCGTGGACATCCTCTCGCTGCAATTTCTCTCTGCGCTGCTTGCGATCATCGTCATCGATCTCGTGCTCGCCGGCGACAACGCCATCGTGATCGCGCTCGCCGCCCGCAACGTGCCGAAGCACCTGCAGCGCAGGGCGATCGTCTGGGGAACGGTGGGCGCGATCGTGGTGCGCTCGGCGATGACCGTGCTGGTCGTGCAGCTCCTGAAGATTCCGGGCCTGCTGCTCGTCGGCGGCCTGATGCTGGTGTGGATCGCGTTCAAGCTGCTGCGGCCGGAGGAGGGCGACGGGGCACGTGCGAACCTGCGTGGCGCCGACAGCTTCTGGGGCGCGCTGCGCACCGTGGTGATCGCCGACGCGGTGATGGGGCTCGACAACGTGCTCGCCGTGGCCGGCGCGGCGCACGGCAGCTTCCTGCTGGTCGTCACCGGGCTGCTCATCAGCATCCCGATCGTGATCTTCGGCAGCACGTTCATCCTGAAGGTCATCGAGCGCTACCCGGGATTCGTCTACATCGGCTCGGGCGTGCTCGCCTTCACCGCCGTGAAGATGATGACGGCCGAGCCGCTCGTCGCCGCGCATCTCGAGGGCGAGCGCGTGCTGGTGGCCCTCGCGTACGCGGCGGTGGTGGCGGGCGTGCTGGGCATCGCGTTCGTCCGCAACCATCGCACGCTCGAGTCCCGCATCGCCGCGCGTGTCGCGCGGTTTTCCGCGCGGCCGGCCGTCCCTGCGCCGGTCGTGGGTCCCGTCAAAGGAGACACTCCCATGCTGAAGGTCCTGGTGCCCGTCGATGCCTCGCGCAACGCGCAACACGCGGTGCGCCACGTCATCCGCGAGTTCCGGCAGAAGCCCGATTTCGAGGTGCATCTGCTGAACGTGCAGACGCCGTTCTCGCGGCACGTCGCGCAGTTCGTCGCCAAGCGGGAACGCGACTCCTATCACCAAAAGCAGGCGGACGACGCGCTGCGGCCGCTCGTCCGGTTGCTCGACCAGGCGGGCGTGCCGCATGCGGTGCACATGAAGGTCGGACGCAAGGCGGAAGCCATCGCCGAGGAAGCGCGCCGGCTGCGCTGTGACCACATCGTGCTCGCCACTTCGCGCAAGAACTCGCTGACCCGGATGATCGAGTCGTCAGTGACCAATCGCGTGCTCGACCTCACGCCGGTGCCGGTGGAGGTCGTGGTCGGCGATTCGATCAGCAGGCTCGAGCGCTACGGCATTCCGCTGGGCCTCGGCGCGGGACTCGGAGCATTGGTGCTGCTGGCGGCCGACTGAATGCCGCGGGTTTCCGCGCCAAGGTTTGGTCGCTCGATTCAGGCCACCCCGACCCGCACGGCGCAGGCATTGCGGGCATCCGGCGAAGGGTCGGCAGCAGAACGGTGGCGTTCAATGCGACGCGACCTTGCGGCACATGCAGAATGAGGCCGAGAATACCCGTTGATCATCCCGAATCCCGATGGATCATGACGAAGTTCTCGTATACCCGCCTCATCCTTGCGGTCGCAGTATCGTGGTCGTCGATGACGACGGCGCAGACGCATCAGCATGCAATGCCTGGCGAGGCGGCTGCCTCGGGCGACCTCCGGCAGCTGGTCAATTTTCCGGAGCCGATGCGATTGCACACCATCACCAGCATGCGTGACCACCTTGCAGCTTTGCAGGAAATCGACATGGCGTTGGCGGCCGGCGCCTACGACAAGGCGTCAACGGTTGCCGAGCAGCGCCTGGGCATGAGCTCGCTGCCGCTGCATGGCGCAGCCCATATCGCGCCCTTCATGCCGCCACCGATGCAAGACATTGGAACGCAAATGCACAAGGCCGCGAGCCGGTTTGCCGTCGAAGCTCAGAACGCGAGCGTAAGCAACGATGTCAAACCGGCACTGGCCGCGCTGGGCGCCATCATGCAGCAGTGCGTCGCCTGTCATGCGGCTTATCGACTGCACTGACGTCGCGTCCCTGGGGGAAGGCACCGGCAACGTAGCCATGAATCAGTCGCCAGCGCACCGACGACTACCTCATGCGGTCACCGCGCGCCTGGGGCGAATGGCGATATTCGCCTTGGCGGCCGCGGTCGCGCTACCGGGGCACGCGACGGTCGGTACCGTTCCACCGGCACTCAAGCACTATCTGGATAGCCGGTTCCCGGGCTGGCAGCTTCCCAGCCTGGGCCCGGCAATCAAGCAGTGCGATCCGTCTGCAAAGGTCGTGGTGGCCGGAGACTTTTACGGCGCCGGACGCGTCGACCATGCGCTCGAGATGATCTATCGCGACCACCTCGTGTTGCTGGCGTCCGCGGGCGCCAGGCGAATTCACGTCCTGGCTGCTACGCCGTTGCAGGCTGGCGCGGGCGAACTTGACCGAGGGCTCGACGTCTTGCGGCAGCACGAGCGCATCATGCTGGGACCGACGTTTGCGCACGACGCCATCGCCAGTCTTGATTGCTCTGCGACTGCCACCGTCACCTATTACCACGCGGACGGAGGGGCGTGGCTCAGCGAGGTGCAAATCACGGAGTAGGCAGCCGCTCTGCAGTCGGCGACCGCGCAGATGCGTCGTTCAGCGGTAGGCGGTTGCCATCGCCTCCGCGACGAGTGCCTGCAGCTGCTCATAGCCGAAGCTCGGCAGCCCCCGCCCATTCACGAAGTACTCGGGTGTCTGCATCACCTTCAACGCCCTGGCGTCCTGCGCGTCGAGCGCCATGTTGCGCGCGACCGCAGGCGATTCCATGTCGGCCTTGAGCTGGTCCATGTCCAATCCCAGCGTTTGGAGCTGTTCCCACGCGAGCTCGGGGCGGACGGTATGTTGGACAGCCCACCGCGATTGCGACGCCAGCAACCGCTCGAGGACCTGCCAGAACTTGCCTTGCGCCTTGGACGCTTCCAGCGCCTTGACCACGAAGTCCGAGCCTTTGTGGAACGCCACCAGGCGGACGGACAGGCGAATTCGATCCGGATTGTCGGCCAGCATCCTCTTCACCAGAGGATAGAACTCGCGGCACGTTTCGCAGGCCGGGTCGAGAAACTCGACGATATGCACCTTGGCATCCGGGCTTCCTGCGGTTGCCGCATGCTCCCGTGCCAGCGCCACTGCAGCGGGCACCGCAGCAGCGGCGTCGGTCTGTACATTCTTGGGTGCGATGGCGAGCCATAGCATCACCAGCATGCCGACCAGCACGACCGCCACCCCGGCGAACAGCACGAATCTCGTCTTCATGAAATGCCTCGAAAAGCGTTGACGTTGCGTACAAGCGTTCGGCCCATCGGCGAAAGGGAGCCTCAGGAAGAGGACCGCGAGCGCGCGATGGACGATGCGCCCACGACGCGGCGTCCCCGACGGCTACAACGCGAGGCGCAGGGAGCGGAGATACGCCGGCACACCGGGTGGCCGCGGAGCAGGAAGCGTCGGAGCGAAGTGAACGCCGGTGTCGACGGACAGCAGCGTTGTCGACGGCAACGGGTACGGCCGACCGGCAGGATGGCCCTCGACCGACGGCCGCTTGGCGGTAAGCGGCGTGGCCTCGTTGCAGAACTTGACGCATTCCGGCAACGCCGCTGTATCGCCCGGGTTCCACGCCGTTGCCTGATACAGGCCTCGATGCGAGCCCATGTGTGGTCCAGACGAGCAGGCGTGCGCGACGCCGACAAACAAGGCGAACACCCAGACCCCGAGAATCAGAAGGGCGAACGTGGTTCGTTGTCGGTGAGCGAATCGCATGGGGTCGAGCCTGCTGCCGGGCGCAAGTATACGAACCAAGCAGGTTTCTGCCATCTGCTCAGCATCAACAAACGCTTGCAAGCAGAACGATGTCGGCGCGTCGGCCGTGCCCGGCTGAGTAACGCGACCCCGCTTGACCTGCGTCACGATCGATCATTGGCGCCGGAAGTACGCTGCCAAGATGCCTTGACGCTTGGTGGGAACGGAAGATGCGCGGAACGGAACGGAAGCTTGCGCGGAGATTTCTCGCGGTCGCATTGGCCAGCATGAGCAGCGTTGCCGGCGCCATGATGGGCGGTCCCATGATGACCACGAGCTATTTTCCGCTGGTCGACGGCGCGCGCTTCGAATACATGTTCGTCAACGGCCCGCACCTCACCGCGACCGCGGTGATGCACGGCGGCCAGCAGTGGGCGGGCACCACGGGTCTGACCAGCATGCACATGACGTTCACGTGCAAGGACGTCGGGCCCTGCGACCCCGACCAGATGGATTTCTACGGAATGGGGCCGGACGGCATGCACTACTTTGGTGGCAGCGGGGCTACGCCGGACGACCACCACTACATGATGAGCTTCACGAGTCCGGAGTGGATTCTCAAGAACCCCGTCATGCCGGGCACGATGATGGGCCCGGGGATGGGCTACCAGAATCCCGAGACGTGGCAGATTGGCGTCGCCGGCATGAACACGATGATGGGACCGCAAGGCTACACGAGCTCGTATCAGGCGCTGGCGCTGGAGACGGTGGTCACGCCGGCGGGCACGTTTGCGAATGCGCTGCACGTGCACGAGCGGCGGGGCAACGGCTACGAACGCGACGTCTGGTACGTCGCCGACGTGGGCATGGTCCGCTGGATGGACAGTCAGGAAGAAGCGGTGATGACCCGGTACACGAAAGCGGCCGGCGTCGTTCCGAAAGTCGCCGTGGCGGTCGAGTACTACCACGCCGGCCTGGACCACTATTTCGTGACCGCCGACCCCGTGGAGATGAGCGCGCTCGACACGGGCCACTTTGCCGGTTGGCAGCGTACCGGCATGGCCTTCAACGTGCTCGCGCCGGCCGATGCCACGGGCCTGGGGCTACCGGTTTGCCGTCTCTACGGCAATCCGGCCTATGGCCTGGACACGCACTTCTATTCGGCCTCCGCCGAGGAATGTGCCGAAACGCAGCACCATTGGCCCGGTCAGTGGACGTTGGAATCCTCGAACGTGTTCCGCATGAGCATGCCGAACGGCATGACTGGCGCTTGCGCGGCCGGTACCTTGCCTGTGTATCGCACCTGGAATCAGCGCAGCGACAGCAATCACCGCTACACCATGGACCCGGCCGTGCAGATGGCCATGATGGATCACGGGCACGTTGCGGAAGGCTACGGCTACCCGCCGGTGGCGATGTGTTCGCCGCAGTAGCTCCCGGAAGACTGCGAAGCGACAGCGCTGCAGTCGAAACGCTAGCGGTCTGTGGTTTCCGCCGCCAGATGCTTCAGGATTCCGCAGTGCCGGGCATGCTGCACCGAGTGACACTGGTCGCGTAGCGCCTTCAGCTGTCGCTCGAGTTTCGCCAACGCGCGCTTTTGCTCGCGCACCTTCCGCAAGTGCAGGTCGACGAGCGCGGTCACGTCTCCGCAGCGCGCCTGGGGATCGTCCTGCAAGCGCAGCAGATGGCGAATTTCGTCGAGCTTGATGTCCAGCGCCCGGCAGTGCCGGACGAAGAGGAGGCGTCGCTCGGCTTCCCGTCCATACACACGATAGTTGCCACCGTAGCGGGCAGGGACCGGCAGCAGCCCCTCGCGCTCGTAGTAGCGAATGGTTTCCACCGCTACCCCGGTGCTCGCCGCAAGCTCGCCGATACGCATGGCCTTGACCCTGTAGTGGCTACAGCGTTTCCAATGCTATCAGCTGGCGCGAGAGCAGGGCGGACTATGAGCGCGTGCTGTGGTGGCAATTGTGGAGAGCCGTTCGAGGTCATGGGACGCTATCGGCGCGTCCTGTTGATTGCCCTCTGGGTGAATGCAGTCATGTTCGTCGTCGAATTCAGCGGCGGGCTGTCCAGTGACGCGGCATCGCTGCTTGCGGATGCGCTCGATTTCCTGGGCGACGCCGGCAATTACGCCGTCAGCCTGCTGGTTCTTCCGCTCGGACTTGCGTGGCGCGCGCGGGCCGCGCTCGCCAAGGGGCTGACGATGGGAGCGTTCGGCCTCTTCGTGCTCGGCAACACGGCGTGGCACCTTGCCCACGGCGTGGTACCCCAGGCGCTCACCATGGGTGCCGTTGCGCTCGCAGCGCTCGCGGCGAACGCCGGCGTCGCGCTCATGCTGTACCGCTACCGCAACGGTGACGCCAACATGCGCTCGGTATGGCTGTGCAGCCGCAACGACGCCATCGGCAATACCCTGGTCATCGCCGCCGCAATGGGCGTCCTCGGGACGCGTAGCGGCTGGCCCGACGTCGCGGTCGCCGCAGCCTTGGGGACGCTTGCCATCACGTCTGCGACTGCGGTCGTCAAGGCGGCCTCGCTCGAGTTGCGTCGCGGGACGCCGGTATCGGTCACGATTGGCAAGGCAACGATCACGGTGACGGGAAACTCGGTGCGCAGGTAGCCTTGCGGCTAGTGCGGGTGGCGGTGATGCACGTCCGGATAGTGCGCGTGGCTGTGCGCCAGCGGTGCGTGGACGTGCGGGTGGACATGGGGTTCGTTGCCGTCCCACGCGAAAGCGTGCTCATGCCGGTGATGTTCATCGTGCATGTGCGCGTGGGCATGTTCCAGCGCCTCGTGCCGATGCTCATGCGCATGGTTTTCTGACACGTGCAGCCATACCCCAACGCCCATCAAGAGCGCCGCTGCCCCGAGCGACCACGTCACGACGTCCTGGCCCATCAGCACGGCGAGCAGCGCGCCGAAGAAAGGGCCGACCGAGAAGTAGGCACCGGCGCGCGCCGTGCCCAGGTGGCGCAATGCCAGAATGAACAGGACGAGACTGACGCCGTATCCTAGAAAGCCCACGGTTGCCGCGGCAGTCACGATCGGTATCGGCGGCGCTGCCATTCCCAGGAGAAGTGCAAGCGCCGCGTTGACCGTTCCTGCAACCAGTCCCTTGAGCGACGCGAGGACCATTGCGTCGCTGGCCGAGGCCCTTCGGGTGAGGTTGTTGTCGAGCGCCCAGCAAAGGCACGCCACTGCGACCAGCATCGGACCTAGTGGCGAAGACTCGCCGGGTCCCGCTGCTGTGGAGAGCAGCACGGCACCCCCGACGATGGCGAGCAGCCCCAGCGCAATTCGCCGGTCGAAATTCTCCTTGAAAAGGAACCAGGCGAGCAGGGCCGTCAGGACCGCCTCCAGGTTGAGCAGCAGCGATGCCGATGCTCCGCTGGTCATGGTGAGTCCATACATAAGGGCGATCGGACCGGCAATGCCGCCCAGCGTGATGGCGCCGCCCACCCAGCGCCAGTCGTCAACGGACGGCAGCGCCAACGGCTCCGACGGGCCGAGCGTTCTGCGGACGGCGAGCACCAGGAGCAGGCCGATGCCCGCACCCAGATAGAGAAAAGCCGCCAGCCACAGCGGCGCAACCGACCCTAGGAGCGCTTTCGCGAGAGGCGTGCTGACGCCGAAGAGCGCAGCCGACGCGAGACCGTAGGACACGCCGGGTTTCATGGTCGTCGGAATCGGGTCATGACGCAGCGCGAATCATGGCGGGCACTGCGCAGCCTTGGTAAATGGAGTTGGCTATCGAACATTGGCGGGGCGGCGGCGGATGCTCAAGGTTTGGGCGGCGGCAATCGGTTCGGAGGTCCAAGGCGTCGCCGCAGAGTACAGGTCAGTAATTGATTCGCTATTTTTCGACTCAGCTCTTTCGAAAAATCAATGGGTAACGCCCAATCTGTAGACAAATTCTGACTCGATTGACGTGGTCGCACATTGGCCCGCGCCCATCCCCATCAGCAAGTCTTTGGCGTATTGAGCTGGTGTGGGCACAACGGCGCAGTGATGTCCTCTGTTGCCGAAACGCTGCCGGCCAACGCCTTCGAGGCCATCTCATCCTCGATCCGGCGGGTGCATTTTCCTCATCCCCCCTCGTTTGAGCGGTACCTGCGGCCCGACCCCATAGGACCTTCGCGGGGGCGTTCAAGCCCTGCTGCTGAAGTTTGAACCAGTGGGAATGAACTCGCGGATTCCATCCGATAGCGTTCGGTCGGGTGGTATGCGCACGCTCTCAAAACGCAATCCAGAACGACATTTCATTCGTTCGCTTTAGTGCTACAGAAATAACGAGATTTGTCGTTCTCTGCTCTAAAGAACGTGCTTCAAATTGGAATCGTTGGTAGCCACAGACGTGGATAAAGGTCGCCATTTGATGGATATTTCTGTCGATATCATTGACGAATCGTAGAAAATGCCTTCTGATTACGAGTTATGTGCGGATGCGTCGGCCGCAAGCGGGCGAACGCGCCAGAATTTGGAAGCGGAGGGAAGCGAAGCTAGAGAAAACCGAGATTAGGCGAAGCCACAAAGCAAAAGGCCCGGCGGGAACCGGGCCTTTCGCAGTGCGTGTGTACCACTTACTCGCCAGCCATCTACAGGCTCCCATGGTGCACGCGAAGTTTTTGGCTGTCAAGCCGAAAGGGCTCGTGCACGCCAAAAGCAAGCTTAGTCCATAATTTCAAAGACTTGCGCGTCTCCAGTTTCCTGAGGCGCGCAAGGCGGACTATCAAGAAACGGCTTGTCCTTGTTGCCCTTTTCAGCGGCATGACAATCGGGGCGTTGCCCGCCTATGCGCAACACTTGCCGGCCGCCACCGCGCTGCGGAATATCGAACCGGTCTCAGTCGGCTTCGAACTGAGTCTCTCGCATCACACACGGATATTGAAAATTGGCGACCAGAGACCCGCACAGGAAATTGGTCGGCTGGGACGGATTGACGAGCCGCATCTGGAGTTCCCCCTCGCCGGCAGGAGGCGCATGCACAGGCATCCCTCGCAATTGCAAAAAATGCGACTCATTGCCGCCGACCTGAAGCGTTTCGAGATCGAAGCAACCGCCCGGATCGTTGCGGCGGGACAAGACACGATCGAGCACGTAAATCTCAGGCGTAGAGGGGATGGGAGTTCCCCGTAGCCGCCGCACTGCTAAAGCGAAAGCCATGCAGTAGGTGTCTTTGTCTGCGACCTCGCCGCTAGGCGGGTGTTGTGAAACATGAGCAGCCCGAATGGGAGGCGATCATGACCAACCAAGTGATGCCGAAATGGAAGATCGATACGATCGAGGCGGCCATCCAGGCACTGCAGCGGGACAAGGTGCCGATCACAGCGAGTAGGATCCGCAAGCGCACAGGACCTTCGGTATCTCTTGATGAGATCCGGCAGCACGTTGCGGCTGACAAATTCACGGATCGCCGTAAATGATTCGGTCGCGCCCGTTCGGCAACGCTGCTGGCTCCGCTGCGCGCATAGCGCCGAGCCGCCGCAGCGAACAACTTGCTCTGGTTCTCCTTGAGATCGAATTGAGCCAGGAACACATCAAAAACGAGACACCAAAAAAGGCCCGCGGAGACAGGAGATGTCGCCCAAAATTCAGGAAATTGGGCCACAGAGATTCCGCCACGCCCTCGCTAACTCTTGGGAAGACCGCGCCAGTTTTTGTGAACCGGTCATGACCTACAGAGACCGGACTGGCTGGCTGGGCTGAGAGGACTCGAACTCAGAAATGTCACCGCAAAGTATCTCTTTGAAAAGTCGCTCGGATTTTCGGCAATTCAGCCAAATCTGGCAAGCAGAGACCATTCGCGCGCGAGCTGCGAAAACTAGGCCGCGCACCGACGGGCCAGTTGGCACGTGACTGAATGACCGGGCCACGTTTCGAACCGAGTCTCTTGCACCACACACGGATATTGAAAATAGGCGACCAGAGACCCGCGCGGGCAATTGGTCGGATGTCGCCCAAAATCCAGAAAATTGCGCCGCAGAGATTTCGCAAAGCCTCGCTAACTTGCGCGAATGTCGCGCCTATTTTTGCCGCCGAGGGGAAGCTGAAAGTGCTGATTGACAAGGTTCTTCCCCTGGAAGAAGCCCGGCTTGCACACGAGATCGTCGCGGGTCGCTCGAGCATTGGCAAGGTCGTGCTCACACCGTAACAGCCGGACGTCCCATGGCGACGTTCGTCGATCGGTGGCAACGCCGCCCTAGCTTTCCGACCGAATTTTAACGGGTGTCGTATTGATACCGCTTCGGTAGAGATTGGTGCAGATGGTGCTCGGACTAGAGCAGCAGCTTTATCGAAGCAGTATCGGCGCATATTCCAAACACTGTGTAACGCATACTGAATCGAGTCAGCATTCATGGCGCAGGGCCATGATCAAAGACATGTTTTGGGCGACCTGCATCTCGATCAGTATCGCTTCCGCAGTCAATTTGCTCCAAGCCATCATCTAGGCGGTCAGCCGAGGCGGTGGATCACCTCGGCCAGCCTGTCACCTGCGGCCCTCGCGCCGGTGAGGGGGGCCAACAGACGACCTCCCAATACTACACCTACTGTTTCCATCGTCATGAGCCGAGTTGCTCAGACTGCCGCTGGCAAGTTTTATAGAGCGTGGATGTCCCTCACTTGTGCCGGCGCGCATGCCGGCCACGAGCGTCGCCAGACAGGCTCGTGAGGCCATCGACGCCTAGCGCGCTGCCGTCGCCGCTTGGCATCATACTCATCAGCGGCTCAGCCATTTGCACCAGGCGGGCCATACGCTTTTTGCCTATCCTATTCTGCATCTTCTGAATCAAAGGCGCCATTTGCTCTAGCATTGGCGCAAATTGCTCGAGCATCGGAGCAAACTGTCCCATCGGGGCTTCGGCGCCTTGGAATTGAGCATGAGCGGGTACTGTGGCGATGGCGCAAATCGCAGAGAGCCAAAGGGGAAAAGCCAATTTAGTTAGGACGCGCATCGCGATTTTCCTTCTTGATCGGCTGCTATCCCCCCCGGGACGACCCAAAATTCTAAGCAAACAGCCCTGCGCTAACTGTGATGGCCATCACACTTTTGCTGTTTCCTCCGCCTTCGACCTCATGGAGCTGAACGGCACCGACCTTCGGCGGGAGCTGATCGAGGTTCGCAAGGCGACATTGGCGTCGGGTTTCGTTCGATCTTGGTCGTACGGCACTACGAGAGGTGGCATGCGGTCCCGAGGCGGCGAGCCGCGCCTTGACACACCAAACAACCCCGAGTGAGCAATTTTAAGCAGACTCGCCGTCCCCAGCGGCTCTAGGCTGACAAATATCGTACCGATTGCACTCCTTCCGTGCCTTGCTGGTTGGCGCGGACTGCGAACCCGGATAGGCCGACTGATTCACCCAGAAGGAAGGGTCACTGATGAAAGCTAAACTGATCAAGCAGATTCTTTTCGGTCTCGGCATTTCTCTCTTGCTGACGGCGGCACCAGCGTTTGCGCATCACCCGTTTCCTCTGGAGTTCGATTGGAAGAAGCCCGTGACGCTGACCGGGACCGTGACAAAGGTCGAGTGGATGAACCCGCATGCACCCGAAGAAAATCGTCGTGGCGTCAATCCAGACAAATGCGGTGGTTCCTGCCGCTCTCGGGCTGCGTTTTGGTGTGCTTGATAAGAGCTTTCCGCGCGGAACCAATGACCCTGCCGCCGGATTGAAGGGCATGACTTGGTAGACACGTCCCCCCGTGCTCGCCAAGCTAATTTAGCCCCGCCGGCTTCCCCTCCGGCGGGGCTTTACTTTTGGAGCCGACCGCGCGGCAGGCTGGTTGGTGGAACCAAACGTCCTCAAATCAGATTTAAACTTGTCGGAGTTGAGGCGCGTGCGGTGACTAAGAGCAAAACCGAGGCTGAACGGCTGCGCGCGCACGCTCGCCGTTCCCTTGAGTTCGCGGATGCCATTGCTGACCAAGAAGCCGCTCGCGCCTTGAAGGCCTATGCTGCTGAACTCCTAGAAAGGGCAGATGCCCTCGAGCGAAAGGACGAGAACTGAGTTCGCATTATTGCCCACTCGCGATCACCTCCGCGACTCGCTCGGAGACGGTAGCTGCAGGTGCATCCGCCCTTGCCAGTCGATCACGCCGTCTGCGGAAGGCGTACGTCCACATTTGTCGGTCGGCTCAGGTCGCGTATTTCTTGGCGAGCGGCAGCCAGAACTTCTGCTCGTCCTCGATGAAGCGCGTCAACTCTGCGCCGAAGAGTGGCTGAAACTGAGGGCCGGTTTCCTGAAGTCGCTTCTGCAGCTGCGGATCGTCGAGAACCTTGCGCAGGCTGTCGCCCAGGACACGCACGATAGGCTCCGGCGTCCCTGAGCGCACGGTGAGCGCCTGCCAGCCGATCGAGGTGAAGCCGGGAACGATGTCGGCTGCCACCGGCAGGTCGGGAAGCAGAGCCGACGGTTTCGGCGACAGAATCGCAAGCGGGGTGAGGTCCTTCGACTCGATGCCGCCGCGCAAGCTCGCCCATCCGTCGATCACCGCATGGACGCGTCCACCCAGGATATCGCGGATCGCATCGGCGGTGCCTCCGGTCGAGTAGGGCACGACTGTGATGCCAGTGTTCGTCAGGTCGACAAACAGTTTCGCCGTGATGTGCGGCAAGCTGCCGGCGGGGTTGGTGCCGATGACCAGCTTATCCGGCATCTTCCTAGCGAGCGCGATGAACTCGGCCAGCGAGTTGACACCGAGCTTCGGCGAACAGGCCATCACCAGGCCCTCGTACGCCGTCAAGCCGATCGGGATCATGTCTCTGTTGACGTTGAATGGCAGGTTCTCTTGCTGCGCAGGCAGGATCATATAGATCGATGCCAAGGCCGCAAGCAGCGTATAGCCGTCGGGCTGCTCGCCTAGGACGGCACGGGTGCCGATGATGCCACCCCCGCCGGGGCGGTTCTCGACAATCAACTGCTGGCCCCACAATTGCGTCAGCGCCTGTGCGATGAGCCGATGGCGCACGTCAGGCGCGGAGCCCGGCGGCAGTGGCACAACCATCTTCACCGGCCGCGTAGGATAGGTTTGGGCCGATGCCGGTCGGGCGGCGGCCAGGCCGAAGCCGGTGGCGGCCATGCCGGCCAGAAGCGCGCGTTTGGTGAACATTGTGGTCCTCCCAGGCTGCGAATGCAGCATGCAGACCACAGTAGCATGGGGACTCTGCCGTGGGCTGAATGGGCCGATGTCCGATCAAACTGAGAAGTCACGGCGGCGCGATGGCGCGGCCGGTCTACCTTGGGCGAATCGCGAGCCTCGCGACAACTAGCCGGTTGCCTTAGCTGTGGAAGCGAGCAGGTACGAACACGAGTCGATGTCGGTTCGCCGACGAGTATGACCGCTTCGGTTGATCGAGCATTCGCCGCGTCGGATGACGCCATCTCTAAAATCGTGGCCAAGCTCAAGGATACTTTCAAAGTGGAGATCATCGCGCCCGGTCATTGTACTGGCGAGCCGACGTTTGCGGCATTAAAGCAAGCCTTCGGCGATCACTACATCTATGCCGGCTTGGGCACGTCGTTCGCGACCGGATCGGGTGCGGGCGCCGAGCAAAGACGCGGTGAAGCACCGGCGCTCGATGCCGAGGATCTCGTCAGCTATCGCAGGCCGGCTGCTCGTGAAGACCCGTTCGGGCTCGCTGCCTGGCGAAGGAAGCTTGCCAATAGGGACGGTGACGGCGCTAAACGCTAAGACGGCTCGGTGACATGGGGCCTCGGAGAAGTCATACTGCGGTGAAAATCGCTAACACGTGGCCAGAAGGAGAGATGAAATGCCTCACCTCTTCGTTGCATTCGCGGGGACACTTGTGCTCCTCGTAAGCGCTTGGGCTCCCCTGGCGCGGGCGCAATCAATCGTATCCGACCTCGAGCAAGAAATCCGCCAGCGCGCTGCTCAGATCGAGACCAAGCTGATTGCATGGCGGCGCGACATTCATGAACACCCTGAACTCGGCGAGCAGGAGACGAGAACGGCTGGAGTCATCGCTGAGCACCTCACAAAACTAGGGCTCGAGGTAAAGACCGGGGTCGCGCGCACCGGCGTCATCGCGATACTCAAGGGCAGCAAGCCGGGACCCGTGGTGGCTTTGCGTGCCGACATGGACGCGTTGCCAGTCAAGGAGCCCGAAGGCTTGCCGTTCGCGTCGAAAGTCAAAGGCAAATATCTCGGGCGTGAAGTCGACGTCATGCACGCCTGCGGGCACGACGCGCACACCGCGATGCTGATGGCGACGGCCGAGGTCCTCACCGCCATGAAGGACAAGCTGCCAGGGACCGTGAAGTTCATGTTCCAGCCTGCCGAGGAGGGTCCCTCTCTCTATCCAGCGTTCACTGGCAAGATCTGGGGCGCCAGGGCGATGATTAAAGAAGGCGCGCTGCAAGATCCGAAGCCTGACGTCGTTTTCGGTCTTCACGTCAACTCTGGTTTGCCGAGCGGCCGTATCGGCTATCGCGCAGGGCCAGCGATGGCCAGCGCCGACGAGCTACGCATCAAGGTCACGGGACGCCAGGGCCATGCAGGCTATCCCTGGCGCGCTGTCGATCCTGTGACGACGGCTGCGCAAATCGTGCTGGGACTTCAGACAGTCGTGAGCCGACGCACCGATCTGATGAAATCGCCCACCGTGGTCAGCGTAACAACTATAAACGGTGGCTCGCGCTTCAATATCGTGCCCGAGACCGTCGACATGACCGGCACGATACGCACCTACGACGCGGGCGTCCGGACTGCTGTTCACCGCGACATCCGACAGATCGCGGAGAATATCGCTTTAAGCGCAAACGCTAAGGCAGAGGTCGATATCATTGAGCTCTATGATCCGCTAGTGAACGACGAGCGCGTGACAGCGCGCGTGGTGCCCGTACTGGAGCGCGCGGCTAATGGCGACGTGGTGCTGAATGAACGTTCTGGCGCGTCGGAGGATTTCTCCTTTATGCTCAACGACGTGCCGGGCCAGTTCTTTTTCCTAGGCGTTGTTCCGCGAGATCAAGAGTTGGCCACGGCCGCGCCAAACCATAGCCCGAACTTCTTCGTAGACGAGAAAGCCCTTGTCGTCGGCGTGCGTGCTCTCGCTATGGCAACGATAAATTACTTGGCCGCATCCAAGACTGACTAGGCTAAGGGCTGACGGGCCCGGCTTGCTTTTCGACGCGGATCGCGACCATGCGGAAGATCGCGCTATCAAGGTGGCCGCCCTTGATCTTGCATGTCCGCTGTGGATCGTCGGCGATTTGCATGGCGACCTGCTCGCGCTTGAGGCAGCGCTCGCGCTAATCGACGGGGGCAGACTTCGGAACAGGGGAACCAGCGCTCGGATCCTATTTCTTGGTGACCTCTTCGACGATGAGGGATTCGGACTGGAAGTTCTGCTTCGTGTGTTCGAGCTCCTCATCGATACCCCTGAGCTCATCTGCATCCTCGCCGGCAATCACGATGAGGCGCTGTCATACGATGGCGTCCGGTTCGCTTCGAGCGTTGAGCCCTCCAACTTTGCCACTTTCCTTAATGCAAATCTCGCGCATGAATGGATGGAGCGGACCGGCAAACTGGCGGTGCGACTGTTCGCGCGCGCGCCGCGCGCGCTCTTCTTCCCCGACGGGATGCTCGTCGCCCACGGGGGCTTTCCTCTGGCGGACCTGCATCCGAAGCTCATCGAGAACGCGAATTGGAACGATCCCGCATGCCTGTCTGATTTCGTGTGGACCCGGGCGCACCCGACTGCGCGCAAGAAGTTTCCCAATCGATTTTCCCGCGGCAGTCAGTTTGGGTATGAGGATTTCGGCGCGTTCTGTGCTGTTGCAACTTCCCTGGGCCGGCCAGTGACGCACTTGGTGCGCGGACACGATCATGTCGAAGAACGATATGCTGTCTATCCGGCCTATCGCGCACATCCGGTGCTCACGACAGTGGCCCTTTCGCGCCGGCTGAGCCGTGAGCGCATAGGCTCTTACGAGCGTGTTCCAACGATCGCGCGGGTTGTCGAACGATCTCTTCCCCTAGTCTTCCGGCTGCATATCCCGAGCGACATCATTCGTGACATTTATCCGGAACTGGACGCCGACAACAGCTTTGCGGTGCTAACGACCGGAAGCGGACAGACATGAGCGGTGTCGTTTTACGTTGCCCGTCCTGCGGAACCACAAGAGCGGCTCCTGGCGAATGCGACGCCTGCCACGAGGCGCAGGTTCGCTATTACTGCACGAACCACACACCCGGTCGTTGGCTCAACTCGCGGTCGTGCCCGCAATGCGGCCGGCTCTTGAACTTCGTCGGGGCGATGTCGGGACCGGTCACGATAACGTCGTCCTTGATGCGGCGAAGCGTGGGCGTGGTCATCGCGCTTCCTCCATCGTCTCAACGAAATGCACGCAACCCCTTGGGCCATAGCCGTTTAATCATCCTGGTGATCAAATAATGGAATGAGGCAGTTCAGGATATGTCAGGCACAATTCTCGAGCTTCCACCATATGTGGCAAGCCTCCTTATATCTTGGCGCCCAGCAGTCGGGCGCCATTTTTTCAATTAGTCTCCTCCAACTTCGCCCACGCCTTCCAAGCGTCCTAGCTCTTCTTAGCGTGCATTCATCAATTCCCCGCGACCCGCGAGACGCTGGGCGAAGCCTGGTCGGAAGGCACGGAAACCGTTCCGCGACAGGCAGAGCGCGATTGGGTCGAAGAATCGATCCCCGAGAAGACTTCTTTGAAGGCATTACAATATCTCTTAAAAAATTCTCCATATTTTGGGCGCTTCTTATTTTTCAAGTCATTAAAGGGTGCCCTAGTCCATCCAAGCTGACGAAAGACATAAGTCAAAGCGAACACCACGAACAGCGACACAATCGGAATGATGGGATTCGTATAGTAAGCCGTTAGCGCTAGCGCGGCAGCCATAAAGACATTGAGATACAAGTTGCATGGGATTGCATAGGCGGCAACAAAAGGCGTTATTGGATTTAACAACACGAATACGGCTAAAAAGGGCACAGCAACACCTGGAAGTTCTTGCCGATAATAAGCCAAGATCAATGCAACGTAAGCCGTCAACTGCAATAATGAGTACGTGAGCAGGTAATGTATGACGCCCAAAAATTTCATATGGTTGTTGTAAATCTGCTGGACCATCTCCTTTACCCCTTCCACTTTGTATGGTCCGCCCTGTCTATATTTGAAGGCGGCATTCGGAAAGATAAAGTGGATCACTAGGTCCCTTATGCTCCGGCAATCCGAAAGCCGCGGATTTATTTTCATCAGCCTCGCAACGTCATCTGCATAAAAGCCGTAGTGGACCAAATGATCGGCATGACCCTTTGTGTCTAAGAGGTAATAATAATTGTTGTATTTTTGAATCCTTCTGCTCGAGGTTTTCATGAATTTCTTGATGGAAGCTGGAGGCGGTGATCAATTTATGTGTAAACAGGCACTGCATTTCAATGATGTTGTTCAATCCCCCCGTCGACGGCCTCGTATATCCAATGAAGTAGATGTTGTTCAGTTCTTTGGGGATTACCCCCATGAAGTTATTTCGGCAGATATATTCATATTTGTGTTTCGGGACGCCGTCGCGATCCACGATGATATCGGGCAAATTGGGGATTTCATAATCCGCGTCGACGATATGATCATATTTGATCACATTGTCTTTCCAACGAATGGTGTGTTCTTCTCGGTCGATGACTGTTTCTTGTTTGGGCCAGAGCTCGACCAAACCCTGCTCGAGAAAGAATGCTATGTCGTTGAGTAGATATCCGTCCCTTATGAATTTCTTCAACAAGTCGTTGTCGAACAATCTCTGATACAAATCGATCGGCCAATATTTTATCGCGATTACGCCGTATGGGACCGAGCTCCGGAAGAAATAATTGAAAATCATTTTGGGATTGAAAATCATTTTGAGATTGAAGGAGCTTCGAATCGCAAGCGGATGCTTGAAGTAGACGTTCTCGATAGCTAAGAATTTGAAGAGCTTTTGACACATCACAACGAACTCCAAACCAGTCCAAACCGTCTTACGATAAAGCACGTTCGATAGGTGGCGGATGTTGTGGTATTCGAATTGATCCACTGTAACCGTAATGTCATGGTAAAATACGAGCTTGTCCAACAACATAAAACCATTTGTGACCAAGACGATGCGATTATTGTATGGGATCAACTTTGAGATCATCAAGTTGACGGAGTCATCCCATCGCCGTGATCGCTATTGTCTCGTTTTTTGCGGATGCATAATCAAACTCATTGAGGAGTTTGATTCATTTTTCTCTTGAAGGCTGTCGAGATGACCAAATGTTTCGTTTCAAAAATTCTGCCGTTTTGCGTGCGAACGATGGAGTGTGTCGAATAATTCTCTCGACAGATGTCACCCAGTCCTTTATGACTTTCGAGCTGTACTGGGTCAGATACTTTCTGATGAAAGCAAGGTACTCTTTCGATGTCGGATAGCGATCTTTGGCATCTCAATTCACGAGCTCAAAGGAATAGAGGCTCGAATGCACGCTGCTGACCAGATCAAAGTCCAGCCGCCCATGCTTTTCCAACCTGTCCCAAATGCTGCCCTCGCCATTTGAAACGACAGCATAATTTATGCCATCCCTCTCGAGCTCCCTGATCAGCGGAATGGCTGAGAAGCCAAAGCCAATAATCAAGACCTCCATCGAGGTGATTTTGTCGTCAGATTTTTCGCAATGGATCGATCTGGTTGTCTCATTTTCGGCATGCATAGCGCTAGCCCCTAGCTTTATGACCTGGGCTGGACCAGTTTCGGTTGACAGCACCCTAACAGGCTGCTGAAGAATTGGGGCAAGGGGCGCCGCGTCTGTTTGCGGCGGAGGATTGGGATTTTTGGAGTGTGGCAGCTTGCCCTCGGGCAGGCCTGAAGTCACTCAAGCCGCCGCTCCGATCAACCGTGGCAGCTTGATGAGGTCGTAGGCCGCCATCGTTAGCGTAAACTTGAAGTCGAGCTTCTTCTCGCCGCGCAACATCGGTCGAGCCAAGCCACCGATGGTCTTGCCCCAACCAAACGGCTCCTCGACCCGCTTGCGCTTCTGCTGACTGATCTCGTATCCGCGGTGACGGGTCGTCCGGTGGTCGATAGCAGAGAGGCGATTGGTCGTGTTCTGAGCCACGTGTGGTGTCACGTTGAAGTCCCGCATGTCAGCCACGAAATCGACCGTATCGAAGCCTTTGTCGGCGCCCACCGTGAGGCGCTTGGCGCCCGGCGAATAGCGCACGACCATGTCCTTCGCGGTCTCGCGCTCGACCATGCCGGACGCCTGTCGCAGTTCTGCTTCGACGACGAAGCCATTGCGGTTCTCGGTCATGACGTTGCCCGTATAAGCCAGCTTTGCCTCCTTGCCCTTGCCCTTTTTGGAAAGCTTAGCCTCGGGGTCCGTGGTAGAGGCATGCGTCTCGTTGCTGCGCCGTTCGCCGTGAAAATCGCGCTCGCCGTTGCGTCCAGGGGATGGCGGCTCACCCGAACCGTCCTTCGCGACGAAGCTCTTCATCGAGGCCCAGGCGGCAATCTGCGTGCCGTCGACGGAAAAGTGCTCGTCCGAAAGCAGGGCACGAACCTCTTTGTGGTTGAGAAGCTCGGCCAGAAACTTGCGTGCCACCTCGGCGTCCAGCAGCCGGTTGCGGTTCTTCGTAAACACGGTAGGCACCCACACCGGATCATCCACGCCAAGACCGACGAACCAGCGGTAGAGCAAATTGTAGTGCAACTGCTCCATCAACTGGCGTTCCGAGCGGATTGTGTAGAACGCTTGCAACAAAAGCGCCCGCAGAAGCCGCTCCGGCGCGATCGACGGTCGCCCCTCTGCCGCGTAGAGCTCCGCAAATTCGCGATCGAGGTCGGCGAGCACCTCGTTAACGATGCGTCGGATCAGCCGCAGCGGGTGATGCTCGGGCACCCGCTTTTCGAGGTCCACATAGGAGAACAGTTCACCCGTCCGCATATCCGAACCGCGCATCGATTCCTCCTGCCATCCCCTTGTTAGCGTAGGAATCAGATTCGCAATTCAATGTCAGCGGCAGCCGACCCTTTTTCAGCAGCCTGCTAAACCGGCATCGCCCGTCAAATGCAGTGGCATGAATAGTCCCAGTTGCTGTCCTAAAGCTTCTGATCCGAGGAAAAGTGAAACAGAATGGAAACCGTGATTTTCATTGGAATTCCTTTCGTGAGTATAAGCTAAGCACACCTTGGCGCACTTGAGCGGGAACACGCAGTCGACCGGCTAGTCCTCCCAGCTCCGCTTCGAGCACCCGCGCTCGATTGCGGAGCGTGATCTTGTCCTTAGCCGGGATTCCCCGGATCACTCCCGAACTGGCGTGAATATTCGCGCTTTTTCCGGCCTTGTAGCAAGACTGACGCGAGGTGTGAGGCTACCGAGCAGGTTTCGGGCAGCCCGAACGATGGTCGAGGGGCTTGATCTGGCTATTTTCACTGGCATCTGGACGCATTCCTCCTGTCGATTGCGCT
>CAVRZM010000018.1:0-467440 GCA_963725735.1 uncultured beta proteobacterium | reverse complement strand
GATCTCTTCCTGCGCGGATTCGCGCCGCGGCTCCTGAAGCGCATCTTCCGCCGCCGCCTGCACCGCTACGAGATGCGCGACCTGATGGACGTGACGCCGCCGCGCGAGGTCGTCGGCATCCCGGCGCTCTCGGGCGCGTTCATGCTGGTCAAGCGCTTCGCGATCGACCGCACCGGCGGCTTCGATCCGCGGTTCTTCCTCTACTTCGAGGACTACGACTGGAGCGTGCGCCTGAATCGCATCACCAAGACCGCCTACGTGCCGTCGGTCGCGATCGGCCACCACGGCGGGCACGCGGCGCGCAAGGGCCTGCGCCACGTCTACCTGTTCGCCAAGAGCGCCTACCGGTTCTACCACCTGCACGGCTGGAAATGGCTCTGACGAAGGACGGCGCGCTGGTCGCGGTCACCGGCGCGACCGGCTTCATCGGCCGCGCGTGCGTGGCGCAGCTCGCCGCGCACGGTTTTCGCGTGCGCGGCCTCGTGCGCAGCCTGGACGTGGCGACCGCCCGCGCCGACTTCCTGCCGGTCGGCGACCTCGCGCAGGCCGACGACGGCGCGCTGCGCAACGCGCTGCGCGATGCGCACGCGGTGGTGCATTTGGCGGCGCGCGCCCATCGCATGCGCGAGGATGCCGCCGATCCTGCGCACGAATACCGGCGGCACAACGTGGAGGCCACACGGCGCCTCGCGCGCGCGGCCGCCGCGGCGGGGGTCGAACACTTCGTGTTCGCGAGCACGGTGAAGGTGAACGGCGAATCGACGCGCCGAGGGTATCCGTTCGTGGAGAGCGATCCGCCCGATCCGCACGACCTCTACGCGAAGAGCAAGTGGCTGGCCGAGCAGTCGCTGGCCGAGGTGGCCGAGAGCGACCGGCATGCGCTCCACCGCGCTGCGCATTCCGCTTACCTACGGTCCGGGTGTCCATGCCAACCTCGCGGCGCTGGCGCGTGCGGTGCGCCGCGGCGTGCCGCTGCCGTTGGCGTCCGTCGACAATCGCCGCAGCCTGCTCGGGCTCGGCAACCTGTGCGATGCCGTCGCGGTGCTGCTCGCGAGCGACGGCGCGTCCGACCGGGGCCGCCTCACCCCGTATTTCGTCGCCGACGCGACGCCGGTTTCCACGCCGGAGCTCGTGCGCGCGATCGCGCAAGGCGTGGGCGTCGCGCCCGCGGCTCTTCTCCGTCCCGCCGCGCTGGCTGCGCTTCGGCGCCGCCTGCGCCGGGCGCGCGGCCGCATTGGAGCGCGTGATCGGCTCGCTCGAGGTCGACACCACGGCGTTTCGCACGCGCTTCAACTGGTCGCCGCCGGTGGCGCTGGCGCGCGGCATGGCCGCGGCGTTCGGGAGCGGCGCGCCGCTATAATCGCCGTTTCCTCCAGCGCCATTGCCCGCGTCCTCCATGTCCCCACGATCCAGCGGCCGGCGGCCCGACGAGCTGCGCCCCGTGCGCATCACGCGCGGCTTCACGCGCCACGCCGAAGGCTCCGTCCTCATCGAGATGGGCGACACGCGCGTGCTCTGCACGGCGAGCGTGGAGGAGGGCGTGCCCCCGTTCCTGAAAGGCAAGGGACAGGGCTGGCTCACCGCGGAGTACGGCATGCTGCCGCGCTCCACCAACACGCGCATGAAGCGCGAGGCCGCGGACGGCCGGCAGTCCGGGCGCACGCAGGAAATCCAGCGTCTGGTCGGCCGCTCCGTGCGCGCGGTCACCGATCTCGCGGCGCTGGGCGAACGCACGCTCAAGATCGATTGCGACGTGCTGCAGGCGGACGGCGGCACGCGCTGCGCGTCGATCACCGGCGCGTGCGTCGCCGTGGCCGACGCGTTCGCGTGGTGCCGCGCCCGCGGGCTCATCGTCGGCGAGCCGCTGCGCGAGTTCGTCGCTGCGGTATCGGTCGGCATCGTCGGCGGCGTGCCGGTGCTCGACCTCGACTACGGCGAGGACTCGGGCTGCGACACCGACATGAACGTCGTGATGACCGCAGGCGGCGGCTTCGTCGAGCTGCAGGGCACCGCCGAAGGCAAGCCTTTCACGCGCGCGGAAATGGACGCGCTCGTGCGGCTGGCCGAAGGCGGCATTCGCGAGCTCATCGCACGGCAGAAAGCCGCGCTCGCCGCGTGATCGCGACACTCGTCCTGGCGTCGAACAACGCGGGCAAGCTCCGCGAGTTCCGCCGGCTGCTGTCGCCGCTCGGCATCGAGGTCCTCCCGCAGGCCGACCTCGGCATTCCGGAGGCGGACGAGCCGCACTGCACGTTCGTCGAGAACGCGCTCGCCAAGGCGCGGCACGCGAGCGCGCTTGCCGGGCTGCCCGCGCTCGCCGACGACTCCGGCGTGTGCGTCGCCGCGCTCGGCGGCGCGCCGGGCGTGCAGTCGGCGCGCTACGCGGGCGAGCCGCGCTCCGACGCGCGCAACAACGCGAAGCTGATCGCCGACCTCGCGGGCATCGCCGATCGCCGCGCGCACTACTACTGCGTGCTGGTGCTGGTGCACCGCGCGGACGACCCGGAGCCGATGATCGCGGAAGGGCGCTGGCACGGCACCATCGTCGACACGCCGCGCGGCGACGGCGGCTTCGGCTACGACCCGCACTTCGTCGACGCCGCCACCGGCCTCACCGGCGCCGAGCTGCCGCTCGCGCGCAAGAACGAGGTGTCGCACCGCGGGCGCGCGCTGCGTGCGCTGATCGCGATGCTCGAGGAGGACGCGCGCGACGAGCGGCGCGTGCGCCCCGCGCCATGAAGGCCGCCGTCGGCATCGACGCGTTGCGCGGGCCGCACTTCACGGCGCTGCCGCCGCTCGCGCTGTACGTCCACATCCCGTGGTGCATCCGCAAGTGCCCCTACTGCGACTTCAATTCGCACGAGGCGCGCGGCGAGGTGCCGGAAGACGCGTACGTCGACGCGCTGCTGCGCGACCTCGAGTACTCGCTGCCGTCGATCTGGGGCCGCAAGGTCGTCACCGTGTTCATCGGCGGCGGGACGCCCAGCCTCTTCGGCGACGCGGCCATCGATCGCCTGCTCGCGGGCATCCGCGCCCGGGTGCCGCTGCTGCCCGACGCCGAGGTCACGCTGGAAGCCAATCCCGGGACGTTCGAGCGACAGAAATTCGCGGGCTTCTTCGCCGCCGGCGTGAACCGGCTCTCGCTCGGCATCCAGAGCTTCGATCCGCGGCAGCTGCGCGCGCTCGGCCGGGTGCACGACGGCGACGAGGCGCGCCGCGCCGCCGAGGCCGCGCTCATGATCTTCGGCAACGTGAACCTCGACCTCATGTACGCGCTTCCGCGGCAGACGGTCGCCGAGGCGCGGCGCCGACCTTGCCGCCGCGCTCTCGTTCGCGCCGCCGCACCTGTCGTTCTACCAGCTGACGCTCGAGCCCAACACGCTGTTCCATCGCCATCCGCCGCCGCTGCCCGACGAGGACACCGCGGCCGACATCGAGGAAGCCGTGCACGAGACGCTCGCGCAGGCCGGCTACGAGCACTACGAGACCTCGGCCTACGCGAAGCCGGGCCGCCGCTGCGCGCACAACCGCAACTACTGGGAGTTCGGCGATTACCTCGGCATCGGCGCGGGCGCGCATTCCAAGCTTTCGTTCCCGGACCGCATCGTGCGCCAGCTGCGCTACAAGCAGCCGCGGCAATATCTCGCGCAGGTGGACGCCGGCGCGCCGCTGCTGGAGGAAGCCGCGGTGACGCGCGAGGACGTCGGCTTCGAGTTCATGCTGAATGCGCTGCGCCTGGTCGACGGCGTGCCGTCGTCGCTCTTCGCCGAGCGCACGGGGTATCCGCTGTCGCTGGTCGCGCGTGCGCTCGATGCCGCCGTGCGCCGGGGCCTGCTCGAACCCGACCCTGCAACGCTGAAACCTACGGCGCTCGGCCGGCGGTTCCAGAACGACCTGCAGGAGCTGTTCCTGACGAGCGCGCGGCGGAGTTCGGCGACGCGCGCTCCGCTCGTGCACGTGGAAGCCACCGGAGTGGAACGATGAATGCGAAGACCGACACGCTGATCGCGGCGGCGGAGGCCATCGCGAGCTCGCGCACGACGGCGGCCGCGCTGGCCGAGGCGCAGCTCGCGCGCATCGCGCAGACCGACGGCGCGATCGGGGCCTGGGAGACGCTCGATCCCGCGCACGTGCGGCGCGAGGCGGCGCGATGCGACCGCGAGAAGGTCACCGGACCGCTCGCGGGCATCGGCGTCGGCGTGAAGGACATCGTCGACACCGCGGACCTGCGCACGACGATGGGCTCGCCGATCTTCGCCGAGCATCGTCCCGCCGCCGATGCGCAGTGCGTCGCGCGCATGCGCGCGGCGGGCGCCTACGTCTTCGGCAAGACCGTCACCACGCCGTTCGCGTACATGGATCCGGGCAAGACCCGCAACCCGTGGAACGCGGCGCATTCGCCGGGCGGCTCGTCGTCGGGCTCCGCGGCGGCGGTGGCCGCCGGACACGTGCTCGCCGCGATCGGCACCCAGACCAACGGCTCCGTCGTGCGGCCGGCGGCGTACTGCGGCGTGGTCGGCTTCAAGCCGACGCTGCATGCGATCCCCTATGCGGGCGCCCATCTCTTCTCCGGGCAGTTCGACACCGTCGGCACCTTCACGCGCACGGTCGCCGATGCGGCGCGCCTTTCCAGCGTGCTGGCCGACGCCGGGCGCATCGCGCCGTCGATCGCGCCGCTGCCGCGCGCGCCGCGCCTCGCGTTCCTCGCGCACTTTCCGTGGACGGCGCACGACGCGGCCACCGACGAGGCTCTCGCCGCGGCCGTGGCGAAAATCGCCGGCGACGCGGAGGTCACCCCCATCGAGATCCCGCCCGAATGGCGCGAGGCGAACGTCGTGCTGCGCACGATCATGCTGCACGAGGCGGCGATGGCGCTCGGCGATCTGCAGTCGCGCGAGCGCGCCCGGCTCACGCCCAACGTCAACGCCGCGCTGGACGAGGGACGCACCTTCGGCGTCGCCCGCTATCGCGACGCGCAGGCGGCACGCACCCGTGCGCTCGAGCACTTCACGCGCGGGCTCGGCGCGTTCGACGCCGTGCTCGCGCCCTCCGCGCCCGGCCCCGCGCCGCGCGGCCTCGCGACCACCGGCGACCCCTCGTGCTGCACGCTGTGGTCGCTGCTCGGCTTCCCTGCGCTCAACCTTCCCGCGGGCCGCGTGGACGGCCTGCCGGTCGGATTGCAGATCGCCGCCCCGCAAGGCTGCGACGACCGCGTGCTCGCCGTCGCCGCGTGGTGCGAGGCGCGGCTGCCGTTCGCGCCGCTGGCGTAGTGCACGGCATCGGCGCCATCACTACCCGCCATGAAACGCGCGAAGCGCATGCACACCCATCCGCCGGAGCCGCCCAAGGTGCGCAATCCCGTCGCGCGCTCGCCGCTCCTCGCCAAGGGCGGCGCGCACGGCAAGACCACGCGCGCCAAGCGCCGGCAGGCCAACGTCGAACTGCGCAAGCTCGCCCGTGACCCGGATTCCCAAGCTTGATCCGACCACGCTGTGCCGCGACGACCTCGAGTCGGGGCGCATGCGCGCGCTGTACATGGAGGCGCTCGGCGGTCCGGGCCACGCGCTCTCCGACGAGCAGCTCTCCGAATCGCTGACCGGCACGCTCGCCGCCAAGCCGAAGGGCGCGGGCTGGTGGGTGTTCGGCTACGGCTCGCTGCTGTGGAACCCGCTGTTCCCGTTCAGCGAATCGCGGCCGGCGGTCCTGCGCGGGCTGCATCGCCGCTTCTGCCTGTGGTCGCACGCCTCGCGCGGCACGCGCGAGGCGCCGGGGCTGGTGCTCGGGCTCGACCGCGGCGGCGCGTGCACCGGCGTCGTGTACCGGCTGCCGGCGCCGGTGGCCATGGACGAGCTGCACCTGCTGTGGCGCCGCGAGATGGTGGTCGGCTCCTATCGCCCGAAATGGGTGCGCGTGCGTTCGGGCGAGCGGGAGATCGTCGCGCTCGCCTTCACGGTGAGGCACGACCATCCGCAGTACACGGGCAAGCTGCCGCTGGACGACCAGGCGCGCGTGATCGCGGGCGCGGTCGGGGCCTTCGGCTCGTCGCTCGACTATCTCGAGCGCACGCGCGTGGCGCTGGTCTCGCACGGCATCGTCGATCCCTATCTCGAAGCCATCGCCTCCCGCGTGGCCGCCTTGCGCGACGCGTCGCTCGACCCGAGCGGCTGAGGCGCCGGCCGGCGGCAATTGCCCGGCCCGACGCAGTGCGCTCACGACTCGCGGTCGCCGAGCCAGTGCGACGAGTGCGTCGACTCTCCAGGGACCAGGAAGCGCTTGGCGCGGTCCAGGATGTCCCGGTCCGCCACGCTCGCGCGCTCGTGCTGGCGCAGGTGCTCGATCCACGACTCGTCCATGAAGACCTCGACGAAGCGGGCGGGGTCCTCGGAGTCGTGGAAGAGCTGCCAGAAGTAGGCGCCGTTGCGCCGGCGCATCTCGCGCACGTCCTGCATCGCCGCGACGAACTCGGTCCGGCTGCCGGCGTCGATGCGGTAGATGATCGACACCATCACGGGCGCATCGGGCTCGGGCGATTCGGCGAGCACGGGTAACGGCCAGTCCATCGACGGGGAAAAGTCGAGGACCTGGTGATCGCCGAGGCGGAAGCGCCACGTCGCGAGGATGGCGGCGATCGTCCCGAGCGCCGCGACGGTCAGCGTCGTGGGAATGCCGATGTGCACGGCCACCTGGCCCCAGATGACGCTGCCCGCGGCCATGCCGCCCATGAAGATGACGACGAATGCGGCGAGGCCGCGCGCGCGCACCCACGGCGGCAGCGTCAGTTGGGCCGCGACCTGCAGCGCCGACAGGATCGCGATCCACGCGGCGCCCGTGGCGAGCATCGCGAGGGCCAGCAGCGCCACGCTGTGCACGTGGGCGAGGGCCAGCGCCGCCAGCGCGTACAGCACGCTGGCGGCCGCCACGACCGTGTCGCGTGTCGCGACCGCGCGCACGCGGGGCAGCACCATCGCGCCGGCGACGGCGCCCACGCCGATGCAGGTGAGCAGGAGGCCATAGATCTCGGGACCTCGCTGCAGCACTTGCCGGACGATGAGCGGAAAGAGGGACCAGGTGGCGCTGGCGAAGATGAAGAACGCGACGCCGCGGACCAGCACCGCCTGCAGGGCGCGCGTGTGCAGCACGAAGCGCACCCCCACGCGCAGCGCGCTCGCAAAGCGCTCGGCCGGAAGCGTGCTCTTGCGATGCTCGCGCCGCCACGCGAAGAGCACGGCGAGGATGCCGATGTAGGAAAGCGCGTTCAGCGCGAACACGAGCCAGGCGCCGACCGCCGCTACCAGCACGCCGGCGATCGCAGGACCGATGGCGCGCGACACGTTGATCGCGATGCTGTTCAACGCGATCGCCGCGGTGAGCTCCTCCGGGCGCACGAGGTCGGGGACGATGGCGGCCCACGCCGGCATCATGAGCGCCGTGCCCACGCCCAGCGCGAAGATGAATCCGAGCAGCACCCAGGGCGTGGTGAGGCCGAGCAGGGTCATGACGGCCAGCGCCGCCGCGACGAACATCAGGTAGCACTGCACGCCGATCAGCAGCCGCCGGCGGTCGATGATGTCCGCGAGCGCCCCCGCCGGCATCGCCAGCAGCATCACCGGCAGGCTGTCCGCGGCCTCGACGAGGGCGACCAGCGAGGGCGACGACGACAGCGAGGTCATGAGCCATCCGGCGCCGACGTCCTGCATCCACGTCCCGATGTTGGAGACGATGGTGGCGATCCACACGCTGCGAAACAACGCGCTGCGCAGGGGACTCCACGGCGACGCAGGCGTGGACGGCAGCACCGGGCCTGCGTCGTTCGTCATCCGCGGAACTTCACGTGTGCGGGTACGCGCGCAATGCGGCCTCGACGGCCTTGAACAGGGATTCCACGCCGAACGAGACGTCCTGGACACGGCCCGCGACGAAGAAGGCCGGCGTCGCGCGTACGCCGCTCGCGCGGCCCGACGCCTGGTGCTCGCGCACGCGCTGCAGGTAGACGGTATCGTCCATCTCCAGGTCGTAGCGTCCGAGGTCGAGGTCGAGCGCTTCGGCGTAGCCGCGCAGCTGGTGGCGCGTGAAGTGCGGCTGGTTCTCGAAGAGCCGGTCGTGCATCGGCCAGAACTTGCGTTGCGCGCCGGCGCATTCGGCCGCCTGGGCGGCCGCAAGCGCGTGCGGATGGACTTCCTCGAGCGGAAAGTGGCGGAACGCGAACCGGATGCGGCCCGCGAAATGCTGCAGCAGCAGCGCGACCGCCGGCGCGGCCTGCTTGCAGTTGGGGCACTCGAAGTCGCCATACTCGACGACCGTGACCGGCGCGAGCGCCGGCCCAAGCGTGTGATCGGTGTCGTCGACGGGCGGGATCAGCTCGAACATGGGCGGCTTTCAGGAGGGTGAGAGACGCTCATCGCGTGGTCGACGACGCGAGCGCCAGGAGCGCGTGGATCGACGCGACCGCCGCCGCGCCTTCGCCGATGGCGCCGCCCACGCGCTTCACCGAGCCGGCGCGCACATCGCCGACGGCGAAGACGCCGGCAACGCTCGATTCCAGCGTCGCGCGCGGCGCATCGGTGGTTGCAGCCGGCCCCGTCAGCACGAAGCCGTGCGCGTCGAGCCGCACCGCGCAGCCCGCGAGCCAGCGCGTCTCCGGATCGGCGCCGACGAACACGAACACATGGCGAATCGGTCGCTCGGAGCTTACGCCGGTCCGTCGGTCGCGCCACGTTACGGCCGCGAGTCCTTCCCCGGGCGTGCCGTGCAGCGCCGCGAGCTCCGTGTGCGCGTGCAGCTCGATGTTCGCCGTGGCCTCGATGCGGTCGATGAGGTAGCGCGACATGCCGGCCGCGAGGCCCGGGCCGCGCACGAGGACATGCACCTTCGCGGCTTGCTGCGCGAGGAAGACCGCGGCCTGGCCGGCCGAGTTGCCGCCGCCCACCAGCGCCACCTCGACACCCGCACACGCCTTCGCCTCGAGCGCGGACGCCCAGTACCAGACGCCGCGTCCCTCGAACTCGGCGAGACGGGGCACGTCGGGCCGCCGATATCGCGCGCCGCTCGCGATCACCACCGTGCGCGCCCGCAGCGATCGCCCGTCGCTCAAGGCGAGTGCGAGCTCGCCGCCGGGACCGGCCTTGGCGCAGTCGAGTCCCGTGGCCTGGGCGGGAATGAGGATCTCCGCGCCGAACTTCTGTGCCTGCACGAAGGCGCGCCCGGCGAGCGCCTGGCCCGAAATCCCGGTGGGAAAGCCCAGGTAGTTCTCGATGCGCGAGCTGGCGCCCGCCTGCCCGCCGAACGCCCGGCAATCGAGCACGACCACGCGCAGTCCCTCCGACGCCGCGTACACGGCGGTCGCGAGTCCTGCGGGCCCGGCGCCGACGACCGCCACGTCGAAGAGTCCGAGTTGCGGCGCGGTGTCGAGCATGCCGAGGCAGCGTGCGAGCGCATCCTCGGACGGATTGAGCAGCACCGCGCCATTGGGGCACAGCACGAGGACGTCGTCCGCGGTCGCGCCGTATTGCGCGAGCAGCGCCGCGTTCGCGCTGTCGTGCGCGGCATCGAGCACCTGGTGCGGATGGGCCGCGCGCGTGAGGAAGTTGCGAAGCGCCCCGAGATGGGGCGAGGCGGTTCCGGCGATCAGCACCGGCCCACTCGCATTCGTCTCGACCAGCCCGACGCGCCGCAGGATCAGCGCGCGCACGACGCGCTCGCCCAGGTCGGCTTCCGCGATGATGAGCGCGCGCAGGGCTTCAGGCGCAACGAGCAGCGCCTCCACATCCTCCTCGGCATGCGCGTCCACCAGCGCGGCACGCCCCGCGAGCTGCGCGACCTCGCCGCTGAACTGTCCGCGCCGGAGGCTCGCGAGCGGCGTCTCGTGGCCGAGGCCGTCGCGCTGCCGGAGGGCGATGCGGCCGGCGAGCACGATGAGCATGCCGGGAGCGGGCTCGCCGGCGGCGAAGATGCGCGTGCCCCGCGCGTAGCGCCGTACGTTGCCGAAACGCACGACGCGCGCGATCTCCCCGTCGGTCAGCACCGGGAACAGCTGGTGCCACCGTGCCTGCACGCCCGTGGTCGGCACCGCGGGATCGAGTCCCGCGCCGTTCGCTGCCGGGAAGGGCGCCGTCACGTCGGGGCCCGTGCGCGCAGCTTGCGCATCCGCCACGCCGCTCCGGCCGCGAACGGCACCAGCCGAGCGAGGTACCGTGGCTTGAAGATCGTCGCCAGGATCGGCGCGCTCGGCACGTGCGCCGGCCCGATGCCGCCATGACCGAAGACCGGCAGTCCCGTCATGCACGCCAGCGCGATGCCCCGAAGGTTGGAGCGCCCGCCGCGGGTGCGGGGCGTGATGCGGTGTTTGCGCACCGGCGCGACGATCGCGGCGACGATGGCGATCACCATGAGACGGTGCGGACGAGTCCGAGCGCGGTCAGGTGGAACGGGATCCGGTCCAATGCAGTCTCCTTGCGGGGTGGCAGCACGGGGCTCGTGGGTGCCGATCGGTCGCGCATCGGGGTGGCGCGCGGTCACCGGCGGCGGCAGGTCGGAGTATGCCGCGGGTCGCCGGCCCGCAGCATGCGCGGCCGTGGCAGGGCTTGCACGTTCTTGCGCATTTCCGGTTGGACGGCGAGACGGCGGCTACCCCGGGTAACGCAACCGGCCGGCGCATCGGCGCTAGGATGACGGATTGCCGCGTGGGAGTGTCCGCGCGCGACGGCTTGTTCACGACGACGAAAGGAACACACGCATGAAGATCAACCGACATGGGTCCGCCGTCTGGCAGGGCGGCATCAAGGACGGCAAGGGCGCCATCTCGACGGAGAGCGGCGCGTTGAAGGCATATCCCTACGGATTCGCGAGCCGGTTCGAGGGCATGCCTGGCACCAATCCCGAGGAGCTGATCGGCGCCGCGCACGCCGGCTGTTTCACGATGGCGTTGTCGCTGATCCTCGGCCAGTCGAACCTCGTCGCAGAGAAGATGGAAACCGATGCGAAGGTCACGCTCGAGCAGGTCGAGGGCGGCTATGCGATCACGGCGGTGCACCTGACGCTGAAGGCGAAGATCCCGGGGACCGACCAGGCGACCTTCGAGAAGCTCGCGGCCACCGCGAAGGCGAATTGCCCCGTGTCGAAGCTCTTCAAGGCGGAGATCACGCTGGAGGCGTCGCTCACGTCCTGACACGCGCGACCGGCGGGCGATGCGTAACGTCGTCCGCCGGTCGCTGGCGTCCGCCGGAACGGCGCGCGTGCAACCGGACGGCGCCGGCGCGCCGCACGGAATCGCACCCTTTGCTTTTCCTCGGGGCACCATTGCGGTGCGTGCGCAACCGCACGTTTGTTCCGTAAGAAATACTGATGGTGTCATGGTCTTGCTTCTTCCCCCGCCGCGGTCATGCCGTCCGCGGCGGAAGACCGCCCCGCAGGATCGCTCAAGCATCACGCGCGCTTGTCCTGAGTGACAATTCGTGCAGCCATGACGCCGCGCCATCGCGGCGCGGACGCGAGATGCGCGGCAAGGTGGCGCGAAGCCACGCGATCCGCTTTTCCCATCCTCCACGTCGACAGGAGCCATGCATGGGCACGATCACCACGAAGGACGGCACGGAGATCTACTACACAGACTGGGGCCGCGGACAACCCGTGGTGTTCAGCCACGGGTGGCCGCTGACCGGCGACGCGTTCGAGGACCAGATGTTTCATCTCGCGTCGCGCGGGTTCCGCTGCATCGCGCACGACCGGCGCGGTCACGGCCGCTCGAGTCGTCCGTGGAACGGCAACGACATGGATACCTATGCCGACGATCTCGCCGAACTCGTCGACGCGCTGCGCCTCGAGCAGGCAATCCACGTCGGCCATTCGACCGGCGGTGGCGAGGTCGCGCGCTACATCGGCCGGCACGGCACGAAGCGCGTGGCGAAGGCCGTCCTGATCGGCGCGGTGCCGCCGTTGATGCTCAAGACCGCCGCGAATCCGGGTGGCCTGCCGATGGAAGCCTTCGACCAGATCCGCGCGGGGGTGGTGGCCGATCGCTCGCAGTTCTTCTACGACCTCTCGCTGCCGTTCTACGGCTACAACCGCGCGGGCGCGAAAGTCTCCGACGGCGTGCGCCGCGCGTTCTGGCTGCAGGGCATGATGGCGGGCTTCCCCGCTTCGTATTTCTGCATCAAGGCGTTCTCGGAGACGGACCTCACGGAGGATCTGAAGCGCTTCGATGTCCCCACGCTGATCCTGCACGGCGACGACGACCAGATCGTGCCGATCGCCGACTCCGCGATGCTCTCGTCGAAGCTCGTGAAGAATGCGCAGCTCAAGGTCTACAAGGGCGGCGCGCACGGCATGTGCACGACGCAGAAGGACGAGGTGAACGCGGACCTGCTCGCATTCTGCAATGCGAAGTGACGGCCGACCGGCGGCGCTCCCGGTCGCGCGAGCCCGTCGCCGCATGACTTCGCATGCGGCCATTGCCGCCGCGTACGGGCGCGGTGCGGCGCCGGGTGCCGTCCTGCGCGCGGTGCGTCACGTCGAGGCGAACATCGGCGCGCGGCTCACGCTCGCCGTGCTGGCGGCCGAGGCGTGCATGAGCCGCTTCCATTTCGCGCGCGTCTTCCGTGCGCACACGGGCGAAACGCCGCATGCGTTCGTCGTGCGCGCGCGCATCGACCACGCGCGGCGGATGCTCGCGGAGGGCGCGTCGTCGCTGGCGGAGATGGCGGCGGCGCTCGGCTTTTGCGACCAGGGCCACTTCGCGCGGGTCTTCCGGCGCGTGACCGGCCGCACGCCTACGGCATGGCGGCGCAGGAACGCGTGCCGTGCCGGGGATCAGTGCGCGCCGCCGGCATCGCCCGCGGCTCCGCCGCGCCTGGGATGCGCGAGCCACACGAGCGGCACGAGGAGCAGGAACACGAGCGCCGACGCGTAGAAGAGATCGTTGAACGCCAGGCTGTAGGCCTGCTGGTCGACGAGCCGGTTGAGAAGCGCGAGCGACTGCGTGCGGTCGAGCCCGGCGGCGCCCAGGCTGCCGAACGCCTGCAGCGCGGCGGCGTTGCCGTTGTTCACGGCGTCGGCGAGCTGCGCGTGATGCAGCGCGGCGCGGTTCTCCCACAGCGTGGTGTAGATCGAGGTGCCGAACGCGCCGGCGGTGATCCGCGCGAAATTGGAGAGTCCCGACGCGCTTGCGATCCGCTCGGGCGGCAGCCCGGACAGCGTGATCGACACCAGCGGAATGAAGAAGCACGCCACGGCCGCGCCCTGCAGGATGGTCGGGAACAGCAGCGTGGCCATGTCGGCCTGCACGTTGAAGCGCGAGCGCAGCCAGGCGATGATCGCGAACAGCAGGAACGACACCGTCGCGATCGCGCGCGAGTCGACCTTCCCGACCAGGCGGCCGATGATCGGCGACATCAGCACCGCGAGGAAGCCCACCGGCGCCAGCACGTAGCCGGCGTCGGTTGCGGTGTACCCCATCTGCGTCTGCAGCCACAGCGGCAGCAGCACGAGGTTGCCGAAGAACACGCCGTAGGCCACCGACAGCGTGAGCGCGCCCACCGCGAAGTTGCGCCGGCCGAACAACGTGAGGTCGACGACGGGGTGGTCCTCGGTCAGCTCCCAGATCATGAACAGCACGAAGCCGACCACCGCGACGACCGCGAGGACGACGATCTGGGTGCTGCCGAACCAGTCGAGCTCCTTGCCCTTGTCGAGCATGATCTGCAGCGCGGCGATCCAGACGACCAGGAGGCCGAGGCCCACGCTGTCGATCGGCAGCTTGCGGATCGGCGACTCGCGGTCGCGGTAGATCGCCCAGATCGCGTAGACGGTCGCGATGCCGACGGGGATGTTGATGAAGAAGATCCACGGCCACGAGTAGTTGTCGGAGATCCAGCCGCCCAGCAGCGGTCCGGCGACCGGCGCGATCAGCGTCGTCATCGACCACATCGCGAGCGCCATGCCCGCGCGCGCGACCGGATAGCTCGACAGGAGCAGCGCCTGCGACAGCGGGATGAGCGGCCCCGCGGCGAGTCCCTGCAGCACGCGGAAGAAGATCAGCGTCTCGAGGTTGGGCGCGAGCCCGCACAGCCACGAGGCGAGCACGAACAGCATCGTCGCGAGCGTGACGAGCCGCACCTGCCCGAAGCGCTGCGTGAGCCAGCCGGTGAGCGGCACCGCGATCGCGTTGGCGACCGCGAACGACGTGATCACCCACGTGCCCTGGCTGGTCGAGACGCCGAGGTCACCGGAGATCGCGGGGATGGACACGTTCGCGATCGACGTGTCGAGCACGATCATGAACGTCGCCGTCGACAGCGCGAGCGTCCCGAAGACGAGTTGCGCGCCCGACAGCGGCTGCGCCGGCGGGAGCCGCGCGTGGCGCGGCGGCGGAAGGCGTCGTGCGGTCGGCGGCGGAGGCGGCGCTCATGCCCGGCTCGTGCGGAGGCTGGGGTCGCTGCTGCGCACGTCTACAGCGGCGCGGTCGCCGCGGTCTTGGCGGCGGTGCGCGGAGCCGCGAGTGCCGGCGCCGGCGCCGCGTGCTGCGCGACGGCCGCCGGCGCGCCGCCCTGCTTCGTGAGCGCACGACCCAGGTTCGCGGCGATCGTCTTCCGCACCAGCGCGTCGGCATCCGCCGTGTCGCCATCGAACGCGGTGGTGGTGTACGCGGCGCTCGCACGCGGCGCAGTGGACAGCGCGCGGCCCTCGGCGTTGGCGATGTCGACGGTGGCCTCCATCGAGAGCCCCACGCGCAGCGGATGATCGGCCAGCTCCTTCGGGTCGAGCGCGATGCGCACCGGCACCCGCTGCACGACCTTGATCCAGTTGCCCGTCGCGTTCTGCGCCGGCAGCAGCGCGAACGCGCTGCCCGTGCCCACGCCCAGGCCTGCGATCGTCCCGTGGTATTCGACCTTGTCGCCATAAGCGTCGGCGACCAGCGTCACCGGCTGCCCGATGCGCATCTTCCGCAGCTGCACTTCCTTGAAGTTGGCGTCGACCCATACCTGGTCGAGCGGGATGATCGACATCAGCGGCGCCCCCTGCGCCACGCGCTGGCCGACCTGCACCGTGCGCTTGGCCACGTAGCCCGACACCGGTGCGGGCAGCACCGTGCGCGCGTACGCGAGGTACTGCTCGCGCACCTTCGCCGCCGCGCGCTCGACGTTCGGATGCTTCTCGACCGTCGTGCCCTCGGTGAGCGACTGGTTGGTCGCGAGCTGCTGCTGAGCGGAGGTGAGCGCCGCCTGCGCCGCGGCCACCGCCGCGCGCGCGTTGGTCACGTTCGCCTGCGCATGGTCTATCTCCTCGCCGCTGACCGCGCCGGAGCTCGCGAGCGTCGCGCGCCGCGCGAGATCGTCCTCGGCACGCGCGAGCTCCGCCTTGGCGCGGGCGATCTCCGCTTCGCGCTGGCTGATGTTCGCCGACCACGTCGAGTTCGCGGTGTAGAGCTGGCGCACCTCGCGCACCGTCTGGGCGAGCGCGGCCTCGGCCTGCGCCAGCGCGACCTCGGCGTCCGCGCGGTCGAGCGTCACCAGCGGCTGCCCCTGCCGCACGAAGTCGGTATCGTCGGCGTTCACGCCGATCACGGTGCCCGCGACCTGCGGCGTGATCTGCACGACGTTGCCCGCGACATACGCGTCGTCGGTGCGCTCGAAGTGGCGCAGCTGCGTGAACCAGTACGCGCCGTAGGCTGCGCCGGCGAGGGCGAACACGCCGAAGGCGATGGCGAGGCCGCGCTTGCGCGACCGCTTGCGGAGGGGCAGGTCGGGATCGGTATCGGCCATGGAAGGCTCCTTGGGCGCGCGGATCAGCGCGCCGCGGTAACGGGTGTCGCCAGCGCGGCGACGGGTGCCGGGTCGACGTAGCCGCCGCCCAGCGCCCGCACGAGGCTGACGTCGAGCTCGAAGGCACGCGCGTGGAGGTCGGCATCGAGCCGGTCCTGCACGAGCTGCTGCGTCTGCGCCGTGAGCACGGTGAGGTAGTTGCCGAGGCCCGCGCGATAGCGGATCACGGCGGTGTTGTAGGCGTCGGTGGTGGCGTCGCGCGCGATCGCCTGCTCGACGCGGACCTTGGCGAGGCCGTCCATGCCGGACAGCACGTCGGCCACGTCGTGCACCGCTTCGATCACCGCCTGGTTGTACGAGCCGATCGCGGCGTTGGCGTCCGCGTCCTTGCCCTGCAGGTTCGCATTGAGGCGGCCGCCCTCGAAGATCGGCAGGTGGAATGCGGGCGCAATGCCCGCGATCACGCTGCCGCCGGTGACGAAGCTGGCGAGGCCGAGCGACGAGAGCCCCGCGAACGCGGCGATGTTGACGTTCGGATAGAACATCGCCTTGGCGACGTCGATGTCGTGCTGCGCGGCCTCCACGCGCCACCGCGAGGCGGTCACGTCGGCGCGGTGCGCGACGAGATCGAGCGGGATCGCGGCCGGGCGTGCCGCGACGCGGCGCGCGTCGGCTGGCCGCGCGACGATCGCCTCGCCGCGGTCGGGCCCCGCACCGGTCAGCGCCGCGATCTGGTTGCGCGCCGCGGAGATCGCCCCGTTGTAGTGCGCGAGCTCGGTCTTCACGGTCGCAAGCGCGCCTTCGGCCTGCTTCACCTCGATGCGCGTGTCGAGCCCCGCCTCGAAGCGCTGGCGCGTGATGCGCACCACTTCCTCGCGCTGGGTGATCGCGGCGAGCGAGACGTCGCGCTGTGCGAACAGACGCTGCAGGTTGAAGTACGCCTGGGCGACGCTGGTGGCCAGCACCACGCGGGCCTGCTGCTCGTCGGCCGCCGCGGCCTGCGTCTGCGACAGCGCCGCTTCCAGCGCCGCGCCATTCTTGTTCCAGAAGTCGAACTCGTAGGTCAAGTCGAACGTCGCGCGGCTGTCCGCGTACCAGTTCCCCGCATACGGCGGCGGGAAGATGTAGTTCTCCGAGAAGCGCTGGTAGTCGATGGTGGCGTTGCCGTTGACCTGCGGCAGCAGCGCAGAGCGCGCGACCCCGGCGGCGGCCGTCGCACGCGCGACGCGCGCCCGGGCCACGGTGAGCGTCGGACTGCCGTCGAGGGCTTCGGCGATCAGCTGATCGAGCTGCGGATCGCCGTAGCGCTGCCACCACGCGTCGCGCGGCCAGTCGATGGCGATCGGCTGGGTGCCGAGCGTGGCGGCCGTGCGCAGGGGCGCGGGCGGCGTGCGCTCGTCGAAGTGCGCGCACCCGGCGAGGGCGGCGGCGGCAACGACGGCGAACCACTTGCAGAATGAGCGAAGCATGGCAATGCGCTCCGGCGTTGCCGCCGGGCGCCTGGGGGGATCAGGGTCGTTCGGCGTTGGCGAGCATCCGCTGCAGCAGGCTCTTCAGCGTCTCGACCTCGTCGCGCGAAAAGCCGCGCAGCGTGGCGTTCATCACGCGGGCGAGGCCATAGGGAATCTCGCGGCAAAGCCGCGTGCCTTCCGGCGTGAGCTCGAGCTGCACCACCCGCCGGTCCTGCTCGCTCGGCACGCGGCGGACGAGGTCCTTGGCCTCCAGCCGGTCGATGAGGCGCGTCATGGCGCCGGTATCCGCGCAGGTGACGCGGGCGAGCTCCGCCGCGGTGGTGCCCATCCCGTGGTGGAGCATGAGCAGCGGGCCCCACTGCACGTCGGTGAGGTCGAGCTCCACCATCTCGCCGTCGACCGCGCGGTCGAGGAACATGCGCAGGCGCTTGAGAAGATACCCGATGCTCTCGAGCATCGGGTAGTCGTCGCCGGTGTAGAACTCCGGGTCGCCGGGATGCGACGAGCGGCGGCGGGCGGGCTTGGCGGCCGGCGGCCGGGCAGGGGCGGTTTTGGCTGACATGGCAGCTATATTACTGCCACGTCAGTAATTGTCAAGACAGCGTTTTCCCCTCTGCGAATGGGGAATTGCGCCGCCCCCTCAGATCGCGATGTGCCGGCCGCCGTCGACGCAGATGGTGTCGCCCGTCACGTACATCGCCTCGGCGAGCAGGTAGTGCACGGCCCCCGCGATGTCCTCCGGCGTGCCTTCGCGGCGCAGCGGCGTGTTCGAGATGATCCGCTGGCGCGCGAGCTCGTCGAAGGAGTCGTCGTCGGGCCACAGCACCGGGCCGGGCGCCACCGCGTTCACCCGCACGTCCGGCGCGAGCTCGCGGGCGAGGGAACGCGTGAGGCCCACGAGCCCGGCCTTGGCGACCGAGTAGACGACGTAGTTCTTGAGCGGCCGCTCGGCGTGGATGTCGGCCAGGTTGACGATGGCGCCCTGCGCGCGGCGCAGCGCCGGGGCCGCGGCCTGCGCGAGGAACAGCGGCGCGGCGAGATTGGTGCCGATGAGGTCGTGGAACGCCTCGGGCGTGATGTCGCCCATCGGCGTGGGGAAGAACGACGACGCGTTGTTGACGAGCCCGTCGAGCCGGCCGAACCGCGCGAGCGTCTGCTCGACGATGGACGGCAGCTTGCCGATGTCGAGGAGATCGGCCTGGATGAGCGCCACCGAATCCGCGCGCGCGTGGTTGAGCTCGGCCTGCAGGAGCCGGGCCTCGCCGGCCGAGGCGCGATAGTGCAGCATGAGGCTTGCGCCGGCCGCATGCAGACGGCGGCAGATCGCTGCGCCGACGCGCTTGGCGCCGCCAGTGATCAGAACGACCTTTCCTTGCACGGACGCGCTCCGGCGGTAGACTCGAAGTCGTACGCAATCTAGCACACCGAGCCTCGTGCGCCCGCCTCTCCCCTCGTCCCTGCCGGAGCCCCACGCCGACGCGCGCGCGCACAGCTCCCGCGTGGCGGCGGCGGTGCGCGAGGCCATCGAGGCCGAGGGCGGGTTCCTGCCGCTCGAGCGCTACATCGCGCTCGTGCTGTACGCGCCCGGACTCGGCTATTACGCCGCCGGCGCCCGCAAGTTCGGCGAGGGCGGCGACTTCACCACCGCGCCCGAGATGACGCCGCTCTTCGCGCAGGCGCTTGCCGGGCCGGTCGCCACGCTGCTCGCCGCGTCGGGCGCGCGCGAGATCGTCGAGCTCGGCGCCGGTACGGGTGCGCTGGCCGCCGACCTGCTGCGCACGCTGGCGGCGGACGACGCGGCACCCGCCCGCTATCGCATCCTCGAGGTGAGCGCCGACCTGCGCGAGCGGCAACGCGCGACGCTGGCGGCGCGCGCGCCCGGTGCGCTCGAGCGCGTCGAATGGATCGAGACCCTGCCGGCGCGCATCGACGGCGCCGTGATCATGAACGAGGTGCTGGACGCGGTGCCCCCGCACGTCGTCGCGCGCCGTGCGGGCGCGTGGCGGGAGCGCGGCGTCGTGTTCGACGGCGGCCTGCGCATCGTCGAGCGGCCGCTCGCCAATGCGCGCCTGCGGGCGCTGGCGGAGGATCGCTTCCCGCCCGGCATCGACTACGTCAGCGAGATCGCGCCGGCGGCGGAAGCGCTGGTCGAGTCGCTCGCGCGGCGCGTCGCCCGTGGCGGCATGCTCGTCGCCGACTACGGCTTTCCGCAGCGCGAGTACTACCATCCGCAGCGCAGCAGCGGGACGCTGGTCGGACACTATCGGCATCGCGTGCACGACGAGCCGCTGCTGTGGCCGGGCCTGTCCGACCTCACCGCGCACGTCGATTTCACGGCGATGGCGCTGGCCGGCGAGCGCGGCGGGCTGACCGTCGCCGGCTACGGGTCGCTGGCGGCGTTCCTGGTCGGCGCCGGCATCCTCGAGCGACTGCGCGCCTGCGGCGACCCGGCGGGTGCGGCGTATCTGCGCGAGGCGGCCGCGGTCCAGAAGCTCCTCTCGCCCGCGGAGATGGGCGAGCTCTTCAAGGTCCTGGCCTTCACCAGGGGAGATGCTATCGTGTGGCCCTACTTCGGCGAGGGCGACCGATCGCATCGGCTGTGATGCATTGCACACCGGCGCGGCGATTGACAACGCGGCCGGGACGCGGCAGTTTGCAGTGACCGCCGCCGCCGAACGCGGCAAGAATGGCGCGCGCACGAGAACCAGGCGATGGGCGCGCCGGGACGGACGAGGAGGAGTCGCTTGCAGGACCGGGGCAGCATCGCATGCAGCGGAGACGCCGCGCTGACATCGCGCCGCTTGCGTTCACGTCACCCGCGGAGCCTGCGCCTCCGCTGACCGCACCGGCGGTCGCCCCGCGGCGCAACGCTGCGCGCCGCCCCTGTCATTCCCTTTCCATCACCAGAGCGAGCCAGGAGCACGCGGCATGGGCATCATGAACGATCACGATCCGGTCGAGACCCGCGAATGGCTCGACGCCCTCAACGCCGTCGTCCAGCACCAGGGGGTCGAGCGTGCGCGGTTCCTTCTGGCGCAGCTCCGCGACGAAGCGTCGCGGATCGGTGCGCCGCCGGCGATCGCGCTGACCACGCCCTATCGCAACACGATTCCGCCCGAGCTCGAGGCGAAGTCGCCGGGCAATCGCGAGCTCGAGCACAAGATCCGCTCGGCGATCCGCTGGAACGCGGTGGCGATCATCCTGCGCGCGAACAAGGAATCGTCCGAGCTGGGCGGCCACATCGCGAGCTTCCAGTCGTCCGCGCTGCTCTACGACATCGGCTTCGGGCATTTCTGGCACGCGCCGACGAAGGACCACGGCGGCGACCTCATCTACGTGCAGGGGCACGTGTCGCCGGGCATCTACGCGCGCGCCTTCGTCGAGGGCCGGTTGACCGAGCAGCAGCTCCTCCACTTCCGGCAGGAGAGCCGACGGCAAGGGCATCCCGTCGTATCCGCATCCGTGGCTGATGCCGGACTTCTGGCAGTTCCCGACGGTGTCGATGGGCCTGGGCCCGCTGATGGCGATCTACCAGGCGCGCTTCCTCAAGTACCTCGAGGGCCGCGGGCTCGCCAAGACGGAAGGCCGCAAGGTCTGGGCGTTCCTCGGCGACGGCGAGTGCGACGAGCCGGAGTCGCTCGGCGCGATCTCGATGGCGGGTCGCGAGCGCCTCGACAACCTGATCTTCGTCATCAACTGCAACCTGCAGCGGCTCGACGGCCCGGTGCGCGGCAACGGCAAGATCATCCAGGAGCTCGAAGGCGTGTTCCGCGGCGCCGGCTGGAACGTGATCAAGGTCGTGTGGGGCTCGGGCTGGGACGCGCTGTTCGCCAAGGACAAGGACGGCATCCTGCTCAAGCGCATGGAGGAGTGCGTCGACGGCCAGTACCAGGACTTCAAGAGCAAGAACGGCGCGTACGTGCGCGAGCATTTCTTCAACACGCCGGAGCTGAAGGCGCTGGTCGCCGACCTGTCCGACGAGCGAGGTGTGGAAGCTGAACCGCGGCGGCCACGATCCGTTCAAGGTGTACGCCGCCTACGCCGCGGCGGTGAAGCACAAGGACCAGCCGACGGTGATCCTCGCCAAGACCGTCAAGGGCTTCGGCATGGGCGAGTCGGGCGAAGGCCAGATGATCGCGCACCAGGCGAAGAAGATGACGCAGGACGCGCTGAAGCAGTTCCGCGACCGCTTCGACATCCCGATGCCCGACGACAGGATCGGCGACCTGCCGTTCCTCTCGCTGCGACAGGACAGCCCGGAGATGCAAGTACCTGCAGGAGCGCCGCGCGCGCGCTCGGCGGCTACCTGCCGCAGCGCCGGCGCAAGTCGACGTCGCTGCCGGCGCCGCCGCTGTCGAACTTCGAGCGCCTGCTGCAGAGCTCCGGCGAGCGCGAGATCTCGACCACGATGGCCTTCGTGCAGATGCTCGGCACGCTGGTGCGCGACAAGGCGATCGGCAAGCACATCGTGCCGATCGTGCCGGACGAGTCGCGCACGTTCGGCATGGAGGGCATGTTCCGCCAGCTCGGCATCTACTCGGCGGTGGGCCAGCTCTACAAGCCGCAGGACGCCGACCAGCTCATGTACTACCGCGAGGACAAGTCGGGCCAGGTGCTGCAGGAAGGCATCAACGAGGCCGGCGCGATGAGCTCGTGGATCGCCGCGGCGACGTCGTACACGCACCAACAACGTGCCGATGATCCCGTTCTACATCTACTACTCGATGTTCGGCCTGCAGCGCGTCGGCGACCTCGCGTGGGCGCGCGGGCGACATGCGCGCGCGCGGCTTCCTGCATGGGCGGCACCGCGGGCCGCACGACGCTCAACGGCGAAGGCCTGCAGCACGAGGACGGCCACAGCCACGTCCTCGCGTCGACCATTCCCAACTGCGTCTCGTACGACCCGACGTTCGCCTACGAGGTCGTGGTCATCGTGCGCGAGGGCATCCGCCGCATGTACGAGGCGCAGGAGGACGTCTACTACTACATCACCCTGATGAACGAGAACTACCCGCACCCGGCGATGCCGGCCGGCGCGGAGGAAGGCATCGTCAAGGGCCTGTACCTGCTGCAGGAGGGCGGCCAAGCGGCGAAGGGGCCGCGCGTGCAGCTCATGGGCTCGGGCACGATCCTGCGCGAGGTGATCGCCGCGGCCGACCTGCTTGCGCAACGACTGGAAGGTCGAACGCCGACCTCTGGAGCGCCACCAGCTTCAACGAGCTGCGCCGCGACGGCATGAGCGTCGAGCGCCACAACCTGCTGCATCCGACCGCGCCGCGCGCGCAAGAGCTACGTCGAGACGTGCGCTCGAAGGGCACGCGGGCCGGTCGATCGCGGCCACCGACTACATGCGCAACTACGCCGACCAGGTGCGCAGCCAGATGCCGCGCCGCTACGTCACGCTCGGCACCGACGGCTTCGGCCGCAGCGACTACCGCGTGAAGCTGCGCCGGTTCTTCGAGGTCAACCGCTACTACGTCACCGTCGCCGCGCTGAAGGCGCTCGCCGACGACGGCGAGATCAAGCCGGACGTCGTGGCGAAGGCGATCGCCAAGTACGGCCTCGACACCGAGCGGCCCGATCCCTGGACGGTGTGAGCGCCGCGGAGCGGCAGTGCAAAGACCGCGCACGAATGACGAGGCACAAGGTCAGAGACCATGAGCAGCGATCGAAGTGAAGGTGCCCGACATCGGCGACTTCAAGGACATCCCGGTGATCGAGGTGATGGTGAAGCCGGGCGACGCGGTGAAGGCCGAGGACTCGCTCGTCACGCTGGAATCCGACAAGGCGACGATGGACGTGCCGGCGCCCGCGGCCGGCACGGTCAAGGCAGCTGAAGGTCAAGGTCGGCGACAAGGTGAGCGAGGGCAGCGTGATCCTGCTGCTCGAGCCGGCGCGCCGGCGCGGCGCATGCCGCGCGAGCGCGCCCAAGACCGCGGTCGCCGCCGCCGCCGGCGCCGACCAGCGCGCCGGGCGGCGTCGCCGAAGTGCGCGTCCCCGACATCGGCGACTTCAAGGACGTGCCGGTGATCGAGGTGATGGTGAAGCCGGGCGACACGGTGAAGGCCGAGGACGCGCTGGTCACGCTCGAATCCGACAAGGCGACGATGGACGTGCCGGCGCCGCTCGGCGGCGTCGGTGCGCGAGATCGCGGTCAAGGTCGGCGACAAGGTGTCGCGAGGGCTCGCTGGTGCTGACGCTGGCGACCGACGGCGCGCGCCGCGCCGGCGCTGCCCGACGCTGCCGCGGTCGTCGCGCGACGCGGCGACCGCGCGCGCCGCCGGCATCGCCCCCGCTCCCGGCAGCGGCGAGAGGGTCGCGATGACGCCGGCGCCAGCGTCCTCGCTCGCCTACGCCGGCCCGGGCGTGCGCAAGCTCGCGCGCGAGCTCGGGCGTCGATCTCGCCGCGGTGCAAGGCAGCGGGCGACAAGGGCCGCATCCTCAAGGAGGACGTCGAGGCCGCGGCGAAGGGCGCGCGCCGCGCGGCGCGCACCCGCGGCGCCGGCGGCGCCGGCGTCGGCGGCATCGACCTGCTGCCCTGGCCGAAGGTCGACTTCGCGAAGTTCGGCCCGATCGAGACCAAGCCGCTGTCGCGGATCAAGAAGATCTCCGGCGCCAACCTGCACCGCAACTGGGTGATGATCCCGCACGTCACGAACCACGACGACGCCGACATCACCGACCTCGAAGCCTTCCGCGTGCAGCTGAACAAGGAGAACGAGAAGAGCGGCGTCAAGGTCGCATGCTGGCCTTCATGATCAAGGCGGCGGTCGCGACGCTGAAGAAGTTCCCCGAGTTCAACGCCTCGCTCGACGGCGACAACCTCGATCCTCAAGAACTACTGGCACATCGGCTTCGCCGCCGACACGCCGAACGGGCTCGTCGTGCCGGTGATCCGCGACGCCGACAAGAAGGGCGTGGTCGACATCGCGAAGGAGATGGGCGAGCTCGCCAAGCTCGCGCGCGACGGCAAGCTGAAGCCCGACCAGATGCAGGGCGGCACGTTCACGATCTCGCAGCCTGGGCGGCATCGGCGGCATCTACTTCACGCCGATCATCAACGCGCCCGAAGTCGCGATCATGGGCGTGTGCCGCTCGTTCTGGAAGCAGGTGTCGCACGACGGCAAGACGTCGGCGTGGCGCTACATGCTGCCGCTGTCGCTGTCGTGGGACCATCGCGTGATCGACGGCGCGTCCGCGGCGCGCTTCAACAACCACTTCGGCGCGTCTGCTCGCCGACATGCGGCGCATCGTCATCTGACGGAGACGAGCACGTCATGGCGAACACGATCGAAGTCAAGGTCCCCGACATCGGCGACTTCAAGGACGTGCCGGTCATCGAGGTGCTGGTCAAGCCCGGCGACGCGGTGAAGGCGGAAGATTCGCTGGTCACGCTCGAATCCGACAAGGCGACGATGGACGTGCCGTCGCCGGTCGCCGGCGTGGTCAAGGAGCTGAAGGTCAAGGTCGGCGACAAGGTGTCGGAAGGCAGCGCTGATCCTGATCGTCGAGGCGGCCGCCGCGGCGCGCGCAGGCGCCCGCGGCAGCCGCACCGGCGAGCGCGCCGGCGCCGCAAGCCGCGCCCCGGCGGCCGCCGCGCCGGCAGCCCGCTCCGGGCAGCGCCGCGGCGCCAGCGTCACCGGCGCCGGCGGCGGCGACGTACGGCGGCAAGGCCGACGTCGAATGCGAGATGCTCGTGCTGGGCGCCGGCCCCGGCGGCTACTCGCGCGGCGTTCCGCAGCGCGGACCTCGGCATGAAGACCGTGCTGGTCGAGCGCTATCGCGACGCTGGGCGGCGTGTGCCTCAACGTCGGCTGCATTCCGTCCAAGGCGCTGCTGCACACGGCGGCGGTGATGGACGAGGTCGCCGCGCTCGCCGCGCACGGCATCGGCTACGGCGCGCCGCAGATCGACCTGCCCAAGCTGCGCGGCGTTCAAGGACGGCGTGGTCAAGAAGCTGACGAGCGGGCTTGCCGGCATGGCGAAGACGCGCAAGGTCGAGGTCGTGCGCGGCGTCGGACGCTTCCTCGATCCGCATCACCTCGAGGTGCCGAGACCACGGGCGGTCGGGCAGGGCGAAGACGGGCGACAAGAAGGTCGTCCGCTTCGAGAAGGCGATCATCGCGGCCGGCAGCCAGGCGGTGAAGCTGCCGTTCATGCCGGACGATCCGCGCGTGGTCGATTCCACCGGCGCGCTGCGAGCTGACGGCGATCCCGAAGCGCATGCTGGTGGTCGGTGCGCGGGCATCATCGGCCTCGAGATGGCCACGGTGTACTCGACGCTGGGCACGCGCATCGACGTCGTCGAAATGCTCGACATCATGATGACCGGCGCCGACCGCGATCTCGTCAAGGTGTGGGAGAAGAGCAACGCGCCGCGCTTCGACAAGGTCATGCTGAAGACCAAGACCGTGTCCGCGAAGGCGACGCCAGGCGGCATCGAGGTCGGCTTCGAGGGCGCGAACGCGCCCGCCGAGCCGCAGCTCTACGACCTCGTGCTGGTGGCGGTCGGCCGCAGCCCCAACGGCAAGGCTGATCGAGCGCGACGAAGGCCGGCGTGGCGGTCACCGATCGCGGCTTCATCGACGTCGACAAGCAGATGCGCACCAACGTCGCGCACATCTACGCGATCGGCGACATCGTCGGCCAGCCGATGCTCGCGCACAAGGCGGTGCACGAAGGGCACGTCGCGGCCGAAGCCGCCGCGGGGCAGAAGTCGTTCTTCGACGCGCAGGCAGATTCCGTCGGTCGCCTACACCGATCCGGAAGTGGCGTGGGCCGGCCTCACCGAGGACGAGTGCAAGGCGAAGGGCATCAAGTACGGCAAGGCGGTGTTCCCCTGGGCGGCGTCCGGCCGCGCGATCGCCAACGGCCGCGACGAAGGCTTCACCAAGCTGCTGTTCGACGAGGCGACGCACCGCTGCATCGGCGGCGGCATCGTCGGCACGCACGCGGGCGACCTGATCGGCGAAGTCTGCCTCGCCGTCGAGATGGGCTGCGATCCGGTCGACATCGGCAAGACGATCCATCCGCATCCGACGCTGTCGCGAGAGCATCGGCATGGCGGCGGAAGTGTTCGAAGGCGTGTGCACCGACCTGCCGCCGGTGAGGAAGAAATAGGAGGAGAGAGCATCATGGACGAAGAGCAACTGCGCATCGACGCGCTCGAGTATCACGAGTTTCCGACCCCCGGGAAGATCTCCATCGCGCCGACCAAGACGCTGGCCAACCAGCGCGACCTTTCGCTCGCCTACTCGCCGGGCGTGGCCTACGCCTGCCTCGCGATCGAGAAGGACCCGTCGCTGGCCGCCCGCTACACCGCGCGGGCGAACCTGGTCGCCGTGATCACCAACGGCTCCGCGGTGCTCGGCCTCGGCAACATCGGCGCGCTGGCAGGCAAGCCGGTGATGGAGGGCAAGGGCTGCATCTTCAAGAAGTTCGCCGGCATCGACGTCTTCGACATCGAGATCGGCGAGTCGGATCCGGACAAGATCGTCGAGGTGGTCGCGGCGCTGGAGCCGACGTTCGGCGGCATCAACCTCGAGGACATCAAGGCGCCCGAGTGCTTCTACATCGAGAAGAAGCTGCGCGAGCGGATGAAGATTCCGGTGTTCCACGACGACCAGCACGGCACGGCGATCGTCGCCGCGGCGGCGATCCTCAACGGCCTCAAGATCGTCGGCAAGGACATCGGCAAGGTGAAGCTCGTGTGCTCCGGCGCGGGCGCCGCGGCCATCGCGTGCCTCGACCTGCAGGTGCAGCCTGGGCCTCGATCGCCGCAACATCTTCATCCTCGACAGCAAGGGCGTGGTGAGCACGCGGCGCGAAGGCAGGCTCGACGCGGACAAGGCGCGCTACGCGCAGGACACGGGCGCGAAGTCGCTCGACGACGTGATCGGCGGCTGCGACGTGTTCCTGGGCCTGTCCACCGGCGGCATCCTCACGCCGGAGATGGTGAAGAAGATGGCCGACCGTCCGATCATCCTCGCGATGGCCAATCCGGAGCCCGAGATCCGTCCCGAGCTCGCGAAGAAGGTGCGGCCGGACTGCATCGTCGGCACCGGCCGCTCCGACTATCCGAACCAGGTCAACAACTCGCTCTGCTTCCCGTTCATGTTCCGCGGCGCGCTCGATTGCGGCGCGACCAAGATCAACGAGGAGATGAAGCTGGCCGCCACGCGGGCGCTCGCGGAGCTGGCGCGGGCCGAGCCGTCGGACATCGTCGCGCAGGCGTACGGCGAGGCCACGCCGCCGTTCGGTCCGGACTACCTCATTCCGCGCGCGTTCGATCCGCGGCTCATCACGAGCATGGCCCCCGCGGTGGCCAAGGCTGCGATGGAAAGCGGCGTCGCCACGCGTCCGATCGCCGACTTCGACAAGTACCGCAAGCAGCTCTCGCGCTTCGTCTACGAGTCGGGCGCGACGATGGAGCCGGTGTTCACCGCCGCGCGCAACGCGCCCAAGCGCGTGATCTACGCCGAAGGCGAGGACGAGCGCGTGCTGCGCGCGGCGCAGGCGGCGGTCGACGAGGGCTTCGCGCGGCCGGTGCTGGTCGGCCGCCTCGACATCATCACGAGCCGCATCCAGAAGCTGGGCCTGCGGCTGGCGATCGGCGGGGACTGCGACGCGGTCAACATCGACGACGACCCGCGCTTCCGCGAGTGCTGGACCGAGTACTACCGCCTCGCGCGGCGGCAGGGCGTCACCCGCCGGCAGGCGCAGGAGGAGATGCGCACGCGGCCCACGCTCGTCGCTGCCATGCTCGTCCATCGCGGCGACGCGGACGCCATGCTCTGCGGCGTCAGCAGCAACGCGCCGGGGCACCTGCGCTACATCCGGCAGGTGATCGGCCTGCGCGAGGGCGCGAAGACGCTGGCGGTGATGCAGATGCTGATCCTGCCCGGCCGCCAGCTCTTCATCTGCGACACGCACATCAACCGCGATCCGACGTCCGAAGAGGTCGCCGAGATGACGCTGCTCGCGGCGGAGGAGGTGCAGCGCTTCGGCATCAAGCCCACGGTGGCGCTGCTGTCGCACTCGAACTTCGGCAGCTCCGACGCGCCGTCGGCGGTGAAGATGCGCGACGCGCTCGACCTCATCACGGCGCGCGCCCCGGGCCTCGCGGTCGACGGCGAGATGCGCGCCGACTCGGCGCTGTCGCGCGGCGTGCGCGACCAGGAGTTCCAGGACTCGCGGCTCACCGAGGAGGCGAACCTCCTCATCATGCCGAACATCGACGCCGCCAACATCACCTACAACGCGTTGCGCGTCACCGCGGGCGGCGGCATCACGGTCGGCGGCATCATGCTGGGCGCGGCGAAGGCGGTGCACGTCATGACGCCGTCGTCGACGGTGCGCCGCATCCTCAACATGACAGCGGTGGCGGTGGCGGACGCGGGCGCGCGCGGCAACGCGTAGGACGCGGGCAGGCGTCCGGTCCCGTGCGGCGCCGGACCGTGCGCCTTCAGTGGAAGTGCCGGTGGACGTGCGTGCGGTCGCCGTGCGCATGCGCGTGCGCATGCAGGTGCGCGTCGCGGCCGTAGCGCGTCTCCATGCGCCCGAACTTCCACAGCGCCATCGACAGCACGAAGCCGCCCAGGAACACGCCGGCGATCACGTAGCCGAGCACGTCGAACTCGAGCCCCGCGACGAACGCGAAGAAGGGGCCGTCGAGCTCGAGCACGCGGATCGCCACCTGCATGAGCTGCACGAGCCCGATCACCAGCGCCACGCCGACCGACAGGCTGGTGAGCGTGATGTTGTAGAAGATCTTGCGCAGCGGATTCACGAACGCCCAGTCGTACGCCTTCACCATCAGCACGCCGTCGGTGGTGTCCATCGCCGTCATTCCGGCCGCGAACAGGATCGGCAGGCACAGCACGCCCGCGAGCGGCAGGTTGCCCGCGGAGGCGCCGGCCGTCATCGCCAGCAGGCCGATCTCCGAGGCGGTGTCGAAGCCGAGGCCGAACAGCAGGCCGAGCGGGTACATCTGCCAGCTGTGGCGCATCACCCGCGCGAGGCGGCCGCCGAAGAGGCGGTTCATGAAGCCCGCGCTTGGCCAGCAGGTCCTCGAGGTGGTCGTGGCTGTGCGCGCCGCGGCGCGCCATGCCCCAGACGCGCAGGATCTCGAGCAGCACCACGAAGTTGAGCGCCGCGATGACGAGGAGGAACGTGCCCGAGACGCTGGCGCCGATGAGGCTGCCGGCGTCCTGCATCATCGGCAGCCCGCGCTTCAGCCACTCCGCGGCGAACACCACCGCGACCGCGAGCGCCAGCACCACGCTCGAATGCCCGAGCGAGAAGAAGAAGCCGATGCCGAGCGGCCGCTGCCCCTTCTGGAGCATGTAGCGCACCGTGTCGTCGACCGCCGCGATGTGGTCGGCATCGAAGGCGTGGCGCAGTCCGAACATGTAGGCGACGAAGCCCAGTCCCACGAGCGCCGGGTAGGCCGCCGAGTAATAGAGATACAGGCCCCACCCCGCGACGTGCAGCAGCGCGATGAAGCCGTAGAAGCCCGTGAGGCGCCACCATTCGTTGCGCGTGAACGCGGGACGCCGTGCGACCGCGGGCATCGGCGCGAAGCGATCGGCGGCGGCGGAGGTGGTCTTGTAGTTCAACGGTGGCGCAGGCGAGCCGGAGCAGCGGGCGGCATGGCCCCGGTCCGTCGATGCTAGCAGGACACGGGCTTGCCGGGCTGATGCAGGTCAAGCGCCGGCGGCATCCGCGGCCTCCCGGTGGGGCGACGCCGCGGGGCGAGCCGCGCGCCATTCCGGCGGCCAGCAGGTGGGCGCGCGCGATCGGCGGTAGGATGTCTCACGGGCATGCCGGAGATGTACGCAGCCGCACCATCGTCGACGCCCGCACGATTCGCGACGTACTCCCCGACCGGAGATCGATATGAGCGCGCCCGAGAAGCAAGCTGCCGGCCCTGACCTGACCCAGGGCGTGCCGGTCGCCTCCCTCGCCGACGGCCAGATGCTGGCCGGACACGTCGGCGACGACGCGGTGCTGCTCGCACGCCGTGGCAGCGAGTTCTTTGCGGTCGGCGCGACGTGCACCCACTACGGCGGCCCGCTCGCCGAGGGGCTGGTGGTCGACGACACCGTGCGTTGCCCGTGGCACCACGCCTGCTTCAGCCTGCGGACCGGGGAGGCATTGCGCGCACCCGCGCTCGGTCCCATCGCGTGCTGGTCGACGGCGGTGCGCGGCGACAAGGTGTTCGTGACGGAGAAAGTGGCGCCGGCACCGGTCGCGCGTGTCCATCTCGCCCCTGCAGGACCGCGGAACATCGTGATCGTAGGCGCCGGCGCGGCGGGATTCGCCGCCGCCGAGATGCTGCGTCGCCAGCGGTTCGAGGGCGACGTCGTGATGCTGAGCGACGACGACGCGCCGCCGGTCGACCGGCCGAACCTGTCCAAGGACTATCTCGCCGGGACCGCACCGGAGGAATGGGTGCCATTGCGCGACGACCGCTTCTACGCCGAGCAAGGCATCGATCTGCGGCTGCAGGCGTCCGTCAGCGGCATCGATGCGCGCGCGCGCGAGGTCGTGCTGGCCGACGGCGCGAAGGTGGCGTACGACCGGCTGCTCCTCGCCACCGGCGCGGAGCCGGTGCGCCTGCCGCTGCCGGGCATGGACCTGCCGCACGTGCACACGCTGCGTACGCTCGCGCGATTCCCGCGCCATCATCGCGCGCGCGGCCAGCGCGCGCCGCGCCGTGGTGATGGGCGCGAGCTTCATCGGGCTCGAGGTCGCCGCCTCGCTGCGCGCGCGCGGCATCGAGGTGCATGTCGTGGCGCCGGAGAAGCGGCCGATGGAGCGGGTCCTGGGTCCGCAGATGGGGGATTTCGTGCGCAGCCTGCACGAGGAGCACGGCGTGATCTTCCACCTGGACGACACGGCCACGGCGATCGAGGCGAGCCGGGTGACCCTGAAGAGCGGCGGCACCATCGACGCGGAGCTGGTCATCGTTGGCGTCGGCGTGCGGCCGCGCCTGGCGCTCGCGGAGAAGGCCGGCCTGGCGATCGACCGCGGCGTTGCGGTCAACGAGTACCTGGAGACCAGTGCGCCCGGAATCTTCGCGGCCGGCGACATCGCCCGGTGGCCCGACCCGCACAGCGGTTCGGCGATTCGCGTCGAGCACTGGGTCGTCGCGCAACGGCAGGGGCAGGCCGTCGCCCTCAACATGCTCGGCGCCCACGAGAAGTTCGATGCGGTTCCGTTCTTCTGGAGCCAGCACTACGACGTGCCGATCAACTACGTGGGCCACGCCGAGTCGTGGGACGCGCTGGCGGTCGACGGTGACATCGCCTCCCGCGACTGCGTGCTGCGCTACCAGCGCAACGGCCGCGTGCTCGCCGTCGCCACGATCTACCGTGATGCCGACAGCCTCGGCGCCGAAGCGGCGATGGAGCGCGGGGCGATGCGCACGTGAGTCCGTAGCCGCGCGAAAGGGAGCGGATCTGTGGCGCCTGGCGCCGGCCGGGACGGCGCCGAGGAGGCGTGCGCCAGCGGGCGCGCAGCGGTTGCCGCGCGTCCGCCTCCGTGGCCGAGGCCGAGGCCGGTTTGTCCGGACTGGAACGCGATCGGCATCGCGAGACAGATCCGGATGTCATCCTGTCAATCGAGGATCCGTGTCTCGTCCCCTCGGCGCAAACGGCAACGGCGATTCGCGGCGCGCTTGGACGGGAGTACGCTGGTGAGGCAGTCGACGGATGGCCGGCGCCTGCGTTGCGCCGGATCGAGCTCGCTCGTTCGTAGTGGAGGTTAGCCATGGATCCTGCAAGAGCGGAAGTGACGGAGCAGAAGCGCCTGAACGAGGCGCGTGTCGCGCAAGTCCCGTGGAAGAAGTGGGGACCGTACCTCAGCGAGCGGCAGTGGGGCACGGTCCGCGAGGACTACAGCGAAGACGGCAACGCCTGGGGCTACTTCACCCACGACCAGGCGCGCTCGCGCGCCTACAAGTGGGGCGAGGACGGCCTCGGCGGACTGTGCGACGACAAGCAGCGGCTGTGCTTTGCGCTGGCGCTGTGGAACGAGCGGGACCCGATCCTGAAGGAGCGCCTCTACGGCCTCACCAACAGCGAGGGCAACCACGGCGAGGACGTGAAGGAGTACTACTTCTACCTCGACAGCACGCCCACTCACTCGTACATGAAGTACCTGTACAAGTACCCGCAGCGGGAGTTTCCGTATCGGGACCTGATCGAGACCAACGGGCGACGGTCGCGCGAGGCGTTCGAATACGAGCTGCTCGACACCGGCATCTTCGACGACGACCGCTACTTCGACGTGTTCCTTGAATACGCGAAGGAAGGTCCGGAGGACGTGCTGGTGCGTGTCGCCGTCCACAATCGCGGGCCCGACGCGGCACGGCTGCATGTCCTGCCGACCTTGTGGTTCCGCAACACGTGGTCGTGGGGTGACGACGATCGGAAGCCATCGCTGCGCGAGGCGGGACCCGGCGTCGTGCAGGCCACGCATCATGAGCTGGGCGAATACTGGCTCCAATGCGACGGCGACCCGGAGTTGCTCTTCACCGAGAACGAGAGCAACGCGCAGCGTCTGTGGGGCCAGGCCAACGCATCCGCCTACGTGAAGGATGCGTTCCACGCCTGTGTCGTCGAACGGCAAGGCGAGGCGGTGAATCCCGGCAAGGCCGGGACCAAGGCCGCGGCGCACTACGTCCTCGACGTGCCCGCGGGTGGCAGCAGGACGATCCGGTTGCGCCTGACGGCGCAACGCGCGAAGGACCCGTTCGGTGGCTTCGAGAAGATCCTCGCGAGCCGCCTCGCGGACGCCGACGCGTTCTACGAACGGATTGCGCCCGGGACGTTCACCGAGGATCAGCGGCGAGTGCATCGCCAGGCGCTGGCGGGCATGCTGTGGGGCAAGCAGTACTACTACTTCGATCTGGAACGCTGGCTGCGCGAGCACAAGAGCCATCCGCTGCTCGAGACGGCACGCCACGACGTGCGCAACACGGAGTGGTTCCACATGCTGAACGCCGACGTGATCTCCATGCCGGACAAGTGGGAGTATCCGTGGTATGCGGCCTGGGATCTGGCGTTCCACACCGTTTCGCTGGCCATGGTGGATTTCGACTTCGCCAAGGAGCAGCTGCTGCTGATGCTGCGCAGCCTGTACTTCCACCCGAGCGGGCAGATTCCGGCGTACGAGTGGAACTTCAGCGACGTGAATCCCCCGGTGCACGCGTGGGCCACGCTGTGGCTGTACAAATACGAGAAACAACTGGGCCGGGCCGACCTGCGGTTCCTGGAGCGCTCGTTCCAGGGATTGATGCTGAATTTCAACTGGTGGGTCAATCGCAAGGACCCCACGGGGCGCAACGTCTTCGCCGGGGGCTTCCTGGGCCTCGACAACATCGGCATCTTCGATCGCAGCGCGCCGCTGCCGACGGGCGGCACGCTGGAGCAGGCGGACGGGACGGCGTGGATGGCGTTCTACTGCCAGAACATGCTGGAGATCGCCCTCATCCTGACCGAATACGATTCGATCTACGAGGAGATCGCCTTCAAGTTCGTCCAGCATTTCATGTGGATCGCCTATGCGATGGACCGTCGCGGCGAGCACCACGACGAGATGTGGGACGAAGAGGACGGATTCTTCTACGACTTGCTGCGGCTGCCGGACGGCCAGGCCATGCGGCTCAAGGTACGGTCGATGGTGGGACTGCTGCCGCTATGCGCGTCGACGGTTTTCGAGGGGGATGCGGCCATCCGCAATCCGAGGCTGATGGAGTTGATCGCCCAATTCCGCCGGCGTCACCCCGAGCTGGTCTCGCAAGTCGCTCCGACGGATGCGGGGTTCATCGGCCACAAGGACCGCCGGCTGTTGTCGATCCTCAACAAGCGAAAGCTCGAGCGCGTGCTCGGCTACCTGCTCGACGAGAACGAGTTCCTGGGGCCGTACGGCATTCGCTCGCTCTCGCGCTACCACCTGGAGCATCCGTTCGTGTTCCACGCCGCCGGCCAGGAATACAGGGTGCAATACCTTCCGGCCGAATCGAATACCGGCATGTTCGGCGGCAACTCCAACTGGCGCGGTCCGGTGTGGATGCCGGTCAACACGCTGATCGTCCGCGCGCTGGTCAATCTGTACGCCTTCTACGGCGACGATTTCAAGGTGGAGTGCCCGACCGGTTCGGGACGGTTCACGACGCTGTTCGGGGTGGCGCAGGAGATCGTGCGCCGGTTGACGGCAATGTTCCTGCGCGATGCCGAGGGGAAGCGGCCGGTCTACGGCGGCGCCGAGAAATTTCAGAACGACCCGCACTGGCGCGACCTGATCCTGTTCTACGAGTACTTCCACGGCGACAACGGCGCCGGCCTCGGCGCGAGCCATCAGACCGGATGGACCGGATTGGTCGCCCCGCTCATGGACTTGTTCGCGCGGGTCGACGCGAAGGACCTGCTGGAAACCGAACGCGGGCGCGTGCTGGCCAAGGTCATCGGCGGACAAGTGGGCGGAGAGCAGGCGATACCGCGTTGACGAGCGGATTAGCCACGATCCGCGGTACTCGCACATGCCCCGTCGTTGCGACGGCGCGCGTCCGGGCGGGGATGATCTGCCCGGCGCAGCGGGTCGGTCAGGTCGATCATCACGTCGGCCGATTGCCCGTCCTCAATCCGGATCGGAACCGCCGGTGGCGATGCGTCGCGCATTTTCGCTCCCCGTGTGGAAGCCGGGCCTGGGGGCGGGCGATCCGGAGCCGAGGCTGATCTCCATCTCCACGCGACGGGCGATATGGTCCTGACGGCCGGCCATGTGCATCAATGCCAACACAAGCAGTATCGCAACCGCCCAGCCGAGCAGACCGAACAGCAACCAGGCGATCTCCATGTCCTACACCTCTTGCCGGTCGAGTCAATCGAATGAAATTGAGTGGGCGCCATCGAACGGCGCGCGGCCGACCTGCCGCCCGACCGGGGTTCGCAGGTGCTGCGGCCTTCGAGGAAATGCCTTCGGCCGCCCGGCCTTGCCGCGAGTCGGGCGCGCGGGGCCCGCACGCTCGCAACAGGATTCCGGATTCCCCGTTATGCTAGCGCCGCTCCAATGCTGAATCATCTGAATAGTTCGCATAGGTGATATGCACCATGCTCAACCTGCGCGCCGTCGACCTCAACCTGCTGCCGGTCCTGGAAGCGATCTATGAAGAGCGGAGCCTCTCGCGTGCCGCGGCTCGCCTCGCCATGACGCAATCGGCGGTCAGTCACGCGCTGAGCCGCCTGCGGCTGGTGTTCCGCGACGAGTTGTTCATTCGCCAGCCGCGCGGCGTCGCGCCGACGGCTGCGGCCGACGCGCTTTACGCGAGGCTGCGCGGTGCGTTGGTGGCGGTGCGCGACTCGGTCGCGGAGACCAGGAGCTTCGAGCCCGCAAGTTCGGATCGCAAGTTCTTCGTCAGCATCTCGCACCCGCTTGGCCCGATGATTGCGATCCGGCTTCGCGAGCGGCTCCGCCGCGCAGCGCCCGGCATCGACGTGATCTTCAGCACGCGGTCGCGACCGATCGAGCTGGAGCGCGCCATGCGTGAAGGACGCATCGACGCGGCGGTGGACTGGCTCGTTCCGGGGCACGAACCGTTCCGCGAGGCCACGCTGTTCGAGGACGGCGTCGTGGCCGTGGCACGGAGCGGGCATCCGGGGATCAGGACGGCACGGTCGATCGGCGATCTGGCCAAGGGCGAATTCGTATCGTTGCGTCCGCGCGTGGAGGGCGAGCATCCGGTGGCGGGACTGCGGGAGTGGCAGCGACTCAAACTGCCGGTCGTCCTGGAGGTGTCGGAAATCCTCGAGGTGTTCATGGTGGTCGGCCGATCGGACCTGTTCGGCCTCGTCCCGATCAGCATGATCAGGTTCGCCCGCGACGTCTTCGGACTCAGGCCATTGCAGCCGGGACCGAAGCGCGTTGCGATACCCATCAAGCTCGTGTGGACCGCCAACCGGGAGTCCGAGCCGGCGCACGCGTTTCTGCGCAAGCACATCCAGCTGGCGGCGACGGACGTGGTCCCGCAGAAGCGCCGTTTGCGTTCCGCCTGACCCCGAGCCCATCGCGCACGCGACCGGGCCGGCGCTTGGGGAAGCAGTCCGCGCGCGCGCCCGTGAAGTCCGCTCGCCGGCTATGCTATGGCGACAACGACTCCGCCCCCGACTGGGGGCAGGGGCCTTCAGACGGCGCACGCTCGAATCCGAGATCGGAAGGAATGTCGACTCATGGATGAACGGCAACGAAAGGTGTTGTTGAAGCAAACGTTTGACACCGTCTCCGGCGGCTACGACGGCGGCGCGCTTCGGTTCTTTCCGCAGAGCGCGCAGAGCATGGTCGGTCTGCTCGACTTGCGCGGTGATGAGCATGCGCTCGATGTCGCCTGCGGAACCGGGCACGCGAGCCTTGCGGTCGCACGAATGCTTCCGAACGGGCGCGTGACCGGAGTCGATTTCTCTGTCGGGATGCTCGATCAGGCCAGGCGAAAGGCTGCTGCGCAGCGCATAAGCCACATCGACTTCCTGGAGCGCGACATGACGGCACTGGGGTTCCCGGCCGACTCCTTTGATGTTGCGCTCTGCGCGTTCGGCCTCTTTTTTGTGGACGACCTGGACGCGCAGCTTGCGCACGTCGCTTCGGTCGTCAAGCCCGGCGGCAAGGTCGTGATCTCCAGTTTCCAGGAAGAACACTACTTCCATCCTCTCAGGGAGTTGATGCTCGCCAGGCTGAGCACTTACGGGATTGCGATTCCTCCTCAGGTCTGGAAGCGAGTCGGCAACGAAGGCGCATGCAGCGCACTGTTCAGCAGAGCCGGCCTGACGAATACGCGGGTCGAATCGAGGAATGTGGGCTATTACCTCGATGGTGCGGAACAGTGGTGGGACGTGATCTGGAACGGCGGCTTTCGCCGCCTGGTCAGCCAGCTGCCGGAAGACGCTCGAGAGCGATTCAAGTCGGAGCATCTGAACGAGATCGAGGCGCTGACTTCGAGGGACGGCATCTGGCTCGATGTCGGCGTGCTGTATACCGTCGGGACGAAGCCGGCGTAACAGGAGAATCGACGCCTGCGACGCGCGAGCGAAGACGGGCAATTCCAATGGCGACCTTGGTGAACGTCCGCTCCTCCTCGCGTCGAGCGTTCTGAGCCGGTCGTCCTGCGACGTCGGGCAGTCGGACCGAGATCGGCGGTGGATTCAACCGGTCGATGCAACACACTATGATCCGCCGAGGCGGAAGGAGTGTTGCAGATGGGTCGACGAACGAGGATCTACTACACCGAGAGCCAGAGAGCACTCATGTGGGAGCGATGGAAGGCCGGCTGGACGCTTCACCAGATTGGGCATCTCTTCGATCGACCACACACCTCAGTCCATAACGTCTTGTCGAGGACCGGTGGGATTCAACCACGGGAGCGACGTCGCTCGAGTTCCATGCTCTCCTTGAGCGAGAGGGAAGAGATCTCCCGTTCGTTGGCGAGCGGCGAGTCCCTCCGCTCAATCGCGGCACGGATGCGACGCGCGCCTTCGACCATCAGTCGCGAAGTCAATCGCAATGGCGGTCGAGAAGGCTATCGAGCCGCACAAGCTGATGGTGCTGCTTGGGAGCGGGCACTTCGACCAAAGCGCTGCAAGCTTGCCGGCAACCGTGCGTTGGCGAGCTTGGTGGCGGACAAACTCCGCCTGCGATGGTCGCCCGAGCAAATCGCGGGATGGCTCAAGCATACTTATCCGTGCGACGAGAGCCACTACGTGTCCCACGAAACCATTTATCGCAGCCTGTTCATTCAGGCGCGCGGAGCGTTGAAGAAGGAACTGCTGGAGCACCTTCGACGCACGCGCGGCATGCGGCGCTCGCGGCATTACACGCAGAAAACTGCCATTCACGGCAAGATTGTCGATGCCGTCTCGATCAGCGAACGCCCCGCATCCGTCGACGATCGAGCTGTCCCGGGCCACTGGGAAGGCGATATGTTCTTCGGCAGCGGGAACAGCCAGATCGCAACGTTAGTCGAGCGTCAGACACGCTACTTGATGCTGGTGAAGCTCGGAGGCAAGGACTCCCAGACAGTCGTCAGGGCCCTGATCAAGAACGCTGGCAAGCTGCCTCAGGAGCTCTACAAATCGCTGACGTGGGACCGCGGCACAGAGATGCACGGCCATAAGCAGTTCACAATGGCCACCGATATCCAGGTCTACTTCTGCGATCCCCAGAGTCCGTGGCAACGGGGAAGCAACGAGAACACAAATGGACTACTTCGGCAGTACCTGCCAAAAGGAATCGACATTTCGGGCTATTCACAGGCCCAGCTCAATGCAATCGCACGACAGCTAAACCAGAGGCCGCGTAAGACGCTTGGCTTCCACACCCCAGCTGAGATGTTCAGCGAACGTGTTGCGTTGACCGGTTGAATCCACCACCAGAAGCGGACAGCGGCAAGCCGAACCCGCAACGGACATCTGGATGCCGTGCCCTACGCTCCGCGACCTTCGGCTTTGTCCAGGCAGCGTCGGAATTGTTCGAGACCGCGTCGCAGATAGGTCGGATCGTCATAGATGCGTGCCAGCACCACAGACCCCTCGATACAAACGAGAAACTGATCCGCCAAGTCGGCTGCAGTGATCCCTGATGTCGCGAACGGGCTCAGCAAGTCGGCAAGCAACGCCCGCAAATCACTGGTTCGCTTCCTGAGTGCGTTCGAGATGACTCGACTCGATCCAGCGGCGTCGGCTGCAAAGTTGGCCAGCAGGCATCCCGCGTCCCACAAGTCTTCGGCAACGTGAGAAGCATGCCGCAAGAAGCCATGGGCTCGGCGCAGCGGATCGGCTTCGGTCGCATAGGTCCCGGCAGCCAGCCGGCCCACCCGATCTGCGTAGTAGCGTTCCAGCGCAGCGAGTCCGAGAGCTTCCTTGCTTTCAAAGAAGTGATAGAAGCTGCCTTTGCTGAGCCCGGCTTTGCGTATGACATCGTCGACCCGCGTCGCGGAATAGCCGTCGCGGAGCATCAGCCTTTCGGCGGTGCGGACGAGTTTCTCGCGGGTGTCCATGCGACCGGTGGGAGTCGTTGATCGCGGTGCACGCGATTCGTTCGGTGCGTTCCTAGCCTTCACCACACGTAGTAAGGCCGGCGTTCGCCCAAGACGAATCGCGTGGCATCCCAGGCATCGATTGCCAGGGAGACTGCGTTGGTGGTCACAAGCATGATGAGCCAAACATGGAACTCGGTTTCCTCCCTTGGGAGCGTGTCGAGGCGCAGCGCCATCCACGTCAGCATGGGAATCCACAGTACATGCGTCACTCCGAGCAGCCGGATGAAGCGCCTGCGCTGATAGATCAGCGCTTGCGCGAGCACGGCCACGCCCACGGCGCCCAGTGTCACTTGCGCCTCTATATGCTGGATGAACAGCAGGCTCGCCGAATTCACCGCCACGAGCCATGCGCCCCAGATTCTCTGCACGGGACGGAACCGAACCAAGACGATCCCGAAGAGTTCAAAGACTGACCGAAACAGCCCGATTTTCAATGCGTTGCTCGTCATGGCATGCGCCTTTCATCGCGAAGGGCAAAGTTGCACGATTGATAGACTAACTGGTCTAGACCATTTAGTCAATAGATTGACGGACACTCCATGCCGGAGTGCGGACCGAACGCGATGACAGGCTTCGCCTTTGACCGCGCGACTTGGGCATCTGCCTCGTCTCCACTCGAAGGTCCGCTTGGGGTGGCGGATCCGATCTTCGCGAAGTGCGAGCTTTCTGCAGCATGAAGGCGCGAGCGTCCGACGTGCCGCGCTGACGGGACTGCTGGCCGTGTGAACGAGGAGTGACCGTGCCGAGGTTGTTCGCAGATACAATGATCCCGTGTCGAATCACTGTTGATTCGATCGCCACGGATGTCGACCGAATGCTTGCCAAGTCGCACCGCTTCTGCACGGCACCCATGATGGATCGGCACGACTTGCCAGCAGCAGCGCGGCTTTCCAGCCGGTCGTGTGCACTGGGTGTGCACCAATTCGCCTCTGCATCGCGGCCGGCGAGATATCGTGCCTGGCGCGGCGGCTTGGGGCGCCGTGAATATCGCGGCAGCGCGAGGGCTCGCGAGCCATGGGTCGATCAGATCTTGCGAAGGTAGGCGAGCAGCGCGGGAACCTCGACGTCGGTAAAGGGCCGGTCGATGATCGGAGGCGTGACGCCAGGCTGCGTTGTGAGGAGGGGAGCGGCGGGGTTCTGCACCTGTACGCGCTTGAAGAACTGCTTGTAGTGCTCGAGCATGTCCTCGAGTGTCGCCGCGGTGTTGTTCATGAAGTAGGGCGCGGTTCGACTTATCCCGCGCAGATTCGGGATGTCCATGTGCTGGATGTCGCCTGGACCCCCGGCCACCGGGTAGCCCGTTAGGAGCAGGCGACCCGGATCCGACGTCGTGACGCGGGTCACGCAAGCTGGTTGAGGAATGGCCCCGCCGCACGGCGTGCCGCTCGGCGCAACGCCGCTGTTCGTGATCTCGTAGGTCCGCACGTTTTTCATCTGGCTCGGGCTGCATGGTGCGAACGAAAATCGCGGTGGCTCGACGTTGTCGACCGGCCGGGGACAGGCGGTCATGATGTCGTGATAGCGGACGAGGGCGGTGGGCGTGCCTTGCGTGCCTTGCAGGATGGGAGTGCTGCCGCTCGGATGCCCGCCCATGTCGCCGTGGCACTGGGCGCAGGCCCGGTTGAATACGGACTTGCCGGCGGTCTCGAGGGCGTTCAAAACAGGGTCGGGATCGGGCAGCGCCAGCGCGCCTGCAGACATCGCATCAGACAGCGTCTTCACGCTCGGCGAGGAGAATTGCGCGTTCTGGAATGCGGCCAGGTCGTCGAGAAAGCTCGCCGGTGGGTCGACGGCAACTCCAGCGTGGTTGCGCAGCGCGCTTTGCGCCTGATTCTGCAGCGTGTCGATGCGGCCGTCGAGTTGATAGCCTCCCCTTGGGTTCGGGCCACGCGGCCAAACGGGTCCGGCGCCATCGGGACCGGTGATTTTCGCGTCGAGAATCGAGGGAACCGACCGCCAGACATCGGCGACGGTCTCGCCGGTCGGGAGTGCCGAGGCCGGACAAGGTACCGTTGCCCCGCAGTCAAGCAGCTTGACGTTCGCGGGCAGCGGCAACGTCACGCGAATGAGCCCATTCTCCATCAGGTTCGTGAAGTCGTGCGCGGCGGCGCCGTTGATGCGGAAGTCGTTCGCATCGATCGCGCGGAACAGCGGATCGTCGACGCCGGTCGCGGTCATCTGGGCAAACCTCGCTTGCGCGGCCGCCGGGGTCAGCTGGAAGTTCTCGGACTCCATGTGACAGTCGGAGCATGCGCGCCCATTGCCGCCCAGGCCGGCGAGCGTCCGGTCGTGGAAGTTGGCTTTGCCGCGGCAGAACGCGGTGTCGACCGGCGTCTGCGCGGGTCCGGTGGTGCAGGCGTTGGGATCGATGGGATTAAGTGCGGCACTCTCGTCCGGGCCGCCACCGCCGCACGCAGAGAGGACGATGCAGCCAAACAGGGCGAGCGCTGCAGTTGAATGGCTTCCGTGCGGGTTCGGTTTCACGTTTGCTCTCAGGGACGCTACCTGACATCATGACAATGGCAACTTCGGCCTTGAAAGTCATTTTCGGCTTCTGAAGCATTTCTGAACAAAGTCTGAATTTCGCGCCATGCCCGCAGCGCAACGCTATGTCTTCGGTGATTTCGTGCTGGAGCGGTCGCAGCAGCGGTTGCGCCGTCGCGATGGCGGTTCGCTTGAGCTTCCGCCCCGGCTCTTCAGCGCGTTGCTGCTGTTCGTCGAAAATGCCGGTCAATTGCTCGACAAGGATGCGCTGATGCGGGCGCTATGGCCCGGTCTTGTGGTCGAGGAAAACAGCCTGAGTCAGGTCATCTCCGGCTTGCGGCGTGCGCTCGCCGACGACACCCACGACAGTCGCTACATACAGACGGTGCCCAGACGCGGCTTCAGGTTCATCGCCGCGGTGACCGAGTTACCGGATGCTGTAGACGCCGAGCGCGCGCCAATGGCCGCGACCGAATACGTCGCCCATGAAGGGTCCACCATGCAGCCTTCGTCGGCGCTGCCTGCCGCGCCTGCAGTCGGGTCGCAGGCCCGCGATGCGGGAGGCAGCGTTCCGGACAGGCGGCGCTTGCTGCGCCTGGCACTAGCGACTGGCGCAGCCGCAGCGGTTGGAGGCGCGGGATGGTGGGCATCGCGCTGGGCGTCGAGAGCCGGCCCTGCGCCCCCCCTATCGACACTGGCTGTCCTGCCCTTCAAGCCGCTGGCGTCCGACGCGCGCGACGAGCTGCTGGAATTCGGCATGGCCGATAGCCTGATAGCGCGCCTCTCGACAGTGCCCGGATTGGTGGTCCGCTCGATCGGGTCGGTACGCCGCTATTCGGGCTCCGATCAGGACCCGCTGCGCGCCGCGCGCGACCTGGACGTTGCTTGGATCGTCGATGGCACGCTGCAGCGACGCGGCGACCAGTTGCGGGTCACCGCGCGCCTGCTTCGCGCGGGCGATGGAACCTCGGCGTGGAGCGGCAGCTTCGACGAGAGATTCACCGGCGTGTTCGAAGTTCAGGACATGATCTCGGCGCGCGTTGCGCAAGTGCTTGCGCCGGGCCTGGAAGTCGTCGCGGGTGCGCACACACCGCAGGCGGGGCTCGGTGGAACACGCAATACCGACGCGTACCAGCTGTTTCTGGCTGCGGCTCGATACACCCAGGACATGCGCGCCGATGGCTTACGCAAGAGTATCGACCTGTACAAGCAGGCACTCGAACTTGACCCTGGTTACGCGTTGGCCTGGGTGGGCCTGGCCGAAGCCAATCGGCGCAAGTTGTTCGGAGCCGACGGTCTGCCGTCAGAGGTGTTCGAGCCCGCTGACTTCGCGGTGCAGCGTGCTCTGGCCATCGTGCCGAACCTGGCCGAAGCCCGTGCCGAGCAGGCGTTCAAGCTCTATTGGTTCGACTTCGACTGGGCGGGCGCGGAACGCGAGTTTCGACGAGCGCTCGCGATTAATCCGAACGTAGCCGCGGCTCACTTTGGACTGGCGAGTCTGCTGTTGAACCAGGACCGGATCGATGAAGGCTTTGCACAGATGCGCATGGCCCGCGAGCTCGATCCGATGTCGCCCGTGCTCAACACGCTGGAGGCGGCTTACTTGCTCGAGGCGGGCCGCCGCGACGAGGCCCGCGCGAGGCTGAATCGCGCGCTGGATATCGCGCCGAGGTTCTGGCTCGCTCACTGCACGCAAGGCCTTCTGTTCCTTGCCGATCAGCGGCCCGACAGTGCCATCGCCGAAATGCGGAATGCGGTTGCCTTGGCGGATGGCACCTCGCGCCCTACTGCGTTGCTGGCGATCTACCTTGCGCGCCTTGGCCAGATCGAGGAAGCGCGCGCGATTTTGGGTCAGCTGCTCGCCCTCGAGAAGACTCGCTACGTGCCGCCCACCTCGCTGGCTTCCGTGTATGCAGCGTTGGGTGAGATCGAGCCTGCACTCGACGCACTGGAACGGGCGTTCCTCAGCCACGATACGCGGCTGACCTTCCTCAAGGACGACCCGCGCCTGGTCGGCTTGCGTGGAGAGCCGCGCTTTGTCGCGCTTATTCACAAGATGAAGCTCGACAAGTTTGGGCCGGGCTTGGCGCCGCTGTGAGAGCTCGCAAGAGGCACTGCCAATCGAAGCACGGTGACGTGGCGGAAAAGCCGCCATGCACCATTCGGTTCGAGCTGTTCGTGCGCGAGTGCACACTGCATGGCACGAGCGACGACTCTTCATTTGTGCTTTGCCACCGCAATAGTGGAACGCGCGCAAAGAAGGACTTCCGGCGAAACGGTCATTCTGGATCGCTCATGTCTGCGTGACGATGTCAGGACTGCAGGCCCTTGCGCCGAACACGCTGAGCGGGGTGGGCGCTGGATACAATCGATTGCTTGTCGTCTCTTTTGCGTCGCGCTTCGACTGAATGGACAAAAAATCACATCGCTTATGCACTGCGCCCATGATGGACTGGACGGACCGGCACTGCCGGTACTTCCTGCGCCAGATCTCGCGCCACGTGCGCCTCTACACCGAGATGATCACCGCGCCCGCGCTCGTGCACGGCGACGTGCCGCGCCACCTCGACTTCGATCCGGCCGAGCATCCGGTCGCGCTGCAGCTGGGCGGCAGCGATCCTGCGATGCTCGCGCATGCGCGCGAAGCTCGGCGCGCGTGGGGCTACGACGAGATCAACCTCAACTGCGGCTGTCCGTCGGAGCGCGTGCAGACCGGCAGCTTCGGCGCGTGCCTGATGGCCGAGCCGGCGACTGGTCGCGCGATTGCGTGCGCGCGATGCGCGATGCGGTGGCGCTGCCGGTCACGGTCAAGCACCGTATCGGCCTCGACGCGAGCGAGGACTACGGCTTCGTGCGCGACTTCGTGGGCACGGTGGCGGATGCGGGCTGCGACCGTGTTCATCGTGCACGCGCGCAACGCGGTGCTGAAGGGGCTGTCGCCCAAGGAGAACCGCGAGGTGCCGCGGCTGCGCTACGAGGTCGTGCATCGCCTCAAGCGCGATTTCCCGCGATCTCACCATCGTGCTGAATGGCGGCCTCACCGCGTGGCCGGCGATCGAGCGCGAGCTTGCCAACGTCGACGGCGTGATGCTGGGCCGCGCGGCGTATCACGACCCGATGATCCTGGCGCCGATCGACTGGCACGTGTTCGGCGACACGGCGCCGCCGCCGTCGCGCGCCGCGGTGCTGCGCGCGATGATGCCGTACGTGGCCGCGCAGCGCGCGCGGGGCGTGCCGCTGCGCTCGATCGCGCGCCACATGCTCGGTCTCTACCACGGCATGCCGGGCGGACGGCGCTTCCGGCAGATCCTGTCGGACGCCGCGCGCCTGAACGACGCGGGACCCGAGCTGCTGCAGGAAGCGCTTGGAGGCGGTCGAGCCCGCGCTCGACGAGGCGGCTTGATCGACTACTTGTCGTGCCTGTGCCTGCGCCGCCAGCGCGCGGAGAAGCGTGGGCGTTCCTCCGGCGACGCGACGGGCGGCGCCTGTCCCGCGTTGCCCCGCAGCGCTTCCGCATCTTCGGCGCCGCCGGGCATCACGCGCAGGAACTGGTCCGGCGCCACCTCGATCATGATGGTCGCTGCCGCGTAGACGGCCACGAACACCACCGGCGCCCAGCGTCCGAACAGGAATCCACGCCCGAGGTACCACACCATCAGCACCGCGATCCAGCGCAGGAACACGAGCGCGAACTGGCGCTTGAGCCGCAGCTCCTCGGGCGTATGCGTGCGCAGGGCGCGGTAGAGGCCGAAGCAGGACCAGAACGCGGCGATCGCCTGCAGCACGAGGCCGGAGCGGAACATCGGATCGTCGGTCACCGAGTGCCACGTCACGCCGCTCGCCATGGACAGGATGAACAGGGGCATGCCGAGCGGCACCGCCATGAACGCGGCGAGGAACAGCGCGACGGCGATGCAGCCCGCTTCCGCGTTGACGCGCGCGGCCAGCGATTCGGACGCGGCCGGCGGCATGAAGTGCCGCGCGAGCCCGGCGAACATCACGGCCATCGCGAGCAGCGTGTCGAGGAAATAGAGGAGCAGCACGTTCGCGCCCGACCATCCGAGGAACACGATGCCGACGAGCGGGACGAGATTGCGCGTGGCGGCGCTGGCGACGGCGATCGGTGACGGCGGCACGGCCATGAGCGTGACGGCTCCCCTGTCGGCCTGCGCGCGGCGCACGCGCCGCGGGTGCCGCGTTACGGGCGCGGCATGTCGTCCGCGATGTAGGCGCGGACGATGCTCTCGAAATCGTCGTCCGCGCGCATCCCGAGCGCGGGCCCGAGCACGGGGGCGAAGTTCGCCGGCCATGTCGACACGATGCGGTCGATCGCCGGATCGTAGTTCCACTGCACGCGGCTCGGCCACCGCATCGCCGGCCACCTTGCGCAGCGCGTCGACCATGTCGCCCGACCGCCACCGAGATTCCGGGCACGTTGATCGAGCGCGTGTGCGTGAACGCGGACGCCGGCGCCTCGTGGCCGATGATCAGATTGTCGATGACCGCGCGCGGCGACTGCACCCACATCCGCGTGGTCGGTGCGACCGGGACATGGCGCGTCGACGCCGGCGAGCGGCTCGCGGATGATGCCGCTCGCGAACGACGACGCCGCCTTGTTCGGCTTGCCGGGGCGCACGGTGACCGTGGGCAGGCGCAGCGAGCGGCCGTCGATGAAGCCCTTGCGCGTCATGTCGTAGACGAGGAATTCGCCGATCGCCTTCTGTGCGCCGTAGGACGCCTGCGGCGTCACCGGCGCGTCGTCGGGAACGGGATCGGGCAGCGGTCCGCCGAACACCGCGAGCGAGCTCGTGAACACGAACTTCGGCGGCGCCGCGCAGCTGTGCGGCAGCGCTCCAGCAGCGCGCGCGTCGCGTCGAGGTTCACGCGCATGCCGATGTCGAAGTCCGCCTCGGCCTGGCCGCTGACGACCGCCGCCAGGTGGAACACGGAGTCCGTGTCGTCGGTCACCGCGCGCGCGATGACCGATGCGTCGGCGAGATCGCCGGTCGATGGCGGTGACGCGCGGATCGTCGAACCCCGCGGCGGGCACCACGTCGAGCAGCACGAGCGATGCGATCGTCGCGCTCGCTGCCGCGGGCGTCGGTGAGCGTGCCGCGCTCGAGCAGCTTGCGGGCGAGCCGGCTGCCCAGGAAGCCGGCGCCGCCGGTGATGACGATGCGCATCGCGTGACTCCGTCCGTTCGTTCGGCGCTATGATAGCCGGCCCGCGCCCCGATGGAGAGCCCCATGCCGCGTCCCATCCATTTCGAGATCCACGCCGAGAATCCGCAGCGCGCGATCGACTTCTACACGAAGCTCTTCGGCTGGCAATTCTCGCAGTGGGGCAGCGAAGCCTACTGGCTGATCAAGACCGGCGAGCAGGGCACGCCCGGCATCGACGGCGGCCTCGCTGCCGCGGCGCGGCCCGGCGCCCGCCGCGATGGCGGCGGTCAACGCGTACGTGTGCACCGTCGACGTCACCGACGTCGACGCGATGGTGAAGCAGGTCACCGAGCACGGCGGCAGCATCGCGCTGCCCAAGATGCCGGTGCCGACCGTCGGCTGGCTCGCCTACGGCAAGGACACCGAGGGCAACCTCTTCGGCATGATGCAGATGGATCCGAAGGCGGCGTAGTGCCGCCGGCCGAGGTTCCGTCCGCCGGGACCCGCGCCGACCGCGTGGCGGCGCTCGTCGCCGGCGTCGCCGACTGCGGCTACGCGATCGTCCCCGACTTTCTCGCAGCCGCGGCCACCGCGGCGCTGCGCGCGCGTGCGCAGGCGGCGTTCGCCGCGCAGCGCATGCAACCCGCGGCCGTCGGACGCGCCGACGCGCGCGTGCGGGACGCGAGCGTGCGCGGCGATCGCATCGCGTGGCTGGACGATGCGCCCACGGAGGCCGCCGAGCGCGCGCTGCTCGCCACGCTCGACGACGTCCGCGCGCGCCGTGCAACGCAGCGCTGTTCCTCGGCCTCTTCGATTTCGAGGGCCACTACGCGCGGTATCCGGCAGGCGCCTGCTACGCGCGTCACCGCGACCGCTTTCGCGACGACGACGCGCGCATGCTGTCGTTCGTGCTCTATCTCAACGAAGGCTGGCCCGGCGACGAGGGCGGTGCCTTGCGCCTGCTACGTCGACGACGGCGCATTCGATCGACGTCGTGCCGCGCGAGGGGCACGGTGGTCGCGTTCCTCGTCCGACGCTTCGAGCACGAGGTGCTGCCGGCGACGTGCCCGCGCTGGTCGTTCACGGGATGGTTCCGGCGCCGGCCCGCGGTGAGCGGATGGCCGCTGCCCGCGTGCTAGAATTTTCGTCTTTCGCCCGCGGCCGTTCTCGCGGGTGCGCCTCTCCCGCCTTCATCGCCGACAGCCACCATGCCCGCCAACCACGCGCCACGCCGACTCACCATCGCCACGCGCGAGTCGGCGCTCGCCCTGTGGCAGGCCGAGCACATCCGCGCGCGCCTGGCCGCGCTCTATCCGGCGGCGACGATCGGCCTGCTCGGCATGACCACGCAGGGCGACCGCATTCTCGACCAGCCGCTCACCGCGATCGGCGGCAAGGGCCTCTTCATCAAGGAGCTCGAGGTCGCGATGGCGGAAGGCCGCGCCGATCTCGCCGTGCATTCGCTGAAGGACGTGCCGATGGACATGCCGGCCGGGCTTCACGCTCGCGTGCATCACGGCGCGCGAGGATCCGCGCGACGCATTCGTGTCCAACCGCATATCCGCGCTGCGCCGACCTGCCGCCGGGCGCGGTCGTCGGCACGTCGAGCCTGCGCCGCGAGGCGCAGCTGCGCGAGCGCTTTCCCGGCGCTCGTGATCGAGCCGCTGCGCGGCAACGTCAACACGCGCCTGCGCAAGCTCGACGAGGGCCAGTACGACGCGATCATCCTGGCTGCCGCCGGACTGAAGCGGCTGGGCTTCGCGTCGCGCATCGCATCGCTGCTCGAGCCGGACGAGAGCCTGCCCGCGCCCGGGCAGGGTGCGCTCGGCGATCGAGTGCCGCGCCGAGCGCGCCGACATCGTCGCCGCGCTCGCGCCGCTGGCCGATCGCGCGACCACGCTGGCGACGATCGCGGAGCGCGCGTTCTCGCGCGCGCTGGGCGGCAGCTGCCACACGCCGCTCGGCGGCTACGCCGAATGGGAGGAAGGCTCGCTGTGGCTGCGCGGACTGCTCGCCAGCCGCGACGGCAAGGACGTCCTGCGCGGCGAGCGCGACGCCGACGTCGCAGGACGAGGAGAGCGCCGCGCGAGCTGGGTCGCGCTCGCCGACGATTTCCTCGCGCGCGGCGCCTCGCGGTTCCTGACGCCGTGACTCGCGCGACGCCGTGAGCGCGGCCCCGCCCGGCGGCGAGGCGCGCCGTCCGCTCGACGGGCGTCGGCGTCGTCGTCACGCGGCCCGCGCGGCAGGCCGCGGGCCTGGTGGCGGAGCTCGCGGCGCTCGGCGCGTCGCCGCTCGTGTTTCCGGCGATCGTGATCCTGCCGCCGGCCGATCGCAGCGCGCTCGACCGCGTGCACGCGTCGCTCGACGCGCTACGACATCGCGATCTTCGTCTCCGCCAACGCGGTCGAGTACGGCGTGCCGGCGCCGCACGCTTGGCCTGCGCAGCTGCACGCGTTCGCGCCGGGCCCGGGCACCGCGGCGGCGCTGATCGCCGCCGGCGTGCACGACGTCGCGGTGCCGGGCGCATCGTTCGACAGCGAGGGCCTGCTCGCGCTGCCTGCGCTGCAGCGACGTCGCGGGCAAGCGCGATCGCGATCTTCCGCGGCGACGGCGGGCGCGAGCTCCTCGGCGACACGCTGCGCGCGCGTGGCGCGATCGTCGACTACGTGCGCGTGCTACCGGCGCGCGGCGCCGCAGTCGGGCGCCGACGGGCTCGTGGCGGCGCTGCGCGACGGGACGCGTGCACGCGTTGACGCTCACGTCCAGCGAAGGGCTCGACAACCTGTGGGCGCTGCTCGACGACGCGACGCGCGGGCGCGTGCGCGCGCATGCCGGTGTTCGTGCCGCATCCGCGCATCGCGGAGCGCGCGCGCGCGCTCGGTCTCACGCGCGATCGCGACCGCCGGCGCGGACGCCGGCCTCATCGCCGGATTGCTAGAATGGTTCGCCTCCCACCCTCTTCCCCGACGAGTGAACGCCATGCCCCAGCCCGACATCATCGTCACCGCGCCGCTGCCGCCGTTCCTCTACGAGCCGCTGAAGGCGGACTACCGCTGCCACGACTACTACGCGGCGAGCCACAAGCCGGGGCTGCTCGCGGCGGAGGGCGCGCGCATCCGCGGCCTCGTGCAGGGCGGCGGCACGGTGACGCCGACGTCGCTGCTCGACGCGCTGCCGAAGCTCGAGATCATCTCGGTGTTCGGCGTCGGCTACGACGGCGTGCCCGTCGACTACTGCAAGCAGCGCGGCATCAAGGTCACCAACACGCCCGGACGTGCTCACCGACGACGTGGCCGACGTCGCGGTCGGCCTGATCCTGATGACGGGCCGCGGCTTCGTGCGCCTCAATCGCTTCGTGCCGAGGCGCGCGAGTGGGAGAAGCGCGGGCCCGGAGCTCACGACCAAGCTCTCCGGCAAGCGCGTCGGCATCCTCGGGCTCGGCCGCATCGGCAAGGCGATCGCGCGAGCGCGTGCAGCGCGCTCGGCATGGAGGTCGCCTACACGGGGCGCAACAGGCAGGACGTGCCGTACCGCTTCGTGCCCGACCTCACGGCACTCGCCGCCGAATCGGACTTCCTCGTCGTCGCGAGCCCCGGCGGCGCCGCGACGCGCAACATGGTCGACGCGGACGTGCTCGCCGCGCTGGGCAAGAAGGGCACGCTCGTCAACATCGCGCGCGGCTCGATCGTCGACGAGGCGGCGCTGGTCGCGGCGCTGAAGGCCGGCACGATCAAGGGCGCGGGCCTCGACGTGTTCGCCGACGAGCCGCACATTCCCGAGGCGCTCTTCGGCCATGGACAACGTCGTGCTGCTGCCGCACGTCGGCAGCGCGACCAACGAGACGCGCAAGGCGATGGGCGACCTGTGCAAGGCCAACCTCGATGCGTGGTTCGCGCACCGGGAAGGTGCTGACGCTGATTCCCGAACTTGGGGTGAGCGGCGCCGCGTCGCGCCTCGGGATGACGCGCGGAACCGCGAGGCGCGGGGCGCGGCCGGATCAAGGCTCCGGATCGGGCACCGCAGGCAACTTCGCGGCCGTCCTTGCCGCCTTCTCCGCGCGGAGGCTGGAACAGCACCGCGAAGAGCGACGCCAGCACGAGGCCGAGCGCGATGAACTCGGTCGGGCCCGGGCGCTCGCCCAGGATCAGCATCCCGGAGAACACGCCGACGACCGGCACCGGCAGCGACGACAGCGACGACACCGCCACCGGCAGCGTGCGCGCGAGCGTGAACCACGCCCAGTGCGCGAGCGTGCCGGCGAGGAAGATGTTGTAGAGGATCGCGAACCACGTCGCGCCCGACAGGTGCGCGAGGTACGACGCGGGATGCGGGTCGAAGAACGGCGCCAGCGACCACGAGCGGCAGCCCAGCCCGGCAGCATCATCCAGCCGGACAGCGTGTTCTGCGCGATCGGCGGCTTCCACTTGCGCAGCAGCACGGTGCCGCAGCGCCCACAGGATCGCCGCGGCCAGGATCATGCAGCGCGCCGATGGGCGTGGAGCGGATGTGGCGGATGTCGTCGCCGAGCAGCACGACCATGCCGAGCGTGCCGAGCGACGAGCCCGACGATCTTGCGCCGGTTGAGCGGCTCGTGCAGCACGGCCATCGCGATCAGCGTCGCCCAGATCGGCATCGTGTACGCGATGATCGCGCTGCGCCCCGCGGGCAGCTGCTGCACGCCGAACAGCACGAAGCCGTTCCAGCCGGCGATGTTGAAGAACGCGAGCACCGCGACGCGTCCCCACCATGTCGCGCGGCACGCGGATGCGGTCGCCGCGACAGCTTCGCGACCAGCAGCATGCCGAGCGCCGCGAACGGCAGCGTCATCGCGCGGAAGGTGAGCGGCGCGAGCTCGGTCACGCCGAGCTTCAGCACCGGCCAGTTGCATCCCCACACGAGCGTGAGGATCGCGATGGGCACGAACGCGTGCGCGAGCGGGTGCCGCGACGGCCATCAGCGCTCGCGCGTCGGCAGCGTTTCGCCGAACTTGGACTGGTGCAGCGCGCGCGCCTGCGCGACCCACGCCGTCGCGGCGGATGCGGCCCGGGAAACTCGGGCAGCCTCGCGTCGAACTCGTCGATGTCGCGCTCGCTCCAGCGCGCGATCTGCCGGTACGTGCGCGACCCCGAGCTGGTGCAGCATGCGCTCGAGCACCGGCCCGACGCCGACGATGAGCTTGAGGTCGTCGGGCGCGTTCGGGCCGTCGAGCAGCGGCGGCAGCGCGTTGTTCTCGAGGTCGACGACGAGCGCGCGGTAGCGCGCGGTCTCCGCGCGCGCGTGCGGCGACCTCGTGCAGCAGTCGGCGACGGTCCTCGGCGAAGTCGCGGAGCTGCGCGAACTCGGCGGCTGCTGCGGCGGCCGCGCTGCGCAGCGCGGCGTTCTCGGCTTCGAGTGCGCGCACGAGCCGCGCCTGCTCGTCCGGGATCGGGTCGTTCGCCGCGGACGGCGACGCGGCGGCGGGAGCGACGCATGCCGGGCGTCGCGTCGTCGGCCGCCGACGGCGCCCGCGCGTGCGACGGCGGGACGCAGGGCGTCGAGCCCGCTGAACTCGCTTCGCGGCGGCCGCGCATCGACGCCGGCGCGCCACGCGACCACGATGCCGATCGCCAGCGCGAGCAGCACGAGCAACGTCAGGCCATTCACGGTGAGTGGCGGCGGCGGACGACCGCGCGATGGGAAACCGCCATTGTATGCGACCGGGGTCGGCACGAGCCAGCCATGGCTTGGCCTGCGTCGCAGCCCGTCGTGGCGCGGCGGCGCTGCGATCGTCGCGCGCGAGCAGGCGCCGCGTTGCGTCGTTGCCGCATCGCGCACGATCGCGCGCGTTTCGCTGCCGTCGTCCGGGGTTCGCGCGGAGTCGGACTGCTAGAATGGGCTTCGCACCGAACGCGAACCCAGCCGCCCATGGACGACGCCGCGCCCGCGCGCGACAGCGCCAGCAACGCCAACGCCACGGGACGCGCCGCGCCGGGTCCGTTCGCGCAGCCTGCCTCGCGCGGCCTCGTGCTGACGCTGGCGGTGGTGCTCGCGGCGTCGCCGTCGGCCTCGCGTGGCTGGACGGCCGCGAGGGCGCAGCGCGAGATGCGCGTCGAGGTCGGCCAAGCGGCTGACCGACGCCGACGCCGCGCTCGCGCAGGCGAAGCCGCGCGAATCCGAGCTCGGCGAACGAGCTGCGCGAGGCGCAGGCCAAGCTCGCGCTGCTCGAGGCGCGCCTCGCCGAATCGCAGACGCAGCAGGCCTCGCTCGAAGCGCTGTACCGCGAGCTCGCGCCGTCGCGCGACGAGCTCGCGCTCAACGAAGTCGAGCAGGTGCTGCTGCTCGCGAGCCAGCAGCTCGCGATCGCCGGCAACGTGCAGGCGGCGCTGGCGGCGCTGCAGCTCGCCGACGCCAAGCTCGTCGCGCGTCGACCGGCCGCAGCTCGTCGCGCTGCGCCGCGCGCTCGCGCGCGACATCGACAAGCTGAAGTCGGTGCCCTACGTCGACGTCGCGGGCATCGTCGCTCAAGCTCGACCAGGCGATCGCGGCCGATCGACGCGCTGCCGCTCGCGCGCGACGAGCGGCTGCCGCCGCCCGCGCCGCCCACGCCGCCGGCCGGCGAGGCGCCGCTGGTCGCGCTTCCTGCGCGAGGCGTGGACCGAGGTCAAGTCGCTGGTCCGCGTCGAGGTCTCCGACCGTCCCGCGGCGCCGCTGGTGCCGCCGGCGCAGTCAGTACTTCCTGCGCGAGAACCTGCGGCTGCGCCTTCTCACGCGCGCGCATCGCGCTGCTCTCGCACGACGACGCCGGCTTCCGTGCCGACGTCACGGCGGCGAGCGCGTGGGTCAAGCAATACTTCGACACGCGCGCAAAGCCGGTCGCGGCGCTGCAGGCGACGCTCGCGCAGCTGGCGGCGACGCCGATGCCGTCGGAAGTGCCGGACGTGTCGGCGAGCCTCACGGCGCTGCGCACGGTCAAGGCGACGCGCGAGCGCGCGAGCGGCACGGCGCCCGCGCGCTAGGAACGCGGCATGCGACTCCTCTTCGCGTTCCTGCTGCTGGCCGCGCTGGCGGTGCTCGCCGCGCTGCTGTTCAAGCTCAACAGCGGATACGCGCTGTTCGTCGCGCCGCCCTATCGCGTCGAGATCTCGCTCAACGCGTTCGTCATCATCGTGGTCGGCGGCCTTCGTCGCGCTTTCATCTGCTGCTGCGCGTCGCCGCGCGCATCGCGCGACTGCCCGGCCGAGGTGCGCGAGAGCCGCCGGCGCCGCAACGTCGAGCGCGCGCGCAGCAAGCAGGACGCGGCGATGGTCGCGCTGCTCGAGGGACGCTACGGCAAGGCGCGCCAGTTCGCGGAGGAGGCGCTCGCGATGCCGCAGTCGACCGGACTGCCCGCGCTGCTCGGCGCGCGCGCCGCGATCGACATGCGCGAGTTCGCGCGAAGCGGAGGCACTGCTCGCGCGGCCCGACGCGAGCGTCGCGAGCCTCGCCGTGCCGCGGCTCATGCTCGAGGCCGACATGGCGCTCGAGCAGGGACAGCCGGGCGTCGCGCTCGCCAAGCTCGCCGAGCTCAAGCGCGAGGCGGGGCTGCACACGGCGGCGCTGCGGCTCGAGGTGCGCGCGCTGACGGCGGCCGGGCGCCATGCCGATATTCCGGCGGTGGTCGACCAGCTGGTCAAGCGCAAGGTGTACGACGCCGGCGCAGGGCGAGCTCCTGCGCGCGAGCGCGCACGCGGAGGCGCTGGTGGGGCTGTCGCCACGACGCGGCCGGTCTGCGCGACGTACTGGAACCGCTTGTCGGAGGCCGAACGCCAGAATCCGAAGGTGGCGCGCGCGGGTGCGACGAGCTTCCTCGCGCTGGGCGGCGATCGCGAGGCGGCCGAGATCATCGTGCGCTGCCTCGATCGGCACTGGGATTCCGAGCTCGCCGTCCTCTACGCGCGATGCCGCGCCGCCGACCCCACGCGGCAGCTCGAGACCGCCGAGCGCTGGCTCGCGGCGCACGACCAGGACGCGACCCTGCTCTACGCGCTCGGCATGCTGTGCGAGCGCGAATCGCTGTGGGGCAAGGCGCAGTCGTACTTCGAGGCGAGCCTCGCGCTCGACGACCACTGGCGTACGCACGTCGCGCTGGGCGAGCTGCACGGGCGGCTCGGCCGCAGCGACCTCGCCAACACGCACCTCGCGGCAGCGCTCAAGCGTTCCGTGACCCGGCTCGAGCCGCCGCGGTAGGCTCGCCTCAGCGCGGGCGCAGCGTGAACACGACGATCGATCGTCGCGAAACACCGGCGCGCCGAGCGTTTGCTTCGATCTCGGGCAGGCAGCGCGCCACGTCGGGCCACGGGACGTCCTCGCCGGGCGGCACCGACCACGGCCTGAACGTGCATGACGAGATAGTCCGCGCCGTAGTCGCGCCCGCGCAGTGCTGCGCCCACGTGCGCGAAATTGGCGAACCGGATTCCGCGGGCGCCTTCGGGATACTCGCCGAAATCGCGGCGCCCGCACCATGGCGTGGTGAGTCCGATGAGCACGTTCTGCCGATGGATCTGCTGGTACCACGGATGCGGATTGAAATGGGACTCGAGCCGCCACGGCGCCTCGATGAGCGTCACCGATCCGGGCGGCGCGCTGCGCGAGCTCGCGATAGAACGCGGGCACCGGCTCGATCACGGCCTGCGTGCACGTAGGGGTTGTGCGCGTCGTCGTAGTCGAACTGGAACCGCAGGTGCCCCGTGAACTGGTTGGGCTCGTACGACTGCGCGGGCAGCGGCCCCAACCACCACAGCGCGACGCCGACGAGCGCCGTCACCGACGCACCGAGCGCAGGCAGGCGGCGCGGGAATTCGCCGACGAGGCCTTCGGCCGCGAGCAGCAGGAAGAGCGGCAGCACCGGCACGAGGTAGCGCGCGAACACGAGCGGATGCTGCACCCAGTTCGGCCGCGCGGCGATCGACCGCGAGCGTGCCGACGGCAACGACCGCGACGACGTAGCCGGCGAGCGCGCGGTCGCGCCGCCACCAGCGCCAGGCGCCGCCGAGCGCGCACGCGACCAGCAGCCAGGCCACCGCATGCGTGCGCCGTGCCGCACAGCATGAGCAGCGTTCGCGCAGGCTGCTCTGCACCGTCACCGAATCGACGCCGGCCTTGGCGCGTGAAGCTGAACCAGTCGTTGACCACCGGCGGCAGCAGCACGACGGCGAGCGGCAGCGCGGTCGCCACGCCGAGGCGCACGAGACGCGCGAGCGCCCCGCGCTCGCGCAGCAGCGCGCGCGCGCCGAAGTAGAGGAACGGCATCAGCGTGAACGCGAGCGAGGTCATGTGCAGGTAGCCGCCGGCGAACGTCGCGGCGACGTAGGCGACGGCCCAGCGCTCGCGATGGGACTCGCCGCGCCACCAGCGTTCGAACGCGACCAGCGCGATCGTCGACGACAGCGCGGTGAGCGCATACGGCCGCGCCGTCCGGCTGACGTAGATCGAGCAGCGGCGACACCGCGAGCAGCACCGTCCACGTCGGCGCGCACCGGCAGCGGCGTCCACGTGCGCGCGAGCCACGGGCCGAGCGCGACGAGCGCGATGCCCGCGACGAGCATCGGCAGGTGCAGCGTCCATTCGGTCGATGCCGACCGTGTCGTGCAGCCCAGCGGAAGTAAACCGTCAGCGGAATGCTGTAGTCGGCGTAGTCGAGGTGGGTGACGATGTCGAGCATGTCCGCGCGCATCAGCTTGTGCAGCGCGTGCCACTCGTCGTCGATGACGATCTGGCTCGCCGAGGCCGCGCAGGCGCAGCCACGCGCCCGCGAGCAGCGCGACCATCGCGAGCGCGGCCACTCGAGACGCGGATCGCGCGAGCGCGTCCGCCGCGACAGGGCGGACGCCGCTGGTGCCCGCTCAGGACGCGCCAGCCGCGTCAGGCGCGCACGGTCGTGATCAGCGCGGGGTGCGTGAGCTTGTACTCGGGCTGCGCCGAGAAGATGGCCGGCGACGCGAGACCCCAGCGCCACAGCCGATAGGTCACGCTCGTGCGCAGCACGCCGAGGCCGTACACGACGGAGCGGTGGAGGCTGATCTGGCTCGCGTCCTCGAAGTAGCGCGTCGGGCACGACACCTCGCCGATGCGCATGTCGAAGGCCAGCGCCTGCACGAGCATCTGGTTGTCGAACAGGAAGTCCGACGAGTTGGCGCCGAGCGGCAGCGTCTCCAGCACGCGGCGCGAGTACGCGCGATAGCCGGTGTGATATTCGGAGAGGTGCGCGCCGGTCATGAGGTTCTGGAACGCGGTGAGGAACTTGTTCGCGTGATACTTGTAGCGCGGCATGCCGCCCTTCAGCGCGGATCTTGCCGAGCATGCGCGAGCCGAGCGCCACGTCGTAGACGCCCGAGGCGACGAGCGAGGCCAGCGCGGTGATGAGCCGCGGCTCGTACTGGTAATCGGGATGCACCATGACGACGATGTCGGCGCCGGCGCGCAGCGCTTCGCTGTAGCAGGTCTTCTGGTTGGCGCCGTAGCCCGCGTTGATCGCGTGGCGCACGGTGTTAAGCCCGAGGCTTTCGGCGACGGCGATCGTCGCGTCGTCGCTCGCATCGTCGACCAGCACCACGGCGTCGACCACGTCGTGCGGAATCGCGCGATAGCACGCCGCCAGCGTGCGCTCGGCGCGATAGGCGGGCATGACGACGACGACACGTTGACCGTGGATCACGAAAGGCCCTCCCTGGCCTGTCGGGCGAACGGACGGCTCGCATGATAACGGACCGGTCAGGGGTAAGCCACGGGTAACCGGTCCCGGGTTGTCCAGGATCAACGGCGGGTGCCATCCCGGCACTGAAGCCGCGGCCGTTCGCCCCCCGGCAGGAGAGGGCGGGGGGCGATGGCCGGCCGAGCCCTAGGGCCGCGCCTCGGTCTCCGCGGCGTACGTGAAGCTGTCCGCGTAGAACTCGTCGCTCGGGCAGCCCGCGGGCGCGCGAAGTCGCGCCGCGCGGCGTCGATCATCGCGGGTGCGCCGCACGCGTAGACCTGGTAGCCGGAAAGGTCCGGAAAGTCCGCGAGTACCGCCTGGTGGACGAGGCCCGTGCGACCCGGCCACGCGTCGGCCGGCTGCGGATCGGAGAGCACCGGGATGAACGTGAAGTTCCGATGCGCGGCCTGCCAGGTACCCGGAAGGTCGGGCAGGTAGAGGTCGCGCAGCGAGCGCGCGCCCCAGTACAGCACCATCTGCGCGGTCGATCCTGTGGTGCAGCGCGTGCTCGATGATCGCCTTGATCGGCGCGAAGCCGGTGCCGCCGGCGACGAAGATCATCGGCTTGTCCGATTCCTCGCGCAGGTAGAACGAGCCGAGCGGCCCCTCGAAGCGCAGGATCTCGCGGCCCTTGTACTGCGTGAACAGCGCGTCGGATGAAGAAGCCGCCCGGGATGTGCCGGACGTGGAGCTCGAGCAGCGCGTCGTCGTGCGGCGGCGTGGCGAGCGAGAAGCTGCGCCGCTTGCCGTCCTTCAGCAGGAAATCGACGTACTGGCCCGCGAGGATACTGCAGCCGCTCGTTCGCCGGGCAGCTTGAGCCGGACGATCGCGACGTCGGGCGCCACCTTGTCGATCGACTCGACGCGGCACGGGCAGCCGCTTGATCTGGATGTCGCCGGCGCGGCGCACCTCGCGCACCTCGATCGACGAGGTCGGTGAGCGGCTTCGCGCAGCAGAAGAGCGCGAGGCCCATGCGCTTCTCCTCCGCCGTCAGCGTCGACGCCTGGTGCGTGCCGTAGTCGACCTGCCCCGACAGGATCTTGCCCTTGCACGTGCCGCAGGCGCCGTTGCGGCAGCCGTACGGCAGCATGAGATCGGCGCGCATCGCGGCCGCGAGCACCGTCTCGCCGTCGTCGCACGGGACGGAGTGCTCGCTGGGCTTTATGGTAATCTCGAATGTCATGGCGAAGTTTCCATGGCGCGTCGCGGAACGCGCCTACCAGGTGCCGAGCGGGCACGAAGCGTGATCAGGGTATCTGTTGATCGGATGCGGTGATGTCGCGCTGCGTGCCGCGTCGTTGCTGCGCGGCCGGGCGCGCATCTTCGGGCTCACGCGCCGCGCCGACGACGTCGCCGAAGCTGCGCGCGCATGGCGTCGTGCCCTTCGTCGCCGATCTCGACGACTTCGCGTCGCTGCGGCGGTTCGCGGCTGGCGCCGCTCGCGCGTCCTGCACTGCGCGCCGCCGCCCTCGGACGGCCGCGACGATCCGCGCACGCAGAAGCTCCTGGCCGCACTGACGCGGGCGCAAATTATACCGCAGCGATTCGTCTACATCTCGACCTCCGGGCGTCTACGGCGACTGCGCCGGCGCGCGCGTCGACGAGACGCGCGCCGCGCCGCGCGCAGACGCCGCGCGCGCGTCGCCGCGTCGCCGCCGAGAACCGCCTGCGCGCAGTGGGCGGCGCGCAACGGCGTGCGCCTCGCGATCCTGCGCGCGCCCGGCATCTACGCCGAAGCGCGGCTGCCGCTCGAGCGCATCAAGCAGGGCACGCCCGTGCTCGTGCCCGAGGACGACGTGTTCACCAACCACATCCACGCCGACGATCTCGCGCGCGCGGCCGTCGCCGCGCTCTTCCACGGCCGGCAGCCAACCGCGCCTACAACGTCACCGACGACGCCGCAGATGAAGATGGGCGCGTGGTTCGACACGGTCGCCGATGCCTTCCACCTGCCGCGTCCGCCGCGCGTGACGTGGGACGAGGCGGAGCAGCGCATCGCGCCGATGCTGCTGTCGTTCATGAGCGAGTCGCGCCGGCTCGACAACGGGCGGATGAAGCGCGAGCTGCGCGTGCGCCTCGCCTACCCGACGCCGCACGCGATGCTCGCGCACAGTCGCCCCGCGGGAGTTGAAGAAGCAGCTTCCGCTCGCCCTGTGAACGAGCGGGCGCACGCGTCGATCGGCGACGGAGCCCGCGGCCGCCACGGTCGCGCGTCCGCGGCTCACGCTCGCCGGGCGGCTCGACGCGTACGAGCGGCTGGTGCGCCTCGACAAGCCGATCGGCATCCTGCTGCTGCTGTGGCCGACGCTGGCGCGCTGTGGATCGCCGCGCGCGGGCAGCCGGGCTCCGTGCTGCTGTCGTGTTCACGCTCGGCACGATCATCATGCGCTAGCGCGGGCTGCGCGTTCAACGACTGGGCCGACCGCACGTTCGACGCGCACGTCAAGCGCACGGCCGGGCGCCCGCTCGCGCGCGGCGAGATCGCGCCGTGGGAGGCGCTCGTCGTCGGCGCCGTCCTCGCGCTGCTCGCCTTCGCGCTCACGGTGCTCGTCACCAACCAGCGCACCGTGCTGCTGTCGGTGCTGGCGCTCGCGATCTCGATCGCGTATCCGTTCTTCAAGCGCTTCTTCGCGATGCCGCAGGCGTTCCTGGGCGTCGCGTTCTCGTTCGGCATCCCGATGGCGTTCGCGGGCGCGCAGAACAACGTGCCGCCGCTCGGATGGTGGCTCTTCGCGTTCAACCTGTTCTGGGTGGTCGCCTACGACACCGAGTACGCGATGGTCGACCGCGACGACGACGTGAAGCTCGGCCTGCGGACGTCCGCGATCACCTTCGGCCGCTTCGACCTCGCGGCCGTGGCGCTCGTGCTACGTGGCCTACCTCGCAGGCATGGTGTGGGTCGGGCGTGCGCATCGGTGCGAGCTGGCCCTACTTCGCGGGCCTCGCGGTCGCCCTCGGCATCGCGCGTCTATCACCTCTGGATCATCCGCACGCGCGAGCGCGCCGCGTGCTTCCGCGCGTTCCTCGGCAATCACTGGCTCGGTTTCGCCGTGTTCGCTCGGCATCGTGGCCGATCACGCGCTGCGCCTGCACGCATGGCCCCGCGGGATCTAGCGCCCGCGCCGCGGCGGCGCGGCCTGCCGCCGGTGCTCGCCGCGGACACGCGCGTGCTGATCCTCGGCAGCTTTCCGGGCGAGGCGTCGCTCGCCGCCGCGCAGTACTACGCGCATCCGCGCAATCATTTCTGGCCGCTGGTGGGCGCGATCATCGGCGAGGCGCTGGCCGCGCTGCCCTACGCGCGAACGGATCGCCCGCCTGCGCGCCCGCGGCATCGGCCTGTGGGACACGATCGTCGCGTGCCGCCGCCGCGGCAGCCTCGACGGCGCGATCCGCGACGCGACGCGGGCCGAGACGCAGCGCGTGCGCGCGACGCGCCGGCGGTGACGCTCGTGTGCTTCAACGGCACGACGGCGGCGCGCGCGCCGCCCGGCGCTGGCACGACGCCGGCTACGCGACGCTCGCGCTGCCTTCGACGCAGCCCCGCGTACACGCGGCCGTTCGCCGAGAAGCTCGCCGCGTGGCGGGCGATCGCCGAACACCTGTGACGACCTTCGCGTGCCGATGAAGAGAGTGCTCGCCGTGCTGGTGTCGTGCGCGGTGCTCACCGCTCATGCGTTCGTGCCGGCGCCGGCACGCGTGACCTTTCCGTCGCTCGACCGCGATGCGAACGGCGCGCCGGTCATGATCGATGCGCTCTACTTCCGGCCGCCGCAGCTGCCCGCCGACGCGCCCGTGCCGATGATCGTCGCGACGCACGGATGCGGCGGGATGTTCAGCACGGCGGCGAATCGTCACGACCAGTTGTCCGCTGCGCTTCGCCGAATGGACCGAGCAGCTGCTCGCCGACGGCTACGCGGTCCTGTGGCCCGACAGCTTCAATCCGCGCGGCCGGCGTTCGGTGTGCCTCGTCAAGCGCGGCGAGCCGTCCATCGCGCCGTACACGCGCCGCCTCGACATCCTCGGTGCGCTGGCCTTCGCCGCCGCGCGGCCGGAAGTCGATCGCACGCGCATCGCGCTCGTCGGCTGGTCGCACGGCGGCAGCACGACGCTCGCGGCGGTCAACGGCAAGGATCCGCAAGTCGCTGCGTTCTATGCGCCGCCGGAAGCGCCGCCGCCTTTCCGCGCGGCCGTCGCGTTCTATCCGGGATGCGTGGTGTCGCTGCGGCAGGGCGCCCGGTGGCAGCCTGCGATGCCGTTGCGCATCGACGTCGGCGAGCTCGACGACTGGACGCCGCCCGCCGCGTGCGTGCGCCTCGGCGACGCGGCACGCGCGCGCGGCGCGACGATGGACGTCACCGTGTACCCGGGCGCCTATCACGGCTTCGACGGGCCGTCGGGCAAGGTCATCGTGTGGAAGGAAGTGACGACGGGCGCGAATCCGACCGAAGGCGTGCACGTCGGGCCCGATCCTGCGGCGCGCGAAGCCGCCAACGCGGCGGTACGCGATTTCCTGCGCGAGCGGCTGGCGCCCGCGCGAACGAATCCCTGAACAGGAGCGAAGTCACATGGAACTGGGCCTGAGCGGTCGGGTGGTCGTCGTCACCGGTGCGTCGAAGGGCATCGGCTTCGCGTGCGCGGACGCGTTCGCGCGCGCGGGCGCGCGGGTGGCGCTCGTGTCGCGCAGCCGCGAGAACCTCGACGCCGCGCTCGGCAAGCTGCGCGGCGTCGCGCACAAGCCGTTCGCGATCGACGCGGACCTGCGCAATGCCGACGAAGCGGCGCGCATGGTCGCCGACGTCGTAGCGCCACTTCGGTCCGATCGACGTGCTCGTGAATTCCGCCGGCGCTGCGCGGCGCTATGCCCCGGCGGAGCTCGTCGCGCAGGCGTGGCACGACGCGATGGACGCGAAGTTCTTCAGCTACATCCATCCGACCGACATCGTCGTCAAGCAGATGGCCGAGCGCGGCCACGGCGTGATCGTCAACATCGTCGGCATGGGCGGCAAGGTCGCGAGTCCGCATGCACCTGCCCGGCGGCGCGGCCAACGCCGCGCTGATGCTCGCGACCGCCGGACTCGCGGCCGCCTACGGTCCCGAAGGGCGTGCGCGTCAACGCGATCAATCCGGGCGGCACGCTGACCGGCCGCGTGCAGGAAGGGCTCGCCGTCGAATCGCGCATGACCGGCACGCCGGAAGCGGAGCTGCTCGCGCAGCAGCAGGCGAGGATTCCGCTGCGGCGCCTCGGCACGCCGGAGGAGGTCGCGCAGGTCGCGCTGTTCCTCGCGTCGATCGCGGCGAGCTACGTGACGGGCGCGATCGTCCCGATGGACGGCGGCAGCGGCGCGGTGATCTGACGCGCGCGCCGCGCTCACGCTGTGCTGCCGCTCGCGCACGAGCCACGTCGCGAGCGCGCCGAAGCGTCGCGCTGCCCCGGCGAGCAGCCACAGTCCGCGCGTCCCACGCGTGCGCGCCCACGCCCCGCCGCGCGGCCCGCGGTCGAGCACGCGGCCGACCAGCGGCTGCAGGATGCCCGCGCCGAGGAAGATGCCGAGGTTCACGACCGACGTCGCCATCCCCGAGTGCTCGGGGCGGTTCACTTCCTTCGCGACCGTCCACGACAGCGTGAAGCCGGGAATCAGGAGGCCCATGTAGAAGAACCACGCGAGCGTCGCCGCCAGTCGGCCACGCGACGTGCAGGAGCCACGGCAGCCACGACAGCGCATAGAGCAGCGTGCAGGCGCGCATCAGCATGCGCCGCTGCCCGAGCCGGTCGGACAGCGTGCCGATGCCCACCGCGCCGAACGCGACGCCGAGCAGCAGCAGGCTCGCGTGCTCCGCGGCGAGCACGCGCGACATCGCCGTGCACGTCGACGAGATACGGCACCGCCCACAACCCGGCGAACGCGAGATAGCTGCCGCCGACGCCGCGTTGACGCGAAGCCGGGCCACGTCGCGCGGATTGCGCAGCACGCTGCGCGAGCGCGCGCGTCCAGTGCTCGCCGGCGACGCTCGGTGCGGATCGCGGATTGACGGCGCGGGAAGCCCAGGTCCTGCGGACGGTCGCGCACCATCCACCACGTCGCGACGCCAAGCGCCAGCGACAGCACGGCGAGGCCGACGAACACCGCGCGCCACGACGTCTGCGTCACCAGCCACGCGAGCGGCGCGCCGGCGACCACGGCGCCGATGTTGCCGGCGAACATCGTGACGTCCGTTGAGCGTCGCGAAGCGGTTCGCCGGAAACCAGACCGCGCTGACCTTGAGGATCGCGATGAACGCCACCGACACGCCGACGCCGACGAGCGTGCGGCCCGCGGCCGCGACCTCCCAACCTCGGCGCCAGCGCGAACAGCAGCGAGCCCGCGCCGGCGACCAGCGATCCGGCCGCCAGCAGCCGGCGCGGTCCCAGCGTGTCGGCCAGCACGCCGACCGGGAATCTGCAGCAGCGTGTAGACGTAGAAGTACGTCGCGGCGAGCGTGCCGAGCGTCGCGGCGTTGATCGCGAACGCGCGCGTGCAGCTCGCCCGCGATCGCCGCCGGGCGCCGTGCGGTGGAAGAACGAGAGCACGAAGCTCGCGAGCACGATGCCGAAGACGATGCGCCGCGTGCGCAGGAACGCGGGCGCGGCTGCGCGTGATCGGGCGTCGGCGGCATGGTCGTATCCTAACCGTTCGCTACAATCGCGGGATGGCCTACCGCGACCTTCGCGAATTCATGGCGCAGCTCGAGTCGCGCGGCGAACTGCGGCGCGTGCGCGCGCCCGTCGATCCGCGGCTCGAGATGACCGAGCTCTGCGATCGCGTGCTGAAGGCCGGCGGCCCGGCGCTGCTGTTCGAGCAGCCGAAGGGCGAACTTCCGCGCACCGTCCGGCGGCACGATTCCCGTGCTGGGCAACCTGTTCGGCACGCCGCAGCGCGTCGCGCGCGCGATGGGCGTGGAGGGCGACGACTGGCGCGCGCGCGCTGCGCGAGATCGGCCGGCTGCTCGCGTTCCTCAAGGAGCCGGAGCCGCCGAAGGGCCTGCAGGACGCCTGGCAGAACACGCGGCCCGTGTTCATGAAGGTGCTCGACATGGCGCCGAAGGAGCGCAGCAGCGGCGCCGTGCCAGGACGTCGTGTGGGAGGGCGCCGACGTCGACCTCGCGCGCCTGCCGGTGCAGACCTGCTGGCCGGGCGACGCGGGTCCGCTCATCACGTGGGGCCTCACCGTCACGCGCGGCCCGCACAAGAAGCGGCAGAACCTCGGCATCTACCGGCAGCAGGTGATCGCGCGCAACAAGGTGATCATGCGCTGGCTCAGCACAAGCGGCGGCGCGCTCGATTTCCGCGATCACGCGCTCGCGCATCCCGGGCACGCCGTTTCCCGGTCGCGGTGGCGCTCGGCGCCGATCCCGCGACGATCCTCGGCGCCGTCACGCCGGTGCCGGATACGCTGTCCGAATACCAGTTCGCGGGACTGCTGCGCGGCGAGCGCACCGAGATCGTGAAGTGCCTGACGCACGACCTGCAGGTGCCGGCGTCGGCCGAGATCGTGCTCGAAGGATTCCTGCAGCCCGACGCCGCCGATCCCACCGGCTACGAGACCGCGCGCCGAAGGCCCGTTCGGCGATCACACCGGCTACTACAACGAGGTCGAGCGCTTCCCGGTGCTCACGATCGAGCGCATCACGCTGCGCCGCGATCCGATCTATCACTCGACCTACACCGGCAAGCCGCCCGACGAGCCCGCGGTGCTCGGCGTCGCGCTGAACGAGGTGTTCGTGCCGCTGCTCGCAGAAGCAGTTTCCCGAGATCGCCGACTTCTACCTGCCGCCGGAAGGCTGCTCGTACCGGCTCGCCGTCGTGTCGATGAAGCAAGCAGTACCCGGGGCACGCGAAGCGCGTGATGTTCGGCGTGTGGAGCTTCCTGCGCCAGTTCATGTACACGAAGTTCATCATCGTCACCGACGACGACGTCGACGTGCGCGACTGGAAGGAAGTGGTGTGGGCGCTGACCACGCGCGTCGATCCGGCGCGCGACACGCTGATCGTCGAGTCGACGCCGATCGACTACCTCGACTTCGCCTCGCCCGTGTCGGGGCTCGGCAGCAAGATGGGCATCGACGCCACGAACAAGTGGCCGGGCGAGACCGCGCGCGACGTGGGGACGGCCGATCGCGATGGACGCCGACGTCAAGGCGCGCGTCGACGCGCTGTACCGCGAGCTTGAAGTCTCTAGCCCGCGCGCCACGCGCGGAAGAGGCGCAGCAGCCGTCGCGGCGATCGACAGCGTGCGCAGCAGCGCGCCGCAGGCGGCCGCCGCCGAACAGCGGCAGCGCGAGCCCGATCAGCGTGGTCGCGATCGAGCGCGACGCCTGGCTGCGCTCGGCCGGCGCCGGCGGCGAGACGATGCGGCGCGCGGCGTGCCACGCGAGCAGCGCCTGCATCCGCTGCAGGTCCGATTGCGCGATGAGCCGCGCCTTGCGTTCGGCGAGGTCGGCGCGTGGTCATGGCGGCGGCGGCATGTTCATCGTGCGCGCGAGGGCGGCGCGATCCTTGTCGAGCTCGGCGACGCGTGGCGGCGAACGGCATCGGCGACGTGTTCGCGATCTCCGGCGCGGCGCCACAGCAGCAGCGCGCCCGCGAGCGCGAAGAACACGGCACACGCCGATGATCGCCGCGAAGCGGTACGTGTCCCAGAAGCGCGACGACCACCGCGCCGGCCGCGAAGAACAGCGCGAACAGGAGGCAGCCGACCGCGGCCAGCGTCAGCGCCAGCTGGCGGCCGACGCGCGCGCGCTCCTCCGTGTACTCGACGCGCGGCGAGCTCGAGGCGCGTGCGCGTGAGGCCGAGCAGCGCGTCGGCGAGGCGCGCGAGCGTGCCGCGCAGCGTGCCGCCTCCCGCCTCCCGTTCCGGGGCGTCGCTCATGGATGCCGGCTGCGTGCCCGCGTCGCTCTAGCGGCGATTCATCAGCAGGCCGACCGCGAAGCCGATGCCGGCCGCGAGGCCGATGGCCTGCCACGGATGATCGTGCACGTAGTCGTCGGTGTAGCGGGCGGCGGCCTTGGCGCGGTCGACCGCCTCGCCTTCGAGCTCCTGCAGCTTGAGCTTGGCGGACAGCAGGCGTGCCTCGACCTGCGAGCGCAGGTCGCGCGCCTTGTCGCCGGTTTCGCGCGCGGCCTTGTCGAGCAGCGTCTCGGCCTCGGAGAGCACGGAGGAGAATTCGTCGACCAGCTTGTCGCGGGCGCTATCGGTACTCATGGCGGTGTCCTTCGGGTTGGATGATCGGAAGCGCGCGTCGACTGCGGACGCGGAGATCCATTATAGCCACGCCGTGCGCGTGCGGCGCGGGACACCGAGCCTCGCGGACGGACGGTGCGCGCGCGCCGGCGCGCCGGAACGGGTCGCGCCCCCGTCCATCGCCGCGCCGCCGCGCGCCGTCGCCCGCGGGCCCGGCTGGTCCCGGCCGGCTATTGACGCGCCATCCGCCCGGCCGCATCTTTGTCGCACGGCGCCGACGTGCGGCGCGCTTACGGGAGAACCTGACCTTGGCCGAATTTCCCTGCTCCGCAATCCGCGTCCGGCACGTCCACCGGCTCCGGTCAGCGCCGGGCGTCCTCGCCTACGCGCTGTTCGGCGATCGCCGCGATCATGGCGTTTGCGTCGCACGGCTTTCCGCTGTTCGCGCCCGCTCGTCGGCCTCCTCGGCATCGTCGGCCGTCGATCGTCTGCTACGTGAAGCGCGGCGACGCCGCCGGGCACCTGGGTCGACTCGCACTTCACGTGGCTCATCCGCACGTTCTGGTGGTCGCTGCTGTGGGTCGATCGTCGGGCTGGCTCGTGCTGTTCACGCTCGGCCTGATCCTGATCGGCATCCCGATCGCGATCGCGATCTGGTCATCGCGGTCGACGTCTGGGTGATCTACCGCGTGGTGCGCGGCTACCTGCTGTTCAAGGACAGCCGGCCGATCCCGGGCTACTAGTCCCTAGCCGTCCCGGTCGAGCCGGGCCACCAGCCGGTCGACGTACACGCGAACCGCGCGGCAGCCGGGTGCCGCGCGCTTCCAGCCGCGCCTCCAGCAGCGCGAGCCGGCGAGCGCGCGCCGCCGCGCCGGCGTGTCCCCGGCGGTCGCCGCGATGAGCTTGCCGCAGGCCCGCCGCCTCCTTGCGCTCCTCGATCTCCGCCGGGACGAAGCCGGCGTTCTTGAGGATGCGATAGGCCATCCGCACGTCCTCCGGCACGAGCCGGTCGTCGTCGAGCGCCGAGCGGCTTGCCCGCGCCGGGCAGGTTGTCGAACGCGCCGGCGCGCTGCGCTTCGGCGATCCGCTCTCGATGAGGGCGTCGAACCCGGCCATGGGTCGGCTGTCAGGGACGTTCCCGGCACTTCGATGGGGCGCGCCGCGAAGGGCTCGGCGGCGGTGTCCAAAGACCGCCGGCGCCCGGCCCCTTCAGCGCCGCAGCGCCGGATCATAGTGCCCCGCCTCGCGGTAGACCCACTGGACGAGGTAGTCGAGCGCCGGCGCGCCGCGCGCCGCGTTCGGGTGGTTGATGATCGCGACGACGATGAAGCGGCGGCCCTCCGCGTCGATGACGTAGCCGGCGAGCGCGCGCACGCCTTCGAGCGAGCCCGTCTTGAGCAGCGCCTGCCCGGCGACGGTGCCGTCGCGGAAGCGCTTCTGCACGGTGCCGTCCATCGCGGCCACGGCGAGCGAGCTCGCGAACTCCTCGCGCACCGGGCTCGCGTCCGCGGACGGCCAGCAGGCGCGCGAGACCGTTGGCGGTGAGCCGCTCGCGCCGCGAGAGCCCGGAGCCGTTCTCGAGCACGAGCCCGGGCATCGCGATCTTCCTGTCCTTCAGCCACTTGCTGCACCGACGTCGGCGGCCAGCGCCGGCGTGGCGGGCGGCGGATGCCGCGTCGTCGCGAGCGTCAGGAAGATCTGCCGCGCCATCACGTTGTTGGAGAGCTTGTTGACGTCGCGCACGATGTCGTAGAGCGGCGCCGACTCCATCACCGCGAACGGTGTCGCGCCGCGCGGCGGCGCGGCCCTCGCGCACGCCGCCGTCGAACACGCCCGCCCTTCTCGCGGAAGTAGGCGGTGAACATGCCGTGCACGTAATGCGGATGGTCGAGCAGCGCGACGTACCAGTCGCGCTCGCCGCAGGACTGCGGATAGCGTACCGGGAAACGCGGCCGACGCGGACTCGCCGCGATTCGACGTAGCTCGGCGCCGAGCAGCGCGCGCCAGTCGCCGCAGTCGCCGCTGGCGAGTTGCGGCAGGCGTCGAGCGCGACGTCGGGCAGCGGCGGTTCCGCGCGCACCGCGACGGCGTTGCGTCGCGGCATCCGGCGCGAACGCGAAGCGCACCGCCTTGAAGTTGACGAGCAGCGCGTCGGGGCCGACGTTGTACGGCTTGCAGCGGCTCGGCGTCGAACGCCGCCGGGTCGTGCTCGGGCAGCTTGAACCACGAGCGGTCGAGCACGAGGTCGCCGGTCACGCGATGCAGGCCCGGGCGCGCGCAGATCCGCCATGAACGCCTGCCACTGCTCGATGGTGATCTTGGGGTCGCCGTAGCCCTTGAGGACCAGGTTGCCCTGCAGCGTGCCCGCGGCGTCGAGCTTGCCGTCGAGATACGCCTCGGTCTTCCAGCGGTAATCGCGGCCCGAGGAGGTCGAGCGCCGCGTAGGTCGTGACGAGCTTCATCACCGACGCCGGATTCATCGGGCGGTCGGCGTCGTGCGTGAACAGCGGCGACGGCTGGCCCGCCTCGCGCACGACCACCGACACGCTGGACAGCGGGATGCCGCTTGGCGGTGAACGCGCGCGCGACACCGGCCGGCAGCGCGGCGTGCGCGGTGGCGGCGACGATTCACTGCGACGAGGCGCGAGCAGGCGCGGCAGCTTCATCGCTAGGCCCGGTCCAGGATGTCGGCGAGGCGGGCGGCCAGCCAGGGTCATTTCGTCGTCGGTCACGATGTACGGCGGCATGAGGTAGAGCGTGCGGCCGATGGGGCGCAGCAGGAGCTCGCGGTCGAGCCCCTGCGCGAAGCACCAGCGCGCGAAATCGTCGCGATCGGTGGCGACCTCCCAGGCCACGATCATGCCCTGCTGCCGGAAATCCTGCACGCGCGGATGCGCGGCGACCGGCGCGAGGAGCGCGCGCCACCGCCGCGCGCGCGCGCGGTTGGCGGCGATCACGTCGTCGTCGCGGAAGATGTCGAGCACCGCCAGCGCCGCGCGGCACGCGAGCGGATTGCCGGTGTACGAGTGCGAGTGCAGGAAGCCGCGCGCACGTCGTCGGCGTAGAACGCGGCGTAGACGTCGTCGGTGGTCAGCACGCACGACAGCGGCAGGTAGCCGCCGGTGATGCCCTTCGACAGGCACAGGAAGTCCGGCGCGGGCGCGCCCGCCTGCTCCCACGCGAACATCGTGCCCGTGCGGCCGAACCCGGTCATGATCTCGTCGGCGATGAGGTGCACGCCATGCCGCGCCGTGATCTCGCGGGCGAGGGCGAGGTAGCGCGGCGTCGTACATCGCCATGCCGGCGGCGCCCTGCACCAGCGGCTCGACGATCAGCGCCGCGGTGGTCGCGTGATGGCGCGCGAGATGCGCGTCGAGCGCCGCGGCCGCGGCCTCGACGCTGATGCCCCACGCCGCGGATCGGGGCAGGGCACGATGGCGTTCGCGTTGAGCAGCGGCGCGTACACGTCGCGGAAGAGCGCGACGTCGGTCACCGCGAGCGCGCCGAGCGTCTCGCCGTGATAGCCGCCGGCGAGGCTCACGAAGCCGCGCTTGTCCGGCTGCCCGCGATTGCGCCAGTAGTGGAAGCTCATCTTGAGCGCGATCTCGGTGGCCGACGCGCCGTCCGAGCCGTAGAACGCGTGCCCGAGGCCGGGCGGCGCCAGCGCGGCCAGCCGCTCCGACAGCTCGACCACCGGGCGGTGCGTGAAGCCCGCGAGCAGCACGTGCTCGCAGCTCGCCCAGCTGCGCGCGCAGCGCGGCGTTGATGCGCGGATTGGCGTGGCCGAAGAGATTGACCCACCACGAGCTGACCGCGTCGAGGTAGCGGCGGCCGTCGAAGTCGTACAGCCACGCGCCCTGCGCCGCGCGCGATGGGCACGAGCGGCAGCGTCTCGTGCACCTTCATCTGCGTGCACGGATGCCACACCGCCGCGCGGCTGCGCGCGAGCCATCCGGCGTTGCCCGAAACGGGAGGGTCAGAGGCGGCCAAGGTAGATGTAGAAGCTGATCTCGCCGCCGCTCGCGCGGCCCCACGCGAAATAGAAGGGACCGAGCCACGTGTCGGCGGCGACGAACACGCTGCCGGCGGTGCGCAGTGCCCTTGAACGAGATGTCGCCGCTGTTGCGGCCACACGTTGCCGGCCTCCAGCGAGCCGCCGAGATAGACGCCGCGGCCGAGCAGCGGCATGTTGCCGATCTGGTGGTAGTAGACGACGCGCGCGAAACCCAGGTAGTTGTCGGAGAGCTGGTCGGTGCGCAGGCCCGAGAGGTTGCAGGAAGCCGCCGAGGTTGAAGTCGCTGATGGGATCGGCCTTCTCGTGTGCCCGTGGTGATGCCGCCGGCGCGCACCGCGACGTTGAGGAATCCGTCCGGCGCCGAGCGGGATACGCCGCGTTCGCGTAGAGGCCCGCGCGCGACGAGGAATCGTCGTAGAGCTGTATCTCCCGCGATAGGTCGTCTCGCCGGTTGCCGAAGAACCCTTCCGCGTTGACGCGCAGGCCGTGGCGCGGGAAGTACGGATTGTCGAGCGTGTCCCAGCGCAGCAGCACGCGCAGTCCGGTCTCGTCGGTCTTGATGTGAGTCTGGTAGATGTCGGTGGAATTGTCGGCGATCGAGCGGGTCGCCGCGCTGGTGCGATCCACTTGAAGCCGGCGCGCAGCTCGCCGGAGGTGCCGAACGGCACGCCGAGGTCCGCGCCCGCGGTCTCGGTGAGGACGTCGTACTCCGCGACGCGCGTGTCGCCGTCGAAGAGGTACGTCGGCGAGCGCTCGACCAGCCCGTACGCCGACGCGAACACGGCGTTCTTGAGCGTCAATGGCTGGTAGAACTCGGTCGCGTAGCGCCGCGTGCTGCCGAGGACCACCTCGTTGGTCCACTCCGCGCCGTAGCTGTTGAGCCACACCCGCCTGTGGCCCGCCATCAGGTTGAAGAACGTCTCGCCCTGGAGGTCGGACGACAGCGAGAGCCCGAAGCGCAGGAAGTTGGGGCCCCACGACTTCTCGGCGACGTTGACGATCAGTCCCTGCTGGCTGCCGACGCGCACGAGCTGGTAGTCGATCTGCTCGAACTCGCCGCGGCCGTACAGCTTCGCGAGGTCGCTCTCCAGCACCGGCATGCTGAAGGGCTGGTCCGGCTGCGTGCTGCATCTGCGCCTCGAGCGCCTCGGGGTTCGCGTACGTGCGTGCCTTCGACCGTCACGAAGTCGAGCTTCTCCGGGCAGCGGTTCGGGCGGCACGATGAAGCGCTTCTCGTACTGCGCGAACTCCGGCGACGTGTCGGCCAGCGCGGCGAGCTGCGGCGCGCATCGCCTCCGCGGCCTGCGATGCCGAGCTCGCACGAACTTCGGCGCCTGCGGCGAAGTCGATGAACGTCAGGTTGCCGAGGTCCGGCGAGATCAGGACGTCGCCCGGGCGCAAGCCGCGCGAGCTGCGCGCGCACGTTCTGCTCGGTCAGGATGTTGAGCATCTGCGACGCGTAGCCGACCACCGACTGCAGCTGGTCGCGCGACATGAGCGGCGTGCCGATGTTGACCGCGATCACGACGTCGGCGCCCATCGCGCGCACGACGTCCACCGGCAGGTTGTTGACGAGGCCGCCGTCGCCCAGGATGCGGCCGTCGAGCTCCACCGGCGCGAACATGCCCGGCACCGACATGCTGGCGCGCATCGCCTGGTACAGGCGGCCCTTGTCGAACACCACCTCCTTGCCGGTGACCATGTTGGTCGCGACCGCGCGGTAGGGGATCGGCAGCTTGTCGAAGTCGTCGACGTTGTCGACCTTGCGCGTGAGCTCGTGCAGGAAGAGCTCGAGGTTGCTGCCGGAGAGCGCGCCCTTGAACCAGAGGAACTGGCCGTCGCGGTAGCCGATCTCGAAGCCCATCGGGAACGCCGACAGCTCCTCCTTGCGCCGGAAGGCGACGTCGCGCGCGCGGCGGGCTGTCGGAGAGCAGCGTCGGCCAGCTCACGGCGCCCAGCTGCCGCTGCATCTCGTCGGGCGTCATGCCGCTCGCGTACAGGCCGCCGACGATCGCGCCCATCGACGTCGCCGCGATGTAGTCGATCGGAACGCGCATCTCGTGCAGCACCTTGAGCACGCCGATGTGGGTGAGGCCGCGCGCGCCGCCGCCCGACAGCACGAGGCCGACCTTGGGGCGCGGTTTCGCCGTGGCGGCCGCCGCGGCGGGCGATGGGTGCCGGCTGCGCGAGCGCCGGCACCGCCAGTCCCACGGCGAGCCAGGCCAGGACGATCGGAACAACGCGACGCGCACCGCTGTTCACCCTGGCATGAACGCCAGCCGGCAGGAGTGTCCCCAGCGAAGGCAGCGGGACGGACGGGAACGAGCGCAAAGTCGCGGGCGGCGGGTGGCGTTGGGCTGCGGCGATTATAGTCGCGGGGAGCGCCACTGCAGGCTGCCCGTCGCGCGCCGGGCCCGCGAGGGGACACGCTGCGTGTCGCGTTGCGCGGCGCGTGCGTTGATCCGACAATGCGCCGTCATGCCTGCCGCTCCCGTTCCGGCGACGCGTTGGCGCCATCCCTGCGACCCGGCGTGCCGATCGGGTCGGACGCCGGCCGCGAGGTGCGCATCGTCATGCCGGTCGAGGCGATGAAGGCGTGACGCCGCTGCGCGCGGTGCGGGGTGCGCTGGCCGTTGCGCTTCGCGTGCACGGTGCTGGCCGGGCACGCCGAGCCGGTCGCCTATCGCGTCGATCCCGCGCGCACGCGCGTCGAGTTCAGCGTGCTGCACCTCGGCGTGCTGCGCGCGCACGGCCGCTTCACGCAGGCGTCCGGCCGCATCGTGTACGACGCCGCTGCGCACGCGGGCAGCATCGACTTCGACGTCGCGGGCGATTCGGTGGCCACCGGGTGGACGCTGCGCGATTCGTTCATCCGCGGCGAGAACATGTTCGACGTCGAGCATCACCCGGTGGTCCGCTTCCACTCCACGCGGCTGGCCTTCGAAACCGGTCGCCTGGTGCGCGTCGACGGCGATCTCACGCTGCGCGGCGTCACGCGGCCGATTGCGCTCGCCGTGCTGAGCCTCGAGTGCGGCCACGCAGGCGAGGCGATCGCGAAGGGCTGCGCCGCCGACGTCGACGGCATGATCCGGCGCAGCGATTTCGGGATGGACTTCGCGTGGCCGCTGATCGCCGACGAGGTCAGCCTGCGCTTCGTGATCGGCGCCGTGCGCGAGTAGCCCGGCTCGGCACCGCTGAACGAATGCGCGCTACGCGCGGGCGGCCTTGCGCGGCGCCATGGCGTCGCGTGCGGCGGGCAGCCGGTCTGCCTTGCGCGAGGTCGCGGGCTGCCGCGTGCGCATGCGCCGCAGCGCGGCCTGCAGCGTCATGCGCAGCAGGTTGCGCTGGACGCGGCTGCCCCCGAGCGGATCGGCGTCCGGCGGCAGGCACACGAGCAGGTTCGCCGCGTGCCGGTAGTCGCGGCGCCCGTACGCGGCGAGCGCTTCGCCGGCGGCGAACGCGACCTGCGACGCGGCGTCGTGCGGGTGCGCGCCGCACCCGGCGCGAAGCCGGCTGCGCAATGCGCGCGCGGTCCAGGTGCGTGCGCTGCCGACGAATGCCGCGACCGCGTGCAGCAGGTTGAATGGCCGACGCGCATGGCGCGCGGCAAGCTCCCAGCCGCGCGCGAGCAGCCGCCAGCGGCGTCCGGCGTGGATGCCCGCGAGACGCAGCCGCCAGAGGAGGTTCGCGGCGTCCGCCAGCATCGACACGCGCGCCGGGCGGGCGGCGGAGATGTGCGTGTCGAACACGCGCAGCGCCGCGTCGGTGTCGCCGCGGCCGAGCTCGAAGAGCCCGCGATGCCAGTCGAGATGCACGCGATACCCCGTTGTCGCATCCGACGGCAGCGGATGCGCGGCCAGCCACGCGAGGCCCTCGGCGTGCCGCCCCTGCATCTCGAAGACGTGCGCCATCGCGTGGATGGCGCGCGCATTGTGCCGATCGGCGCGCAGCGCCTGCTGCGCGATCGAGCGCGCGGCGGCGAGGTTGCCGGTCTCCTCGAGCCCGAACGCGAGCAGGCCGAGCACGTCCGCGTAGCCCGGCATGGACGGTGTCCACGCGGCGAGCGCCCGCCGCGGCAGGTCGCGCAGCGGCGCTGCGCGACCGAGCGCGAGATGCGCGGCGTGCGCGACGACCAGCGCGAGGAGGTCGCGCGGCGCGCGCTCGCACAGGGCGCGATAGCAGGCGAGCGCGCGCTCGTGGTCGTGGGCGAGCCACGCCCGCGCGGCGGCCAGGTGCGCGCGCTCGCCGGCACTGGCCTGCGTCGCGAGCGCCGCGGCGTCCGCCACGGCGGCTTCCAGCATGCCGGCCGGTGCGTCGTCGCCGGCGCAGACGGCGAGTCCCGCGCGCACGCAGTACGCATACGGAAGCCGCGGCGAAAGCGCGAGCGCATGCGCGACTTCGGCGTGCGGATCGCTGCGGCAGGCGGCGAGCAGCGCCACGGCGCGGGTACAGTGCGCGCGGGCCGCGGTCTCGCGCGCGGCGCGCGCCGGCTCGGCAAGGGTTGCGGAAAGCATGCGATCGACTTCGATGTCAGCGAAGCCGAAGTATCGAGCCAGGCAAGGGGCCGCTGGTATGATCGGGACGCCGCGCGTCTTGCGCGATCGTCCGTAACTCGTGGGAGGCCCGTGTGGATGCGCTATCGGGCGTGCTGAAGGCGGTGCGCCTCACCGGCGCGGTGTACGTCGAAGCGGAGCTGCGGGCGGGCTGGTCGTATCTCACGCCGCCGCCCGAGATCATCGGCGGCCTGCTGATGCCGGAGGCCGATCACATCGCCCCCTATCATCTCGTCACCGAGGGCCGCTGCACGGCGGCGTTGCCGGACGGCGAATCGGTGCTGCTCGAAACCGGAGACCTCGTGCTGTTTCCGCGCGGTGACCGTCATGTGCTGGCCAGCGCGCATGCGGAAGGCGCGACTCGGCAGACCGTCGCGGTCAAGGCCGAGGACCTGCGTGCGCTGCTGCGGCGGGGCGAAGTGCTGCCCTTGCGCCATGGCAGTGGCGGCGAGGTCACGCGCATCGCCTGCGGCTATCTCGCGTGCGATCGCCGGTTGTCGCAGCAGGTGCTCGGCAACCTGCCGCGCATGCTGCACGTGAGCATGGGCGGGAGCGAGATCGCCGCGTGGGTGCGATCGTCGGTGCGCCTCTCCGTGGCCGAGAGCAGCGCGCCGCGCGCGGGCGGCGAGCTGATGCTCGCCAAGCTGTCCGAGCTGCTGTTCGTCGAGGCGATCCGGCAGTACGTCGAGGCGCTGCCCGAAGGGCAGGCGGGATGGCTTGCCGGCCTGCGCGATCGCTACGTCGGCCGCGCGCTCGCGCTGCTGCACGACCGACCGGCGCATCCGTGGACCGTCGACGAGCTCGGGCGCAGCGTCGGCCTGTCGCGCTCGGCGCTTGCGCAGCGCTTCAACGAGCTCGTGGGACAGCCGCCGATGCAGTACCTCACGCAATGGCGCCTCGGGCTTGCGGCGCAATTGCTGCGCGCGAGCGACCGCCCGGTCGCGCAGGTCGCCGACGAGGTGGGCTACGAATCGGAGGCCGCGTTCAACCGCGCCTTCAAGCGCGAGCTGGGCGTGCCGCCGGCCGCGTGGCGTCGCGGCACGTTGGCGCGGGAAAGCGCCGTCGCCTGACTCACTTCGGCGGCGGCGCGCGCTGCTCGATCAGGTCCGCGATCGCGCGGTCGTCGTGCGCGCCGCGTTCGCGCAACCCTGCGCTCGTTCCGGCGCGATCGGCGGCACCGCGGTTCTGGCTCACCTTGAAGGTGCCCGCGAGCGAGGCGATGGGGATCTCGATGCCGACGATCGCCTTCAGCATCGCCGCGACGTAATCGGGCGGCGCGTCGCTCACGTGCCACGGCGCGGCGCGCGGCGTCTCGAAGCCCTCGGTGAGCCGCGTGACGAGCGCGTGCAGCCACGCCGCGTCCTCGACCGCGCGCGCGACGCCCTTCGCCTGCACGGCGACGTAGTTGTACGTGGGCACCACCTTGCCGGTGTCGCGCTTGGTGGCGTACCACGACGGCGTCACGTAGGCGCTCGGCCCGCGGAACAGAACGAGGGCGTCGCGTCCCCCGCCGCACTCCCGCCACATCGGATTCGCGCGCGCGACGTGGCACCGCAGCGTGCCATGCGGTGCGGGCGCAGGGTCGACCAGGAACGGCACGTGCACCGAATCGAGTCCGCTGCCGCCGGCGACCACCAGCGCGCCGAGCGGATGCGCACGAATCACCGCGTGCAGCGACGCGACGTCCGGTTCCGCGAAATGCGAAGGGATGTACATGGGATCCTCGTGACGTGCGCAACGGATGCGGTCAGCGCAGCGCGAGGTTCCACGTCTCGCCGACCAGCGGGACGCCGAACATCGCGTGCGGTTCGCGCGCCGCGAGCGCGAAGCCCGGCGGCCTGGTAGATCCGCCGCGCGGCCCGCAGGTTCTGCTGCGTCCACAGCGTGAGCGTACGATATCCGCAGTCGCGTGCGAAGCGGATGCACTCCGCGACGAGGTGCGCTGCCGAGCCCGAGCCCGCGCGCCCTCGGGATCGACGATCAGCAGGCGCAGCTTCGCGACGGTCGCCGACTTGCGCACGAGGAACACCGAGCCCACGCGCTCGCCGTCGCGCTCGGCGATCCAGCAGCGCTCGCGCGCCGGGTCGAGCTTCTCGACGAATTCGCGCCGCGATGTGCGCGACCAGCGCCTCGAAGCGCTCGTCCCAGCCGTACTCGCGCCAGTAGAGCTCGCCGTGCGCCTGCACGACCCAGCCCATGTCGCCGGGGCGGTGCGCGCGCAGCACGAACGGCTGCACCGCCGCGCCGGCCGGCTCCAGCATCCGCTCGATCGCCTGCATCGCGCCGGCGAGCCGCGCCTGGTCGGTTTCGGACAGCGGCGCGAGCAGCGTCGCCACTTCCTGTCGCGGAGCGACGGTCGAGCGGCGCGAACGTGCGCTTGCCCTCGGCGGTGAGCGTCAGCGGGCGCTGGCGGCGCGTCCGTCGGCGACGTGGCGCGGCGCACGAGCCCGCGCTTCTCGAAGTCCCTGCAGGATGCGGCTCAGGTAGCCGCTGTCGAGCGCCAGGTCGCGGACGAGGTCGCTCGCGGTGACCGCCGGGCGGTGGGCGAGCTCGTAGAGCACGCGCACCTCGGCGAGCGAGAACGGGCTCGCCAGCAGGCCCTCGTGCAGCACGCCGATGCGGCGCGTGTAGAAGCGGTTGAAGTGGCGGACGGCGGCGACGCGGGCCGCCGCCGGGGCGGGCAGGGCAGGCATGGGGAGGCTCCTCCGTTGCCTGCCATCGTCAGCAAAATAGTTGACGTTGTCAACTATTGTCGGCGGCCACCGCCTGGCGCCGCAGCCGCTGCTGCATCCGGCGCACCGCCGCGATCAGCTCGCGCGTGATCCCCGGCTCGCGCACCGAGTGGCCGGCGTCGGGCACGACGATGTACTCCGCCTCGGGCCACGCGCGCGCGAGCGCGTCGGCGGTGACCGGCGGGCACACGATGTCGTAGCGGCCCTGCACGATCGTGCAGGGAAGGTGCCGGATGCGCGGCACGCCGGCGAGGAGCTCGCCGTCGCGCAGGAAGCCCTCGTGGACGAAGTAGTGGGCCTCGATGCGCGCGATCGCGAGCGCGGCGGCGTCGCCGTCGAACTTGGCCATCGTGTCGGGCTGCGGCAGCAGCGTCGAGCACGCGCCCTCGTAGCGGTCCCAGCCGTGCGCGGCGGGCAGGTGGACCGCGGGGTCGGGGTCGGTCAGCCGCCGGTAATAGCTCGCCGAGCAGGTCGCCGCGCTCGTCCGCCGGCAGGAACTCCGCGAACGCGCGCCACGCCTCGGGGAAGATCGTTGCGGATGCCGTGCATGAACCAGTCGAGCTCGGGGCGCGTCGCGAGGAAGATGCCGCGCAGCACGAGCCCCAGCACGCGGTCCGGATGCGCCTGCGCGTACGCGAGCGCGAGCGTCGAGCCCCACGAGCCGCCGAACACCAGCCAGCGCTCGATGTGCGAGCGTCTCGCGCAGCCGCTCGAGGTCCGCGACGAGATGCGGCGTCGTGTTGTCGTGCAGCGCCGCGCAACGGCGTCGAGCGCCCCGCGCCGCGCTGGTCGTACAGCACGATGTTCCAGAACGCCGGATCGTAGTAGCGCCGATGGTGCGGCAGGCAGCCGCCGCCGGGGCCGCCGTGCAGGAACACGAGCGGCACGCCGGCCGGATTGCCGCACGCCTCCCAGTACATCGTGTGGACGGCGTCGAGCGGCAGGCGGCCGGTCGCGTACGGCTCGATCTCCGGGATACAGCGCGGCGTCGGGCGCGCGCGCGGCGGGTGGCGTCGGTCGGGGACACGGCGTCAGCGCGCGAGCGGATCGCGGAACTGCGTCGTCGACGTCGATGCGGTAGCCGTTGGACAGGCGGTTGGTGTCGTTGGCGAGCGCGACGACCGCCATCAGCTCGTCGAACATCGCGGGCGTCATGCCCTTGTTGCGCGCGGCGGCGGCCGTGTGCGAGTGGATGCAGTACTCGCAGTTGTTGGTCACCGACACCGCGACGTAGACGCAGCTCCTTCACCAGCGGGTCGAGCGCGCCCGGGCCCATCACTGCCTTCACGCTGCGCCCACACGCGCGCGAGGTTCGCCGGGATCGTTGGCGAGCGCCTTCCAGAAGTTGTTCACGGAGGGCACGCGGCGCGTGGCCATGATGTCGTCGTACACCGCGCGCACCGCGGGCGTCGGCGTCGTCGTATTCGATGAGCGGAACGATGGCCATGCGTTGCTCCGGTCGAGGTTCGCTCAGCCGGCGGCCCACGGTGTCTTGAGGCGCGTGAACTCGAGCCGGTACGACCGCGCGCTCGACGGCCTGCGCGCCGTGCGCCTGCAGCGCCGGCACGAGATCGTCCGCGGCGCCGCTCGACGTCGGGCACCGAAATGCCCTTCGATCGAGCACGATCCACGCGGGCACGGCGCGGTGTCGTCGCGCACGCGCGTCTCCGCCGTCTCGACGCTGCTCGCGGCATCGTCGGCGAGGCACAGGTGGACGCCCGCGATGCCCTTGCGATAGACGAGCGGCGGCAGCACGCGGCGGCGCAGCGCGTCGATCGTGCCGTCGCGCTGCGCGGCGTCGATGGCGAAGCGCAGCGTGAGCATGCACGCCGCCGCTGCCCACGCCGTTGGTGAAGGCGACGCGGCAGATCGGCGCGCGCGACGTTGCGGAACGACGGCATCACGCGCCGCGTCCACGCGCGTCGGCGCGTTGAGGCGGTTGCAGGTAGTCCTGGCCGGCGAGCGTCTCGGGGCTGTCGGCCTCGTACAGGTTGAAGAACTCGGGCGCGCCGCTGATCGCGACGTAGCGGCGGCCGCGGCGAAAGCCGGGAATGCCGACGCGCTCGGGCATGTGCTCGCGGTTGTGCCACTCGTGGAAATCGTCGCGCGCCGCCGGCAGCGAGGTCGTGCCAGATCGCGACGACGCCAATCCCGCGAGGCTCATGGACACCCACGCTTCGCGCGCCGTCGCCCCTCGGGGCAGCTCGCGCTCGGGACGGCCCTTCGCGCTCACGTCGCGCAGCGGAGCGTCCGACGTCAGCTCGCCCGCGCGAACGTCACGTCGAGCGTGCCGAGGTCGCCGTACGCGAACGTCAGCGGCGTGTCGAACGGGACGTCGACGCACGCCGCAATACGAGCCGGTGGTCACGATCTGGCCCGCGCGCAGCGGTGCGTCGCGCTTCTCGGCGAGGTAGTTGGCGAGCCAGTACAGCGGGCGCAGCGGATGGCCGTCCGGGTGCTTGCCGTCGCGCGTCGACGAGCGTCGTGCCGCGGCGCGTGCACCGTGAGCGGGAACGTCCTCGAGATGGCCGCGTGAACGGCGTCGGCCAGCACCGGGCCCGACGAAGAGCCCCTGGTTGGCGATGCTGTCGGCCAGCAGCTCGGGAAAGTCGACCGCCGCCGGATCGGCGTAGCGCGGGCCGATGAGCTCGAGCACGAAGCGCGCTTCGCGCATGGCGCCGCGCACCTCGTCCTCGCGTACGGCGTCGCGCGCGCGGGCAGGTCGCGCGCCGAGCACGAACGCGATCTCGGGCTCGATGCTGCGCCGTGCCGCCGATGGCGCAGCACCGCGCAGGGCGACGTCGCGGACGATGGTCGGGCGCGAAGATCGGCGCGCCGCGATCGGGCGCGGCCTCGGTGGGCACCGAGCACTTCCAGCCGCCGACCGGCTGCCCGACGAGCTCGGCGACGCGCGCGCTGGATCGCGAGCGCGGCGGCGACGTCCGCCGGGCCGGATGCTCGTCGGGCATGCGCGGGCCGGGCGTGCGGCTGCCTGCGCGCGGCGAACAGGAACTGCGCGGCGGCTTCCTGTGCGGGTGTGGTCATGGCGGACTCGTGAGTCGACGAATGGCGAGGACGCGAAAGCCGGGGATGCCGCCGCATTTTGGCATAGCTTTGCGGCGGGCCGGTCGGTTATCCTTGCCGCTTCCGCCTCGCATTCCTCCCCGCCGATGACCACCCTGCGCGAACGCCTGACCGTCGCCGCCACGCTTCCCGACGATCGCGCGCACGCGCTGCTCGTCGGGCCGCGCGTTCGTGCCCGCGCGTCGACGGCGCCGTGCTGGTCGGCGTGCGCGGCGACGACCTCGTCGACCTGTCCGCGGTCGCGCCGACGTCGAGCGCGCTCGTGCAACCTCGCCGATCCGGCGGCGGCGATCCGCGCGCGCCGGCGCGCTGCCGCGCATCGCGCCGCTCGCGGACGTGCTCGCCAACTCCGCCGAGGACGCGCGCGATCCCGCGGCGCCGTGGCTGCTCGCGCCGTGCGACCTGCAGGCGATCAAGGCGGCGGGCGTCACGTTCGTCGCGAGCATGCTCGAGCGCGTGATCGAGGAGCAGGCGCGCGGCGACCCGGCGAAGGCCGAGAGCGTGCGGCAGCGCGATCGTCGCGATCATCGGCGACAACCTGTCGAGCGTGCGCCCGGGCTCGCCCGAGGCCGCGCGCCTGAAGGACGCGCTCATCGCGCAGCACGCGTGGTCGCAGTACCTCGAAGTGGGCATCGGGCCCGATGCCGAGATCTTCACCAAGTCGCAGCCGATGTCGGCGGTGGGCACCGGCGCCGAGATCGGCATCCATCCCGAAGTCGGAGTGGAACAACCCCGAGCCCGAGATCGTGCTGGCGGTGGGCAGCCACGGCCGCACGGTCGGCGCCACGCTCGGCAACGACGTCAACCTGCGCGACTTCGAGGGCCGCAGCGCGCTGCTGCTCGGCAAGGCGAAGGACAACAACGCGTCGTGCGCGATCGGGCCGTTCATCCGCCTCTTCGACGAGCGCTTCACGCATCGACGACGTGCGCCGCTGCGACCTCGCGATGAGCGTCGAGGGACCCGACGGCTTCGTGCTCGACGGCGTCGAGCGCGATCTCGATGATCAGCCGCGACCCGCTCGACCTCGCGGCGCAGGCGATCGGCCCCAACCATCAATATCCCGACGGCTTCGTGCTGTTCCTCGGCACGATGTTCGCGCCGACCAAGGACCGGCACGGTCCGGGCCAGGGCTTCACGCACGTGGTCGGCGACATCGTGACGCGTGGCGCACGCCGAAGCTCGGCGCGCTCGTCAACCGCGTCAACACCTCGGACCGGATCGCGCCGTGGACGCTACGGCGCCGGCGCGCTGATGGCCACGCTCGCGCGGCGCGGGCTCCTCTCGAACAAGGAACGCGTCAATGGCAGACCAGTTTCGCAACTACATCGACGGCGAATGGGTGGCGGGCTCGTCCGTCAACGTCAACCGCAATCCGTCCGACACCAACGACGTCGTCGGCGAATACGCGCAGGCCGACGCTGGCGCAGGCTCGGGCGGCCATCGCCGCCGCGAAGGCAGCGTTCCCGCAAGTGGTCGACCGGCTCGATCCAGGAGCGCGCGAACATCCTCGACAAGGCCGGCGCGGAAATCCTCGCGCGCAAGGACGAGCTCGGCACGCTGCTCTCGCGCGAGGAAGGCAAGACGCTGCCGGAGGGCATCGGCGAGGCGATGCGCGCGGGGCAGATCTTCCGCTTCTTCGCGGGCGAGGTGGTGCGGATGGCGGGCGAGAAGCTCGCGTCGGTGCGGCCGGGCGTCGACGTGGAAGTGACGCGCGAGCCGCTCGGCGTCATCGGCCTCATCACGCCGTGGAATTTCCCGATCGCGATTCCCGCGTGGAAGATCGCGCCGGCGCTCGCGTACGGCAACACGGTGGTGATCAAGCCCGCCGACCTCGCGCCGGGATGCGCGTGGGCGATCGCGGAGATCCTGTCGCGCGCCGGGCTGCCGCCAGGCGTGTTCAACCTGGCGATGGGCCGCGGCTCCGTGGTGGGCGAGGCGCTCGTCGGGCAGCCCCGACGTCACCGCGATCTCGTTCACCGGCAGCGTGCCCACGGGGCGCAGCATCGCCGCGAAGGGGATCGCGCGCATGGCCAAGCTGCAGCTCGAGATGGGCGGCAAGAACCCGCTGGTCGTGCTGGACGACGCGGACCTGCCGACCGCCGTCAACGTCGCGGTGCAGGGCTCCTACTTCTCGACGGGCCAGCGCTGCACGGCGTCGTCGCGCATCATCGTCACCGCCGGGCATCCACGACCGCTTCGTCGCCGCGGTCGCGGACAAGCTCAGCGACGCTGCGGGTGGACAACGCGCTGCTCAACGGCACCGACATCGGCCCGGTCGTGGACGAGGGTCAGCTCGGCATCGACCAGAAGTACATCGCGGTCGGCCAGGCGGAGGGAGCGCAGCTCGTCACCGGCGGCGAGCGCGTCGAGCGCGCCACACCCGGCTACTACATGTCCCCCGCGCTCTTCGCCGGCGCGACCAACGCCATGCGCATCGCGCGCGAGGAGATCTTCGGTCCCGTCGCGTGCGTGATCAAGGCGAAGGACTACGACGAGGCGCTGGCGATGGCCAACGACACCGAGTTCGGATTGTCGGCCGGCATCGTGACCACGTCGCTTAAGCATGCGTCGCACTTCAAGCGCCATTCGCAGGCGGGCATGGTGATGGTCAACGTGCCGACCGCGGGCGTCGACTATCACGTGCCGTTCGGCGGCCGCAAGGGCTCGAGCTACGGCTCGCGGGAGCAGGGCCGCTACGCGGCCGAATTCTTCACGACCGTGAAGACGGCGTACACGGCGCCCTGACCGATGGCGGCCGGCGAGGGAACGGCTGCCACCGGCTTCACCCGCGACGAGAAGTTCGTCATCGCGGGCTGCGCGATCTCGATGCTGATCGTGCAGATGGACTGGTTCGCGCTCAACCTCGCGCTGCCCGCCATCGCGCGGCACTTCGACGTGCGCGACCACCGACCTGCAGTGGGTCGTGTCAGCGGCTACATGCTGTCGATCGGCGCGCTGATGGTCACCGCGGGCCGGCTCGCCGACATCTACGGACGGCGCCTGGTCATCGTGATCGGGCTCGCGATCTTCGGCGTCGTGTCGTTCGTCTGCGGCATCGCGCCGAACGAGTGGTGGCTCATCATCGCGCGCGTCGTGCACGGCGTCGGTGCGGCGCTGATCTTCCCCGTGTCGATCGCGGTGGTGTCGAGCACGTTCTCGCGGGCCGCGGCAGGCGCGCGCGATCGGCGTCGTGCTCGGCGTCTCGGCGATCGGGCAGGCGCTGGGGCCGTTCGTCGGCGGCACGTTCTCCGAGTACCTCAACTGGCGCGGCGTGTTCTTCATCAACATCCCGTTCTGCGTCGCCGCGATCTGGCTGATGCTGCGCTACGTGAAGGAATCGCGCGACGAGGACGCGGACCGCCACATCGACATCCCCGGCATGCTCGCCGTCACCGGCGGCCTCGTGTGCGTGAGCCTCGCGTTCGACCGCGGCGAGGCGTGGGGCTGGACGTCGGCGCCCACGCTCGGCACGCTCGCTGCGGCGGCGTCGTGCTGCTCGTGGCTGTTCGTCGATGATCGAGAAGCGCGTGCGCTCGCCGCTCGGTCGATCTCGCGCTCTTCCGCAATCGCGCGTTCGACGCGGTGGTGATCGCGGGTGCGCTGTCCAACGTCGTGTTCTGCTTCGTGGCCGTGTTCTCCGCGCTGTACCTGCAGCAGGCGCGCGGGATGTCGCCGTTCAACTGCGGGCTCGTGTTCCTCGCGCTGTCGGCGGGCGCCGGGCTCGGCGAGCTACTTCTCGGGGCGCCTCGCCGAGCAGTTTCCCGCGGACCGCCTGATGGCGATCGGCATGCTGATCAGCGCGGCCGGGCATCGTCGGCCTCACCAGCGTGACGTCGCTGTGGCTCTACGTCGCCGCTGTTCCTCGTGACCGGCGTCGGCCTCGGCCTCGGGTGGGCGCTCGCCAACGTCGCGACGCAGGCGGTGGTGCCGCGCGCAGTTCGTCGGCGCGGCGTCGGGCATCACGCTCACGTCGCTCGTGATGCTGGGCGCGGTCGGCGTGGCGATCGGCGCGGCCGTGCTCGAGCTGCATCGCGGGATCGCCGGAGGCTGCGGGCGGCGACGCCGCGGCGATCGACACGGTGCTGCGCGCGGGCGCCGCGCTCGCGTTCGTCGGCGCGGCGTGCCTTCTGCTCTTCGGTCCGCGCGGCGCCCAGCCGGTGCCGGTGGGCGCCCCCGCGGCCGCGCCCTAGCCACGGCCTGCGCCGCTCCGTACGGGGAACGGCCGGAACCTACGCCGCCGCGCCCACCGACGGCAATCCCGACAACGCCATCGCGAGCTCGGCCTGGTCGTAGTCGATGTCGGCCAGCTTGCCGCTGAAGTAGTCGATGTACGCCTGCATGTCGAAGTGCCCGTGGCCGCAGAGGTTGAAGAGGATCGCGCGCGACGTGCCCTCCTCGCGGCAGCGGATCGCCTCGTCGATCGCGCCTTTCACCGCGTGGTTCGCCTCGGGCGCGGGGACGATGCCCTCGGCGCGCGCGAACTGCACCCCGGCCTCGAAGCACTTCGACTGGTGATACGCGTTCGCGCGCGATGAGGCCGAGCTCCTTCAGGTGCGAGACCAGCGGCGCCATGCCGTGGTAGCGCAGGCCGCCCGCGTGGAAGCCCGGCGGCGTGAACGTCGAGCCCAGCGTGTGCATCTTGGTGAGCGGCGTCAGGTGCGCGGTGTCCCCGAAGTCGTAGGCGTACTTGCCGCGCGTGAGGCTGGGACAGGCGGCCGGCTCGATCGCGACGATGTCGCACCTTGCGGCCGCCGCGCAGCTGCGCGCCGAGGAACGGGAACACGATGCCCGCGAAATTCGAGCCGCCGCCCGTGCAGCCGACGATCACGTCGGGGTAGTCGTCGGCCATCGCCATCTGCTGCATGGCCTCGAGCCCGATCACGGTCTGGTGCAGCAGCACGTGGTTGAGCACGCTGCCGAGCGCGTACTTGGTGTCGTCGCGCTGTGCGGCGACTTCCACCGCTTCGGAGATCGCGATGCCGAGGCTGCCCGGGTGGTCGGCCCGTTGCGCGAGGATCGCCCGTCCCGACTGCGTCTGGTTCGACGGCGACTGGCTACGCACGTGGCGCCGTACGTCTCCATCAGCGCGCGGCGATACGGCTTCTGGTCGTAGCTGACGCGCACCATGAACACCTGCACCTCGAGACCGAACAGCGCGCCCGCGAACGCGAGCGAGCTGCCCCACTGCCCCGCGCCGGTCTCGGTCGACAGGCGCTTCACGCCGGCTTCCTTGTTGTAGAACGCCTGCGCTACCGCCGTGTTGGGCTTGTGGCTGCCCGCGGGCGACACGCCTTCGTACTTGTAGTAGATGCGCGCCGGCGTCTGCAGGACCTTCTCGAGACGGCGCGCGCGAAAGAGCGGCGTGGGCCGCCATTGCCGGTACACGTCGCGCACCGGCCCGGGAATCTCGATCTCCCGCTCGGTCGACACCTCCTGCGCGATCAGCGCCATCGGGAAGAGCGGCGCGAGGTCGTCGGGCCCGATCGGCTTCAGCGTGCCCGGATGCAGCACCGGCGGCAGCGGGACCGGCAAGTCGGCCTGCAGGTTGTACCAGGCCTTGGGGATGTGGGATTCGTCGAGGAGGTACTTGATCGAATCGGTCATGGCGCGCGCTCCGGAACGGGAAAGCTCCAGTCTAGGGGCGGCGTGCGCGAAGCGTCGTTGACGCGGCGCAACCCCCACCCCGGCCCTCCCGCGAGCGCGAGGAGGAGCCGGAGCGGATTGGGGTGAGGGCAGCCTATCGGAGCCCGTCACCCCGGGGGCCGGTCTACTTCCTGCCCTTGAACGCGACGACCTTCTGCTTCTGCTCGCCCAGCCCCGCGATGCCGAGCGTCATGACGTCGCCCGCCTTCAGGAACGCGGCGGCTTCATGCCGAGACCCACGCCCGGCGGCGTGCCGGTCGTGATCACGTCGCCCGGCAGCAGCGTCATGTACTGCGACACGTCGGCGACCAGCTCGGCCACGCCGAAGATCATCGTCTTCGTGTTGCCGCGCTGCCGCTTGCTCGCCGTTGACGTCGAGCCACATGTCGAGGTTCTGCACGTCCTTGATCTCGTCCCTCGTCACCATCCACGGGCCCGATCGGGCCGAACGTGTCGCAGCCCTTGCCCTTGCTCCACTGCGACGCCGCTGTGCTTCATCTGGAAGTCGCGCTCGGACACGTCGTTGATCGACGCAGTAGCCCGCGACGTAGCGCATCGCGTCCTTCTTGTCGACGTAGCTCGCCTTGCGGCCGATGACGATCGCCGAGCTCCACCTCCCAGTCGGTGGCGACGAGTCCTTCGGCATCATCACGTTGTCGTTCGGGCCGACGATGCACGTCTCGGCCTTGAAGAACACGACCGGGTGCTCGGGGATCGGCGAGCCCGTTTCCTTGGCGTGGTCGATGTAGTTCAGGCCGATCGCGACGAACTTGCGACGGCGTGGCCACGCACGGTCCGAGGCGCGGCTTGCCCTTCACGAGCGGCAGCTTCTTCGGGTCGAGCTTCGCGAGCGTCGGCAAGCTCGCCGGCGCGAGCGACGCGCCGTCGATGTCCTTCACCTTCGTCGACAGGTCGCGCAGCTTGCCGTCGGCGTCGATGAGGCCGGGCTTTTCCTTGCCGGCGGGGCCGTAACGTACGAGTTTCATGTTTCCTCCCAGTTGGTCAACAAAAGTCGCAGAGACGCCGGGATCGCGTCCGCGCGCGGCCCGTTTCCATCGAGAAGTTTTCATATCGTCATGCCGCCGTCGACGGAGAACACCTGGCCCGTCGCGAACGCGGACTCGTCGGACGCGAGGAAGATCACGACCGGCGCGATCTCCTCGGCCTTGGCGAGCCGGCCCATCGGCTGCCGCGCGATGAACATCTTGCGCGCCTCCACCGGATCGGCGAAGGCGTTGATGCGGTCGGCGAGCGACGGCGTGTCGACCGTGCCCGGCGCGATCGCGTTGCAGCGCACGCCCTTCTGCACGAAGTCCGCGGCGATCGCCTTGGTGAGCCCGATCACCGCGGCCTTGCTCGTGCCGTAGACGAAGCGGTTGGGCAGGCCTTTGATCGAGCCCGCGACCGAGGCCATGTTGATGATCGACGCCCACTTGCCGTTCCTTCTGGTAGCTTGCTCGAGCATCTTCGGCAGCGCCGCCTGGATCGCGACGTACATCGCGCGGACGTTGAGATTCATGCTGAAGTCCCAGTCCTTCGGCGTGCAGTCGAGGATCGAGCCGTGGTGCACGTAGCCCGGCGCAGTTGAACAGCACGTCGAGCGCGCGGCAGCTCCTCCATCGTGCGGCGCACGGCGGCGTCGTCGAGCACGTCGAGCGGCCGCGTGATCACGTTGGCCATGCCCTTGAAGCTGTCGAGCAGCTCGGGCCTTGACGTCGGTCGCGTAGACCGTGGCGCCCTCGGCCGCCATCTGCATGGCGCAGGCGTAGCCCATGCCCTGGCCGGCGGCGGTGACCAGTGCCGTCTTGCCGGCGAGTCGTCCTGACATTTGCGTTTCCTCCTTGCGGGAATCGGGAGCCGCTGCCAGGCGCGCGCGGCCCTGGAATCGGGCCGTCTACTTTAGCGCAGGCCGCAGCGAGACGTCCGGGTCGGCCCACATTCGAGTTGGGGACGTGCGCGATACCAGCCCGGGCGGCCCGGATCGCGGTCGTACGGATAGCCGCCCAGCTCGCGGTAGAGCTCGTGGTAGCGCGCGAGCTTGTCGCGGTCGAGCGCGACGCCCAGGCCCGGCGCGTCGGGCACGCGGATCGCGCCGTTCTCGTAGCGCATCGGGCCGCCGACGATCACGTCGTCGACGAGGTGATGGTAGTGCGCGTCGGCGGCGTAGCCCAGGTTGGGCACCACGGCGCCCATGTGCAGCATGGTCGCGAGCTGGATGCCGAGCTCGCCCGAGCTGTGCACGGCGACGCCGAGGCCCATCGTCTCGCACACGCCGGCCGCCTTGATGCAGGGACGGATGCCGCCCCAGAACGTCGTGTCGAGCAGGATCACGTCGACCGCGCCCGTTCTGGATGTTGGTGGCGAGCTGCTCGAAATTGACGACGACGGTGTTGGTGGCGATCGGCAGCGGCACGAAGTCCTTCAGCCGCTTCAGCTGCGGCATCCCCCAGACCGGGTCCTCGAAGTAGTCGTTGCGGATGTCGAGGATGCCCTGGCCGAAGGCGATGGCGTCGGCGAGCGAGAGCGCGGAATTGGGGTCGTAGCGGAAGCGCTCGCCGGGCAGCGACGCGCGCCAGCGCGCGATAGCACGCGAGCTCGTGCATCGGCGGATAGACGCCGCCCTTGAGCTTGTGCGAGGTGAAGCCGTGCTTCGCCTTGAGCGCGGCCGCGTTCGCGACGAGCTGCTCCGGCGTGCGCACCTCGCCTTCGCCGGTCTCGGGGTTCGCGTAGCGGAAGAAGAGGTAGCTCGCGAAGTCGATGCGCTCGCGCAGCTTGCCGCCGAGCAGCGCGTGCACCGGCACGCCGAGCTTCTGCCCCATGATGTCGAGGCACGCGAACTCGATCGCCGCGTGCAGCTGCGTGCGGTTGTTGTAGAGGCTCGCGGTCGGGTTGCAGATCTTGAGGCGCATCGCCTCGAGCGCGAAGACGTCGTGGCCGTCGAGGTACGGACAGGAGTCCCGTGAACGCGCGCGTCGCATCCTCGCCGCCGCCGCCCATCTCGCCCAGGCCGACGTAGCCGTCGCTCGTCTCGACCTCGACGATGGTGCGCACGAAGCGGCCCCAGTGCGCGCCGTTGCTGTGGAGCAGCGGCGCCTCGAGCGGGACGGTCACCGGGCGTGGCGCGGATGGCGGCGATGGTGGTGGGCATGGCGGATCGCGAAAGCGAGGGCCGCGCGCAGAACGGCGGCGCGGAAGGCGGAATCCGACATTGTAGCCGCGCCGAGCGAAATTGGTAATACCACTTGACCAGTTGCCGGGGTAACATTAGCCTTCCGGCCCACGCCTCCATCGCCGACAGGGCGCGGCCCGCCCGGCCGAATCGTCCCGCCCATGCCGTTCCAGAGCATCGAACCGCGCCGGCTCTACCGGCAGATCGCCGACCAGATCCGCACGCTCATCAAGAGCGGCGAGTTTTCGGCCGGCGCGCGGCTGCCGCCCGAGCGCGACCTCGCGAAGCAGCTCGGCGTGTCGCGGCCGTCGGTGCGCGAGGCGCTGATCGCGCTGGAGGTCGAGGGGCTCGTCGAGGTGCGCATCGGGTCGGGCATCTACGTGCGGCCGGGCGACGGAGCGCAAGGCGCATCGAACCCGCACGAGGCGGAGGCCGGGCCGTTCGAGCTGCTGCGCGCGCGGTACGTGATCGAATCGGAGTGCGCGGCGCTGGCGGCCAAGTCGGCGAAGAAGCCGCAGGTCGCAGGCGATCGCCGAGGCGCTGGAGGAGATGCAGCAGGAGATTCGACCGGCGGGACGACGCAGCCGCTGGACGGCGATCGGCTGTTCCACATGCGCATCGCCGAGGCGACCGGCAACGGCGCGCTGGTGGCGGTGGTCAAGATGCTGTGGGACGAGCGCACCGGGCCGCTGTACAAGCAGCTCGAGCATCACTACGACTCGCCGGCGCTGTGGGAGGCGGCGATGGCCGAGCACCGCGCGGTGCTGAAGGCGATCGCGGCGAAGGACGCGAACGGCGCGCGGGCGGCGATGCAGCGGCACCTGAACATGGCCTACAAGCGCTTCTCCACCGGCTGGGACAGTTGCATAGTAGTATAAGTCAGAAGGGGTGCGCAGGCCTGACGGCCGCGACCCCTTGGAAAAATCGACGACGCTGAATGGCGTTCGAGAAGCTGGTCAGGGGAAAATCGCCGGCGGAGCCGGACGATTTGCTCCAGGCTGGAAATAGACGGGTGGCGGGTGCGAGGCACGGCCCGACTCCGTGCGGTACGATGAATGCGATGGATTCGCGGCGTCGCCGCACCGTTCTTGCCAGGAGGTTGCCATGCTTGCCTGCCGCATCCACGCCAAGGAAGACCTGCGCATCGAAGCCGTCGACGTGCGCCCGAGCCGGGTCCGGGCGAAGTGCTGCTGCGGCTGGGCGCCGGGCGGCATCTGCGGCTCGGACCTCCACTACTACTTCGAGGGCCGCAACGGCAACTTCATCGTGCGCGAGCCGCTGATCCCCGGGCACGAGGCGTCGGCGGTGGTCGCGGGCGTGGGCGACGGCGTCACGCGCGTGAAGGTCGGCGACAAGGTGGCGGTGTCGCCGTCGCACGCGTGCGGCCGCTGCGAATACTGCCGCGAGGGCCGCGAGCACCTGTGCTCGCAGATGCGCTTCCTCGGCAGCGCGAGCCGCTTCCCGCACGTGCAGGGCATGTTCCAGGAATATCTTCGTGATGGGCGAGCGGCAGTGCTATCCGGTCGACGGCGACATCTCGCTCGGCGAGCTCGCGTTCGCCGAGCCGCTCGCCGTCGGCCTGCACGGCGTCAACCGCGGCGGCGACCTGCTCGGCAAGTCGGTGCTGATCACCGGCGCCGGCACGATCGGCTGCGTCACCGTGATGGCGGCGCGGCTCGCCGGCGCGCGCAAGGTCACGGTCACCGACGTGCTCGACCGGCCGCTGGCGCAGGCGAAGCTCGTCGGCGCGGACGTCGACGCTGCGCGCCGATCGCGACGGCGACGCGCTCACGGATCCGCAGTTCGACGTCGCCTACGAAGTGTCCGGCAACTTCAACGCGCTCAAGACCTGCGTCGCCGCGACCAAGCGCGGCGGCGTCGTCGTGCAGGTCGGCACGCTGCCGCACGAGCCGCTGCCGTTCGTCGTCAACGAGCTGATGGCGAAGGAGCTCGACCTGCGCGGCGCGTTCCGCTGGGGCATCGAGTTCGACTGGGCGGTCGACTACCTGTCGTCGCGCCGCGTCGACGTGCGGCCGCTGCTGTCGGGCCAGTATCCGCTGCAGGACGCCGTGGCGGCGTTCGCCGCCGCGGCCGACAAGAACAAGAGCACCAAGGTCCAGGTCGTCGTGCACTAGTCGCAGCCCATGCACGACGGCGCGGCGCGCGACGTCCGCGTCGTCCCGCGCGTCCCGCTCAAGGAGGAATCATGCGTCTGCATCTCGAAGCTCGTCATTGACGGCCGTCGCCGTCGCCGCGCGTCGACCGCCGGCGGGCCCGCGCTCGCGCAGCAGAAGCTGAAGTGGGCGCACGTCTACGAGACGAGCGAGCCGTATCACACCGAATCGGTGTGGGCGGCCGCCGAAATCAAGAAGCGCACCAACGGCAAGTTCGACATCGAGGTCTTCCCGGCCAGCACGCTCGGCAAGGAGACCGACATCAACCAGGGCATGACGCTCGGCACGGTCGACATGATCATCAGCGGGCCGTCGTTCGCGGCGCGCAGCTATCCGCGCCTCGGCATCGCCTACTACCCGTTCATCTTCCGCGACGCCGACCACCTGCTCGCGTACTCGAAGAGCCCGATCTTCGCCGAGATGGTCGAGGAGTTCCGCAAGAAGACCGGCATCCAGATCACCGCGTACACGTACTACGGCGCGCGGCAGACGACGGCGCAGAAGCCGTTCACCGACTGCGCGGGCATGAAGGGCCTGAAGATCCGCGTGCCCGACGTGCCCGGCCTACATGGCGACGCCGAAGTCCTGCGGCGCCAACCCGACGCCGATCGCGTTCGCCGAGGTCTACCTCGCGCTGCAGAACGGCACGGTCGACGCGCAGGAGAATCCGCTGACGACGATCGAGGCGAAGAAGTTCTACGAAGTGCAGAAGGCGATCATGATGACGTCGCACATCGTCGACGGCCTGACCACGCAGGTCGCGCCGCACGTGTGGAACAAGCTGACGGACCGGAGAAAGAAGATCTTCACCGAGGTCACGCGCGAAGCCGCGGCGCGCGCCACGGCGCAGATCAAGAAGCGCGAGGCCGAGCTCGCCGACGAGTTCAAGAAGAAGGGCCTGCAGATCGTCCAGGTCGAACCGCCAGAGCTTCGTCGACGCCGTGCTGAAGAACGCGCCGCTCGGAGTCGATGGGCTTCACCAAGTCGGACTACGACAAGATCGTCGCGATCAAGTGACCTGGCGCGACGCGCACCGCGCAGGGTCATCCCCGCGAAGGCGGGGATCCAGCGTCGTAGGCCGGCCGATGCCGCACGAAGGCGGATTCCTCGCTTCGCGGGAACGACGACGAACGCAATTCCGATTCCGCGCGAGCGTCGCCCATGCAGATCCTCGAAGGCCAGAACGAAGTCCCGCCGACGTCGAGCACGTCCTCGACGACGAGGGCCATTTCCACGTCGACGACGCGCCGATCGATCTGTCGCACTACCTGATCGAGGACTGGCTCTCGCTCGGCTTCTTCTGGCTCCTCGGCCTGTGCGTGTTCTACCAGTTCTTCACGCGCTACGTGCTGAACGACTCGGCCGCGTGGACCGAGGAGATCGCGCGCTACCTCCTCATGAGCACGGTGTTCGTCGGCATCGCCGCGGCCGTGCGCCGCACGCGCCACATCCACGTCGACTTCCTGTACCGGCTGCTGCCGGCGGCCGCCGGCCGCGCGCTGTCCACGCTGGTCGACGTCGATGCGCATCGCGTTCTTCGCGCATCGCGGTGGGCCTGACCATCCAGATGATGACGCGGATGGGCGCCTTGCAGATGACGATCATCGACCTGCCGATGAACATCATCTACGGCGTCTGCGCGTTCGGCTTCGCGGCCGCGACCGTGCGCTCGGTGCAGGTCGCGATCGAGAACTGGCGGCGCGGGTTCTGCCTGCTCGAGCGGCCCGAGCACGCGATCGAGGAGACCATCGAATGACATCCGCCGCCACTTCCTCCGGCCCGCTCCCGGCCGGCGGGGCGCGGGCGCGCGTCCGCGGAGCACGCGCGATGACCGGCACGCTGCTCACCGCGTTCCTCGCGCTGATGGTGACCGGCATCCCGGTCGCCATCGCGATGGCGGGCGCCTCGCTCATCTACATCTGGCTGTCGGGCACGCTCGCCGCCGATGGTCGTCGTCCACCGGATGATCAGCGGCCTCGACAGCTTCCCGCTGCTCGCCGTGCCGTTCTTCATCCTCGCCGGCAACCTGATGAACAACGCCGGCATCACCAACCGCATCTACAACTTCGCGCTGGCGCTGGTCGGCTGGATGAAGGGCGGCCTCGGCCACGTCAACATCATCGGCTCGGTGATCTTCGCCGGCATGTCCGGCACCGCGATCGCCGACGCCGCGGGTCTCGGCACGATCGAGATCAAGGCGATGCGCGACCACGGCTACAGCAAGGAATTCTCGGTCGGCGTGACCGCGGCGTCGGCCACGCTCGGGCCCGATCATTCCGCCGTCGCTGCCGTTCGTGATCTACGGCATGGTGGCCAACGTCTCGATCGGCCAGCTGTTCCTCGCGGGCATCCTGCCCGGCCTCGTGATGACGGTGCTGATGATGCTGACCGTCGCCTACTTCGCGCACAAGAACAACTGGGGCGCCGACATCAAGTTCCTGTGGAGCCGCGTCGGCAAGGCGGCGCGTCGAGCTCGGCATCGTCATCGCGTTTCCGCTGGTGATCTGGGTGGCGGTGAAGGCCGGCGTCAACCCGCCGCTGGCGACCGGCATCGCGCTGGTGGCGCTGTTCGCCGCCGACTGGAAGTGGAAGTTCGAGGCGGTGCTGCCGATCATGACGCCGGTGCTCCTGATCGGCGGCATGACGACGGGCATCTTCACGCCGACCGAGGGCGCGGTCGCCGCGTCGATCTGGGCGCTGTTCCTCGGCCTCTTCTGGTACCGGACGCTGATCGTTCAAGATGCTGGTCAAGGTGTCGATGGAGACCATCGAGACCACGGCGACGGTGCTGTTCATCGTCGCCGCGGCGTCGATCTTCGGCTGGCTGCTGACGGCGACGCGCGTCACCGACATGGTGACCGCGTGGGTGCTGGGCTTCACGCACTCGCCGTGGGTGTTCCTGCTGCTCGTCAACCTGCTGCTGCTGTTCGTCGGCTGCTTCCTCGAGCCGACCGCGGCGATCCTGATCGCGATACCGGTGCTGATGCCGGTGGTGACGCAGCTCGGCATCGACCCGGTGCACTTCGGCCTCATCGTGGTGCTGAACCTGATGATCGGGCTCCTGCATCCGCCGATGGGCATGGTGCTGTACGTGCTCGCGCGCGTCGCGCGAATGTCGCTCGAGCGCACGACGATGGCGATCCTGCCGTGGCTCGTGCCGCTGCTCGGCAGCCTGATCCTGATCACCTACGTGCCGATCGATCTCGCTGTGGCTGCCGCGGATGTTCTACCGCTAGAGGCGCAGCCGTGGCCACGATCGAACGCGTCGAGATCCTGCAGGTCAACCTGCCGCCGAAGGTCGTCGCGCACCGACGCCATCCAGTCGTTCGTCACGCAGGAGACGCCGATGGTGCGCATCACGTGCGACGACGGCGCGATCGGCACCGGCTACACGTACACGATCGGCACCGGCGGCTCGTCGGTCGTCGCGCTGCTGCGCGACCACCTGGCGCCGCGGCTCATCGGCCGCGACGCGGCGGAGGTCGAGGCGATCTGGAAGGACCTCTTCTTCGCCACGCACGCGACCGCGGTCGGCGCGATCACGAGCCTCGCGCTCGCGGCGATCGACACCGCGCTGTGGGACCTCAAGTGCCGGCGCGCCGGGCGAGCCGCTGTGGAAGATGGCGGGCGGCGCGCAGCGGCGGGTGCCCGTCTACACGACCGAGGGCGGCTGGCTGCACCATTCGCGCGCGCGCAGCTCGTCGACGAAGCGCGTGGCCGCGAAGGCGCAGGGTTTCCGCGGCGCCAAGATGAAGGTCGGCAAGCCGTCGCATCGCCGAGGACGTCGCGCGCCTGTCCGGCGGTGCGCGCGGCGGTCGGCGACGCGTTCGAGCTGATGGTCGACGCCAACCAGGCGTTCACGGTCGCCGAGGCGCTGCCGGCGCGCGCACGCCTACGACGACCTGATGCTCGCCTGGTTCGAGGAGCCGCTGCCGGCGGAGGACCTGGGCGGCCACGTCGAGCTCGCGCGCCAGGCGGCGATGCCGATCGCGGTCGGCGAGTCGCTCTACCACCCCTCGCACTTCCGCGAGTACCTCGAGCGCGCGCGCCTGCTCGGTGGTCCAGGTCGACTGCGCGCGCGTCGGCGGCATCACGCCGTGGCTCAAGGTCGCGCACCTCGCCGAGACGTTCAACGTGCCGGTCTGCCCGCACTTCCTGATGGAGCTGCACGTGTCGCTGTCGGCGGCGGTGCCGAACGGCGCGTGGGTGGAGTACATTCCGCAGCTCGACGACGTCACGACGTCGCGCATGGCGATGGCCGACGGCTACGCGATCCCGCCGGCGGCGCCCGGGCCTCGGCATCGACTGGGACTGGGCCGCGATCGACCGGCTCGCCGTCGCGCGCACCACCATCGCTAGGCAAGGACTGACATCATGCTGACCCGCTCCTCCCTCACCATCCGCCTGCATCCCGAACGACGACGTCGTGATCGCGCGCACGCAGCTCGTCGGCGGCACCAAGCTGCTCGACGAGAAGGTCACGGTCTCCGGCCTCGTCCCGCCCGGCCACAAGGTCGCCACGCGCGCGATCAAGGCGGGCGAGCCGGTGCGCCGCTACAACCAGATCATCGGCTTCGCGAGCCGCGACATCGCGCCCGGCGAGCACGTGCACCTCAACAACCTCGCGATGGGCGCGTTCGAGCGCGACTACGCGTTCGGCGCCGACGCCAAGCCGACGCAGTACGTCGCGCAGCCGGCGACGTTCATGGGCATCGTCCGCGCCGACGGCCGCGTGGCGACGCGCAACTACATCGGCATCCTGTCGACGGTGAACTGCTCGGCCACGGTCGCCCGCGGCATCGCCGACCACTTCACGCGCGAGCGGCTCGCCGCGTTTCCGAACGTCGACGGCGTCGTCGCGCTGACGCACGGCTCGGGCTGCGGCATGGACACGCACGGGCGAGGGCATGCAGCTCCTGCGGCGCACGCTCGGCGGCTACGCGCGGCACGCGAACTTCGCCGGCGTGCTGATGATCGGCCTGGGCTGCGAGGCGAACCAGATCAGCTCGCTGCTCGGCGCGCGAGCAGCTGGAGGAAGGCCCGCTGCTGCAGACGTTCAGCATCCAGGACACCGGCGGCACCGCGAAGACCATCGCGCACGGCATCGAGCTCATCGAAGGCATGCTGCCGCACGCGAACGCGGTGACGCGGCAGCCGGTGCCGGCGTCGCATCTGACCGTCGGCCTGCAGTGCGGCGGCTCCGACGGCTATTCGGGCATCACCGCCAATCCGGCGCTCGGCGCGGCGGTCGACCTGCTGGTGCGCAACGGCGGCACCGCGATCCTGTCGGAGACGCCCGAGATCTACGGCGCCGAGCACCTGCTGACGCGGCGCGCCGTGTCGCGCGACGTCGGCGAGAAGCTCATCGCGCGCATCAAGTGGTGGGAGGACTACACCGCGCGCGAGAAGGGCGAGATGAACAACAATCCGTCGCCGGGCAACAAGGCGGGCGGGCTCACGACGATCCTCGAGAAGTCGCTCGGCGCCGTCGCGAAGGGCGGCACGACCAACCTCGTCGACGTCTACGAGTACGCGGAGCCGGTGACGGCCAAGGGCTTCGTCTACATGGATACGCCGGGCTACGACCCGGTCTCGGCGACCGGCCAGGTCGCCGGCGGCGCCAACATGATCGTGTTCACGACCGGGCCGCGGCTCGGCGTACGGCTGCGCGCCGTCGCCGTCGCTCAAGCTGTCGACCAACACGCCGCTGTGGGTGAAGCAGGAAGAGGACATCGACCTCAACTGCGGCGAGATCGTCGACGGCACCGCGACGCGTCGACGAGTACCGGCAGCGGCTGTTCGACCTGATGCTCGCCACCGCGTCGGGCGCGAAGTCGAAGAGCGAGCGGCACGGCTACGGCCAGAGCGAATTCGTGCCGTGGTACCTGGGCGCGGTGATGTAGACGCTCGCGCGCGCCGGAATTGCAAGTCTGACACGATTTCCGCGCGGCCGCGTAGCTGCGAACGCGGCGCTCCGTGCAACAGCAACGACCGACGCGCATCGGGACCGCGCACGAGCCGCACGACCATCAACGGAGGAGTCGCATGAAGCTGTTCGCCAAGATTCGCCGCGGCGCTGGTCGCCGTCGGCGTGTTCGCCGCCGCCGCGCCCGTGGCCGCGCAGGAAAAGCTCACCGTCTGGTGGGTCAAGGGCTTCTACAAGTCCGAGGACGACGCGCTGTTCGAGGCGATCAAGAAGTTCGAGGCCAAGACCGGCGTCAAGGTCGAGCTGTCGCAATACCCGGTGCAGGACATGATCCCGAAGACCGTCGCGGCGCTCGACGCCGGCACGCCGCCGGATGTCGCGTACGCCGACGTCTACGACTTCCAGGTCACCGGCAAGTGGGCGTACGAGGGCAAGCTCGAGGACATCTCCGACGTCATCGCGCCGATCAAGGACAAGTTCCTCAAGAACACCGTCGAGACGACGTACCTCTACAACGACAAGACCAAGAAGAAGGCGTACTACGCGTTTCCGCTCAAGCAGCAGACGATGCACATCCAGTACTGGAAGAACATGCTGGCGGAGGCGGGCTTCAAGGAGTCCGACATTCCCGACCGCGCTGGAAGGCCTACTGGGACTTCTGGTGCGACAAGGTGCAGCCGGCGCATCGCAGCAAGACCGGCAAGCGGACGTACGCGGTCGGCCAGCCGATGGGCGTGGATTCGAGCGACTCGTTCTACTCGTTCCTGACGTTCGTCGACGCGTACAACGTCAAGCTGGTCGACGACAACGGCAAGCTGCTGGTCGACGATCCGAAGGTCAAGGCGGGCCTGGTCGCGACGCGCTGAAGCGACTACACGAACATCCGCACGCGCGGCTGCACGCCGCCGTCGTCGACGAGCTGGAAGGACCCGGACAACAACGTCGCCGTTCCACAACAAGCACGATCCTGATGACGCACAACGCGACGATCTCGATCGCCGCGAAGTGGCTCGACGACGCCAACAACCCGACCCTGTCGGCCGAGCAGCGCGCGCACGGCGAAGAAGAACTACGACGAGAACATCGCGACCGCCGGCTTCCCGAAGAAGCCCGACGGCTCGCCGATGATCTACCGCGCGGCGGTGAAGACCGGCGTGATCTTCGAGGGCGCGAAGAACAAGAAGCGGGCGAAGGAGTTCGTGGCGTTCCTGCTGCAGGACGAGAACCTGCAGCCGTACGTCGAAGGCTCGCTCGGCCGCTGGTACCCGGTGACCAAGTCGGGCACGCAGAGCACGTTCTGGCAGGCCGACCCGCACCGCAAGGCCGTGCAGGCGCAGTTCAACGCCGGCACGACGCCGTTCGAGTTCACGAAGAACTACAAGTTCACGATCCTCAACAACGAGAACGTGTGGGCGAAGGCGATGAGCCGCGTGGTCAACGACGGCTGGACGCCCGAGAAGGCCACCGACGAGATGATCGCCCGCATCAAGCAGGTCGCCGGCTGACGCAGCGCTCGCGATTCCTCCCTCTCCCCGCGAGCGGGGAGAGGGCTGAGGGTGAGGGATCCGGTCCGCAGGCAGAGCGGCTCAGTGTCCACCATCGCACTTCCCGACGCGCACGCCGCTGCCCGCCGGGCCGGCGAAGAAGGCGTGGTCCCCCTGGCAGAAGTGGGGCCTGATCCTCCTCGCGCCGTACATCGTCGTCTTCCTGGTGTTCGTCGCTGTATCCGGTCGGCTACGGGCTCTGGCTCGCCCGCCATCCGGCCAGTTACGTAGCACCTGTTCGACGACCCGATCTTCCTGCGGTCGGCGTCTCAACACGCTCGCGTTCCTGGTCATCGCGATCAACGTCAAGATGGTGATCGCGCTGGTGCTGTCCGGCTTCTTCGTGCCAGGCGCGGCACGTGGATCAAGTGGCTGTCGCTGCTGTTCATCCTGCCGTGGGCGGTGCCGTCGATCCCGACGATCCTGTCGTTCCGGTTCATGCTGAATCCGGAGTGGGGCATCATCAACTCGCTGATCTTTCGGTACACGGGGCTCGACGGCCCGAACTGGCTCAACGACCCGATCCTCGCGCTCGGCATCGCCATGACGGTGCACATCTGGAAGTCGCTGCCGTTCTGGACGCTGATCCTGATCGCCGGGCGCCTGGCGATCCCCGCCGAGCACTACGAGGCGGCGTCGGTGGACGGCGCCACGAGCTGGCAGAAGTTCCGCTTCATCACCTGGCCGTCGATGCGCACGCTCTACCTCACGTGCACGATCCTGTCGATGATCTGGACGCTCGGCGACTTCAACAGCGTGTACCTGCTGACCGGCGGCGGCCCGGCGGACCTGACGCACGTGCTCGCCACGCTCGGCATCCGCTACCTGCGCCTCGACCAGGTCGACCTGTCGATGGCCGCGATCGTCGTGGCGCTGCCGGCGGTGCTGCCGCTCGTGTACTTCATGATGAAGCGGCTGTCGAAGTGACCGGACCAACGCTCGCGTCCCGCCGGGAATGACATGAAGCTGCGCAAGTCACCGCCGAAGCCAAGCTGCTCCTGATCGGCATTCCGGTGCTGATCTGGACGATGCTGCCGATCTATCACCTGTTCCTGTTCGCGATCTCGCCCAAGGAATCGGCGCTGGGCGGCCAGCTGTGGCCGGACCACCCGACGCTGCAGAACTTCCGCATCGTGTTCAACGAGCAGCATCACTACCTCGACCACTTCTGGCTGCAGATGTGGAACTCGCTGATCATCGCCGTCGCGGTGGGCGTGCTGACGCTGGTCGTCGCCACCGGTGCGGCGTTCGCGATCAGCCGCCTCAAGGTGCGCGGCGGCCGCCTGATGATGAACCTGGCGCTGTTCACGTACTTCATCCCCGCGGCGTTCCTGGCGGTGCCGATGTACAAGACGATGGGCGTCTACGGGCTGCTCAACAGCCAGTGGTCGCTGATCCTCGCGATGGTGACGATCGCCTCGCCGTACGCGATCTGGGTGCTGAAGCAGGCGTCCGACAAGCTGCCGTTCGAGCTCGACGAGGCGGCGAAGATGGACGGCGCGTCGCCGCTGCAGCTCTTCCGGCTCGTCTACCTGCCGCTGATGACGCCGTCGCTGGTGGCGGTGGGCACCTACGCGCTGCTGCTCGCGTGGAACGAGTACCTGTACGCGTTCCTGCTGCTGTCCAACGACACGCAGATCACGCTGGGCGTCGCGCTCGGCAACTTCCTCGCCGCCGACGATTCGCCGTGGGAGCTGCTGATGACGACCGGCCTGATCTACGCGCTGCCGCCGGCGGCGATCTACTACACGTTCAAGCGCTACATGGTCGGCGGGCTGACCGCCGGCGCGGTGAAGAGCTGAGGACTCGCCATGGCCACCGTATCGTTCAACAACATCGAGAAATCGTTCGGCACCACCAAGGTGCTGCACGGCGTGAGCTTCGACATCCACGACGGCGAGTTCGTCGTGCTGGTCGGGCCGTCCGGCTGCGGCAAGTCGACGCTGCTGCGGATGCTCGCGGGGCTCGAGGAGATCACCGGCGGCACGATCGCCATCGACGGCAAGGTCGTCAACGACGTCGAGTCGAAGGACCGCGACATCGCGATGGTGTTCCAGAGCTACGCGCTCTACCCGCACATGACGGTCGCCGACAACATGGCGTTCAGCCTGAAGCTGCGCAAGGCCGACCCGAAGATGATCGAGGAGCGCGTCGCGCACGCGTCGAAGATCCTGAACCTCGATCCCGTACCTCAAGCGCTATCCGCGCGAGCTCTCGGGCGGGCAGCGCCAGCGCGTGGCCATGGGCCGCGCCATCGTGCGCGACCCGAAGGTGTTCCTGTTCGACGAGCCGCTGTCCAACCTCGACGCCAAGCTGCGCGTCGCGATGCGCGCCGAGATCAAGGCGCTGCACCAGCGCCTGAAGACGACCACGGTGTACGTCACGCACGACCAGGTCGAGGCGATGACGATGGCCGACCGCATCGTCGTCATGCACGACGGCCGCATCGAGCAGATCGGCCCGCCGCTCGACGCTCTACGATCATCCGGACAACCTGTTCGTCGCGCAGTTCATCGGCTCGCCCGCGATGAACGTCGTCAACGGCACGGTCAAGCGCGCCAACGGCACGGCGCGCGTCGACATGGGCGACGGCGTGCTGTGGCCGCTGCAGCAGAGCGCCGGGCGCCGACGGCCAGCCGGTCGCCTACGGCGTGCGTCCCGGCGACCTCGCGCTGACCGCGCCGCGGCGCCCGGACGCGGTGACCGGCGAGATCGTCGTCGTCGAGCCGACCGGCGCCGAGACCGAGCTGCTGATCCAGGCCGGCGACGCGCAGCTCATCCTCGTCACGCACGGCCGGCCCGACGTGAATCCCGGCGATCGCGTCGGACTCACCGTCGAAGCCCGGCAAGGTCCACGTGTTCGACCAGGGCACGGGAGCGCGCCTCGCCGCCTGATCGCCGACCGCAGCCCGCGCACTCGCGCGCGGTGCGGCGTTTCCGCCGCTGTTCCCCTTTCTCCTGTCCCAGGGCGCGAGCCCTCACTCCCCCGCGCCATGAGCAAGAAACCGTCGAAGAAGAAGCCGCAGCTGCGCTCCCGCAACTGGTTCGGCCGCGAGGACCGCGACGCGCTCGTCCACCGCTCGTGGATGAAGAACCAGGGCATCCCGCACGACCAGTTCGACGGCCGGCCGGTGATCGGCATCTGCAACACGTGGTCGCAGGCCACGCCGTGCAACGCGCACTTCCGCGAGCTCGCCGCAGCACGTGCGCGACGGCGTGCTCGACGCCGGCGGCTTTCCCGATCGAGTTCCCGGTGATGAGCCTCGGCGAGACGCTGATGCGTCCGACCACGATGCTGTTCCGCAACCAGGCGGCGATGGACGTCGAGGAATCGATCCGCGCCAATCCGTTCGACGGCGTCGTGCTGCTGATGGGCTGCGACAAGACCACGCCGTCGCTGCTGATGGGCGCCGCGTCGTGCGACCTGCCGACGATCGGCGTGTCGGGCGGCCCGATGCTGAACGGCAAGTTCCGCGGCGAGGACATCGGCTCGGGCACGCACGTGTGGAAGTTCACCGAGATGCTGAAGACCGGCGCAGATGAAGCAGGCCGACATGCTGGAGGTCGAGTCGTGCATGTCGCGCTCGGCCGGCCACTGCATGACGATGGGCACCGCGTCGACGATGGCGTCGATGGTCGAGGCGCTCGGCATGGGGCTGCCCACGAACGCGGCCATTCCCGGCGGTCGACTCGCGCCGCCGCGTGCTCGCGCGCATGGCCGGCCGGCGCATCGTCGAGATGGTCGCACGAGGACCTGCGGATGTCGCAGATCCTCACCAAGAAGGCGTTCGAGAACGCGATCATGGTCAACGGCGCGATCGGCGGCTCGACCAACGCCGTCGTGCACCTGCTCGCGATCGCCGGTCGCATCGGCGTGAACCTCACGCTCGACGACTGGGACCGGCTCGGCCGCGACATGCCGTGCCTCGTCAACCTGATGCCGTCCGGCAAGTACCTGATGGAGGACTTCTACTACGCGGGCGGCCTGCCGGTGGTGATCAAGGAGATCGGCAAGTTCCTCCACAAGAAGGCGCTGACCGTCAACGGCCGGACGATCTGGGACAACGTGCAAGGACGCCGTCAACTACAACAGCGACGTCATCACGCCGCTCGCCAAGCCGTTCAAGCCGCAGGGCGGCATCGCGGTGCTGCGCGGCAACCTGGCGCCCGTCGGGCTGCGTGATCAAGCCGTCGGCCGCCACGCCGAAGCTCATGCAGCACAAGGGCCGCGCCGTCGTGTTCGAGGACATCGACGACCTGCACTCGCGCATCGACGACCCGAAGCTCGACGTCGACGCCCGACGGCGTGCTGGTGCTCAAGAACTGCGGCCCGAAGGGCTATCCGGGATTTCCGGAAGTCGGCAACTTCGCGCTGCCGGCGAAGATCCTGAAGCAGGGCGTCACCGACATGGTGCGCATCTGCGACGCGCGCATGTCCGGCACCGCGTACGGCACGGTGGTGCTGCACACCGCGCCCGAGGCGGCGGCCGGCGGGCCGCTCGCGCTCGTGCGCAACGGCGACCTGATCGAGATCGACGTCGCCAAGCGCCGGATCCAGCTCCACGTCACCGACGCGGAGCTCGAAGCAGCGCAAGGCCAAGTGGAAGCCGCTGCCGCCGCACGCGACGCGCGGGTGGGTGAAGCTCTACTGCGACACGGTGCTGCAGGCGGATCGCGGCGTGGATCTCGATTTTCTCGTCGGCAAGTCCGGCGCCAAGGTCGGCAAGGTCTCGCACTGAGGTGCGCGGGGCTCGACGCGGCCGCGGGCCTTGGCACCCCCGGCCGCGCGCATGCGGCCGTTCACTTGCGCCTTTCGTAGTAGCCGTCGAAGGCCGTTTTCCACGTCGCGCCGCGATCCGTTGAGGACTCCCACAGCTGGCGCACGCGGCCGTCCGGCAGCAACTCCCAGGTGATGCGGTTCATCGTCGCGCCCGGTGCGCTCGCCAGCACCATCCGGCTGCCCTGCAGCCCGCCGTCGAGCTCCAGCAGGCTGCCCGAGCTGTCGACCCACGTCTGGTGCCACTGCTTGCGCTCCGCATCGTAGAGGTTGAAGCTGGTGCCGGTGACGTTGCCGTTGCTGCTGGTCCAGCTCTCGAACAGCACGCACCCGTTGTGCAGCGGGGTGATCCGGTTGCGGCCGACCACCTTGCCGGCGGGTCCGCGCACGTCCCAATCGCCGAGCCAGAAATCGAACTGGCGATGCTCCGGCGCGGCGCACGGCGCGGGCGGAGGGGACGGGGCATCGGCGGCGCGCGACGCGCCGGCAGCGAGCATGGCGAGCAGCAGGCAAGCGACGTGCGGCTTCATCAAGCGCCTCCGGACGACGCGAATGCGAACGCGGTATCGTGCGGGGGATTCCGCTCGCCGGCAAGTCCGGCCACCCGACCATGGCCCACGCACCCGACTACCTCAATCCCGCGCATTGCCCCCGGCCTGCGCCGCGTGGTGATGCCCGTTGTCGACGCCACCGACACGACGCTCGCCGGCTACGGCCGCCTGGTCGACGATCCCAAGGCGTGCCCGATCGAGATCGTGCGCTGGCCCGCGCGCGGCTGGCGCCGCGTCGACGAGGATCAGCGGCGACGAGGGCGGCACCACCGAGGGCGTGTTCGTCAGCGAGTGGAGGGGCGACGTGCTCTACGGCCGCAACGAGGCCGTGGACGGCCACTACATCCTCGCCTACGCCGGCGAGCCGGCGCAGGCCGACGAGGCCCACGCGCGCGCGCCGTCGCGGATGCTGCTGTGGCACTGCAACTACCATCCGGACGGCGGGCAGCTGTTCTTTCCGCTCGATCGCGCGCCATTCTACGTGCCGCTCGCGCTGCCCGGCGACGACGTGCGGCCCGAGCAGTTCGTCTGCTTCCGCTTCGACGGCGCGCGCGGCCTCTACATCCACCCGGACGTCTGGCACGAGGGCGTGTTCGCGCTCTCCGGCACGCAGCGGTTCTTCGACAGCCAGGGCGCGGTGCACGCGCGCGTGTCGGTCGACTTCCCGCGCGAGTTCGGCTGCCTGCTCGAAGCGCCCATGCATGACGACGGATTGAACGATCCGGCCGTAGTCCGGGGCCGTACGAATCGCCCGGCTTGCGGCGACGGCGGCGGTGCGGACAATGACGGATCTTTCGTCCGCGTCGAGGTGCTCCATGCGACACGACCTGCGCGGCGTCCCGATGGGCAATGCCGGCGCCGATGCGCTGGCGGCCTACGAAACGGCGCTCCGGCAGTTCCAGTCCTACGTCGGCGATCCGGTGGCCACGCTGGATGCGGCCCTTGCCGTGGCGCCGGATTTCGTGATGGGGCACGTGTTCCGCGCGCTCGCGCTGTTCACGATGAGCGAGAAGTCGCTGCTGCCCGCCGTTGCCGCATCGCTCGACGAGGCGCGAGCGGCTGCGGCGCGGCCAGCGATCGCGAGCGCGGGCCTCATGCGCCGCCGGGCGCGCGCTTCGTCGCAGGGCGACTGGCATGAGCGGGTGCCTCGCGCCTCGATCGCGTGCTGGCGGACGAGCCCGCGCGACGCGCTCGCGCTGCAGGTCGGCCATCTCGTCGACTTCTACCGCGGCGACGCGCTGAACCTGCGCAACCGCGTGTCGCGCGTGCTGCCGCACTGGGACGCGTTCGGTTCCGGGCTACTCCTACGTGCTCGGCATGCACGCATTCGGGCTCGAGGAGATGAACCAGTACGCCGAGGCCGAGGCGGCCGGCGCGCCGCGCGCTCGAGCTCGAGCGCCGCGACGGCTGGGCCGTGCACGCGGTGACGCACGTGATGGAGATGCAGGGCCGCATCGACGAGGGCGTGGCGTGGCTCACGGCGCGCGAGGACGACTGGTCGCCCGACAACGCGTTCGCGTTCCACAACTGGTGGCACCTCGCGCTCTTCCGCCTGGATGCGCGCCGACTACGACGACGCGCTCGCGCTGTACGACGCGCAGCATCCATCCGGGACCCGCCCAGTTCGTGCTGACGCATGCTCGACGCGACCGCGCTGCTGTGGCGGCTGCATCTCGAAGGTGTCGACGTCGGCGTCGCGGTTCGCGACGCTGGCCGACGAATGGGCAGGCGCGCCTCGACCAGGACCGCGGCTTCTACGCGTTCAACGACGTGCACGCGATGCTCGCGTTCGTCGCGATCGGGCGCGACGATGCGGCGCATCGCGCAGCTCGCGTGCCTCGCGAAGCGGCCGCAGCGGGCAGCGGCACCAACGCCGTGATGAGCCGCGAGGTCGGCCTGCCGCTCGCCCGAGGCATCCGTCGCCTTCGGCCGCGGCCGCTACGACGATGCGATCGCGCTGCTCGAACCGGTGCGCGACATTGCGCATCGCTTCGGCGGCAGCCACGCGCAGCGCGACCTCATCACGCTGACGCTGATCGAGGCCGCGCTGCGCGCCGGCATCGCGCGGCGCGGCACGCCACCTCGTCGCCGAGCGCTCGTGCACAAGCCGGCGAGCGCGCTGGGGCACTGGCGCCTCGCCGGCCGCGCCGCACGCGTCACTAGCGCATGCGGGACGTCAGGCGTGCGCTGCGCCTGGATCGCGCCGCGCAGCGCCGCCGCGTCGAAGCCTGCCGGGCACGTTGCCCGTCCGCGCGAAGAGGTACAGCACCACGCCGAAGATCGCGCGCAGCGCGGACAGCACGATGCCGAGCGCGACGAGGTACAGCACCGCGAGCACGGCGAGCGAGCCCCAGCCGCCGCGATGCGCGCCCTGCGACGCGACGCCACGCCGACGACCGCGAGCACGATGACCACGATCGCGGGAAGCGTGAGCAGGAAGCCGATGAGGCCGTAGCCCAGTCCGCTCACGATCTGCTTGCCCCACGTCTGCGCGAGCAGGTCCTTGGAGTCGCCGATCGCGTCGAGCGCGTCCTTGCGCTCGATCACGATGATCGGCACCACGAAGTACGTGACGAGCGCCCACGCGACGCCGACCAGCGAGATCACGATGCGGCCCGAGGAATCCGGCGCGCGCCTACGAGCGCCTTCAGCACCACGCCGACCGTGGAGGAGACCACCGCCCACGCGGCGATCTGCGGCAGGCACGCGACGGCGGCCCGCAGGCTGCCGCCGATCGTCGGCTCGCCGCCGCGCAGCGCGCGTGATCGACGAAGTCGACGAGCGCGGCGTTGAAGAAGAACACGACGAAGAAGTTGCACAGGTAGTAGCAGAAGAGCAGGACGTAGCCGGCGCCGCCGCCGTGGCCGCGCGCGAGGCCGCGCATGCCGGTGCCGCCGAGGCCCAGGGCCGGCACGATGAAGGTCAGCAGCACGAGAAGGCACGCGACGCCCGAGACGACCGGAAACAGCAGCAGCGCCTTGTCGCGCATCAGCACGGCCCAGGACGACCTTCATCAGATCCCAGGTGGTCGCGGTCTTGCTCATCCGGATCTCCTCATGGGACGCGCCGTAGCGGGCGGCCGCAATTGTGCACTCGCGAATGCCGGGCACGTCGACGATTGTGATCCCGGCCCGGGCGGCCTGTCCTCGACCGCTGCGACGAGCGCCGTCACCATCTGGCCCAGCGTCACCAGGCCGAGACGAATGGCCTGCTTCGCGCCACGCGGGGACGAGTGCGCGCGAGCGCGTACAGCGGGACGAGCGCATACGGCCAGTAGTGCCCCGGTCCCAGCACGTACCACGGGCGAACGACGGTGGCGGTAAGGCCGGTGGCCGCGACCGCCGCTTCGCCCTGCGCGCGCGCGGCGACGTAGGAGTGCATGACCGGGGCGGGCTGCGCGACGCTGACATACACGAGATGCGCGGCGCGGGCCTGCGTTGCGGCGGCGACCGTCGCGCGGATCGACGCCAAGTCGACGCGCTCGAACTCCGCCGCCTTGAAGGGCCCGGATGCGGCGTCCCGACGAGGTGCACGATCGTGGCGCCGGCGGGGATCGCGGCGGCGAAGGAATCGCCGGCCAGCGCATCGCCGATGACGCGCATGCGCGCCGGCGGGCAACCTGCCTTCCGATCCGGTGCGTACCAGCGCGTGCACGTCGTGGCCGCGCGCGATCAGCATCGCGATCAGCGGGCGTCCGACATAGCCCGTGCCTCCGGTGACGAAGACGGCGTCCATCCGGATCTCAGTGCGGGGACGGCACGGCGGCCAGGTCGCCGCCGGGGATGGCCGATCCGGGTTGGGACCCGCGCATGGGCGCGTGCCCCGAGCTCAAGGCATGAGCTTGCGCGCGGGCGCGGCCGGCAGCTCCCGCTCCACGGCCGCCGCTTCCCGACGCACCAGCGCCAGCTCCTCGCGGATCGCCTGGAAGTGCTGGCGCAGGATGACCATGAGCTCGCGCTGCTCGCGCGTCGCGCTCTTGAGCTCCTCCGCCTGCAGGTCGAGCGCGCGCGAGTTCTCGCGCAATTCGATGCCCTGCTGGAAGAACCCGAGGATCAGCCACAGGATCGCGAGCGGACCGAAGACGCCGGCGAGGAAGTCGCCCAGATGGTTGGGTTGCAGGAGCCGCAGCTCGTCCGCGCGTCCGTGGAAGATGTAGCCCAGGAATGCGAGATAGGCGAGCGTCGTGCAGATTCCGATAGTCGAGAGGAGGCGGCTCATGGCGGCGGGCATTGCGCATGGAAGCGGGCGCCTACGATAGCGCGAGCGCGGCCCCGCCGGCAATCCGCCTCGCCGCGGAACGCAGCCGCGTGCACACGTACGATGCGCACTGCCTCAGACCGTGTACAGCGTGAACAGGAAGATCGCGAACCGATAGCCCAGCACGATCGCCACGATCGCAATCGCGAGCACCAGCGCCTTGGCCAGTCCGACGGCGCCCCGCTGCGCATAGACCACGCGCGCAGCGAAATAGAGATAGGCGGTGCTCGCCGCCACGTTGATCGCCGTGAGGACCTTGTCGACGTGGGGGGAACCCAGTCCGCCGCCGCCGAGCAGCACGTCCACCGCCGCGAGCGCCAGGGAGAAGCAGAAGAGCAGGAGCAGGAATGCATAGAGGTGCAGCGTGAAGGCCGCGTGCGTGGCGAACGGTCGCCGACTGCTGCGATAAGCGATGGGCAGCAGGAGCACGAACGGCAGCGTCATCACGATCACGAGCGATTTCGCGTTGAGGATCACGGCCTGGTCGAACAGCGGCGCGAATCGTTCGAGCGTGGTGCCGTTGGCCGCCACGCGATCCGCGACGAGGCGCTGCGCGACGGCGCTCCAGTCCTGCCCGTGCAGGTGCGAGGCAAGGGACGACGCGAAGATCCGCGCATGCGTCAGCGACTGCGCCGCGAAGAACACCACGTTGGTGATGAGAAAGAGCTGGAACGGGCCGATGTACGGCTTGCGCCGGCCGTCGACATACGCCTGCGTGAGCGCGCCTGGCTTGTTGACGAGCAGGCGGAAGCTGCGCACCAGCCGGCCGTCGATGCCGGTGACCGCCTTGGTCATCTGTGCGAGGAGCCCGCGCAGCGTGAGATCGGGCGGCCCGACGGGCCGCTCGCCGCATGCGGGACAGAAGGCGGTCGGCACCTTGACGCGGCAGGTCGGGCAGGTCCACGGCGGCGGGACCGGCGGCATGCGCTCTCCTTCCGGCCCGGCGGGGCCCTTGCCCGCGCGACGATACACGCCAAGGCGGCCGCTGCGCCAGCGCGTGCCTCGCCCGCGTTGCCGGTTCAGCGGCCGGGCGGCGCGCCTTCGTCGAGCCGCAATTCCCAGCGCACCGGCTCGCGGCATTCGAACAGCTCGATCAGCAGGTCGTCCGGACCGGCGATCATCACGTAACGGAACTTCCCGTCGTCGCGAATCGGGTTGCGGAACCCGAAGCCGCCCGCGCGCATCCGCTCGACCAGCGCCGCGAGGTCGTCCGTCGCGACGCCCAGGTGATGCATCGCACCGCCGCGCGCTCCTCGCGGCGGCTGGTCGTAGAGATGGATGAAGCCGCGGCCGAGCGCGAGACGTACGTTGCGTACGCCTGCCGCTCTCTCGTCCCACACGATGCGCGCGTCCAGCATCTCGACGAAGAACGCGATCGTCGCGTCGAGGTTCGACGCGAACAGGTGGACGTGGTCGAGGCCGACGCGCACGCGGCGACCTAGCGGCGTTCGGGCGGGATGCCGTGCATCGCTTCCGCGAAGCGGGCATGCGCTGCGGGGTCCACCGGTCGATGGCGGACCTTGGTGCTCGCGGGATCCTTGCCGAGGTAGTTGTCGCCCTTCCAGTTGCGCGCGGGCCGGATCGGCCGCGGCACGAAGCCGCCCCCGCAGTTCGGGCACACGTTGCCCAGCACGGCGTCGACGCACGCCGCGCAGAACGTGCATTCGTACGAACAGATGCGGGCGTCGGTCGCCTCGGGCGGGAGGGGCTTGTTGCAGTTCTCGCAGGTGGGACGAAGCTCCAGCATGGGGCACTCCTTCAGGGCAGCGTTTCGCGCATGAGCATGCGTGGATACCGCGCGGCCCGGCGCACGACAGGTGCCGCCGCGGCGGCCGGCGCCGCTCGCGCTAGTCGAGGTGCTCGACGGGGCCCGGCACCGTCACCCACGCATGCTTGCGCGCTTCGTACACGGAAATCGAGGGCGCGGGGAAGCGCGGATCGGCGAATGCGCCGACCGGAATGGCGATCACGTCCGGCCGCTGGTCGAACGCGTAGTACATCGTCGCGCCGCATGCCGGACAAAAGTGGAAGCGGGCGGTCGTCTCCCCGCTGTCGCCGTTGCGCACGAACTCGGTGGCGGTGCCCTCGATGGCGACGTCGTCGCGCGCGAAGCGCGCCTGTGCACCGAACACGCTTCCCGTGCGCCGCTGGCACGCGAGGCAGTGGCAAACGGAGACGCGCTGCGGCTCGCGGCGGGTCGTCACCGCGAGCTGGCCGCACGAGCAGGCGGCTCGCCGAACGTTCACGGTCCCGGCTTGTCCGCCCCGGCGACGGGGGGATCACCGCAAAGCGCGCACGCCTGGCCACGGCGCCAGCGGTAGTACGCCGACGCTGCGAATACGGCGCCGGCGATGGCGCCCCACGTCGCGGCGAACTCGAGCGCAGCTTCCACGGGATGCCCCTTGACGAGCTCGACGACGAGCAGCGTGGCGAACGCGCCCGCGAACACCGTGGCAAACCGCTTCACCCAGAAGAAACCCTGCATCGCATTCCCCTGCCAGCGCCGGAGCGACACATTAGGGCCATCGCGCGGGGCGCGCAAGCGCGGCGGGCTGTCCGTGAGTCCCGGCTATTGCCGCTCCACCGCGCTGACGCCGCGCAGGTCGCTCGACCACGGCACTGCGGACCGGCACCAGATCTGCCTGCGGGGCGGAAGCTGCGCCCGCTCCCGCAGGCAGCCGACACGCAGCGAATACGCCGGCGGATTCTCGATTGCCGCCGAGTAGACCGGCGCGCCGCAATCGGGGCAGAACGCGTGCACGCGGCGCGCGCCGCTCTCCGCGGTCTTGACGTACGTCGAGGGCGTGCCGCGCAAGAGCGCGAACGTCGCCGCCGGCGCGCGCACCGAGACGCGGTAGGGCGACCCCGACAGCGTCTGGCAATCGGTGCAATGGCATGCCGACACGTCGGCGGGATCGACGTCCGCTTCGTAGGCGATGCCGCCGCAATGGCATTGTCCGTGCACGCGCATGAGGGTCTCCCGTCAGATCGGCAGGCAGGCCGGGCCGAGCGGCTCGAAGCTCTTGTAGGTGAGGATGAATTCCTGGTGGCCGAGCGCCTCGGACTTGGTGGGCTCGCCGCTGGCGACGCGGGCGAGGAGGTCGTAGATCTCGCGCCCGACCTCCGGCAGCGTCGCGCGGCCCTCGAGGATGCGGCCGGCGTCGACGTCCATGTCGTCCGCCATGCGCTGGTACGTGTCGGGATTGGCGCACACCTTGATGACGGGCGCGATCGCCGAGCCGACGACCGAGCCGCGTCCGGTCGAGAACAGGATGAGGTGCGCGCCGCACGCGATGAGCTCCGCGATCTCGGCGTTGTCGTTGATGTTGGGAAAGCCGAAGCGCACCTCGCCGTCGGGCACGACGTCGAGCAGGTAGAGCCCGCGCTGCGGCGGCTCGATGCCGGGCTTGACGATGCCGTCGATGCGCGACTGGCCCGATCTTCGCGTAGGCGCCGAGCGACTTCTCCTCGATGGTGGTGAGACCGCCGTCCGCGTTGCCGGGCGCGAAGCTCGCGTACCCGAGCGTCGCGTAGTACTCGCGCCGCCTTGTCGACGCGTGCGCTTCAGCTCCTCGCCCAGCGCCGGCGTGGCGGCGCGCGCCGCCATCAGGTGCTCCATGCCGATGAGCTCGCCGGTCTCCTCGAAGATCGCGCGCGCGCCGGCCGCGACGAGCAGGTCGAACGCGACGCCCATCGCCGGGTTCGCGGTGAGTCCCGACGTCGCGTCCGAGCCGCCGCAGATCGTGCCGACGACCAGCTCGTCGACGCGCATCGGCACCGCGGGCTGCGCGCGGATCTCCGGGAGCGCCGCCGCCAGCCACGCGCGTCCCGCGTCGATCGTCTTGCGCGTGCCGCCGGTGTCCTGGATGACGAGCGTCTGCACGGCGCGTCCCGCCTGCCGCGATGGTCTTGCGCAGGCCGCGCTTGTCGAAGCCCTCGCATCCGAGCGACACGAGCAGCACGCCGCCGACGTTCGGGTGCGTGCAGAGCTTCTCCATCATGTCGAGCGCGTAGGCGTTCGGGTAGCACCCGGGGAAGCCGATGAGGTGCACCCCCTGGTCGCGGAACGGGGCGGCGATCTCGCGCGCCACGTGGTGTGCGCACTCGACGAGGTACGCGACCACGACGACGTTGCGCACGCCCTTGCGGCCGTCGTCGCGGGCATAGCCGCGGAGCATCGGTGGGTTCATGCGCGCGCGCTCATTCCGGCAGTGTGTACGTCGGCAGGTAGCCGCTCTTCACGTTGTGGGTGTGCACGTAGTCGCCGGGCGCGATCGGTGCGGTGGCGACGCCGATCGGGCAGTTGTACTTGACGATGGTCTCGCCGGGCGCGATCGCGCGGGCCGCGATCTTGTGCCCGATCGCCACCGCGCGCTCGATCGTGCAGGCGACGCCGTCGCATGCGACCGATTCACCCGCCGCGAGCGGACGCAGCGCCACCGCGACGTTGTCCTGCGGCGCGAGCTTCATCACCGCGGGACGCTCGTCAGAACTTGCCATACTGGTTGTAGGCCTCGACGGGATCCATGCCGCCGATCAGCGCGCGTCGCATGTCGGATCTCGGTCGACACCACTTCCTCGGTCTTCGCGATGACTTCCTGCGCAAGTGCGCGCGGAATGACCACCACGCCGTCGCGATCGCCGAGCAGGTAGTCGCCGGTGTTGAGCGTGACCGTGCCGATGGTCACCGGCTCGCCGTACCGGTCGGGAATCCAGCGCTGCACGATGTCGGAAGGCGTGAGGAACGAGCAGAACACGGGGAAGCCCTGCGCGAGCACGAGATCGGTGTCGCGCGAGCCGCCGTCCACGACGTAGCCCAGCACGCCGCGCGCCTGCAGCGTCTGCGCCGAGAGCTCGCCCATCAGCGCGACCTCGTGATTGTGCGGCTGGCATACCACCACGTGCCCCGACGGCGCCTTGGCGAGCAGCGTGCACCAGCCGAGCAGCGTCTCATGCCGGGTCTTGGTGCGATCGATGTGGCCGGAGACGGTCCACACGGGACCGGCCAGCTTGGTGCCGGGCGCGATCGCCTTGATGGCCGGGCGGCAGCACGATGTTCTCGTGCCCCATCATGCGCAGCACGTCGTGCACGGCGCCGGTGTAGCACGCGGCGAGTCGTTCGGTGAGCGTTGCCATGCGGAATCAGCCTTCCCTTTTGGTTCTGCGCCAGCCGCCGATGATGGCGCCGGCAATCACGAGGCCGACGAGCGCGTATCCCGCGTTGATCAGCCAGAGCGTAACGCCGCGGGCCTCGAAGCCATAGTTGAGCGCGAGCATCGCGCCGACCACGCCGAACGCCACCGTGGCGCCGGTCAGCGCGCCGTTGCCGGCGGACGGTTCCATGCCGCGGTCGACGATCCACGCCAGCGTGTAGCACATCACGAGGATCGCGAGGAATCCGATGGCGTAGGGCAGCGGCGAGCCGCCCTTTTCGCGCATCAGCTGGTCCATGGTCTTGCCGATGCCTTCCGCCCACGGCTGCGCGAAGACGGTGTACCAGACCGCGCCGATCGCGAAGAACACGACGGCAGCGATGACGACGGCGATGTGATTCGTCGATTTCATGGGTCTCCCTTCGCCGCGTGTTGTCGCAAACATCGAGCGGCGCGTTAGTCTGCAACGCGACGGCATCCTTGCGCAAGCCGCGCGACGGCCACGTCGCCACGATCGATATCTCGAGCTTCCTCGGCTGGCGTGGCGGACGCGCCGCGCACCGTTTTGGATGTCGGCAGGTGGGATTGCGCACGGACCACTTGCGCAGTATTTTCACAGGTCACGGTCTCTGCTGAGGCGCTGGCGATGGATCGTCGCAGGTTCGTGTCGGGCATGACGCTGGGTGCCTTGGTGGCGCCGCTTGCGGCGCAGCCGGTCGCGGGCAGGCCGGCGCGCGTCGGAATCCTCACCTTGCGCAAGCCCGGCGTCGTGAACGCCACCACCGACGCGCTGATGCAGGGCTTTCGCGAACTCGGATACGTCGAGGGGCGCAACCTCATCATCGAATATCCCGACGCGGAAGGGCACGAGGACCGCTTGCCCGCGCTCGCGGCCGATCTCGTTCGTAGCAACGTGGACGTCATCCTCGTCATCGGTCCGGCGCCGCTCGAGCCGGCGCGCGCGGCCACCAGGACGATCCCGCTGGTGATGGTCGCGAGCAGCAGCGATCCGGTGCTGCAGGGCGTGGCGCGCAGCCTTGCGCGACCGGGCGGCAACGTCACGGGCCTCACCTATGCGGAGCCCGATCGGTTCAAGAAGCAACTCGAGCAGCTCAAGCTCGCTGCGCCGCGCGTCGGTCGCGTGGGCATCCTGTGGGACTTCGACATCGAGGTTTTTCACCAGTATTGGGAAGCGCCGCTGATGGACGCCGGGCGCGTCCTCGACCTGCACATCCAGGCACCGACGCTGGTGCGCGCGGAGTCGGACCTGCCCGGCGCGTTCGAGGAATTGAAGCAGCGGCAGGCCGATTCGGTACTCGTGGCGTCCGGCGGCACCCTGCTGCCCCTGCGTGAAAAGGTCGCCACGCTTGCCTTGGCGCACCGGTTGCCGGGCATCGCGGCGTTCAAGGAATTCCCGCAAGCGGGACTCCTCATGAGCTACGGGCCCGACCTCGTCGCCATCAACCGTCGCGCCGCCGGGTACGTGGACCGGATTCTCAAGGGAGCGAAGCCGGGCGACCTGCCGATCGAGCTGCCGAAGATCCACGAGCTCGTCATCAACCGGGCGACGGCACGGGCGCTTGGCCTCGTTCTACCGCAGTCGCTCCTCGCGCGAGCCGACGCGCTGGTGTAGCGTCGCGCGCCGCTAGAACAGCTCGCCCTGCGCCGCGTTCGCGCGCGGCGGACGGAAGCGCGTCGTGTCGAACGGCGCGGCGCGATGCTCGCCGAGTCCGAAGCGCTTCACCGCGAGCTCGAACCGCTTCGCGACGAGATCGGCGTAGGTGCCGGTCCCGCGCATGCGCGTGCCGAATCCGGACTGGTAGTCGCGGCCTCCGCGCAGCTGCTGGACGATGCTCATCACGTGCGCCGCGCGCAGCGGATGGTGCTCGTCGAGCCACGCGCGGAAGAGCGGCGCCACTTCGCAGCGGCAGCCGCAGCATGATCCAGCCCGGCGCTCGTCGCGCCATGGGCGGCCGCGGCCTCGAGGATCGCCTCGAGGTCCTTGTCGTTGAGCTGCGGAATGACCGGCGCGACCAGCACGCCCACCGGCACGCCCGCATCGCGCCAGCGTGCGCATCGCCTGCAGGCGCCGCGCGGCGGCGCCGCCGCGCGCGGCTCGAGCGTGCGCGCGAGGTCGCGGTCGAGCGACGTGATCGACAGGTACACGCGCGCCATGTTCTTCGCGGCCATCGGCGCGATGAGGTCGAGGTCGCGCTCGACCAGCGCCGACTTGGTCACGATCGTGAACGGATGCTCGTGCTCGGCCAGCACTTCGAGGATCTGCCGCGTGATCCTCCATTCGCGCTCGATCGGCTGGTACGGATCGGTGTTGGTGCCGAGCGCGATCGCATCGCACACGTAGCCGGGCTTGCGCGAGCTCGGCGCGCAGGAGCTTCGGGGCGTCCGGCTTGGCGAAGAGCTTCGTCTCGAAGTCGAGCCCCGGCGACAGGTCGAGGTAGGCGTGCGACGGCCGCGCGTAGCAGTAGATGCAGCCGTGCTCGCAGCCCTGGTACGGATTGATCGACTGCGTGAACGGGATGTCCGGCGAGTCGTTGCGCGCGATGATCGTGCGCGCGCGCTGGATCGTCACCGTCGTGCGGAGCCTGGCGCGGCGCGCTCGTCGTCCGCGGCGCACGTCGGCGGGCGGCTGCGACCAGCCGTCGTCGTACGCCTCGCGCGCCGTCGCGGCGAAAGCGATTGCCCGGGTTGAACGTCGCGCCGCGCCCGCGCTCGGCGGCGCGCCCGGGCGCGCGGCGCAGCGGATCGGGGATCGGCGCGGTTCCTCGCCCGGGATCGGCGGATGCGCTCGATTTCATCGCGGCGATTTTACGCCGCGGCGATTCCGCCTAGAATCGCGCGACTCGTTCCAGACCCTCCGATGACCAAGCCCAAGACGCACCGCTTCGACACGCTCTCGCTGCACGCGGGCGCGGCGCCCGACCCCGCCACCGGCGCGCGCGCGACGCCGATCTACCAGACCGCGTCGTTCGTCTTTCCGGACAGCGATCACGCCGCGGCGCTGTTCAACATGGAGCGCGCGGGCCACGTCTATTCGCGCATCTCCAATCCGACGGTCGCGGTGCTCGAAGAGCGCATCGCGGCGCTCGAAGGCGGCGTGGGCGCCATCGCCACGGCGAGCGGGCAGGCGGCGCTGCACCTCGCGATCGTCACGCTCCTCGGCGCGGGCCAGCACATCGTCGCGTCGCGCTCGCTCTACGGCGGCTCGCACAACCTGCTCGACTACACGCTGCCGCGCTTCGGCATCGACGACGACGTTCGTCGACCCGCGCGACCTCGACGGTGGCGCGCCGCGATCCGGCCCGAGACGCGGCTGCTGTTCGGCGAGACGCTCGGCAATCCCGGCCTCGACGTGCTCGACATCCCGCGCGTCGTCGGCACTCGCGCACGAGCACGGCCTGCCGCTGCTCGTCGACTCGACGTTCACCACGCCGTGGCTGATCCGGCCGTTCGAGCACGGCGCCGACCTCGTCTTCCACTCCGCGACCAAGTTCCTGTCGGGCCACGGCGTGGTGATCGGCGGCGTGCTGGTCGACTCGGGCACGTTCGACTGGGACGCGGGCGCCGCGCGCGGCAAGTTCCCGACGCTCACCGAGCCCTACTCCGGCTTCCACGACATGGTGTTCGCCGAGGAGTCGACGACCGCCGCGTTCCTGCTGCGCGCGCGGCGCGAAGGCATCCGCGACTTCGGCGCGTGCATGGCGCCGTTCACCGCGTTCCAGATCCTGCAGGGCGTCGAGACGCTGCCGCTGCGCATGGAGAAGCACGTCGACGAACGCGCGCCGCGTCGTCGCGTTCCTCGCCGAGCACCCGTTCGTCGACGACGGTCGGCTATCCCGGAGCTGCCCGGCGCATCCCGACCACGAGCTCGCGGCGCGGCTGCTGCCGCGCGGCTGCGGCGCGGTGTTCAGCTTCGCGATCAAGGGCACGCGCGCGCAGGGGCGGCGGCTCATCGAGTCGCTCGCGCTGTTCTCGCACCTCGCCAACGTCGGCGACGCGAAGTCGCTGGTGATCCATCCCGGCGTCGACGACGCACTTCCGCATGTCGGCCGCGGACCTCGCGAAGGCCGGCATCGCGCGAGGGCACGATCCGGCTGTCGATCGGCCTCGAGGATCGCCGACGACCTGATCGAGGACCTGTCGCGCGCGCTGTACGCGGCGGCGAAGGCGTGAGCAGCCGGTGGACAAGCCCTGCCGTGCTGCTCGGCGCGCGCGTCCCGACGCATTCGTGCAACGGCTCGCACGCGCGTACGAGGTGCTCGGGCCCGCTGCCGCCGCCGTTTCCGAAGTCGGTGGCCGCGCTTGCCGCCGCCGACGCGCAACGCGTGCGCGCGCTGATCACGATGGGCACGGTCGACACGTCGCGCGCGGCGCTGGCGCATGCTGCCCGCGCTCGGCCTCGTCGCCTGCGTGGGCAGCGGCTACGAAGGCGTCGATCTCGCGGCGGCGCGCGAACGCGGCATCGTCGTCACGCACAGCCCGGGCGCGAATGCGTCGGCGGTCGCCGACCTCGCGATGGGGCTGCTGATCGCGAGCGTGCGGCGATTTCCCGAAGCCGACGCGTTCCTGCGCCGTGGCGAATGGCACGGCAACTTCGCGCGGCGCATGCCGCTCGTGCGCGGTCTGACCGGCCGCAGGGTCGGCATCTACGGCCTCGGCGCGATCGGCGAAAAGATCGCGCGGCGCGCGGCGGCGTTCGAGACCGAGATCGGCTACCACAACCGCCAGTCGCCGCGACGACGTGGCGTATCCGTACTTCGCGACGCTGCGCGCGCTCGCCGACTGGGCCGACGTGCTGGTCATCGCGGTGCGCGCGGGCGCGGACAACCGGCACGCCGTCGAATGCCGACGTCCTCGCGGCGCTCGGGCCCGACGGCCACGTCGTCAACATCGCGCGCGGCTCGGTCATCGACGAGGCGGCGCTCATCGCCGCGCTGCGCGACGGCGTCATCGCCGGCGCGGGACTCGACGTGTTCGAGCACGAGCCCGAGCGTGCCGCGCCGAACTGCTCGCGCTGCCCGAACGTCGTCGCTGCGCCGCACGTCGGCGGCGGCACGCTGGAGGCGCAGGCCGCGATGCAGGACCTGGTGTGCGCCAACCTCGATGCGTTCTTCGCGGGGCCGCGCCGGTTCCCGACCCCGCGTTCCCGCCCCGGCGGAGGAGGCCTGACGCATGCGCCTTGCCGTCGACGGCCACGAGGTCTACGCGTACACCGGCTCGCGGCCGCTCGATGCCGGCGCAGCCGACGATCGTGTTCGTGCACGGCGCCGCGAACGACCACAGCGTGTGGGCGCTGCAGTCGCGCTACTTCGCGCACCACGGGTGCAACGTGCTGGCGCTCGACCTGCCCGGCCACGGGCGCTCGGGCGGCGCGGCGCTCGCGTCCGTCGACGCGATCGCCGACTGGCTGCCGCGCGTGCTCGACGCGGCCGGCGTCGACCGCGCGGCCACTCGTCGGCCACTCGCTGGGCTCGCTCGCCGTGCTCGCGTGCGCCGCCGCGTCACGGCGGGACGCGTGACGAAGATCGCGCTGCTCGGCCCCGCGGTGCCGATGCCGGTGAGCGAGGAGCTGCTCGCCGCCGGCGAAGGCCGACGATCACGTCGCGTTCGAGCTCATCAACGGCTGGTCGTTCAGCGCGGGCAAGCAACTCGGCGGCAACCGGGTGCCCGGCATGTGGATGACCGGCACGGCGATGCGGCTGATGGAGCGCACGCGCCCCGGCGTGCTGTTCACCGACCTCCGCGCGTGCAACGCCTACGCGGGCGGGCATCGACGGCCGCGGCGGCGTGCGCTGTCCAGCGCTCGTGATCCTCGGCGCAGCGCGACATCATGGCGCCGCCCAAGTCCGCGCAGGCGCTGATCGCCGCGCTTGCCGACAAGCGCGTGGTCACGCTTGCGGGCGCCGGGCACGCGATGATGGCCGAGCAGCCGGACGCCGTGCTCGACGCGCTGCGCGCGTTCGTCTAGGGCGCAGGGCGTTCGCGAGCGCACACGTACAATTCGCCGCTATCGACGCCGCGCCGACGGTGAGGGGGAGGAGGCCATGCTCGACGATGCCGACGTCCGGCACTCGCACATTGCCGGAAGTGCGCACGGTGAGCGCGGCCGCGCCGCTGCGCTGGCTCGCCGCCGGGCTGGCGCGACTTCTGCGCGCATCCGCTGCCGAGCGCGTTCTACGGCGCGTGCTTCGCCGTGATGGGATTCCTCGTCTACGTCGTGTTCCAGCACGCGTACCAGTACGTGTCGGCGCTGGTCACCGGGTTCTTCCTCGTCGGCCCGTTTCTCGCGATCGGCCTGTATGCGCTCGTCGCGGCGCCGCGAGCAGGGCGAGCCGGCCTGGCTCGCGCCCACGCTCGACGCCTGGGCGCCGAACAAGAGCGCGATCGGCCTCTTCGCGCTGGTGCTCGCGGTGATCCTGCTGGTGTGGGCGCGCGCGTCGCTCATCGTGTTCGCGCTCTTCTACACGCAGCGACATGCCGACGGTCGCACGACTTCCTGGGCCAGGTCCTCTCGCTCGACAACCTCGAGTTCCTGGTCGCGTACGTGTGCGTCGGCGGCTTCTTCGCGGTGCTGGTGTTCGCGATCAGCGTGGTGTCGGTGCCGATGATGCTCGACCGCAACACCGACGGCATCGTCGCCGTGCTGACGAGCCTCAAGGCGGTCGTCCGCGAACGTCGGCGCGATGATCGTCTGGGGCGTGCTGATCGTCGCGCTCGTGAGCGCCGGTTTCGCGACGTGGTTCGCTGGGCCTCGTCGTCGCGGTGCCGGTGATCGGCCACGCGACGTGGTACGCCTACCGCGAGCTGGTGCTGCCCGAGGGTGCCGCCGCCGCATGAGTGCCCCGCGCTTTCACGTGCCGCTCGCGCTCGCGGCCGGCGATGCGGGCCGCGAGATCGTCCTTCCCGAGGCCGCCGCGCATCACGCGCTGCGCGTGCTGCGCCTCGGGTCGGCGATGCGCTGACGCTCTTCACCGGCGACGGGCGGCGAATTCGCCGCCACGCTCGTGCGCGCGGACAAGCGCAGCGCGTGGGTGCGTCTCGAGGCGTTCGACCCGATCGAGCGCGATTCGCCGCTCGCGGTCACGCTGGTGCAGGCGATCGCCGCGAGCGACACGACGGACTTCGTCGTGCGCAAGGCGGTCGAGATGGGCGCGGCGCGATCCGGCCGGTGGTGAGCGAGCGCGGCGCGCGCTTTCCCGACGGCGAGCGCGGCGACAGGCGCCTTGCGCACTGGCGACAGATCGCGCAGTGCGGCGTGCGAGCAATGCGGGCGCAACCGAGTTCCGGCGGTGCACGACGTGCAGCCGTTGTCCGGCTGTGTCACGGCGCGCGGCGCGCGTGCGGGTATCGTGCTTGCGCCCGACGCCGCGACGACGCTGCCGACGCTGCCCGCGCCCTGCAGGCGCCTCGACGTGCTGATCGGGCCCGAAGGCGGGCTCACGCCCGACGAAATCGCGCGCGCGGTGCGGGCCGGCGTCACGCGCGGTGCGCATGGGCGCCGCGTGACTGCGCACGGAAACGGCATCGATCGCGGTGCTGGCCGCGCTCAATACCTTGTGGGGCGACTTGCGATGAAACGAGCATCGTGCGCTCGATGGCGGCAAGCGCTGCTCGCGCGGATGCGTCGTGCCTCGCCGTCACCGCGCCGGTCGGCCACGGACTACCGTTACGTCGATGCTGGGCCCGGACGGGATCGCCGTCGCGCGCGTGATCACGCGCGGCCGAGTGCCCGCGCCATCGACGTCGACGGCGTGGCGCGCGCCGATGACGCGTGCGCATGCCCGCGCAGACGATACCCGCGCGTCCGTCGCGCAGTCCGACTGCCGCCGCCCAAGCCGTCGGCGTTTCCGGTGACCACGTGCGAGCTCGCGCTTCCGCCCGGACGCGCACGCGCCAGCGTCGACGGACGTGCGCTGCCGCTGCCCAAGGCGCATCCGAAGCGCATCGTGCTGATCGGCGACACCGGCTGCCGGGTCGTCAGCTCGACGTACCAGCTGTCCAGGCGTGCAACGATCCGGCGCAGTGGCCGTTCGAGCGCGTAGCCGACGCCGCGGCCGCGACCGCACCCGATCTCGTCATCCACGTCGGCGACTACCACTACCGCGAGGGCGCCCTGCCCGGCGCGGCAACGCCGGCTGCGCGGGCAGCCCGTGGGGCTACGGCTACGACGCGTGGCGTGCCGATCTCTTCGAGCCGGCGCGCAAGCTGCTCGCCGCGGCGCCGTGGATCGTGGTGCGCGGCAATCACGAATCGTGCAATCGCGCGGGACAGGGCTGGTGGCGCTTCCTCGATCCGCGGCCGGTCGCGCCGCGGCAGGACTGCAACGCAGGCCGCCAACGACGACATCGGCAACTACAGCGAGCCGTACGCGGTGCCGCTCGGCCGCGACGCGGACACGCAGTTCCTCGTGTTCGATTCGTCGTCGGTGGGCGTGGCGCCGCTCGATCCGGCCGATCTCATGTACCGCAACTACCGCGCGCGAGCTCGAAGGCGTGTTCGCGCCGGCGCGCGCACGCCGCGCGATTTCTTCATCGAGCCATCATCCCGTGCTGGGCTTCGCGGCGAATCCCGGCAATCCGCAATCGCCGTTCCCCGGCAACGCGGGACTGCAGTCGGTGCTCGCAGCCGCTGTATCGGACGCGCGCTGTTCCCGGCCAACGTCGAAGCGCTGTCTCGCGGGCCACAATCACCTGCTCGAGGTCGTGAGCTTCGCGACGCCGCATCCGCCGCAGTTCATCATCGGCAACGGCGGCGACTGGACCGACGAGCCGTTTCCCGTGCCGTTTCCGCGCGGAGCGCAGCAACCGGCGCCGGGCGCCGTCGTCGCGGAGCTCGTCTCGACGCACGCGCTTCGGCTTCATGACCATGGAGCGCGACGGCGCGGGATGGCTGCATGCAGGCGCTTCGACGCGCGACGGCGCGCCGCTGACGATCGTGCACGCTGCGGCGGCGCAAGGCGGCGTGCACGCCGATCGCCGACCCGTAGCGCAAGCCTTGACGGCGCATGCGAACGCACCGAAGATGGCCGCGCGCCAGCTGCGCTGTTTCGCTCATGACCGATCCCGCACCTCCCGCTGTCCCCGCGCCCGCGCCGCCGCCCGTCGCGCCCGCGGCTCGATCCGCCGAAGGCGTGGATGTCGGGCCTCGTCCGCTCGCTGATCCGGCCCTATCGCGCGTGGGTGCTCGTCGTGTTCGCCGCGATGATGGTCGAGACGCTGGCGAGCCTCGCCGCGCCGTGGCCGCTCAAGGTCGTGCTCGACAACGCGCTCGGCCACGACAAGCTGCCGCGAGTGGCTCGCGTGGGTGCACGACCTCGGCATCGACCGCAACACGATGGGCCTCGCGCTCTTCGCGGCGCTCGCCACGCATCGCTGATCGCGCTGCTCGACTCGATCGCCGACTACATCGACAACTACTACACCGAGAGCGTCGGCCAGTGGGTCGCGCACGACCTGCGCATCCGCATCTACGACCACCTGCACCGGCTGTCGCTCGGCTACTACTCGACGCACCAGACCGGCAACACTGCTGTCGACGCTCACGAGCGACGTCGCGACGGTGCAGGACTTCGCCTCGTCCGCGACGCTGTCGATCGTCGTCGACCTGATGACGATCGTCGGCATGCTCGGCATCATGTTCTGGCTCAACTGGGACTTCGCGCTGATCGCCGTCGGCGTGACGCCGTTCCTGCTGCTGTTCGTCATGCGCTTCAAGAAGGCGGTCAAGGACGCGACCCGCGACGTGCGCAAGCGGCAGAGCGAGATCGTCGCGGTCGCGCAGCAGGGCCTGGGCTCGGTGCGCTCGGTGCAGCGCGTTCGACCGCCAGGACCTCGAGGAGAAGCGCATGGACGAGGCGAGCCGCGCCACCGTGACGGCGGCGCTGAAGGCGCGCCGCGTCAAGTCGCTGCTCGGTCCCGGTGGTCTCGATGGTGGTCGCGATCTGCACGGCGTTCGTGCTGTGGCGCGGCACGGCGCTGATCGTCGCCGACGCGATGACGGTCGGCGCGCTGACCGTGTTCCTCGCCTACCTGTCGAAGTTCTTCAAGCCGGTGCAGGACCTGGCGAAGATGACCAACACCATCGCGCAGACCGCGGTCGGGCTCGAGCGCATCCAGACGATCCTGTCGGCCGACGACGTGATTCCGGAGAAGGCCGGACGCGATCGACGCCGCCGAAGTTCAAGGGCGAGGTCGCGTTCGAGCACGTCGCGTTCGGCTACAACCCGGACGCGCCCGGTGCTGAAGGACGTGAGCTTCACGGTCAAGCCGGGGCAGGTCATCGGCGTGGTCGGCGGCACCGGCAGCGGCAAGTCGACGATCGTGAGCCTCATCCCGCGCTTCTACGATCCGACCGGCGGGCCGCGTGCTGATCGACGGCACCGACGTGCGCGACTTCGAGCTGCACCCGCTGCGCCGGCAGATCGGCTTCGTGCTGCAGGAGACGGTGCTCTTCCGCGGCACGCATCCGCGACAACATCGCGTACGGCCGGCCGGGCGACGCGACCGACGACGGAGATCGTCGCCGCGGCGAAGCTCGCCAACGCCGACGAGTTCATCGCCAAGATGCCGCAGGGCTACGACACGATCGTCGGCGAGCGCGGCGACACGCTGTCGGGCGGCCAGCGCCAGCGCATCGGCATCGCGCGCGCGGTCATCCGCGACAACCCGATCCTGATCCTCGACGAGCCGACCGCCGCGCTCGACACCGAGTCCGAGCGGCTGGTGATGGAGGGCCTCGAGCGCCTGATGAAGGGCCGCACGGTGATCACGCATCGCGCACCGCCTGTCGACGATCCGCGACGCCGACAACATCATCGTGCTGGCCAACGGCGTGGTCGCCGAGCAGGGCACGCACGACGCAGCTCCTCGCCAGGAACGGCCTCTACGCCGACCTGTACCATGTGCAGTTCGGCGACGACGGCCAGGCCGCGCCGCCCGCCGCCGCTGACCTCATCGGACCCGCCATGTCCCGCTCGCTCCTCGTCCTTCCCGAAGCCACCGCAGAGCCGCTGCTCGACGCCATCGGCGGCGCGCAGAAGTCGCTGCGCATCAAGATGTTCCTGTTCTCCGATCCGCGGCCTGCTCGACGCCGTCATCGCCGCCAGGAAGCGCGGCATCGACGTGCGCGTCATGCTCAATCCGGCGCGCCGCAGCGGCGAGACCGAGAACGAGGACTCGCGGCGCAAGCTGGTCGAGGCGCGGCGTCTCGGTGCTCGACAGCAATCCCGCGTTCGACCTCACGCACGAGAAGTCGATGGTCGTCGACGACGAGCGAGGCGTTCGTGATGTCGCTCAACTGGGAGACGCGCAACGTCAGCGAGACGCGCGACTACGCGGTCGTGACCCGGCATCCGAACGAGGTGGCCGAGATCGCCGAGTGCTTCGACGCCGACTGGAAGCGCAGCGTCTTCGCGCCGCGCGAAGGCTCGGCGCTCATCTGGTGCAACACGCAACGGTCGCGAGCGCTTCGCGCACTTCATCGACCGCGCGCAGCACACGCTGTGGCTGCAGAACGAGCGCTACCAGGACGCCGTGATCATCGAGCGCGTGGTGCGCGCCGCCGGGCGCGGCGTGAAGGTGCACATCGTCGCGCGCCCGCCGCACACGCTCAAGAAGGAAAAGCTGATCGAAGGCGTCGGCGGCCTGCGCATCATGGCCGACGTCGGCTGCAAGGTGCACAAGCTGAAGCACATCCGGCTGCACGGCAAGATGATGCTCGCCGACAGCGCGCGCGCGATCGTGGGCTCGGTCAACCTCGCGCCCGGCAGCTTCGACGCGCGGCGCGAGCTCGCCATCGAAGTCGACGACGCGCACGTGATCGGTCCGCTGGAGAAGGTCGCGAAGCACGACTGGGAACATTCGGAGGCGCTCGACCTCACCGACGAGGGCCTGATGGCCGACCTCGAGAAGCGCCACAAGGAAGCGAGCGCGGCCGATCTCGTGCTCGACGTGCACGAGGAAGCGCACGCGGCGAAGCACGCGGGCAGCGGTCACAAGGGCCACGGCAAGCACGGCTGAAGGGGCAGCCGTCCGGCGCGCGACGCCGGAATCGGCCGCGCGCCCTGCGGGTACGCGTCAGGACGCGATCGCGGGCGCCAGCGGCAGCGCGGGCTTGCCCGCCAGGACGAGCGCGGCGCTGGCGAGCTCGTCCCATACGTTGCCGCGCGCCGATGCCCTTCGCCAGCGCATCGAGCCGCGCGCATCGCCGCGAGAAGCTGCGGCACCGACCGAGGGCGCCACGCGCTGCACCGCGCGCTCCAGCGCGCCCTGGCGCTTGCCCCACACGCGCGCGGTGCGCACCGCGGCCGCACCGGCGTGCCGCCGCGCACCTGCAGGCTCACCGTCGCGAGCGCGTGCACGTCCTCGGCGAACTGCCAGATCGCGAGCGTCGGCGCCTCGCCTTCCGCCTCGCAGCGAGCGCAGGATGCGCACCGCGCGCGCCGCGTCGCCGACCAGCCACGCCTCGGAGAGCTCGAAGATGTCGTAGCGCGCGACGTCGGCGACTGCGCTCTCGACCGCGTCGTGCGCGAGCTCGCCTTCGGGCAGGAGCAGCGCGAGCTTCTCGATCTCCTGCCGCGCGGCGAGCAGGTTGCCTTCGCAGCTCTCGGCGAGGAACGTGAGCGTCTCGCGCGACGCCTTCTGCTGCTGGCGCGCGAGCCGCGCGCGATCCAGCCGGGAAGCGCGTCGCGCTCGACCGGATACACGGCGACCGTCACGCCGGCGCTCGGCGAGGGCCGAGAACCACGCCGACGATTGCGTCGCGCGATCGAGCGCGCGGCAGCGTCACCAGCGTCACGTTGTCGGGATTCGGATTGGCGGCGTACGCCTCGAGCGCCTTGCCGCCCTCCGCGCCCGGCTTGCCCGACGGGATGCGCAGGTCGACGAACTTGCGGTCGCCGAAGAGGCTCGCGTTCGCGTTGGCGCCGAGGAACGCATCCCACTTGAAGCCCGGCTCGACGACCAGCACCTCGCGCTCGGCGGCGCCGGCGGCGCGTGCCGCGGCGCGAATCGCGTCGCCGGCCTCGAGCGCGAGCAGCGGCTCGTCGCCGTGCACGACGTACAGCGCCTTCACGCCGCGCGCGAGGTGATCGGCGAGATCGTCGTGCTTGAGTTGCATGGAAGTGAAGGTCGGTTGCGCGACCGCGCATTCACGCGGGCCTTTTCGCCGTCTGGAGCCGACGCATGATCTGCTGCACCGCGTCGGTCTGCATCTCGCGCAGCAGCCGCTGCTCCTGCAGGTCGCGCGCGAGCACCTGCGTCTCGTTGAACGTGTACGACGCGCCGGACGACGATCTCGCCGGCCGGCATCCAGTCGTTGCCGTCCTTGTCGTGCAGGCGGAACTGCACGCGCTTGACGAGCTGGTATTCGCGCACCGAGCCGCCCGACGACAGCGACAGCACGTCCTTGTCGTCGAGGCACGAACGGCACGTCGAGCATGACCTCGGCGGCGGTCGCGGTCGTCGGTCGACCTTGGCCTCGCTGCCGGCGGCGATCGAGCGCGTCAGCTCGGTGGCCATCGGCGGCGACGTCGGCGCGTTCACGAAGATCGTCTTGAACGGAAGCTCGCGTCGCCCCGCAGGTGGAAGCCGCACGACGCCAGGACGCGCGCGCGCGTGGCCGATCGCGGCGAGCGCGCGCAAGGCGCGCCGACCCTAGACGACGACATTGACGAGCCGTCCCGGCACCACGATCACCTTCTTCACCGGCGCGCCGTTCGCGTGCTTCGCGACCTCGGCGCTCGCGCGCGCGGCGGCCTCGATCGCGTCGCTTGCCCGCGTTCGCCGGCACGACGAGCTTGCCGCGCAGCTTGCCGTTGACCTGCAGCACGAGCTCGATCTCGTCCTGCACGAGCGCCGCCGCGTCGACCTGCCGGCCACGGCGCGTCGACGAGGTCGCCCATGCGCGGCGCCGTAGCCGAGGTCGTTCCACAGCACCCACGTGGTGTGCGGCACCACCGGGTAGAGCACGCGCAGCGAGCAGCGACAGCCCTTCGCGCTTCAGCGCCTCGGCGCCGCGCGCGCCCGCCGGCAGCGCCTCGAGCGTGTTCAGCATGATCATGCCCGCCGACACGACGGTGTTGTAGTGCAGGCGCTCGTAGTCGTCGTTGGCCTGCTTCAGCGTCACGTGCAGCTCGCGGCGCGCCTTGCTTCACGGCGTCGTCGGCATCGCGACAGTCGAACGCGCCGCCCGCCGACCGGATCGCGGCCGTCGTTCGCCTGCGCGAACGTTCCACAGGCGCTTCAGGAAGCGCGACGCGCCCTCCACGCCGGTGTCCGACCACATCGCCGAGTCCTCCGGCTTGCCGGCGAACATCACGTAGAGCCGCGCGGTGTCCGCGCCGTACTGGTCGATCAGCGTCTGCGGATCGACGCCGTTGCGCTCCGACTTGCCCATCTTGCCCACGCCGCCGTACTCCACCGGCTGGCCGTCGCTGCTTCCACGTCGCCGAGGCCACCTTGCCGTCGGCGTCGTGCGCGAGGTCGACCTCCTCGGGCGGGATGTAGTCGACGCCGCCCTTGCGCGTTGCGCCGGAAGAAGATGTGGTTGAGCAGCATGCCCTGCGTGAGCAGGCGCGTGAACGGCTCGTCGATCTTCACGAGGCCGAGGTCGCGCATCACCTTCGTCCAGAAGCGCGCGTAGAGCAGGTGCAGGATCGCGTGCTCGATGCCGCCGATGTACTGGTCCATCGGCATCCAGTAGTCGTCGCGCGCGTCGACCATCGTCGGCGCGCCCGGGCACGTGTAGCGCATGTAGTACCACGACGAGTCGACGAACGTGTCCATCGTGTCCGTCTCGCGGCGTCGCCGGCCGCGCCGCACTTCGGGCACGCCACGTTCAGGAAATCGGCGCGCTTGTTGAGCGGATTGCCGCTGCCGTCGGGCACGCAGTCCTCGGGCAGCACCACCGGCAGGTCCTTCTCCGGCACCGGCACCGCGCCGCACGCCGTGCAGTGGATGATCGGGATCGGCGTGCCCCAGTAGCGCTGGCGCGAGATGCCCCAGTCGCGCAGGCGGTACGTGATCTTCTTCTCGCCCAGGCCCAGCGCCGCGAGATCGGCGGCGACCGCGTCGACCGCGTCCTGCGTAGGGCAGCTCGTCGTACTTCACCGAGAACACGCAGCGACCGCGCTCCTTGTCGGCGTACCACGGCTGCCAGAACTCCGTGGTGAACTCGCTGCCGTCGACGGCGATCACCTGCCTGATCGGCAGGCCGTACTTCTTCGCGAACGCGAAGTCGCGCTCGTCGTGCGCGGGCACGCCCATCACGGCGCCGTCGCCGTAGCCCATCAGCACGTAGTTGCCGACCCACACCTCGATCGGCTCGCCGGTGATCGGATGCGTGACGTAGAGCCCCGTCGGCATCCCCTTCTTCTCCATGGTGGCCATGTCGGCCTCGATGACCGTGCCGCGCCGGCACTCGTCGATGAACGCCGCGAGCTCCGGATTCGGACTTCGCCGCGTGCGCGGCGAGCGGATGCTCCGCGGCCACCGCGCAGAAGGTGACGCCCATGATGGTGTCGGCGCGTGTCGTGAACACGTACATGCGACCGCCGCCGATCGGCTCGCCGTCGTCGTCCTGGATCGCGTGCGGGAACGCGAAGCGCACGCCTATGCTCTTGCCGATCCAGTTGGCCTGCATCGTCTTCACGCGCTCGGGCCAGCCCGGCATGCGGTCGAGCCAGGACAGGAGCTCCTCCGCGTAGTCGGTGATGCGCAGGTAGTACATCGGGATCTCGCGCTTCTCGACCGGCGCGCCCGAGCGCCAGCCGCGGCCGTCGATCACCTGCTCGTTGGCGAGCACGGTCTGGTCGACCGGATCCCAGTTGACCGACGCCGGTCTTGAGGTACGCGATGCCCTTCTCGAGCATCTTGAGGAACAGCCACTGGTTCCACTTGTAGTACTCGGGGTCGCAGGTCGCGAACTCGCGCGACCAGTCGATCGCCCAGCCCATCGCCTGGCACTGGCCTTTCATGAACGCGATGTTCTCGCGCGTCCACTTGGCCGGCGCGCACGCCGTTCTTCATCGCCGCGTTCTCGGCCGGCAGGCCGAACGCGTCCCAGCCCATCGGCATCAGCGGGTTGAAGCCGCGCATCCGCAGCTGCCGGTACATCATGTCGTTGATCGTGTAGTTGCGCACGTGGCCCATGTGCAGCACGCCCGACGGGTACGGCAGCATCGACACGCAGTAGTACTTGGGGCGGTCGGTGCGCTCGACCGCGCGATAGACGTCGGCGGCGCGCCACGCGGCCTTGCGCGGCGGCCTCGATGTCGTGGTGGATTGAACGGTGTCATGGGCGGTTTCGGTTAAGTGCTTGATTATACCGGCGGCCCCTGCGTCAGCCGCGAGGCGTGCGACCAGCACCCACACGCCCAGTGCCGCGAAGAGCAGCGCGGCCGCGATGCGCACCGCGCGGAACGGAATGCGCGCGGAGGCGGCCTTGCCGAGGAACACCGTCGGCACGTTCACGAGCAGCATGCCGAGCGTGGTGCCCGGCGATCACGGCGACCAGCGCGTCGAACTTCGCCGCCAGCATCACGGTGGCGACCTGCGTCTTGTCGCCGATCTCCGCCATGAAGAACGCGACGACGGTGACCGCGAACACGCCCCAGTGCGACATGCGGCGGCGTGTCGTCCTCGTCGATCCTGTCGGGCTTCAGCGCCCACGCGGCGACGGCGAAGAAGGACAGCGCCAGCAGCCAGCGCAGCACGTGCGGCGGCAGCACCGCCGCGACCGCGTTGCCGATCCAGGCGGCCGCGGCGTGATTGGCGAGGGTGGCCACGAGGATGCCGGCGACGATCGGCCACGGCTTGCCGAAGCGCGCGGCCAGCACGAGCGCGAGCAGCTGGGTCTTGTCGCCGAGCTCGCCCAAGGCGACGACCGCGGTGGAGACGAGCAGGGCTTCGAGCATGTGCGGACGTGAAGTAAGACGGGCGAGGGCGGGGGTGCCCATCGCCGGTGCATACGCCTGTCGAATCGCGTCGGGACGCGCGGCCGTCCTATGCTAATGTCATAAAACGGGCGCCCGGACGGGGTGTGGCGTCAAGAAAGGCCATAATTGTAGTCTTTGCGAGGAACCCGGACGGAAGCACGACGAACCAAGCACTGTTGTACCCACGTTAGCCCGCGCCCCACCTCCACATGCCACGCCTGCTCATCGCCGCCGTTGCCGCTCGCCTTTCTCACCGCCGACCGCGCGGGTCCGCGCTCGCCGCGCCCGTCAAGACGGAGCACGTCGAGGCCGAGCTCGTCTCCGAGCGCACGGCGTTGGTGCCCGGCGCAGACCATCACCGTCGCGCTGCGCCTCAAGATGCAGGACGGCTGGCACACGTACTGGCAGAACCCGGGCGACTCCGGCCTGCCGACCACGCTCGCGTGGACGCTCCCGCCAGGCGTCACCGCCGGCCCGCTGCAGTGGCCCGCGCCCCGCGCGCTGCCGGCGGGTCCGCTGGTCAACTACGGCTACGAAGGCGAGGTGCTGCTGCTGTCCGACGTCATGGTGCCGCGCGACGCGCCGGTCGGCGAGACGCTGCCGCTCACCGCAAAGGCCGAATGGCTCGTGTGCCGCGAGACGTGCATCCCGGAGGAGGCGAAGCTCGACCTCGTGCTGCCGGTCGCCGAGCGCTCCGACCCCTATCCGCAATGGGGCAAGGCCATCGCCGCCACGCGCGACGCGCTTGCCGGCGCGCGTCCCCGGCTGGCTGTTCGCCGCCAAGGGCGACGGGCAGAAGGTCACGCTGACGCTGACCGGCCCCGCCGGTGCGGCCATGCCGGCCGACGTCCGTTTCTTCCCGTACCAGGAAGGCCGCATCGAGCCCGCCGGCACGCAGTCGTTCGTGCGCGACCCGAACGGCACGTTCGTCCTGACGCTGCCCGTTGCCAACCAGCTCGCGCCCGGCTTCACGCAGGTCGCGGGGGTGATCACCGCGGCCAACGGCTTCTCCACCGGCGGCGCGCCCGTGAAGGCGATGACCGTCGACGTGCCGCTCGCCGGCGCCGTCGTCGCGGGACCGAAGCCGGCCGCCGCGCCCGTGCCCGTGCTGAATCTCGCCGCGCCTGCGCCGGCGGCCGAAGGCCTGTCGCTCGTGATGGCGATGCTCTTCGCGTTCGTCGGCGGCGTCGTGCTGAACCTGATGCCCTGCGTATTCCCGGTGCTGTCGCTCAAGGCGCTGTCGCTCGCCGCGCCCGGCCATGGCAATCGCGAGAAGCTGCGCCTCGAAGGCCTCGCCTTCAGCGCGGGCGTGATCGCGACGTTCGTCGCGCTCGCGGCGATCCTGCTCGCGTTCCGCGCGGCCGGCGAGCAGTTCGGCTGGGGTTTCCAGCTGCAATCGCCGGCGATGGTCACCGCGCTTGCCGTGCTCTTCTTCGTACTTGCGCTGAACCTGTCCGGGGCGTTCGAGTTCACGGCGCTCGTGCCGTCGTCCGCGGCGGGCTGGTCGGCGCACAACCGCTACGCGAATGCGGCGCTGTCCGGCGTGCTGGCGGTGGTGATCGCGTCGCCGTGCACGGCGCCGTTCATGGGCGCCGCGCTCGGCTTCGCGCTCGCGCAGCCGGCGGCGCTGACGCTCATCGTGTTCGTCGCGCTCGGCGTCGGCATGGCGCTGCCGTTCCTGCTGCTGTCCTGGTTCCCCGGGTGGCGGCGCATGCTGCCCAAGCCGGGCGCGTGGATGGAGCGCCTGAAGCAGTTCCTCGCCTTTCCGCTGTACGCGACCGTTGCGTGGCTGGTGTGGGTGCTGGGCGCGCAGGTCGACAACGACGCGGTCGTGCGGCTGCTGGTGACGCTGGTCGCGCTCGCGTTCGCGCTGTGGGCATGGCGCACGTATCGCATGGGCGCCGTGCGCGGTTCTTCGCTGATCGCGGTGGCGGGACTCGTCGCCGCCGCAATCGTCGCGTGGCCGCTGTTCAGCGGTGCCAGCGCGGCCGCCGCCACCGAAGCGCGCGCGAGCACCGCCAAGGGCGCGCGACGCGTGGCAGCCGTTCACGCCGACGCTCGTCGAGCGAGCTCACGTCCGGCAACAAGGCGGTGTTCGTCGATTTCACGGCCGCGTGGTGCGTCACGTGCCAGGTGAACAAGCGGCTGGTGCTGAACGACGGCACCGTCAAGGATGCGTTCGCGAAGAGCGGCGTCGAGCTGGTGCGCGCCGACTGGACGCGCCGCGATCCGCAGATCTCGCAGGCGCTCGCCGCGCTCGGCCGGCAAGGCGTTCCGGTCTACGTCCTCTATCGTCCCGGCAAGGAACCGCTGCTCCTGCCCGAGGTGCTGCAGAGGCAGACGGTGCTCGATGCCTCGCCACCGTCGCGCCCGTCGCGGTGTCCACTTCCCAGTGAGGCTGCCATGACCCTTGCTTCCCGCTTCGTTGCCCTTCGTCTTCGCCTTCGCCGCCGGCGCCGCGCTCGCGGCCATTCCGGGCTCCGCCGCGCCGGACTTCACACTGGCCGACAGCAACGGCAAGGCCGTGAAGCTCTCCGACTACAAGGGGAGGTTCGTCGTGCTCGAGTGGACGAATCCGGAATGCCCGTTCGTGCGCGCGCAGTACGGTGCGGAGACGATGCAGGCGCTGCAGAAGGAAGCCGCGGGCAGGGACGTGGTGTGGCTGTCGGTCAACTCGACCAACCAGTCGAGCAGCGAGTTCAAGAGCGGCGCGGAAATGAACGCGTGGATGAAGGAGAAGGCGGCGGCGCCGAAGGCCGTCCTCATCGACGCCACCAGCGCCACCGGCCGCGCGTACGCCGCGAAGACCACGCCGCACATGTTCGTGATCGATCCCAAGGGCACCATCGTGTACGCGGGCGCCATCGACGACAGGCGCAGCGCGCGCGAATCCGATCGCAAGATCGCCGAACAACTACGTGCGCGCCGCGCTGAACGAATCGCTGGCGGGCAAGCCGGTCACGGTCGCCAGCACGCAGCCCTACGGCTGCAGCGTGAAGTACTAGTCGCGTGTCGCCCGAGACCTGGCTCGCCTTCCTGGCGGCGGCGTGCCTCATCAGCATCTCGCCGGGCGCCGGCGTGATCGCGTGCATGGCCGCGGGCCTGCGCTTCGGGCTCGCGCGCGGCATGTGGAACATCTTCGGGCTGATCACCGGCATCCTGTTCACGATGCTGGTCGTCGCGGTGGGGCTGGGGGCGCTGCTCGCCGCGTCCACGATCGCGTTCACGGTCGTGAAATGGCTGGGCGTCGTCTACCTCGTCTGGCTCGGCGTGCAGCAGTGGCGCGCGCCGGCCATCGCGATCGACCCGGATGCCGCCGCCTCCGAGCTGGGCGGGACGCGGCGCCAGCTCTACGTGCGCGGGTTCCTCGTCAACGCGACCAATCCCGAAGGGCATCGTGTTCATGCTGGCCGTGCTGCCGCAGTTCATCGATCCCGCCAAGCCGCTGGTCGCGCAGTACGCGATCTGCGGTGCGACGCTGATGGCCACCGACCTCGTGGTGATGTCGGCCTACACCGCGTTTGCGGCGAAGGCGTTGCGGCTCCTGCGCAAACCGACTCAGATCCGCACGATGAACCGTACGTTCGGCGGCCTGCTGATGGCGATGGGCGCGCTGCTCGCGAGCTTCAAGCGCGGCATCTGACAGCCGGATCGGCCACCGCCGCCGGGAATCGGGCAGGGTCCGACCTCATTTTCCGAAGGTCGCTTCCATCTCGCGCCGCACCTTCACGGCGGCGTCGTTCGCGTCGAAGCTAACGTCCTCCCAGCGCACCGGCGCGCCCGCGGCGATGCCGCGCCTGAGCTTCACGCCGTGCGCGAGCCCGAGCGGCAGGCCGCCGAGCGCACGCGACGCCGCGGCGGGCATCAGCTTGCCGTACACCGTGTAGCCGCCTTCGCCGTCGAGCGTCTCGCCCGCGGCAAGATCGCGCTTGGCGGTGGCGACCACGTCGCCGTGCCATGCCATCGCCTGCCCGGTCGGCTCGCCGCGCAGGCCCGCCGAGGCCACGCTGATGCCGAGCTCGAGGCCGATGGCGTGATACGGCTTGTACATCGCCGAGTAGCGGCCGGACGGATCGGTCGAGAAGCCGTACTCGCGGAAGCAGCGGCGCACGTAGTCCTCGCTCGCGGCATCGCCCGCGCGAAACGTCACGTAGACGCCCCAGCGCAGGTCGCGGAACACGGGACGGCCGTCGCGCTCGAGGCTGCGAGATGACCTCGACCTGGCCGGCGTGGTGCAGGCTGCCGCCCTCGTCGCGCGGCTTCAGCACGCGCGGCAGGTCGTCGACGCCGCACGGCGGGAACGCGAGGCCGTCGGGCGCGGGCGCGAGGCCGGTCGCATTCGCCACCGCGGCCATCTCGATGGCGCTCTTGGTGCCGTCGAGGAACGAGTTGAACATCTGCGCGTTGAAGTCGCCGGCGGCCACCATCTCGGGCGTGAAGCCGTAGTACGGCCAGACGGTGGCCGGCGTCGACGCGTGGTAGGCCGGCAGGTACTTCGTGCCCTTGCCGGCGGCGACCACCTCGAAGCCCGCGGTGCGGCACCAGTCGACCATCTCGCAGATGAGCGCCGGCTGGTCGCCGTAGGCGAGCGAATACACGATGCCCGCGTCGCGCGCGCGCTGCGCGAGCAGCGGTCCGGCGAGCGCATCGGCCTCGACGTTGACCATCACGATGTGCTTGCCGTGCGCGCAGCACGCGAGCGCGTGGCGGATGCCCGCGGCCGGATGCCCGGTGGCGTCGATCACGATCTCGACGTCGGACGCGGCGATCACCGCGTGCGTGTCGTCGGTGACGCACGTCGTGCCGCGCTTGCGTGCCTCGGCGAGCGTGCGCGCGCCGTGGCGTTCGGCGGTCCAGCCGACACGCGCGAGCGAGGCGCGCGCGCGATCGGGCGCGAGGTCGGCGACGGCGACGACGTGGATGCCCGGCGTGTGCCGCGCCTGCGAGAGGTACATCGAGCCGAACTTGCCCGCGCCGATCAGCGCGACGCGCAGCGGTCGGCCTGTCGGCGGCGCGCTGCAGCAGCATGCGATGGAGGTTCATGTTCGTGGGAGGCGTGGGTGCGCCGCGCCATTACAATGGAGCAACGCTCGTTCGAAAGGTCGAAGATGAAGCTCTATTATGCCCCCGGCGCCTGCTCGCTCGCCTCGCACATCGCGCTCGAGGAAGCGGGCCTCCCCTACACGCTTGCCAAGGTCGACCTGCGCACCAAGCAGGTCGACGGCGGCGGCGACTACCTCGCCGTCAACGAGAAGGGCTCGGTCCCCGCGCTGGCGCTGGACAGCGGCGGCGTGCTGACCGAGAACGCGATCGTGCTGCAGTACATCGCCGACCAGAACCCCGGCGCCGCGCTCGCGCCGGCGGCCGGCACGTTCGACCGCTACCGTCTTGCGGAATGGCTCAACTTCATCGCGACGGAGATCCACAAGGGCTGGGGTCCGCTGTGGAAGCCGCAGAACCCCGAGGAAGTGAAGGACGCCGCGCGCGCCGCGATCGCCAAGCGCTTCGACTATGTCGGGAAGCGGCTCGCGTCCACCCCCTACCTGATGGGCGACACGTTCACCGTGGCGGACGCGTACCTGTTCGTGATGCTGAACTGGACGCACATCTTCAAGTTCGACCTCGGCAAATGGCCGGTGCTCCAGCGATTCCAGGCCCGCGTCGCGGCGCGTCCCGCCGTCTTGGCGGCGATGCGGCAGGAGGGCCTGCTCCAGTAGCCTTGGCGCCGGGAGTCACTCGCCGTCGAGAAGGCCGAGCTCCACGAACGCCCGGCGCGCGCCGTCCACGCCCACCACGCGTCGCGCGTGCAGGCCGAGGCGCGGCGGCCGATTCGACGTTGATCGCGTTGTCGTCGACGAAGAGCACGCGCTCCGGCCGGCACGCCCACCGCCTCGACGACGTGCGCGAAGTACTCGACGTCCGGCTTGAGCTTGCCCGACGAGATGCGACGGGAAGTTGTGGTCGAACGCGTCATGCAATGCCCACACGTTCGAGAAGCGGTCCCAGTGGATCTCGTTGGTGTTGGAAACGCTCGCGAGGCGATGGCGCCGGCGCATCGTCGCCAGCAGCTCGAACGCGCCCGGCAGCACCGCGCGCGGCCACCACGTGAACGCGGCGAGGAACTCGTCGGAGCCCACGGGCACGCCGAACTCCGCGATCACCGCGGAGGCGAATTCCGCGCGGCCGATGCGCCCGGTCTCGAACCGGCGCACGGCGTCGGAATGCAGCCAGCGCCGCCACAATTCCTCGGTGCGTGTCGATGTCGCGCGACCACTCGAGCATCTTCTCGACGCCGGCCAGCTCGACCAGCACGCCGCCCAGGTCGAACAGGATGACGTCGATGCCCTTCGCTTCCATGGTCGTCAGTGCAGCGCCAGGGCGAGGCCGATCGGCACGAAGATCACCGACATCATGTTGCCGATCAGGACGATCGACGCGACGCTGGCGGGCTCCTGCCGGAACTGTTCGGCCACCATGAAGTTGAGCACCGCCGGCGGCAGCGCGCCGAACAGCAGCAGGAGGCCGCGCTGCCACGGATCGAGGCCGAGCAGCGGGCGCCAGCAGCGCCGCCATCGCGATGCCGGTCAGCGGGCAGACGAGTCCGCCGATCACGCCGAGGTGCCAGTCGTTCCAGCGCACCTCGACAGAGCCGCACGCCGAGCGACAGCAGCATCATCGGGATCAGCGCGTCGCGCGATGAGCTTGATGCTCGTGCTCACGACTTCCGGCATGCGGCGGATGGGCCACCGCGAACGCGAACCCGAGGAACGTCGACCACACCATCGGATTGCGCAGCAGGTTGCCGAAGCGCGCGTGATGGTCGATGAGCCAGGTTCCCAGCGTGAACTGGAGCAGGTTGGAGATCGTGAACAGCGCGACCATCGCGGAGAATCCCGCGTCGCCGAACGCCAGCGCGGCCAGCGGCAGCCCCATGTTGCCGCAGTTGTTGAACATCATCGGCGGCACGAACGTGCGGTAGTCGACGTGCAGCAGCCGCGCGAAGGGCCACGCGAGGAGCCCCGAGCCCAGCACCACGCCCACGCAGCCGACCATCAGGAGCTGGTTGGCGCCGACGTCGAAGCTCTTGCTCGCGAGCGCGGAGAAGATGAGTGCCGGCGAGAGGATGGTCATGCTGATGCGGTTGACCGCCGTCATGTCGGGCTTCGCGCGGCGCGCGTAGAAATAGCCGACCAGAATCACCACGAACACCGGCAGGATGATGCCGAGGATGCGCTCGAGCATGCTCAGCGGCCCGTCGCGTCGATGCGGCGTGCGGGCACGCCGCGCATCACAGGATGTAGCGCGCCAGGTTGTCGTCGCCGGCGATGCCCGCCAGCGTCGCGTCGACGAACGCCGCGTCGATCGGTACGTGCTCGCCCGTGCGCCGCGCCGCGTGGAACGACACGTCGTCGAGCAGCCGCTCCATCACCGTGTAGAGCCGGCGCGCGCCGATGTTCTCCTGCCTCTCGTTGACCGCGAACGCGATCTCCGCCAGGCGCCTGATGCCGTCCGGCTGGAACTCGAGATGCACCTGCTCGGTGGCGAGCAGCGCCGCGTACTGGCGCGTGAGGCAGGCGTCGGTCGCGGTGAGGATCTTCTCGAAGTCGGACACCGACAGCGAGGACAGCTCCACGCGGATCGGAAAGCGGCCCTGCAGCTCGGGGATGAGGTCCGACGGCTTCGACAGGTGGAACGCGCCGGAGGCGATGAACAGGATGTGATCGGTCTTCACCATCCCGTACTTGGTCGCCACGGTAGTGCCTTCGACGATGGGCAGCAGGTCGCGCTGCACGCCCTGCCGCGACACGTCCGCACCGTGCGCCTCGCTGCGCGACGCGATCTTGTCCATCTCGTCCAGGAACACGATGCCGTTCTGCTCGGCGGCGGCAAGCGCCTTCGCCTTGATGTCGTCGTCGTTCAGCAGGCGCGCGGCTTCCTCGTCGGTGAGGATCTTCATCGCCTCGGCGACCGTCATCTTCTTCTGCTTGCGCCGTCCGCTGCCCATCTGCTGGAACATGCCCTGGATCTGGCTCGTGAGCTCCTCCATGCCGGGCGGCGCCATGATCTCCATCTGCGCCGGCAGCGGCGGCGACCTCGATCTCGACCTCGCGGTCGTCGAGCGCGCCTTCGCGCAGCATCTTGCGGAATTTCTGGCGCGTGGCGGAATCGGTGGGCTTCAGGTCGGCGAAGTTGACTTCGCGCGCCGGCGGCAGCAGCACGTCGAGCAGGCGCTCCTCCGCGTTGTCGGCCGCGCGATCGCGCACCTTGCGCGTCTCCGCTTCGCGCGTCTCCTTCACCGCCACCTCGACCAGGTCGCGGATGATCGTGTCCACGTCGCGCCCGACGTAGCCCACTTCGGTGAACTTGGTCGCCTCGACCTTCACGAACGGCGCGTCCGCGAGCCGCGCGAGCCGGCGCGCGATCTCCGTCTTGCCGACCCCGGTGGGGCCGATCATCAGGATGTTCTTCGGCGTGATCTCGTGCCGCAGCGGCTCGGCCACCTGCTGGCGGCGCCAGCGGTTGCGCAGCGCAATCGCGACCGCGCGCTTGGCGGCCTCCTGCCCGACGATATGCTTGTCGAGCTCGGAGACGATCTCCTCGGGCGTCATGTAGGACGACATGGCTTCGTGCAAGAAGAAGACGGCTGCCTCGAGCGAGGCGGCCGCTTCATTGTACCGGACCGCCCGTACGGCCCGACGCTCCCGTGTCAGTCCGGCATCGTCAGCGCATTGCCCGAGCACGTGATCGCGTTCGCCGCGCCCGGCGATGACGACCGCGGCACGTTTGACAACGCGCTGATCCGCTTTGGCATCGGGTGGTGAATGCCCTATCATGGGGAACGATGATTTCGTAGCACGACCCAATCAACGTCGAGAGGATTTGCATGAAGAAGCCGATCGTGCTGTTGGTCGCCGCGCTGGCCGCGGCCGGCTGCAACACAATGTCGCAGCAAGGTCCCGCCGCCATCGCGAAGCTCGAGCCCACCAAGGGCAATACCGCCAACGGCATCGTCACCTTCACGCAGAAGGGCGACAAGGTCGTGGTGAACGCCAAGGTCGCGGGCCTTGCGCCGGGCAATCACGGGTTCCACATCCACGAGAAGGGCGACTGCAGCTCGGGCGACGGGATGAGCGCGGGTGGCCATTTCAATCCTTCCGGCAAGCCGCACGCGGCACCGACGACGATGAACCGGCACACCGGCGACATGCCGATGCTCGTCGCGGACGCGAGCGGCAACGCGACGCTCGTCGTCGAACTCGACCTGATGACGATCGGCACCGGCGCCAACGACATCGTCGGCCGCGGCCTCATCGTGCACAAGGATGCGGACGACTACGTCACGCAGCCCACGGGCAACTCCGGCGCGCGGGTGGCCTGTGCGGTGATCGTGAAATCGTGATGCGGCTGTCGGCGGCGCGGGCGCCGGTGGTGCGTCGCCATTGCGGTGCTCGCAGCCGGCTGTGCGTCGGTCAAGCAGGAGATGAACGCCATGATGCCCGACGACCCGGGATTGGTCGCGCGCCTGCGCAGTCCGTCGTCGGCGGCCACGGGCACGGTGCGCGTGGTCGACTTCCGCGACGGCGCCACGGTGCAGCTGACGATCACCAACCTCATTCCCGGTTCGTACCGCATTGCGCTGCACGAGAACGGCAACTGCAGCTCGCCCAACCTCTTCTCGGCGGGACCGCCGTGGGCGCCGCCCGGCTCCGAAAAGCCGCCGGCCGATCTCCTGCCCGGGTTCCTCGCGGACCAGGAAGGCAGCCAGAACGGCTACGTGGCGTTCGTTCCCGGCATGCACGCCGATGGTCCGAATTCCCCGCGGGGCCGTTCGGTGGTGATCCATTGGGGCAACTGGGTCACGGAGGCTTTCCCGGGCCAGCCCAACAATCGCGTCGCATGCGGGGTACTCCAGCCCGCCACCCCGCTGATGTGAACGCGCGTCCGTCCGCGCGAGAACCCGATCTTCCGCATTCATCCATTCCCAACGAGTCGTACGCATGGCCTTCCTCGCCGACCGCAAGATCCTCATCACCGGTGTGCTGTCCAACCGGTCGATCGCCTACGGTGTCGCCCGCGCATGCCAGCGCGAAGGCGCGACGCTCGCCTTCACCTACGTCAACGACGAGCTCAAGGTCGCGCGTCGACAAGATCGCGGCGGAGTTCGGTAGCGTGCCGGTGCTGCCCTGCGACGTCACGCGCGACGAGGACGTCGACGCGCTGTTCGCGACGCTCGGCAGCGGAGTGGGGCGCGCGTCGACGGTCTGCTGCACTCGATCGCGTTCGCGCCGCGCGAGGCGCTGTCCGGCGATTTCCTGAACGGCATGTCGCGCTCCGCGTTCGCGACCGCGCACGACGTCTCGAGCTACAGCCTGGCCGCGCTGGCCCGTGGCGCGCGGCCGCTGATGCAGGGACGCAACGGCGCGCTGGTCACGCTGACGTATCTCGGCGCCGTGCGCGCGCTGGCCAACTACAACGTGATGGGCCTCGCCAAGGCGAGCCTCGAGGCGAACGTGCGCTATCTCGCCGCGTGCCTCGGTCCGGAGCAGATCCGCGTGAACGGCATCTCCGCGGGCCCGATCAAGACGCTGGCCGCGGCGGGCATCGGCGGATTCTCGAAGATCCTCAACTTCGTCGAGAAGAACGCGCCGTTGCGCCGCAACGTCACGATCGACGAGGTGGGCAACGTCGCCGCGTTCCTGCTGTCGCCCCTCGCGAGCGGAATCACCGGCGAGATCACGTACGTCGACTGCGGCTTCTCGACGGTGGCCGCCGGCCTCGGTGACGAGTAGCGCCCGCCGGTTCGACGCCGTCGTCGTCGGCGGCGGCCACAACGGCCTCACCTGCGCGGCGTATCTCGCCGCGGCAGGTCTCGCGGTGTGCGTGGTCGAGCGGCGTGCGCGTGGTCGGCGGCGCCGCGGTCACCGAGGAATTCCATCCGGGATTTCGCAACTCCACCGCGAGCTACACGGTCAGCCTGCTCGATCCGCAGGTCATCCGCGACCTCAATCTCGCGCGCCATGGGCTCGTGATCCGCGAGCGCCCGTTCTCGAATTTCCTGCCGCTGCCCGACGGCGGCTACCTCAAGGTCGGCGGCGGACTCGCCGCCACGCAGGCGGAAGTGGCGCGATTCTCGCGCGCCGACGCCGAGGCGCTGCCCGCGTACTACGCGATGCTCGACCGCGTGGCGGGCGTGCTGCGCGGGCTGCTCGGGACGACGCCGCCGAACGTGGGCGGCGGCGGCAAGCAGGATGTCGCGATGCTGGTCGATCTCGTGAAGACCGCGAAGGGCATTTCGCAAGCTCACGCTGCCGGAGCGGCGCGACCTGCTCGACCTCTTCACGAAAAGCGCGGGCGACCTCCTCGATCGCTGGTTCGCGTCGGCGCCGATCAAGGCCGCTTTCGGCTTCGACGCCGTCGTCGGCAACTTCGCGAGCCCCTACACGCCGGGATCGGCATACGTGCTGCTGCATCACGTCTTCGGCGAGGTGAACGGCAAGCCGGGGCAGTGGGGACACGCGGTCGGCGGCATGGGCGCGATCACGCAGGCGATGGCCGCGGAATGCGCGGCGCGCGGGGTGGTGGTGCGCACGCGCGCACCCGTCGCTCGCGTGGTGGTGAAGGCCGGACGCGCGGCGGGCGTCGAGCTCGCGGACGGCGAGGTCATCGAAGGCGAAGCGCGTCGTCGCCAACGTCAACCCGAAGCTCCTGTGCGAGCAGCTGGTCGCGCCGGAGCACCTGCCCGACGATTTTCGCGCGCGCATCGCGGGTTATCGCTGCGGATCGGGGACGTTTCGCATGAATGTCGCGCTGTCCGAACTGCCGTCGTTCACGGCGTTGCCGGGACGCGATGCGCAGCCGCACCACAGCAGCGGCATCATCATGGCGCCGTCGCTTGCGTACATGGAGCGCGCGTATTTCGATGCGCGCACCGCGGGCTGGTCGAGCGCGCCGATCGTCGAGATCCTCATCCCGTCGACGGTCGACGACACGCTGGCGCCGGCGGGGATGCACGTGGCGAGCCTCTTCTGCCAGCACGTGCACCCCGACCTGCCCGCCGTCGCCGACGGCCGTACCTGGGACGACGCGCGCGAGGAAGTGGCGGAGCGGATGCTGGCCACCGTCGACGGCTTCGCGCCCGGCTTTCGAGCGAGCGTCCTGGGCTACCGCGCGCTGTCGCCGCTCGACCTCGAGCGCGAATTCGGCCTGATCGGCGGCGATATCTTTCACGGCGCGCTGTCGCTCGACCAGCTTTTCTCCGCGCGGCCCGTGCTCGGCCACGGCGAACTACCGGATGCCGGTGCCCGGCCTCTACCTGTGCGGATCGGGCGCGCATCCGGGCGGCGGCGTCACCGGCATTCCCGGTCGCAACGCGGCACGCGAGATCGTGAAGGACGTCCGCCGGCGCCGGCACTGATGGACGCGACGCGCAACCTCGCGAGCTTGCTGGCGCGAACCGCGCGCATGTGGCCGCGCCTTCCCGCGGTCGCGCACGGGACACGGGTGCTGCACGACTACGCGACGCTGGCGCGACGGGTGGCGGGGCTCGCGGCCGGCATGCGCGCCGCCGGCCTGGCGGACGGGGATCGCGTCGTGATCGTCGCCGCGCAACGAGCCCGGCGTACATCGAGACGCTGTTCGCGTGCTGGTGGGCGGGGCTGGTCGCGGTGCCCGTCAACGCGAAGCTGCACCCGAAGGAGCTCGCGTTCGTGCTCGGCGACAGCGGCGCGCGCTGCGCCTTCGCCGATGCGGCATGGCATGCGGCGCTCGGTGGCCGACGGCGCCGCATCGCTCGCGCATTGCATCGCGCTCGGCAGCGCCGCGCACGAGCGCTGGGTGGCGCACCCGCCGCTCGCCGCGCCGGCCGCCGGTGGACGCGGATGCGCCGGCCTGGCTGTTCTACACCAGCGGCACCACGGGACGTCCGAAGGGCGTGGAGATCACGCACGGCAACCTGCTCGCGATGACGCAGTGCTTCGTGACCGACGTCGAGGCGATCGCCCCGGGTGACGCGCTCCTGCATCCGGCGCCGCTGTCGCACGGTTCCGGCCTTTACGTCGTGCCGCACGTGGCGCGCGGCGCAGTCAACGTCGTCCCGGAGTCGGGCGGATTCGACGCCGACGAGATCGTGACGCTCCTCGCCCGTTTCGAGCGCAGCCTGTTCTTCGCGGCGCCGACGATGGTCAAGCGGCTGGTCGAGGCACCGGCGCTCGCGGCATGCGAACCTCGCGCACCTCAAGTGCATCGTGTACGGCGGCGGACCGATGTACGTCGAGGACTGCAGGGCCGCTTTCGCCGCCCTCGGCCCGCGGCTCGCGCAGATCTACGGTCAGGGCGAGTCGCCGATGACGATCACGGCGATGGACCGCGCGCTGCTCGCCGACGCGATGGCGCGCGGCGACGACGCACGCATCGCATCCGTCGGCTGCGCGCAGCTCGGCATCGACGTGCGCATCGGCGGCGCCGACGACGCCGCGCTGCCGCCGGGCGAGATCGGCGAGGTGCTGGTGCGCGGCCCGACCGTCATGCGCGGCTACTGGCGCAACGCGGACGCGACGCGCAGCACGCTCGCCGGTGGCTGGCTGCACACCGGCGACTTGGGCGTCCTGTCGGAAGACGGCTTCCTCACGCTCCTCGACCGGTCGAAGGACCTCATCATCAGCGGCGGCTCCAACATCTATCCGCGCGAGGTCGAGGAGGCGCTGCATGAAGCACCCGGACGTCGCGGAGGTCGCGGTGATCGGCCGCAAGCACGGCGAGTGGGGCGAGGAAGTGATCGCGTGCGTCGTGCCGCGCGCGGGAATAGCGCGGCGCGGACGCCGCAGCGCGCGCTGGAGGCGGCTCTCGATGCGCTGTGCCTCGGGGAGATCGCGCGCTTCAAGCGTCCGAAGGCGTACGTGTTCCTCGACGCGCTCCCGAAGAACAACACCGGCAAGGTGCTGAAGACCGTCCTGCGCGAGCGCTTGCAGCGCTCCGCGTAGCTACTCGCCTAGCCAGCGCTCCACCGCCGCCGCGTCGCGCGCTTCCAGCGCGCGCGAGCTTGCGATCAGCAGCTCGCGCGCGGCGCCGTTGATGCGCTGCACGGGAACGCCCGACCAATCGGCGGCGGCGCCGAGTGCGTCCGTCATGTGGCGCACGAGCCAGTGATGCGCGAAGGCGTGCGGGATCGCGCGATCGCTGCCCGTGCGCGCGGCGAAGCGCTGCAGCAGGCCGTGCGCCGTCGCGTCGGCGCACGCGAGCTCGGTCAGCTTCGCCCGGTATTCGAGCTCCGGTTGCTCGAGCTGCGGGAACCGGCGATTGTCGGCGCAGTGCTGGCCTTCGTGCGCGAGATAGCTCACGCGAAACGACTCGCTGTCGACGTCGTACGCGCTGCGCACCGCGTAGAGCGCCTCCGCCGTGGCCCATCCGCCGGTGTGCGATCGTTCCGCCGTGGCGAACGCGGCCCAGCCCAGCGACACGAAGTCGTCGAGGAACACGACGGTCACGTCGATGTCCTGCTCGGGCAACGCGACGTGGTACGTCGTCGGTACGTTGCGCTTCCAGATCATGAGCTCGTAGAGCGGCAGCGTCATGCCGGTGAGCGCATGCAAGCCCTCCGACTCGATCGCCGCTTTCGCGGCGTCGGTCGCCGCGTCGAGATCGGGATGCGCGGCGGCGAGGAAACGGTTGAGCGTGGCGAGCAACTCGCCCTCCGCGGCGGCGATCGGCGACCGCTTCAGCATCGCCTGCCGCCAGTATCGCTGGTATGCCCCGAGCAGCGCGCGGCTGAGCGATGGCAGGTCGCCGGAAATCGGCGGCTCGCTCGCGCCGAACCGCGCGCGCATCGCGTCGGCCGCCGCGCGCTGCCTCGCGTCGAGCGACGACACCGGGATCGCGTCGAGCAGCGCGAGTCCCCGCGCCATGTCGGCGGAGAGCGCTGCGCCGTAAACGGGATCGAGTGGATCGGCCATGAACCAGACTCAAGAACCGGCTTGGCAGGCCGGCGCGTCCATGACGCGCCCGCAAATCGCGTCGGCGCGGAGCGCCACGCGACGTGCAGACGCATGAAATAGTGCGAAGTCAGCCGATAAGCCGGGTTCTGTTACGGCGCACGCGTGAGCGTGCGCTATGGCCGTCATTCCTCTAGGCGCCGCGTTGCCGCGGCGCTCGTGCCACCTACCCGCGGACTAGACGAGCAGCCTGTGTTGCCAAATGCGCGTCCGCTTACTTGGTGTTGCTCCGGATGGAGGTTGCCGCGTTTCACCCGCCTGCGCCTTGCGGCGCCGGCGACTCGTCTCTGTGGCCCTGTTCCTCGCCTTCATCGGCCGCGCTAGCGGCGACTTATAGCGTCCGGGCGTTACCCGGCATCCTGCTCTGCGGAGCCCGGACTTTCCTCTCCCCGTGCGGCTTGCGCGGCACGGGCAGCGACGGTCTGGCTGGCTTCGTAGCGTCATTTTACGCCGTCGGGGGCGTCGATGCTCGCGCGCGGACCTACGTGCGCAGCCGCCAGCGCATCCGCTCGCCCGCCCGCAGCGGCACGATGCGTGCGTCGCCGAACGGGTAGTTCCGCCGGAACGTCCCACTCGGTGCGCTCGAGCGTCACCGTGTCCGCGTTGCGCGGCAGGCCGTAGAACTCGGCGCCGAAGCGGCTCGCGAACGCCTCCAGCCGATCGAGCGCGTTCGCCGTCCTCGAACGCCTCGGCGTAGAGCTCGAGCGCCAGCGGCGCCGAATAGCAGCCGGCGCACCCGCACGCGTTCTCCTTGGTGTCCCGCGCGTGCGGCGCGGAGTCGGTGCCGAGGAAGTAGCGCGGGTTGCCCGAGGTCGCTGCCGCGACCAGCGCCTGCGCGATGCGTCTCGCGCTTGAGGATCGGCAGGCAGTAGTAGTGCGGCCGGATGCCGCCCACGAACAGCGCGTTGCGCGACCACAGGAGATGCTGCGGCGTGATCGTGGCGGCGATGCTGCGCCGTGCGCCTCGCGCACGAACGTCCGCGGCCTCGCGCGTCGTGATGTGCTCCAGCACGACCTTGAGGCCCGGGAAAGTCGCGGACGATGCGCGCCAGCAGCGTGTCGACGAACACGCGCTCGCGGTCGAACATGTCGACCGCGGGATCGGTGACCTCGCCGTGCAGCGACAGCACCATGTCCGCATTTCTCCATTGCCGCCAGCACGGGATAGACGCGGTCGAGCGCGGTGACGCCCGGAGTCGGAATTGGTCGTGGCGCCGGCCGGGTAGTACTTCACCGCGTGCACGAAACCCGATGCCTTCGCGCGCTCGATCTCGTCCGGCGGCGTGTTGTCGGTCAGGTAGAGCGTCATCAGCGGCAAGAATGAGCGTGTTGCGCTGGCAGCGCGGCGATGATCCGTGCGCGATAGTCCGCGTGCCGCCGCCACCGTCGTGACCGGCGGCTTGAGATTTGGCATGACGATTGCACGTCCGAACACGCGGGCGGTGGCGCCGACGACCGCCGCGAGGGCCGGGCCATCCCGCAGGTGCAGGTGCCAGTCGTCGGGCCGTGCGGAGGGTCAGGGCGGGAGGTGCGGCGGTCATCGGAAGGCCTTGTTTTGCCAGGATTATACGGGTGCCGCCGGCGCCCGCTTCCGCGGGCGGCGGAGCGCATGGCCGCGGGGCTTGGCAGGGTTGGCGAGAAGTGGGAGCGAGCAGGCTATAATGGCCGATTTACAGCGGGCGGCGCGGCTGCCGCAGGAAGGGGTCGACGACCCCGCAGCACGTCCGACCGTCCGGCATGCGAGTGCCGCATTACGACGGATGCAACCAGCAGCAAACCAAGGTGATGAAGCATGGCAGCCAAAACCGCAACCGCCGTCAAGAAAGTCCGCGAGCTGACCGAGGAGGAGATCCTCAAGGCGCCCGAGAAGGACTACATGAACGAGGCGCAGCTCGCCTTCTTCAAGAAGAAGCTCCTCGAGCTGCGCGACCAGCTCCTGCAGAACGCCGACGACACCGGCGAGCACCTGCGCGAGAACGAGATCACCACCGATCCGTCCGACCGCGCCACGCTCGAGGAGGAATACACGCTCGAGCTGCGCACGCGCGACCGCGAGCGCAAGCTCCTGAAGAAGGTCGAGAAGTCGCTGCGCATGATCGACGACGGCTCCTACGGCTGGTGCGAGGAGACGGGCGAGCCGATCGGCGTGCCGCGCCTCATCGCGCGCCCGACCGCGACGCTGTCGCTCGAAGCGCAGGAGCGCCGCGAACGTGTTCAGAAGCTCTACGGGGACTGAGTAGATAAGCCAGAAGGGGGTGCAAGCCTGACGGCGCACCCCCTTGGAAAAATCCTGGACGCTGAAAGCCTGACGTAGAAGCCAGCCAGAAGGGGGTGCAAGCCTGACGGCGCACCCCCTTGGAAAAATCCTGGACGCTGAAAGCCTGACGCAGAAGCGTGGCAGGCGGAATCGCGGGCGGAGCCCGACGATTTCCGGAACAACGACTGGATGGGGATTGCGGCTCGTCGTCGCACTGACCCGCATCGCCGCTCCGCTCCCTCGGAACGAGACCCCATAGCCGACGTTTGTCCGCAGTGGGCCTCGGCACGTGCGGTGCCGTACAATCAACGGTCCTCCCCGGTCCCTTTCCGATTCCCTCCAGGAGAGCCCGCATGTTCACGCTTCCGCCCGCTTCCCGTACGCCGACAACGCGCTCGAGCCCGTGATCTCGGCGAACACGCTTTCGTTCCACTACGGCAAGCACCACAAGACCTACGTCGACAATCTCGAACAACCTCGTCAAGGGCACGGACTACGAGAGCGCGCCGCTCGAGAAGATCATCAACGAGACGGCCGGCAAGGCCGACAAGGTCGCCGATCTTCAACAACGCGGCGCAGACCTGGAACCACACGTTCTACTGGCACAGCCTGCAAGCGGCAACGGCGGCGGCAAGCCGACGGGCAAGCATCGCGCAGATGATCGACGCGGCGTTCGGCGGCTACGACAATTTCAAGAAGGAGCTGTCGGCGACGACGGTGTCGCAGTTCGGCTCGGGCTGGGGCTGGCTGGTGCTCGACGGCGGCGCGCTCAAGATCGTCAAGACCGCGCAATGCCGAAGTGCCGTTCACCAAGGGCCAGAAGCCGCTGCTGACGATCGACGTGTGGGAGCACGCGTACTACCTCGATCACCAGAACAAGCGCGCCGCGTACGTCGATGCTGTGATCGACAAGTTGCTCAACTGGGACTTCGCCGCGCAGAACCTGGGCTGAACGACGGTCGAGGTCTCCAGCCGCGGCCGGGTGCCCGCGTGCCGCCCACCGCGCGACGGCCGGCATCCCGGCCGTTGCCGCATTGTTGACCGTGGTCGCCTTGTAGGGGCGTGGCGCTTGGGAACATAATCGCCACGGTGCATTCCATCGGCATAAGCTGCCGACTTGATGGCGCTTTTCTCCAAACCGCCCGCGAAGAAACCCGATGTCGCCAAGCCGAACGCGCGAAGGCTGGCGGCGGGACCGGCGCGTCCGCCGCCGTTTCCGCGCGCGACGTCGCCGTGCAGGCGCAGGGCCGGCGCGGACTGCCCGATCGGCCGCGCGCGGAGCCCGCCGCCGACATTTCGCTGACCGGCGCGAGCCTCATCGAATGGTCGCCGGTGCGCAGCCGTCGATCGAGGTCGCGCAGGCGAACCCGGGCCTGTGCGCGGTGCTCGAGAACGCCGCGCTGCTGTACGCGAGCGGACAGGCGCAGCCGGCGCGCGACGCTGCTGGAGGAGGGCGTGACAGACGACCCCGACGCGCAAGTCGTCGCCGCTCGCGTGGCTCGCGCTGTTCGACCTGCTGCAGCGCGCGAACGACCGCGCCGGCGTTCGACCAGCTCGCGCTGCAGTACGTCATGCAGTTCGAGCGCTCGCCGCCGCGCGTGGGAGGACGACGCCGCCAATGACGCCGGTGGCGGAGCCGAAGGCCACGTCGGGCGGCTACGTGGCTGCTGACCGGCAAGCTGACCGGCGCGCCAGCGCCGCCAGATCGAGACGCTGCGCCGCACGATGGCAAGTCGCCGACGCATTCGCGCCTCGATCTCTGCGCGGTGGCCGGATTCGACGACGACGGCGCGAAGCTCCTCGCCGACGCGCTCGCCGAAGCGCGCAAGCATGCGCTACGCCGTCGCGCTGCAGAAGCCGGAGAAGATGCGCGCGGCGCTCGACATCCTGCTGCGTCGCGGGCGCGACGCGGGCGAAGGCGCGTGGCTGCTCTCGCTCGAGTTCCTGCAGTTCGAGCAGAAGCAGGAAGCCTTCGACGACCGCGCGATCGAGTACGCGGTCGCGTTCGAGCAATCGCCGCCGTCGTGGGAACCGCCGCCGCATGCCGGTCGTGCGACGCGCCGCCGGGCGAGCACGCGGCGGCGAGCGGCCGCACGATGCGCACGACGCCGCGTCCGATTCCGGCACCGAGTTCGTCGTGTGGAGCGGCGTGCTGACCGGCGCGGCCACGCACCAGATGGCGCAGCTCGCCGAGTTCGCCCATATCGCACGCGGTCGTGCCGATCGACATGACGCGACGTCGAGCGCATCGATTTCGTGTGCGCGGGCGCGCTGCTCAACGCCATCAATCGCGTCGAGGCGCAGCGCAAGGCGGTGCAGATCGTCGGCGCGTCGCCGATCATTCGCGCGCTGCTGCTCCTGATCGGCATCTCGCCGCGTCACTTCGTCAAGAAGGCGCAGTAGCCCGCGGCCGCCGCAACGTTGCGGCGCGCCGAGCGCGCGCCGCATCGGAACCTCCATGGAACTCCTTCCACGGCACGACCATCCTCTCGGTCCGCCGCGACGGCGCCGTCGCGCTGGGCGGCGACGGCCAGGTCACGCTCGGCAACGTCGTCGTCAAGGCGACCGCGCGCAAGATGCGCCGGCTCTATCACGACCGCGTGCTCGCCGGATTTGCGGGCGCCACGGCGGACGCGTTCACGCTGTTCGAGCGCTTCGAGGCGAAGCTCGAGAAGCACCAGGGACACCTCACGCGCGCCGCGGTCGAGCTCGCCAAGGACTGGCGCTCCGACCGCGTGCTGCGGCGGCTCGAGGCGATGCTGGCGGTGGCGGACCTCATCGCGTCGCTGATCCTCACCGGCACCGGCGACGTGCTCGAGCCGGAGCTCGGCATCGTCGCCATCGGCTCCGGCGGCGCCTATCGCGCAGGCCGCCGCGCGCGCGCTGCTCGAGCATTCGGCGCTGTCGGCGCCGGAAATCGTCAAGCAAGCGCTTACTATCGCGGGCGACCTTTGCATCTACACGAATCAGCATCACGTGATCGAAGTGCTGGCGCCGGCGAAGTCCTAGGCCTCCGTGGATGCGCAGCGTTCGACGTCGTCATCGCCGGCGCCGGGCTGGTCGGCCTGGCCCTGGCGACGGCGCTCGCGCGCGACGGGCCTCTCGGTGGCCCTCGTCGACCGCGCGCCGATCGCGGCTCCCGACTACGACCCGGCGACGTGGGACAGCGCGCGTCTACGCGATCAGCCCGGGCAGCGCGAATTTCCTGCGCGCGCTCGGCGCCTGGCAGAGCCTGCCGGCCGACCGCGTCGACGCCGATCGAGGCGATGCGGGTCGCCGGGCGATGCCGGCGGTCGTCCTTCGAATTCTCGGCCTACGACATGGGCGAGCGCGCGCTCGCCTGGATCGTCGAGGAGCGCGCGCTGCGCGCCGCGCTGCTGCAGAGCGCGTTCGCGGCCGGGGTCGAGGTCGTCGGCGGGCGCGCCGTTCGTCGGCTTGTACTTCGGTCGCCGGCGAGGCGACGCTGCTCCTCGACGAGGGCACCGGCCCGCCGCGACGCTCGGCCGCGGCTGGTCGTCGGGCGCCGACGGCATTCGCTCGTGGGTGCGGCAGGCGGCGGGCATCGTCGCCGAGCCGCGACCCTACGGTCAGACCGCGGTCGTCGCGAACTTCGCGTGCGAGCGGGCGCATCACGGCATCGCGCGCCAGTGGTTCCGCCGCGACGGCAGCATCCTCGCGTGGCTGCCGCTGCCCGGGCGCCGGATCTCGATCGTGTGGTCGGCCCCCGAGGCGCATGGCGCGCGAGCTGCGTGCCCTGGCGCCGGACGAGCTCACCCGCCGCGTCGCCGAAGCGGGGGGACATGCGCTGGGCACCCTGCGCCGAAGTCACGCCCGCCGCCGAGTTCCCGCTGGCGCTCCTGCGCCTGCCGGCCACGGTCGCCCATCGCCTGGCGCTCGTCGGCGACGCCGCGCATGGCGTCCATCCGCTTGCCGGCCAAGGGGTGAACCTCGGCTTCGGCGACGTCGCTGGCGCTGGCGCAGGTCATGGCCGAGCGGGGCCCGGTGACGGACCCCGGCGCCCCGCTGCTGCTCGACCGCTTCGCGCGCCGGCGCGCCGAGCCGGTGCTGGCGATGCAGGCGGTGACCGACGGCCTGACCCGCCTGTTCGGGCGTCGCAATCCCGTGGCTCGCGGCGCTTCGCAACGCCGGGCCTGACCGCCGTCGATCGGTTGCCCTTCGTGAAGCACCATTTGGCGCAACCTGCGCTGCGCTAGACTGTCCAATTCCGGTTTCGAGTCCTGGAGAAGTCATGACGTCCCGATTGCCCGTCCCGTCGCCGCTGCGCGTCGCCGCCGCCGTCCTTTGCGACGGCCGTTTGCGCTTGCGCTCGCGAGCCTTCCTGCGTTCGCGCCAGACCGCCGACAAGGCGCGCGCCGCTGACCGGCGAGGCCGCCGCCATCAAGAAGACGCTGGAGCAGAAATTCCCCGGCGCCGAGATTCGCGGCATCGTCAAGACCGACTACCTCGGCCTCTACGAGGTGCAGTTCGACGACCGCCTCGTCTACACCGACGCCAAGGCGAAGTACGTGATCATCGGCTCCGTGTACGACACCGAGTCGAAGACCAACCTCACCGAGGAGCGCCAGCGCAAGCTCAACCGGGTCAACGTGGCGACGCTGCCGCTCGACCTGGCGATCAAGAAGGTGAAGGGCACCGGCGAGCGCACGCTGTTCGTGTTCTCGGACGCCGACTGCCCGTTCTGCCACAAGCTCGAGGACGAGATGAAGACCGTCGACAACGTGACGATCTACACCTTCCTCTTCCCGATCGACACGCTGCATCCGGACGCGGCGCGCAAGTCGAGCATGATCTGGTGCTCGGCCGACCGCCAGAAGGCGTGGGACGACTACTTCGCGACCGGCGCGCTGCCCGACAACAAGGGCGACTGCGACAACCCGATCGCGAAGACCGCCGAGCTCGGCGCGAAGTTTCGCGTGAACGCCACGCCGACGCTGGTGTTCGCCGACGGCTCGGTCGTTCCCGGCGCGCTGCCCGCGCAGCGCATCGAGGCCGAGCTCAAGAACGCCGAGGCCGAGGCGAAGAAGCTCGCCGCGACGAAGAAGTAGCAGCCTCCGCCGGTTCCGCAACCGCCGCCCATCAACTCGAAGGGGGAGACCAACGCGTCATGGCCATTCTCGACTTCATCAAGAAACAGTTCATCGACATCATCGAGTGGACGGACGACTCGCGCGACACGCTGTCGTACCGCTTCCCCGACGAGGACAAGGAAATCAAGAACGGCGCGCAGCTCATCGTGCGCGAGTCGCAGGTCGCGCAGTTCGTCTACCTCGGCCAGTTCGGCGACAGCTTCGGGCCCGGCAAGCACACGCTGACCACCGACAACATCCCGATCCTGACGAATCTCAAGAGCTGGAAGTACGCCCTCGAGAGCCCGTTCAAGGCGGACGTCTACTACGTCGTCACGCGGCTGTTCACCGGCAACAAGTGGGGCACCGCCAACCCGGTGATGATGCGCGACGCCGACTTCGGCATCGTGCGGCTGCGCGCGTACGGCACCTACGACTTCCGCGTCGTCGACGTGAAGAAGTTCCTGAAGGAGGTGGCCGGCACCGACGATCACTTCCGCCTCGACGAGTTCAACGACACGATGCGCTCGCGCATCGTCAGCGTGTTCACCGACGCGCTCGCGAGCTCGAAGATCCCGGCGCTCGACGTCGCGTCGCGCTACGGCGAGCTGGGCTACGCGCTGCTGCCGCTCATCAATCCCGCGATCGGCGAGAAGTACGGCCTCGAGATGACGACGTTCATCGTCGAGAACGTGTCGGTGCCGCCGGAGGTCGAGCAGGCGATCGACAAGCGCTCGAGCATGGCCGCGGTCGGCAACCTCAACGACTACGTCAAGTTCCAGATGGCGCAGGGCATGGGACAGGGCGGTACCGGCGGCGGCATCGGCGGCGCGGGCGCGGAGCTCGCGATGGGCATGGCGATGGCCCACCAGATGATGAACCAGACCGGCGGCATCATGGCGCAGGGCACGCCCGGCATCCAGGCGCCGGCGGCACCGGCGGCGGCGCCGGCGGCCCCCGATCTCATGACGCCGGCGCAGGTCGCGCAGATGCTCGGCGTGGCGGAGTCCGACGTGATCGCGAGCCTCGACGCCGGCGACCTCAAGGGCCGCCGCATCGGCACGCAGTGGCGCGTCACGCGCGCCGCGGTCGACACTTTCCTCAAGGGATAGTCCATGCCACGATTTCGCGCGGCCGGCGCGGACGCTGGCCGCGCTGGCGGCATTCGCGCTCGCGGGCATCGACGCCAGCGCGGGCGCAGGATCCGACGGTCAGTCGTCGCGAAGGCGGCGCGCGCTCGACTGGCTCGTGCTCGCCGACAAGGGCGACGCGGCGGGCACGCTACGACAGGGCCGCGCCAGCGGTTCCGCGACGCGATGCCGAGGAGAAGTGGGCCGAGCGCGATGAAGCAGGTGCAGGATCAGTTCGGCACGGTCGACGACGCACGCTTCGTCGGCGCGCGCGCGGTCGAGCCCAAGCACGAACGATCCGCAGGGCACGTTCATGGTGCTCGGGCTTCCGCACCGAGTTCGGAAGCGGCACACCGGCGTGGAGACGGTGACGCTGGAGCGCGAAGCCGACGGCAAGTGGCGCGTGGTCGGCTACCTGATGCAGTAGCGTTGCCGCGAGCCGTCCCGAAGGCGAATTGCGCAGTGGCGCGAAACCGCCGCGATCTCGAAGTTCGCGTGCCCCGCCTGCGGCGGCGAAGCGGTGTGGAATCCGGCGAAGCAGAAGCTCGTCTGCCCGTTCTGCGGCACCGAGTCGCCGGCGAAGCTCAACGCAGCGACCGGCGCCATCGTCGAGCACGATCTGGTCGCGCGCTGCGCGGCATCACCGACGACGCGCGCGGCTGGAAGGCCGAGAAGCGGCAGGTCAAGTGCATGAGCTGCAACGCGATCTCGGTGTTCGATCCGAAGCGGCAGGCGCAGAACTGCGAGTTCTGCGGCTCGGCGCAGCTCGTGCCGTACGAGGAAACCAAGCCCGCGTTCCGCCCGGAGAGCGTGCTGCCCTTCGTGGTCAGCGACAGCGCAGGCGCGCGATCGCATCCGCCAGTGGTACGGCAAGCTGTGGCTCGCCCCCAACGCGCTCAAGCGCCGCGCGCTCACCGACACGGTGAAGGGCATCTACCTGCCGTACTGGACGTTCGACGCGCAGGCCGATGCGCAATGGACCGCGGACGCCGGCTACTACTACTACACGACCGAGACGTACGTCGAGAACGGCCAGACGCGCACGCGGCAGGTGCGCAACGTGCGCTGGGAGCCGGCGGCGGGACGGCTGTCGCACTTCTTCGACGACGACCTCGTGTGCGCGTCGGTCGGCGTGCATCCGGGCCTGCTGCGCGGCATCGAGCCGTTTCCGACCGGCACGCTCAAGCCCTACGACGCGGGGTACGTCGCCGGCTGGGTGGTCGAACGCTACCAGATCGACCTCGTCGGCGCCGCGCAGCGCGCGCGCGAGGCGATGGACGCGAAGGTGGCGGGATTGTGCGCGCAGGAGATTCCCGGCGACACCTACCGCAACCTCGACGTGCACACGCAGTACACGCGGCAGACGTTCAAGCACATCCTCGCGCCCGTGTGGCTGATGACCTACACCTACGGCGCGCGCTCGTTCCAGTGCGTGCAGAACGGCGTCACCGGCGCCATCCAGGGCGAGTATCCGAAGAGCCCGTGGAAGATCGCCGCGCTGGTGCTGGTCCTCCTCGTCATCGTGATCATCGTCATGTCCGCGACGGGCGGACGCTAGCCCCGTCCATGGACCTTGGCGCGGCGCGCGCGCATCCGGCGTTCGCGCCCTATGCGCGATGGCTCGCCGACGGCCGCCTGCCGGACCTCGCCACATTGAATGCGTGGGCGCGTGCGCGCCCGCTCGCGCTGGCCGACGGCCGCGCGCTGCGCTTCGCGGACGCCGACGTGCGAGGCGCCCTCGCTTACGAGACGTCGGTTGCCGAGGCGGCCGTCGTGCCCACGCGCGCCGGCAGCGCCCACGACGTGCTCAATGCGCTCGCGTGGCTCGCGTTCCCGCGCACGAAAACGGCGCTCAATGCGGTGCACCTGCGCGCGGGCGCGGCCGCCACCGCGAACCGCCGCGATCGCGCACGCGACGCGGCCACGCTCCTCGACGAGTCGGGATTGCTGCTCGCCTGCACCGATCCAACGCTCGTGTCGCTGCTGCGGGCGCATCGCTGGCGGGACCTGTTCGTCGCGCGCGCCGCGGACGTCGCGCAGGACATGCGACCGTTCGTGCTGGGACATGGCCTGCTGGAGAAGCTCTCGGCGCCCTTTCGCGCGATCACGGCCCGGGTCCTGGTGGTTCCGCTGTCGGTCGCGGACTCGCCCGACGCGATCGACGCTGCGGCGGCGCAGGCGATTGCGACGCAGCGATTGCGTCCCGAGGCATTGCTGCCGCTGCCGGTGGCGGCGCTGCCGGGGTGGGATACGGAGCACCTGGGCGAGCGGTTGTTCGACGACGCGAGCGTGTTCCGACCTATGGCTTCATGAACCCGCGCAAGGCCGATACCATTTCGGACGGCGAATGCACGACCGCATCCGCACCGGAGAGCTCCTCCGCGCTTCCGTAGCCCCACGTCACCCCGATCGCGCGCGCGCCGTTCATGCGCGCGGCGCGGACGTCGTGCGAGCGATCGCCGATCATGACCGCGCGCGACGTGTCCACGCCCTCGCGATCGGCGAGGTGCCGCAGGAGCTTCACCTTGTCGTCGAGCGTGCCGGCGAGGTCGGCGCCGTAGACGCCCTCGAAGTGCACGCTAAGGCCGAACAGCGTGACGATCCGCCGCGCGAAGATCTCCGGCTTCGACGTGCAGAGGAACAGTCGCGCCGGGCCACCGGCAAGCGAGGCGAGCGCATCGTCGATGCCCTCGTACACGACGTTCTCGCGCCAGCCGACGTCCGCGTAACGCTCGCGGTAGTGCACGATGGCCTGCTCGATCACCCGCGCGTCGTCGGTGTCGAGCAGCCAGGCGAACGACTCCCGCAGCGGCGGCCCCACGCAGCGGCGCAGCGACGCCGGATCGGGTGCCGCGCCCCCCAGGCACGCGATCGCGTGGACGATGGAGCGCGTAATGCCCGGGAAGTTGTCGGTGAGCGTGCCGTCGAGGTCGAACAGCAGCGCGTGCGGCGCGTCGGCGGTCATGGCGCCGTTCCCGTCGGCAACAGCCGCACGCGGTAGCTGATGATCGCGCCCTGCCGGCCGGCTTCCCAGCGCAGGCAATAGCGGCGCGCCTCGCGCGCGAGGAACACGCCGCTCGCCTCGGTGACGTCCTCGCGCGTGATCGGCGACAGGAAGGTGGTGCCCTCCTGGTAGTAGAGGTGGAAGGTCACGGGGGCCTGGGCGTCGAACCGGTAATCGAGGCGATCACCGACCGCGAGCCGTGCGCATTCCTCGTGCACTTCGTACGGCGCGATGGCCTGGTCGGTCACCGCGCGCGGTGCGTCGGCGACGATCGACTCGCCTGCACATCCTGCGAGGGCGAGGCCGAGCGCGAGCGCGACGGCGCGGCTCACGTCCGCCGCGCACGCCGGCCGGGCAGGTTGCCGCGGAGCTTCGCCCAATCCTCGGCGAGCATCGCGTAGCGCACGTGGTCGCGCCAGCGTCCGGCGATCTTCACGTAGCGCCGCGAATAGCCCTCGCGCGTGAAGCCGATCCGCTCGGCCAAAGCCAGCGAGCGCTGGTTGGTCGGCTGGATGTTGACCTCGACGCGATGCAGCTTCAGCGCCCGATAGGCGACGTCGAGCGCGAGCCCCATGCCTTCGGTCATGTAGCCCTGGCCGTCGTGCGGCGCGAAGCCGAAGTAGCCGAGATACGCGCTGCGGAACACGCCGCGCACGATCTCCGAGAAGTTGAAGACGCCCAGCAGCGCGTCGTCGGCGCGCCGGAACAGCAGGAAGCCCGCCTGCGTCGGCGCGTCGTCTCCGGTCGCGAAGCGGCTCACGTAGAGCTCGAAGCGCGCACGCGTCGACGGCGGGCTCGTCCAGGCGCCATGCAGGCCGCGGCTCGCGTGCGTCGCCGCGAGAAAGGCGCCGGCATCGCTCGCGCTCGGTGGACGCAGGTAAACCCGCGTGCCGGTGAGGGTCGCGGCGCTCGGGCGAGTAGGCATAATGGCGATTTTACTTGACGGACGAAGGCGGCCGGGATGGCGGCATGGGTGGAGGGGCGCGTCGCAGGCAACAGGAACTGGGCGCGCGGCTTGTATTCGCTGCAGGTGACGGCGCCGGAGGTGAAGTTCGTGGCAGGCCAATTCGGGCGCATTGCGCTGCCTGCGCCGCCCGGGCACAACGAGCCGATGATCGGACGTCCGTACTCGTTCGTGAATCCGCCGGGCACCCAACCGCACGAGTTCTACTACATCGTGGTGCCGGGCGGCCCGCTGACGCCGCGGCTTGCGGCGCTGGTGCCGGGGGATCCGGTCTGGCTGCTGCCGCGGGCGAACGGCTTCTTCTCGGTCAGCGAAGTCCCCGAGACGGAAACCCTGTGGTGCCTCGCCACCGGCACGGGCATCGGACCCTTCCTGTCGATGCTGCGCACCGGGGAGCCCTGGCAGAAGTTCGAGCGCGCGGTGCTCGTGCACGCCGTGCGCCACGTCGACGAGCTCACCTATCGCGACGCGATCGCGGGCATCGGCCGCGCGCATCCGGGCGCTTTCACGTATGTTCCGATGGTGAGCCGCGAGCCGCATCCGGAAGCGCTGACGGGACGGATTCCCGCGGCGATCGCCGACGGGCGTCTCGAAGCGCGCGTCGGCGTCGCCCTGTCGCCCGAGAACTCGCACGCGATGCTCTGCGGTAATCCGGCGATGGTCGAGGACACGCAGGCGCTGCTCCTCGCGCGCGGCATGCGGCGGCACCGGCGCAAGGAGCCGGGTCACGTGACGGTCGAGACTTACTGGTGACCGCGCGATGACGGTACCTGCCGAAGTCGACAGCCGCTATGCTTGGGGCCGGCTCGTCGTTGCGCTCGCGCTCTCCACCATCGGCGGCGTGGGCATGTGGTCGGTGGTGGTCGCGCTGCCGTCCGTGCAGGCCGATTTCGGCGTCGCCCGCGCCGATGCCTCGCTGCCGTATACGCTGACCATGATCGGCTTCGGCGTGAGCAGCATCGTGTTCGGTCGCATGTCGGATCGCCACGGCATCATGCTGCCCGTGATCCTCGGCGCGTTCGCGCTCGCGGCAGGCTATGCGGTGGCGGCGATGTCGGGAACGCTCACCCAGTACGCGCTCGCGCACGGGCTGCTGGTCGGCGTGGGCAGCGCGGCGACTTTCTCCCCGCTGCTCGCGCACATGTCGCTGTGGTTCATGCGCCGTCGCGGCGTTGCCATCGGCATCTTCGCGAGCGGCAACTATCTCGCGGGCACGGTGTGGCCGCCGATCGTCGCGCATTTCATCGCCACCGCGGGCTGGCGCACGACGTACTACGGCATCGCGGTCTTCGTCGCGGTCACGATGGTCCCGCTGGCGCTGTGGCTGCGCCGCCCGCCGCCGCATCACGACGCTGCCACGCCGCCCGGCCGGCCGCGGCGCACGGCAGCGGCGCTGGGGCTCTCGCCGCGGGCGCTGCAGGTGCTGCTGGTGATTGCCGGCGTGTGCTGCTGCGTCGCGATGTCGATGCCGCAGGTGCATCTCGTCGCCTATTGTGCCGACCTGGGCTACGGCCCTGCGCGCGGGGCGCAGATGCTCTCGCTCATGCTCGCCTGCGGCATCGTGAGCCGCCTCACGTTCGGCTTCATCTGCGACCGCATCGGCGGGCTGCGCACGCTGCTGCTGGGCTCGGCGCTGCAGGGCATCGCGCTGCTCATGTTCCTGCCGTCGAGCGGACTCGTGTCGCTCTACCTCGTTTCCGCGCTGTTCGGCCTGTTCCAGGGCGGCATCGTGCCGGCGTACGCGATCATCGTGCGCGAGTACTTTCCGCCGCGCGAGGCGGGCTGGCGCGTGGGCGCGGTGATCACCGCCACGCTCTTCGGCATGGCGCTCGGCGGCTGGATGTCGGGCGCGATCTTCGACTGGACGGGGTCCTACCGTGCCGCGTTCATGAACGGCATCGCGTGGAACCTCGTGAACCTCTCGATCGCCGTCTGGCTGCTGCGGCGCACGACGCTGCGCCCCGCGCTCGCGTAGCCGGTTCACTACGACAACCAAGGGAGAAGACCATGGCAACGCCACGCAAGCGCTCCGCGAAGAAGGCCGCCAACACGAGACTGTCGTCGGTGCACGAGGCGACGGGAAGCGCCGAGTCGGCGCTGGTCGGCGTCGCGCGCCAGGTGCGCTCGTGGTCCGATTCGGTGCTGGGCATCGCCGGCGCCGCCGCCGACGTGTCGCTCTCCGCGGCGAAGGCGATCCTCGTGCGGCCGGAGCAGCGCGCCGCGCTGGAGAAGGCGGGCCACGTGCTGCGCGGGATGCGCGAGGCCGCGGGGCTCTCGGTGAAGGAGGTCGGCGAGGCGATCAACCTCAAGGACCCGTCGCTGATCGAGCTGGTCGAGAACGGGAAGGTCGCGCTGCCGTTCGAGATCATCCTGCGCCTGGCGTCGGTGCTCGGCCGCAACGATCCCATCTCGTTCGTGATGCGCTTCACGCGCTCGTACAACCCGGAGGTCTGGCACACCCTCGAGAACCTCGGCATCGGTCGCTTCGCCGTGCAGGCCGGCCGCGAGCGCGAGTTCGCCAACATCTATCGCGCGAGCGACGCCGCGCGCAAGCTCGACGACGCGGACTTCGCCGCGGTGCTCGCCTTCACGCGGGCCGCGTTCGAGATGGCGATCGCGTTTCGCGGCGCGAAGCCGGCGCCCGCGGGACGCGGCAAGCGCGCCGCGGCGTGACGCGTCAGTCGGCGAGCGTGCGCGTCACCACTTCGGTGACGTCGGGCGAGAGGCCGGGCATCGCCGCGATCCGCTGCAGGGCGGCGTGCTGCAGCCCGCGGCGCGGCTCGGGGAAGCGCTTCCAGAGATTGAACGCGCTGGCGATCGTCGCGGCGAGCTGCGGATTGGTGGCATCGAGCGAGAGCACCTGGTCGGCGGCGAACGCGTAGCCGCCGCCGTCCGCCGCGTTGAAGCGGGCGAAGTTGCGCAGCGTGAACGTGCCGACCAGCGAGCGTACGCGATTCGGGTTGCGGGCGTTGTAGCGCGGATGGGCGAGCAGCGACTGCACGCGCGTGAGCGCGTCGGCGCGCATCGACTGCGCCTCCAGGCCGAACCACTTGTCGAGCACCAGCGGCTCGTCCCGCCAGCGCGACTCGAACCGGCCGAACAGCGCGTCGCGCTCGCTGCTGATGCTGTCGCGCATTGCCGCCAGCGCGCCGAACGTGTCGGTCATGTTGTCCGCGGCGTCGTAGTGCGCGACGGCCAGCGCCCGCGCCGGCGCGTCGTCGATGCGCCCGAGGAACGCAAGGCAGGTGTTGGCGAGCTTGCGCGAGCCGGTCTGGTCGGGCGTCGGCGCATAGGGGGCATGCACGCGCCGCTCGCGGTATACGCGCTCGAATTCGCCGCGCAGCTCGCGCGCGATGGTGCGCATGATGAACTCGCGCGCAGCCACCACGCCATCGACGTCGATCACCGGCTCCAGCGCGGCGACGTAGGCGGCCGTCGGCAGCGTCAGCGCCAGCGCGAGCAGCGCCGGGTCGCTGACATGGTCGGCGAGCAGGCGCTCGACGATGGTGCGCAGCGTCGGCGGCAACTGCAGCGGCCTGCCCGCGCCGTGCTCGCGCGCGAGCGAAAGCATCGTGTTCGCGAAGCTTCGCTGCGCCGCGTCCCAGCGGTTGACGGGATCGCTGTCGTGCGCGGCGAGGAAGGCCAAGTCCTCGTCCGGATAGTCGAACTCCACGATGGCCGGCGCGGAGAAGCCGCGCAGCAGCGACGGCACTGGCCGGCGCTCGATGCCCGCGAAGCGGAACGCCTGCCGCTCCTCCCGCACGTCGAGCACCCGCGTGGTGCCGACCGGCGCCGCTTCGCCGTCGAGGCGCAGCGGAATGTCGCGGCCATCGGTGTCGATGAGGCCCACCGCGAACGGCACGTGGAACGGCAGCTTCGCCGCCTGGCCCGGCGTGGGCGGCGTGCGCTGCGCGATGTCCAGCGTGTACGTGCGCGTGGCCGCGTCGTAGCTGCCCTGCACCGATAGGACCGGCGTGCCGGCCTGCGCGTACCAGCGCTTGAACTGCGCGAGGTCGACCGCGGAGGCGTCCTGCATGGCCTGCGCGAATTCGTCGCAGGTGACCGCCATGCCGTCGTGCCGCTCGAAGTACAGGTCCATGCCGCGCCGGAATCGGTCCGCGCCGAGCAGCGTGTGCTGCATGCGGATGACCTCGGCGCCCTTCTCGTACACGGTCGACGTGTAGAAGTTGTTGATCTCGAGGTACTCGTCGGGGCGCACGTTGTGCGCCATCGGTCCCGCGTCCTCGGGAAACTGCTCGCGGCGCAGATAGTCGACGGCGGCGATGCGCTCGACCGCGCGCGAGTTCTGGTCGCTGCTGAACTCCTGGTCGCGAAAGACCGTGAGGCCCTCCTTGAGGGAGAGCTGGAACCAGTCGCGGCAGGTCACGCGGTTGCCGGTCCAGTTGTGGAAGTACTCGTGGCCCACGACCGATTCGATCGCGGCGAAATCGTCGTCGGTCGCAGTGGCGGGATCGGCCAGCACGAGGCGGCTGTTGAAGATGTTGAGCCCCTTGTTCTCCATCGCGCCCATGTTGAAGTCGTCGGCGCAGAAGATCATGAAGGCGTCGAGGTCGTACTCGCGTCCGAAGCGCTCCTCGTCCCAGCGGAACGCGCGCTTGATCGCACTCCATCGCGTGACGGCAGCGCGGCAGGTTCGCGGGCGTGGAATAGATCCGCAGCGCGACCGTGCGGCCGGACTTCGTGACGAACGAATCCTCCAGCGCCGACAGGTTGCCGGCGACCAGCGCGAAGAGGTACGACGGCTTGGGAAACGGGTCGTGCCACGTGGCGAAATGCCGGCCGTCCGGCAGCGCGCCCTGGGCGACGAGGTTGCCGTTCGACAGCAGCACCGGGAACGCGGCGCGATCGGCGCGCAGGGTGACCGTGTAGCGCGCGAGCACGTCGGGACGATCCGGGAAGTACGTGATGCGGCGGAAGCCCTCGGGCTCGCATTGCGTGCAGAACACGCCGGAGGACACGTAGAGCCCTTCGAGCGCGGCGTTGCGCGACGGCGCGATGCGCGAGTGCACGGTGAGCGTGCCCGCGTCGGGCGGATCGAGCAGCGCGAGGCCGTCGCTGTCGATGCGCACGCGCGCTGCGGGCACCGGCACCCCGTCGAGCTCGACGCGTACTTCGTCCTGCTGCTCGCCGTCGAGCAGCAGCGCCACCGCGCGGTCCTGCGGCGCCGCGTACGGATTGCGGCGGAACGCGAGCTGTGCGGTCACCCGGGTCGCGTCGGGCACGAGGTCGAACTCGATCTCGAGCGCGTCGACGAGGAACGCCGGGGGACGGTAGTCGAGGCGGCGCTTGACGTGCGCGCCGGTATCGCGAGGCAGCATGGCCGTTCGGCCTATTTCACTTCGATGAGCTCGACGTCGAAGATGAGCGTGGCATTGGGAGGGATCACGCCGCCGGCGCCGCGTTCGCCGTATCCGTAGGAGGGAGGAATGATAAGCGTGCGCTGTCCACCGGCCTTCATGCCGACCACGCCCTGGTCCCAGCCCTTGATCACCTTGCCGGCGCCGAGAATGAAGCCGAAGGGCACCTGGCGGTCGCGCGAGCTGTCGAATTTGTTGCCTTTGCCGTCCGGCTTCGCAGGGTCATAAAGCCACCCGGTGTAATGCACGATCACCGGCTTGCCCGTGACGGCTTCGGCGCCAGTTCCTTGTTTCGTATCGATTTTCTTGAGTTCCGTAGGCATGGCATCCAACTTGCTTTGTCCTTGATTGGAGATTGGTGCGGCCGGCGTCTGCGCCGTCGCACGAGGAGCTGCCAGCGACAACGCAAGCAGCACAAGAACCGGCAAAACGAAGGAAATTCCGAGCGACACGCGGCCAAACGAACGGTTTCCTGGATTGTAAGACGTTGGCATCGGCAATTGTTCCCGGAGAAATGCGCGGATCGGCGCACAACGAGCGAAGGGCGCAAAGGTGGTTGCGGTTACGAATTGTAGCTGACGGCAACTACATTTTGCGCCAATGAGGTATTTGGTCTATAAATGCCGGTTCCCCAGCCATGACGATACTTTGCCGGCGCGCGCACGCGACACCGATGCCGCGCGCGCGTCGCGGCTGATGCGCCGGAACCCCACGTACCCCATGTTCAGTTTCCTGACTCCCGGCACCAAGGAAATCGCGGATCCGCTGGTTTCCGCGAAGTCCGTGTCGGCATGGCTGCGCCAGCTCCCCGCGCTCGACGTCATCGGGCGCCAGCAGCAGGTCATGCGCGCGTTCGACGCGATGCGCCAGTCGCGGAAGGCCGTCGATCTCGCCCGCGTGCAGGCCATCGAATACCTCGACGCCGCGCTCGGCGCCGATCGTCGCCAGCTCATCAAGCAGTACGTCGAGAACTACGACAGCTCCGAGAAGCTCGCCGAGCGCATCTGGCAGGCGATCTACGACCTGTCGCAGGGCTTCATGTACGCGTACCAGACGGCGCTCGAGGAGTCGCTGCGGCAGAGCCAGAACGCGCGCTGGAAGGCGCTGACTCCGACGCTGTTCGCGCGGCTCATCCACTTCTACGGGACGGATGCGAAGCTGCGCGTATTCCGCTTCGAGCGCTGGATTCCCGCCAAGTGGATGGACCTGCACCGCACGTACCTGCGCGCCGCCGAGCTCGGCATCGATCGCGTGCCGACCGTGCTCAGCAGCGCGGGACCGAACGCCACGCAATGGACGGTCGAGCAGGAATACCTCTACGTGCTCCTCGTGCACCAGCTCAACACCGGCAACATGTCGCCGCCGCAGCTCGACTGGGCGATGTCGCAGCTGCGCGCGTGGAGCCGCCGGCTGCAGCTCGACGCCGTGCCGCGGTCGACGGAGGGCTTCTTCGTCGACGTCGCGGGCAAGTCGGGTCTCGGCCGGCGCACCGGCAACGATTCCGGCTCGATGCTGCGCTATCTCGACACCACGCCGCTCGCCGAGGCGCTGGAGCGCGCCATCGCCGCGTTGCGGCAGGCCGAGGCCACCGACCAGGGTCCGGCGGCGCCGATCAACCAGCTGCGCATCGCGATTCTCGAGAAGGTGAGCCCGTCGGTCGCGCCCAACCTCAACGCGGAGCTGCGCCGCGATCCGCGTATCGCGTGTGCCGTCGCGGCGAAGGTGCGCATCGGCCTCTCGCGCGTGTGCCACGAGCTCATGCAGCAGGACGCGGATGCGCCGGCCGAGCCGGCCGCGGCGGGCGAGCAGATCGAGGTCTTCGCGGTCGCCGACGGCCGCGCGCAAGCGCCGCGTGCCGGACGAGCACGATTCGCTGGCGGCGAGCCTGTCGTCGTTCTCCGATCCGATGTGGCAGGTGAAGGACCGCAGCATCGCGGGCCTGCGCATCGCGGCCTCCGGCGGCATCGGCCAGGCGCTCGCGCTGGGCGCGCTGGTGGCCGTGCGCCAGTCCGACCTCACCGACTGGGTGCTCGGCGTCGTGCGGCGCCTGAACAAGGTCAGCAACGACGAGGTCGAGGCCGGCATGTCGATCATCGCCGACCGCGTCGTGCCCGTGACGCTGCACGCGGTGCGGCAGGCGAAGGACGACATGGGCTTCGTCGTCGACGGCATCGACGTCTCGACGATGGGCGCGCGCTTTCACGGCCTGTACCTGCCGCCGCCGTCGCGGCCGGACAAGCCGCTCGCGGTGAAGACGCTGATCGTGCCCACGCAGGAATACTCCGAAGGCCGCAACGTGATCCTCACCACCGGCCGCTCGATCTACACCGTGGCGCTGCGCCATCTGGTCGAGCAGCGCGCCGACTGGAGCTGGGCGGCGATCCAGATCGTCGAAAAGAAATCGCGCGTGTAGCGGCGGTCGGCACGAAAGCGTTCGGGGCGGCCGGTCGGCTTTCGCGCAGGCAACGCCGCGCAGCGCGCCGATCATCCTCTGCGGTTCGCTGGTGCAAGGGACACCAGCGCGAATGCCCACACGCTAGTCGCTCGGCCGGAACCTCAGCGAGAGCGTGCGCTGGAAGAGTTCCGCGCGATCCGGCCGCGGCAGCGGCGACGACTTGAGGATCGCGCGCTGCACGGCGTCGTCGTACGCGCGATTGCCGCTCGACTTGCGCAGCGTCGCGTCGATGATCTCGCCGGTCGGCAGCTGCACGACCTCGAAGATCGCCTCCGGATTGCCGGGCAGGTCGGGCGGCACGATCACGTTGCCCTTCACCTTCGCCTGGATGCGGCGGATCCAGTCGGCCTCGGCCTTCGAGCGCGCGGACGCATCGGCGGCCTCGCGCGCGCGCTGTCGGCTTCGCGCTCGCGCCTGCGCGCGCAGCTGCTGCCTCGCGTTCGCGCCTGCGCCCGCATCTGCGCTTCGCGCTCGGCCTGCGCGCGCACGCCGCGGCCTCGCTGCTGCTGCCTGCCGTTCGCGTGCGCGGCGCGCTTCTTCTCCTCGGCTTGCGCTTGTCCTCGGCCTCCTTCGCGCTCGCGCGCCTTCTTCTCGGCCTCGCGCGGCTCCGCCTCGGCCTTCTTCTTGCGCTCCTCCTCCTGCTTCGCCTTGAGCGCGATTTCGGCGGCGCGCGGGTCCGGCTTCTCGACGACGGGTTCGGGCCTGGGCGGCGGCGGCTGCGGCTCGGGCTTCGGCGGCGGTCGGCTGGGCGCCGGGGCCGGCTCGGGGGGCGGCGGCGCCGGCTCGACGCACCGGCGCCTTCACCGGCGGCGCGTAGAGCTCCGCCGTCACGGGCTTCGGGCTTGCGGTTCTGCCACTGCACCGAGAAGACGAGCACGGCGAGGAAGCCGAGCTGCACGGCGATCGCGAGCAGCAGCGCCCACCACTTGCCGGTCATGCGGCGCGGTTGCCGCGGCCGATCGACTTCGCCATCGTCTGCGCGCTCGGCGGGCTCACGTCGCCGGCGGGCGCGCGAGGAGGCCCACCTTCTTCACGCCGTTGCGCTGCAGGAGGTCGAGCACCGACAGCACGTCCTCGTAGCGCGCGTTCTTGTCGGCGGCGATGACGACCGGCTGCTCCTGCCTCGCCCTGCTTCGCGCGCACGCGCGCGACCAGCTCGTCGCGCGAGACGCGTGATCGCCGGGCGTGTTCGCCGCCTGGTCGCGCAGCCACAGCACGGTCGTTGCGCAGCGTGACCTCGAGCGGCAGCACCGGCGTCGTGAGCTTGCTGCCCACCGACGGCAGCTCGATCTCGCCGGGGCTCACGAGCGGCGCCGTGACCATGAAGATCACGAGCAGCACCAGCATCACGTCGATGTACGGCACGACGTTGATCTGGTTGATGGACTTGCGCGGCGTCGCATTCGTTCACAAAGACGCCGAGACGAGAGATTCGATTCTCGGGTCGGACGATTCTCGGCGTCTCTGCGTCTCCGTGAAAGTCGGTCACCCTGCCGCTGCAGGATGTTCGAGAACTCCTCGATGAACGTCTCGTAGCGCGTCGCGAGCCGGTCGACGTCGTGCGTGTAGCGGTTGTAGCCGACGACCGCGGGGATCGCGGCGAAGAGGCCGATCGCGGTGGCGACCAGCGCCTCCGCGATGCCGGGCGCGACGGCGCGCGAGCGTGGCCTGCGCGACGTTGGCCAGGCCGCGGAACGCATTCATGATGCCCCACACGGTGCCGAAGAGCCCGATGTACGGCGACACGGAGCCGACGGTCGCGAGGCCCGAGAGGTTCGCCTCCAGCGCGTCGATCTCGCGCTGGTAGGCCGCGCGCATCGCGCGCCGCGCGGAGTCGAGCGTCACCGCCGAGGTGCTGCCCTGCTTGCGATGCTTCGCGAACTCGCGGAAGCCCGCGGTGAAGATGTGCTCCATGCCGCCGCCGATGCGCGCCTGCGCGGTGCGCTGGTAGAGGTCGGTGAGCTCGCCGCCCTTCCAGAACTCGTCCTCGAAGCGGTCGGTGTCGCGCGCCGCGCGGCGCAGCTGGAACAGCTTGAGGAAGATCTGCCACCACGACCACAGCGACAGCAGGACCAGCAGCGCGACGACCGCCTGCACGACGATCGACGCATGCGCGATCAGCGTGACGAACGAAAGATCGGTGTGGACGTTCAAGCGGGTGTCTCCATGCGTTGCGGCCAGCGGCGCGGGAATGCGCACCGGACGCCAGCGCGCGGCGTCCACGCAGGCGAGCGTCACGCGCGCGGCGGTCAGCACGGTCGTCGGCGCGGCGCACTTCCTGCCGCGCGACGAGCCGGCTCGCCCCGCGGTGCTCGACTTCGACCGTGACGGTCAGCGTCATCGTTCAATCGCGCGGGTTGCCGGAAGTCGATCTCGCAGCGATGCACGACGAACACGACGCCGTGCTCGCGCTCGAACGCGGCCAGCGGGAAGCCGATCGCGGCCAGCCACTCGGTGCGCGCGCGCTCCATGAACTTCAGGTAGTTGGCGTAGTAGACGACGCCGGCGGCGTCGGTGTCCTCGTAGTAAACGCGGACGGCGAAGCGGAAGGGTTGCGCCGGCCGGGGCTCCGGCGCTGGCGGTGGACGCCTGCCTCACTCATTCGGGAACAGATCGCTGACGCCGCTCGGCGGCGTCAGCCCGAAATGCCGATACGACAGCGCCGTGGCGACGCGGCCGCGCGACGTCCGCTGCAGGAAGCCCTGCTGGATCAGGAACGGCTCGAGCACGTCCTCGATCGTGTCGCGCTCCTCGCCGATCGCCGCCGCGAGATTGTCGACGCCGACCGGGCCGCCGGCGAACTTCTGCGAGCACCGTGTGCAGGAGCTTGCGGTCCATCACGTCGAGGCCGAAGCCGTCGACGTCGAGCATCGACAGCGCGGCGTCGGCGACCGGACGCGTGACCTCGCCGTCGCCCTTCACCTCGCGCGAAGTCGCGCACGCGGCGCAGCAGGCGGTTGGCGATGCGCGGCGTGCCGCGCGAGCGGCGGGCGATCTCGCGCGCGCCGTCCGGCTCGATCGCGATCTCGAGCAGCGCGGCGGAGCGCGTGACGATGCGCGTCAGCTCGTCGGCGTTGTAGAACTCGAGCCGCGCGACGATGCCGAAGCGGTCGCGCAGCGGGTTGGTCAGCATGCCGGCGCGCGTCGTCGCGCCGACCAGCGTGAACGGCGGCAGGTCGAGCTTCACGCTGCGCGCGGCCGGGCCCTCGCCGATCATGATGTCGATCTGGAAGTCCTCGAGCGCCGGATACAGGATCTCCTCGACGATCGGCGACAGCCGGTGGATCTCGTCGATGAACAGCACGTCGCGCGGCTCGAGGTTGGTGAGCAGCGCCGCGAGGTCGCCCGCGCGCTCGAGCACCGGGCCCGACGTCTGCCGCAGGTTCACGCCGAGCTCGTGCGCGATGATGTGCGACAGCGTGGTCTTGCCGAGGCCCGGCGGGCCGAACAGCAGCACGTGGTCGAGCGCCTCGCCGCGCTTCCGCGCCGCCTGCGATGAAGATCGAGAGCTGCTCGCGGATCTTCTCCTGGCCGACGTACTCGGCGAGGCCGCGCGGCCGCAGCGCGCGCTCGATGACCTCTTCCTGCGGGCCCGCGACCTGCGCCGTGACCACGCGATTCAGCCCGTCGGTTTCGATCGCCATGCGCGATTCTAGCCTTTGCGGCGCGCCGACTTCGCGCGCGGCGACAGGGTCTTGCGCGGGGCGCGGGCGCGCCGGCGGCGCGGCCTCGTCCGGACGCTGGCGGATGTAGAGCGTCTTGCCGACCTCGGCGACCGCTTCGCCCTCGGCGTCCACGACGCTCACGCTGAACGTCGGCTCGTGCTTGTCGCCGTTCGCCGTTGCCGCCTGCGCGCGGGCGATCGCCGACGGGTGTCAGGCGGAAGTGCGCGAACACGTCGCCGCGCGCCGGCTTGCGGTAGTGCGATCTAGCCCGCCTTGTCCCACACCACGTAGTCGGGCCGAGGTTGCGCAGCATCATCAGCGCGAAGAACGGATCGGTCATCGCGTAGATCGAGCCGCCGAACTGCGTGCCGAAGTAGTTGCGGTTGAGCACGCCGAGATTCAGCCGCACGTCGATCTCGCGGAAATCGGCGGCGACGCGCGTGACGCGGATGCCGGCGCCGACGAACGGCGGCCACAGGTTGATCCCCTGCCGGAAGAGGCCGGCCGGGATCGTGAGCTTCGGGAGCAGGCCCTGGCGCTTCGACGACATCGCGCGCTCGCACGTCTTCGCGAGCAGCTTCAGCGCCTGCCGGATGCCGTCGGCGACGGCAAGCCCGTCGGGCAGCTGCTTCACCGCCGCGACCGCCTCCTTGTCGCTGTAGCCCAGCGCGAGCAGCGCGTGCAGGATGTCGCTCGAGGCGGGCGGCGCGCGGTGGACGCCGACGGCCGTCGTGAGATCGGCGCCGAGCTTGTCCTTCAATTCGAGCAGCAGGCGCTCGGCGGTCTTCTTGCCGATGCCGGGGATGCGGTCAGGCGTCCCGCTTCCTGCAGCGTCACCGCCTGCGCGAGCTCCGCGACGGACAGGCCCGACAGCACCGACAGCGCGGTGCGCGCGCCGATGCCGCTGATCTTCAACGAGCTGGCGGAACGCGCGCCGCTCGTTGTCGGTGCCGAAGCCGTACAGCAGGTGCGCGTCCTCGCGCACGACGAGATGCGTGAACAGCGTCACGCGCTCGCCGGTGGCGGGAAGGTTGTAGAACGTGCTCATCGGCACGTCGACTTCGTAGGCGACGCCCTGGACGTCGAGCAGCAGCTGCGGCGGGTTCTTCTCGAGCAGCATGCCGGAAAGACGTCCGATCATCGGCCCATTATCCCACGCGCATCAGCGAGGCAGAGGGGCGAGATGCGCGTGCGCGTCGGCCAGCGATGCCACGACCAGCGGCTCCAGCGCGAGCAGACCGGGGAGGGCGGATGCAGGTCGGGCACCATGATCGGCATCATGCCGGCGGCGAGCGCCGCGAGCACGCCGGGTTCGGAGTCCTCGAGCACGACGATGTCCGCCGGGGCCTCGCCGAGGCGTTGCGCCGCGGCGAGGAAGATGTCGGGTGCGGGCTTGCCGCGTGCGATCTCGTCGCCGCCGACCAGCGTGGCGAAGCGCGAGAGCAAGCGCGGTCTGCGCGAGCTTCGCCTGCGCACGGTCGCGGCGCGTGGAAGTGGCGACCGCCTTGGGAATGCCTTCCGCGTCGAGCCAGTCGAGGAGCTCGAAGAGACCCGGCTTGATCGCGATGCCGTCGCGCTCGACATGGCGTCGTACGCCACGTGCCATGCCTGCATCAGCGCGGCGGTCGGGTAGTCCTCGCCATGCCGCTCGACGATGAGCGCCTGGCAGTCGCGGAAATTGCGCCCGACCATCAGCGGCAGCAGCGTCATGTCGAAGCCGACGCCCATCGCCGCCGACGGCATCGACCCAGGCCTGCGGCGCGAGTCGCTCGGTGTCGAGCATGAGACCGTCCATGTCGAAGATCACCGCCGCGGGGCGCCGGCGGGGGCGAGGCGCGCGCGTCATGGGAAGTCCTCCGCGCTGCGCGCTTCGGGGTTGATTCGCCCTTGGGCGGCCCGGCGGGCTCATCGCACGAAGCGGCCGTCGCGCCGCGTGTAGCCGGAGGCGCGGAATTCGCCGATGCCGACGCTGCCGTGCGCGTGGCAGATCGCGCAGGCGAGCGCATCGGCGGCGTCGGGCGAGGGCATGCCGGGCAGCTGCAGCAGGCGACGGACCATCTCCTGCACCTGCGGCTTCAGCGCGCGTCCCTGTGCCGACCACCGCCTGCTTGACCTGTCCCGCGGTGTACTCGTGCACCGGCAGCCCGGCGAGCACGGCGGCGGCGATGGCCGCGCCGCGCGCCTGCCCGAGCAGCAGCGTCGAGTTCGGATTGACGTTGACGAACACCTTCTCGACCGCGACCTCGTCGGGCCGCTCCTCGGCGATCACGTGCGCGATGTCGCGCGCGATGATGCCGAGCCGCACCGGCAGGCTGTCGCCGCTCGCGCGGATGCAGCCGCTCGTCACGTACACGAGCTTGTTGCCCTGCTGGACGAGCAGCGCCGAAGCCGGTCACGCGCAGCCCCGGGTCGATGCCGAGGATGCGGCGCACGGGCGGGCGTCGCGCAAGCGCGGCGCTACGCCTCGGTCGAGCACGGCCGACGTGTAGACCTCCTGCACGTCGTCGAGCGACTCGAGCGCATCGAGAGCTTCTGCATCTTCGCCGCGTCGTCGCCGGCCATCTCGACCTCGGTCGCCGGCTTCATCGTCACCTCGGCGAACTCGGGCGCGAAGCCCGCCTTGGCCAGCGCGTCCTTCACCGTGACGAAGTCGTACGGACCCGTGATGACCTCGAGGCTGCCGTCGTCGTTGGTGACGATGTCCTCGGCGCCCGCCTCGAGCGCGGCCTCCATGAGCTTGTCCTCGTCGGTGCCCGGGCGCGAACACGATCTGGCCGCAGTGCTTGAACAGGAACGCGACCGAGCCGTCGGTGCCCAGGTTGCCGCCGTACTTCGAGAACGCGTGCCGCACGTCGGCGACGGTGCGGGTGCGATTGTCGGTCATGCAGTCGACGATCACCGCGGCGCCGTTGATGCCGTAGCCCTCGTAGCGGATTTCCTCGTAGTTCACGCCCTCGAGGTCGCCCGCGCCGCGCTTGGATCGCGCGGCTCGATCGTGTCCTTCGGCATGTTCTGCGCGGTCGCCTTGTCGACGGCGAGGCGCAGGCGCGGATTCATCGACGGGTCAGCGCCGCCCAGGCGCGATGCGACCGTGATTTCCTTGATGAGGCGGGTGAAGATCTTGCCGCGCTTCGCGTCGGTCGCGGCTTTCTTGTGCTTGATGTTCGCCCATTTGCTGTGGCCGGCCATGATGTTCTCGACTGCGCGAAGTTCGCGGGAAAGCGGAAATTATACGCGGCCGGGCCTGCGCCGCCCGGACCGGCTAGGCGGCTGCCGTACCCCTGGATGCCCTTGATCTCCAGGAACTCGTTGACGCCGAACTCGCCCCACTCGCGGCCGTTGCCCGATTGCTTGTAGCCGCCGAAGGGCGCGCCGCGGTCCACCGGCGGGTAGTTGATCTGCACGTTGCCCGCGCGCAGTCGGCGCGCCACGCGGCGGCGCGCTTCGAGATCGGCCGACTGCACATAGGCGGCGAGGCCGTACGGACTGTCGTTGGCGATGCGCACCGCGTCGTCCTCGCCGTCGTACGCGATGATGCACAACACGGGCCCGAAAATCTCCTCGCGCGCGACGGTCATCCGCGGGTCGACGTCCACGAACACCGTCGGCCGCACGAAGTAGCCGCGCGGCAGCCCGTCGGGACGTCCCGGCCCGCCGGCCGCGACGCGCGCCCCTTCCGCCATCCCGCGCTCGATCAGCTGCTGCACCTTCGCGAACTGGGCGCCGTGCGCGACCGGTCCGATCGTCGCCGTCTCGTCGCTCGGCAGCCCCACGCGGGTGGCCTGCGCCGCGCGCACCGCGATCGCGGTCGCCTCGGCCATCCGCTCGCGCGGAACCAGCATGCGCGTGGGCGACACGCACGACTGGCCGCTGTTGTTGAAGCAGCGTTGCACGCCCTGCGTGACCGCGCGCTCGAAGTCGACGTCGGGCAGCAGGATGTTGGCCGACTTGCCGCCCAGCTCCTGCGCGACGCGCTTCACGGTGTCGGCCGCGGCGTTCGCGACCGCGACGCCGGCACGCGTCGAACCGGTGAACGACACCATGTCGACGTCCGGGTGCGCAGCGAGCGCGTGCCCCGTGCGCGCGCCGTCGCCGTTGACGAGGTTGAACACGCCCGGCGGCACGCCGGCCTCGTGCAGGACTTCGGCAATGACGAGCGCCGACAGCGGCGACACTTCGGAGGGCTTCAGCACCATCGTGCAGCCAGCGGCGAGCGCGGGCACCACCTTGCACATCACCTGGTTGATCGGGAAATTCCACGGCGTGATGAGCGCGCACACCCCGATCGGCTCCCTGGTGACGAGTGTCGTGCCGCGCGGCGAGTCGAACTCGAAGCTGCGCAGCACCTTGATCGTCTCCCTGATGTGGGCGGGCCCGCTCGGATAGTGGATGTTGCGCGCGGCCGCGATCGGCACGCCCATCTCGCGGGACATCGACTGGCAGAGTTCTTCCTTGCGTTGCGCGAACCCCGCGTCGATGCGTTCGAGGAGCGCGATGCGCTCGTCGCGCGTCGTGGCGGCATACGCCGGAAAGGCCGCGCGCGCGGCCGCCACCGCGCGGTCGACGTCAGCCTCCACCGCGCATGCGATGCCGGCGATCGGCGCTTCGGTCGCGGGATCGATCACGTCGATGCGCGCGTCCGTGGCGGCCGGCTGCCAGCGGCCTTCGATGTAGAAGTCGTGCAGATGGCGCATTTCACTCGGCCTGGATGTTCATCGCCTTCAGCATGGCACCGTACTTGTCGTACTCGGCCCTGATGACGCCGGCCAGGTATTCGCCACTCGTGTTCTCCGCCGGCAGCGCGCCGGAGGCGAGCAGGCGCTCGCGGATCTCGGGCTTCTTGAGCGTCTGCACCAGCGCCGCGTTGAGCTTGCCCACGACGTCCGGAGGCGTGCCCTTCGGGACCACCAGCCCGTACCAGAGCACGGGCGGCGTGAAGTTGGGGAGGCCGGCGGCGTCCGCGGCGTCCGCCAGCGCGGGCACGCCGGACAGTTCGTCGAGCGCGCGCGGCGACACGGCGATGGCGGTCAGGCGTCCCCCCTTGACGTTCGGGATCGCCGATGCGTCGCTGAACACGAACGTGAGATTGCCCGACATCACGTCCGTCACCGCGGGGCCAATGCCCTTGTATGGAACGTGCAGCAGCTTCACGTTCGCCTGCTGCTCCATGAGCGTGCCGGCGAGATGCTGGATGCTGCCGTTGCCCGAGGAGCCGTACGACACCGCGTCAGGCTTGCTCCTGGCGCGCTCGACCAGGTCCTTGAACGACTTGATGCCGCTCGCCGGGTTCACGACGAAGATGTTCGACGTGCTGACGATCTGTCCGACGGGGACGAAGTCCGTGCGCGGATCGTACTGGACGGACTTGTAGAGGTGCGGGTTGATGGTGAGGATGCTCGCGGTCGGCAGGAACACGGTGTAGCCATCGGGGGCCGACTTCGCAACGTTGTTCGCCGCGAGCGAGCCGTTGACACCGGGCTGGTTGCTGACGATGACCGGCTGGCCGAGGATCGCCCCCATGTTTTCGGAAAGCATCAGCGCGACGGTGTGCACGAACCCTCCCGGTGCGAACGGCACGACGAGGGTGATCGGTCGCGTCGGAAAATCGGCGGCGTGCGCGGGCAGGCCGAGTGCGAGGACGGCAATCGCCGCGAAGCGGAGGAGGCGGGAAGCGAGAGCGTTCATCCGGGTTCCTTCAGGAGGTGATGACGACGTTCAGTTGGAGGACGCGACCGGCGCGAACGTCTCGGCGAAGAGCCGCATCCAGTTGCCGCCCATGATCCTGGCGATTTCATCCGGCGTGGCGCCGCGGCGCGCGAGCTCGCTTGACGATGTTGGCGAGGCCGGAGGGGTCCTTCACCCAATCCGACCAGCCTTCGTGCGGCGCCATCGTCATCTGGTCGGCCGGCGCGCTTTCGCGCGACCAGCGCGCGTAGCGCCACCACGTGCGTACCTGCCCTGTGTGGCCGGGGCAGTAGTCGCTGCCGATCGCGACCGCGTCCACGCCGACGCGATCGATGACCCACGCGACCATGTCGCCGAATTCCTCGAGGGTGGTCGCGGCGCCGCGCCTGGTCATGTTGCGGTTGGGCGAGAGCCCGATCACGCCGCGGCGCCTGGCGAGCGCCTTGATGGCCTCGGTCGTCTTCTGGCGGCCGGCGCCGTACACGCCGGCGCCCACGTACTCGCGCGGATTCGCGTGCGTGATCGCCACCGGCACCGCGGAGCGCTCGATCGCGTCGAGCGTCGTGCGCTCGCCGCAATGCGAGAGGTCGATGAGGATGCCGACCCGGTTCATCTCCTCGATCGCCTTGCGGCCGAAGCGCGACGACACGCCGGTGTCGTTCTCCTCCCAGTAGCCGCAGCCGATGTAGTTCTGCAGGTTGTAGGTGAGCTGCATGATGCACACGCCGAGCTCGCGAAACGCGCCGAAGAGCTCGATGTTGTGCTCGACGGGCGCCGTGTTCTGGAAGCCGAAGACGATTGCGGTCCGTCCTGACCTGCGGATCGCCTCGATCTCCTCCACGCTCGTGGCCTGCGCGACGAGGTCGCGGTTGGCGGCAATCACCGTGCGCCATTTGCCGAGCAGGCCGAGCGTCTCGGTCGCGTTCTCCCACACCGAAACGGTCGTGTTGACGCACGCGAGCGATCCCGCGCGCCACGCCTCGAACCACCGGCGCTCGGGCGTGGGCATCGACAGTCCGTCGACGATCGCGTAGGTCCGGCCCGCGTGCTCGACGCCTTCGGGCCGACGGATGAGCTCTTCCATGCGCTGCTCCTTCAGAACACCTTCAGGGGATCCGCGCCAGCCGGCAGCACGCGCGCTTCGTCCGCGTGCGGCAGCAGCAGCGCGCGGCCGGCATCGGCGAGCGCATCGTACTCGCCGCGCGCGACTGCGATGCCGTCGCGGTACCAGGCGGCCTGCCTGCGCGCGACTTCCGCCGCCCGCCATGTGTTTGCGACGGGACCGGCGCGCCCGGCGCGATCGCGCAGGCCGGCATCCGCCGCGTTCGCCGGCAACGCCACCACCGCGAAGCCCCCGGCAATCCGCTCGGCCGCGCCCGCAACTGCGCGCGACGCCCCGTCCACGCTGGCGCCGGCGAGCCACGCCTCCCATTCGAGCGCCGATCCGGCACGCCCGCGCGCGAACCACGCTCCGTCGCCGTCCGGGCCGGCCAGCGCGAGCCCGATGCCGGGCCTGGCGTCCCACAGCACGATCGTCGTGCAGCCGTGACGCGCGCCGCGCAGCGCGAGGCCGGCGGCCAGCCACGGGTCGCGTGCATCGCTCACCATGGCGAGGCCGGCATGGCCAGCGCTCGCCCGTGCGCACGCGAGGTCGAGCGCGATGGGCGCGGCGAGCAGCGACGAACGTCCCTCGCCGCGAATGCCCACCATGTCCCTCTCGTGCTTGCGCACGTGCCCGCTCGGCGGCGCGGCGGGCGCCGCGAGTCCCTCCGCGCAATGCCGCACGACGGCCGCGACGCCGGGCTCTCCCTGGGCTTGCGCGAAGACGGCGAGCCCCGCCGAATCCTCGGCCACGCCGAGCGCCATCCCGTGTCCCTGCAGCGCCGTGCCGATCATCCGCGCGAGCTCGTTGGGCGCGACGCGGCGCAGCGGACGGTCGTCGCCGGGAATGCGCACGGACGGCGTGAAGGCCGTCGACGGCGGCAGCGGCGTCAGGAGCGCGGTGTCGGCATCGGACGCCGGACCCGGCAACAGCGGAAACGGCCAATCGCCGTCGCGCCCCGCGGCCACGTCCTCGGCGATGGGTGCGCCCTGCATGAACGTGCCGCGCACGGATTTCGGGAAGGCCGCCTCGAATTTCTCCATGCCGAAGAAGGCGAGCGCGAAGCGCACGGAGCCGAAGGGCGAGAAGTCGCGCGCGAGCCACGGGTCGCGCAGCTCGCCGTAGCCGCATCCGGCGAGCGACTGCACGCGCGTCACCACGTGCCGCAGGTCCGGCCGCGCGTCCACCAGGTCGGCGACCGTTGCGTCGTCCGGTGCGCTTGCGAGCGCCGACCATAGCGCGCGCGCCTTGAGCACGGTGTCCATGTTGGTCTCGACCTCGAAGGCCGGTTCGCAGCCGCGCAGGCCGCGCCGTACGTCGCGCGGGGCCGACGTCGAGCGATACCAGAAGTAGTGGGTGCGCTCGTCGACGCCCTCGCCGGCGAGCGCCCAGCCATAGCCGGCTCGCACCTGCTCGCGCAGCGTCGCGACCGGCGCGGCGGGGTCGAGCGCGAAGCGCTCGTCCGCCGCGAACGCGTCGGCGAATCGCGGAGCGAGATCGGGATGCAGCTCGATGACCAGCGCGTCGACGATCTCGCACGCCGCGGTGGAAACGTGACGCCGCGCCCAGTCGGTCAACGTGCCCCAGCGCGTGGCGGACGCGCCGGTCAGGTTCGCGTACGCCGCACGGACCGCCTCGAGCTCGGAAGCCAGCGATTGCGGCGTCGCGAACACGCCGTCGCCCTCGCGCGACCCTTCGACGAAGTAGCGGATCGCCCGGCCAAGCAGCCGCTCGAAGTCGGCCCCGGTGCCGCGGGCCGCGATCGGACGCGCGCAGGCGATCGCCAGCGCTTCCTCGCAGGCGAGAGTCCACCGGTGCATGAAATGCGGATGATTGGCGACGAACGCCGAGAGTCCGGTGGCGGCGGAGTTGCCGATGCCGATGTAGCGCCGGTACGAAGGCGCGAGGCGCACCGCATGCGGGCTGCGCGCCCGCGCCATGTGGTCGACGAGGTCGAACACGAACTCGCGCAGCGCGAACGCCGAGCAGAACTGCACATGGTACGGACGCCGCAGCGGATGATCGTCGGGCAGGCCGGCGAGCGGCCGGGTGCCGAGCTGTCCGTTGCCGATGAACGCGGTGGTGCGCAGGATGTAGCCGATCGGCGCGATGAGCGAGAGGTCCGGCTGCCGGCCGGCGGCCAGGCTGTCCACCACGTGATCGAACACGCGGGCGCTGCGGTTGCCGCGGGCGTAGACCAGCGTGTCGTAGTCGGCGAAGCCGGCGCGCTGCTTCGGGATCTCGCGGCGCAGGTGCGCCTCACGCTCGGCGGTCCACTCGCCTTCGCACAGCACGCCCATGGCGTCCCATCCGGCCGCGAAATTGCGGTCGGTCTTCTGCGCCTCGGGCAGCTTGTTCGAGAGCAGGAAGAAATGGAACACGCGGTTGCCGCCCAGCACGCGATAGAGGATCTCGCCGCAGCCGTCGGCATCGAGCGCGAAGCGGTCCTTCTCGACGCGATAGCGGTCGCGCACCAGCTCGCGCATCGTCGCGCGCGGGAACGACAATGCGTTGGGAACCACCGCGAGCGCGCGCGCGGCGCTCATCACGAGGGCCGGCGGCCGCAACGTCGCGCGCTCGCCGTCCGTCATGCCGAGTGCCGCTCCACCAGGGTCCGCTTGAGCAGCACCAGCGGCGGCTCGACCGCGACGATCGCATCGGGCCTGAAGTACTCGCGCGCGTGCTGGGCGGCGAGATGCGGGTGGGTGCTCAAGGTGGTGAGCGCAGGGCGCAGGTACGCGCCCATCTCGACGTCGCCGAAGCCGACGATGGCGACATCCTCGGGCACTCGCAGCCCGCGATCGCGCAGCGCCGCCATCGCCCCCGTCGCGATTTCGTCGCTGCCGGTCTGCATCGCCGTGAAGGCGATGCGGCAGTCGAGCGCCCGGAGCACGGCGTCGCGGCCGGCCGCGTAGCGGAACGCCATGTCGAAGACGAGCGCGTCGTCGAAATGGCCCGCCTTGCGCAGCGCCGCGCGGTAGCCAAGGAAGCGCTCGGTGCCGATCGCCGAGCCCTTGATGCGGCCCACGTACGCGATGCGCCGGTGCCCGCGCGCCAGAAGGTAGGCAACGGAGCGCTGCGCGGCGGCGCGCTCCTCGTGCACGATCGACGGCACGCCGAACCGCCGCAGATCCTGGCCGATGGACACCACGGTCAGGCCCTGGGTGCGCAGCTCGGCGAAGAGGGGTGCCAAGGCGTTCGGCACGGTGTCCGACAGCGCGATCACGATGCCGCGCAGGCGCATGCTCGGCGCCCGCTCAAGGAACTCGGCGAGCCGCGCCTGGCTGTGCCCCAGGTTGAACAGCATCGCATCGGCGCCGACTTCCTCCAGCGCCGACTGCACGTGCATCGTCAACTCGGCGAAGTGCCGCTGGGCGATGTCGCCGACGAGCAGCGCGACCGTATTGCCCTGGCCCTTGCGCAGCCCCTGCGCCATCAGGTTGGGCCGAAATTCCAGCGCCTGCACCGCCGCGCTCACCTTCTCGCGCAGGTGCGCGGAGACGGCCGCGGTGCCGTTCAGCACGCGCGACACCGTGGCGAGCGACACGCCCGCCTCGCGCGCGACGTCGATGACGGTAGCCACGCGCCTGTGCTATTGCGGGCCGGGATCGGTGGCGGTCATCGAGGGCCGCGCGGCAACGCCGTCGTACCAGCGCGCCAGCGCCGGCCGCGTGGCGAAGGCGAACTCGCGCCCGAAGCGCAGCACGACCCACGCGAGGCAGCACGCCATCGCGACGTGCGCCAGGTCGAACGCGACGTCCTGCGCGCCGTCGAGGTCGCGCTCGAAGCGATCGAGGCCGCGCGTCACCTTGGCCATCTGGAAGTCCGCCGCCGCCGGGTCGCGCTGCGCGGCCGGGCGCGCGTTCTCCATGCGCGCGAGGACGCCGGCACCGACGATCCCGTCGGCCAGCGCGATCGTCGAGAGCGCCCGCCACCGTGCCTCGCCGCCCGCCGGGAGCAGGCGGTGCCCGCCGAAGGCGGCATCGAGGTACTCGCAGATCACCGACGACTCGGGCATCGCGACGCCGGCGTCGGTGATCAGCACCGGCACCTTCGCGAGCGGGTTGTCGGCTTCCAGCTCGGCGTTCGGCACCCGAGTCTGCGTGGCGACGAGCTCGATGCGATCGGCGATCCCGAGCTCGTGCGCGACGACGCGCACCTTCCGAGCATACGGCGAGAGGGCGGCGTAGCGCAGGCGCATGGCGTCTCCTTGAAAACGTTTACAGCGTAATCCAGGAATGACTCGGGCGCAACGCCGGACCGGCGCCGACCCCGCGCTTTCCCGGCGGCTTCCGGCGAGCGCCTGCTAGACTGCGCGCGCCTCCGGAGGACCCATGGCCCTGCGCTTCGCCCGCGACGCGATCTCGCGCGTCTTCACCCAGCGCTGCTTCTACCTCTTCGTGATGCTGATGACGCTGATCGTGGTGGCGCCGTTCCTGCCGGGCACGCACGGGGGGCGCATCGCGACCAACGCCATCAACGCGTTCGTCGTCATCGCGACGGTGGCCGCCGTCGGCCGCTCGCTGCTCTCGTTCGTGATCGTGCTGCTGCTGGCGATGCCCACACTCGGCTTCCAATGGCTCGGCATCGTCGAGGAGAATCCCTACTGGCTGGTCCGGTCCTGGGCGTCGGGCGCGGCGCTCTACGCCGTCACGCTGACCTACCTCCTTCGCTACGTCTTCCAGCGTGACGTCATGACCGCCGACAAGCTGTTCGGCGCCGCTTCGGGCTATCTCATGCTCGGCATGCTGTGGGCGTACCTGTATGCGATCGTCGGCTACGCCGCCCCGCTGTCGTATCTCGTCGCGGGCGAGCCCGCGGACTTGGGCTTCTACGACGGGCTGTACTTCAGCATGACGGTGCTCACCAGCACCGGCTTCGGCGACATCACGCCGCTGTCGAGGCCGGCGCGCGCGATCTGCATCGTCGAGCAGGTGACGGGGGCGCTGTTCGTGGCGATCCTGATCGCCCGTCTGGCGGGCGTGTACCCGCCGCACCGCAACGCCGCGCGACGAGGCCTAGAGCACGCCCTGCTGGGCGAGGAACTTCTGCAGCACCTGCAGCCGCACGTCGGCGTCGTTGATCTCGAGCATGCTCTGCTTGATCGACAGCGGCAGCGGCAAGAGCTCCGCCAGCCGATAGCCGACCCACGACGCATCGTCGTACCTGCGCTCGACCGGAAAATTCTGCGGCCCGACGCGCGTGGCGATGAGCTCGAGCAGGTTCACGAGCGGCATGAAGTCGTCGGAGAGCGGCAGCGCCGGCTCGGCCCCGAGCGGCAGCACTTCGCCGGTGACGAGCCCCGAGGCCGCGACGCTGTGGCGCTTCACCTGGAAGCGGGTCTCGCCCAGCGTGGCGACGTGCAGGATGCCGAGCTGCGGCATGTCCCAGTCGGTGATGCGCGCGAGCGTGCCGATGGTGGCGAACTCCGGCGCGCCACCCGCGGGGCCGGCCACTTCCTCGCCGCTGGTGATGAGGCAGACGCCGAACGGCCGGTTCCCGGCGAGGCAGGCCTTCGTCATCTCGATGTAGCGCTGCTCGAACACCTTGATCGGCAGCAGCCCGCCGGGAAACAGCACTGTCTTCAGCGGAAACAGCGGCAGCGTGTAAGGCTCGCGCGCGGCACCGCCGCCGAACGGCCACATCACGCGGACTCCGTCGGCGGCGACGCGCCCGCTGCCCCCCAGCGCGCCTGCAGGGCGTGCGGCACGCGCAGCTGGTCGAGCACGCGCGCCACCACGAAGTCGACGATGTCCTCCACGGATTTCGGATGCGTGTAGAAGCCGGGCGCCGGCGGCAGGATCGACGCGCCCGCCTGCGCGAGCCGCAGCATGTTGGCGAGATGGATCGCCGAGAGCGGCGTCTCGCGCGGCACCAGCACCAGGGGGCGGCGCTCCTTCAGCATCACGTCGGCCGCGCGCTCGATCAGGTTGTCGGCGAGCCCGTTGGCGATCGCGCCCAGCGTGCCCATGCTGCAGGGGCATACCGCCATCGCATCCGCGGGATTGGAGCCGGACGCGACCGGCGCCATCCAGTCCTCGCGGCCGAAGACCGTGATCTGCCCCTCCGCCGCGCCGCAGCGCTCGCGAAAGAGGCGCGTGGCTTCGCGCGGTTGCGCGGGCAGCACGAGGTCGCACTCCTGCCGGGCCACCACCTGCGCGGCGGTCGAATACAGCAGGTAGACGCGGCACTGCGCGGCGACGAGGCAGTCGAGCAGGCGCAGGCCGAACGGCATACCCGACGCGCCGGTGAGCGCGAGCGTCACGGTGCGCGCCGCGCTCATTCGAGCTCGCTGTGGCGCACCAGCACCTGGTAGCGCGGCGAGAAGGCGCGCGCCAGCCGCTCGACCAGATACACGGAGCGATGCCGCCCGCCGGTGCAGCCAATGGCGACGGTCAGGTAGTTGCGGTTGTCGCGGGCGTAGTCGGGCAGCCAGCTCGCGACGAAGTGGTAGATGTCGGTGTACATGCGTTCGACCTCGGGCGCCGCCTCGAGGAACGCGACGACCGCCGAGTCGCTGCCCGTGAGGGGAGCGAGCTCGGGCTCGTAGTACGGATTGGGGAGGCAGCGCACGTCGAACACGAGGTCGGCGTCGAGCGGCACGCCATGCTTGAAGCCGAACGACTCGAAGAGCAGGGTGAGCTTGGTGGGATCGACGGCGATGAAGTCCTTGATCCAGCCGCGCAGCGCAGCGGAGGAAAGATCGCTGGTGTCGAACACGAAGCCGAGCTCGCGCGCGTCTTCCAGCAGGCTGCGCTCGTACTCGATCGCCTCGGTGAGCGTGCGCTCGTCGCTGGAGAACGGATGGCGGCGGCGCGTCTCCGAGAAGCGCTTGACCAGCGTGTCGGTCTTGGTGTCGAGGTAGAGGAAGCGCACCGCCCAGCCCGCCTTGCGTGCTGCGGCGATGGAGTCCGCGAGTCGCGGCAGCCCGGGGCCGGTCTTGACGTCGAGCGCGATGGCCACGCGCTCCTGCCCGCCGCGCGCGAGGTTCGCGGCCGTATCCACCAGCATCGACGGCGGCAGGTTGTTGATGACGTGGTAGCCCGAGTCCTCGAGCGCGGTCAGCGCGACGCTCTTGCCGGATCCCGAGACGCCGCCGATGAGCAGGAGATCCATGTTGCGTGGGAGGACCTAGTTGCCGTCTTCCATGAGCTTCTGCTGGCGCTCGATGAACTCCTTGGTGCTGTCGATGCCGCGCTGGTTCAGCACGAAGTTGCGCACCGCGGCCTCGACCAGCACGGCGAGGTTGCGCCCTGCCGCGACGGGAATCGTCACCTTGCGGATCGGCACCGAGAGCACGTCCTGGTAGGTGGCGTTGACCTGCAGGCGGTCGAGGTCGGAGAACGCCTCGTGGCCGTGGTCCTCGAGGTGGACGAGGAGCTTCAGGAGCTTGCGCGGACGCACCGCCGTCTCGCCGAAGATGGTGCGGATGTTGAGCACGCCGATGCCGCGCACCTCGAGGAAGTCGCGCAGCACCGCGGGGCAGCGGCCCTCGATGGTGTCCGGCGAGATGCGGTAGAGCTCGACGATGTCGTCGGCGACGAGGCCATTGCCGCGCGAGATGAGCTCGAGGGCCAGCTCGCTCTTGCCGATCGCGGACGCGCCGGTGATGAGCACGCCCATCTCCAGCACGTCGAGGAACACGCCGTGCAGCGTCGTCGACTCGGCGAGCACGCGCGCGAGATAGAGGCGGACCACGTCGACCATGTGCGGCGACGGCTGCGGCGACGTGAACAGCGCGACGTGATGCCGGTTGCACTCGTCCAGCAGGAACTGCGGCACGTCCTCGCCGTTGGCGACGACGATGGCGATCGAGCTCGTTGGTGAACAGCCGCGTGATGAGCCGCTGCCGCTCTTCCATCGGCAGCGTCGCGCAGGTAGTCGCCTTCCGCCGCGCCCAGGATCTGGATGCGGAACGGGTGGATGAAGTTCATGTGGCCGACCTGGCCGACGGTCGGCTTCAGTCTCCGAGTCGCCGGTCATCACGCGGCTGCCGCCCTGCCGGCCGCCTTTCCAGTGCAGGCCGAGGCGGTCCGCGTTGTCGTCGAACAGGCGCTGCACGCTGACTTGCCGCATCGCCATCTCGCCGCTCATGTCGCGGCCCGGGCCGGGTCGGACGTGCGCCTTGCTGCGTTCACAGCGAAGGCTCCCAGGCGCGGAACAACGCCACGAGCCCTTCGGCCGTGCCCGCCGTCGCGAGCTTCTCGCGGAACGCCTTCTCGGAGAACATCTGCGCGAGCTCGGAGAGGAGCTGCAGGTGGAGGTCGGTGGCCTGCTCGGGCACCAGCAGCACGAACACCTGCGAGACCGGCTTGCCGTCCGGCGCGTCGAAGGCCACCGGCATCTTGAGCCGCGCGAACGCGCCGCGCGCGTCCTTCAGGCCCTTGATGCGGCCGTGCGGGATCGCCACGCCCTGCCCGAGCCCCGTCGAGCCCAACTTCTCGCGCGCGGCGAGGCTCGCGGTGACCGTCGCGGCGTCGAGGCCGGCGTTGGCGTGGAACAGCGCGCCGAACGACTCGAACAGACGCGACTTCGACGGCACGTCGAGGTCGAGCGCGATGTTCGCGGCGGGCAGGAGGTCGGCGATCTGGTTCATGGGGGAGGCAAATTCTAGCGTGAGCCCCCGGAAACGAAACGGCGGGCGGTCAGTACCCCTGACTCCCGCCGCCTTGGGCTAGCGAAAAATTATACGCCGGCCGGCAACTCACTCGGCCACCGGACCGGCCGGGTTGGACGCGGTCAGCGTGCGCTCGATGGCCTCGCGGTCGGTGCGGTGCGACGGACAGCTTCTCCTTGTACTTCAGCACCTGCCGGTCGAGCTTGTCGGCGAGGGCGTCGATCGCCGCGTACATGTCGGGTTCGATTGCCTCCGCATGGATCTCCTGCCCGCGCACGTGCACGTTCGCCTCGACCTTGTGCTGCAGCTTGTCGACCGACATCACGACATTGACGTCGATCACGTGGTCGAAATGCCGGTTGATGCGCTCGAGCTTCTTCAGGACATAGGCGCGGATGGCGGGCGTGATATCCAGGTGGACGCCGGTGAGGTTCAGGTTCATCAAGCTCTCCTCTCGTGGGCTTCGTTCGTGCTGCTGTTGCGCAAGTCCGGCCAAGCCCGAGGCCACTCGTTCACTAGAGGGACTTGCGCAGGTTGACGGGAGGAATGGACAGCGCCTCCCGGTACTTCGCGATCGTGCGGCGGGCGACCAGTGATGCCCTGCTCGCCCAGCAGCTCGGCGATGCGGCTGTCGGTCAGCGGCTCCTTGGGATTCTCGGCCGCGATGAGCTGCTTGATCAGCGCGCGGATGGCGGTGGCCGACGCCGCGCCGCCGGTGTCGGTGGCGACGTGGCTGCCGAAGAAGTACTTGAGCTCGAAAGTGCCGCGCGGCGTCAGCATGTACTTCTGCGTCGTCACCCGCGAGATCGTCGACTCGTGCAGGTCCAGCATGTCGGCGATCTCGCGCAGCACCATCGGGCGCATCGCGACCTCGCCGTGCTCGAAGAAGCGGCGCTGCCGCTCGACGATCGCCTGCGCCACCCGCAGGATCGTCTCGAAGCGCTGTTGCACGTTGCGGATCAGCCACTTGGCTTCCTGCAGCTGCGCCGCGAGCTGCTGGTTCGACGAGTCGCGGTTCCGGGTGAGGATGTCGGCATAGATGCGGTTCAGGCGCAGCTTGGGCATCGCCGCCTCGTTGAGCGACGCGACCCACTGGTTGCGCACCTTGCGCACGACGACGTCCGGAATGACGTAGTTCGCCTCGTCCTTTGCGAACGACGAGCCCGGGCGGGGGTTCAGGCTGCGGATCAGCTCGCGCACCGCGCGCACGCAGGCCTCGTCGCAATGCAGGACGCGGCGGATCTTGGTGAAGTCGCGCGCGGCGAGCAGCTGCAGGTGGCCGTCGACGATCTTGAGCGCCTCCGCGCGGTAGGGCGTGTCGGCGGGCAGCGCCTTCAGCTGCAGCGCCAGGCACTCGGCCGGGCTGCGCGCGCCCACGCCCGGCGGCTCGAAGCTCTGCAGGTACTTGAGCCCGATCATGAGCTCCTCCGGCTCGAGCGCGTCGTTCTCGGTGAACATGTCGGAGATCTCGTCGAGCGAGCGAGGCGAGGTAGCCGTCGTCGTCGAGCGCGTCGATCAGCGCCGCGACGATCTGGCGGTCGCGCAGCGGCAGGTTGAGCAGCGCCAGCTGGCCCATCAGGTGATCGCGCAGCGAGCTCGACGCGACCTGCTGCGGCGCGAACTCCTCGTCCTCGCCGGTGCCTCCGCCGCCGCCCCAGTCGCCGTCGGCGCGCCGCCGCCGTAGTCGGCGAAGTCGGTGACGTCCGGAAGGTCGTCGCGGGTCGGCGCAGTGTCGACGCCGGTCATGCCGTCGGCGTCGCCGTCGCCGTCGTCCTCGCGGGTCGGGCGCTCGGTGGTGACCGGGCCCGGCGCCGTGCTGTTCACCGGGTACTCCTGCACCGGCGGCTCGTCGTCGCCTTCCTCGCGCTCGAGCAGGGGGTTCTCCTGCAGCATGCGGTCGACCTCGGCGTTGAGCTCGAGCGTCGACAACTGCAGCAGCCGGATCGACTGCTGCAACTGCGGAGTCAGCGTGAGATGCTGGGTGAGCTTGAGCTGGAGCGTCTGTTTCATCGTGCAGTGCTACTGCGCGGCTCCCAGATGCGGCTCACGGGATTTCCCTCCGCGCTACGCGCTTCGGGCCCCATTCGCCCTTGGGGGCGGCCCTGCGGGCTCATAGCCGGAAATGCTCGCCAAGATAAACCTTGCGGACGTCTTCATTATAAACAATCTCGCCCGGCACGCCCGAGGCCAGGACCCGCCCCTCGTTGATGATGTAGGCGCGGTCGCAGATGCCCAATGTTTCCCGCACGTTGTGGTCGGTGATCAGCACGCCGATGCCGCGCTCCTTGAGGAAGCCGATGATCTTCTGGATGTCGAGCACGGCGATCGGGTCGACGCCGGCGAACGGCTCGTCGAGCAGGATGAAGCGCGGCCGCGTCGCGAGCGCGCGCGCGATCTCGCAGCGGCGGCGCTCGCCGCCGGACAAGCGACACCGCAGGGGCGTCGGCGAGGTGCGAGATCGACAGGTCCTCGAGCAGCGCGTCGAGGCGGTTGGACAGCGTGTCCGGATCGAGGTCCTGCAGCTCGAGGATCGCGCGCACGTTCTCCGCGACGGTCAGCTTGCGGAAGATCGACGCCTCCTGCGGCAGGTACGACAGCCCGCGCCGCGCGCGCTGGTGGATCGCGAGGTGCGAGAGGTTCTCGCCGTCGAGCTCGATGGTGCCGCCGTCGGCGGCGACCAGTCCGACGATCATGTAGAAGCACGTGGTCTTGCCGGCGCCGTTGGGGCCGAGCAGGCCGACCACCTCGCCGCTCGCGACCTCGAGCGACACGTCGTGCACGACCGTGCGCGCCTTGTAGCGCTTCTGCAGGCGCGCGGCGGACAGTTGGCTCAAGGCACGACCCCCACGCTTGCCGCTGACGCGGCGGCGCTGCCCCCGAACGCGGGGGCGCGATTCGCGGCTCGGGGCGGCCCTTCGCCGCGAATGACGACCCCCACGCTTGCCGCTGACGCGGCGGCGCTGCCCCCGAACGCGGGGGCGCGATTCGCGGCTCGGGGCGGCCCTTCGCCGCGAATGTCGTGTGCGCGGGCGCTCATTTCGACGCCGGCGCGATCTCTCCCGACGGCTTCAGCGTCAGCGGAGCGGGCTTGGTCTCGGCGCCCTTCGCCGCCGGGCCCTTCGGCGCCCCGGGCAGGCCGCCGTCCTTGGGCTGGAAGATGCCGCGCACGCGGTCGGTGCGGCCCGTCTCGCCCGGCGCCGGCGTGGTCGACGCTCGCCCTTCCGCCTTGAACTGCTCGGTGGCCGAGTTGTACGAGATGTAGTTGCTGCGGATCTCGTCGTCGCCGCGCTTCAGGATCGCGTTGTCGAAGAGCTCGAGCTGTTCCTTGGTGCCGTCGTACTCCGCGCGCTGCGCCCAGCCTTCGTAGTAGCCGTCGGTGTCGTCGCGCTTCTGCCGGAACGCGAGCGGCTTGCCGAACGCCGTCGCCGACAGCGAGTTGTCGGCGTTCTGCTTGAAGTCGATGCGGTCGGCGCGGATGGTCAGCGTGCCCTTGCGTGATCACGACGTTGCCCTTGAGCACGCCGGTGCGCTTCTCGTAGTTCACCTCGCCGTCGTCGGACGTGAACGTGATCGGCTTCTCGCGGTCGGCCTTCTCGGCGTGCGCCGCGCACGCGAGCACGAGCCCAGCGCACAGCGCGGCGGCACAACGGGCAAGCGGCGGCATACGCATCACTTCTTCTTGGTCGGTTGGGTCGGCGCGCTCTTGGCCGGCGCCTTGGGCAGGTCCGGCAGAGCCTGGGGTTGCAGGGTGCCTTGCACGCTCGACTTGAGCTTGAGCGTCTTGGCCTTGTTGTCGAGCGTCGAGGCCGACGGACTTGATTATTCCACGCGGCTCCTCGATCGTCACCGCCTTGTCGGTGTCGCGCGGTCTCGGCATCGGGCACCACGTGCAGGTACTCGGTGGTCACGGTCACCGGACCCGACGGGGCCTCGCCGGGCGCGGAGGGTCCCGCTTCGCGCACCGCGCGCACGTTGCCGGTGAAGACGACGTCCTTGCGGTCGCCGGAGAGCTTGCCGTGCGCCGCGGTGACGCGGAACTCCGGCTGGCCGGCCTCGGTTTGCGCGAGCACCGGCTCCGTGAACTCGGTGGTCTGGTCGTCGCCGAAGTGCCGGCGCGCGACTTGCCCGCGATCAACTGCGTCGGGCGGCCCTTGCGCGTCGAGCGTGACCGCCGTTGAAGCCCTCCACGTAGATGTCGGGGTCGTGGCGCTCGGAGCCGTCGCGGCGCGGCGCCGGGGGCTGCACCTGCGAGTCCAGCCAGTACGTGAACGCCGCGAGGCCGCCGAGCAGCAGCACCGGCGACCAGCCGGTGATGCGGTCGAGCAGCGAGCGGGTGCGAAGCGTCGCGGGGCATGGACCCTACGCGCTCGCGGCGGAATGCCCGCGAAGGTGCGGCCCTGCGCCGCCAGGATCAGCTCCGCGAGCTCGCGCACCGCGCCGCGCCCGCCGTCGCGCGCCGTGACGTAGTGCGCGTGCTCGCGCACCGACGCCGGCGCGTGCGGCACGGTGATCGCGAACCCGCACGCGTGGAACACCGGGACGTCGGGAAGATCGTCGCCGATGTGCGCGCACGCGTCGGGCGCGATGCCGAGCTGCGCGCGCAGCGCCTCCCAGCCGGTCAGCTTGTCGGTCACGTCCTGCAGCACGTGCGTCGACGCCCAGCCGCCGTGCGCGATGCATCACCGCCGGGGCGGGGCTGCCCGTGATCCACGCGACCTCGATGCCCGCGCGGCGCAGCAGGTTGAGGCCGACGCCGTCGAGCGCCGAGAACGCCTTCATCTCGTGGCCGTGGTCGTCGACGTAGATCGTGCCGTCGGTGAGCACGCCGTCGACGTCGCAGGTCAGGAGCCGGACGCGGCGCGCGCGGCCGAGGGCATCGGTGGGCATGGTCGCGTCAGACAATGCGCGCGCGGAAGAGGTCGTGCAGGTGCAGCGCGCCGACCAGCCGCTGCGCACCGTCGACGACGAGGAGCTGCGAGACCTTGGGCGGCGTCTCCATGATCTCGACGCAGTCGACGGCGAGCTGTTCGGCGCGCACGGTGCGCGGGTGGCGCGTCATCAGCTCGAGCACGCGCACCGCCGCGACGTCGCGCACGCGCGACGAGGCAGCGGCGCAGGTCGCCGTCGGTGAAGATGCCGGCGACGCGCTGCTCGCGGTCGACGATCGCCGTCATGCCCATGCCCTTGCGGCTCATCTCGACGATCGCCTCGGCGAGCGTGGCGGTGACCGGCGACGACGGGCAGCGCGTCGCCGGTGCGCATGATGTCGGCGACGCGCGTGAGCAGGCGCCGGCCGAGCGTGCCGCCCGGATGCGAGCGCGCGAAATCCTCGGCGGAGAAGCCGCGCGCATCGAGGAGCGCGAGCGCGAGCGCGTCGCCGAGCGCGAGCGCGGCGGTCGTGCTGGCGGTCGGTGCGAGGCCGAGCGGGCACGCCTCGGCGTCGACCGCCGCGTCGAGATGCACGTCGGCCGCCTGCGCGAGCGAGCTCTGCTCGCTGCCGGTGAGCGCGACGATGGCCGCGCCCTCGCGCTTGACGTGCGGCATCAGCGTCGACCAGCTCGTCGGTCTCGCCCGAGTTCGACAGCATGACGACGACGTCGTCGGCCGTGATCATGCCGAGGTCGCCGTGCAGCGCCTCGGTGGGATGGACGAAGAACGCCGGCGTGCCGGTCGAGGCGAAGCGTGGCGGCGAGCTTGCGGCCGATGTGACCCGACTTGCCGATGCCGCACACCACGACGCGGCCCTTGCAGCGCTGGATGAGCTCCAGCGCGGCGACGAACGCGTCGCCGATCCGGTCCGCCAGCGCGGTGATCGCGCCGGCCTCGATCGCGAGCACCTGTCGCGCGAGCGCGAGCGCGCGTGCGGAATCGACATGCGTCGCTCCCGCCGGTTGCGTCACGGCGTCGGTTGCCCGGCTGTTCATTCTGGACAGTATAACCGCCGGGTCAGGCCGGACCGTACGCGGCGCCGCGTCGCGGCGTCGCGCGGCGGCGGGATACCTGTTCCCACGACGACCGGGAATCGCGACCCCGGCGAATTCGTGCCCCGGGGCTTGCAGACGGCGAGCACGCGATCCCCGCGGAGCGCGGCGACACGCATTCGGCGACGGTCGCCTTTGCGGCATGATCGGGGCCGCGCCGGTCCGCAGCCGATCGTCGTGACTTATGATGTCCCGGAACCATTGCGTCACGTGGATTCATGCCTCATTCGCTGATCCTCATCATCACCCTGCTCGCCGCTGCGGTCGTCGTGGTGGTCGTGTGCCGCCTGGTGCGGCTGCCGCCGATCGTCGGCTACCTGCTGGTCGGCGTCGCCGTGGGGCCGCACGCGCTCGATTGGGTGCCCTACGACGACACCACGCGCTACGTGGCGGACTTCGGCGTCGTGTTCCTGATGTTCACCATCGGCCTCGAGTTCAGCCTGCCGCAATTGCGCGCGATGCGCCGCGCGGTGTTCGGGCTCGGCCTGGCGCAGGTCGCGATCACCACCATCGCGGCGATGATCGCGCTGCATTTCTTCCACTACGGCTGGCAGGCGGGCCTGGTGCTGGGCGGCGCGCTCGCGATGAGCTCGACCGCGATCGTCTCCAAGATGCTGGCCGAGCGCATGGAGCTCGGCACGCCGCACGGCCGCGACATCATGGGCATCCTGCTGTTCCAGGACCTCGCGGTCGTGGCGTTCCTGATCGTGATCCCGTCGCTCAACAAGTCGGGGGGCGAGCTCGCGATGGCGCTCGCGATCGCGGCGGTGAAGGCAGCCGGTGCGCTGGCGATCATCCTGTACTTCGGACAAAGGCCGATGCGCGCGTGGTTCCACGTGGTCGCGGGCGCCCGTTCCGGCGAGCTCTTCGTGCTCAACGTGCTGCTGGTGACGCTCGGGCTCGGGGCGCTGACGCAGTCGCTCGGGCTCTCGCTCGCGCTCGGCGCGTTCCTCGCCGGCATGCTCATCGCGGAGACCGAGTACCGCTACCAGGTCGAGGAGGACATCAAGCCGTTCCGCGACGTGCTGCTGGGGCTCTTCTTCATCACGGTCGGCATGGCGCTCGACCTCGAGGTGGTGATCGCCAGCATCGGATGGGTGCTGCTGCTGCTGGTCGGTCCGGTGCTGGCGAAGCTCGCGCTGATCGTCGGCCTGGCGCGCGCGTTCGGATCGCCGCTGGGCAGCGCGCTGCGCGTGGGCTTCTACCTGGCGCAGGCGGGCGAGCTGGCCATCGTCATGCTGGCGCTCGCGTTCCAGAACGGCATCGTCCCGCCCGCGCTCGTGCAGCCGATCTTCGCGGCGATGATCATCTCGATGCTGGGCGCGCCGGTGCTGATCCAGTTCGCCGACCGGCTCGCGCGCCGGCTCACCGCCAACGACTGGCTCGCGCGCGCCGCGCAGGTCACGCAGATCGCGGCGCGCACGATGGCGCGGCAGGATCACGTCATCGTGTGCGGATACGGCCGCAGCGGACAGAACCTCGCGCGCATGCTCGAGGCGGAGGGGATCCCCTACATCGCGCTCGACGACGATCCCGATCGGGTGCGGGAGGCGGCCGCGGATGGCAGCAACGTCGTCTACGGCGACGCGAGCCGGCGCGAGGCGCTGGTCAGCGCGGGACTCGCCAAGGCGAAGGCGATCACCATCACGTTCGCCAACACGCCCGTCGCGCTGAAGATCGTGCACCAGGCGCATGCGCAACGGCCGGGCTTGCCGGTGATCGTCCGCACCCTGGACGACAGCGAGATCGAGAAGCTGATCGCGGCGGGCGCGACGGAGGTCGTGCCCGAGGTGCTCGAAGGCAGCCTCATGCTCGCGTCGCAGTCGCTGCTCGTGGTGGGCGTGCCGCTCAATCGCGTGCTGCGGCGGATCCGGTCCGTTCGCGAGGAGCGCTACGGCCTGTTCCGCGGCTTCTTCCACGGCGCGACCGATGCGGCCGACGCGGCGGAAAACCTGCAACACGCGCCTGCACACGGTGGTCCTGCCCGATCGCGCGGCGGCCATCGGCAGAACGCTCGCGGAATTCGCGCTGCCGAAGGGCGTGGAAGTGACCGGCGTGCGCCGTCGCGGCGCGCGCTCGGTGCGTCCCGGCCCCGATTGGCAGTTCGAGGTCGGGGACCTCGTCGTGCTGCTGGGTCGCCCCGAGCGCCTGGCCATGGCCGAGCAGCGACTGCTCAATCCTTCGCGATCGGCCGTGACGCTCGCCGAGAAGCCACAGCCCAAGTAGGGCCGGGCACGATGCATCGGCCGCCTTGGCGGATGCGACGAGCGCTTGCTCGCTGCCCCAGCAACGGCGCGGCGTTCGTCCAGCCTGATTTCTGCTAACTGACCGCGGGTCATTGCGGCGCGCGAATGGCTGCGGCTACAATCGCATTCCCCCTTCGTGCCCGGTTTTCCCGTTGAACGCTTCCGCGCCGCAGCCTGCTGCCGCGTCCGCCCCCCTTGCGGCGAACGCCATCGAGATGACCGACGTCACGTTCGGTTACGACCGCCGCCGGCCGGTGCTGACGGGCATCAACATGTCCATTCCGCGGGGAAAGGTGGTCGCCATCATGGGCGGGTCGGGCTGCGGCAAGACCACGATACTGCGCCTCATCGGGGGCCAGTTGCGCCAGCAGTCGGGCGAAGTGCGGGTCGGCGGTCGCTCGGTGCGCGACATGACGCGCGACGAGCTCTACGCGCTGCGCCGCGCGCATCGGCATGCTGTTCCAGTTCGGCGCGCTCTTCACCGACATGAGCGTGTTCGAGAACGTCGCGTTCCCGATGCGCGAGCATACCGACCTCGACGACGTGCTGATCCGCGACCTCGTCCTCATGAAGCTGCACGCGGTGGGCTTGCGCGGCGCCGCGGGGCTGATGCCCTCCGAGCTCTCCGGCGGCATGGCGCGGCGCGTGGCGCTGGCCCGCGCGGTCGCGCTCGACCCGATGCTCGTCCTCTACGACGAGCCGTTCGCCGGCCTCGATCCGATCTCGCTCGGCGTGGTGGGCCAGCTCATCCGCAAGCTGAACGACGCGCTCGGCATCACGTCGGTGGTGGTCACGCACGACGTCTACGAGTCGCTCAAGATCGTCGACTACCTCTATTTCGTGTCCGAGGGCCGCATCATCGCCCAGGGCACGCCCGACGAGGTGCGCCATTCCACCGACCCGTTCGTGCGCCAGTTCGTCGATGGCGAGCCGGACGGGCCGGTGCCGTTCCACTATCCCGCGCCGCCGTACGCGGAGGAGCTCGCCGGCCGTGCCGCATAACGCCATCGCGAACGGTTTCCGCCGGGTCGGCAACGGCACGATCCGCGCGATCTCGCGCCTCGGCTTCGCCGCGCGGTTCTTCGCCGCGGTCGTCGTGCAGACGCCGGCGGCCTTTCGCCGCCTGCAGCTCACCGCCCGCGAGATCTACTTCGCGGGCGTGCTGTCGCTCGTCGTCATCATGGTGTCCGGCCTCTTCGTCGGGATGGTGCTGGGCCTGCAGGGCTACGACGTGCTGAACAAGTACGGCGCGGGGGATTCATTGGGCATCTTCGTCGGCCTCTCGCTGGTGCGCGAGCTCGGACCGGTGGTCGCCGGCCTGCTGTTCGCCAGCCGCGCCGGCAGCGCAGTAACCGCCGAGATCGGCCTCATGAAGACCACCGAGCAGCTCTCCGCCATGGAGATGATGGCGGTGGATCCGCTGGCGCGGATCGTCGCGCCGCGCTTCTGGGGCGGCGTGATCTCGATGCCGCTGCTGGCCGCGCTGTTCTCGGTGATGGGCATCTTCGGCGCCTACATCGTCGGGGTGCGCCTGATCGGCGTGGACAACGGCACCTTCTGGGGCAACATGCAGGCCGGCATCGAGTTCTGGCCCGACATCACCAACGGCATCATCAAGAGCATCGTGTTCGGCGTGGCGGTGAGCCTCATCGCCGTGTTCGAGGGCTACGACGCCAACCCAACCGCGGAAGGCGTGTCGGCCGCGACTACGCGAACCGTCGTCGAGGGATCGCTTGCGATCCTCGCGCTCGACTTCATCCTCACCGTGTTCATGTTCCGGGGCTTGGGCAACGTGTAGCGCCCGATCCAGCAAAAGGCCAAGAAAAATGAACCGCTCGACCCTCGACCTCTGGGTCGGCATCTTCGTGACGATCGGCCTCGGCGCCGTCGTGTTCCTGGCGCTCAAGGTCGGCAACCTCGCGTCGTTCGACTCGCAGCCGAGCTATCGCCTCGACCGCGCATTTCGACAACATCGGCGGCCTCAAGCTGCGCGCGCCGGTGAAGGCGGCGGGCGTGATCGTCGGCCGGGTGGAATCGGTGACGCTGGACAACAAGACGTACGAGGCCGTGGTTACCCTCAAAATAGACAACGGCTACCAGTTCTCGAAGGACACCATCGCGGCGATCCTGACCTCCGGCCTGCTGGGCGAGGTCTACATCGGCCTCGAGGCCGGCGGCGACCCGCAGATGCTGGCCGACGGCGGCCGCATCGCGAAGACGCAGTCGGCGGTGGTGCTGGAGAAGCTGATCAGCCAGTTCCTGTTCGACAAGGCCACGAGCGGCCCGCCGCCGGCGCCAGGAGCCGCGAAATGACGCACCGCGCTCGCGCACTACTCGTTTCCACCTTCGCGCTGCTGCTCGGCGCGTGCGCCAGCACGCCCGGCAGGTCGACGACCCGTTCGAGGCGAGCAACCGCCTCATGTACCAGATCAACGATCCGCTCGACAAGTACATCGCGCGCCCCGTTGCACAGGCGTACGTCGACTACATGCCGAAGGTCATCCAGATGGCCGCGGCGAATTACTTCAACAACATCGACGACCTGTTTTCCGCGGTCAACGGCATCCTGCAGGGCAAGCTCGACAAGGCGGGGAACGATTTCGCCCGCGTGATGATCAATACGGGATTCGGGTTCGCCGGGCTGATCGACATCGCGTCGGACTTGAGCATTCCCCGCGGCAACGAGGATTTCGGGCAGACGTTCGGCTACTGGGGCATCCCGCAGGGGCCGTACCTGTTCATTCCGCTGTGGGGGCCGACGACGGTGCGCGACGGCACCGGGTCGATCCTGCGTTACTGGTGGTCGCCGACCAACGAGATTCCGAACGTCCCGGTGCGCAACGTGATCTACGGCTTCGGCGCCGTCGACGCCCGCGCCCGGCTGCTGGATGCGAGCTCGCTGCTCGACCAGGCGTCGATCGATCCGTACACCTTCGTCCGGCGCTCCTACCTGCAGCGCCGCGAATACGAGGTGTACGACGGCAACCCGCCGAAACCAAAGGATGACGAGTGATGCGCAGTCTGATGCAGATGTTCCGTTTCGTTTTCGCCGTCGGGCTGGTGCTCGGCGCGGGCGCCGCGCTCGCGCAGGAAGCGCCCGACGCGATGGTCAAGCGCGTGTCGCAGGACGTGCTCGCGACGATCAAGTCCGACCCGAAGGTCGCCGCCGGTGACCAGCAGCGCATCCGCGAGGTCGTCGAGACCAAGCTCCTGCCCAACTTCGACTTCGAGCGTATCACCGCGCTCGCGATGGGACGCAACTGGCGACAGGCCTCGCCCGAGCAGCAGAAGCAGCTCGTCGACCAGTTCCGGTCGCTGCTCGTGCGCACGTATTCGGGCGCGCTGACGCAGTACCGCAACCAGAAGATGGACTACAAGCCGCTGCGCGCCGACGCCGGCGCGACCGACGTCAACGTCAAGACGGAGGTGATTCGCCAGGGCCAGGCGCCGGTCCAGATCGACTACGGCATGACCAAGACGGCAAACGGCTGGAAGGTGTACGACGTGATCGTGGGCGGCGTGTCGCTCGTCACCAACTACCGCGACGAATTCAACGAGCAGATCAGGAACGGCGGCATCGACGGGCTGATCGCGTCGCTCCAGCGCAAGAACGCCGGCGGGGCGCCGGCCAAGTGAACGGGACGGGCGCCGGGGCCAGCGTCCCGGGATCCTTCGCCGTCGCCGGCGACCGCTGGACGTTCGCCGGCACGCTCACGTTCGACGACGCCACCGCGGTCCTGGAAGCCGCCGCCGGGTTGCCATTGCCCGCCTCCGGGCGCGTCGACATGTCGGGGCTCGAGCACGCCGACTCGGCCGGGCTCGCCGTGCTGCTCGCCCTGCAGCGGCGCGCGCACGGGGAAGGGCGTACCCTCGCGTTCGAGCGCATGCCGCCTGTCCTGGAATCGCTCGCCCGCGTGTACGGCATCGAGGACATGTTCGCGCCCGCGTAAATCCTCGCCGTTGCCACTCCGCGGCCACCCCGCGGCCATGATTTCGAACAATAATCAGCGCATGTCCGCTCCCGCCGTCGAAGTGATCGATGTCGCGCGCCGCTTCGGCAGCGTGCAGGCGCTGGACGGCATCGACCTCGTCGTCGAGCCGGGCGAGTTCTTCGGCCTGCTCGGGCCGAACGGCGCCGGCAAGACGACGCTCATCTCGATCCTCGCGGGGCTGACGCGCGCCGACCGCGGCAGCGCGCGCATCCTGGGGCACGACGTCATCGCCGATTTCCGCGCCGCGCGCCGAAGCCTCGGCGTGGTGCCGCAGGAGCTGGTGTTCGATCCGTTCTTCTCGGTGCGCGAGACGCTCGTGTTCCAGGCCGGCTACTTCGGCCTGCGCAACCAGGACGCGTGGATCGACGAGATCCTGCATCACCTCGACCTCACCGCCAAGGCGAACGCCAACATGCGCTCGCTGTCGGGCGGCATGAAGCGCCGCGTGCTGGTCGGCCAGGCGCTCGTGCACAAGCCGCCCGTGATCGTGCTCGACGAGCCCACGGCGGGCGTGGACGTCGAGCTGCGGCAGAGCCTCTGGGCGTTCATCCGCAAGCTCAACCGCGACGGCCACACGATCATTCTCACCACGCACTACCTCGAGGAAGCCGAGGCGCTGTGCGGCCGCATCGCCATGCTGAAGGCGGGCCGCGTCGTCGCGCTCGACTCCACGCAGAACCTGCTGTCGCGCTTTGCCGGCATCACGTGCCGCGTAGCCGCCGCGCGCATCCCCCTCGCGTGGCAGCGCCGGGTCACGCGCCACGAGCGCAGCGTGTACTAGATCGGCCTCGAGTCGTACGCGGAGCTCGAGAACCTGCTCGCGGCGCTGCGCGCCGAGCAGATCGACGTCGACGAGCTCGCGATCGAGGAGACCGACCTCGAGCAGGTGTTCCTGTCGATCATGAAGAACCCCGACGCCAAGGCGGCATGAGTGGCCGCGCCGATGACCGAGGTCGCCGCCCACGGCTGGGTGACGCTCTTCTACAAGGAGCTCCTGCGCTTCTGGAAGGTGGCCTTCCAGACGATCGCCGCGCCGATCCTGACGTCGCTCCTCTACCTGCTCATCTTCTCGCACGTCCTCGAAGGCCGGGTGTCGGTGTACGACGGCCGCGTGAACTACACGGCGTTCCTCGTGCCCGGCCTCGTGATGATGTCGGTGCTGCAGAACTCGTTCGCCAACTCGTCGTCGTCGCTGATCCAGTCGAAGATCACCGGCAACCTCATCTTCGTGCTGCTGCCGCCGCTGTCGGCGCTCGATCTGTTCGCCGCCTACGTGCTGGGCGCGATGGTGCGCGGGATCGTGGTGGGGCTCGGCGTGTTCATCGTCACGCTGCTCTTCGCGCCGTCGCTGCTGTCCATGCCGCATCCGGGCTGGGCGCTGCTGTTCGCGCTGGCCGGCAGCGCGATCCTCGCGATGCTGGGCCTGCTCGCCGGCCTGTGGGCCGACAAGTTCGACCAGCTCGCCGCGTTCCAGAATTTCATCATCGTGCCGCTGACGTTCCTGTCCGGCGTGTTCTACTCGATCCACTCGCTGCCGCCGTTCTGGCAGACGCTGTCGCACTTCAACCCGTTCTTTTACATGATCGACGGCTTCCGCTACGGGTTCTTCGGCGTGTCCGACGTCTCGCCGTTCGGCGAGCCTCGCGATCGTCGCCGGCGCCGCGCTGGCGCTCGCCGCCGTGACGCTGCGGCTGCTCGCCAGCGGCTGGAAGCTGCGGCCCTAGAGGTCACCATGCACAACGAACCGCCTGTCACCCCCGACTCCATCCGCCAATCGCTCGTCGCCGGCCTCGCCTGCGACCACGTCGAGGTCCGCGGCGACGGCCATCACTTCGAGGCGATCATCGTCTCGCCGCCGTTCGCCGGGCTCTCGCGCGTCAAGCAGCACCAGCTCGTGTACGCGGCGCTCGGCGACCGCATGCGCGCAGGAGATCCACGCGCTGTCGATGCAGACGCTGACCCCCGAGCAATGGGCGGAGAGCGGACGTGGATAAGCTCGCGATCGAAGGCCGGCCCGCTGTCCGGCGAGGTGCGCGTCTCGGGCGCCAAGAACGCCGCGCTGCCGATCCTGTGCGCGGCGCTGCTGACGCCGGAGCCGTTGACGCTCACCAACGTGCCGCGCCTGAACGACGTGCGCACGATGGAGACGCTGCTGGCGCAGATGGGCGTGGCGCTCGACACGCGCACCCCGGGCACCGTGACGCTCGATCCGGCGCGGCATCGACTGGCCGCTCGCGCCGTACGAGCTCGTCAAGACGATGCGCGCGTCGATCCTCGCGCTCGGCCCGCTGCTCGCGCGCTGCGGCGAGGCGCGCGTGTCGCTGCCCGGCGGATGCGCGATCGGCCTGCGCCCGGTCGACCAGCACGTCAAGGGCCTGCAGGCGATGGGCGCCGCGATCGACCTCGAGCACGGCTACATCAGCGCCACCGGGCCGGCTGACGCGGCGCCAAGTTCGTGTTCGACATCGTCACGGTCACCGGCACCGAGAACCTGCTGATGGCGGCCACGCTCGCCGAAGGGACGACCGTGCTCGAGAACGCCGCGCGCGAGCCCGAAGTCGTCGACCTCGCGCGCTGCCTCATCGCGATGGGCGCGCGCATCGCGGGCGCGGGCACCGACCGCATCACCATCGAGGGCGTGCGCGCGCCTGCACGGCGCGACGCACGCGATCATGCCCGATCGCATCGAGACCGGGACGTTCCTCGCCGCGATCGCCGCGACCGGCGGCAACGCCGCGGTCACCGGCACGCAGCCGGACGCGCTCGACGCGGTGCTCACCAAGCTGCGCGAGGCGGGCGCGGCCATCGCCGACCGAGGGCGCCACGCATCCGCATCCATCGCAGCGGCCCGCTGATCGGCGGCGAACCTGCGCACCGCGCCGCTACCCGGGCTTTCCCACCGACATGCAGGCGCAGTTCATGGCGCTCGCGACGCGCGCCGAAGGCACCGCGGTCATCACCGAGACCATCTTCGAGAACCGGATGATGCACGTGCAGGAGCTGAAGCGGCTCGGCGCCGACATCGAGGTCGAAGGCAACGCCGCCGTGGTCCGGGGCGTGGCCAAGCTCACCGGCGCCGACGTGATGGCGACCGACCTGCGCGCCTCGGCGTGCCTCGTCATCGCCGGCCTCGTCGCCGAAGGCACCACCACCATCGACCGCATCTATCACCTCGACCGCGGCTACGAGCGCATCGAGGAGAAGCTCTCGGGCCTGGGCGCCAAGATCGCCCGCGTCAAGTGACGTGACGACGCTGCGCGAGGAGCTCGCCGCCGCTCCGCTCGGTCACGCGACCGCGTATCCGGACACGTACGATCCGTCGCTGCTGTTCGCGGTTCCGCGCGCGCCGCAGCGTGCCGAGCTCGGCATCGGCGACGCATTGCCGTTTGCCGGCCACGACGCGTGGACGGCCTACGAGCACACCTGGCTCGACACGGCCGGCAAGCCCGCGATCGCGATCGTCGCCTTCGACGTGCCTGCGACCTCGCCGTCGATCGTCGAATCGAAGTCGGTCAAGCTCTATCTCGGGTCCTTCGCGCAATCGCGCTTCGCCGACGCCGCGGGCGTGCAGGCCGCCATCGGGCGCGACCTCGCGCAGGCCACCGGCGCACCGGTGCGCGTGACGCTGATCGCCCCGGACGCGTTCGCGCAGCAGCGCTTGGCGTCGCTGCCGGGCGAGTGCATCGACGGCGTTCCGGTGGCCGTCGATCGCTACGAGGTCGACGCCGCGCTCCTGCGCACGGACGGACCGGTGACGGGCGAGTCGTTGCGCACGGACCTCTTCCGCTCGGTGTGCCCGGTGACGGGGCAGCCCGACTACGCCTCGATCGCGATTGCGTATCGCGGGCCGCGCGTCGACCGTGCCGCGCTGCTGCGCTATCTCGTTTCGTACCGCTGCCACGCCGGATTCCACGAGCATTGCGTGGAGCGCATCTTCGTCGACCTCGCGGCGCGCTGTGCGTGCGAGCAACTCACCGTCCACGCGCGCTTCACGCGCCGTGGCGGCCTCGACATCAATCCGTTCCGGACCAACGCGGCCACCCCCGCGCCCGCGAACGTCCGCACGCCGCGCCAGTAGCCGGCGGCGCGACCGGCCGCCATGAGGCGACCGGCGGCGCGGCGCGCCGGGCGGCTACGGTAGAATGATCCTCCGCCGTTCCTCCGCCACGACCGTGTCCCTCACGATCGCCCTCGCCAAGGGCCGCATCCTCGACGAAACGCTGCCGCTGTTCGCGCACGCGGGCATCGTGCCGTCCGAGGATCCCGAGACCTCGCGCAAGCTGATCCTGCCGACCAACCGGCCGGACGTCACGTTCGTGCTGATCCGTCCCACCGACGTGCCGACGTACGTCCAGTACGGCGCGGCCGATGCCGGCATCGCGGGCAAGGACGTGCTGCTCGAGCATGGCGGCGAAGGCCTCTACCAGCCGCTCGACCTCGGCATCGGCAAGTGCCGCCTGGTGGTCGCCACCAAGCGCTCGTACGACTGGGCCGGCACGGTGCAGCGCGGCGCGCGCATCCGGGTGGCGACCAAGTACGTGAAGGTCGCGCGCGAGCATTTCGCGCGGAAGGGCATGCACGTCGACCTCATCAAGCTCTACGGTTCGATGGAGCTGGCGCCGCTGGTGGGCCTCGCCGACGTCATCGTCGACCTGGTGTCGACCGGCAACACGCTGAAGGCGAACGATCTCGTGGCGGTCGAGGACATCGTGCCCATCACGTCGCGGCTGGTGGTGAATCCCGGCGCGCTGAAGCTGAAGCGAGCGCTGATGCAGCCGCTGATCGACGCGCTGGCGCGCGCCGCGGGGCACGCCGCCGTGCACGGAAAGGCCGCCTGAGATGGGCCCTTTTTCGATCCGCCGCCTGGACACGGCAGCCCCCGGCTTCTCCGCTGCGCTCGAGCAGCTGATCGCGTTCGAGTCCGCGCAGGATCCGGCCATCGACGCGCAGGTGGCGGCGATCATCGCCGACGTGCGCGCGCGCGGCGACGCCGCGGTGCTCGAGTACACCAAGCGCTTCGACCGCCTCGACGCGCCCTCCGCCGCCGCGCTGGAAATCACCGCCGGCGCGATGCGCGCCGCCTTCGACGGCCTGCCGGCGGCGCAGCGCGACGCGCTGAAGGTCGCCGCCGACCGGGTGCGCGCCTATCACGAGCAGCAGAAGGGCGCGGGCTTCACGCTGAAGGAGGCCGATGGCACCGAGCTCGGCCAGCGCGTCACGCCGCTCGACCGCGTGGGCATCTACGTGCCCGGCGGCAAGGCCGCGTATCCCTCGTCGGTGCTGATGAACGCGCTGCCCGCGCACGTCGCCGGCGTGCGCGAGATCGTGATGGTGGTGCCCACGCCCGACGGCGTTCGCAACCCGCTCGTGCTGGCCGCCGCGCATCTCGCCGGCGTGTCGCGCGCGTTCACCATCGGTGGCGCGCAGGCGGTGGCCGCGCTCGCCTACGGCACCGCCACCATTCCCGCCGTCGACAAGATCTGCGGCCCCGGCAACGCGTACGTCGCGGCGGCCAAGCGCCGCGTGTTCGGCACGGTCGGCATCGACATGGTCGCCGGCGTGTCCGAGATCGTGGTGGTGGCCGACGCCAGCGCCAATCCCGACTGGATCGCGCTCGATCTCTTCTCGCAGGCCGAGCACGACGAGATGGCGCAGGCCATCCTCGTCACGCCCGACGCCGCCCTCATCGACCAGGTGGAAGCAAGCGCGCGCCGGCTGCTGGCGGAGATGCCGCGCGCCGCGATCATCAGGGCGTCGCTCGCGCATCGCGGCGGCCTCGTGCTCACGCGCGACCTCGCCGAGGCCTGCGAGGTCGTGAACCGCATCGCGCCCGAGCATCTCGAGCTCGCGGTCGACGATCCCGACGCGCTGCTGCCGCAGATCCGCCACGCGGGCGCCATCTTCGTCGGCCACTACGCCTCGGAGTCGCTCGGCGACTACTGCGCCGGGCCGAACCACGTGCTGCCCACCGGCCGCACCGCGCGCTTTTCCTCGCCGCTCGGCGTCTACGATTTCGAGAAGCGCTCGAGCGTGCTGCGCATCTCGCGCGCCGCCGCGCAGACGCTGGGGCCGGTCGCGGCGACGCTCGCGCACGGCGAAGGCCTGACCGCGCACGCGCGCTCGGCCGAAGCCCGCCTCTCCCGCTCGTGAGGATCATGCCATGGCCAAGGTCATCGCGATGTACCGCACTCCCGACGACACCAACGCGTTCGATCGCTACTACTACGACACGCACGTGCCGATCGCGAAGCGGGTTCCCGGACTGCGCCACTACGAGGTGACCGCGGGTCCGGTGACCACCCTGACCGGTGCGTCGCCGTACTACCTCATCGCCACGCTCACCTTCGACTCGATGGCCGCGATCCGGTCGGCGCTCGCGTCGCCCGAGGGCCAGGCCACCGCCGCCGATCTCGCCAACTTCGCGACGACGGGCGTCGACCTCTATTTCGCCGACACGCGCGCCATCTAGCGCCGACCGATGAACGATCCGCGACCACCCAGCCCCGCCGTCTCCGCCGAGGACGTTGCCGCGCGCGTGAAGGCGGTCATCCGGCCGAAGATCCGCGCCCTGGCGGCGTACCCGGTCGCGAAGGCGGTCGGCATGATCAAGCTCGACGCGATGGAGAATCCGTACGGACTCTCCGGCGAGGCGCGCGCGGAGATCGCTGCGGCAGTGGCCAACGCGCGGCTCAACCGCTATCCCGACGGCCCCGGCGACGAGGTGAAGACCGCGCTGCGCCGATCGCTTTCCCTGCCCGACGACGTCGCGCTGATCCTCGGCAACGGGTCCGACGAGCTCCTGCAGATGCTTACCGCGGCCGTCGCCAAGCCCGGCGCGGTGGTGATGGCGCCCGACCCGTCGTTCGTGCTGTACCGGATGATCGCCGACCTCGCGAACCTGCGCTTCGTCGGCGTCCCGCTCCGCGCCGACCTGACGCTCGACACCGGCGCCATGCTGGCCGCGATCGAGCGCGAGCGCCCCGCGCTGGTGTGGCTCGCCTACCCGAACAACCCGACCGGCACGCTCTACCCCGAAGGCGACGTCGAGCGCATCATCCGCGCCGCGCCGGGGCTGGTCGCGGTCGACGAGGCGTATTACGCGTTCGCGGACAGCTCGTTCCTGCCGCGGGTGCTCGAATTCCCCAATCTCATCGTCGTGCGCACGGTGTCGAAGATCGGCCTCGCCGGGGTGCGGCTGGGCTATGCCGCCGCGCATCCGGCGTGGATCAACGAGTTGGAGAAGGTGCGCCCGCCGTACAACGTCAACGCGCTGACGCAGGCGGTGGTGCCGGTGCTCCTGCGCCACGCGTCGCTGCTCGCCGAACAGGCGGCGGCCATCCGCCGCGAGCGCGCGCGCATGGCCACGGCGCTCGCCGCGCTGCCGGGTGTCACCGTGTTCCCGTCGCACGCCAATTTCCTGCTCGTGCGCGTGCCCGACGCGCCGCGATGGTTCACGACGTTGCGGGAGGCGGGCATCCTGGTCAAGAATGTGCACGGCTGGCATCCGCTGCTCGCCCACTGCCTGCGCATCACGATCGGCACGCCCGCCGAGAACAACGCGCTGCTAGCCGCCCTCGGCGCCTGAGTGCGGCGCACCTACCGACCCCTTAGACGCCATGAACGCCCCTGCCACCCCGCAAGCCCGCTCCGCGCACATCGAGCGCAATACGGCGGAGACGAAGATCGTCGTCGAGCTGAACCTCGACGGCACGGGTCGCGCCGACCTTGCCACCGGCGTGCCGTTTCTCGATCACATGCTGGACCAGCTTGCGCGGCACGGCATGGTGGACCTCACGGTGCGCGCGCAGGGCGACCTGCACATCGACGCCCACCACACCGTCGAGGACATCGGCATCACGCTGGGCCAGGCGTTCCGCGAGGCGATCGGCGACAAGAAGGGCATCGTCCGCTACGGGCATGCCTACGTGCCGCTCGACGAGGCGCTGTCCCGCGTGGTGCTCGACATCTCCGGCCGTCCGGGCCTCGAGTTCCACGTGCCGTTCACGCGCGCGCTGATCGGCACCTTCGACGTCGACCTCACGCACGAGTTCTTCCAGGGCTTCGTGAATCACGCGCTCGTGACGCTGCATGTCGACAACCTGCGCGGCGACAACGCCCATCACCAGGCGGAGACGGTGTTCAAGGCGTTCGCGCGGGCGTTGCGGATGGCGGTGGCGGCGGACCCGCGGGCGGGGACGGCGATTCCGTCGACCAAAGGTGCCCTCTAGGCGTTTCGCCGCGCGGGTCCAGGGATCAGAGGTCAGGAACCAGGGATCAGCAGACCCTCGAACCCGCCGCGTCGCGCCCTTGCCTGACTTCTGATTCCTGATTCCTGAACCAATGATCGTCGTCGTCGACTACGGCATGGGCAATCTGCGCTCGGTGGCGAAGGCGCTGGCCCACGTCGCCCCCGAGCAGGACGTGCGCGTGTCGTCGGACGCCGCCCTGATTCGCGCGGCCGACCGTATCGTGCTGCCCGGCCAGAGCGCCATGCCGGACTGCATGAAGAGCCTGCTGGCGAGCGGGCTCGCGGACACCGTGCTGGCGGCGATGCGCGAACGACCGTTCCTCGGCATCTGCCTCGGCCTGCAGATGCTGTTCGATACGAGCGAGGAGGGGCCGACGACCTGTCTCGGCGCACTGCCGGGCAGGGTGGTGCGGTTCCGCGACGAGGCGATGGTCGCGCCCTCCGGCGAACGCCTCAAGGTTCCGCACATGGGATGGAGCCGCGTGCGCCAGGTCCGTGCGCATCCCCTCTGGCACGGCATCGAGGACGGCGCGCGCTTCTACTTCGCGCACAGCTTTTACCCGGTGCCCGCCGATTCCTCTGTTACAGTCGGCACCGTGGACTATCCGGCGCCGTTTACTTGCGCCATTGCGCGGGCTAATATCTTCGCCACCCAATTCCATCCGGAAAAGAGTCAGCGCGCGGGCCTTTCGCTGCTCGCCAATTTCGTCACCTGGGACGGACGGTCGTAGCGTCCGCTGACACCGACGACGCGTCACCACGATCGCAGCTCACCTCCGCTGCCGCCATGCAAATCATTCCCGCCATCGACATCAAGGACGGCCACTGCGTGCGCCTGAAGCAGGGCGACATGCACGCGGTCACCGTGTTCTCCGAAGACCCCGCGGCGATGGCGCAGCACTGGCTGGAGCAGGGCGCGCAGCGGCTGCATCTCGTCGACCTCAACGGCGCCATCGCCGGCAAGCCGCGCAACGAGCTCGCGATCCGCGAGATCGTGAGCGTGATCGGCGAGGAGATTCCCCTGCAGCTCGGCGGCGGCATCCGCGACCTCGACACCATCGAGCGCTATCTCGACGACGGCGTGAGCTACGTCGTGATCGGCACCGCGGCCGTGAAGAACCCCGGCTTCCTGCACGATGCCTGCTCCGCCTTTCCGGGGCACATCTGGGTCGGCCTCGACGCCCGCGAAGGCAAGGTGGCCACCGACGGCTGGTCGAAGATGACGGGCCACGACGTCGTCGACCTCGCGCGCAAGTTCGAGGACTACGGCGTGGAAGGCATCATCTACACGGACATCGGCCGCGACGGCATGCTCTCCGGCATCAACATCGAGGCCACGGTGCGCCTCGCCCGCGAGATCAAGGTGCCGGTCATCGCCTCCGGCGGGCTCGCGTCCATCGAGGACGTGCAGAGGCTCGCGCAGCACGAGGCCGACGGCATCATCGGCGCGATCGCGGGACGCGCGATCTACGAAGGCACGCTCAATTTCAAGGATGCGCTGAAGGCGGCCGCCGCCGCCGGCTAGGCGGCCGCGCGGCGCTGCCGCCGTCGCGCGACACGCGCGGAAGCACGCGACCCGCGCCGCGCCGCCGGATCCACCGGCGCCACCGTTGCCCGATTCCCGACCACCGTTTCCCGATGCTAGCGAAGCGAATCATTCCCTGCCTCGACATCGCGGACGGCCGCGTGGTGAAGGGCGTCAACTTCGTGAACCTGCGCGACGCCGGCGACCCGGTCGAGGTCGCCCGCCGCTATGACGAGCAGGGGGCGGACGAGCTCACGTTCCTCGACATCCGCGCCAGCGTGGAAAAGCGCGGCCTCCTCTACGACATGATCGAGGCCGTCGCATCGCAGGTGTTCATCCCGCTCACGGTCGGCGGGGGCGTCAACGCGGTCGACGACATCCGCCATCTCCTCAACGCGGGGGCCGACAAGGTCAGCATCAACACCGCGGGCGTGCAGAATCCCGATCTCTTCGCGGAGGCGTCCGCGCGCTACGGAGCGCAGTGCATCGTCGCCGCGATCGACGCGAAGAAGTACGCGGTCGACGCGTGGCAGGTTTACGTGCACGGCGGGCGCACGCCCACGGGCATCGACGTGGTGCAGTGGGCGGAGGACGTCGTGGAGCTGGGTGCGGGCGAGATCCTGCTCACGAGCATGGATCGCGACGGCGCACGCAGCGGCTTCGATCTGCGCCTGACGCGCGCGGTCGTCGATGCCGTCGACGTGCCGGTGATCGCGTCGGGCGGCGTCGGGAGCCTGCAGGACCTGGTCGACGGCATCAAGGAAGGCGGCGCCGACGCGGTGCTCGCGGCGTCGATCTTCCACTATGGCGAATTCACCGTCGGACAGGCGAAGGCCGCGATGGCCGCGGCGGGCATCGAGGTCCGCGAGGCCTGACGCATGAACGCGTGGCTCGACGAGGTGCGCTTCAACGCCGACGGCCTCATCGCCGCCATTGCGCAGGACGCCGCTACCGGCAAGGTCCTGACGCTCGCATGGATGAATCGCGACGCGCTCGCGCGCACCGCCGACACGCGCGAGGCGCACTACTGGTCGCGCTCGCGCGGCAAGCTCTGGCGCAAGGGCGAGTCCTCCGGCCACGTGCAGCGCGTGCGCGACATCCGGCTCGACTGCGACAGCGACGCGATCCTGCTGCTGGTCGAGCAGGCTGGCGGCATCGCGTGCCACACAGGGCACGAGCGGTGCTTCTTCAAGACGCTGCGGGACGGCGCGTGGCATGATGTCGAGCCCGTATTGAAGGACCCCAAGGCGATCTACGGCGATGGCTGATCCCGCGGCAAACGACGATGTGCTCGCGCGCGTCGCGGCCACGGTCGCCGCACGGCGCGGCGCCGATCCGGCGTCGTCGTACGTCGCCTCGCTGTTTGCGAGGGGCGACGACGCGATCCTGAAGAAGATCGGCGAGGAAGCCACCGAGACGGTGATGGCGGGCAAGGACGGCGACCCGCAGCGCATCGTGTCGGAGGTGGCCGACCTGTGGTTCCACTGCCTCGTCCTCCTCGCGCGCCACGGCCTCACCCCGGCCGACGTGATCGCGGAGCTCGCGCGCCGCGAAGGCACCTCCGGGCACGCCGAGAAGGCCGCGCGCGGCCGCTAGGGGGCCAAGGTGGCCAACGCGGCTTTGTACCGGCGCACGCAGGTCGGCTGGAAGCTCCTGGCCGGAACGGCCGTAGGACTGGCGCTGGCGACGTGGGTTACCCTGTCGCTATCGCCGGCGACCCGGGCCGCCGTCCCCTGGATGATCTACGCGATGTACGCGACGCTCCTGGCAGCCGTCGCGCTCTTCGCCACCCTCACCGTGGAGGTCGACGAACGCGAGATCCGCCTGCGCTTCGGGGTCGGGCTCATCCGGCGCACCATCGAGCTCGCCGATGTCCTGCGGACCGAGCGGGTCCGGATCAAGGCCTGGTGGGGATGGGGCCTCCATTGGACGCCGACCGGGTGGCTATACAATATCGGCGGGCGCGATGCGGTCAGGATCGCGGTCAGGCGCGACCGGGGGGTCGTCATCGGCAGCGATGACGCCGAACGGCTGCAGGCGTGCATCGACGCGAGGCTTGCCCCCCGCGAGGCATAACGAGAGACTTCGAACATGGTCGCGAGCGACCCCAACTGCATTTTCTGCAAGATCGTGCGGGGCGAGATCCCGGGCGAGAAGGTGTACGAGGACGCCGACGTGATGGCGTTCCACGACATCCAGCCGGCCGCCGCCGTCCATTTCATGATCATCCCGAAGAAGCACGTCGCGTCCCTGTACGATCTCACCGACGCGGACGTGCCCGTGATGGGGAAGATCATGACCCTGGCGGGCCGCCTCGCGCGCGAGCAGGGCGCGAACGACGGCTTCCGCACGGTCATCAACACGGGCCGCATCGGACGGCAGGAAGTCCCGCACGTCCACGTGCACGTGATCGCCGGCACCGAGCCGCTCGGTGCGATGATCCCGCGCAGCAAGAATTGAATAGGAGCACACCATGGGTGGCTTGAGCATCTGGCATTGGCTGATCGTCCTCGTCGTCGTCGTGCTGATCTTCGGCACCAAGAAGCTGCGCAACATCGGACAGGACCTGGGCGGCGCGGTGAAGGGCTTCAAGGAAGGCATGAAGTCGTCGGAAGAGGCCGCAGCCGAGCCGCCGCCGGCGCCCGCGCAGCAGATCCCCGGCAAGACGATCGACGCGGAAGTCAAGAAAGAGACCAACCGCTCGTAGCCGCGCGCATGCCGCGGCAGGCGCGCCTTTGAGCCGGGCGCGCCCATGCGGCGCCGGCCTGCTCGTCATGTTCGACATCGGCTTCTCCGAAATCGTCGTCATCGCCGTCGTGGCGCTGATCGTCATCGGCCCCGAGCGGCTGCCGAAGGCGGCGCGCACGCTCGGCCACCTGTTCGGCCGCCTGCAGCGCTACGTCAACGACGTGAAGGCCGACATCAACCGCGAGATCGAGCTCGACGAGCTGCGCAAGCTGAAGACGCAAGTGCAGACCGCGGCGGCCGACCTCAAGTCGTCGGTCGGAGAGCGCCGCGCGCGACGTCGAGACGGGCGTGCGCCACGTCGAGAGCGAGCTCAATTCCGCGGCGGCGGCCGACAACCTCCCGCCGCCCGACGCCGGACACCGCGCGCCTTGCCGAGCCCGGCCCGCTCCCGAACGAGCCGGGCGGCGAGCTCGCCGACGCCGCCCCGCCGAGCTGCCGCGTCAATCGGCGCTGCCCGGCTTCGACAAGATCTGACGCGCGCGACCCATGGCCGACGACACCTCGAGGGCGTGCAGGAGACGTTCCTCTCGCACCTCATCGAGCTGCGCACGCGCCTCATGCGCTCGCTCATCGCGGTGGTGGTCGTGCTGCTGTGCCTCTTCCCCTTCGCCAAGGACATCTACGCGTTCCTCGCCAAGCCGCTGCTGCGCACGCTGCCCGCGGGCGCCACGATGATCGCCACCGACGTCACCGGCACGTTCCTCGTGCCGCTCAAGGTGACCCTGATGGCGTCGTTCCTGATCGCGCTGCCGTACGTGCTGTGGCAGGCGTGGGCGTTCGTCGCGCCCGGGCTCTATCACCACGAGAAGAAGCTCGCGCTGCCGGTGCTCGTCAGCAGCGTGGTGTTCTTCTTCATCGGCATGTGCTTCGCGTACTTCTTCGTCTTCCCGGTGATGTTCAGCTTCTTCGCGGGCTACACGCCGGCCGGCGTGACGATGATGACCGACATCGACAAGTACCTGTCGTTCATCCTCACGATGTTCCTCGCCTTCGGGATCACGTTCGAGGTGCCGGTCGATCGTGATCGTGCTCGTGCGCCTGCGCGTGGTGAGCCTCGAGAAGCTGCGCTCGATCCGCTCGTACGTGATCGTCGGCGCGTTCATCGTCGGCGCCGTGTTCACGCCGCCCGACGTGCTGTCGCAGCTCATGCTCGCGGTGCCGCTGTGGCTTCTCTACGAACTGGGGCTGCTGCTGGCCCGGTTCGTCGCGGTGCCCGCGCCCGAAGGCGAAGCCGAGGAAGCGGCAGCCAAGTAGAAGGCAAGGCCGTCGGCGGGACAAGGCCGGCGCCGCCGGCTGTCAGCCGGCAAGCCGCGCGTGTTGCTTCACTGCCGATCCGGCGGCGGCCGCTTTCCCACCAGCACGTCGACGTCGACGTCCTTCCCGGCCCGGATCACGCGCACCTTGGCGGTCGATCCCGGCGGCAGCTCCGCGATGCGCGCGAGGAGCTGCGGCACGCTCCGGGTCGATTTCCCGCCGATGTCCATCACCACGTCGAGCACCTTGCAGCCCCGCCTTGTCCGCGGGACCGGTGCGCTCGATGCTGCGGATGACCACGCCCTCGTTCTTGGGCAAGGCGAGCGCCTGCGCGATTTCCGCCGTCACCGCCGCGGGCTCGATGCCGAGCCAGCCGCGCGTCACCTCGCCGTCGCGCACGATCTGCTCGAACACGCTGCGCGCGAGCGAGACCGGAATCGAGAACGCGATGCCGAGCGAGCCGCCCGACTGCGAGTAGATCGTGCTGTTGATGCCGACCAGGTTGCCTGCGGTGTCGATGAGCGCGCCGCCCGAGTTGCCGGGATTGATGGCGGCGTCGGTCTGGATGAAGTCCTCGAAGCGGTTGACGCCGAGGTAGTTGCGGCCGAGCGCGCTCACGATGCCGAGCGTCACGGTGTTGCCGAGGCCGAAGGGATTGCCGATCGCGAGCACCACGTCGCCGACCTGCAGGTTTTCCGACGCGCCGAAGGTCATCGCCGGCAGGCTGTCGGCGTCGGCCTTGAGCACCGCGAGATCGGATTCGGGATCGACCCCGCGCACGTGCGCCTCGAAGCGGCGGCCGTCGGAGAGCACGAGCTGGATGTCGTCGGCGCCCTGGATCACGTGGTGGTTGGTGATCACGTAGCCTTCCGACGACACGATCACGCCGGAGCCGAGGCTCGTCTGCCGCTGCGCGGCGCCGCGATCGAGCTCGGGGAAGTAGCGCCGGAACAGCGGATCGTCGGCGAGCGGGTTGCGCGTCCGCACTTCCTTGCTCGTGTAGATGTTCACCACCGCCGGCATCGCCTTCTTCGCCGCGTCGGAGTAGCTCGCCACGCGCGGCACGGTGACCGGCGTGTGCGCCTCCTGCGTCACGACGATGTTCGCGACGTGTCCGGACAGGCGCGGGAGGAGATCCGGCCGCAGCGTAGCGACCACGAAGAGAGCGGCGATGGACACGGTGCACGCCTGCGCGAACAGCAGCCAGAATTTGCGCAACATGATCGGAAGTATAGAGGCCGCGGAGGCGCGGCGGGGGTCCAAAGGCGAATGCGCCGGAACGCGGGAAGCGCTCCAACCGCATGATTCGCTGCCCTTTTCCCGGGAAAAACCGTGTCCGGGCTTCCGGCGGACGGGGCAAATCCCGTATAATCGACTGGTTTTGCGAACCTGCCGCGAAAACGGCCGGCGCCGTGCAGTTTCTCCTGTGCCGGCGGCCCGCTTTCGGTTTTCGCGCCTCTTGGGATATTGGGATGGCTGACGCTCTCGTCAATCAATCGGTCGATGCAAAGAAACGCCGGTTCCTCCTCACCGCCGGCGGCGTGGTGGGCGGTGTCGGCGTGGTCGCGGCCGCGACGCCTTTCGTGATGTCGATGTGGCCTTCGGCCCGGGCCAAGGCGGCCGGCGCGCCGGTGGAAGTGGACATCAGCAAGATCGAGCCGGGCCAGCTCATCACGGTCGAGTGGCGCGGCAAGGTCTGCTGGCTGCTCAACCGCACCAAGCCCATGCTCGACTCGCTGCCGAAGCTCGACAGCCGGCTCGCCGATCCGAATTCCAACGTCCCGCAGCAGCCCGCCTACTGCAAGAACGAGCACCGCTCGATCAAGGACGCGATGTGGGTCGCCATCGGCATCTGCACGCACCTCGGCTGCTCGCCGACGTTCCGTCCGGAAATCGCCCCCGCGGACCTCGGTCCGGACTGGCTGGGCGGCTTCTTCTGCCCTTGCCACCAGTCGAAGTTCGATCTCGCCGGACGCGTGTTCAAGGGCGTTCCCGCGCCGACGAACCTCGTGATCCCGCCGCACAAGTACGCGTCGGACACGAAGATCGTGATCGGCGTCGGCGAAGACGGCAAGGACAGCTGACATGGAGAAGCTGCTGAACTGGATCGACGCCCGCTTCCCGCTGACCGCCCTCTGGGAGTCGCAGTGGGGCAAGTACGTCGCGCCGAAGAACTTCAACTTCTGGTACTACTTCGGCTCGCTCGCCACGCTCGTGCTCGTGATGCAGATCATCACGGGCATCTTCCTCACGATGAACTACAAGCCCGACGCGCAGAAGGCGTTCGAGTCGGTCGAGTACATCATGCGGGACGTCGAGTGGGGCTGGCTCATCCGCTACATGCACTCCACGGGCGCGTCGATGTTCTTCGTCGTCGTGTACCTGCACATGTTCCGCGGCCTGATGTACGGCAGCTACCGCAAGCCGCGCGAGCTCCTGTGGATCTTCGGCTGCCTGATCTACCTCGTGCTGATGGGCGAGGCGTTCTTCGGCTACCTCCTCCCGTGGGGCCAGATGTCCTACTGGGGCGCGCAGGTGATCGTGAACCTGTTCTCCACGGTGCCGGTGATCGGCGAGGGCCTGGGCGTCTGGATCCGCGGCGACTACACGATCTCCGACATCACGCTGAACCGCTTCTTCGCGTTCCACGTGATCGCGTTCCCGCTGGTGCTGCTCGGCCTCGTCGCCGCGCACCTGATGGCGCTGCACGAGGTGGGCTCGAACAACCCGGACGGCATCGAGATCAAGAAGCAGCCCAAGGACCCGAAGACGGGGCTCTACCTCGACGGCATCTACAGCCACCCGTACTACACGATCAAGGACATCGTCGGCGTGGTGGTCTTCCTCGTCGTGTTCTCGATCGTCGTGTTCTTCCTGCCGGAGATGGGCGGCTACTTCCTCGAGGCCAACAACTTCATCCCGGCCGATCCGCTGAAGACGCCCGAGCACATCGCGCCCGTGTGGTACTTCACGCCGTTCTACGCCATGTTGCGCGCCGTCCCGTCGTTCCTCGACTCGCAGTTCTGGGGCGTGCTGGTGATGGGGGCGGCGGTGGTGATCCTGTTCTTCCTGCCGTGGCTCGATCGCGGCCCGGTCCGCTCGATCCGCTACCGCGGCACGCTCTACAAGGCGTGGCTCACCGCGTTCGTGATCTCGTTCCTGATCCTGGGCTACCTGGGCGTGGTCCCGGTGACCGTCTGGGGCCAGTTCGGTGACGGCTTCCCGTTCTACGGGGCCGACAAGGCCACGGTAGTTTCGCGCGTGCTGACGGTCGTCTACTTCCTCTTCTTCCTGCTGATGCCGTGGTACACGGTGCGCGACAAGACGAAGCCAGTGCCCGAAAGGACGACGTAACCAGCATGAACAAGATCGCCTCCCTTTCCGCCGCACTGCTGTTCGCCGCCGGCTCCGCGCTCGCCTCGGGCGGGGCCGACCTCCGTCTCGACCCTGCGCCGGTGCATCGCCTCGACACCGAGTCGCTGCAGCGCGGCGCGCGCAACTTCGTCAACTACTGCCTGGGCTGCCACAGCGCGAAGTACATGCGCTACGAGCGGCTGAAGGACATCGGCCTCACCGAAGACCAGATCAAGAACAACCTGATGTTCGGGACCGACAAGATCGGCTCGACCATGACGACGGCGATGCCCGCGGCCGACGCCAAGCGCTGGTTCGGCACGGTGCCGCCCGATCTTTCGGTGGAGTCGCGCGTGCGCGGCTCGGACTGGCTCTACAACTACTTCAACGCGTTCTACAAGGACCCGGCGTCGGTCTCCGGATGGAACAACCTCGTGTTCCCGAACGTCGCCATGCCGCACGTGCTGTGGGCGCTCTCGGGGAGCCCGCAGCTCGTCACGAAGGAATTCGAGAACCACGAGGAAGCGCTCGCCGCCGCCATCGCGATCAAGGGCCTCGTCAAGGTCGAGCCGGCGCCCGGCGGCAAGTGGCTGGTGCGCACGGTGCAGCCGAACGCCGATGCGCCCGGCAGCATGACGACCGTGCAGTACCAGGCGTTCGTGGCGGATCTCGTGAACTTCATGGACTTCGTGTCCGAGCCCAGCAAGAACAAGCGGATCAGCCTCGGCATCGTGGTCCTGCTCTACCTCGGCGTGCTCTTCGTGCTGATCTACGCACTGAAGCGCTCGTACTGGAAGGACGTGCACTGATCCCCCGCACCTCTTGACCTTTTGGGGCACGGGCGGCGCTCGTGCCCCGTTGCTTTGGAGCGGCGCGGCTGCCGCTCGTGCCGCCACCGCGCTATGCATCCGCGCACGGAGATACCAACATGATGACCCTCTATTCCGGGACGACCGACCCGTTTTCGCAGCGCTGCCGCATCGTGCTGCACGAGAAGGGCATGGATTTCCAGATCATCGACGTCGACCTCGACCACAAGCCCGAGGACCTCGCGGTGATGAACCCGTACAACCAGGTCCCCGTCCTCGTCGAGCGCGACCTCGTGCTGCACGAGTCGAACATCATCAACGAGTACATCGACGAGCGCTTCCCGCATCCGCAGCTCATGCCGGCCGACCCGGTGATGCGCGCGCGTGCGCGGCTGTTCCTGCACCGTTTCGAGAAGGAGCTGTTCGTCCACATCGACGCGCTGGAGGGCAACAACCAGAAGAACGCGGAGAAGGCGCGCGGGCTCGTGCGCGACGCGCTGCTGCAGATCACGCCGGTGTTCGCCAAGCACAAGCACATGCTCGGCGAGGACTACTCGATGCTCGACGTCGCGATCACCCCGCTCCTGTGGCGACTCGACTACTACGGCATCCAGATGCCCAAGCAGGCGGCGCCGCTCATGAAGTACGCCGAGCGCCTGTTCGCCCGCCCCGCGTTCTCCGAAGCGCTGACTTCCGCCGAACGCGGCATGCGCAAGTGACGCCGGGACAGGCGAACCCGCGCAGCCGGCGGCCGTCCCCAGGCACGACCGGCTGCGATTAGCCGTCGTCCCCGCGCAGGCGGGGATCCAGTGTCTTTCGACGCGTCCGGACGCCGCTGGATCCCCGCCTGCGCGGGGACGCCGCCCGGGCGGACTTCCGTCCGCACCGCGGCGCTTGACGGCCCGGCCGACCTGCGTAGTATGTCTCCCCCATGTCCGAGCAATCCGCCAAGCCGTACCTCATCCGCGCCATTTGCGAATGGTGCGGCGACAACGCGCTCACCCCCTATCTCGCCGTGAAGGTCAACGCGGAGACGCGGGTGCCGGCGGCGTTCGTGAAGAACGGCGAGATCGTGCTGAACGTGAGCACCACCGCCACGCGCAAGCTCACGATCGACAACGAGTGGATCCAGTTCACCGCCCGCTTCAACGGCGCGTCGCAGGAGGTCGCGGTGCCGATGAACGCGGTGTCGGGCATCTTCGCCAAGGAAACGGGCTACGGTTTCGCGTTCACCGCGACGCCGCAGGACCCGGTCGCCTCGCTGACCGCCGCGACGGCGCCACGCGAGCCGGAGAAGGCCGCCGACGCCAACGGCAAGAAGAGCGGCGGCAACGGTGACGGCAATGGCGACGGCGGCAAGCGCAAGCCGCGCCCGTCGCATCTCCAGATCATCAAGTGACTCGTCCGCGCTGCGCGCGGATCGGGCATCCCGTGCGCAGCGAAGGATCCCCTTTTCCGGCAACGAAGGCCCCGGCCCCGCACGGTAGAATGTCGCCGCGCGCCGGCATAGCTCAGGGGTAGAGCAGCGGTTTTGTAAACCGTTGGTCGTGGGTTCAAATCCTACTGCCGGCACCAAACAAGTCGTGTATGGACCGGACACATCGGTAACACTCTTGCTTCCAACGGATTGGCAATGGGCGCGAGGCGAGTGGTCTCCTCGTCGAAGAAGCCCAAGTCCAAAGTCGTAATCCGCAAAGCGGACCAACCCGATCTTATCTCCAAGCTGTTTGACGCCGACGTTCTGACCGGCGAACGCGTTGCTAGGCGTCTTGTGAGGCGCCTTGCAGATACGACCGCACTGGGTGACTGCGAGGGTTCGGTGATCGAAGGGGTACGCGAGGTCGATCAGGCGCGGTAGGGCCGCGGTGATGATTGGTAGAGCCGCGGCCGGATACTTCATGGAACCGTTGGGTACTCGTGGGACCTCCTCCTTTGCTCAAATCATATGCGCGGAGTGCTCACTAAACCCGGGGAAGTCCATTGCGACGCCACGGGCGGATCACGCTCGGCGGAGGACACGATGAATCGACTTCGCTGGACGCCAAGATGCGGCGCACACTTTGTCTGGTACAGGTGAGCGCATAAGGCGTAAGATGTTCCTCCGGCAAATCCCTTTCACCGTGTGCGGAACTCAGCTCCGATCAGTCGTCCGCCATATCGGGCGGGTCGGGCGCCCGCGCTGACAACTGCCGGGCGACGCGAAGGTGCCGGGGCAATTGAACTGACCGGGCATCTTCTGCCCAAGCGACCGCTGCACGTCTAGAGACCCGTGGTCCAAGCTAACCCAGCTTCGAACTTCCCTCCGCTGCGATTGGTCCTCGGGATCTCCGGCGAAGCCGGCCGCCACTACGACCTCGGCTATTTGTATGAGTGCGGCCGCGGAGTGCCGCAGGACTATGCCGAGGCGGCGAAGTGGTATCGCAGTTCCGCGGAACAGGGGTACGCGCCCGCCCAGTACGCGATTGCACGCTTATACAGCACTGGAAAGGGCGTAGTGCGTGACGTCGCTGAGGCGCACTTTTGGTACCGCAAGGCTGCTGATCAGGGTTACGACCGTGCCCAGTACGCGCTCTCGCGCGTCTACAGCGCTGGCGAGACGGTAACCCGGGACTACGTCGAAGCCGCGCTGTGGTGCCGAAGAGCCGCGCAACAAGGCTATGCCAAGGCCCAGAGCGACCTCGGCGTCATGTACGAAACCGGTCAGGGTGTACCGCAGGATCATGCCGAGGCGGTCACGTGGTATTGCAGGGCCGCCGACCAAAATCATGCTCGGGCTCAGAGCAACCTCGGTTTCATGTACGAACGCGGGCGCGGGGTGGCACAGGACGTTGCCGAGGCCGTGAAGTGGTATCACAGGGCTGCCGATCAAGGCTTTCCGGAAGCGGAACTCAACCTCGGCGTCATGTACGAGCGCGGTCAGGGTGTGGCGCAAGACTATGCCGAGGCGCTCAAGTGGTTCCGGAAGGCGGCGGACCGAGGGCTCGCAATAGCCCAAAACAACCTCGGTTTCATGTACGAGCGCGGCCTCGGGGTGCCACAGGATCATGCCGAGGCAGCGAAGTGGTATCGCAAGGCGGCCGAGCAAGGCTACGACTATGCGCAAAACAACTTGGGCGTCCTATACGAAAGCGCTCAAGGTGTGTCGCAGGACTTCGCGGAGGCACGAAAGTGGTTCCGCAACGCCGCAAATCATGGATTGGCCGTCGCTCAATACAACCTTGGCGTCATGTGCGAATCGGGCCAAGGCGCGCCTAGGGATTATGCGGAGGCGCTCCGGTGGTTCCGCGCGGCGGCCGATCAAGACAACGCAAGCGCCCAGTTCAGCTTGGGGGTCTTTTACGACAACGGATATGGCGTGGAGCAGGACTATGGCGAGGCGGTGAAGTGGTATCGCAAGGCTGCCGATCATGGGGATGCCGCTGCTCAGCTCAATCTTGGCGTCATGTACTTCTACGGCCGAGGGGTACCGCAGGACTACCGCGAAGCCCACAAGTGGCTCAACCTCGCCGCCTCCAGATTTCTTCCGTCGGAGGCCGAGAAGCGCACCCGCGCCATCAAGAATCGCGACATAGTGGCAAGCAAGCTGACCCGATGGCAGATCGCGGACGCGCACCGGCTTGCCCGCGAGTGGAAGCCGATTTAACCGGCCGAATCACCCGCGGGCCATCACGAAGGGGTCTGCGAACGGTATCGCGAACCGGGCTTTCGCGGCATGCCACTCAATGGGTGGATTCTTCCGCTTCGCAGTGATGTGACGCAACGCCGGCCAGAAAGCTTGGTCGCCGCCTCATCGCTCGGGAAATGACCACGTCCGCGCACCGCCTCGCGCACCTCGCTTTGCAGACTTTCCCAGAACGGCATGCAGGCAATCACGCGCTCGCCGTAGCCTTCGGGCTTCCAGCCGAGTTGCCGCATCAAGAGGAACGTATCGCGATCGATGCCCCCGGGCAGGCGCCGTCGCCGGCGGGCAGCGTCACGTTGAACACCGCGGCCTCGAACGACGAGTCGGGTTCTTCTTCACCGACTCGCACTCGCTTGCCGACGGCGTGTAGAATGCGAGCTCTTGGGCGCGAACGACGTGCTGAAGAACCGGCATACCTCGGCGGTGCCCGGCGTGCCGCTGACGAACACGTTGAACGCCCGGTTCGTGCGCGGTCAGCCCGCGAACGTGCCGTCGTCGAGCTTCTGGATCTCCGCCGGGAAGCGCGGTGATGAAGTAATGGTCGAATTCGGCGTGCCGGTACTCGATCACCTTGACGATGCTGCTCACCGTGAGCGCGCCCGATGCCCGGCGATTTCACGCCGCCCGCGGCGAGGAACACCGCCGCGTCATACGCCGCGTCGGCGGTATCGGCGATCGCGATCTTCACGTGGTTGGGCGCGCCCGGGTTGACCGCCGCTGACGCATTCGAGCGGCACCGTGAGCCCGTCCATCTGCGTGTCGCGCTCCCCGTTGTGGTTGTCGACGAAGAGCACGTTGTTGGCGGTCGCGTTGATCGTGTTCACGCTTACCGGACGGCCGTTGTAGTTGGCGCAGTTGACACCGTTGACGAAGATCGCGAGCACGTCGTTGTAGGCGGTGCCGACGAACTCCGGATATTCCTCCGGAGCCGAACACGAAGCGGATCGGAGATGCGTCGGCCGCGAGGCGTGACGTCGAACTCGAGGACGGCGACGTCGCGTCGTCTCGTATCGGCGCGACGATCGCGTTCAGCGACGCGTCGCCGGGCCCTCGTTATCGGTGCTGCGCGCCGTGTCGCTGTTCGGGCCGGCGACATCCGCCGCGTCGCCGGTCGAGAGCACCACGCCGATGTCGATGCCGATGCTGGCCTGCGCGCCGGAGAACGTGCCTGCCGCAGCGCCGGCGCCGCGATAGGAGGCGTTGGCGATGGTGACGCCGTTGCCTGTCAGCATCGCCGCCAGCGCGCTTGCGTTCGCGTTGGTTGCGACGCCGAGCTTGGGCGTCGCTGCCGCTCCCGCGCGCACCACGGGCGCGCGCGTCTGCGCCGCGACGGACGGCTGCCGAATCGCAGCAGCGAGGATGGCGAACGACGCGAAACGCATGACGACTCCCGAAGACCCGGCAGGGCGCCATTCTCTTCCGGCAACGCCTCTATGACAACGGCATGAGCCGGCATCGACGACTCGTTCGAGTTGTCGCTCACAGCATCGCCGTTGGTCGCCGCCGCGTACGTGGGGCGCGACGTGCAGGCGATGTCATAGAATGCGCACGTACGTGCTCCCCCCTGCGCGGTCGAGCGCGGCCGTCACGCTTCCGCACTAACCACCCGCCACCGCGATGCCGCTTCTCGGATTCCGGCCCACCAAGGCGCGGCTCGTCATGGAGAACGCGAAGGACAGCGTCCTCGTGATGAAGGTGACGCTCGACACCGAGGAATCGGTGGAGCTCGCCACCGGCGAATCGCTCGCCGACCTTTCCGGCGTGCTGCGCATCAAGGAGCGCAAGGGCAACGGCGCGGCTGCCAACGGCAACGGCGCGATCGGTTCCGTCGTGTACGTCTCCGAGCAGGCGCGCAATGGCGAGCCGGCGACGGGAAAGTTCCAGGTCAACGTCGGCATGGGCACCGAGAAGTTCTCGACGCTGCTGCGCGTGGCCAATGCCGGGCGCCTGCCCACCAAGTTCATCGTCGATGCGGGCGGGCCCGCGTCGAAGCCGGAGGGCAAGGCGCTCTCGTTTCGCATGCGCTCCGGCGCGCGCGTGAAGCTGTGGGACAACCACGCGTTCCGCATCCTGCCCGTCACCAACTTCGTGATGATCCTGCCCATCGACGTGCCCACGTTGGCGCCGGGCAGCGAGCCCCCGCCGCGCATCGAAGCGATCTCGCCGCCGGTCGCGCTCGCGACCAACGCGCAGGTGGCCGAGCTGATGGACGACATGCTCGTGTTCCAGAGCGACACCCGCAACACGATGTTCGGGCTCGTTCTCGTGCTGGCCATCGTCGCGCTCGCGGCGCTGGCGCTCGGCATCGGCGTCCTGTTCCGCTGACGCGGCGATTGCGGCATTTGCCGCGAGGTTGCTATCCTCGCTCTTTCGGCGACGACGCGAGAGCGACCTCATGAATCGACTGGATTTCGCCGGCCGCAGCGCGGCCATCACCGGCGGTGCGATGGGCATCGGCCTTGCCGTCGCGCAGCGGCTGGTGCATAGCGGCGCGCGCGTCGCGCTGTGGGACCGCGACGAAGGCGCGCTCGCGGCGGCGAAGCAGGCGCTCGGCGACGCAGCGCACACCTTCGCGCTCGACGTCAGCGACGCGTCGGCGGTGGCGCGCGTCGCGCAGGCGAGCGCGGAGGCGCTCGGCGGCATCGATGTCCTCGTGTGCTCGGCCGGCATCACGGGGCCCAACGTGCCGCTTGCCGAATATCCCGTCGACGAATGGAAGCGCGTGTTCGACGTGAACGTGCACGGACTCTTCCTCTGCAATCGCGCGGTGGTCCCGGTCATGCAGAAGAAGGACTACGGGCGCATCGTCAACATCGCATCGGTGGCGGGCAAGGAAGGCAACCCGAACGCGTCGGCGTACAGCGCATCGAAGGCGGCGGTGATCGGCCTCACCAAGTCGCTCGGCAAGGAGCTCGCGAAGACGAACATCCGCGTCAATTGCGTGACGCCCGCCGCGGTGCGCACCGCGATTTTCGACCAGATGACCCAGCAGCACATCGACTTCATGCTGTCCAAGATCCCGCTCGGTCGCTTCGGCACCGTCGACGAGATCGCGGCGATGGTCGCGTGGCTGGCGAGCGAGGACTGCTCGTTCTCGACGGGCGCCGTGTTCGACCTGTCGGGTGGCAGGGCGACGTACTAGCGATGGCGTGCGGAAGCGCTAGCGCACCTTCAGCGCGATCTTCCCGATCAGCGCGCCCGACTCCATGAGCGCATGTGCAGCGGCCGCTTCCGCCAGCGGATATTCCTTCGCGACCACCACCTTGAGCTTGCCCTCGGCGAACAGCGGCCAGACGTTCGCGCGCAGCGCGCTGGCGAGCGCCACCTTGCGCGCCGCCGGGCTCGCGCGCAGCGTCGAGCCCGTGACCGTGAGGCGCTTCATCATGATGTTGCGCATCTCGATCTCGACCTTGCTGCCCTGCAGGAACGCGATCTGCGACAGCCGGCCTTCGGTCGCGAGGCAACGCAGATTGCGGTCGACATAATCGCCGCCGACCATGTCGAGGATCACGTTCACGCCCTTCTTGCTCGTGACCTTCCACACTTCGCTGCTGAAATCCTGCGTCCGGTAGTTGATCGCGTGGTCCGCGCCCATCGTCCGGCAGAACGCGACCTTCTCGTCGCTGCCGGCCGTGGCGAACACCGTGGCGCCGTGCGCCTTGCAGAGCTGGATCGCAGTGAGCCCGATGCCGCTGGTGCCGCCGTGGATCAGCACCGATTCGCCGGCCGCGAAATGGATGCGGTCGAACAGGTTGTACCAGACCGTGAAGAAGTTTTCCGGGACGCACGCGGCTTCGCGCGCCGAAACGCCCGGCGGCAAGGGCAGGCAGAATCCCGCAGGCGTTGCGCAGTATTCGGCGTAGCCGCCGCCCGGCGTCAGCGCGCAGACTTCGTCGCCGATCTTCCACTCCGTGACGCCCTCCGCGAGCGCGACGATGCGTCCCGCGACTTCCAACCCCACGATCGGCGAGGCATCCGCCGGCGGCGGATACGCGCCGGAGCGCTGCAGGCAATCCGGGCGATTGACGCCGGCATACGCAACTTCGATCAGCACCTCGCCGGGTTGCAGTGCCGGCAACGGGCCCTGCGCCGGCACGAGGACGTCCGGCGGGCCGGGCTCGCGCACGGCGATGTAGCGCATCGTGGAGGGCAGGTTCATGGCGATCGCTCTTCCATTGATTGTCGATTCTTCAGCGCGCCGCGGGCGCGGCGCGGCCGATGCGGCCGCGCTCAGTACACGATCTCGACGTTCTCCGGGGCGAGCCATTCGCGCAGGCGGTCGACCAGCGCGTCGTCGAGAGTCACGCGCCAGTCGTCGGAGAGCTGCACCTCGCCGCTCACGCGCTCGTTGCGATAGGCGACGACGATCGCCTTGTCCCCCGGACGGTGGGGCGCGAGGATCTGCGCGAGCATGTCGGCGCTCGCGTTGCCGTTGCAGGCTATCCGCAGCGCCTTCGCATGCTTACGGCGCAGCGTGGCCAGGTCGAACACGTTCTCCGCGATGATGCGCAGCCCCTGCGCCTCGCCGTCCTCGGTCATGCGCTGCGTGACCTTCACTTCCGCGATGACCAGCTGGTCTTCGCGCAGCAGCGTGCGCACGGCGTCGAAGGTCTCGTTGTAGACCATGATCTCCGCCGAGCCGTGGCCGTCGTCGAGCGTGACGAAGGCCATCTTGCCGCGCCGGCTCGCCTGCACGCGCAGCGCGGTGACGATGCCCGCGACCAGCACGCGCTCCTGCTTCGGCTGCAGGTTGCCGATGGTGGTGCGCACGAGCGAGGCGAGCTCGGCGGCGTAGCCCGCGAACGGATGCCCGGAGAGGTAGTAGCCGATGGCCGCCTTCTCGTGCTGGAGGCGCTCCGCGTCGGTCCAGTCGCGCGTGGCGACGAGGCTCACGCTCGGTCCCGACGATTCCTCGCCGAACAGCGATACCTGCGCCTTGTTGGCTTCCGCGCGCTCGGCCGCGTCCAGCGCGACGCCCACGGATGCCAGCAGCGCCGCGCGCCGCGGCTCGACGGCGTCGAATGCCCCGGCGCGGACCAGCGCCTCGATCGCGCGGCGGTTGACCGTGCGCTTGTCCACGCGCCGGCAGAAGTCGAAGAGGTCGCGGAACGGACCGCCGGCCGCGCGTGCGGCCACGATCGCCTCGATGGCGGCGGCGCCGGTTCCCTTGACGCCGCCGAGCCCGTAGCGGATCCTCGTCGCGTCCACCGGCTCGAAGCGATAGTTCGAGGCGTTGACGTCCGGCGGCAGCACCGCGAGCCCCTGCGCGATCGCGTCGTCGCGGAAGCTTCGCACCTTGTCGGTGTCGTCCATCACGAGCGACAGGTTGGCCGCCATGAAGGCGGACGGATGGTGCGCCTTGAAATACGCGGTCTGGTAGGCGACGAGCGCGTAGGCGGCCGCGTGCGACTTGTTGAAGCCGTAGCCGGCGAACTTCTCCATGTTGTCGAAGAGCTGCGTGGCCTTCGCGTCCGCCACGCCGTTCTTCGTCGCGCCCTCGACGAAGATGGTCGCGATGCTGCGCCATCTCCTCGGGCTTCTTCTTGCCCATCGCGCGGCGCAGGAGGTCGGCCCCGCCGAGCGTATAGCCGCCGATGACCTGCGCGATCTGCATCACCTGTTCCTGGTACACCATCACGCCGTACGTCGGCGCCGAGGATCGCTTCCAGCCGCGGGTCCGCGTACGCGACGCGCTCGCGGCCGGACTTGCGCGCCGTGAAGTCGGGAATGAGCTCCATCGGGCCCGGACGGTACAGCGCGACCAGCGCGATGATGTCCTCGAAGCTCTTGACCGGCGCCTGCTTCAGGAGCTCGCGCATGCCGCGCGATTCGAACTGGAACACGGCGGTGGTGTTGCCGTTGCGGAAGACCGAGAACGCCTTCTGGTCGTCGAGCGGCAGTGCGTCGAGATCGATGGCGGACGCCGGATCGAGCATCTTCACGTATCGCACGGCCCAGTCGAGGATCGTGAGCGTGGTGAGGCCCAGGAAGTCGAACTTGACGAGGCCGACCGCCTCGACGTCGTCCTTGTCGAACTGCGAGATGATCGCTTCCGCGTTCGCCTGCACGTACAGCGGGCAGAAGTCGGTGAGCTTGCCCGGCGCGATCAGCACGCCGCCTGCGTGCATGCCGACGTTGCGTGGCAGACCCTCGAGCTGCTCGGCGAGCTCCAGGAGCTCACGCACCTCTTCCTCCGCCGCCTCGCGCTCGTTGATGAGCGGCTCCGCCTCGCGCGCGTAGATGACGTTCGCCTCGCCCTCGCCCTGGCGCTTCTTCAGCGTCACCAGCTTGCCCGGCTGGAAGGGGATCAGCTTGGCGATGCCGTCGACGAACGGGTAGGGGAGATCGAGCACACGGCCGACGTCGCGCACCGCGGCTTTCGCAGCCAGCGTGCCGAAGGTGGCGATCTGCGACACGGAATCGGCGCCATATTTCTTCTTGACGTAGTCGATGACGCGGTCCCGGCCGTCCTGGCAGAAGTCGATGTCGAAGTCGGGCATCGACACCCGCTCCGGATTGAGGAAGCGCTCGAAGAGCAGCGCGTAGCGCAGCGGATCGAGGTCGGTGATGCCGAGCGAGTACGCGACCAGCGAACCCGCGCCCGAGCCGCGCCCCGGACCTACCGGCACCTTGTTGCGCTTCGCCCAGTTGATGAAGTCCGCGACGATCAGGAAGTAGCCGGGAAAGCCCATCTGCACGATGGTCTTCACCTCGAACTCGAGGCGCGCCGCGTACTCGGGGCGCTTGGCATCGCGCGTGGCGGCGTCCGGATAGAGATGCGCGAGGCGGCGCTCGAGCCCGGCCAAGGCCTCGTTGTGCAGATGCTCGTCGATGGTCACGCCGGGCGGCGTCGGGAATTCCGGCAGGTGCGGCTTGCCGAGCGGGATCGTGAGGTTGCAGCGCTGCGCGATCGCGATGGTGTTGGCGAGCGCCTCCGGCACGTCCGCGAATCGCGCGGACATCTCCGCCTGCGTGGGGAAGTATTGCTCGGTGGTGAAGCGCCGCGGCCGCCGCGTGTCCGAGAGGATGTGCCCCTCGGCGATGCACACGCGCGCCTCGTGCGGCCGGAAATCCTCGCGGGACAGGAATTGCACCGGATGCGTCGCGACCACCGGCAGCGCGAGGTCGGCGGCGAGCGCCGCGGTCGCGGCCACCAGCGTGTCGTCGTCCGGAAAGCCCGCGCGCTGCACCTCGAGGTAGAAGCGCTGCGGGAACCACGCGGACCATTCGCGCGCGGCCCGCTCGGCGCCGGCGCGATTGCCCTGCGCGAGCGATGCGCCCACTTCGCCCTGGCGCGCGCCCGACAGCGCGATCAGCCCGTGCGTGCCTTCGGCGAACCACTCGCGGCGCAGTTCCGCGCGACCGCGATGCTGGTTGGTGCGATACGCACGCGACAGCCAATCGCAAAGCCTGAGGTAGCCGCTGCGATCGGCGGCGAGCAGGATCGCGCGGAACGGAGCGTCGCGCTCGGCGTCGTGCGTGATCCACACGTCGCAGCCCGCGATGGGCTTCACGCCCTTGGCGCGCGCGGCCTTGTAGAACCTGATGAGCCCGAACGCGTTGGCGAGGTCGGTGAGCGCCAGCGCGGGCATCGCGTCGGACGCGGCCGCGGCGACGGCGTCGTCGATGCGGATGGTGCCGTCGACGACCGAGAATTCGCTGTGCAGGCGCAGATGAACGAAGGTGGGGTGAGTCATGTGGTGCACGCGCCGGATGCTAGAATTCTACTCCGTACGTTTGCGCGCCGCGCGACCGGCGGGCTCTCGAATGCGAAGGTCCATGCACGCTATTCGTTCCTGCGCCGTCCTGCTCGCGATCGCGATCGCCGGTTGCGCGACGGCGCCGCCGCCGGCCGCACCCGTGCCGGCACCGGCACCTGCGCCGTCGCCGAAGGCGCCCGCGCCTTACGTCGAGCCGCCGCCGCCGCCCGTGAACCTGCAGGGCTTCCCGCTGCCGTATCGCGTGGGCTTTTCCGATGGCTGCGCGAGTGCGCGCGGCAGCGAGAAGAAGGACCCGGCGCGCTTCACCAGCGACGGCAACTATCGCATGGGCTGGCAGGACGGCCTCGCGCAGTGCAAGGCCAAGTGACGCGTCCGCGTCGCGCCCGATGAAGCCGTCGCGTTCGCTGCGCGTGCCGGTGCGCGGCCTCGACTATCACGTGCGCGCGTGGGGCGATCCCGCGGGCCGCAAGGTGTTCCTCCTGCATGGGTGGATGGACGTCTCCGCGTCGTTCCAGTTCCTGGTCGACGCGCTGCCCGACGACTGGCACGTGCTGGCTCCCGACTGGCGCGGCTTCGGCCTGTCCGCCACGCCGCAGGACGGCTACTGGTTCGCGGATTACGTCGCCGACCTCGACGCGCTCGCGCAGGCGCTTGCTCCGGGCGAGCCGATCGCGGTCGCGGGTCACAGCCTCGGGGCGAACGTCGCGATGTTCTACGCGGGCGTGCGGCCCGCGAGCGTGGCGCGCGTCGCCGCGCTCGACGGCTTCGGGGTGCCGGCGGAGTCGCCCGAGCGCGCCCCGAACAAGTTCCGCAAATGGCTCGATGCGTTGCGCGACATGCCGACCTTTGCGCCGTACCGGGACCTGGCGGCGGTAGCCGACCGCCTGCAGAAGAACAATCCGCGGCTGCCGCGCGACAAGGCGGAGTGGCTCGCGCCGCACTGGGCGGAGGCGCTGCCCGACGGTACCGCTCGCTTGCGTGCAGACGCGAAGCACAAGCTCCCGTTCCCGATCACCGCGCGCATGGACGACATGTACGCGGTGTGGCGCGAGATCACCGCGCCGGTGCTGTGGATGCGCGCCGCCGAATCCGACATCGGCCGCTGGCTCTCCGTCGGCGGCGATGCTGCGGCGGAGATCGCGCGCCGTTTCACGCACGTCCCGAACGGCAGGCTGGTGACGATCGAGGATGCCGGCCACATGCTCCACCACGACCAGCCGGAGGCGGTCGGGCGGCACCTGACGGCGTTCTTCGCGGGCCGCGCGGACTGATGCGCGAGCATTACCTCGTGCGCACGCGGCGCGGCGCCTACGCGGCGCTCGTGTTCCTCACGCTCATCTGGGGCGGCAACTGGATCGTGATGAAGCTGGCGCTCGAGCGCGCGCATCCGGTGGTCCTCAACGTGGAGCGCACGGCGCTCGCGGTTCTCGCGCTCTTCGTCGTGCTCGCGTGGCAGCGGCGGCCGTTCTGGCCGACGTCGTGGACGGCGGTGTTCGTCACCGGTTTCTTCCAGACGACGCTCAACTACCTGGCGACGACGATGGCGCTGGCCGGCGGCGGCGCGGGACGGACCTCGGTGCTCGTCTTCACCATGCCGTTCTGGACGCTGCTCATCGCGTGGCCGGTGCTGCACGAGCGCGTGAAGGGTGCGCAATGGCTCGCGGTGGGCTTCGCGTTCGCAGGGCTGGCGCTGGTGGTCGAGCCGTGGAACTGGCACGGCGACCTGCGGCCGAAGCTCTGGGCCGTGCTGTCCGGCTTCGGCTGGGCGGCGGGCACCGTGTGCACGAAGTACTTTCAGCGCGCGCGGGAGCTCGACCCGGTGAACTTCATCGCGTGGCAGATGCTGGCGGGCCTGATGCCGCTCCTGCTGTTGCCCGCGCTTGTCGACTATCCTCCGACGCAGTGGAGCGCAGTCTACGGACTGCTGCTCGTCTTCATCGGCGTCGTGTCGACGGCGCTGGGGTTCCTGCTCTGGATCGCGATCCTGCGCATCCTGCCGGCGGGAACGGCATCGCTTAACATCTTCGCCATCCCGGTGATCGCGCTGGTGAGCTCGATGGCCATCTTCGGCGAGCGGCTCACGAGCAGCGAATGGACCGGAATCGCCTGCATCGGCGCCGGGCTCGTGATCCTCTCCGTTACGGCGCTGCGGGCTGCCCGGCGCGGCGAGCCCGTGCCGCCGGCGCCGACGGCGCTCGACGGTGGCTAGACCCTACGACGGGCTGCCTTCGCCCATCTGGGATTGCAGGTAGTTCTCGAGCCCCACCTTGCCGATGAGCTCGAGCTGGGTCTCGAGGAAGTCGATGTGCTCCTCCTCCGACTCGAGGATGTCCTCGAACAGCTCGCGGCTCACGTAATCGCCCACGGATTCGCAGTGCGCGATCGCGGCGCGGAGCGGCGGATGCGCGGCGAGCTCGAGCTTGAGGTCGCAATTGAGCACCTCCTGCACGTCCTCGCCGATCAGCAGCTTGTGCAGGTCCTGGAGATTGGGCAGGCCTTCGAGGAACAGGATGCGCTCGATCAGCTTGTCCGCGTGCTTCATCTCGTCGATCGACTCGTGGTGCTCGTGCTCTCCGAGCCGCCGGAAGCCCCAGTGCCGAAGCATCCGCGAGTGCAGGAAATACTGGTTGATCGCGGTGAGCTCGTTGGTGAGCACCGCGTTGAGATGCCGGATGACGTCGGGATCGCCGCGCATGGATGTCCTGTCGACTGGAGAAGGGCACCCGGGAGTCTAGCGCAGCGCGAACCGCGCTGTGCGCGGGCTAGTCGTCGCCGCCGGCGCAGGCGACCGTCGCGTCGACGGCTTCGGCCAGCACCCCGCGCGCGCATTCGGTGCAGCGGCCGCAGCAGGTGGCGACGCCGAGCATGGACGAGAGGTCGTCCAGGGTGCGCACGCCGAGCTTCACGGCGCCGCGGATCTCGCGGTCGGTCACGGCATTGCAGACACAAACGTACATGGCTGGCGGTCCGGTCGATGGCGCGCGATCGTTCGCGCGGTGGATTGACTGTACCCGCGAACTGTACACGAAACGTTGCGTAAACGCAAATCATTCCTATTTACTTTCTGGATTGGACTTGCTAACCTGCTGTTCAGGGTGCCTGCGGAGAGGACATTCCCGGGGGCTACACGGGTGGGCCAAGGAAGCAACTCCGGACGCCTGGCGACGCGAAGGCAACCCACGATGACGCCGGTATCGGCACAAGGGTAGACATCCGATGAACGTACGAACGATTGCCCGCGCCGCGCGCGGACTCCTCGCCATCGCCGTCCTCGCGGTCGCCCCGCTCGCGGTCCAGGCCCAGGAAGTGGTGGAGCTGAAGGTGGTCGCGAAGGGCGGCAAGCTCGATCCGGCCGAGCTGTCGGCGCCCGCCGGCAAGCGGATCAGGATCGAGATCACCAACGAGGAAAAGAAGGCGATCGAGTTCGAGAGCAAGGCGCTCAAGATCGAGAAGGTGGTGGCGCCGGGGGCCAAGGCGACCGTAAACGTCAATCCGCTGAAGGCGGGCGAGTACACCTTCGTCGACGAGTTCAACGAAAAGAACGCGCGCGGCAAGCTCGTGGTCAAGTAACGTCCGGAGCAGGCATGGGCAACGCGATCTTCATCATCTGGCGCGAGTCGGCCGAAGCGCTGCTCGTGGTCGGCATCCTGTATGCATGGCTCGCGCGGCATCCCGATCGCAAGGTCGGCCTGCGCTACCTCTGGGGCGGCGTCGCCGCGGGCATCGGGCTCGCGGTGCTGCTCGCGCTGATCGTCCTCGGTCTCGTGCGCGCGCTGCCCGAGACCGCGCTCGATTACTTCCAGGTGGCGATGATGCTGGTGGCCGCGGCGCTGATCGTGCAGATGGTGTTCTGGATGCGTCGCCATGGCCGTACGTTCAAGTCCGAGCTCGAAGGTCGCATGGCGAAGGAGGCGGGCGCCGCCAACTGGTGGGGCTTGCTGACGGTGGTGGCGCTCGCGGTCGGCCGCGAGACGGCCGAGACGGTGGTGTTCCTCTACGGCGTGGGCTTCGAGCAGCTCGACGCTGCGCAGTTCGTGCTCGTGCTCACGATCGGCCTCGGTACGGCGTTCCTCACGTTCTGGCTGCTGCAGAGGGGTGGTCGCGCGCTGTCGTGGCGGCATTTCTTCCGGGTGAGCGAAATCCTGCTGCTGCTCCTCGCCGGCGGCTTGCTGGTGTCGGGCATCGACCATCTGATCGGCCTCGGCGTCCTGCCGTCGCTGGGCGACCAGATCTGGGACACGAGCGCGCTGCTCGACGACGGCAGCCGCGTCGGCTCGTTCGTCGCGTCGATGACCGGCTATCGTGCGCAGCCCTCGGTGCTGCCCATCGTCTGCCTCGCGGCATTCTGGGCCGCGGTGCTGTACGCGCTGCGCGAACGGCGCCCGTCGCGCTAGTCCTCGTCGCGGGTCGCGCGCCGGACGCGCAGCGGACGGCGGACGCACGGGACGCACTGCCATCGCGGAAGCGACGGCGCGGTAGAATGCGCGGCTTGCCTGCGCATGCGCCGGGCGCACCGGCCGCCGCCGCTTCATGAACCAGAATCCGCCTCCCGATCTCTCGAAGCTCAAGCTCGATCGCAGCATCGCGCCGATCCGCAATCGCCGCCGCCGCCGCTGGCTGTGGTGGGGCGCGCTGGCCCTGATCGTCGGGGCGGGCGGCGCGTGGTACGCGTTGCAGCCGAAGGTGCGCGCGGTGCAGACCACGCCGATCGTCACCAGCTATCCGTCGCAGCAGTTCGTGGTGCTGAACGCGACGGGCTACGTCGTCGCGCAGCGCAAGGCCGCCATCTCGTCGAAGGCCACCGGCCGCGTCGAATATCTCGGTGTCGCCGAGGGTTCCCGCGTCAAGGCCGGCGACATCATCGCGCGCATCGACGCGCGCGACGTCGTTGCGCAGGCCGAGAGCGCGGAGGCCAACGTCAAGGCCACGCAGGCCGCGCTGGTGCAGGCTCAGGCGGAGGAAACCGACGCCGTCGCGCAGCTGAAGCGCGCGGAAGACCTCCTGCGGCAGAAATTCGTGTCGGCCGCCTCGGTCGATACCGCAAAGGCGCGCGCCGATCGTGCCACGGCCGCAGTCGCCAACGCGCGCGCCACGATCGCGGCGGCACAAGCCACTGCGCGCAACGCGCAGGTGGCCGTCGACTACACGGTGATCCGCGCGCCGTTCGACGGCGTGATCCTGTCGAAGACCGCCAACGTCGGCGACCTCGTGACCCCGTTCTCCAACGCCGCCGATTCCAAGGGCGCCGTGGTGTCGATGGCCGACATGAGCACGCTGGAGGTCGAGGCGGACGTCTCGGAGTCGAGCCTCGGCAAGATCAAGGTGGGCCAGCCCGCCGAGATCATGCTCGACGCGCTGCCCGACATCCGCTTCCGCGGGCGCATCAGTCGCATCGTCCCGACGGTCGACCGCGCGAAGGCGACGGTGATGACCAAGGTGAAGTTCGACGAGATCGATCCGCGCGTGCTGCCGGAAATGAGCGCGAAGGTGAGCTTCCTCTCGCAGGACATCGTGCCCGAGCAGCAGAAGCCGCTCGTCGCGGTCAGCGGCGATGCGCTGGCCGAGCGCGACGGCAAGACCGTGCTCTTCGTCGTGCGCAACGACCGCGCGGTGATGGTGCCGGTGACGACCGGCGCGAAGCTGGGCGACCTCATGGCGATCACCGGCGCGGTGAAGAGCGGCGAGAAGGCGGTGGCGAAGCCACCCGCGGACCTCGCCGGCGATGCGCTGGTGAAGGCCGTCGCGAAGTAGCGCGCGTGACCTCGCCGACGCAATCCGTCGCGCTCGACAACGCGGGCGCGGATGGCGCGGCCGCCGAGCGCCGGACGCTGGTCGCCATCCGCAGGCTCACCAAGTATTACGTGCGCGGCGACCAGATCATCCCCGTGCTCGCCGACATCAACCTCGACGTGCTGGAAGGCGATTTCGTCGCGCTGATGGGCCCGTCGGGGTCGGGCAAGTCGACGCTGCTGAACCTCATCGCCGGCATCGACAAGCCGTCGTCGGGCGAGATCCTGGTCGCGGGCGTCGACATCGCGCGGCTTTCCGAAGGCGACCTCGCGGGCTGGCGCGCGGCGCACGTCGGCTTCATCTTCCAGTTCTACAACCTGATGCCGGTGCTGACCGCATTCCAGAACGTGGAGCTGCCGCTGCAGCTCACGAGCCTGTCGCGCCGCGAGCGCCGCGAGCGGGTGGAGAACACGCTCGCGCTCGTGGGCCTGACCGACCGCATGGAGCATTACCCGAACGAGCTGTCCGGCGGCCAGCAGCAGCGCGTGGCGATCGCGCGCGCGCTCATCGGCGATCCGACGATCATCGTCGCCGACGAGCCCACCGGCGACCTCGACCGCACCACGGGGGAGGAGATCCTGGACCTGCTCGACGGGCTCAACCGCGAGCTCGGCAAGACGATCATCATGGTGACGCACGATCCCAAGGCCGCGGGCAAGGCGCATCGGCTGATCCACCTGGAAAAGGGCGTGCTGGTCGCCTGACCCTCCGGACCGAGCGCCGTGTTCGTTCCCTTCCTCATCCTCCGCAACGCGTTCCGCCACAAGCTGCGCACGACGCTGACGATGGTCGGCATCGTGGTGGCCATCGTGGCCTTCGGACTGCTGCGCACGATCGTCGACGCGTGGTACGCGGGCGCGGAGGCCACGTCCTCGGCGCGCCTCATCACGCGCAATGCGACCTCGCTCGTGTTCCCGCTTCCGCTCAACTACGCGGAGAAGCTGCGGCAGGTGCCGGGCGTGCGCTCGGTCACGTGGGCCAACTGGTTCGGCGGCATCTACATCACCGAAAGCAACTTCTTCCCGCAGTTCGCGATCGACGGTGCGACCTACCTGTCGATGTACCCGGAGTTCCGCCTGCAGCCGGCGGAGCTCAAGGCCTTTCTCTTCGACCGGCAGGGCGCGGTCGCGGGACGCCGGATCGCCGACAAGTTCGGCTGGAAGGTGGGCGACCAGATTCCGCTGCGCGGAACCATCTTCCCGGGCACCTGGACCTTCAACCTGCGGGCGATCTACGACGGCGCCGACGCCAAGGTCGACGAGACGCAGTTCTTCTTCCACTGGCAGTTCCTGAACGAGACGGTGAAGGCGCGGTTCCCGCGGCGCGCGGACCAGGTCGGCCTCTACATCGAGGAGATCGCCGATCCGACGCAGGCGGCGGACGTGTCCGAGCGCATCGACTCGATGTTCAAGAACTCGCTCGCGGAGACGCTCACCGAGACGGAGAAGGCCTTCCAGCTCGGCTTCGTCGCGATGACCGAGGCGATCCTCGCCGCGATCCAGGCGGTGTCGTACGTCATCGTGCTGATCATCATGGCGGTGATGGCCAACACGATGGCGATGACCGCGCGCGAGCGCTATTCCGAGTATGCGACGATGAAGGCAATCGGCTTCTCGAACGGCTTCGTCGCGTTTCTCATCTTCGCCGAGTCGCTCGGCATCGCGATGGCCGGCGGCCTGCTGGGCATCGCGCTGACGTTTCCCATCGCGGACGCGTTCGGCGGCGCGATGGGCACGCTCTTTCCGGTGTTCTTCGTCTCGCAGGCGACGGTCCTGATGCAGACGGCGGCGGCGCTGATCGTCGGCGTGGTGGCGGCACTGATTCCGGCGTGGCGCGCGGCGCACGTGCGCATCGTCGACGGCCTGCGCTCGGTGGCCTGAGCCGTGGCCGCGATACCCGTCTCCTATATCGCGCGCAATCTCTTCGCGCGCAAGCTGACCACCGCGCTCACCGCGGGCGGCATGGCGCTGGTCGTGTACGTGTTCGCGACCGTGCTCATGCTGGCGGCCGGGCTGCGCGAGACCCTCATCGCCACGGGACAACCCGACAACGTCATCGTGATCCGTCGCGGCTCGCAGACCGAAGTGCAGAGCGGCATCGATCGCGTGTCGGCGGCGATCGTCGAGTCGCTGCCGGACATCGCCACGGGCGAGGACGGCAAGCGGCTGCTGAGCAAGGAGCCGGTCGTGCTCATCAACCTGCCCAAGCGCGACACCGGCAGTCCCGCCAACGTCGTGATCCGCGGCGTCACCGATCACGGGCTCACGCTGCGACCGCAGGTGCACATCGTCGAGGGCCGCATGTTCCGGCCGGGCACGTCGGAGATCATCGCCGGCCGGGCCATCGCGAAGGGCTTTCGCGGCACCAGCCTCGGCGAGACGCTGCGCTTCGCCCAGCGCGACTGGACGGTGGTCGGCGTCTTCGACGCGGGGAAGACCGCCTTCAATTCCGAGATCTGGGGCGATGCCGAGCAGATGCTGCAGGCGTTTCGCCGCGTCGCCTTCTCGGCGCTGATCTTCCGGCTGGTCGACACCGATCGCTACGAGGACGTGAAGCGCGCCATCGAGTCCGACCCGCGGCTGACGCTCGAGGTGAAGCGCGAGACGCAGTTCTACGCGGACCAGTCCGAGCAGCTCTCCAAGTTCATCTCCTACCTCGGCACCACGATCTCCGCGATCTTCTCCATCGGCGCGATCATCGGCGCCATGATCACGATGTATGCGAGCGTCGCGTCGCGCACCGCGGAGATCGGCACCTTGCGCGCGCTGGGATTTCCGCGCTCGTCGATCCTCGTCGCGTTCCTCGGCGAGGCGCTGCTGCTCGGCTTCGTCGGCGGCGTGGTCGGGCTGGTCGGCGCGTCGTTCATGCAGTTCGTCCCGATCTCGACCACCAACTTCCAGACGTTCTCCGAGATCGCCTTCACGTTCACGCTCACGCCGCTGATCGTCGCGGCGTCGCTCGCGTTCGCGCTCTTCATGGGTTTCGTCGGCGGCTTCCTGCCCGCCGCGCGCGCGTCGCGCCTCAAGATCGTGGACGCGCTGCGCGCCGCATGAGCGCGAAGGGCCGCCCCGAGCGCGAATTGCCCCGAAGCGCGGCAGCGCGGAGGGTTGTCCAGTGAGCGCGGTTCTCGCCGGGACGCCCGCCAGGCGCGTGGCGACTCCGACGCTCGCCCGACTGCGCGCATACGCCGTCGCCCGGTCGCTGCGGCCCGCCGCTTCGATCGTCGACGCGGTCGCCGCGCTTGGCTTCGTGCAGCTCGATCCGATTCGCGCGCCGGCGCGCGCGGCCGATCTCATCCTGCGCCAGCGCGTCGAAGGCTATCGCGCGGGCGATCTCGACCGTGCCTATCCCGCGCTGCCGCTCGCCGAGGACTACGTCCACGTCTACGGCGTGGTGCCGCAGGCGACGCTTCGGCTGCTGCATCCGCGCCCGGCCTCGTGGCGACGGCACGTGGAGCGCGAGCACCCGCGGCTCGCCTCGCGCGTCCTCGCGCACGTGACGCAGCGAGGCGAGACGCACCCGCGCGACGTGGCGGCCGTGTTCGGCCGCACGTCGACGATCAACGGCTGGGGCGGCGAATCGTCAGCCACCACGCGCGTGCTCGAGGCGCTGCATCACCGCGGGCGCCTGCGCGTGGCACGGCGCGAGAACGGCATCAAGATCTACGCGCTGGCGCATCCGCCGGCCGAGCCGTTGCGGCCGGCCGAACGCGCCCGGGCGCTGCTGACATTGCTGCTCGAACTCTACGCCCCGCTGCCGGAGCCGAGCCTGCGGGAGCTCTCGCGCATGATCGCCGAGACCTCGCTGTCCCCTGCGCTGCGCGAGCGCGCGCTCGCGGGCTTCCTGCGCGACCCGTCCGTCCGGCGCTGCACGGTCGATGGCATCGCGTGGCTGTGGCCCGAGCAGGACGCGTTGCGCGACGACGTCGCGGATCGAGTGCGCCTGCTCGCCCCGTTCGATCCGGTCGTGTGGGACCGCCGTCGCTTCGTCGCCTTCTGGGGCTGGGACTATCGCTTCGAGGCCTACACCCCGGCGCCGAAGCGCCGCTTCGGCTACTACGCGTTGCCGCTGCTCTGGGGCGACCGGGTGATCGGCTGGGGAAACGCTGCCGTCGCCGACGGCGTGCTCGACGTCGCGGTCGGCTATGCCGGGTCCACGCCACGCGGCGCCGCGTACAGGCGCGAGCTCGCGGCCGAGGTCGACCGGCTGCGGGAAACGGTCGGCGCGCAGCGCGCGCGGCTGCGCGCAGGGACGCCCTGATGCGCGTGCCCAACGCCGCGCTGTTCCTCATCGCCACGGTGATCTGGGGCTCGACGTGGCTCGCGATCACGTGGCAGCTCGGCAGCGTCGCGCCGGAAGTGTCGGTGGCGTACCGCTTCGCGCTGGGCGGCGCGATCCTCGCGCTGTGGTGCCGCGGCACCGGGCGCACGCTGCGCTTTCCGCTGCGCGAGCATCGCCACCTCGCCGTCTTCGGCGCGACGCTGTTCGGCCTCAACTACGTGGGCGTCTACTGGGCCGAGCGCTACGTCGCCTCGGGCCTGGTCGCGGTGGTGTTCTCGACCATCGTGTTCATGAGCCCGGTGGGCATGCGCCTCGCGTTCGGAACGCCACTGACCGTGCGCACGTTCGTGGCCGCGGCGTTCGGCGTCGGCGGCGTGGCGCTGCTGTTCCTGCCGGAGCTCGACGCGGCGCGCCACGGCGGCTCGGCCGCGCTGGGGGTGCTCTTCGCGCTCGGCGCGACCGCGATCGCAACCGCCGGCAACCTCGTCGCGGTGCGCAATCACAACGCAGGGCTGCCGACCTTTCCCGCGACCGCGTGGGGGATGCTGTACGGCGCACTCACGGCTGCGCTCACCGCCGCCGTCACCGGGGTGCACTGGTCGTTCGAGGCGACGCTCGGCTACGTCGCGTCGCTCGTCTACCTGTCGGTGCTGGGGAGCGTGGTGGCGTTCGGGGCGTACCTCACGCTGCTGAAGCGCGTCGGTGCCGGACCCTCGTCGTTCGTCGGCGTGGCCACGCCCGTGATCGCGCTCCTGCTGTCCACGCTGTTCGAAGGCTATCGCTGGACGTGGCTCGCCGGACTGGGCGTGGTGCTCGCCGTGTTCGGCAACTGGCTCGCGCTGCGCAAGTGAGCGCGGCGCGCGGCCGGCGCGTCGCTGCCGGTCACTCGAACGACAGCTTCGCCTCGACGATGAGCTTCTTCCAGTGCGCGAGATCGTGCTCGATCAGCGTGCCCAGGCGCGACGGCGGCCCGGGGATGAGCTCGGCCCCTTCCTTTTCCAGGCGCTCCTTCACCTCGTGGTGCGCGAGGACCTTCTGCACGTCGGCGTTGAGACGTGCGATCACGTGCGGCGGCGTGCCCACCGGCGCGACGATGCCCCAGTAGTTGATCACGCTCGCGTCGGGAACGCCTTCCTCCTGCCAGCTCGGCACGTCCGGCAGCTGCGGGATGCGCTTCGGGCCGGTCACGGCGAGCACCTTCACGCGCTTCTCCGCCGCGAGTGGCAGCGTCGCCGGAATCGACGCCGTCATCGCCTGGATCTGCCCGCCGAGGAGATCCTTGGTGGCGTCGGCGATGCCGCGATACGGCACGTGCACGACCACGATCCCGGCGCGCGCGTTCAGGAGCTCGAGTGCCAAGTGGTTGACGCTGCCCGCGCCCGCGGAGCCGTAGTTGAGCTTGCCCGGCATGGTCTTCGCGAGCGCCACGAACTCGCGCATCGTGCTGACCGGCACGTCCTTGTTGACGATGAACGCGAGCGGCCCGGACGCGATCGGCGCGACCGGAACGAACTGGCGCACCGGATCGTAGACGGGATTCTTCGAGGCCGCGGCGACGGTCGTGAACGGGGACGCGACGAACAGCAGCGTGTAGCCGTCGGGCAAGGAACCGGCGGCCTCGGCGGCGCCGATCGCGCCGCCCGCGCCGGTCTTGTTCTCGACCACGATCTGCGCCTTCATCGTCTCCGCGAGCCGCTGCGCGACGAAGCGCGCGACGGTGTCCGTCCCCGCGCCAGGCGGGAACGGGACGATCAGGCGGATGGGCTTCGCCGGCCACGCCTCCTGCGCGTGGGCGGCCATCGGCACCGTCAGAGCGAGCAATACGGCGAGCAATGCGCGGCGTGGGTTCATGGCGGCTATTGTTCGTGATCTTGGAGTCGGAATTGTGACGTGGAGCAGGGTTGCAACCGCTAATCCTTGCCGTCCTGGCGGACGACGTCGACGTTGTCGATGAGCCGGGTGTTGCCGAGCGTGGCCGCGCCGAGCGCGATCAGGAGGTTCGGGTGGTCGAAGCCCTCCGGGTGCGGGATGCGCAGCGCCAGGCCGTGGCGGACGGCGATGTAGTCGACCTTCCAGCCGCGCGCGGCGAGCTCGGCCCGGCCCGCGGATTCGAGGTTGGCGTAGTCGCTGCGGCCTTCGTTGATCGCGTCGGCGATCCCGCGCAGCACCCGATAGAGGTTGGGCGCCTCGCGCCGTTCCTCCGCCGTGAGATAGCCGTTGCGCGACGACAGGGCGAGCCCGTCGTCGGCGCGCACGGTCTCCGCCGGGACGATCTCGATCGGGAGGTTGAACTGCTGCACCATGCCGCGCACGATCTTGAGCTGCTGCCGGTCCTTCTTTCCGAACACCGCGACGTCCGGCTGCACGAGGTTGAAGAGCTTCAGCACCACCGTGCACACGCCGTCGAAGAAGCCGGGCCGGAACGCACCCTCGAGCTCGCCGGCGAGCGGCGGAGGCTGCACGCGATAGACCTGCGGCGTCGGATACATCTCCTGGTCGAGCGGCGCGAACAGCACGTCCACCCCTTCGCGCTCGAGGCCTGCGCGATCGGCGTCCATCGTGCGCGGGTAGCGATCGAAGTCCTCGTTCGGCCCGAATTGCAGGCGGTTGACAAAGATGCTGGTGACCACCGTGTCGCCATGGTCCCGGGCGATCCGGCAAAGCTGCAGGTGGCCCTCGTGCAGGTTGCCCATCGTCGGCACGAACGCGACGCGCCCTGCCTGGTCGAGGCGGCGCGCCAGATCGGGGGCGGTACGGATGACGTCCATCGCGTTATCCCTGGCCCAGGTTGAAGAACTCGCGGCGCGAGCGCATCCCGGCGACGCGCGCGAGCAGCATCTTCATGTGCGCCGGATTGTCGACGAAGTTCAGGCGCTCGCTGTTGATGATGAGCAGCGGCGCCTCGTCGTACTGGTAGAAGAACCGGGAGTACGCGTCGGCAAGCCGCGCCAGGTACTCGTCGGGAATCGACTGCTCGAAGTCGATGCCGCGCGTGCGCACGCGGCTGACCAGCGTGTCCACCGGCGCCTGCAGGTAGATCACGAGGTCGGGTGTGGCGGTCTGCGGCTTCAGGTGCTGGTAGACCTTCTCGTAGAGCGTGTACTCGTCGTCGGAGAGGTTGAGCCGCGCGAACAGCGGATCCTTGTCGAGCAGGAAGTCCGACACGGTCGGGCTGCGGAAGAGGTCGAGCTGCGCCAGCTCGCGCAGCTGGTCGGCGCGCTGGAACAGGAACGTGAGCTGCGTGGGCAGGGCGAAGCGCTGCATGTCGCCGTAGAAGCGCGCAAGGAACGGATTGTCCTCCGGCTGCTCGAGCAGCATCTCGGCGTTCAGGTGCTCGGCCAGCTGCCGCGCGAGGCTCGTCTTGCCGGCGCCGATGGGGCCTTCCACGACGATGTAGCGGCAGCGCTCGAGTTCCATGCGGGGTCAGCGGAGGCGGTGGGTGCGGGTGCGGGCGACGCGCTGGCCGCGCGTCGCGGGCCAGTGCCGACGCGCGAGGCCGCGTCCGGGAATCGCGGCGGCCGGTGCGATGTCGAGCAGCGGGCGCAGCACGAACGCGCGTTGATGCATGCGCGGATGCGGCACCGTGAGCAGCGCATTCGCAATCCGGCGGCGGCCGTATAGTAGCAAATCGAGGTCGAGCGTCCGCGGCGCGTTGCGCGGCGTCTGCGCGTCGCGCCGCCGATGCTGGCGCCGCTCGATCGCCTGCAGCCGGGCCAGCAATGCGCGCGGCGCCAGGATGGTGCGCACGGCGACCACCGCGTTCACGTAATCGGGCTGCGGATCGCGCGCGCCCATCGGCGCCGTCGCGTAGCTGGGCGACAGCGCGACGATGCGGGTGCCTGGCAGCCGGGCGAGCGCGCGTGCGGCGCGCGCCACCTGCCGGCGCGGGTGCGCGAGGTTGCTGCCGAGTCCGACGAACGCGAGCGTGGCCGCCACGTGCGGGCCGCGCGTTCAGTCCTGCTCGGGGCGCTCGCCCGTCATGGGCGCCCCGCCGCCGTCGCCGGGCGCGTCCTCGCGCTGCTTGCGGCCGCGTCCCCGGCCGCGCGAGCGGCGGCTCTTCTTCGGCGCCTCGTCGGGCTTCAGCATCGCCTGCCGCTCCGCGTCGCCGGCGTCCTGGAACCGTGTCCACCAGTCGACGAGCGATTGCGGCACCTCGCCGGATTGGCCGCGCAGCGCGAGGAAATCGTACGCCGCGCGAAAGCGCTCGTGCTCGAGCAGACGGTAGGGCCGCGACCCCGCGCGCTGCTCGAAGCGCGGCTGCAGCGACCAGATCTCCTTGATGTTCGCCTCGAACCGGCGCGGGATCGCGATGCGCTCCGCCTGCGCCTCCAGCACGCGGTCCATCGCCTCGAACAGTGCCGGCAGTGGCTTCTCGCCCCGCGCCTTGGCGACCGTCCACTGCTGGAGGACCTCGTGCCACAGGAGCGTGGCGAACAGGAACGCGGGCGACACCGGCTTGCCGTCGCGGATGCGCGTGTCGGTGCTCGCGAGCGCGGCGTCGATGAACCGCGTGCCGAGCGGCTGCTCGAGAATCATGTCGAGGAGCGGCAGCAGACCGTGCGACAGGCCGTGCGCGCGCAGGCTGCGCAGCGTTTCCGCGGCGTGGCCCGACAGCAGCAGCTTCTGCATCTCGTCGAAGAGCCGCGCCGGCGGCACGTTCTGCATGAGGCTCGCGAGCTTGGGGATCGGCGCGGCGGTCTTCGAGTCGATCGCCACGCCCACCTTCGCGGCCAGACGCACCGCGCGCAGCATGCGCACCGGATCCTCGCGGAAGCGCGTGACCGGCGCGCCGATGAGCTTCAGCCGCCGTGCGCGCACGTCGGTGACGCCTCCGACGTAATCCCAGATCTCCTCGGTCGTCGGATCGAAGTAGAGCGCGTTGATCGTGAAGTCGCGCCGCGCCGCGTCCTCGGCCTGCGTGCCGTAGACGTTGTCGGAGAGGAGGCGCCCGTGCTCGTCGGTGGCTTCCTCGGCGCGTTGCGGCGCGCGGAACGTCGACACCTCGAACACCTCCGCTCCGACGTGGACGTGAACCAGCCGGAACCGCCGCCCGATGATGTACGCGCGGCGGAAGAGCGGCTTCACCTGCTCCGGGGACGCGTCGGTGGCGATGTCGAAGTCCTTGGGCACGAGGCCCAGGAGCAGGTCGCGGACGGCGCCGCCGACGATGAACGCGTGGAAGCCCGCTTCCTGCAGCTTCTCGATCACCGTCCGGGCGCCGCGCGATACCTGGTCGCGCCGCACGGGATGATCGTCGGCACGGTAGATGCGCGGATTGCGCGCCGGTCGGCCCGGGATCAGGCGGGCGATCAGGCGGCGGATCATTGCGGGAGGAGGAAGGGCTGCACCGTGCGGGGACGGGGAAGGAATGCGTGCCGCGCACGCGCCGCGCGGGGCGCTTGGCGCCGGGCGCGTGCGAACCGGAAGCGGCGCGGGATCATAGCACGCCTGCTTCCCTCGCCTCGCCCGGGGCAAGGCCCGCTAGCGTCCACTCACCAACCGCGAAGCGGATGAGCCGCAACGTGGGCAGGCCGACCGCTGCGGTCATTCGCCGCACCTGCCGATTGCGTCCCTCCCTGAGCGAGAGCTCGAGCCACGCGGTGGGAATCGCCTGCCTGACGCGGATCGGCGGCTCGCGCGGCCACAGGCCGGCGGGCGCGGGCATGGCACGCGCCTGCGCGGGCAGCGTCGGGCCGTCGGCGAGCGCCACCCCCCGCCGCAACTGCGCGAGCTGTGCGTCGGCGGGCGTTCCCTCGACCTGCGCCCAGTAGGTCTTGACGAGCTTGTGCCGCGGATCGGCGATGCGCGCCTGAAGCGCGCCGTCGCCGGTCAGCACCACCAGCCCCTCGCTGTCGGCGTCGAGCCGCCCCGCCGGATACACGTCGGGCACGCGGACGTAGTCGGCCAACGTCGGGCGACCCCCGCGGTCCGTGAACTGGCACAGCACGCCGTACGGCTTGTTGAAGAGGATCACGCTGCCTTTGCGGTGGCGCAAAGGCGCGGGCTGCCGGTTCGTGGCGGGATCGTTCAAATTGGCCGATAATCGGGCAGTTTGGCGCGGCCCGCTTGCCGGAGGACTTCCGGCCGCGTTCCCCCCTCACCGATCATCCCAGGCACGCAATCCCAGGAGCTTCCATGTCCAGCTACCAGCACGTCAAGGTGCCCGCCAGTGGCGCCAAGATCACCGTCAACAAGGACTTCAGCCTGAACGTCCCGGACAATCCGATCATCCCGTACATCGAGGGCGACGGCACCGGCTTCGACATCACGCCGGTCATGATCAAGGTGGTCGACGCGGCCGTGGCCAAGGCCTACGGCGGCAAGCGCAAGATTCACTGGATGGAGATCTACGCCGGCGAGAAGTCGACCAAGATCTACGGCCCCGACGTGTGGCTGCCGGAAGAGACGATGGCGATCCTCAAGGAGTACGTCGTCTCCATCAAGGGACCGCTGACCACGCCGGTCGGCGGCGGCATCCGCTCGCTCAACGTCGCGCTGCGGCAGGAGCTCGACCTCTACGTCTGCCTGCGCCCGGTGCGCTGGTTCACGGGCGTGCCGTCGCCGGTCAAGGCGCCGGAAAAGGTCGACATGGTGATCTTCCGCGAGAACTCCGAGGACATCTACGCCGGCATCGAGTGGGCGGCCGATTCCCCGCAGGCGAAGAAGCTCATCGAGTTCCTCATCAAGGAAATGGGCGTCAAGAAGATCCGCTTCCCGAACACCTCCGGCATCGGCATCAAGCCGGTGTCGTCCGAGGGCACCGAGCGGCTCGTGCGCAAGGCCATCCAGTACGCCATCGACAACGACAAGCCGTCGGTCACGCTGGTGCACAAGGGCAACATCATGAAGTACACCGAGGGCGCGTTCCGCGACTGGGGCTACGCGCTCGCGGAGCGCGAGTTCGGCGCGAAGCCGCTGGACGGCGGTCCGTGGATGTCGTTCAAGAACCCCAAGACCGGCAAGGACATCGTCGTCAAGGACGTGATCGCCGACGCGTTCCTGCAGCAGATCCTGCTGCGCCCGGCCGAGTACAGCGTGATCGCCACGCTCAACCTCAACGGCGACTACATCAGCGACGCCCTCGCCGCGGAAGTCGGCGGCATCGGCATCGCCCCGGGCGCCAATCTGTCCGACTCGGTCGCGATGTTCGAGGCGACCCACGGCACCGCGCCCAAGTATGCCGGCAAGGATTACGTGAACCCCGGTTCGGAGATTCTTTCCGCCGAGATGATGCTGGTCCACATGGGCTGGAAGGAGGCTGCCGCGCTGATCGTGTCCAGCCTCGAGAAGGCCATCCAGGACAAGCAGGTGACGTACGACTTCGCGCGACTGATGCAGGGGGCGACGCAATTGTCCTGCTCGGCCTTTGGACAGGCGATGATCGCCCGCATGTAGGAACCGTTCGTCGGCTCCTGCGAAAAGGCCCGCGACTCGGCGGGCCTTTCGCTTTTCTGCGGGCGGATGCCGGAAACAAAAAGGCCCGCTTGTGGCGGGCCCTTGGAAATCGTCGAGGGCGTGCAGCGCACGCCGTCGGCAACGGCAGGTCTCAAGCAGACTGGATGTTCGACGCTTGCTTGCCCTTCGGACCTTGCGTGACGTCGAATGACACCTTCTGGCCTTCCTTGAGTGTCTTGAAGCCCTGCATGTTGATCGCCGAGAAATGCGCGAACAGGTCTTCTCCGCCGCCGTCCGGCGTGATGAAGCCAAAGCCCTTTGCATCGTTGAACCACTTGACGGTACCGGTTGCCATACTGCGTGTTCCTTTAGTGTGTGAACGGGGTGTCTGGCGGGCGCTTTCGGGTACGCCACGCACTGCTCCGTACGGGGGTCAAAACGGCAACCGGCGCGTAACGGGAAGGCGTACCGTAGGTGCGCCAAACAAGCGCTTTCTACGCGCAGGTTGCATAGGCGTCAAGCCCGGGCCGCCGGAAGGGCCATCCCCTTGAAAAAACTGTTGCAATCATCAAACATTGACCCCAAGTTGATCCGGAGTATCGTGGCGGGAAATGAGCAACCAGGACCAGCACGGCGGATTGCTGGAGGCCGAGAAGCAGAAGGTCAAGCCGCCGCCGCTGTACAAAGTGATGTTGCTGAATGACGACTACACACCGATGGACTTCGTCGTCGTCGTCCTGCAAACTGTATTCGCCATGAGTCGTGAGAAAGCCACGCAGGTCATGCTGCAGGTTCATCGCGAGGGGATGGGCGTTTGCGGCACCTACACGCGTGAGGTAGCCGCGGCGAAAGTCGAACAAGTCATCAACATCGCGCGCAAGCATCAGCACCCGCTTCAGTGCACCATGGAGGAGACGTAAGCGTTATAGCCATCAATCCGGGCCCTTTTTGGTCCCGGTGGCATGAAAGGATGAAGGAAGGTCGATGATTGCGCAGGAACTGGAAGTCTCCCTCCACATGGCCTTTGTCGAGGCCCGGCAGAAGCAGCACGAGTTCATCACCGTCGAGCACCTGCTTCTGGCGATGCTCGACAACCCGTCGGCCGCCGAGGTCCTGAAAGCCTGCGGCGTCGACTTGGATGAGCTGCGCGGCGTCCTTTCCGACTTCATCCAGGAGCACACGCCGCGCCTCGCGCCGCACTCCGACGCCGACACGCAGCCGACGCAGGGGTTCCAGCGCGTGATCCAGCGCGCGATCCTCCACGTGCAATCGTCGGGGAAGAAGGAAGTCACGGGCGCCAACGTGCTCGTCGCGATCTTCGGCGAGAAGGAATCGCACGCCGTCTATTTCCTGAACCAGCGGGGCGTCACGCGCCTCGACGTGGTCAACTACATCGCGCACGGCATCACCAAGACGCCGCAGCAGAAGCAGGACAAGCAGGAAGCCAAGGGCGACGACGACAGCGGCAACGAATCGCAGGGCGCGCTCGACGCCTACACCCTCAACCTCAACGCGCTCGCCAAGCAGGGCAAGATCGATCCGCTGATCGGCCGCGACCACGAGCTCGAGCGCGTGATCCAGGTGCTGTGCCGCCGCCGCAAGAACAACCCCCTGCTGGTCGGCGAGGCCGGCGTGGGCAAGACCGCCATCGCCGAAGGTCTCGCCCGCCGCATCAACGATTCCGAGGTGCCCGAGCTGTTGCGCGAGTACCAGGTGTACTCGCTCGACATGGGCGCGCTTCTCGCCGGCACGAAGTATCGCGGCGATTTCGAGCAGCGGCTGAAGGCCGTGCTGAAGCAGCTCGCCGATTCGCCGAAGTCGATCCTGTTCATCGACGAGATCCACACGATCATCGGCGCCGGCGCGGCGTCGGGCGGCACGCTCGACGCATCCAACCTGCTCAAGCCCGCGCTCTCCACCGGGGCGCTGAAGTGCATCGGCGCGACGACGTACACCGAGTATCGCCAGATCTTCGAGAAGGATCACGCGCTGTCGCGGCGCTTCCAGAAGGTGGACGTGCCCGAGCCGTCGATCGCCGAGACCATCGAGATCCTGAAGGGGCTCAAGACGCGCTTCGAGCAGCACCACGGCGTGAAGTACGCGCCGGCGGCGCTCACGTCGGCGGCGGAGCTCGCCGCGCGCTTCATCAACGACCGGCACCTGCCCGACAAGGCGATCGACGTGATCGACGAGGCCGGCGCCGCGCAGAAGATCCTGCCCAAGTCGCGGCAGAAGAAGATCATCGGCAAGGGCGAGGTCGAGGAGATCGTCGCCAAGATCGCGCGCATCCCGGCGAAGAACGTGTCCTCCGACGACCGCAACGCGCTGAAGACGCTCGACCGCGACCTCAAGAACGTCGTGTTCGGCCAGAACAAGGCCATCGACGCGCTCGTGTCCGCCATCCGGATGGCGCGCTCGGGTCTCGGCAATCCGCGCAAGCCGATCGGCAACTTCCTGTTCAGCGGTCCCACCGGCGTCGGCAAGACGGAAGTCGCGCGCCAGCTCGCCTACTGCCTGGGCGTGGAGCTCATCCGCTTCGACATGTCCGAATACATGGAGCGGCACGCCGTGTCGCGCCTCATCGGCGCGCCGCCGGGTTACGTCGGCTTCGACCAGGGCGGCCAGCTCACCGAGGCGGTAACCAAGCACCCGTACAGCGTGGTGCTGATGGACGAGATCGAGAAGGCGCACCCGGACATCTTCAACATCCTGTTGCAGGTGATGGACCACGGGACGCTCACGGACAACAACGGGCGCAAGGCCGACTTCCGCAACGTGATCATCATCATGACCACCAACGCGGGCGCCGCCGAGCTCTCGAAGTCGTCGATCGGCTTCACGGAAACCAAGGCCGCCGGCGACGAGATGGCCGAGATCAAGCGCCTGTTCACGCCGGAGTTCCGCAACCGTCTGGACGCGACGATCTCGTTCGGCTCGCTCGACCACGACGTCATCCTGCGCGTGGTCGACAAGTTCCTGCTCGAGCTCGAGGCGCAGCTGCACGAGAAGAAGGTGGAAGCCTCGTTCGCGCCCGCGTTGAAGGAATACCTGGCGAAGAAGGGCTTCGATCCGCAGATGGGCGCACGCCCGATGGCGCGCCTCATCCAGGACACCATCCGCAAGGCGCTTGCCGACGAGCTGCTGTTCGGGCATCTCGTGAACGGCGGCAAGGTGACCATCGACATGGGCGACGACGAGAAGGTGAAGCTCACCTTCGAGGAAGCCCCGTCCGAGCCCAAGCCCGAAGCTGAGCCGGTGGCCTAGACGGAGGCCGGTCGCTGCGCGACTCGATTCTCGAATCGGCAGGAGCTGCAAATGACGAAGGGAGCGCAATCGCGCTCCCTTCGCCGTTGCGGCCATCCGAACCCAAGTGCGCCTGGAAGGCGCGTCCGACCGGTTACGTCAACGCGTCGGCCCAGATGTTCTTCGCCCATGCGAAGGCGTAGTCGCCTTCGACTGCGGACGGCGCCGGCGACAGTCCGCCCGATCCCGGCACGGTCACGAACGTCCTCTTCTCCCGGTCGTACTGGTGCACCGAGCACACGTGCACCGTCTCCTTGTCGGTGATGAAGCTGTAGCACGTGTTGTTGATCGCGGGCGCCGGATTGGGCGGCAGGCCGGCGAACGCGTTGAGGATCGCGGCCGCGGCGACCTTCGCGTGCTGGTTCGCCATGTGCGCCGATTTCGGCATGAGCGGCGCGATCTGGATCGCGTCCCCCAGCACGTGGATCTTCGGCACCTTCACCGATTCGAACGACAGGAAGTCGACCTCGCACCAGCGCCCGTTCGCGGTGATCACGCCGGCCTGCCCGGCGATGGCGCCGGCGCCTTGCGGCGGGATGACGTTCAGCACGTCGGCCTTCACGTCGTTCTCGGTCTCGAACTTGGCGGTGTTCGTCGCGGCATCGACGCCGGTCAGCACGAAGTTCGGCCGGTACTCGACCATGCCCTTGTAGTCCTCGTTCCAGGCCTTCATGAAGAGGCCCTTCTTCGACACCACGTCTTCGTTGCCGTCCAGGATCAGCACCTTGCTGCGCGGCTTCGCGCGCTTGAAGTACCACGCGACCTGGCATGCGCGCTCGTAGGGGCCGGGCGGGCAGCGGTACGGTGCCCGCGGGATCGAGATGGCGAACACGCCGCCGTCGGGCATCGCCTCGAGCTGACGGCGCAGCGCGACCGTCTGCGGTCCCGCCTTCCAGGCATGCAGCACCTTCGCGCGCGCGGCTTCGCTCGCCATGCCCTGCACCTCGCCGTAGCGCATGTCGACGCCGGGCGAGAGCACGAGGCGGTCGTAGTAGAGATCCTGCTGGTTCGAGATGCGCACGGTGCCGCGCACCGGATCGATGCCCTGCGCGACGTCGAGCTTCACCTTCACGCCGCGCTTCGCGAGACCCTCGTAGGAGACCGTGAGGTCGGCGATCTGCTTGCTGCCGCCCAGCACGAGGTTGGACAGCGGGCACGACACGAACGCCGCGTCCGCCTCGACGAGCGTGATGTCCAGCGCGCCGTTGCTCCACATGCTCAGGTACTTGGCGGCTGTCGCGCCGCCGTAGCCGCCCCCGACGATCACCACCCGCGGGCCGCTCCTGCGTTCGGAAGTGGCGCATCCGGCAAGCGCGGCGGCGGACACGCCCGCGCCCAGCGCCTTCAGGAAATCGCGTCGCTGCATGGTCTTCATGCCGATGTCCCCTCGCAACGTCGTCAAGGTTTCTGCGCGGCGAACCAGCCCGCGATCAGGTCGATCTGCTCGTCCGTGTAGCCCTTGGCGAGCTGCGGCATGATCGTGCCCTGGGCGCGGCCGTTCTTGTAGTCGAGCATCTTGCGCGCGAGGTCGGCCTTCGCCTGTCCACCGAGGGAGGGTGTGCCGCCCTGGCTCGCGCCGTTGGTGCCGTGGCAGTTGGCGCACGCGGCAGCGAGGTTGCGTGCGAGATTGGGATCGGGCTGCTGCCCCGATGCCTGACCGGCGATCGCAAGCAGCGCCGCGAGTGCGAGGGGTTGAGGGCGCACGGATGGCTCCTTCGTAAGATCGGCAATGCGGCACGGCGCGTGATGCGCTCTTGCCGCTAGCTTAAACGCATCGCCGGCCTTCGCGCCAACGGATTCATCCGCGCGTGGATGGCGGTGGCGACGCATCGGCGCAATCCGACGATTTCGGAAATGAAATCCACCCCATGGAATCCGACGCTGGCGGACGGCGGCAGACCGGTTAAATATATAAATTATATTATTCAACTTGTTACGTTGGATCTCTGCTCTGGTTCACGCAAACTCTTATATAAGATATACATGCTAAGCAGCAACTTTTGCCGGAGTCGACGCGCTATTTATTCCGTATCGTGGAAATGTTTTTTAACATCATGATTATTAGATGAAAAAATTATACTGCGGCGCGCCAAAAGGCGTTGCAACATGCCGTCCCTCTTGGTAATGTGCGGTCGTCACGTGCCGCCGCCCGCAGCATCACGCGGATGGCGGAAAGAAGGGCGCAGGACCGTACACCCATTCCTCCCGCCCGCCCGATCGTCGAGCGATCCTCGACGATCCGTGCCGCGGAGTCCCGGCGACCGGGTTTGCCGGATGCTTCGCAGAGGGCCGCGTCGTGCGCCATGCGCGCGGGCCGCGGCCGCTTTACACAACAGGCGTGTCCCCCGGCACGCCACTGGCGACGAACACTATTGGGAGTACGGCAATGAACTACGATCTCGAAGCGGCACGGCTCAAGAAGGACTGGGCGGAGAACCCGCGCTGGAAGGGCATCAAGCGCGGCTACACGGCGGAGGACGTCGTGCGCCTGCGCGGCTCCATCCACGTCGAGCACACGCTCGCCCGCCGCGGCGCCGAAAAGCTGTGGGACCTCGTCAACGAGGAGCCGTTCGTCAACTCGCTCGGCGCGATGAGCGGCAACCAGGCGATGCAGCAGGTGAAGGCCGGGCTCAAGGCCATCTACCTCTCGGGCTGGCAGGTCGCCGCCGACGCGAACGTCGCGGGCGAGATGTACCCCGACCAGTCGCTGTATCCGATCAACTCGGTGCCCAACGTCGTCAAGCGCATCAACAACACGTTCCTGCGCGCGGACCAGATCCAGCACATGGAAGGCACCGGCGACATCGACTTCTTCGCGCCGATCGTGGCCGACGCCGAAGCGGGCTTCGGCGGCGTGCTGAACGCGTTCGAGCTCATGAAGGCGATGATCGAGGCCGGCGCCGCCGGCGTGCACTTCGAGGACCAGCTCGCGTCCGTGAAGAAGTGCGGCCACATGGGCGGCAAGGTGCTCGTGCCGACGCGCGAGGCGGTCGACAAGCTGATCGCCGCGCGGCTCGCCGCCGACGTCATGGGCGTGCCGACCGTGCTGCTCGCGCGCACCGACGCCGAGGCCGCGGATCTCGTGACCTCCGACATCGACGACAACGACCGTCCGTACCTCACCGGCGAGCGGACCATCGAAGGCTTCTACAAGTCGCGCAACGGCCTCGATCAGGCCGTGGCGCGCGGGCTCGCGTACGCGCCGTACTGCGACATGCTGTGGTGCGAGACGGGCAAGCCGGACCTCGCGTTCGCCAAGGCCTTCGCCGACGCGATCCACGCCAAGTTCCCGGGCAAGATGCTGGCCTACAACTGCTCGCCGTCGTTCAACTGGAAGAAGAACCTCGACGACGCCACCGTGATGAAGTTCCAGACCGAGCTCGGCAAGATGGGCTACAAGTTCCAGTTCATCACGCTCGCGGGCTTCCACAGCCTCAACTACTCGATGTTCAACCTCGCGCATGGCTACGCACACGAGCACATGACGGCGTTCGTCGAGCTGCAGGAGGCGGAATTCGCCGCCATGAGCAAGGGCTTCACGGCCATCAAGCACCAGCGCGAGGTCGGGACGAGCTACTTCGACGCGGTCACCACGACGATCCAGGGCAGCGCGGCGTCGACCACGGCACTCAAGAACTCGACCGAGGACGAGCAGTTCTTCGAGAAGCCGAAGGACGAGCTGAAGATCGCCAACGGCTGACCGATTCCGCCTGGCACGAAAGCGCCGCCTCCGGGCGGCGTTTTTCGTTGGATGCACGAGCAAGTTGTACGCGTGTGCGAGGGTCAAGCGGGCGCTGCGCCTTTGCCGTGGGAACGCCGTCCGGCCGGCGCCATCCCCCGAAGTTCCATGCGCCGAGCGAACGCATGCCGCGCGGCACGGTCCGACAGCCTATGACCGACCTCCACACCGAGACGCGGACCGGCGAAACGGGAGCTCGCGAGCGCATCCGCGCCTTCTACGCACTGGTCCCCGACGAGGCGACGCGGCTGCAGTTCGTGGCCCTCGCACGCGACGTCGCCCGCCGCTCGCGCGGCCGGGCCATCACCGGGGACCATGTCCACCTGACGGTCGCCTTCCTGGGCGACGTCGAGATCTCGGCCCTGTCCCGGCTCAAGGCGATCGGCGACGCGCTGCCGCTGGCGGGCGCGGAGCTCAACTTCGACGTGCTGGGCGCGTGGCGCGCGTCGGGCGTCGCATGGGTCGCTCCGGTCGCGGTCCCGCCGGCGCTGACCTCCATGTGCATGTCGCTGCACGAATCGCTGCAGCGCGCCGGCTTCGCGCTCGACACGCGGCCCTTCCGTCCGCATGTCACGCTCGCGCGCCGCTGCGTGCAGCCGCATCCGCGCGCGCACTGCGCGCCGGTTCGCTGGCGCGTGGACCGGCTGTCCCTGATCGGCTCGGAGCTGCGGCCCGAAGGCCCGCTCTACACGCAGCTCGGCACTTGGGAATTGCCCCTGTAGTCGCCCGCCTCAGCCCACGGCGACCGGGCGGTCGGGCGAGCTGACCCATTCGCTCCACGAACCCGGGTAAAGCCGGGTTCCGTGCATTCCCGCAACCTCCATCGCGAGGATGTTGTGGCATGCGGTGACGCCCGAGCCGCACTGATGCACGACCAGCTCCGGAGAATCGTCGCCGAGCACCGCACCGAACTCGGCGCGCAGGAACGCGGCGTGCTTGAACGTGCCGTCGGCGTTGAGATTCTGGCTTGCCGGGCGATTGCGCGCGCCGGGAATGTGGCCGGCGACCGGGTCGAACGGCTCGGTCTCGCCGCGATAGCGCTCGGGGGCGCGCGCATCGATCAGCACCAGTGCGTGGCGAGGCAGGGCATTCATGATGCCCGTGGCGTTAACCGTCGGCGTCACGCGCTTGATCCGGAAGCTCGCCGGCACCGGGGTGACGGGCTCGCTGGACACCGGCCGGCCCTCGGCCTTCCACTTGGCGAAGCCGCCGTCGAGCACGGCGACGGCCTCGAAGCCCAGCCAGCGCAGCATCCACCACAGCCGCGAAGCGTACATGCCGCCGGCCTGGTCGTAGGCGACCACCTGCTTGCCTTCGGCGATGCCCAGGCGCGCGAACGTCGCGGCGGCATTCTCCGGCGTCGGGAGGGGATGCCGGCCGTTGGTGCCCGTCATCGGCGCCGACAGGTCGCGATCGAGGTGCACGAACACCGCGCCGGGAACGTGTCCTGCCGCGTATTGCGCGTCGCCCCACGTCTTCGCCTGCGCGAGATCGTGACGCACGTCGCATACGACGAGGTCGGGCTGCGAAAGCCGGGCGGCGAGCTCGTCGGTGGATATCAGCGTGGTGAACATGCGTCCGATCGGGTGGCGAGGAAAAAGCGGCCCACGCTGCTGCAGCGCGCGGGCCGGGAGGCGTTACAGCGGGCCGAGCGTGGCGTCCATCTGCGCCCGGTAGAACTCGTGGAAGTGCTGCATCCCGTCTTCCATCGGCGACTGGTAGGGACCGACCTCGTTGCGTCCCGCCTCGTACAATGCGCGGCGGCCGGCGTCCATCCGCTCGGCGATCTCGTCGTCTTCCCTCGCCGTCTCCATGTACGCCGCCTGCTCCGCTTCCACGAACTCGCGCTCGAACAGCGCGATCTCCTCGGGATAGTAGAACTCGACGACGTTGAGCGTGCGATCCACCGCTTCCGGGATCAGCGTGCTGATCACGAGCACGTGCGGGTACCACTCGAGCATGATGTTCGGATAGTAGGTGAGCCACACCGCGCCGTGCTGCGGGATCTCGCCGCGGTAGAAGTCGAGCACCGCCTTGTGCCAGCGCTCGTACGCGGGCGTGCCCGGACGCGACAGGCGGCTGTTGATGCCGACCGTCTGCACCGAGTACCACTCGTCGAACTGCCACTTGCAGGTCGTCGCAAGTGACGAACTGCCCGAGGCCCGGATGGAAGGGCTGCACGTGGTAGTCCTCGAGGTACACCTCGATGAACGACTTCCAGTTGTAGTTGACGCGGTGCATCTCGACGCGGTCGAACACGTAGCCCGAGAAGTCGAAGTTGCGCACGCCGAGGGCCGCCAGGTCGCGGGCGATGTCGCGCTTGCCGTCGAAGAGCAGCCCGTTCCAGCGCTGCAGCGGCGTGCGGCCGAGGTTGAGGCAGGGCTTGTCCTCGAAGTGCGGCGCGCCCAGGAGCTCGCCCTTGAGGTCGTAGGTCCAGCGGTGGATCGGGCAGACGATGTTCCGCGCGTTGCCGCGGCCGTTGAACATCACCGCCTGCCGGTGTCGGCAGATGTTGGACAGGAGCTCGACGCCGCCGGCGTTGCGGACGAGCATCTGCGCGTCGCCGCGCCCGCCCAGGACGTGGAAATCCCCCGCCTCGGGCACCATGAGCTCGTGCCCGACGTAGCCGGGACCGCCGTTGAAAAGGATCCGGCGCTCGGCTTCGAGCACCCGGGGATCGCAGTACCAGGAAACGGGAAACTGCGTCGTCGATTGACGAAGACGCGTCGCCGTGGCGAGGTCGGACATCGGCCTACCCTTTCGTCGCAAAATATCGGTTGCTTGCAACCAACCCAACCCAACAACCCGGGACGCTTACGGCTTTTGCTGATGCGTTAAAGCCGCCCCGGACCGCTTTGCTAAGTCGGCCGCACGAAAGGATCTGCGTAAGGCCGCGTCGTCAAAAGATGTTATGATATGGTGCTTTCTGCCATCAGGTCAAGACCTTAGCGCATTTTTTTGCGCCGCGACAGTTGGCCGCTCGGCACGCCCGCTGCGGCCACGCTTCCCACGTGGAGCCTTTCGCGCCGCCTCCCAGGACACGGATACCGCATGCCGCCGTCGCCGCCGCCCCAGGATTTCGAGTCCGCGCTCGCCGAGCTCGAGGGCATCGTCGCGGCCATGGAAGGCAGCCAGATGCCGCTCAAGGAGGCGCTCGCCGCCTACAAGCGCGGCGCCGAGCTCGTCGCCTATTGCCAGGGGGCGCTCAAGGACGCGCAGCTCGAGATCGAGGTGCTGGAGAAGGGCATGCTGAAGCCGTTCACCCCCGAGGGCGGCAACGATGCACCCTGATCTCGCCTTCGCCGTCTGGTCCGAGGAGCGCCAGCGGCGCATCGAGGACGTGCTCGACCGCGCGCTCGCGCCGCAGCCGGGCCCACTGTCGGATCTCTACGAGGCGATGCGTTACGCCGTGCTGGGGGGCGGCAAGCGTATGCGGCCGCTCCTGTCCTATGCCGCCGGAGAGGTGACGGGCGCGGATCCGGCCGTCGTCGACGGTGCCGCGGCGGCGGTGGAGATGATCCACGCCTACTCGCTCGTCCACGACGACCTGCCGTGCATGGACAACGACGTCCTGCGCCGCGGCAAGCCCACGTGCCACGTCGCGTTCGGCGAGGCGACGGCACTGCTGGCGGGCGACGCGTTGCAGGCGCACGCGTTCGCGGTCCTGGGCGACGCGCGCCTGCGCGACGGCGCGGTCGCGTGCACGCTGCTCGCCCAGGCCGCGGGTGCGCCCGGAATGGCGGGCGGGCAGGCCATCGATCTCGCTCACGTCGGGAAGGCGATGGCCTTGCCGGACCTCGAGCACATGCATCGCCTCAAGACCGGCGCGCTCATTCGCGCCGCCGTGCGGCTGGGCGCGATGGGCGGGCGGCCGCTGCGCGCGGACGAGAACGTCGCGCTCGATGCGTTCGCGCGGGCGGCCGGACTTGCGTTCCAGGTCGTCGACGATGTCCTCGACGTCGAAGGGTCGTCGGCCACGCTGGGCAAGACCGCCGGCAAGGACGCGGCCCAGCACAAGCCCACCTACGTGACGCTGCTCGGACTCGCCGAGGCGAAGCGCCGCGCCGACGCGCTCGTCGCCGAAGCGCATGCGGCGCTGGCGCCCTTCGGCGCCACCGCGCGCCGTCTCCACGAGCTCGCCGACTGGATCGCGCAGCGCACCCACTGACGCCATGTCCGCCTACCCGCTGCTCGAGACCATCGATTCCCCCGCCGACCTGCGCCGGCTCGACCGTTCGCAGTTGCGCGACGTCGCACGCGAGCTGCGCGCGTTCCTGATCAGCAGCGTCGCGCAGACGGGCGGCCACCTGTCGTCCAACCTCGGCACCGTGGAGCTCACGATCGCGCTGCACTACGTGTTCGACACGCCGGAGGACCGCATCGTGTGGGACGTGGGTCACCAGACCTACGCGCACAAGATCCTGACCGGTCGCCGCGGCGGGATGCACCTCCTGCGCCAGTGGGAAGGCCCGTCGGGATTTCCGCGCCGCCACGAATCGGTCTACGACACGTTCGGCACCGCGCACTCGTCGACGTCGATCTCCGCGGCGCTCGGCATGGCGCGCGCGGCAAAGCTGCAGGGCGAGGCGCGCCACGTCGTGGCGGTCATCGGCGACGGCGCGATGAGCGCCGGCATGGCGTTCGAGGCGCTCAACAACGCGCACGGCGCCAACGTGCTCGTGATCCTCAACGACAACGAGATGTCGATCTCGGAGCCGGTGGGGGCGATCAACAACTACCTCGCCAAGATCCTCTCGGGCCGCCTGTACAACACCGTGCGGCGCGGCGGCAAGGAGGTGCTCGCGAAGCTGCCGCCGGTGCACGATCTCGCCAGGCGCTGGGAAGAGCACATGAAGGGCATGCTGCTGCCCGGCACGCTGTTCGAGGAGTTCGGCTTCAACTACATCGGCCCCATCGACGGCCACGACCTGGACACGCTGACCCGCACGCTGGCCAACGTCCGCGACCTGTCGGGACCGCAGTTCCTGCACGTGGTGACCCGCAAGGGCTACGGCTATCCGAAAGCCGAGGACGACCCGATCCTCTATCACGGCGTGACGAAATTCGATCCCGCGGTGGGCATCGTGAGCAAGCCGGCGGCGCGCCCGGCGTACAACCAGGTGTTCGGCGACTGGCTGTGCGACATGGCCGCGCGCGACCCGCGCATCGTCGGCATCACGCCCGCGATGCGCGAAGGCTCGGGCCTCGTGCGCTACTCGCAGGAATTCCCGGAGCGCTACTTCGACGTCGGCATCGCCGAGCAGCACGCGGTCACGTTCGCCGCGGGCCTCGCCTGCGAGGGCATGCGGCCGGTGGTCGCGATCTACTCGACGTTCCTGCAGCGCGCCTACGACCAGGTGATCCACGACGTCGTGCTGCAGAACCTGCCGGTACTGTTCGCGGTCGATCGCGCGGGCGTGGTGGGCGCGGACGGCGCCACGCACATCGGCGCCTTCGACATCGCATTCCTGCGCTGCCTGCCGAACACCACGGTGATGACGCCGTCGGACGAGAACGAGTGCCGGCAGATGCTCTACACCGGCAGCGTGCTCGGTACGCCCGCGGCGGTCCGCTATCCGCGCGGCGCGGGCCCCGGCGTTCCGATCGAGGCGGCGATGCATGCGCTTCCGGTGGGCAAGGGCGAGGTCCGCCGCGAGGCGAAGCAGCGCGCCAACCGCATCGCGCTGCTCGCGTTCGGCCCGATGCTGCACCCCGCGCTCGCGGCCGCCGACGAGCTCGACGCCACGGTCGCCAACATGCGCTTCGTGAAGCCGCTCGACGTCGACCTGGTGCTGCGAATGGCGCGCGAGCACGACGCGCTCGTCACCATCGAGGAAGGCGTGATCGCCGGCGGGGCGGGAAGCGCGGTGGCCGAGGCGCTGTCGGCCGCGGGACTGGTGACGCCGATGCTCCATCTCGGCCTGCCGGACCAATTCATCGATCACGGCGATCCCGCGTTCCTGCTGGCGCACGTCGGACTCGACGCCAAGGGCATCGCCGCCTCCGTGAAGGCGCGGTTCGCGCCGCGTGCGCAGGGCGCGTGGCCGAAGCCGGCGGCGGCATGAGCGCGGCGGGCGTCAGCCAAGGCGCGCAGCGCGCGTCGCCGCGCGATGGCCGGGAGGCCGATGCGCCGATGGTGAAATGCGGCCGGCGCGACGACGAGGCCGATGCCTGAGCCGGCGTCCGCTACAATCGCGTTCCGCTGCCATGAACAAGCCCGAGCAACCGAGCCTTCTGATGCCGATCCCCGATACGCAATCGGGGCGGGACGAGCGCAACCTCGCGATCGACCAGGTCGGCATTCGCGGACTGCGCTATCCGTTGAGCTTTGCCGACCACGACGGCACGACCCAGGCCACCATTGCGTCGGCCAACGTGTACGTCGCGCTGCCCGAGGACCGCAAGGGAACGCACATGTCGCGCCTCGTGATGCTGCTCGAGGAGCGCGCGATGCCCGGTGCGGCGCCGCTGTCCGTGATGAGCCTCCCCGACCTGCTGGCCGACCTGGTCGAGCGCCTCGACGCGCCAGGCGGCAGGATCGAGCTCGCCTTCCCGTACTTCGTGCGCAAGACCGCGCCGGTGTCGGGGGTGGCGAGCCTGCTCGATTACGAAGTGCGCCTGACCGGCGAGCTCTCCGACGGGCGTTTCACGCGCACCGTTTCCGTGGCGGTGCCGGTGACCTCGCTTTGCCCGTGCTCCAAGGAAATCTCCGAGTACGGCGCGCACAATCAGCGCTCGACCGTCACCATCTCGGTGCGCGGCCACGCGCCGGTGTACGTGCAGGAGCTCCTGCGCATCGCCGAGGACGAGGCGTCGAGCGAGCTGTATGGAATCCTCAAGCGCGCCGACGAGAAGTACGTCACCGAGCGCGCGTACGACAATCCGCGCTTCGTCGAGGACCTCGTGCGCGGCGTCGCCGACCGGCTCGCCTCCGATCCGCGCTTCGACGGCTTCTGCGTCGAGGCGGAGAACTTCGAGTCGATCCACAACCACTCGGCCTACGCGCGCATCGCGCGCGGCATGTAGTTCCCCCGCTGCGACCCTCGTTCCGACCCGCGGACCGCCCAAGGGCGGCAGCCTCGGCCAGGGGCCGGTCGTTCGTCGCCAGCCGCCGGCAACCGTCGCCCGCCGCCGCCGCCCGTCGCGCCTGCCCACCCCGCAGGCCGCGCGAGCGCCTACAATCGCGCCCGTCATGCTCGACGCCTTCAAGTCCCGCTACGAGGCCTTCGCCCAGCGCGTCCTCGCCTCGCTGTCCGAGATCGAGCGCCGCGACGTGCGCGCGTTCGACAACTGGTTCTACGCCAACGGCGGCTGGCGCTGGCTGCTCGGCGTGGTCGGCGGCACCACGCTGATCGCGTGGGTCGCGTCGCAGCTGCCGTGGAACATGACGTTCGCCGAGGCGGCGATCCTGTTCAACCTCGTGGTGCTGACGCTGCTGTGGTCCGGGCTGTCCGCGTGGTTCGGCTACCGCAAGTTCCAGGGACGCATCTTCCGCTACATCGTGGTCGCGCCGCTCCTCGCCCTCGCGCGGGGCGCTGGTGGGCGCCAGCATCGCGGGGCTCGTGAAGGGCGTCGATCCGTTCGTGTTCTTCCACGACAGCGCCAAGCTGCGCCACGTCGTCACCGCGGGGCTCGTGTTCGGCTTTCTCTTCGCGTTCGTCACGGCGCTGATCGCGCACCTGCGCAACCGCGAATACCGCGCGCTCACCGCGCACCTCGAGGCGCGTGGCGCGGGAAAGCGCGACGTCCCGCCAGCTCGCCGAATCGCGCCTGAAGCTCCTGCAGCTCCAGATCGAGCCGCACTTCCTCTTCAACACGCTCGGCAGCGCGCAGCAGCTCGCGGAGAGGGGCGCGCCGGAAGCGGCCCGGCTCATCGGCGATCTCATCCGCTTCCTGCGCGCGGCGACGCCCGCGCTGCGCAACGAGATGACCACGATCGGGCAGGAAGCCGCCATGATCCGCGCCTACCTCGGCATCATGGGTACGCGGCTCGGCAGGCGACTCGCATGGTCGGTCGACGTCGCGCAGGACGTCGGCCGACGTGCCGATACCGCCCGGGCATGCTGATCACGCTCACCGAGAACGCGATCAAGCACGGCATCGAGCCGGCGCCACGCGGCGGCCGCGTCGACGTGACGGTCGCGCGTGACGGCGATGCGCTCGCGCTGTGCGTAACCGACACCGGCGTGGGCCTGCACGATCGGGCCGTCCGCGAGCGGCATCGGTCTTGCCAACATCCGCGAGCGCCTGGAGCTGCTGTTCGGCGAGCGCGCGTCGCTCGAGCTCGCCGAAGTCGAGCCGCACGGATTCTGCGCGCGCATCCTGCTGCCCGCGCCCGACGTCTCGCTCTCCGCCGCTGCCCGCGACGATGGAGGCTGCTGCACGATGACCCGACCCACCGCGCTGATCGCCGAAGACGAGCCGCTGATGCGCGAGCGGCTGAAGGAGAAGCTGGCCGACGTGTGGCCCGCGCTCGACATCGTCGCCGAAGCCGAGGACGGCGACGAGGCGCTCGCGCTCTTCGCCCGGCACCGGCCGCAGATCGCGTTCCTCGACATCCGCATGCCCGGCGCGCAGCGGACTCGACGTGGCGGCCGAGATCGGCGCGCATTGCCACGTCGTGTTCATCACCGCGTACGACCAGTACGCGCTGCAGGCGTTCGACACCGGCGCCGCCGACTACCTGCTGAAACCCGTCGAGACCGATCGCCTGAAGGCGATGGTCGAGCGCATGGAACGCAAGCTCGCCTTGCCGCCGTCGGACCTGTCGAAGCTCATCGAGGAGTTGCGCGCCTCGGTGAAACCCGCGCCCGCGGGGCGCATGAAGTGGGTGAAGGCGGCAGTCGGCAAGCAGGTGAAGCTGATCCCGGTGAGCGAGGTCGTCTACTTCCAGTCGGACACCAAGTACACGCGCGTGGTACTGGCGAACGGCGAGGCGCTGATCCGCACGCCGCTCAAGGACCTGCTGGCGGAGCTCGACCCGGAGCGGTTCTGGCAGGTGCACCGCGGCACCATCGTCAACCTGGACGCCGTCACCGGCGTGCTGCGCGAGGACGCAGAGCGCCAGTTCGTGCTGCTCAAGAACCGGCAGGAAAGGCTGCCGATCTCGCGCCAGTTCACGCACCTCTTCAAGCAGATGTAGCGCGGCCGCGGCGGGCGGTGGCGGCACCCGTCACGGCTGCTAGAATCGGCGGGACCATGCAGCCCGTCGCCATCTTCCGCTTCTCGCGAGACCGAGCACCCGGGCCGCTTCGGCACGTGGCTCACGTCGCAGGGCATTCCCGTGGCAGCTCGTGCCGCTCGACGAAGGCGCCGCCGGTGCCGTCGAGCCCCGCCGCGTTCTCGGGCATCGGCATGATGGGCGGTCCGATGAGCGTCAACGACGACCTGCCGTGGGTCGCGCCGCTGTGCGCGCTCTTGCGCGACGCGATCACCGACGGCACGCCGGTGATCGGCCATTGCCTCGGCGGACAGCTGATGGCGAAGGCGCTCGGCGCGCGCGTGTCGCGCATGCCGGAGCCCGAGATCGGCTGGCTGCACGTCGACGTGTGCGACCGCGGCGCGCGGCGCGAATGGTTCGGCGGCCTGCCGCGGTTCGCGGCGTTCCAGTGGCACTACGACAAGTTCGACCTGCCGCCGATGGCCACCCGCATCCTCACCAACGACGTCGCGGTCAACCAGGGCTTCATGATCGACGACCGGCACGTCGGGTTCCAGTGCCACATCGAGATGACGCGCGATCTCGTCGAGACGTGGTGCCGGCTGGGCGCCAAGGAGCTGCCCGCGCGCTCCAGCGCGCACAAGCAGAGCGCCGCCGACCTGCAAAGCGATCTTCAGGGCCGCCTCGATGCGCTCGGCGAGGTCGCCGACGGCATCTACGCGCGCTGGGCGCAGAAGCTTCCGCGCTGATGCGATGAGCAACGCCGCGCCCTTCGGGGGGGCACACACCCGGATCCACGCGCTGCCCGATCTCCTGATCAACCAGATCGCCGCCGGCGAGGTGGTCGAGCGGCCGGCGGCGGCGTTGAAGGAGCTGATGGAGAACGCGCTCGACGCCGGCGCCACGCAGGTCGACATCGATCTCGCGGCCGGCGGCGTCAAGCGCATCCGGGTCGGCGACAACGGCGCGGGCATCGCGCGCGAGGACCTGGCGCTCGCGGTCGCACGCCATGCCACCTCCAAGATCGCAGTCGGTGCTCGACCTCGAGGCGATCGCCTCGCTCGGCTTCCGCGGCGAGGCGCTGGCGTCGATCGCCTCGGTGTCGCGCCTGGCGCTCGCCTCGCGCGCCGCCGGCAAGCCGCATGCGTGGCGCATCGAGGTCGAGGGCGGCACGGTGTCGCCGGTCACGCCGGCCGCGCTCGCGGCGGGCACCGCGGTCACCGTCGAGGAGCTCTTCTTCAACACGCCGGCGCGGCGCAAGTTCCTGCGCACCGAAGCGACCGAGTGGGGCCATTGCGACGAAGCGTTCCGCGCGCATCGCGCTCGCGCATCCGGCGATCGCGTTCACGCTGCAGCACAACGGCCGCGTCGCGCATCGGCTGGTGGCGTGGCGGCCGGCAGGTGCGCGTGTCGAGCAGCTGCTGGGCGACGAGTTCGTCGACGCACGCGGCGCGCGTGGACGCGAGACGCGGGCGACGTGCGCCTCGACGGGGTTCGCGGTGCGGCCCGCGTACGCCGCGCAGGGCGGCGGGCAATACGTGTTCGTCAACGGCCGCTTCGTGCGCGACCGCGTGCTCGCAGCACGCGCTGCGCGAGGCGTATCGCGACGTGCTGCACCACGACCGGCAGCCCGCGTATCGCGCTGTGGCTCGACGTCGATCCGCGCCGCGTCGACGTCAACGTGCATCCGCAGAAGATCGAGGTGCGCTTCCGCGATGCGCGGCGGCATCCACGATTCGTGCGCCGCGCGGTCGAGCGCGCGCTCGCCGCGACCGCGGCCGAGCAGCCGGCGGTGTCGGCGGCGGAGCGTCTCGGCGTGGCGGCCGCGCATTTGCCGCCCCGCGTGCCGGAGCGCGGCGACGGGGACTCGCGTCCGTTCGCGTTCGCGCCGCGCACCTGGAACGTGCGACGCAATCGGCGCTGGCCCTCGACGCCGCCGAGCCGTCCGCGTTCTACGCGAAGCTGTTCGGCGCCCGCGGCGAGGCGCCGGCGCCGCCGCGTGCCGGCGGACGATCCCGCATCCGCTCGGCTTCGCGCTCGCGCAGCTCCACGGCATCTACATCCTCGCGCAGAACCGAGCGGGGCTCGTGCTCGTCGACATGCACGCCGCGCACGAGCGCATCGTCTACGAGCGCCTGAAGAACGTGCGCCGACGCGCGATCTGCCGGTGCAGCCGTTGCTGGTGCCCGGCAACGTTCGCGGCGGAGCCGCTGGAGATCGCCACGGTCGAGGAGAACGCCGAAGTCGCTCGACGCGCTCGGCTTCGCGTGTCGCGCGCTCGGCCCGACGACGCTGGCCGTGCGCGGCGTGCCCGCGCCGCTCACCGACGCCGATCCCGCGGCGCTTGCGCGCGCGGTCCTGCACGACATCCGCGAGTTCGGCGGCACGCAGGCGCTCGCCGTCGCGCCGCGACGAGATCCTCTCGACGATGGCCTGCCACGGCGCGGTGCGCGCGCACCGCGCGCTGACGGTTCCCGAGATGAACGCGCTCCTGCGCCAGATGGAGGCGACCGAGCGCGGCGGCCAATGCAACCACGGCCGGCCGACGTGGTACCAGCTCTCGCTACCGGACCTCGACCGCCTGTTCATGCGCGGGCGGTAGCATGCTGCCCGCCGTCCTGCTGATGGGCCCGACGGCGTCGGGCAAGAGCGCGCTCGCGATGGCGCTCGCGCGAGCGATTCGACGGCGAGATCGTCAGCGTCGACTCCGCGCAGGTCTACCGCGGCATGGACATCGGCACCGCCAAGCCGTCGCACGCCGAGCGCGCGCGCGTGCCCCATCACCTCATCGACATTCGCGATCCGACCGAAGCGTACTCGGCGGCGCATTTCGTGCGCGATGCGCAGGCGCGCGATCGCGGACATCCGGACCCGCGGACGACTGCCCATCCTCGCCGGCGGCACGATGCTGTACTTCAAGGCGCTGACCGAGGGTCTGTCGCAATTGCCGACGGCAGATGCCCGCGTGCGCGCCGAGATCGACGCGCAGGCGGCGCGCGAGGGCTGGCCCGCGCTGCACGCCGAGCTGGCGCGCGTCGACCCGCTGACGGCGGCACGCCTCGCGCCCACCGATGCGCAGCGCGTCCAGCGCGCGCTGGAGGTCCACCGGCTCTCGGGGCAGCCGCTGTCCGCGCTGCAGGGTCAGCGGCAGCGTCCCGCGCCGGGCATCGGGCCCACGCTGCCCATCGCGCTGGTCCCCGCCGACCGGGCCCGGCTGCACCGGGCGATCGCCGATCGCTTCGAGACCATGCTGGCGTCAGGGCTGGTGGAAGAGTTGCGCGCATTGCGCGCGCGGTTCGCGCTGCGGCCGGAGATGCCCGCGATGCGCTGCGTGGGCTATCGGCAGGCCTGGGATTTCCTCGAGGGCAGGATCGATGCGCCCGGACTGCGCGAGAAGGGCGTCGCGGCCACCCGCCAGCTCGCGAAACGGCAACTCACGTGGCTGCGCAGCACGCCCGCGGCGGCCTTCGAGCCCACGCGCGGGGATCTCGTCGAACGGGTCGCTGACACCCTTCGTGCTGCCATGCAATAATTGCCCTTTCGCCCGCCTCCTTGCGCGGGCGGCGGAACAACATGGCACGCACGCTCTACGACAAGCTCTGGGACAGCCACGTCGTCCGCGAGGAAGCGGACGGCACGGCGCTCCTTTACATCGATCGCCATCTCGTGCACGAGGTGACGAGCCCGCAGGCCTACGAGGGCCTGAAGATCGCCGGACGCAAGCCGTGGCGCCCGAGCTCGGTGGTCGCGACCGCCGATCACAACACGCCCACCAAGGACTGGAATCGCGGCATCGAAGGCATCGCCGACCGGGTCTCGCGCACGCAGATCGAGACGCTCGACGCGAACATCAAGGAAACGGGGGCGAAGGCGTACTTCCCGTTCCTCGACCGCCGGCAGGGCATCGTGCACGTGATCGGACCCGAGCAGGGCGCGACACTCCCGGGCATGACGGTCGTCTGCGGCGATTCGCACACGAGCACGCACGGCGCGTTCGCCGCGCTCGCGTTCGGCATCGGCACGTCGGAGGTCGAGCACGTGCTCGCCACGCAGTGCCTCATCCAGAAGAAGGCGAAGTCGATGCTGGTGCGCGTCGACGGCCGCCTGCCGCAGGGCGTCACGGCGAAGGACCTCGCACTGACGATCATCGGCCGCATCGGCACCGCCGGCGGCACGGGCCACGCCATCGAATTCGGCGGCGAGGCGGTGCGCGCGCTGACGATGGAAGCCCGCATGACGTTGTGCAACATGGCGATCGAGGCCGGCGCGCGCGCGGGCATGGTCGCTGCCGACGAGCGCACCATCGAGTACGTCAAGGGCCGTCCGCTCGCGCCGACGGGCGAGTTGTGGGACCGCGCGGCCGCGTACTGGCGCACCCTGCGCAGCGACGACGGCGCCAGGTTCGACACCACGCACGTGTTCAATGCCGCCGAAGTCCGGCCGCAGGTGACGTGGGGCACGTCGCCCGAGATGGTGGTGTCGGTGGAGGATCGCGTGCCCGATCCGGATCGCGAGCGCGATTCCACGCGCCGCGACGGCATCGAGCGCGCGCTGAAGTACATGGGCCTCGCGCCCAACACGCCGATCACCAAGATCGCGATCGACAAGGTGTTCATCGGCTCGTGCACCAACTCGCGCATCGAGGACCTGCGCGCGGCGGCCGCGGTCGCCAAGGGCCGCCACGTCGCCAGCAGCGTGAAGCTCGCGCTGGTGGTGCCGGGATCGGGCCTCGTCAAGGCGCAGGCCGAAGCGGAGGGGCTCGATCGCGTATTCCGCGACGCGGGCTTCGAGTGGCGCGAGCCCGGATGCTCGATGTGCCTCGCGATGAACGACGACCGGCTGGAGCCCGGCGAGCGCTGCGCGTCGACGTCCAACCGCAATTTCGAGGGTCGCCAGGGTGCCGGCGGCCGCACCCATCTCGTCAGCCCCGCGATGGCCGCCGCCGCGGCGGTCGCCGGTCACTTCGTCGACGTGCGTCGACTCTTCTAGCGGCAAGCGCCATGCAACCGTTCCGCGTCCACACCGGCCTCGTGGCCCCGCTCGACCGCGCCAACGTCGACACGGATGCCATCATCCCGAAGCAGTTCCTGAAGTCGATCAAGCGCACCGGCTTCGGCGTCAACCTCTTCGACGACTGGCGCTACCTCGACCGCGGCGAGCCCGGGATGGACAACTCGCGGCGGCCGAAGAACCCGCAGTTCGTGCTGAACGATCCGCGCTACGAGGGCGCGTCGATCCTGCTCGCGCGCCGCAACTTCGGCTGCGGCAGCTCGCGCGAGCACGCGCCCTGGGCGCTCTCCGACTACGGCTTCCGCGCGATCATCGCGCCGTCGTATGCCGACATCTTCAACAACAACTGCTACAAGAACGGCCTGCTCCCCATCGTGCTGCCCGAGTCGCAGGTCGAGCGCCTGTTCGCCGATACGTTCGCGTTCCCCGGGTTCAAGCTGACGATCGACCTCGAGCGCCAGCTCGTGTCCACGGTCGACGGCACGCTCGCCTTCGCGTTCGACGTCGAGCCGTTCCGCAAGCATTGCCTGCTGAACGGACTCGACGACATCGGGCTTACGCTGCAGCACGCCGAGGCGATTCGCGCCTTCGAGACGAAACGCCTCACCGATCAACCCTGGATATGAAACTTCTCGACGAGAAGCGGCGCCAGGGTAAATCGGCGCCGCTCTTTGTTTGTGGACTCGAAAAATGAAAATCGCAATACTTCCCGGTGACGGCATCGGTCCCGAGATCGTCGCGCAGGCGCAGCGCGTGCTGGACGTCCTGCGCGAAGGCGGACTGCCGATCTCGTACGAGTCGGCGCCGATGGGCGGCGCGGGCTACGACGCCGCGCGCGATCCGCTGCCCGCGGCGACGCTCGCGCTGGCGCAGCAATCGGATGCGATCCTCATGGGCGCGGTCGGCGGCCCGCGGTACGACACGCTGCCGCGCGAGATGCGGCCGGAGCAGGGATTGCTGCGCATCCGCAAGGCGCTCAACCTGTTCGCGAACCTGCGTCCCGCGCTGCTCTATCCGGAGCTGGCCGCCGCGTCGTCGCTCAAGCCGGAAGTGGTGTCGGGCCTCGACATCCTGATCGTGCGGGAGCTGACCGGCGACATCTACTTCGGCCAGCCGCGCGGGCGCCGCACGAACGCGGGCGGCGCGCTCGAGGGCTACGACACCATGCACTACAGCGTCCCGGAGATCGAGCGCATCGCGCGCGTCGGCTTCGAGGCCGCGCGCAAGCGCGGCAAGCGGCTCACCTCGGTGGACAAGGCCAACGTGCTCGACACCAGCATCCTGTGGCGCGAGATCGTGACGGGGCTCGCCAAGGATTACCCGGACGTCGCGCTGACCCACATGTACGTCGACAACGCCGCGATGCAGCTCGTGCGCAATCCCAAGCAGTTCGACGTGATCGTCACCGGCAACCTGTTCGGCGACATCCTCTCCGACGAGGCGTCGATGCTCGCGGGCTCGATCGGCATGCTGCCTTCCGCGTCGCTCGACGCGAACCAGAAGGGCCTGTACGAGCCGATCCACGGCTCCGCGCCCGACATCGCCGGGCAGGACAAGGCGAATCCCCTCGCGACGATCCTGTCGCTCGGGATGATGTTCCGCTACACGTTCGGACGCGCGGACGTGGCGGACCGCATCGAAGGCGCGGTGCGGCGCGTGCTGCAGCAGGGACGGCGCACCGGCGACATCGCGCTGCCGGGCGAGAGCGTCATCGGTACGCGCGCGATGGGCGACTCGGTCGTGGCGGCGTTGCGAGGCGCGTGATGGCGGCGCGGCGGCCGGCGCTGACCGTCCGGCGCGCGGAGATCCGCGACGCCGAGGCGATGCAGGCGATCTTCGCGTCGCCGAGGGCCCAGGCGGGCACGCTGCAGATGCCGCACCCGTCGGTCGACCAGTGGCGCAAGCGGATCGCCGACTTTCCCGCCGGCGACTACCTGCTGGTGTGCGAGGCCGACGGCGCCGTGGTCGGCAACCTGGGCCTGCACGCCACTTCGGCGTCGCCCCGCCGCCGGCATGCGGGCTCCATCGGGATGTCGGTGCGCGACGACTGGCAGGGGCGCGGCGTGGGCTCCGCGCTGATGGCGGCCGGCCTCGACATCGCCGACAACTGGCTCGCCTTCCGGCGGCTCGAGCTCACCGTCTACACGGACAACGCCGCGGCGCTCGCGCTCTACCGCCGGTTCGGCTTCGAGATCGAGGGCACCTTGCGGCAATACGCGCTGCGCGACGGCGCCTACGTCGACGCCTACGCCATGGCCCGGCTGCGGGCGCCGGTCGGACCGGCGCCCGAGGCGGTCCAGCGAAAATCCACCAGGACTTTGCGAAAACCCGGTGGTCGTTGAGCGGCAAGTCCGGGTAGGCTTGATCTCCAAGACGAATCCAGTGCGACAGGTGATGCGATGAGAGTAGGCATAGTGGGTTGGCGGGGCATGGTGGGCTCGGTGCTCATGCAAAGGATGCGCGAGGAGCGCGATTTCGATCATATCGAGCCGACGTTCTTCTCGACGTCGGCGGCGGGCGGCAAGGGCCCGGAGGTCAATGGCCGGACGGCGCCGCTGGCGGATGCCGCCGACGTGACGGTGCTGAAGCAACAGGACGTGCTCATCTCGTGCCAGGGCAGCGACTGGACCGCGCCCCTGTACCCGAAGCTGCGCGCCGCGGGCTGGAACGGCTACTTCATCGACGCGGCCAAGACGCTGCGGATGCAGGACGACGCGGTGATCATCCTCGATCCGGTCAACCGCAACGTGATCGACGCGGCGCTCGCCAGGGGAGTCAAGAACTACATCGGCGGCAACTGCACGGTGAGCCTCATGCTGATGGCGCTGGCCGGGCTGTTCCAGCGCGACCTCGTCGAGTGGATGACGTGCATGACGTACCAGGCGGCCTCCGGCGCGGGTGCGCAGAACATGCGCGAGCTCCTGGCCCAGATGGGCGAGGCGCATCGCGCGGCGAAGGATCTCCTCGCCGATCCGCACTCGGCCATCCTCGACATCGACCGCGAGGTCGCCGGCATCCTCCGCGACGAGAGCTTCCCCACCGCGAACTTCGGCGTTCCGCTCGCCGGCTCGCTCATCCCGTGGATCGACAAGGACATGGGCGACGGCATGAGCCTCGAAGAGTGGAAGGGCGGCGCCGAATCGAACAAGATCCTCGGCCGCACGACGGCCAACGTGATCCCGGTGGATTCGCTGTGCGTGCGCATCGGCGCGATGCGCTGCCACAGCCAGGCGCTGACCATCAAGCTGCGCCGCGACGTGCCGCTCGCCGAAATTGAGTCGATGATCGCGGGCGCGAACGAATGGGTGAGGCTGGTTCCGAACCGGCGCGAGGACAGCATGCGCGACCTCACGCCGGCGGCGGTGACGGGCAAGCTGACCGTGCCGGTCGGGAGGTTGCGCAAGCTGGCGATGGGGCCGGAGTACCTGTCGGCCTTCACGGTCGGCGACCAGTTGCTGTGGGGCGCGGCGGAGCCCCTGCGGCGAATGTTGCGCATCCTCCTCCGGAAATAGTGCGGATCGGGCCGAAATCGCGGCCGGAGCGTCGCGATTTGGCGCTCCAAGGCAGAAGCGGGGCGCTGCAGGGTGTTGTGGAATGGACGCGATAAGGCGCCCCTGCGCATGCCGGGTGCCTTTCCGCATGTTTTGTTGGCCACAAATGGGCTTGCGGGGGGCGGAGCGGCATGGACGCAACAAGTCGACCCCTCCGCGCTTCCACTAGATGTTGTGGAGCGCCTGGCACGTTACGCAAGCGCTAGCGCCGGTTGCTAGTACGTCGGCATGAAGTTGCTTGTCGCGAAAACCCCAACCGTGCAAAAACCCAAGCTAATACCGAGGTTTAGCTTGCACCGCTAAACCCATGATGTTATGTTAGCTTGAGCCAAACAGCGTTTCCGAGGGGGGCGGTATGCGCGTCAAACCCATCTTCAAATTGAGCCTTGTGGCCGCCGCTCTGGCGCTGCCCGCGGGTGTGTACGCGCTCGGCCTTGGAAAACTCTCGGTCGAGTCCTACGTGGGACAACCCTTGGTGGCGCGGATCGAGCTGCTGTCGTCCTCAAAGGAGGAACTCGACACGCTTTCGGCCAGGATCGCCGACCAGGCGCTGTACCGGCAGAACAACCTGCAATACCAAGGGGTGCTGTCGCGGGCGCGAGTCGCGCTGGAGCGCGGTCCGGGCGACACCGCTTACCTCAGGGTCACGTCGAGCACGCCGGTCACCGAGCCGTACCTCGACCTGCTGGTGGAAGTGAACTGGGCGTCGGGCCGCGTCGTGCGCGACTACACGTTCCTGCTCGATCCGCCCGGCACCGTGGCGGCACCGGTGGAGCCGGTCACGCCGATGCGCAGCGGCCAGGCGCCCGCGCAACGCGCACAGCCGCGCCGCCCCCGTCGCCGCCGCGGCGCCGTCGGCACCGCGCGGTCAGGGCGACTCGTACGAAGTGAAGCGCGGAGACACGCTGTCGAAGATCGCGCAAAGCTACAAGCCGGAAACCGTCACGCTCGACCAGATGCTGGTCGCGCTGTTCAAGACCAACGCCAACGCGTTCGACGGCGGCAACATGAACCGCCTGCGCACCGGCGCGATCATCACGATCCCGAACGCGGTGGACGCCTCGTCGGAGTCGCCGACGGAAGCGAACAAGACCGTGCAGGTGCAGGCCTCGGATTGGCGCGCGTATCGCGATCGCGTCGCGGGCGCGGCGCCGATGGCCGAGGAAAGCGCCACGCGTTCTGCGGGTGGCCGGATCGGCACCGCCGTGCAGGAGCGCACGCCGGCCGTACGCCCGGGCTCCGATCAGCTGCGCGTGTCGCGCGAAGCGGGCGTGAGCAAGGGCGGTGGCGCCACGGCCGCCGCGGAATCGAACGCCGCGCAAGCCGCGCAGTTGCGCGAGGCGCAAAGCCGCATCGCCGACCTCGAGAAGACGCTGAAGGACCTGCAACGCGCGGTCGAGCTCAAGAACCAGACGCTGGCCTCGGCGCAGACGCAGGCCGAGATGGCGAAGGGCAAGGCCGCGCCGGCGGTTGCTCCGCCGCCGCCACCGCCGCCCGCGCCGGTCGCGAAGGCCCCCGAGCCGCCCAAGGCCGTCGAACCCCCGAAGGCCGCCGAGGCTCCGAAGGTCGCGGAGCCCCCGAAGGTCGAGCCCCCGAAGGCCGAACCTCCGAAGGCCGCGGAAGCGCCCAAGGTCGAGCCGCCCAAGTCGGAGCCGCCGAAGGCCGAACCCCCGAAGGCCGAGCCGCCCAAGGCCGTCGTCCCGAAGGCCGTCGCCAAGGCGCCGGCGAAGGAACCGCCGGGATTCTTCGAGGAATTGCTGTCGAACACCCCGGGCTGGGCGATCGGCGCCGGTGCGCTGGCGGTGCTGGGCGGCCTGGCCGCGCTGCTCGCTGCGCGTCGACGCAAGACGACCAAGTTCGAGGACAGCATCATCTCGGGCACCGACATCAAGACGAACACGGTGTTCGGCTCGACCGGCGGGGGCGTCGTGAACACGGGCGACAACTCGCTCGCGAGCGACTTCAGCCGCGAGGGCCTGGGCAACATCGACACCGACGAAGTCGATCCGATCGCCGAGGCCGAGGTGTACCTGGCCTACGGCCGCGACGCGCAGGCGGAGGAGATCCTCAAGGATGCGCTCAAGAAGGACCCGCAGCGCCAGGAGATCTACCTCAAGCTCCTCGAGATCCACGCGCAGCACAACAAGCCGTCCGCGTTCGAGACCGTCGCCTCCGAGCTCTATTCGGTGACCAACGGGCAGGGCGACGTGTGGCAGAAGGCAGTCGTGCTCGGCCGCCAGCTCGATCCCAACAATCCGCTGTTCGGCGAAGGCGGAGCACCGCCGCCGCGGCCGGCCACGGACGCGTCGACGGCGGCATCCGACGCCGCGAAGTTCGAAGCGGCGATGCCGAGCGACATCGGCGGCGATCGCAGCCTCGAGTTCCAGATGGACGAGGAGATCTCGATCTCGCCATCGTCGGGAGCCAAGCCCAAGTCGCCCGCCGACATCCTCGCAGGCGCCGAGTCCGAGCTCGAAAAGACCGCGAAGCTGCACGCCGCGGACATCGACACGGATCGCACGGTCTCGCTGGGTGCGGGTGCCGGCGCGACCATTGCCGCGGCGATCGCGGCCGGCAAGGGCGCAAGCGAAATGACCGCCGAATCGTTCGCCGAGAAGGTCGAATCGGTGAAGGATCGCGCGCCCGAGGCGCCGAAGTTCGACCTCGACTTCCGCCTCGACGACGCGGAAAAGCCGGCGCCGATGGCCAAGCCGCAGCCGGCGCCGGAATTCGAGACGGCCGCCGCTGCGGCAGCCGCACCGTCGCTCACGCGTCCTGCTGCAGCACTCGAGCTCGACAAGCTCGACCTGTCGTTCGATCCGGAGCGGACGACGTTCGAGGATCCGACCCCGTCGGTGCTCGACGGCCAGTGGCACGATGCCGCGACCAAGCTCGACCTCGCCAAGGCGTACCAGGAAATGGGCGACGTCGAAGGCGCGCGCGAGATCCTTCAGGAAGTGCTGCACGAAGGCGACGACCAGCAGAAAGCGGAAGCGAAATCGCTGCTGGCCAAGCTCGGCTAGCCACGCATCAGGGATCGCAACGCCCCACGAATCTGCCCGCTGCAACTCGAAGCCGCCGTTGCGCAAGCCTCGGCGGCTTTTTCTTTGCGGCCTCGGTGTGATCTGATACGCCACTCGCGATAGCCGATACCCGGATCACCGATGCGCCTCGCGCTTGCCGTCGAATACGCGGGCTCCACCTTCTGCGGCTTCCAGTCGCAGCCGTCGCGCTGCGGCGTGCAGGACGCGCTGGAAGCGGCGATCGGGGAGATCGCGGGACACCCGGTCGGCGTGGTCGCGGCGGGACGCACCGACGCCGGCGTGCACGCGCTCTCGCAGATCGTGCATTTCGACACGCAGGCGGCGCGTCCGCTGACGGCCTGGGTGCGCGGCGTCAACACGCATTTGCCCGCGCAAGCGGCGGTGCTGTGGGCGCACGCGGTGCCCGACGACTTCCACGCGCGCTTCGCCGCCGTCGCGCGCCACTACACGTACCTGCTGCTCACCCGCCCGGAGCGCCCGGCCTTAAGCGCCGGGCGCGTGGGCTGGTACCATCAGCCCCTGGCCGTGGATCGCATGCGCGAGGCGGCTGCCGCACTGGTCGGCACGCATGACTTCTCCGCGTTCCGCGCCGCCGAATGCCAGGCCAAGTCGCCGGTGAAGACGCTGCTGCGCGCCGACGTCACCGAGGAAGGTCCCTGCGTGCGTTTCGATTTTTCCGCCAGCGCGTTCCTGCACCACATGGTGCGCAACCTCGTGGGCTCGCTCGTGTACGTAGGTGCCGGCCGGCAGCCGCCCGGCGTGGATCGGCGAGCTGCTCGCGCTGCGTGATCGCACGCGGGCCGCGCCGACGTTCGCGGGCGACGGACTCTATTTCGCGGGCGCGGACTACGACGCGCGCTTCGGATTGCCGCCCACGGTGCGGCGCGTGGCGAGCACGCTGGCATGAGCGGCCGGCGCACGCGCGTGAAGATCTGCGGGATCACCCGCGTGGCCGACGGCCTGGCCGCGGCCGACGCGGGCGCGGACGCCATCGGCCTCGTGTTCTGGAGCGGCACGCCGCGCTTCGTCGAGGCCGGCCGTGCACGCGAGATCGCGGACGCGCTGCCGCCCTTCGTGACCAAGGTCGGACTGTTCGTCGACCCGGCGCCGTCGGACGTCCGTGCGGTGATGGATGCGGTGCCCATCGACGTGCTGCAATTCCACGGCACGGAGACGCCGGACCTGTGTCGCGCCTTCGGGCGGCCGTACCTCAAGGCCATCCACATGAAGGACGGGGTCGATTTGGTAGAATACGCGCGAATCTACGAGGACGCGGCGGGCTTCATCTTCGACTCGTACTGGCCGGGCGACCTTCCCGGCGGCACGGGTCGCGCGTTCGATTGGTCGCGTCTTGCGCCGGCCGTCCAGGCCAAGCTGCCGGCGCCGGTGATCCTTTCGGGTGGCCTCGATCCGGCGAACGTCGCCGATGCGATCCGCGCCGTGCGGCCGTGGGCCGTGGATGTGTCGAGCGGCGTGGAAGAGCGCGGCGACGACGGCAAGGTCCGCCGCGGCCTGAAGGATGCCGCCCGCATCGCGGCGTTCATCGACGGAGTGCGCAATGCGGATGTCTGACCTGCCCTACAACCTGCCCGACGAGCGCGGCCACTTCGGTCCGTACGGCGGCGTATTCGTCGCCGAGACGCTCATTCGCGCGCTCGACGAGCTCAAGGCCCAGTACGCGCACTATCAGAAGGACCCCGCGTTCCGCGCGGAGTTCGAGCGCGAGCTGAAGCACTACGTCGGACGCCCGTCGCCCGTGTATCACGCGGAGCGCTGGTCGCGCGAACTGGGCGGCGCGCAGATCTGGCTGAAGCGCGAGGATCTGAACCACACCGGCGCGCACAAGATCAACAACGTCATCGGGCAGGCGCTGCTCGCCAAGCGCCTGGGCAAGCCGCGCGTGATCGCCGAGACCGGCGCGGGCCAGCATGGCGTCGCCACGGCGACCATCGCCGCCCGCTACGGCATGGAATGCGTCGTGTACATGGGCTCGGAGGACGTGAAGCGCCAGGCGCAGAACGTGTTCCGCATGAACCTCCTCGGCGCGAAAGTGGTGCCGGTCGAGTCGGGCAGCAAGACGCTCAAGGACGCGCTCAACGAGGCGATGCGCGACTGGGTGACCAACGTCGAGACCACCTTCTACATCATCGGCACCGTCGCGGGTCCGCATCCGTACCCGATGATGGTCCGCGACTTCCAGCGCGTCATCGGCGACGAGTGCGTGGTGCAGATGCCCGAGTACGCGGGTCGCCAGCCGGATGCCGTGATCGCGTGCGTCGGCGGCGGCAGCAACGCGATGGGCATCTTCTATCCGTACATTCCATACGCCGACGTGCGCCTGATCGGCGTCGAGGCGGGTGGCGAAGGACTCGCGTCGGGGCATCACGCGGCCTCCCTCACCGGCGGCCGGCCGGGCGTGCTGCACGGCAATCGCACCTACCTCCTGCAGGATGCCGACGGGCAGATCATCGAGACGCATTCGGTGTCGGCGGGCCTCGACTATCCGGGCGTGGGTCCGGAGCACGCGTGGCTCAAGGATTCGGGGCGCGCGGAATACGTGGTCATCGACGACAACGAGGCGCTGCAGGCCTTTCACGATTGCTGCCGCATCGAGGGCATCATTCCCGCGCTCGAATCGGCGCATGCGCTCGCCTATGCGAAGAAGCTCGCGCCCACGCTGGCGAAGGACAAGATCCTGCTCGTCAATCTCTCCGGCCGCGGCGACAAGGACATGAACACCGTCGCCGAGCGCTCGGGGCTCAAGTTCTATTGCCGGCCGGAGTGCGATCCGGCGGCACGCTGATTTCCTGCCACGGGGCCGCGTTGCGCGGCACCGCGAGGTCCAAGCCTTGAATCGCATCGATAGCACCTTCGAGAAGCTGCGCGCGGCGGGGCGCACCGCGCTCATTCCCTACGTGACCACCGGCGATCCGTCGCTCGCGGCGACGCGCCCGATCATGGACGCGCTGGTGAAGCGCGGGGGCGGACGTGATCGAGCTCGGCGTCCCGTTCTCCGACCCGATGGCCGACGGCCCCGTGATCCAGCGCGCATCCGAGCGCGCGCTCGCGCAGCACGTGACGCTGGGCAAGGTGCTGGAAGTCGTCGCCGACTTCCGCACGGCGAATGCGACCACCCCCGTCGTGCTGATGGGCTACGCCAATCCGATCGAGGCGATGGGCGTGGCGTCGTTCGCGCAGCGCGCGCAGCAGGCGGGCGTGGACGGCGTCCTGGTCGTCGACTATCCGCCGGAGGAGGCCGAGGCGTTCGCCAAGCTGATGCACGAGCACGGCATCGCGCCGATCTTCCTGCTGGCGCCGACGACCCCCGAGGCGCGCATCGAGGCCGTGGCGCGGCTGGCGCGCGGCTACGTCTACTACGTCTCGCTCAAGGGAGTGACCGGCGCCGGCCACCTCGACACCGACGAAGTCGCGCGCAAGCTCGCGGAGATCCGCCGCCACGTCGCGCTTCCCGTGGGCGTCGGCTTCGGCATCCGCGACGCGGCGAGCGCGCAGGCGATCGCGGCGCACGCCGACGCGGTGGTCATCGGCAGCCGCATCATCCAGGAAATCGAGAACGGGCCGCCGGCCGACGCCGCCTCGCGCGCCGGCGCATGGCTTGGTACCATTCGCGCAGCGCTGGATGCGCGCCCCGCCAAGGGCGCGCCGGCGCGACAGGGATAGCGACGAAGGGCCCCGATGAGCTGGCTGCAGAAGCTGCTTCCGCCGCGCATCAAGCGCACGCCGGGCGAGCGCCGCAATCCCGTCCCCGAAGGCCTGTGGGTCAAGTGCCCGGCCTGCGAGGCGGTGCTCTACCGCACCGACCTCGAGAACAATCTCTACGTGTGCCCCAAGTGCGCGCATCACTCGCGGGTGGCGGCGCGCGAGCGCATCGAGCAGCTGCTCGACCCGGAAGGCCGCTTCGAGATCGGCTCGGAAGTGGTGCCGGTCGACAGCCTCAAGTTCAAGGACCAGAAGAAGTATCCGGACCGGCTGGCCGCCGCGCTGGAAGAGACCGGCGAGACCGATGCGCTGGTGGTCATGCAGGGCAGCGTGAAGAGCGTGCCGCTCGTCCTCGCGGCGTTCGAGTTCGAGTTCATGGGCGGCTCGATGGGCTCGGTCGTCGGCGAGCGCTTCGCGCGCGGCGTGCGCGTCGCGTTCGAGAACCGCGTGCCGTTCGTGTGCGTCTCGGCCTCCGGCGGCGCGCGCATGCAGGAAGGCGTCAACTCGCTGTTCCAGATGGCCAAGACCACCGCCGTGCTGCAGGAGCTCAACAAGGCGCGGCTGCCGTTCGTCTCGATCCTCACCGATCCCACGATGGGCGGCGTCTCGGCGTCGTTCGCGTTCGTCGCCGACCTCGTCATCGCGGAGCCGGGCGCGCTCATCGGCTTCGCCGGCCCGCGCGTCATCGAGCAGACCGTGCGCGAGAAGCTGCCGGAAGGCTTCCAGCGCGCCGAGTTCCTGCTGGAAAAGGGCGCGCTCGACATGATCGTCGACCGCCGCCAGCTGCGCGACGAGCTCGCGAGCCTGCTCGCGCTGCTCCTGCGGCAACCCGCGCCGGCCTGACGCCGGTCCTTTCGCGATGCCGCGTCCCGCGAGCCTCGACGACTGGCTCGCGTACCTCGAATCGCTGCATCCGAAGTCGATCGCGCTCGGCCTCGACCGCGTGCGCGCGGTGCACGCGCATCTCGACGCGCGCGCTCGCGTGTCCGGTGGTCACCGTCGGCGGCACCAACGGCAAGGGCTCGACGTGCGCGATGCTGGAGTCGATCCTGCGCTGCGCAGGGTATCGCGTCGGGCCTGTACACGTCGCCGCACCTGCTGCGCTTCAACGAGCGCATCCGCATCGCCGGCGACGACGTCGCCGACGCCGCGCTCGTCGCGGCGTTCAACGCGGTCGAGGATGCGCGCCGCGCGACGCCCGACGCCGCGGGTCGTCCGACGGCGCTCACGTACTTCGAGTTCGGCACGCTGGCGGCGCTGTGGCTGTTCGCGCGGGCGCGGCCCGATGCGCTGATCCTCGAAGTGGGCTTGGGCGGCCGGCTCGACGCGGTGAACATCGTCGACCCCGACGTCGCGGTGATCACGAGCGTGGACATCGATCACGTCGACTATCTCGGGCCGACGCGCGAGCACATCGGTCGCGAGAAGGCGGGCATCCTGCGCGCGGGCCGGCCGGCGGTGTGCGCCGAGGCGTCGCCGCCACGAAGCGTGCTCGATGCCGCGGCGTCGGTCGGCGCCGACCTGAAGCTCATCGGCCGCGACTATGCGTTCACCAACGAGAAGACGCAGTGGCGCTATCGCGGTCCGCGCGGCGAGCGCTTCGGGCTTCCGTTCCCCGCGCTGCGTGGCGCGCTACCAGCTCGCGAACGCCGCCACCGTGCTGTGCGTGCTCGATCTCCTGCACGAGCGTCTGCCGGTGAGCGGCGGCGCGCTGCGCGAAGGGCTCCTGACGGTGACGCTGCCCGGCCGCTTCCAGGTGCTGCCGGGGCGACCCGTGGTGGTGCTCGACGTCGCCCACAATCCGCACGCCGCGCGCGCGCTGGCGGGCGCGCTCGGCACCATGGGCTTCTTCGCGGCGACGACCGCGCCGTATTCGCGATGCTCGCGGACAAGGACATTCGCTGGCGTGGTCGCAGCCGTGCAGCCGCGCGTCGACCGCTGGTTCGTGGCGCCGCTGCCGGGCCCGCGCGGATCGTCCGCGGAGCATCTGCGCGACGCGCTGCGGGCCGCCGGCGTCGAGGCTGCCGCCGTGCGTACCTTCGACACCGTTGCGCGACGCGTTCGCCGCGGCGCGCGATACGGCCGGCGACGCTGATAGAATCGTCGTTTTCGGATCGTTCCTGACCGTCGCGGCCGCCCTTGCGGCCGAAACGCAGCGCCGCGCGGATCGCTAGGTCACTGCCCACATGGCCGCTCCCGAAGATGTCAACGTCGACGACCTGCGGCGGCGTGCGCGACGCCGCCTGGTCGGCGCCATCGTGCTGGCGCTTGCGGCCGCGGTGTTCGTGCCGATGCTGCTCGAGAGCGAGCCGAAGCCGCTCGGCGAGGATGTTTCGGTCAAGATCCCGCCGGTCGACGACGCGAAATTCGTCAACGCTGAGCGACAAGGGCAAGGCGGACGCGCCGAAGAGTGCGCCCGCGAAGGCAGCGGAGCCCAAGCCGCCGGAGCCGCGCGTCGAGGAGAAGAGCGAGCCCGCCAAGGTCGAGTCGCCGGCGCCCGCGAAGGCCGAGACGGTGGCGGAGGCGCCGAAAGCCGAAGCGCCGAAGACCGAGACGGCCAAGGCGGAAACCCCGAAATCCGAGCCGCCCACGAGCGAGGCGAAAGCGGAAGCCCCGAAGGCGGAGGCGCCCGCCGAGCCGGCGAAGCGCTCGGCCAGCGAGCCCGACGCCCGTGCCGGGAACGGAACGGCCGCCAAGGCCGCCAACCCGGCCGTGCACGAGAATGGCGCCGGATTCTCGGTGCAGCTCGCGGCGTTCTCCGACAACTACGGCGCGAACGCGCTGTCCAACAAGCTCAAGAAGCTGGGGTATCCGGCCTACACCGAACCGTTGCAGACGAGCCGGGGGACGCTGTATCGCGTGCGCGTCGGCCCGTATCCGTCGCGCGAAGCCGCGGCCGCCTCGCGCGACAAGCTGAAGGGCGAGGGCTACGCCGGAATCGTCGCCCCGTCGAAGTAGGACGCGGACGTCGCGATGACCGTCTTCGACGGCGCGGTGATCGGCGTGGTGGTGCTGTCGATGCTGTTCGCGTTCGTGCGCGGCGTCACGCGCGAGTTGATCGCGCTGCTCGCCTGGGTGATCGGCTTCTTCGCGGCGGTGGCCTTCTCGCCGCTCGTGGGCGCGTGGCTGCCGGATTTCGGCGCGAGCCCGGTCGTGCGCTATCTGGTGGCGTTCGTCCTCATCCTGATCGCGGCGCTGCTGCTGGGTGCGCTGGTTGCGTGGCCGCTGTCGAGCGTGATCCGCAAGGCGGGACTGGGCTTCGTCGATCGCTTCCTGGGTGCGGTGTTCGGCGTTGCGCGCGGGGTGGTGCTGGTGATGGCGTTCGTGCTGATCGCCGGACTGACGACGCTGCCGCGGCAGGATTGGTGGCAGAATGCCGCCCTGGCCAAGCCGCTCACCGTGGCGGCGCTGTCGCTCGCGCCCTGGCTGCCTCGCGAGTGGGCGCAACGGCTTGATTATTCGCGCGAAGGCCGCACGTTACCCCGTGCCGCCCCCGCGGACAGAAAGGTGTGACCGTCTCATGTGCGGCATCGTCGGCGTCGTAGCGCATACGCCCGTCAACCAGTTGCTCTACGATGGGCTGCTCCTGCTCCAGCATCGCGGCCAGGATGCGGCGGGCATCGTGACCAGCGAGGGCCCGCAGTTCCACATGTACAAGGGCCCGGGCCTCGTGCAGAACGTGTTCCGTACGCGGAACATGCGCGACCTCATGGGCGCCGCGGGCATCGGCCACTGCCGCTATCCGACCGCCGGCTCCGCGTTCTCCGAGCTCGAGTCGCAGCCGTTCTACGTGAACTCGCCGTTCGGCGTCACGCTCGGGCCACAACGGCAACCTCACCAACAGCGAGGAGCTGAAGCGCGAGCTCTTCCAGCTCGACTTCCGCCACGTCAACACCAACTCCGACAGCGAGGTGCTGCTGAACGTGCTCGCGCTGGAGCTCGAGCGCGCGGCGCAGCACCACCGCCTCGATCCCGACGCGATCTTCAAGGCGGTGGCCGGCGTGCACAAGCGCTGCCGCGGCGCGTACGCGGTGGTCGCGATGATCGCGGGCTACGGCATGCTCGCGTTCCGCGATCCGTACGGCATCCGCCCGCTCATCATCGGCAAGAACGAGGCGATGGGCGGCACCGAGTACATCGTCGCGTCGGAATCGGTGGCGATCGAGGCGCTCGGCTTCTCGCGTGCTGCGCGACGTCGCGCCCGGCGAGGCGATCTACGTCGACATGGCCGGCGAGCTTCCACGCCCGGCAGTGCGCGCAGAACCCGTCGCTCAATCCGTGCATCTTCGAGTTCGTGTACCTCGCGCGGCCCGATTCCGTGATCGACGGCACCTCGGTGTACGAGACGCGGCTCAACATGGGCGGCGCGCTCGCCGAGAAGATCCGCCGCATGCCGGAGGCGCAGGACATCGACGTCGTGATCCCGATCCCGGATTCGAGCCGGCCCTCCGCGCTCGAGCTCGCGAACCGCCTCGGCCTCAAGTACCGCGAAGGGCTTCGTCAAGAACCGCTACATCGGCCGCACGTTCATCATGCCGGGGCAGGCGATGCGCAAGAAGAGCGTGCGCCAGAAGCTGAATCCCGTCGGCATCGAGTTCAAGGACAAGGTGGTGCTGCTCGTCGACGATTCGATCGTGCGCGGCACCACGTCGCGCGAGATCGTCAACATGGCGCGCGAGGCGGGCGCGAAGAAGGTCTACTTCGCGTCGGCGGCGCCGCCGGTGCGCTTCCCGAACGTCTACGGCATCGACATGCCGAACCAGCACGAGCTCGTCGCCACCGGCCGCACGGAAGCCGAGATCGCGATCGAGATCGGCGCCGACCTCCTCATCTACCAGGAGCTCGACGCGCTCAAGAACGCGGTGCGCGCCGCCAATCCGAAGCTCGTCAACTTCGAGGCGTCCTGCTTCGACGGCAAGTACATCACCGGCGACATCACCGCCGACTACCTGTCGCAGCTCGCGAGTCGAGCGCGACGAGGCGCGCGGGCAGGCCGAGGCCGACCTGCTCGAAGAGGAAAAGCAGCCGGGTTGAGGTGTCTGCGGGCACCGAGGGGTCCGGCCCACCGCGGTTCGCTTCCGACCCGCGCGGGCAGCTAGGCCTTGGCCCTCGGCCGCAATCGCGAAGCTGTCGATCGCCGCGCGCGAATCCCTTGAACGTCACCGCCCCCAGCGACTCCACGGCGATGCGCTCGCCGCAGCGCGTCGCGCGTCGCGCGGTCGATCAGGATCGCGCGTCCGCGCGACCTTGGTGTGCTGCTCGATGCGCGCCGCGAGGTTGACCGTGTCGCCGATGCACGTGTAGGTCGCGCGCGCCTTGGTGCCGGCGTAGCCCGCGATCATCTTCGCCGGACGCGATGCCGATGCCGATGCGAATCGGCGTGCTTGCCCGCCGCCACGCGCTCCTGGTTGAAGAGCTCGATGAGCTCGATCATCTCCCGCGCGGCGCGCACGGCGCACTCCTCGTGGTCGGGCAGCGGCAGCGGCGCGCCGAACACCGCCATCAGCCCGTCGCCGATCATGAGCGTGACGATGCCGCCGTGGCCGCTGATCGCGTCGAACATCAGCGCGTAGTAGTTGTTGAGGAGCTCGATCGTCTCCTCGGGCGGCTGCGACTCCGCGAGCGGCGTGAAGTCGCGGATGTCGCAGAACATCACCGTCGCGCGCACGCGCCGGCCGCCGAGCGCGAATCCGGATTGCTCGAGGTCCTCCGCGACCTCGGGGGTCGCGAAGCGGCGCAGGAGCTCCTTCTGCTGGTCGCGCAGGCGCTTCTTCTCGAGGCTCGCGCCGATGCGCGCCCGCAGCAGCACCGGATTGACGGGCTTCGGCAGGTAGTCCTCCGCGCCGAGCTCGATGCAGCGGACGACGTGGTCGATGCCCTTCGAGCGACGACGTGACGATCACCGGGATGTCGCGCAGCGCGAGGTCGTTCTTCATCTCGCTCGAGGACCTGGAAGCCGTCGATCTCCGGCATCTCCATGTCGAGCAGCACGAGGTCGAAGCGCTCGCGCGCGCAGCATCTCCAGCGCCACGCGGCCGTTCTCGGCGGTCGCGACGCCGTGCCCCTGCAGCTCGAGGTTGCGCGTCAGCAGCAGCCGGTTGACCTTGTTGTCGTCGGCCACCAGCAGCCGCGCGCCGCTGCGGTCACTCATGGCGCAAGGCCGCGAGGCGCGGCGGCCACGCGCGCGTACTCCGCCTCGACGGCGGCCAGCGCGCCGGGCCGCGGCGCTGCACCTGCGCCAGTGCCGGACAGCTCGAGGTCGCGCGCGAGGGCGCCGAGCGCCAGCGCGCCGAACGTGTTGCCGTTCGACTTCAGCGAATGCGCGGCGCGGCGGAAGCGGTCGGCGTCATCCGCGCGAGCGCACTCGCGCAGGTCGCCGAGCATGCCCGGCGCCTCCTGCAGGAACGTGTCGACGAGCTCGCGCACGAACTCCGCGCCGGTGGTGTCGCGCAGCGCGACGAAGGTGGCGTGGTCGATGGCGGTCGTGGTCATGAGCGATCCTCGCGGGCGGGCGTGTTGGCAAGTGCCTCGTCAGCCGCTCGACGCGAATCGGCTTCGTGATGTAGTCGTCCATGCCGGCCGCGAGGCACATCTCGCGGTCGCCCTGCATGGCGTTGGCGGTCATCGCGACGATGCGCGGGCGCCGGCCCTTGTCCCAGCGCGCGGTGATGCGGCGCGACGGCTTCGAGCCCGTCCATCTCGGGCATCTGCACGTCCATCAGCACGACGTCGTACGTCTGGCGCTCCACGGACTCGACCGCCTCGATGCCGTTGCACGCGAGATCGGCGCGATAGCCCATCTGCTGCAGCAGGCGCAGCGCGAGCTTCTGGTTCACGACGTTGTCCTCGGCGAGCAGGATGCGCAGCGGATGGCGCGCCGCCATGCCGGGGTCGAGCTGCGGCTTGGCCGAGGCGTGCCGCCGGCTTGCGGCGCGTCGTCGCGCACGAGCAGGCCCACCAGCGTGTCGAAGAGGTGCGACTGGCGCACCGGCTTGGCGAGAAACGCGGCGAACAGCCCCTCGTCGTCGCCCGCCTCGCGACGGCCGAGCGAGCTCCACAGGACGCGCGGCAGCGCCGGGCGCCGTTCGCGGATGCGTTGCGCGAGCGCGACGCCGTCCATCTCCGGCATGTGCATGTCGAGGATCGCGAGGTCGAAGCGTCGCCCGCGTCGAGCCACGGCAGCGCTTCCTGCGGCGATTCGGTGGCGCGCACCTGCATGCCCCACTTGGTCGGCCTGCAGCGCGAGCACGCGCCGGTTGGTGGCGTTGTCGTCGACGATGAGGAGGCGCTTGCCGGCGAGTCCGGGCTGCACGCCGACGAAGTTGTGCTGGCGCGCGGGCGGCAGCGCCGCGACCGGCGCGACGATCGTGAACATGAACGTCGAGCCCTGGCCCGCGCCTGCGCTCTGCGCCCACATGCGGCCGCCCATCAGCTCGGCGAGCCGCTTGCTGATCGCGAGGCCGAGGCCCGTGCCGCCGTACTTGCGCGTGGTCGACGAATCGGCCTGCGAGAACGACTGGAACAGCCGGCCCATCGCGTCCTGCGACAGGCCGATGCCGGTGTCGCGCACGGCGAACGTGAGCTCGATGCGGCTGTCGGCGGCGGGCTTCGCGGTCACGGTGAGCACGACCTCGCCCGACTCGGTGAACTTCACGGCGTTGGACAGGAGGTTGAGGATGACCTGCCGCAGCCGCGTGACGTCGCCGGCGATCGCGGCGGGCACGTCGCCCTCGAAGAGATAGGCGAGGTCGAGGTGCTTCTCGACCGCGCGCGCGGAGACGAGGTCGAGCGCCGACTCGACGCATTCGCGCAGGTCGAACGGCTGCGCCTCGATGTCCATGCGGCCGGCCTCGATCTTCGAGAAGTCGAGGATGTCGTTGATGATGGTGAGCAGCGCGTCGCCGGACTCGCGGATCGTGGCGGCGTAGTCGCGCTGCTCGCGGTTGAGCGGCGTGTCGAGCAGGAGGCCGCTCATGCCGATCACGGCGTTCATCGGCGTGCGGATCTCGTGGCTCATCGTCGCGAGGAACGAGCTCTTGGCCTCGTTGGCCGCCTCGGCGGCGGCGCGCGCCTCCTGCGCCTCGTTGAACAGCCGCGCGTTCTGGATCGCGATCACCGCCTGGTCGGCGAAGGTCTTGAGCAGCGCATTTTCGTGCTCGCGAAGGCCCTCGACCTCCTCGCCGGAACATCGTCAGCGTGCCGACGCCGCGGCCCTCCCACATCAGCGGCGCGATGACCACCGACGTGCCGAGGTCCATCTGCAGCGCGGCCTGCACGGCCGGCTGCGATGCGACGCCGTCGTCGCGCAGGTTGCGGATCTCGACCAGCCGGCCGCTGCGAATGGCCCGCTCGGTGAGCGTGCCCGCCAGCGGGCGCGGGAACGCGGCGCGGACCTGCGCCTCGATCGCGGCGGCCCCGGCCGCGCCCAGCCGTCGGCGCGCCGCTTCCGTCACGTGGAACACCGGCACCGTCACCTGCTCGTGCTCGTCGACGATCCCCAGCGCGAAGGCCTGCGCGGAGAACAGCCGCTCGCAGCACTCGACGATCGTGTCGAACACCGGCGAGGCATCGGCCATCGAGTCGCTGATGACGTCGAGCACCTCCGCGGTCGCGGTCTGCTGCTCGAGGGCCTCCTGCGTCTCGTTGAACAGGCGCACGTTCTCGATCGCGATCACGGCCTGGTCGGCGAACGTCTGCAGCAGCGCGATCTCGACGGGCGCGAAGGGCTTCACCTCCTTGCGCAGCAGCGAGATCACGCCGACCGCCTCGCCCTCGCGCAGCAGCGGAACGTTGAGCACGGTGCGGAAGCCGTGGCGGGCCTGCAGCTCGCGGATGTCCGGGTACTCGGTATCGATCAGCGGCAACACGTCCTCGACGTGCACGGGCCTGCGGTCGATCATGGCCCGCCCGCCGACGGACGTCCGGCGCAGCGGAAGCGTCTCGGCGAAGCCCGTGGGATACCCCGGCCCGTAGCTCGTCATGGCGCGCAATTCGCCGTTCACGACGAGCCACACGCGGCTGCCCTCGGCGCTGCACAGGATGCCGGAGCGTTCCGCGACGGCATCGAGGACCGGCTGCACGTCGGTGGGCGACTCGCTGATCACCCGCAGGATCTCCGCGGTCGCGGTCTGCCGCTCGAGCGCGTCCTTGGTCTCCTTGAACAGGCGCGCGTTCTGGATCGCGATCACCGCCTGGTCGGCGAAGGTCTTGAGCAGCGCCAGCTCCTTGTCGGTGAAGGCCTTCGGCGGCTGCCGCAGCACGGCGATGGATCCCACGCCGCGGTCCTCCCACAGCATGCGGCGCCCACGCGATCGAGCAGTTGCCGATCAGCCTGACGACGCCGGTCACCGCCGCGGGCGCGCCAGGCGCGGCCGCCGCGTCCGGCAGGTGGATGGTCCGTCGCTCCTCGATGACCCGCCCGGTCATGGTCTGCGCGAGCGGCTTCGGGAACGTGTGCGCGATCGCGGTCAGCGCGGCTCCGCGCCACGCGCGCGCGTGCACCTGGCCGTCGTCGCCGACCAGGAAGATGCCGAGCTGCTCCGTGGCGAAGAGGTGCTGGCAGCTGTCGAGGATCTTGTCGAACACCGGCGCCGCGTCGGCCACCGAGTGGCTGATCACCTGCAGCACTTCGGCGGTCGCCGTCTGCTGCTCCAGCGCCTCGCGGGTCTCGTTGATGAGGCGCACGTTCTCGATGGCGATCACCGCCTGGCCGGCGAAGGTCCTGAGGAGGTCGATCTGCCGCTGCGGCGTCTTGCCGGGATTCGGCCACGCGACGACGATCGCGCCGACGGCCACGCCGTCCTTCAGGAGCGGGGCGCCCAGTATGCGGCGCCAGCCGCCTGCGTGCGCCGTCGCCTGGTCGTAGTTCGGGTCGAGCAGGGTGTCCTCCTCCAGCTGCACCCCGCCCGAAACGATGACACGTCCGCTCACCTGCGCGAGGTTGGGCGGCGCCGGATAGAGCCGCTGCGCGTTCTCGACGGCGCCCGGCGTCCAGTTCCGAGTGGCGACCAGGTGCACGAGCTGGCCGTCGTAGCGGAACATGGCCCCGATCGGGTTGCCGAACAGCCGCGTCGCGCTCTCGAGAATCGCGTCGAACACCGGGCGGACATCGGTCGGCGATTCGCTGATGCACTGCAGGACGACGCTGATGGCGGTCTGGTAATCCAGCGACTCGGTGAGCTCGCGCGTGCGCTCCTCGACCTTGGCGAGTGCCTCCGTGGTCTCGTTGAACAGGCGCGCGTTCTGGATGGCGATCACCGCCTGCTCGGCGAACGTGCGCAGCAGCGCGACCTGCTTGTCGGTGAACGCGCCCGGCGCGGCGCGGCCGACCCACAGCGTGCCGATGGCGCGACCCTCGGACAGCATCGGCGCGAAGATCATCGAGCGCAGGCCGATGGCGCGGCAGCCGGCCAGCGACGCGGGCGGGATGTCGCTGGTTTCGATGTCGGCGTACGCCTGCACCTTGCGGTCGAGGATCGCGAGGCCGGACGCGCTCGTGCGGTCGAGGGGCTGCGGGAAGATGCGCCGAAGCTCGTCGCCACCGGCGCCGGCATACGCGCCGATCTCGAGCATGCCGTCGTCGCGCACGAGCGTGAGGCCGACGTTCTCGCCGGCGAACAGGTGCTGGCAGCGCTGCATGATCGTGTCGAACACCGGCTGGGCGTCGGCGATCGAATTGCTGATCGCGGCGAGCACCTCGCTCGACGCGCGCTGCTGGTCGAGCGCTTCGGTGGTCTCGTTGAAGAGGCGAGCGTTCTGGATCGCGATGACCGCCTGCTCGGCGAATGTTCTGAGGAGCGCCACCTCGTGCTGCGTGAAGGCCCGCGCGGGCCGGCACACGATGTCGATGGTGCCGATGCCGCGGCCCTTCCATGTCATCGGAGCGCACGCAAATGAGAAGTCGCCCGCCTCGGCCGCCAGCGTCCGGAGGTAACCCGGAAGCGCAGGGTCGCCCGCGACGCTCGCACGATCCATGACAGCGCCCTGGCGGATCGCCATTTCGCTCACGGTGCCGGGAAGCGGCCGTGGATAGCGGCCCGCGTCGACCGGCGGAAACGTGCCCCGCGAGGCGCCGACGGTCAGTTCCTCGCCGTCCGTGAGGAACACCGCCTGGTCGTCCGTTCCGAACAGGCGCTGGCAGCTCTCGAGGATCTTGTCGAACACCGGCTTGGGATCCGCCATCGAGCCGCTGATCACGCGCAGCACCTCGGAGGTCGCGGTCTGCCGCTCGAGCGCTTCCGTCGTCTCGTTGAAGAGCCGCGCGTTCTTGAGCGCGACCGCGGCCTGCCGCGAGAGCCCGAGCAGGAAGTCGAGGTCGTGCGACTCGAAGCGGCTGCCACCCGTGCGCCACACGGCCATCGCGCCCTGCACCGCGTCGCCCGACAGCAGCGGAACGACCATCATGCGCTCGTCCTGCTGCGGCTGCGTCCCCGCGATCTGCACCGCGCGGGGATCGGACTGCGTGTCGTTGATGAGCTCGGGCTGCCCGCTCTGCAGCAGCTTGCCGATGATGCCTTCGCCCGCGACGATCGACGTGGCCTTGATCGCGCCGGCGGCGGCGCCGAGTGCGACGATGGCTCGATACGTCTGTCCGTCCGGGGCGGGCAGGAAGATCGCGCTGTCGCTCGCCCCCAGCAGCTCCTTGGCGTGCGTGGCGATGCGGTCCATGACGGTCGCGAGGTCGAGCGTGGACGACAGCTCGCGGCCGACCTCGGACAGCGCGGACGATTCGCGCGCGCGGCGCTGCGTTTCGTCGAGCAGGCGAGCGTTCTCCAGGGCGACGCCCATCGACGACCCGATGGTGGAGAGCAGGTGCACTTCCGCGTCGCCGAACGCGTGCTCGCGCTCGAAGCTCTCGATGGAGATGGCGCCGATCAGCCGCTCGCCGACCATCACCGGGACGAACACGCACGACAGGCTCGCGTCGGTGCCCGGCACGGTCTTGATGCCGATGGCGTCCATCGCCGCACGATCGCCGAGGACCACGGGCTGGCCCGTCTGCAGCGCCTGGTTGATCGGGCGCGCGGGATCGTACGTCAGGGTGTGGTACGGCAGGCGCTCGCCGTGCTCGTACACGTACAGCGAGTGCACGATGTTGGTCTTCTCGTCCCGCCAGTGGATGGCGAGGTCGCCGGTGGCGAAGAGCTCGCGCAGCTTGTCGCCGACCAGATCGACGATGGACTGGAAGTTGAGGTCGCGCGCCATCCCCTGCTGGATGCTGTTGATCACCGCGAGCTCGGACGAGCGGCGCTCGGTTTCCTTCAGCAGCCGCTGCGTCTCGTCGAACAGGCGCGCGTTCTCCAGGGCGACGCTCATGCTGCCCGCGAGCGTTTCCAGCAGGCGCACATCGTCCGGACTGAACGCGTGCTCGCGCTCCATGTCGTTGAGCACGATGATCGCCTGCGTCTGCCCGGACACGAGCAGCGGCACCAGCAGCATCGACTTGGGTGCGCGGTCGCCGGCGATGAGCCCGGCATTGCCGAGCCTGGCGGCCACGCCCTCGACGTCGTCGTTCACCAGCAGCGTGCGTCCGGTGCGGATGACCTCCGCGCCGAGACCGCGGTCGGTCAGCGGCGAAGATGGGGGATGCCCCCGCTTGCCCCGGAAGACCGCGTAGGGATAGAGCATCCGGCCCGACGCCCGGTCGACGACGCGAATGCCCTCCAGCGATTGCGGAAACACTTCGCGCAGCTTGTCGCCCACGGCTTCATACACGCCCTGGATGTCGAGTTCGCCGGCCAGCGCCTGCTGCACCGCGTTGATGATCGCGAGTTCCGCCGAGCGCTGCTCGGTCTCCCGCAAGAGGCGCTGGGTCTCGTCGAAGAGGCGCGCGTTCTCGAGCGCGACGCCCATGCCCGCGGCGACGGTGGCGACGAGACGGAGCTCGGCTTCGCCGAACGCGTGTTCTCGCTCGTAGTCCTCCATCATGATGAAGCCGATCACGCGGTCGCTGCCGATGATCGGAACACGCAGCGCGGAGCGGCTCTCTTCCGTTCCGGGCAGCGTCACGACGCCGTCTGCCCGCATTTCGTCGGGAGTGCCATAGATCACCGGGCGTCGCGTGGCGATCATCCTTTCGAGCGATCCGCCCGGGGTCGGCGTGCGCGGCTTGGGATGAATGCGCCTGCCGTGTTCGAATTCGTACAGGTAGTGAACGAGGTTCGCCTCGGCGTCGTACCAGCGGATGCCGATGTTCGCTGTCTTCAGCAGCTCGCGCAGCTTGTCGCCCACCAGGTCGATGATGGCCTGGAAATCGAGGCTGGCCGCCATGCCCTGCTGTACGCTGTTGATGACCGCGAGCTCGTTGGCGCGCTGGCCGAGCAGCTCGTTCGACGCCTGCAACTCCTGCGTGCGTTGCGCGACCTTCTGCTCCAGTCCCTGCGACCACTGCGCATTGTCGAGCGCCACCGCGGCCTGGCTTGCGAGCATCGCGAGGAGATCGCGGTCGGCGTCGTGGAAGCGTCCGAAGGCGCCGTCGATGTCGGCGTAGAGGAACCCCAGGAGCTCGTTGCGCGCAATCAAGGGTGCGATCATCCGCGAGCGCTGGGCGATACCGACGGCGCCGGGCGGCGAGAACGCGAGGGTCGCGACGCGCGATGCGCGCACCGGCGCGAGATCGCGGCACGACCTCCCGGCCAGCGCCTGCGCGTCCTCGCCCTTCGGGCACGAGCGCTCCCGCGAGGCGCGGACCGTCCGGCGTGCTCGAGCAGCAGCAGCACGCGCTCCGCACCTGAGAGCTCGGTCGCTTCCTCGATCAGAAATTCGTGCAGCTCGGCGACGCCGCGGATCTCGTTCATCCGAAGTCCGGTGTCCACCAGCCGCTCGAACGGCTCCCGCAGGCTCGCCGTGCCCGCGAGATGCGCGGGACGCTCGCCGTGCACGCGTGCCGCGTCCCGCGCGCTCGGCCAGCGTGGCGAGGACAACGCCTCGCTTGAACTTCCCCTTGTTGAGGTAGTTGCGGCGCAGCCCCTCGTCGGTGAGCTTGCTGATCGGCTCGACCAGCCATCCGGTAGCCGATGGCCAGCACGCGCCGTGCCGCGGTCGTGCGTCCTGCCGCGCGCTCCGCGTTGTAGTTCTGCCAGTAGACCCAGATTGGATCGATGCCCTCGATCTCGCCGCCGCCGCGCTTCGCGTGGAGGTCGACGGCCCGCTCCGAAAGCCCGCGGGCGGCGTCCACGTCGCCGAGCGCGAGATACGCCTCCGAGGCGAGCGTGAGCGCCATCATCTCGAGCGCGCACGTGATCGCTGCCGCGCAGCGCACGAGTCGCCTCCTCGAACCGCGGTATCGCCCGCGGCGGCATCGCCGCTCCACAGCGCCGTCACGCCGTGCGCGATGCTGCGGGTCGGCGCCATCGTCGCGCCGCCGGCCACCTCCCAGGCGGCGAGCGCGCTCTGGATGTGCGCAAGCGCCGCGGGCACGCGTCCCATGTCGTTCTCGGTCAGCGCCAGCATCCACTCGGTGCTGGCGAGACTGGCCCCGATGGCACCCGTGCGGCGATAGACGGCGCCCGCGCGCCGCAGGAGTCGGCGTGCGCGCCGGTAAAGGCCGAGCTCGTGATAGACAAGGCCCAGGTTGTGCGTGATGACGCCTTGGCGCTCGACGTAGCCCGGTAGCCTCGAACGTCGGCGAGCGCCTGGCGCAGGAGCGCATGCACTTCGCGATGTCGGCCTCGTGGAACGTGAGCATGTTGAGCGCGTTGCCGACGCCGAAGCGTGTCGCCCGTGCGCCGTGCGAGCGCCAGCGCCTCGCGCGACGCACGGTCGGCTTCCGCGCTGCGGCCCGGCCGCTGCGCGCGGCGGCGACGCCCCACAGCGCGCGACCCTGTTGCGCTCGTCAGACCCGAGCGCCTTGAACAGTGCGCAGCGGCCTGCGTGCACGTCCGGGCGCCGCGCGCGTTCTCGCGCAGCCGGAACTGCGCTTCGCCGAGGCGCAGCAGCGCGATCGCCTCCGAGCGCGGAGCTCTTGCGCGCGGCGCGCCGCCTGCAGCGCCTCTCGGCGGTCGCGACGGCGATCGCCGGCCGTCCGGGCGGATCTCGACGAGCGCGCGACGGTTGAGCGCCTGCGCGATCAGCGCCGGGCTTGCGCGCGCGCGCGCGACCTCGAGCATCGCCTCCGCCTCCGCGCGGCCCATCGACGTCGCCCAGGCGCGATGTGGCTCTCGGCGCGCAGGTCGAGGAGATCGAGGCGGTCGGCCGATCGCGACGCGGTCGCCGGCCAGCGCCGCGCTCGCGGCGGCAATCGCCTCGCGTGTGCCGTCCGTGCTCGGCGATGGTGGCGATTTCGGTGACGGCCGATGCGCGCCGCGGCGACGCCGCTGCGCGGGAGCGGCTTTCGTCGTTGCTGCGTTTCGCCTGCGCGCGAGGCATTCCTGGCTCCCGTTCTTTCGTTCGGACGGCGCGCCTTCCCAGGCGGTGCGCCCGGCACTCCGGCATTGGAACGGCACGCGCGGCATGCGCGTCGCCGGCGGTCTCCGGTCCCTCGGGGCGCTAGTCTACAGGGCGCGTTTGCGAGGGCGAAGTCCCCCATGGCAGCGCGGCCCTGCCGATTGACAGCGCGGGGTCCGGTTGCGTAGCCTTCCAGTTGCGCCGATTTGAAGCTTCAGCTTGCGGGCGCTTAACAAATGCCGCTAAAGCGAGGTTCGCTCCAGTCAGGGGATACCTGGCGGAGCACACGAAACCCGTTTGGCGGATGCCCAGACGGGTTTTTTGTTTTCCGGACCAGAAGCGAATCATCATGAGCGATACGACGACGCGCGGCTTCACCACCGCGATCCTCCATTCCGACCGCGACGCGCCCATCGAGCACGGCGCGCTGCACAAGCCGCTGCACCTGTCGGTCGCGTACGGCTACCGCGACGCGCACGAGCTCGCCGCCGTCTTCCAGGGGCGGGCGCAGGGCTATGCGTACGGACGCCAGGGCAACCCGACGTCGGCGGCGCTCGAAGCGAAGGTCACCGCGATGGAGGGCGGGGTGGGCACCGTCACGTTCGCCACCGGGATGGCGGCGATCGGCGCGATCATGCTGGCGCTCCTCAAGGCCGGCGACCACGTCGTGTCGAGCCAGTTCGTGTTCGGCAACACGTCGAGCCTGCTGCTCACGCTGGAGGCGCACGGTCATGCGGTGTCGTTCGTCGACGCGACCGACGTGGCGAAGGTCGAAGCGGCGCTGACGCCGGCCACGCGCCTCGTGTTCGTCGAGACCATCGCCAATCCGCGCGTGCAGGTGGCCGACCTCGCGCGCATCGGCGAGCTGTGCCGCGCGCGCGGCATCCTGTACGTCGTCGACAACACCATGACGTCGCCGTGGCTGTTCCAGCCGAAGTACGTCGGCGCGTCGCTCGATCGTCAACGCGCTCACCAAGTACATCGGCGGCCACGGCAACGCGCTGGCCGGCGCATCACCGACACCGGGCTCTTCGACTGGACGCGCTACCCGAACATCGCCGAAGCGTACAAGGCGCAGCCGCCGCGCAACTGGGGGCTGCAGCAGCTGCGCAAGAAGGGGCTGCGCGACTTCGGCGGCACGCTGTCGCGCCGAGCAGGCGCATCACATCGCGGTCGGCGCGGAGACGCTCGCGCTGCGCATGGAGCGCATCTGCGCGCAACGCGCTGGCGCTCGCGCAGTGGCTCGCAGCGCAGCCGCAGGTGCGCGCCGTCTACTACCCGGGACTCGCCTCGCATCCGCAGCACGCGCTCGCGACCGAGCTCTTCCGCGGCTACGGCGGCCTGCTGTCGTTCGAGCTCGCGGACGGCATCGACACGTTCGCGTTCCTGAACCGGTTGCGGTACGTCGTGCTGTCGTCGAACCTGGGCGACAACCGCACGCTGGCGATTCCCGTCGCGCACACGATCTTCTACGAGATGGGCGCCGGAGCGGCGCGCGGCGATGGGCATCGCGGATTCGCTGATCCGCATCTCCGTGGGCATCGAGGATCGCGACGACCTGATCGGCGATTTCGCGCAGGCGCTGGCGGGATAGGCGTTGCGGGACTACTCTCGAGCGGGCCGACCATCGCCGTCATGCCGGCGGCAGCCTAGGGTCTGACCCTTAACATGCCGCTGGCATTAGGGGTCAGACCCTTACCCGACCCTTAGCCTCGCGCGGCGATCTCGCGCACGTGCACGCCGTCCGCGTCGACGGCGAGATAGTGCCCGCGATCGTGCCAGTCGGCCAGCACGTAGCGCTCGCGCGGCGTGCCGTCGACCGTCGTGCACGTGCCGCGCGGGGCGGTGCGTATGACCGTGGATCATGCGCGTCACGCCATGCCGCGCGGAACGCGTCGGCGACCGCGCGGTCGCGACGTCCATGATCGACTCCGGCTTGAGCGCCTTCTCGTTGCGGCTCTTGCGACGCAGCCACCACGCGATCGCGCGGCGCGCAAGACGTAGGGCAGGCGCAGCAGGCGCGCCTGCGTGTCGGGGTCGCGCATGCGCGCGCGATAGGCCTGGTATTCGGCGTCGTCGGTGCACAGCTCGTCGCCGTGGCACAGCAGCGTGCGGCGTGCCGCGCGAGATCGACCACGATGAATGTCGGGCAGCAGCGTGGCGCCGGTCGCGCGCGCGAAGCGCTCGCCGAGCAGGAAATCGCGATTGCCGCGGCCGACGAACAGCGGCACGCCGGCGTCGCTGATCGCCGCGCAGCGACGCGACGACCTTCGCGACGAACGGATCCGCGCATCTGGTCGTCGCCGACCCACCAGTCGAAGAGGTCGCCCAGGATGTAGACGGCCGACGCCGCGCGCGCGGGGCCGGCGGCGAACGCGTGGAACGCCGCGAGCGCCGCCGGGCGGTCCGGCGACAAGATGCAGGTCGGACAGGAACAGCGCGGGTGCGGAGCGCCGGTGCCCATGATTGGCGCCGGAGCGGCGTCCCCGCCGCGCCACGGCCGCGGAGCGCCGGTCCTAGACCTCGCGCGCCTTCCGGATCACGACGTCCTCTTTCGGGACGTTCTGGTGGAAGCCGCTGTTGCCGGTCGGCACGCCGCGGATCTTGTCGACGACGTCCTGGCCCTCGACCACCTTGCCGAACACGCAGTAGCCCCAGCCGTTGGCGCTCGGCGCCTTGTAGTCGAGGAAGTCGTTGTCGGCGACGTTGATGAAGAACTGCGCGGTGGCCGAATGCGGCTCCGACGTGCGCGCCATCGCGACCGTGTACTTCTTGTTCTTGAGCCCGTTGGTCGCCTCGTTGGCGATCGGGCTCGCGCGTCGGCTTCTGCTTCATGCCGGGCTCCATGCCGCCGCCCTGGATCATGAAGCCGTCGATCACGCGATGGAACACCGTGTTGTCGTAGTGGCCGTCGCGCACGTACTGCAGGAAGTTGGCGACCGTCGCCGGCGCGTTCTCCGCGTCGAGGTCGAGCTTGATGTCGCCGTGGCTGGTTTTGAGGATGACCATGATCTCTCCGTGATTGGCGCTGCGCGCGGCGTCAGCCGCCGATGACCTTGGCGGCCTTGATGACGACCTGCGTGGCCGGCACGTCGCCCGGGTTGATGCCCGGGGGGACCGGGCCCGACGCGCCCTTCGGCGCCTTCGCGATCTTGTTCACGACGTCCATGCCGTCGACCACCTTGCCGAACACCGTGTAGCCGTAGCCTTGCGGCGACGGCGTCGCGGAAGTTGAGCCGCGTGTTGTCGTTGACGTTGATGAAGAACTGCGACGTCGCGGAATTGGGGTCGCTCGGTGCGCGCCATCGCGACGGTGCCCGGCACGTTCGTCAGCCCGGCCTTGAACGACGACTCCGACTCGATCGGGATCGGCGCCTTGGTGGGCTTCTGCTTGAAGTCGGTCGTGAAGCCGCCGCCCTGGATCATGAAGCCGTCGATCACGCGATGGAACTGCGTGCCGACGTAGTGGCCGGTCTTCACGTAGTCGAGGAAGTTCGCGACCGTCTTCGGCGCCGCCTCGGGATAGAGCTCGATGCGGATCACGCCGGCCGTGGTGTCGAACTCGACCTGCGGATTGGCGGCGAGCGCCGGGGAGGCCGCGAACGCGAGCGCGGCGGCGATGAACATTCTGCGCAACATGAATTCTCTCCTGGAATGAACGGCGAACGGATCAGCGCGGCGCGGCGGGCGCGGGCGGCGATCCGGCGGTGCTGGCCGCGGGTGCGGCGGGAACGGGGGCGGCGGCGCTGGCGGCGCCGGCTGTCGCAGGCGCCGGGCCCAGCACATCGCGCACCATCTTGAGCTTCAGCGGCGCGGACTTGTTGCGCGCGTCGCGGGCGATCGCCTTCTCGTAGTTGACCGCGGCGAGCCGCGCATAGATGTCGCCCAGGTTCTCGTACGCGATCGCATAGTCGGGCGCGGCCGCGATCGCGGCTTCGAGCTCGTCGCGCGCGAGGCCGTACTCGCCCTTCTGCGCGTAGAGCACCGCGAGGTTGTTGTGCGGTTCCGGCAGCTCCGGAAAGTCGCCGAGCACCGCCTGGAACACCACGATCGCGGCGTCGGGCTTGCCCGAATCGGCGAGCGCCAGCGCCCTTGAGGAACCGCGCCTGCGGCTCGCGCGGACGTTCGGCCGAGAGCTTGTCGAGGATCGCGATGGCTTCGGGATACTTCTTCTCGGCGATCAGCGCGCGCGCGTCCTTGAGCGACTGCGCGTACGCCTTGCGCGCGGCCTCGCTGAACTCGCGCGGGTCGGTCGTCTGGTCCGACTGCGCGTGCGCGAGCGGCGCAGCGAGGCAGCAGGGCGGCAAGCAGGAGGGCGGCGCGCATGCGCATGGAACGGAGTCGGGCCGGCCCGCCGCGGACGGCGGCCAAGGCCGCGATTCTAGCAAGCTCCTGCGGTCAGCCCTGCCGAAGCCGTGCGGCGGTCGCGTCGATCAGCCGCCGCGCGATCGACACCGACGGCGGCAGCGAAGGCAGCGCGTCGGCCGCGAACCAGCGCGCCTCGGCGATCTCGGCGTCGTCCAGCCGGATCTCGCCGCCCGCGTATTCCGCCGTGTACGCGATCATCAGCGAATGCGGGAACGCCCAGGGCTGGCTCGCGAAGTAGGTGATGCCGGCCACCTCGAGCCCGACCTCCTCGCGCACCTCGCGGCGCACGCAGTCCTCGATCGGATCTCGCCGGGCTCGACGAAGCCCGCGAGCGCGCTGTACATGCCGGTCGCGAAGCGATGGGCGCGCGCGAGCAGCACCTCGCGGCCGCGCGTCACCAGCGCCATCATGGCCGGCGCGATGCGCGGATACGCGACGAGCCCGCATTGCGGGCATTCCTTCGCGCGCTCGCCGGCGCGATCGCGCGTGGGCGTGCCGCAGCGGCCGCAGAAGCGGTGGCAGCGGTCCCAGTCGACGATGTGGAAGGCGCGCGCAGCGAGGCGAGCAGCAGCTCGTCCGGCACCTTGAAGAAGAGCGAGCGCAGGCCGGCGTAGCGCATGCCTGCGGGCTCCGTGCGCGTCGTCGGCGAGATTGAGCCCGACGCACGCCGTGGCCGACAGCCAGCCCAGGAAATGCGGCGTGCCGGCGATGCCGGCATGCGGCCAGCGCGCCGAACGTCGGAATGGCGACCGTCTCGTCGGCCGGCACCTCCGACGAGGATGCGATCGCCACGGAACGCGAAAGCGAACGCTTCGCGAGGAAGCACCGGGGGCAGGGCGTACGCGGATTCGAAGCCGAGGGGGGTGTGCATGGAGCGCCAAGGGCCGGGGGTCCAGGCATTATCGAGCCTTTGCGCCGCGGCGCGACATTGCCCTGCGAGCGGGCATGGGAGTTGCGCCAGCGGGGTACGGGGACGCCGTGGCGGCACCTCGCGTCCGCACGCGCGCAGGAAAGCGACGCGCAGCGTCCAAAGCACGCCCATTTGGGGAGTCCGGGGCTGGCCCGCGGTCCGCCAGTCTGACGAATCGGGAGAAAGCAAGGGATGACGATCGACGCAGCGGCCACCGCCCGCACACCGGACCGGGATGCCGCCAACGACAGCGACACGGGCATTGCCCTCGACCACTTCGAGGACATGTTCGAACTGGCGCCGGTGTCGCTCTGGCTCGAGGACTACGGTGACCTCAAGACGCTGCTCGAGCAATGGCGCGGCGAGGGCGTGTCCGACCTGCGGGCGCACCTGCGCCGGCATCCGGAGCTCGTCGCGGCATGCTCGTCGCGCATCCGGGTGCTGAAGGTCAACCGGCGCACGCTGGAGCTCTTCGGCGCGACCAGCCTCGCCCATCTCGTCGACAACCTGCCGCGCGTGTTCCGCGACGACATGCTCGACCAGCACGTCGAGGAGCTGGTGGCGCTGTGGGAGGGCCGGAACACGTTCGCGAGCGCGACGGTGAACTACACGCTGGCCGGGCGGCGCCTGGACATCCTGCTGCACGGGACGGTGCTGCCGGGCCACGAGCACACGTGGCGCCGCGTCCTGCTGTCGATCGAGGACGTCACCGAGAGCGCGCGCGCCAACCGGCGCCTGGTGCGCAGCGAGCGCTATGCGCGCGGGCTCTTCGAGCATTCGCCGGTGTCGCTGTGGGTCGAGGACTTCAGCGGCGTGAAGGCGCGCCTGGACGAGGTGCGCGCGCTGGGCATCACCGATTTCCGCGTGTTCCTCGACGTCCACCCCGACTTCGTCGTACGCTGCATGCGCGAGATCCGCGTGATGGACGTCAACCAGCAGACGCTGCAGCTCTTCGGGGCGCCGGACAAGGACGTGCTGCTCGCGCGCCTGCCGGAGGTGTTCCGCGACGACATGAAGCCGCACTTCGCGGAGCAGCTCGTCGACCTGTGGGACGGCAAGCTGTTCCAGCGGCGCGAGGTGGTCAACTACGCGCTCTCCGGCGATGCCGTCGACGTGCACATGCAGTTCTCGGTGCTGCCCGGCTACGAGGGCACGTGGGAGCTCGTGCTCGTCTCGCTGACCGACATCACCGCGCGCAAGAAGGCGGAGGCCTACCTCGAGTTCCTGGGCAAGCACGACGTGCTGACCCAGCTGCGCAACCGCTCGTACTTCGAGGACGACCTCGCGCGCATCGAGCGCAACGGCCCGTTCCCCGTGACCGTGGTGATGGCGGACCTCAACGGCCTGAAGTCGGTCAACGACGAGCTGGGGCACGCCGCCGGCGACGCGCTGCTGCGGCGCGTGGGCGAGGTGCTGCGCAAGGCGGTCGGCGACGACGTCAACGCGGCGCGCCTCGGCGGCGACGAATTCGGCATCCTGCTGCCCGGATTGGACGAGCGCGGCGCGGCGCAGCTCGCCGAGCGTCTCGACCTGCTCATCGACCTCAACAACCAGTTCTATCACGGGCCGAAGCTGTCGCTCGCCCTCGGTGTTCGCCACCTGCGCGCAGGGCGGGCGTGTCGAGGACGCGATGTCGCGTGCGGATGCGCAGATGTACGTCGCCAAGAAGGAGTTCTACGCGTCCGCGGTGCACGACCGCCGCAAGTGATGCGATGAGCCCCTGGCGACGTCCGGCGCGGCTTGCCAAGCTGTTCTGGCCCTACCTGGCCGCTGTGGCTGGTGGTCACCGGGTGCGGTCGCCGGCGTACGCGTGGTACGACATCGAGTCGACGCGCGAGCGCGAGCTGGCGGACGGGCGCGTCGAGGCCGACAACCTCGCGCGAGTGCTGCAGGAGCAGGTCGCGCGCAACCTCGAAGGCGTCGAGCACACGCTCGCGGCGCTGAAGGTGCTGGTGGAGCGCGCGCCGGGCGCGGTGACGCTGGGCGAGATCGCTGACCGGCTCGGGCTCGTCACCGGCACGCCCATCGAGCGGCGTGTCAACCGGTTCGACCGCGACGGCCGGATCGTCGACTCGACCGATCCGCAGCGCCTGTCGTCGGCCGTTTCGATCGCCGATGTCGCGCTATTTCCGCCGGGCGCGACGAGCAAGGCGGCGAGCGGATGGTGATCGCCGAACCGACCGTAGGACGGGTGTCCGGACTGCTCGCCATTCCGCTGGTGATGCGGCTGTCGACGCGCGACGGGGCGTTCGACGGCGTGCTCGTGACCGCGCTCGATCCCGAGCGCCTCGTCCACGTGTTCCGGTCGATCCGCGTGGGCGAGCGGTCCACCGTCGGCATCATGGACCGCGAAGGCAAGCTCTACGTGTGGTCGGCGTCGACCGACCCGATCCCCGCGGGGCTGTCGGCGCCCACGCTATGCGCGATCCGTCGCGCGCCGCAGCCGAATCTGGTTGGGCAGCGGCACCGAGCGGCGCAGCACGTCCTCGGAGAGCCAGATCGCCGAGCGGCGCGCGCGCTCGGCCACCGTGGGCAGCGGCATCTGGCTGGTAGTCGTCGTTGAACACCTCGAAGCTGTAGTCGCCGCGATAACCCAGCTGCGTCGAGCCGCTCACGAGCTCGGCGAGCTGCGTCGCTGTGCACGCCTTCGCCCGGAAACACGCGGAAGTGCCGCGCGGTGGTCGATGCGCTCCTCGACCGTGCCGGATCTCCTGCCACATGAAGTCCGCGAGCTGCACGAGGAAGATCTTGTCCGGGCTCGAGCAGCGTCGAGGTCGTCGAGCGCCGACTGTCGGTCGCGAACGCGTGGAACGAATCGATGCCGATGCCGAGGTTCGGGCGCGTCGGCGCGGCACACGATGTCCCACGCGTCGGGGAACTCGTTGATCGTGCGTCCCCAGGACAGCCCCTCGTAGGCGACCGGATGCCGAGCGGCACCGCGAGCATCGCGAGCTTGCGCAGGTCGCGCGCGAGCGCGTCGCGGTCGTCGGTCGCGTGCGCGGACGTCGACGAGCAGACGAGCAGCACCTTCGGCGCCGACCGCGCATGGCACATCTCGAGCATCGACTTCGCGATGTCGACCTTGTACTCGTGCAGGTGGCCCGACAGCCCCTCGAAATCGCGCAGCACCTGGAAGCCGGTGACGCGCAGGCCGCTCTCGCGGACCGCCTGCGCGGCCGCGTCGATGCCGCCTTCGTGGCCGACGACGTCGCGCGCGGACAGCATGATCTGCGTGAAGCCCGGCGTCGCGCACCGCCGCGAGCTTCGCGGGCAGCGAGCCCGGCGAGCGAGATGGTGTCCATCCCGAAGTCGTCGAAGTTGCATCGCGCGTATCCCGGTTCATGGCGCGCGCTCGTCGTGCACCAGCTCGAACATCACGCCGCCCAGGTAGCTCTGCGTGAGCGCGCCGCGCTCGTTCGGCTGCACGCCTTCCGATTCGACGAAGCCCACGCCGCGCTGGCGCAGCGCTGCGACGGCCGGCAGCACGTCGGGCGCGCCGAGGCCCACGCGCTGCAGCGACTCGTCGCGGCTCGACGTCGAGGATGCCGGGCTTGGGCTCGATCAGCTGCAGGAAGAAATTGCCGCAGGGGCTTTGCAGGATGCGCCCCTTGGGCAGGATGCCGTAGCGCTTGTCGTCGGGCAGCGCGCGGAAGCCGAAGAGCTCGGCGTAGAACTCGGTCCAGTCGGCCATGCGCTCGGCGCCGATGTACTGCACGATGCCGAACCAGTGCATGCCCGCGAGCGCCGGCGGACGCGGCTCGACCGTCGGGATCAGCGTGAAGTCGACGTCGTAGATCGAGAAATCGCGGTAGCGGTCGACGAAGTAGACGCGGCTGACGCCCACGCCGTGGATCGCCGGGGATGTTGAGCTCCATCACCTCCACGTGCGTCGGCACCACCCACGCGCCGCGCTCGATGCGCGTGGCGGTACGCGGCGGCGGCGTCGCGCACGCGCAGCGCGACCGCGGCGATCACCGGCGTCTCGCCGGGCTGCACGCTGCGCGGCAGCTGCGCCGGCGTGCGCGTTGACGATCACGTTCATGTCGCCCTGCCGGTACAGCAGGACCTCGCGCGAGCGATGGCGCGCGACGGGCCGGAAGCCCATCGTCTCCAGCACCTGGCCGAGCGCCTGCGGCTTGCGAGGTCGAGTACTCGATGAACTCGATGCCGTCGAGGCCGAGCGGGTTGTGGGCGTCGGTGATCTGTTCGCGGTCGGACGACGAGGTCATGGGGCGCTCCCTGGGCGACCCCGTATTCTGGCACGCGTGCCGGCCATCGGCGACCTCGCGTCGCCGACGACCGCACGGGGCTCGAGGCTTAAGCCAGCGGCAGCGCGCGCACGCGCTTGCCGGTCGCCGCCGCCAGCGCGTTGGCGACCGCCGGCGCGATCACCGGCACGCCCGGCTCGCCCACGCCGGAGGGCTTCGCCGTCGACGGCACGATGTGCACCTCGATGCGCCGGCATCTCGTTGATGCGCAGGATCGGGTAGTCGTGGAAGTTCGACTGCTCGACCACGCCGTCCTTCAGCGTGATCTTCCCGTAGAGCGCCGCGGACAGCCCGAAGCCGATGCCGCCTTCCATCTGCGCCCGAATGACGTCGGGGTTCACCGCGATGCCGCAATCCACGGCGCACACGACGCGGTCGACGCGTGAGCTTGTTGTCCTTGTCGACGGTGACCTCCGCCACCTGCGCGACGACGGTGCCGAACGACTCGTGCACCGCGACGCCGCGCCCGCGCTTCTCGCCCGCCTTGCCGGCCGCGAGCGGCTTGCCCCAGTCGGCCTTCTCGCCGCGAGCTCGAGCGCCGCCAGGTGCCGCGGGTGCTTCGCGAGCAGCGCGCGGCGGAACTCGACCGGGATCCTTGCCCGCGGCCGCCGCGAGCTCGTCGACGAACGTCTCGGTCGAGAACGCGGTGTGCGTCGAGCCGACCGAGCGCCACCACAGCACCGGCACGCCCTGCTTGCGTGCGTGTGCAGCTCGACCGCCAGGTGCGGGATCGCGTACGGCAGCGTGGACGCGCCCTCCACGCTCGTGAGGTCGATGCCGTCCTTCACCATCATCGGCTTCGAACGCGGTGCCGGCGAGGATCGACTGGCCGACGATCACGTGCTGCCAGCCGACGACGTTGCCGCCGGCGTCGAGGCCCGCCTTGCAGCGCGTGGAAGTACATCGGGCGGTAGTAGCCGCCCTGCATGTCGTCCTCGCGCGTCCACACGAGCTTCACCGGGATGCCCGGCTTGCCCGCGCGCACGAGCGCGACGGCGATCGACACCGCTTCGAGCACGTAGTCGGACGCCGCACTCGCGCGCCGGCCGAAGCTGCCGCCGGCGAAGAGCATGTTGAGCTTCACCTGCTCGGGCTTGAGGCCGGTGTACTTGCGCGATGGCGAACTGGTCGCCGGTCTGGAACTGCTCGCCGTTCCAGATCTCGCAGCTCGAATCGCGTGAGCTTGACCACGCAGTTCATCGGCTCCATCGCCGCGTGCGCGAGGTACGGGAACTCGTACGCCGCCTCGAGCTTCTTCGCCGCGCCGTCGATCGCCTTGCTGCGGCGTCGCCGTCCTTGCGCGCGGCCTTGCCCGGCGTGGCGGCGAGCTTGCGGTACTCGGCCATCATCGCGTCCGACGAGCCCTTGAAGCCGGTGGCGTCGTCCCACTCGACCTTGAGCGCGTCGCGGCCCTTCTTCGCGGCCCAGAACGTCGTCGCGATGACCGCCACGCCGTTGGGAATCTCGACGACGTAGCGGACGCCCGGGCACGCCTGTCACGCTCGCCGAGTCGAAGCTCTTCGAGCTTCTGGCCGAAGCGCGGCGGATGCGCGACCACCGCCGTCAGCATGTCGGGCAGCTTCACGTCCTGCGTGAACTGCGCGGTGCCGTTCGACTTCGCCTTCGAGTCGGTGCGCGGCACGTGCTTGCCGATGTAGACGAAGTCCTTCGGGTCCTTGAGCTTGCACCGTCGCCGGCACCGGCTGCTTCGCGGCCGCGTCGGCCAGCTCGCCGAACGTCGCCTTCTTGCCGCTCGCGTGCGACACGACGCCGTTCTTCACCGGTGATCGAGTCGGCCGGCACCTTCCATTGCGCGGCGGCCGCGGCGACCAGCATCGCGCGCGCGGCGGCGCCGGCCTGCCGGTACTGCTCGAACGAGTTGGCCATCGCGGTCGAGCCGCCGGTGCCCTGCGCGGGACCCCAGAACAGGTTGTTGTAGCGCGACGCGTCGGCGGGCGCGCCTTCGACGCGCACCTGCGACCACGCGGCGTCGAGCTCCTCGGCGACCAGCGTCGGCAGGCCGGTGTACACGCCCTGGCCCATCTCGAGATGCTTGACGACGACGGTCACGGTGTTGTCCTTGCCGACGCGCAGGAACGCGTTCGGCTCGAAGCGTGCCGGCGGCGGCGCTGCCGACGGTCTTGCCGGGGCCCGAGGCCTGCGCCAGCGCCTCGCCGACGTAGAGGCCGAGCGTGAGGCCTGCGCCGGCCGCGGCGGTGGACTTGAGAAAGGTACGGCGCGTGACACGTGCGCCGGTGCGGCAGGGGGACGCATGCGCATGGGATTCATCGTGTCGTCCTTACGCGAGCGTCTTCGCGGCTTCCTTGATCGCCGCGCGGATGCGCACGTAGGTCGCGCAGCGGCAGGCATTGCCCGCCATCGCGCTCGTCGATGTCGGCGTCGCTCGGGCGCTTCGTTCTTCGTGAGCAGCGCCGCCGCCGCCATCACCTGGCCCGACTGGCAATAGCCGCATTGCGGCACGTCGAGCTTCTCCCACGCGGCCTGCACGGCCTTGCCTTCCTTCGTGCCGAGGCCTTCGATCGTGGTGATCTCGACGCCCGGGCTTGAGCGCCGACAGCGGCGTCACGCACGCGCGCGTCGGCTGGCCGTCGAGGTAGACGGTGCACGCGCCGCACAGCGCCATGCCGCAACCGTACTTGGTGCCGGTGAGGTTCAGGTTGTCGCGCAGGATCCACAGGAGCGGCGTGTCGCCGGGCACGCCGGCGGCGATGTCCACGCGCTCCTTGTTGACGAAGAAGGTCGGCATGATCGTGTCTCGAAAGGGGCGGCGCGCGCTGCGCCGAAGGGCGCAATTCTACTCGCGCGGCGCGACCGGGACCTCCACCGTGCTTGAACGAAACGCGCGTCCGCGCACCGCACTCATCCGGTCGAGTCGGGCCATCCGCTCCCGCTGGCCGACGGGGACCACGCGACCGCATTGGACGCAAGGAGCCGGTCGCCGTCGTTTGCGGCAGGCGACCTATCGACCCCTTCCGGTTCTTCGACGCAGCAGACCGAAGGGCTGATTCACAGCGTAATCGGACCATTGCCTGAGGCATGCTATTTGCGGGTTGCGGTCAGAAGCCGGCGTACAGCAACGAGTCGTAGAGCAGTCGTTCAGGTTGACCGGGTCTGACGCCACGGTCTCGCGCATATCGGCACTCGCAAAAGGTCGCATTCATAAATGTCTCGAAACTACGAGGGCCTACGGTTGACGCAGCCAGACTATCTGACTAGCGTAACGGGATACATGTCACTAGTACGATCTACATTTCGTTAGGCGTCACAAACAGGCGCATCGCCATCTCCACTGATGAAGGAATCCAATGGGTGCCACTGAGATCAGAATCGGCCAACTTGGCATCAACTACGTCGTCGACGGCTCGGGCAGTGCGAGCATCGGACTGTTTGAACTGACCGTCCCTCCCGGCTCCAACGTCCCCCCGCCACACAGTCACTCCAATAACGAAGAGTGCGTATACGTTCTGTCGGGGACACTTCGATACACAGTCGGGGCTGAAACACGGGATTTGACGCCGGGCCAAAGCATGAGCACACCGAAGGGAGTGGTTCATGCTTTCGCGAATCCCTTCACCGAGACTGCACGCGCCTTAATCGTCCAGTCCCCGGACATCGGAGCCCAATATTTCAAGGATGTTGCTGTCGTGGTCAACGCCGGAGGACCGCCGGACAAAGCGGCCCTTTTATCTGTGATGTCCAAGTACGGGCTTGTCCCAGCCGCGCCGAAGTGACGCCTAACCCGTCGCTCAACGCGGACGTCCCGTGTGCGGGGCTTCGCCCGCGCAACGGGCCGCCGGTTAGCTTGTTTCGTTAGGCGTCCTCCCCCGGCTCCGTGCTGTCCTTAACCCATCGCAAGGAGAGTAGATTTGAAGATGTCGAGATGCCTTGGCTTCCTGCTCGTTGGTATGGTTTTAAGTTCCCCTTTGATGGCACAAGGGACGGCCAAGCCTCAATTGATCTTGAAGGAAAAAATGTCGGGCATGCCCAAGGGGGAGAAACAAGAGATACGTGTGATGACGGCCAATTTCAATCCTGGGGATAGGACCGTATTTCATACGCACCGATTCCCGGTAACTGTATATATCTTGGAGGGCGCATTCACCCTTGAACTCGAGGGGCGCGCGCCGGTCGTGGTGAAAGCTGGCGAAGCGTTTGTGGAACCACCGAATGTAAAAATGACCGGCTACAACCGTAGCAGCAGTGCCCCTTTACGACTTGTGATCTTTTATGCGAGCGATCCGGATACGCCGTTCCTTGATCCGATGCAGTAGTCATGGGACCCGGCGGAACTACCGACAGACGCCTAACTCGGCGCTCAACCGGACGGGCCGGTATATGGCTTCATTCTTGTTGGCATCGGCGCGGCTCGCCGGTTAGCTCGAACGTTAGGCGGCACAGGAATCTCTCGCACCCCGCCGCGACTTCGCTAAGGAGACATCCGTGCATGAGGGTTCATGTCATTGTGGCGCGGTGCGCCTCACGCTCCCGTCCACGCCCACTGTCGCTACCAAGTGCAACTGCTCGCTATGCCGGCGCATTGGTGGACCATGGGTGTACTTCGAGTTCGGGACCGTCAAGATTACCGGCCATCCGGAGTCAACATCTGAATACATCTGGGGTGACCGGACGCTCCGCAACATCCGCTGCAAGTCATGTGGTTGTTTCACTCACTGGGAGCCCTTGACGGCGGAGCCTGGCGCCAAGCACGGTGTGAACCTCGGCAACTTCGACCCCGAGCTCATTGCTTCAGTGCGCGTCCGTCGCTTCGACGGGGCCAACACATGGCAATTCCTCGACGAGTAGCGCCGCGGTCGGTAGCACAGGCAAGCAGTGCCGCCTAACCCTTCGCTCAACCGGACGGGTCGGCACGCGGTGCGCCTTTGGCCCGCCATCCCGGCGGCCCGCCGGTTAGACCGAGGTCGAGGATCAGCTCTTTGATCCCGCGTCACATATCGTCTACTCTCCTTGGGAGTTCAATGCACCCGATGGCCCTGGTCTTCGGGCTCATGTGGGAACCAGGTTAGGTGCGGGCGACCGGCCAGGAAGTGGCCTATGCATACAAGAACCGCAGGAGTGGTCGCATCAATCGTACTGATGACTCCAAACGAGACCTAACCCCCCCATCACCCCTCTATCCTCACTCTCCATCCCCCTGCTGCGCCCGTTGGCTCTCCTGTGCTGCTCTGCCGATCCGCCTGCTGTCGCCTCTCTCACCCTGATCCAGCGTCGGTCGCTCCACCCCTCGCCCGCCCCGCGCGCGCGCAGCCCCCTCCCCCCCCCCCCCCCCCCCCCCCCCCCCCCCCCCCCCCCCCCCCCCCGCCCCCCCCCCCCCCACGTGGCGTTCAACCGGACGCCGGTGTACGCGTCGTCTCCTTCATGCCGGCAGTGCCGGGCGCCGGTTAACTTGGCCGTAGGCCGGCACCCGGAGTCGCGACAGGAGAATCATGAGCAAGCTCTTCGTCAACATTGGGCTCAGCCTGGATGGCTACATGGCACCCGAAGGAATGACCATCGAGAACTGGGACAACCCTGAGTACAAAAATTGGGGCGCTAAGTGGGGTGCGCTGATGCGCTGGATCTTCAACCTGCAGTACTTTCGCGAGAACCTCAAGCTCGGACCAGGGGGAGAGACCGGCCCCGTCAATGACATGCTGCGCAACACCACGGAGCGCATCGGCGCCAACATTATGGGCAAGCGAATGTTCGACCAGGGCGAGCGCGCTTGGCCTGACGAGGCCCCGTTTCACACACCGGTATACGTACTTACCCACGCGAAGCGCGAACCCTGGGTCCGCCCGGGTGGGACGACCTTTTACTTCATCAATGACGGGCCGGAGCGCGCCCTTGAGCTCGCTCGCGAATCCGCGGGCAGTCGCGATATCCGCATCGCGGGTGGAGCGGATGTGATCCAGCAGTACCTGAACATGGGAGTGGTGGACGAGCTTGAAATCGCCCTGGCGCCCGTGCTGTTCGGCGATGGGCGGCGTCTCTTCGAGAATCTGCGCGAGCCCCGGCCGCAGTTTCGCATTGACCGGGTTGTTGATAGTCCAACCGCTACGCACTTGCGCTATGTGCGTCAGTGAGAACGTGACCTGAGCAGGGTTCTTGTGGCCATCCGGGGCGTCAGTTAGTGAAGTCATGACCGAACGGTCGCACCACTCCACGATTCTCGCCGCCCTTTGGATGACCGGATGGTTGTCCGCCATGATCACGATCGCGGTTGCGGCGCGTGAGGCCGGTCAAGTTCTGCACGTTTTCCAGATCATGGAGCTCCGCTCTCTGCTGGGCATTATGTTGTTCTTACCGATGATCGTGGCGGCCGGTGGCGTTCGCGCAATCCGAACTCGTCATTTCGGCCTGCACTTCGGCCGTAATTCCGTGCACTATGTGGCGCAGTTTCTATGGTTCCTGGCAATTACGTTGATTCCGATCGCGGAAGTCGTTGCGATCGAGTTCACCGGGCCGGTCTGGGTCGCGCTTCTGGCGGTTGCATGCTTGGGCGAAAGGATGACCACCGCGCGCGTCGCGTCGGTTGTCTTAGGGGTCGTCGGCGTCGTGATCGTCGTCCGGCCCGGGCTCGACCACGTCGAGGTCGGGCAGGTCGTCGCCCTAGTGGCCGCGATCGGATTTGCCGGCTCGATCATCCTCGTCAAGTCCCTGACACGCACCGAAAGCGTCGTGTCCATCATTTTCTGGATGTTGATCATTCAATCCTTGATCGGCGCGATCCCCGCGGCGATGGTGTGGCAGACTCCGCCATCGACGGTTTGGCCATGGCTCGTCGTGATTGCCTTCTGTGGCACCTATTCACATTTCTGCATGACGCACGCGCTGCGTCATGCAGACGCAATGACCGTCGTGCCGCTGGACTTCCTTCGCGTCCCGCTTACGGCGCTTGCGGCGTGGTTGGTATTCTCCGAGCGCTTCGACATCTTCACGGTGATCGGCGCGGCGGTCATTCTTGGCGGCAACCTGCTGAACCTCAAGCGCGGTACCCCGCAGTTGCCCGCGGAAAAACAGGCGAATGCGTCATTTCGTCAAATAGCCGACTAGGCCACGGTTGTTTCGACATCACGTTGGGATGACTGCTATCGATTCGATTCCAGGCGGACCCGCAATTGGCCGGTCGCGGTCTACAACGGGAGCGACGATCCAGATCGCCTTTGCGTCCTCTGAGCAATCGAGCTCAAGGGTCACGTGGCAACTGGTCGAGCCATGACGACGTCGCGCTGCGGATCGGTTCCGAGTGGAAATACGTGCTCGCCAACCTCTCGGAAGTTGAACTTCTTGTAGAAGGCGATCGCCCTGGGGTTTCGTTCCCATACGCCAAGCCAGATCACATCTGACCCTCGGCGCACCATTTCATCGATGCACGCATTCATGAGTTCGTGCGCGACACCCTTTCCCTTCGCATCGCTGACCACGTATAGGCGCTGAATTTCACCGGGCGCTTCCGCGGTTACGCACTTCGGCGTTTTAGCCCACCGTAGCTGCGCGAACCCTAGGAGCCTTGTGCCTTGCTCGTACAGCAGGGTCACCATGTGCGGGCTGGCAATCTCCGCGGCCTGGATCGCAGCGCCATATGCACTCTGGCAATGGAGGTCCATGTCCTCCGGCTTATTCATGGCAGAAAACGTGTCTCTGAACGTCCCCTCGGCCATTACTGCCAGTGGCGTCGCATCCGTGCGAAGCGCTCTTCGTATGTTTGGCACGCTAGACCCTTTGAATTGGCGTCAAAGGGGTGCATCCTGCCACGAGCATCCAGGGAACGACCGCTTCTCAACCGCGACTGCACCTCAAGGTTTGAAATCCCATTCCTTCAGCTTCTTCGCGGCCGTGCCGAACTATGGCCTGTTCACACTATGCGCAACCCATCGGCGATGAGCGCGAAGTTGATGAAGGCCATGAACATGACATCGAGTTTCTCGAATCGCGAAAAGATGCGGCGAAACCCTTTGAGTCGACGGAACAGGCGTTCGATCTCGTTGCGCCGCTTGTACATGACCCGGTTGTACTCCCATGGCGTGATCCGATTCTCCTTGGGTGGTACGACGGGGATGAAGCCAAGATCGAGCGCCAGTTGCCGAGTCTCGTCACCTTCGTATGCCCTGTCCATCAGCAGGTGCAGCGGCCAGGGCGCCTTGCCCAGAGTGCGTAGCAGCTTGCGACCCTCGGGCGCGTCGTGGGCCTGGCCAGGCGACAACGAAAACGTTATGGCCGTTCGAGCATCCGCGGCAACCATATGAATCTTGGTGGTCCATCCGCCGCGGGACTTGCCGATGGCTTGGGGGCCGTTTTTTTTAGAGCCCCTGTGCCGTCCGGGTGCACCTTGACGGCGGTGCTGTCCAAGGCCACCGCCTCGATCTTGATCCGGACGATCTGATCGTGCTGCAACTGTGCGAACACCCGATCCAGCACGCCGCTCTTCGACCAGCGATTCATGCGGGTGTAGATGGTGTGCCAGTTGCCGAATCGCTTGGGCAAACCGCGCCATTTGCACCCCTGCTCGGCCACATACAGAATCGCGTTCAACACCCGCAGATTCGACAGGCTCACGTTGCCACGCTGAGTCGGCAAACAGTGCTCGATCAGGCGGTACTGCGCTTCGGTGATTTCCATTCGCGCAGTATCTCACAAACATGACCATTAGTGTTAACACGCCCTAGCCTAGCTGGTAAACGGCCGCGCCTGCGGGCGAGAAGGTGAACGACTCAAACGGCTCAGCGAGCATCTTGTCGAGGTACTCCCGAGAGGCAACTCCGGTGGTGACGTGCGGATTGAAATGCTCGCCGGAAGATTTCGGTACAAAAGTCGAAACATAGTCGATCAGGAAGGGATCGATGACGGGATCATCACGCATCGTGACGAAGGCGGCCGACGGTCCGGTTGCCACCGTGAATGGGGCCACGGCGGCAATCAAATCCTGTTGCAGCTTGAGCAATTCAGGGGTCGGCTTGGCGACAATGCCAGCAAGTCCAGTGTTCCCGCTCGGGATGTAGTAGTACTTGAACGCTTCCAGCTTCATGGCATTCACGTTGGCGCTGGCGAGAACCTTGCCGGTGACGGCATAGACGTTGTCGAGGTCCGCCGTGCGAACGAAGCGCTGGATCATCGTGATATGCGGGCGGTGCGCCGCATCCAACGCGAATCCCTTCGGGAAGACCTTGAGCAGGCGGGCGTTGTTGGCTTCCGAGCTACGGAGCATCGTGGCATCTGGCGTGAGCAGAATGTCGATGGCCGTGACCGGGCTCTGCTCGAACGGGAAAATCTGCTTCCAGTCATCCTTCATGCTGACCACCGTCCAGCCGGCCTTCTTCGCCTCGTCGTAGAGCGCCGACGTGAAGGCGCCCGAGCTTGGGCGTTGGGCAATCCCAACGCCGGTCCGTAGGCGTATTCGCGCGTCGCATCATCGTGCAGCACCAGCAACTCGAATCGCGCGCCGCTGCCGCCCTGCGTGTATTCCAGCATCTGTTGGTCGCCGACGGAATTGCCGAATGCAGCGATGGGCCGGCGGCCGATGTGCTGATTGATGCCGACGGGCTTGTCGGCTTTGTCATCATTGAAGTTCAACTGCGGAAGTCGCACGAGGACGGGCTTGCCGTCGCGCATCTCGAACTTTGTCTTGATGCTGCTGCCGATTACCTGCTCCGGCGGGATGCCATACACGCGCTCGGCCCAAGGCCGCATGAACTCGATGCCACCGCCGGAGACGATGAAGTTCTTGAAACCGTTGGCGCGCAGGTAGGCGAGCAGTTCGAGCATCGGCTCATAGGTCATTTCGGTGAAGAGGTTGCCGGTCTTCGGATGCTTTGCGGTGGCGATCCAATCCTTGACGATCTGCTCGAACTCCACGGTGGTCATGCCCGCGTGCGTGGCCATGATGAGTTCGAGGAGGGCGTGGTCACCACCCGCGAGCGCGGTCTCCATGTCACCCTTGAGCAGCGAGGCGAACGGCTCCTTGGTCTTCCATTCGGGATGCTGCGGCGCAAGCGCCTTGACTCGGCCGAGCGCGAAGTACAACTGCACGGGCACCGGCTGCTCGGACCAGAGCGTGCCATCGTTGTCGAAGGTGGCGATCCGCTCGGCGGGCGGGACGAACCCCGGCGAACCTTCCTTGGTCACCTTCTCCACGAAGGTGATGATGCTCTGCTTGGCGGGACCGTCGTTCCAAGAAGGAAGCGGATCGGCGGCAAGAGCCGCGCTTGCGAACAGCAGCAGACCGAGCAGAACCTTGGTCATTGAGCGCTTCATTCCATTGTCCCTCTTGAAGCGAAATGACGGCGGGGCACTTCCTCCGAAGTGCCCCGCTTCCTCTAACCTATTTCGACCCGCCGCCTTCCTTCAGCTTCTCCATGACTTCGTCGAGATTGAAGCTGGCCGCCTTCTGCCGCTGCGGGTAGTCCTTGAACGACAGCAGAAACTGCCCCACGTAATCCTGCGCCGGCACCATCAGGAACGCATGGTCGAGTAGCCAGTCGTAGTACGTGTGATGTCGACGGTCCGAAGATTGAAGATCTTCGGGACCCGCAGGCTGGTGAACGGGTTTGCCCAGATCAGCATGGTTCCAGCGGCGCGCTGCTCCATGAATGCCAGCTTCCAGTTGTCGTAACGCAGGCCGGTCGACTTGCTGGTCGTCGTTGATGTACAGGAACGATCCCCGCGGGCTCTTGGGGGCCTGCCCGGTCAGGTAGGGGACGAGGTTGTCGCCGTCAAGATGGACCTTGTAGGTCCTGTCGCCGACCTTGTAGCCCTTGAGCAGCTCGTCCTTGATCTGCGTGTCGCCCGCCATGGCCACAAAGGTCGGCAGCCAGTCGAGGTGAGCGACGATGTCGTTCGATACGCTGCCCGGCTTGATCTTGCCCGGCCAGCGGACCATCGCCGGCACTCGGTAGGCGCCTTCCCAGTTCGAGTTCTTCTCGCTGCGGAACGGCGTCATCGCGCCGTCCGGCCAACTGTTCATGTGCGGACCGTTGTCGGTGCTGTACATGACGAAGGTGTTGTCCGCGATGCCCAGATCGTCCAGCGCCTTGAGGACCGTGCCGACGTTCTTGTCGTGGTCGATCATGGTGTCGTGGTACGGGCTCTGCCAGCGTCCCGACTGGCCGATGCTTTCCGGCTTGGTGTGGGTGCGGAAGTGCATGTGGGAGAAGTTCACCCAGACGAACGCTGGCTTGCCGGCCGCGTTTTGCCGCCGGATGAAGTCTGCGGCTCGGTCGGCTACGTCATCGTCGACGGTTTCCATGCGCTTCTTGGTCAGTGGGCCGGTGTCCTTGCACACCTGCTTGCCGACCTTGCCGAAGCGCGGATCGACCGTCGGATCATCCGTGGCGGAGGCTTTGCAGTCCATTACGCCTCGGGGACCGAACTTGGCGCGAAAGGCCGGGTCTTTCGGGTAGTCCGGCAGTTCCGGTTCTTCCTCGGCGTTGAGGTGATAGAGGTTGCCGTAGAACTCGTCGAAGCCGTGCACGGTGGGCAGGTATTCATTGCGGTCGCCCAGGTGATTCTTGCCGAACTGGCCGGTGGCGTAGCCTTGGGCCTTCAACAGCTCGGCAATCGTCGGGTCTTCCTTTTGCAGCCCAACGGTAGCGCCCGGCAAGCCGACCTTGGTCAGGCCCGTGCGCAAGCCGGACTGGCCGGTGATGAACGACGCCCGGCCGGCGGTGCAGCTCTGCTCGGCGTAGTAGTCCGTGAACATCATTCCTTCGCGGGCAACACGGTCAATGTTGGGCGTCTGGTAGCCCATCAGGCCGCGAGAGTAGGCGCTGATATTCGATTGCCCGATGTCATCGCCCCAGATGATGACGATGTTGGGCTTCTTCTGCTGCGCTACCGCTGTGCCAGCGGCGACAAGTGCAAGCGCGCTCAGTGCGGCCAGCAATGTGAATCGGACTGCCTTGGAGTGTTTCATTCGTCCTCACTCATCTTCGTTTCAGAAACAACAAGTCGCCAACGACGCTGCCCGACTGGGCAGTCGAAGCAGTCCCGGAATTTGCTCGCGGAGAGAGGCCCTTGCAACAATACGTACACCGCTAGGCGTCGTTGCCGCGACGTGGCCCGCACTGTGAAAAACTCGAACCTGCCGCTTGGGCAGACCTCTGGACGATAGCACCCTGCGCTCAAAGGGCCTGGCGCGGGTTGCGATAGATCAAGTGTCGGCGAGACCTTCGTATCGGTCCCCAGCGGCGAAAATAGGTGATTCCGAAAGGCTTCGGAACGTCCGCTTCACGGAAAGCGGAATGGCGACGCTGACCGGCGACTTATGGCCGTTAGCGCCCAGTTGACCCGCGTCGGCTCAATGACCGCAGTCGCGGGGATTGCTGCCGTTGGCAGCGCGAAGCTCACCGCAAGCAAGCGATCGATCCAGGTTCTGGCATCGAAGGCATTTCAGCAATCGGACAACGTTCTTCAGGTCGAATGCCGGGCAGGACGTATAATTCCCTGTTTGGCTTGAGGAATTCATCATGGAAGCGGAACGGATCAACGTCATCGCCAACCAGCTCGCGGACCTCGCGCAACGCACCGCCGAGCTGCGGAGGTATCTTTGACTTCGATGTGAAGTCGGAGCGGCGCGCGGTCGTCGCGCGCGAGCTCGAGGACCCGAAGGTCTGGGACAGCCCGGAGCGCGCGCAGGCGCTCGGCAAGGAAAAGAAGGAGCTCGACGGCATCGTCGGCACGATCGAGGTGCTCGACACCGGGCTCGCCGACAGCCGCGAACTGTTCGAGCTCGCGCGCGGCGAGGGCGACGACGCGACGATGCTCGCCGTGGAAGAGGACGTCGGCCGGCTCGCGAAGATCGTCGGCGACCTCGAGTTCCGGCGGATGTTCAGCAATCCGCTCGATCCCGCGAACTGCTTCATCGACATCCAGGCGGGCAGCGGCGGCACCGAGGCGCAGGACTGGGCCTCGATGCTGCTGCGCATGTACCTCCGCTACTGCGAGCGCAAGGGCTACCGGACCGAGGTGCTCGAGGAGTCCGCCGGCGAAGTCGCGGGCATCAAGAGCGCGTCGGTGAAGGTCGAAGGCGACTACGCGTACGGCTACCTGCGCACCGAGGTCGGCGTGCACCGCCTCGTGCGCAAGAGCCCGTTCGACTCCAACGCGCGGCGCCACACGTCGTTCGCGAGCGTGTTCGTGTATCCGGAAGTCGACGACTCGATCGAGGTCGACATCAATCCCGCGGACCTGCGCATCGACACCTATCGCGCGTCCGGCGCCGGCGGCCAGCACGTCAACAAGACCGACTCCGCGGTGCGCATCACGCACCTGCCGACCAACATCGTCGTGCAGTGCCAGAACGACCGCTCGCAGCACCGCAACCGCGCCGAGGCGATGGCGATGCTGAAGTCGAAGCTCTACGAGCACGAGCTGCGCAAGCGGCAGGAAGCGCAGCAGAAGCTGGAGGACTCCAAGACCGACATCGGCTGGGGCCACCAGATCCGCTCGTACGTGCTCGACCAGTCGCGCATCAAGGACCTGCGCACCAACTACGAAGTCGGCAACACGCAGGCCATGCTCGACGGCGATCTCGACGATTTCATCGCGGCGAGCCTGAAGCAGGGGGTGTAGGGATGACCGACAAGAACGAGAGGACGGCGGAGGCGCCGGCGGACGAGAACCAGATCATCGCCGAGCGACGCGCCAAGCTCGCGGAGCTGCGCGCCAAGGGCCAGGCGTATCCGAACGACTTCCGCCGCGACGCGCTGGCCGCCGACCTGCACGCGCAGTACGACGTGTTGGGCAACGAGGAGCTGGAGCCGATGGGCCATCAGGCCACCGTCGCCGGGCCGCATGATGCTGAAGCGCGTGATGGGCAAGGCGTGCTTCGCCACGCTGCAGGACATGTCCGGCCGCATCCAGCTCTACGTCACGCTCGACGCCGTCGGCGCCGACGCGCTCGACGACTTCAAGCACTGGGACCTGGGCGACATCGTCGGCGCGTCGGGCACGCTCTTCAAGACCAGCACCGGCGAGCTGTCGATCAAGGTCACCGCAGATCCGACTGCTCGCCAAGGCGCTGCGTCCGCTGCCGGAGAAGTTCCACGGCATGACCGACCAGGAGCAGCGCTATCGCCAGCGCTACGTCGACCTCATCACCAACCCGGCGCTCGCGCGACATGTTCATCAAGCGCTCGCAGATCATCCAGGCGATCCGCGAGTTCTTCGTGCGCCGCGGCTACCTCGAGGTCGAGACGCCGATGATGCACCCGATCCCGGGCGGCGCGGCCGCGCGGCCGTTCGTGACGCACCACAACGCGCTCGACATGCAGCTCTTCCTGCGCATCGCGCCCGAGCTCTACCTCAAGAGGCTGGTGGTCGGCGGCATCGAGAAGGTGTTCGAGATCAACCGCAACTTCCGCAACGAGGGCATCTCGACGCGGCACAACCCCGAGTTCACGATGCTCGAGTTCTACGAGGCGTACCGCGACTACCACTACCTGATGGACCTCACCGAGGAGCTGATCCGCGAGGTCGCGCAGGCGGTGCTCGGCACCACGACGATCGACGTACCAGGGCACGACCGATCGACCTCGCGCGCAACCGTTCGACCGGCTGACGATGGCCGAGGCGATCCACCACTACAACCCGGAGCACGCGCTGCACGAGCTCGCCAAGCCCGAGTACCTGCGCGTGGCGCTGGCGCCGCACGACGTCGAGGTGTTCGCGACCGACGGCGTCGGCGCTGCTGCAGCTGAAGCTGTTCGAGGCGATCGCCGAGGCGAAGCTCGTGCAGCCGACCTTCATCGTCGCGCATCCGACCGACGTCTCGCCGCTCGCGCGCGCCAACGACGCGAATCCGGCGATCACCGACCGCTTCGAGCTCTTCATCACCGGCCGCGAGATGGCCAACGGCTTCTCGGAGCTGAACGATCCCGAGGACCAGGCCGCGCGCTTCCAGGCGCAGGTCGACGCGCGCGAGGCGGGCGACGAGGAGGCGATGTACTTCGACGCCGACTACCTGCGCGCGATGGAGTACGGCCTGCCGCCGACGGCGGGCGAGGGCATCGGCATCGACCGGCTGGTGATGCTGCTCACCGACGCGCCGTCGATCCGCGACGTCATCCTGTTCCCGCAGCTGAAGCCCGAGGGCTGAACGTGGAACGGCGGTTCGCGTCGTTCGCCGAGTTCTATCCGTTCTATCTCGGCGAGCACGCGAACCGCACGTGCCGGCGCCTGCATTTCGCCGGGACCACGCTCGTCGTCGTGTGCCTCGTCGCGCTGGCGGTGACGCGCAACCCGTGGTGGATCGCCGGCGCGCTCGCTGTGCGGGTACGGCTTCGCGTGGGTCGGCCACTTCTTCTTCGAGCACAACCGGCCGGCGACCTTCCGCCATCCGCTCTACAGCCTCGCCGGCGACTGGGTCGATGTACCGCGACATCCTGACGGGCGCATCCCGCTGTAGCGTGGCAATACCCTGCCAGGGTATCTTGACATATACCCCTGGTGGGTATATATTGCGCCCATGGATACTTTGGCGAAAGCGCGCCGGTCTCCGCAGCGCCGCCGACCACGTCGAGCTCGGCCTCACCGGCATGACCTGCGCCGCGTGCGCGGCGCGCATCGAGAAGGTGCTGAACCGCGTGCCCGGCGTGCACGGCCACCGTCAACTTCGCCACCGAGACCGCGGCGGTCGGCTTCGATCCCGGCGGTCACGGGTCCCGACGCAGCTGATCGCGGCGGTCGACGCGCGCCGGCTACGGCGCGTCGGTGCGCGCGCGATCCGGCGGCCGAGCGCGAAGCGCGACCGGGCGCGCAAGGCCGCGGAGTTCGCGCAGCTGCGCCGCGAGTTCATCGTTTCCGCGCTGCTGACCGCGCCGCTGCTGCTGCAGATGGTCCCGATGCTCGGCGGGCGGGTCGTCACGCGCGATGCTGACTCCTCCGCGCTGGCTGCAGCTCGCGCTCGCCACGCCGGTCCAGTTCTGGATCGGCCGGCGCTTCTACGTCGGTGCGTGGCACGCGCTGCGCGGCGGCGGCGCCAACATGGACGTGCTGGTCGCGCTCGGCACCACGATGGCGTACGCGTTCAGCGCCGTGGTCACCGTGCTCGGCCTGCACGACCAGCACGTCTACTTCGAGGCGGGCGCGGCCGTCATCACGCTCGTGCTCCTCGGCAAGCTGCTCGAGGCGCGCGCGAAGGCCGGCACGTCCGCCGCGCTCGAGGGCCTGCTCAGCTGCAGCCGAAGATCGCGCACCTGGTGCGCGACGGCAGCGTGGTCGACGTGCCGCTCGCCGACGTCGCCGCCGGCGATCGCTTCGTCGTGCGCGCCGGCGAGAGCATTCCCGGTCGACGGCGTCGTGCGCGACGGCACGTCGGCGGTCGACGAGAGCATGCTGACCGGCGAGATCGCACGCGGTCGCCAAGGCGCCGGGCGCGAGCGTCTACGCCGGCACGCTGAACCAGGACGGCATGTTGACGTGCGAAGCGACCGGCGTCGGCAGCGGACACGCTGCTCGCGGGCATCGTGCGGCTGGTCGCCGAAGCGCAGGGCTCGAAGGCGCCGATCCAGCGCCTCGCCGACCGCGTGTCGGGCGTCTTCGTGCCGGTGGTCGTGGCCATCGCGGTCGCGACGTTCGCGCTGACGTGGTGGTTCGCCGGCGACGCCACGCAGGCGCTGGTCAACGCCGTCGCGGTGCTCGTGATCGCCTGTCCGTGCGCGCTCGGCCTCGCGACGCCGACCGCGATCATGGTCGGCACCGGGCGCGGCGCGCAGATGGGCATCCTGATCCGCAACGCGGCCGCGCTCGAGCAGGCGGGACGGCTGCAGACGCTGATCGTCGACAAGACCGGGCACGCTGACCGAGGGCCGGCCCGTGGTCACCGACGTGATCGCGCTTCGACGGCGCGACGCGCGCCGACGTGCTGCGGATCGGCGGCGAGCCTCGAGCAGGGAGCGACGCATCCGCTGGCGCAGGCGATTGCTGGCCGCCGCGCGCGCGGAAGGCATCGCGCCCGCGCGCATCGCCGAGTTCGCCGTCGGTGCCGGGGCAGGGCGTGACGGCGCGCATCGGCGGACGCCGACGTGGCCGCGCTCGGATCGCTCGACTTCCTGGCCGAGCGCGGGCGGTCGTCGATCCGACGCCGACGGCCTGCGCGTCGTTGCAGCGCGACGGCAAGACCATCGTCGGCGGTCGCGCGCGGCAGGACGCGCTGCTCGGCGTCATCGCGCTCGCCGACGCGTTGCGGCCGACGTCGGCGGCGGCGGTGCGCCGCCTCAGGCCGCGGCGCATCGACGTCGTCATGCTGACCGGCGACAACGAGGCGACCGCGCGCGCCGTCGCGCAGCGCGGTCGGCATCGCGCGAATTCCGCGCAGGCGTGCTGCCGGCCGGCAAGGCCGACGCCGTGCGCGCGCTGAAGGCCAAGGGCGTGGTGACCGGCATGGTCGGCGACGGCATCAACGACGCGCCGGCGCTGGCCGCCGCCGACGTGAGCTTCGCGATCGGCGCGGGCTCCGACATCGCGATCGAGGCGGCGGACGTCACGCTGATCCGCAACGACCTCGACGCCGTCGTCGACGCCATCCTGCTGTCGCGCGCGACGCTCGCGAAGATCCGGCAGAACCTGTTCTTCGCGTTCGCCTACAACGTGCTCGGCATTCCGCTCGCGGCGTTCGGGCATGCTGAACCCGGTGATCGCCGGCGCGGCGATGGCGGCGAGCTCGGTGTCGGTGGTGACGAACGCGCTGCTGCTGAAGCGCTGGCGCCCGTCAGCTCCGATGGCATCGATGACGAGGAGAGAACATGGAAACGATCACGATGAACGTCAAGGGCATGACGTGCGGCGGCTGCGTGGCGAGCGTCACGCGCGTGCTGAAGGCGGTGCCCGGCGTGAGCGACGTGGCGGTCACGCTGCAGCCGGGCGCGGCGAAGGTGACGTTCGACCCGGCGCGACCGGCGCGCCGGCGCTCAAGCAGGCGATCGAGGGCGCGGGCTATGACGTCGTCGGCTAAGCCGCCGGCCGCGCCCGCGCACTGCCACGAGCATCCGCCCGTCGCGCGGGCGGACGCCGACGCGGCCGCGCTCGCGAAGCGGGTCAACCGCATCGAGGGGCAGGTGCGCGGCATCGGCAAGATGATCGCCGAGGACCGCTACTGCATCGACATCCTGACGCAGGTGAGCGCGGTGCAGTCGGCGCTCGACGCGCTCGCGCTGCAGCTGCTCGAGCATCACCTGCACGGCTGCGTGCAGCACGCGGTGCAGTCGAAGGCAAGGGCGATCACGCGATCGACGAGGCGCTCGCGGTGATCCGCAAGTTCGCGCGGTAGGGGCCGTGCCGCACGTCGAGTCCGGACCCGGGCCGCTGGGCGTTGCGGCGCCGTTGCGAAGAGCCCAGGCACGTCAGCCGGGGCGAATCTCGCTCTCGTGCCAATGCGCGAGCGCGATGCGCGCGATGAGGCTCGTCGCCGCGAAGATCGCCACGCCCGCCAGCGTGATCAGCACCAGCGAAGCGAAGAGGCGCGGGATGTTGAGCTGGATGCCCGCCAGCAGGATCTGGTACGCGAGCCCCGCGCCGCTGCCGCCCGTGCCCGCCACGAACTCGGCGACCACCGCGCCGATCAGCGCGAGTCCGCCGGCCACGCGCAGGCCGGCGAAGAAATAGGGCAGCGCGCTCGGGATGCGCAGGCGCACGAGCGTCTGCCAGCGCGTCGCGCGGGTCATGCGGAAGAGATCGAGCAGGCCCGGATCGACGCTGCGCAGCCCGAGCGTCGTGTTCGAGATGACCGGGAAGATCGCCACCACCACCGCGCACAGCACGAGCGCCAGCCGCGTGTCCTTGACCCAGATGATGATGAGCGGCGCGATGGCCACGATCGGCGTCACCTGCAGCAGGATCGCGTAGGGGAAGAGGCTCGCCTCGATCACGCGGCTTTGCGCGAAGAGAAGCGCCGTGGCGACGCCGAGCACGATGGCGAGCGCCAGCGCGGTGAGCGCGATCGACACCGTCACGCCGAGCGATGCCGCCAGCAACGCGCGGTCCGTCCAAAGCGTCTGCGCCACCTTCGCCGGCGACGGCACGAGATAGGCGGGAACCTCGTAATAGGTCACGAGCGCCTGCCAGATGAGGAGAACGATTCCGGCGACCGCAACCGGCGCGCCGATGCGCAGCCAGGGATTGGCCGTCGTTCATCGCCGGGCCTCCGCGGTCGACGCCTCCGCGACACGACGCGACAATGCGCTGCACGCCGCGGCGAACGCCGCGGTGCCGCGAAATTCGGCCGTGCGCGGATGCGCCTCCGGCATCGGAACGTCGGCGAGGATGCGTCCCGGCCGCGCGGCCATCACGATCACGCGCGTGGACAGGAACACGGCTTCCTGGATGCTGTGCGTGACGAACAGCACGGTGAGATTGCGCGCGTGCCAGAGGGCCGCAAGGTCCGAGTCGAGGCGATGCCGCGTGAACTCGTCGAGCGCGCCGAACGGCTCGTCCATCAGCAGCAGTGCACGGGTCCGTGGCGAGCGCCCGCGCGATCGACACGCGCATCTGCATGCCGCCGGAGAGCTCGCGCGGGAATTTCGCCTCCAGGCCGGCGAGGCCGACGCCGTCGAGCGCCGCACGCGCCATGCGATCGGCATCCGCGCGCGCCACGTGCGCCAGGTCGAGCGGCAGGCGCGCGTTGCCGAGCACGCGCGCCCACGGCATCAGGGTAGGCGACTGGAACACCATCGCGAGCCGCCGCGCGGGATCGTCGCGCGGCGGTTGCGGCGCATTCCACCACGCGACCGACCCTGCGCTCGGCGCGAGCAGCCCGGCGACGATGCGCAGCAGGGTGGTCTTGCCGCAGCCCGAGGGGCCGAGCAGCGTGACGAACTCGCCCGCGCAAACGGCGAGGTCGACCGGCGCGAGCGCGCGCCGTGCCGTCGGCGTACGTCTTCGCGACGGCGCGCGCGGCGACGGCTGGCGTCACGGGCGCGCCGCTACGGAAGGACTTTCACGTCCTTCGCGACGTCGAGGGTCCACGCCTTGCCGTAGTCGGTGCCGGCCTTCGCGAGACCCGCGCCCTTCAGGAAATCGACGGTCGCCTGCCAGCGCGCATCGGTCATGCCGAGCAGGCCGGTGGTGCGTGCGTCGCCGCCCTCGGCGATCGCATACTCGCGCAGCTTGCGGTGGCCGTACGCGAGCAGCGCCTCGCTCATTTCCGGATTGTCCTTGCGGATGAGCGCGTTGCCCGGTGCCGGATTGGCGAGATAGCTCTTCCAGCCTTCCGCCGACGCGCGCATGAAGCGCACCAGCGCATCGCGCCGCTTCGCGAGCGTGTCGCGCGTCACGACCAGCACTTCGGAATAGGGCGGATAGCCGAGGTCGGCCAACAGGAACACCACCGGCCTGATGCCCGCCTTCTCGATGGAGAACGGCTCCGACGTCGCGAATCCCTGCTGCGACAGCGCGGGGTCGGCCAGGAACGGCTGCACCGAGAAGCCGTACGGACGCTTCTGGTCGTCGGTGAACCCGTACTTCTGCTTGAGCCACGGCCAGAACGTGGTGTTGCTCGCGGCACCGATCGCGATGGGCTTGCCCTTGAGATCGGACAGCTTGGCGACACCCGGATGCGCGATGATGACGGTGGGATTCTTCTGGAAGGTCGCCGCGAAGGCCGTCAGGGGCACTCCCTGCTCCACCGCCGAGAGCACCTGCAGGCCGTCGGCCATCGCGATGTCGAGCTGACCCGCCGCGAGGAGCTGCATGCCGTTGACCTGCGGGCCGCCCATCCTGATCGTGACGTCGAGGCCCTGCTTCTTGTAGAGGCCCTCGGCCACCGCCTGGTAGAACCCGCCGTGCTCGGCCTGCGCGAGCCAGTCGGTGGCGAACACGATGCGCTCCTGCGCGCCCGCGATGCCGGCGCCGACGGCGAGGCAGACGACGGTGAGCGTGCGCAATGCGGTGGTGATCATGGTCTGGGCCTCGCGGGAATCGGTGCGCGCACGGGCGGCGCCGGCGAGAGCTTAGCGCAAACGCGCCGGCGGTTCGTCGCCGTCGCCGCGATCGGCCGATGATCGCGGGAGCGACCCAAGACGGCGCCGGGATGGCAAAATGCGTCCTTCGGGGTGTAGCGCAGCCCGGTAGCGCGCTTGCTTTGGGAGCAAGATGTCGCAGGTTCGAATCCTGTCACCCCGACCAGTTTCCCGCCGAAAATCAGTTGCGTGCAATGCGTCGACTGAAAATGAGACACGGCTGATTCGGTAATGGCCAGGATCGGCGACGCCATGCGCACGGAAGTCCGCATCTGGTTCCTGGGTGACGCACCGACCTTCGCAAGCAGCGCGGTTGCCTCACGTCGGATTTCGGCGCCGATTCGTACGGAACCGTGACGCACGCATCGCCTCTCACAGGTTGCCATTCGCCCGAGCACGGCGGCATCGATGGAGTGTCACAGCGCCGCCGCAGTCGTGCAGACCGACACCGCGGCGTGGAACCGTGCCCAGAATCCGCCTCGCGACAATGACCTGGCACAACCTTTGTCCTATGATTCGACTCGGAGGCTTGGAAGAGTGGCGGTCGACTTCGAATCACCAGACATTTTCCCGACCGCCGTTGACACTTCACTCAACGAAGGAGGAGGAACATGGCAACGTACGTCGTTCTCGCCAGTTTCACGGACCAGGGGATTCGCAATGTCAAGGAATCCCCAGACCGGCTCGCGGCGTTCAAGGTCATGGCCGAGAAGATGGGGGTTACGGTGAAGAGTTCCTACTACACGGTGGGAGCTTATGACATTGTCAACGTCGTCGAAGGGTCCGATGAGGCCGTAACGTCAGTGCTCCTGAAGCTGGGTTCACTTGGCAACATTCGCACGCAAGCGTTGCGCGCCTTCTCGCCGGAGGAGATGAAGGCGATCACCGCCAAATTGCCATGAACTGACGCCGAACCCGCCCATTCGGCGGACCTTTTCCGGTCGGCTTCGCCCGTCGGCACGGGCCGGAACGCCGCAGCTGCAAGCGGCACTGCTGCGGATCGAACTCTCAGGTTCATCCCCTGAGCGAGGAGGTGCCACGGGCGGACGCACGCGAACATGCGTAGCGGGAAACAGATGTTCATCCAGTTCCCGGATTTGGCCCACCTCAGAAAGCGCAACACGTCCCGTGGGCAGCACTCGGTGGACCAACTGGACCGCAGCAGGTCGCCGTCTGCCACCGCTTAACTGCTTACCGTGCGCCCTTCCACATCCACCTGGACACCGGTCCGGTTGAGCGCGTTGCTCACGGCCTGCGCATACGCCTTGCCCCATTCCGAATCCCGCTGGAATTGCTTCTCCCCAGCGGCGTCCGCGATACCAAGGATCTTGTCCAACAGGAGCACCTTGCCGGTCGGTCGAGTCGGCTCGCAGCCGAACTCGTCGTAAGTGCGATCCAGCCAGTCACGCGCCCGTGCCTGGGCTGCCGCGTCGGAGACGAAGGGAACGGCAAATTCGATCGTCACATCGGTGCTGAAGCGGATGCTGACTTGGGCGTGCATCGGTTTCCTCGGAAGCGCTACGCGCGCATTTTACGCCGCCGCCGGTCGAGAATCACGCCAACGATGGGTCGCATGGCACCCGATGCGGAAGGTCGCTGACCGGCCAGAAGCGGCCATTCTCTCGGTACCACCGATGCTGTCAATCGCGCGCAGCAGAATGCGACAAAAAATCAAACTTTGTTCGTGGAGTGTTGGCGCACTACTTGCTTAGATCTGGGCATTCCCGTCTCGCGGCTGTTCGGCCAGCACGTTTGCAGTCCCGCCACGAAAAAGTCCTGAAGAACAATTGAGTCAGACGGAGCGCCACTCCGCCTTCGCATCGTGACCCCAATCCTGCAATCTTTCGACGGAACCTTTAACGTTCTCTTCCCACATTACAACCGCAATGCCAGAATCTATTGGCTTGTCGTGGTAGTGCTTGGTTTCTGGGCGTTCGCGAACTCGCTGCTCCGAGTAACAGAGTTGCGAACTGCCGAGATCTGGTTGACGGTATTGGGTGTGTTCGTGGCGGGAACTGGCGCATTGTTTCCGATGCGGTTGCGCGCCCATGGTCTCGCCTACACCTTCGGAGACTTCTACATCTTCCTGACTATGTTCGCCGTTAGCCCTCATTCCGCGGTCGCGGTTGCGACGGTCGAAGCGGCTATCGGCGCGACAACTTCATCCAAATGGTCGAGCCGCATCGCAGGTCCCGCGATGCAAGCGCTCTCAACATACATCTCCGGACAAATGTTTGGCGTGCTAGTTGAAAGGACCGCCCGAACATCGGCGTTAACTGTCGGGGAATCCGTTGTCTTTTCTACGATACCAGCAGCGACGTTTGTAGTAGTGAGCATGGGACTCACCCAAGGTTTTCCGATGCTCAATCGAAAGGAACACCCCGCAGGGTTATGGGCACACTTCGGGGCCGCTGGTGTGGCTGCCATAGTCAGCGCTGGTATTGCGGCGCTGACGGTCGCAGCATTTCGTGAACGAGTCGCGCTTGTCATGCTTATGTCTGCCCCAGTGCTTGCCGCGATCATCGTGATACTGCATCTATACGCCAGGCAACAGAAGGCTAACATGGCTGCTCATACGAATTTGGCCGACAAGTTGCGGGAAGAGGCAGAATTGAAAGCGCGGTACATCCAGCAACTAGAACTAAGCAGGCAACGCTTCGCCTCGGCGTTCAGCGAATCCGCCATCGGTACGGCGCTCTTGACTTCCGATGGACGCATCCAGCAAGTGAACGCAGCATTCTGTAAGTTGATCGGAAAGGATGCGGGAACGTTACTGAACAGTGAGGTGGCTGCGCACATAGTAGAGGACGACGTTCAATCGTGGCAGCGGCATCTTCGCCGCGCGCAGGGTGCCGACGTATTCAGTTTTGAGCTTGAAATGCGTTGTGCCAACGCCAGAGAGAATACGTTGTGGCTGACAGCGCATTGCAATCGATTTGTCGAACCGGAGACGGGAACGATCGGCCTTATTCTTCATGCGCATGACACGACTGCCCGACACGTTGTCGAAACAACGTTAAGCCACCTTGCGTACCTCGACAATCTGACTGGGCTCCCAAATCGGCGCAAATTTGACCAATTTCTCAGTGATGCGGTAGTCAATGCACGTGTGAACCCGGCGTGCGGTTACGCGCTAATGTTTATCGATTTCGACGGATTCAAGGCCATTAACGATATGTGGGGACACGACGCCGGGGATGATTTTCTAATACAAATGGCGAGCCGCCTTAGAGCCAATATGCGGCCGGGAGATGTAGTCGCGAGATTTGGTGGGGACGAATTCGCCGTCTTATGTTCAGTCTGTCTCCCCGAAGATGACCCGGCACCGGCACTTGTAGCGGACCGCATTCTGAAATCAATTTCGCTGCCTTGCTTGATTATGGGACACGAGCTGCGGGGCAGTGCAAGCATCGGCATCACCTCGAGTGCCTTTCAGTACGAAACTGCCGCTGATGCATTGAAAGCCGCTGACACCGCAATGTATAGGGCGAAGGCGATAGGACCGGGGCATTTTGTGCAGGTTGGCTAGAGATGGCTCACGCTTGACGTCCAATCTAGGCACACCACCCAACGCTCAATCATAGGGGTGGCTCCGCCAACCGTTTTTGATTCGCCTTACGCGGCTCGCCGGTTATCTCGAGAATGCGAGCTTTGAGCGGCCGCATTGTGACGTCTCGTGTGGCACGTCTGGGTCGTGCCGCGCCCGACGACGATCCGTCAAATCGCGGACTAACTCGCCGGGCGCAGACCGTCCATATCCGGCTGTCGAGCAATATATCGCCAAACTCGGTCCAGCCCCGGGAAAGCCGAGCCAGGACCGGGGTAGAGTACTTGGCTGCCACATGCAAGAGGAACGGTCGGGGCAGCATGTCGCGATGTCATTGCGCCGCGGGCGCTCCTCCCGTTCCTTGCCCGATGCGCGATAGCATGCCGAAGGTACGCGGTTTGCTACCGGGGTAAGGGTCGCCACCACGAGCCCCGCGGACCGGGGAGCAGCGTTGTTCTATCGCATTGTTCTGCATAGCCACGTCGCGCCGGGCCTCGACCCGGCGGAGGTGAAGCGGCAGTTCGCCCGCGTGACGGGACTGACGCAAAGCGTCACCGACCAACTGTTCGGCGGCATGTCGACGGTCGTCAAGCGCCAGGTGTCGCAGGCGGATGCCGAGCGGATCGCCGCGACGTTGCGCGCCATCGGCGTGCAGGCGACCGTCGAGCTCGAGCCCGGCGGCGTGCCCCGCCGCACGCCGCTCGGGGGACCCACCATCACGCCCGCGACGCCCGCACCGGACCCTGCCGTCACCAAGCCGTCGCCCGTGAAGCGATGGTCCGGACGCATGCGCATGTACGCCGACGTCCTCATCATGATCGTGCTGCTCGGCGTGCTCACGTGGGCGTTCATCCCCGTGTACGAGCGCATGCATCCGACCGCCGACCCGGCCAAGGTCGCCCCGAAGACCGCTGCGACCGGGCGGGCGCCGCCTGCCGCCGGCGAAGCGGCCGCACCTCCGAAATCGTTCAAGGCCGCGAACCTCGACGGTCCCTGGCGCTGCACCAACCAGCGCACCGGAGTCGCGGAATACTGGCTGTATCGCAACGACGGCACGCTGGTGTTCAACGGCGAGACCAACTTCCTGCAGGGCGAGAAGCCGCTCTCCGGCCCCGACGTGCCGTCGGGTTGGCAACTCAAGGGCGATCGCGTGCTGTGGCTCTACGCCGGCAAGGACGCAGGCGCCGCGCGGGGGAACGCGGTGCTGGAGCTCACCATCACACGCTTCGATTTCGTCGACGGCAAGGGCGACGAGGTCTTCTGCCGCCGGCCGTGAGGCCGCCCGATACCCGCGATCAGATCGCGCCTTCCGCGCGCAGCGCCGCGATGCGCTCCGGCGCGTAGCCCAGCTCCGCGAGGATCGCCTCGGTGTGCGCGCCGAGGGCGGGCACGGGGTCCATGCGCGGGGCGCCGTCCTCCCACGACCCCGGCGGCAGCAGCGCGGGAACGGGTCCGGCCGGCGTGTCGACGTCGCGCCAGCGGCCGCGTGCCGCGAGCTGCGGATGCGCCCAGACGTCGTGCATGTCGTTCACGCGCGCGTTCGCGATCTGCGCCGCGTCGAGCCGCGCGACGACCTCCTCGGCGGTGAGGGGCGCGAACGCGGCGACGATGATCGCCCGCAGAGCGTCGCGGGCGTCGCTGCGCCGAGCAGGATTGGCGAAGCGCTCCTCGCGCGCGAGAGCAGGCTGGCGCAGCACCTTCTCGCAGAACGCCACCCACTCGCGCTCGTTCTGCAGGCCGAGCATCACGATCCTGCCGTCGCCGGCCGGGAACGGCCCGTAGGGATACACGGTCGCGTGAGTCGCGCCGGTGCGCGGCGGCGGCGGCGCGCCGTCCATCGCGTAGTAGAGCGGATAACTCATCCATTCGCCGAGCGCCTCCAGCATCGAGATGTCGATGTGCTGGCCGCGGCCCGTGCGCTGGCGCTGCAGCAGCGCCGCGAGGATGCTCGAGTATGCGTACATGCCGGCCGCGATGTCCGCGATCGACGCGCCGGACTTGCACATCTCCTCCGGCGTGCCGGTGACCGACAGGAGGCCGGACTCGCTCTGGATCAGGAGGTCGTACGCCTTCTTGTCGCGATAGGGACCATCGGAGCCATAGCCCGAGATGTCGCACGCGATGATCGCGGGCTTCAGCGTCGCGAGCTCGGCGTAGCCGAGCCCGAGCCTAGCCGCGGCCCCCGGGGCCAGGTTCTGCACGACCACGTCGGCGTGATCGCGAACGAGCCGTGCGAGGATCGCCTTCGCCTCCGGATGCTTGACGTCGAGCGTCAGGCTCTCCTTGGAGCGGTTGGTCCACACGAAGTGCGAGGCCACGCCGCGCGCGCGGTGGTCGTATGCGCGGGCGAAATCGCCCACGCCCGGCCGCTCGATCTTGATGACGCGCGCCCCGAGGTCGGCGAGCTGCCGCGTGCAGAACGGTGCGGCGATCGCATGCTCGAGCGTGACGACGGTGGTGCCGGCGAGCGGTCTCAAGCCTTGCGCACTCCGCGCAGCGTCGCGGTGGCCGTCATCGCCAGCGCGCCTTCGTGGTCGCGCGCCCAGAGCTGCACCGTGCCGTCGTCCCGCGGCTCGCCGCAGACGGTGAACGGATGCAGGTCGAACAGCGGGCGCACCGCGCGGAACTCGTAGCGCGCCACCTCCGCATCCGGCTGCTCGTGACGCAACAGATCGAGCAGCAGCGTCGCGATGAGGGGACCGTGGACCACGAGTCCGGGATACCCCTCGACCTGCGTCACGTAGCGCCGGTCGTAATGGATGCGATGGCCGTTGAACGTCAGCGCCGAGTAGCGGAAGAGCAGCACGTCGTCGGGCACCCACGCGCGTTGCCAGCGGCTCGTCGCAGGCGCGGGTTGCGCCGCCGGTGCGGGATCGCCGGGCCGGGCCGCTTCGCGGTAGACGATGTCGTGGAACTCGGTGACCGCGAGCGCCGCGTCGGCGTCGCGGCGGATCTCGTGGCGCACCTTCACGAACACCAGCTCGCCGCTGCGGCCGCTCTTCGGCGTGATGCTCTCGATGGTCGACGTGCGCGTGATCGCGTCCCCCACGCGCAGCGGCGCGTGGAACGCGACCTGGCTGCCCGCCCACATGCGTCGGGGCAAGGTGATCGGCGGCAGGAAACCGCCGCGCGTCGCGTGGCCGTCGGCACCGATCTCCGATTGCCGGTGGAGCGGCAGGAAGTAGAGCCAGTGCCACAGCGGCGGCAGTGGCGTGCCGGCCGGCGGCCGCTCCGGGGAGCGGTCGAGCGTGGCCGCGAGCGCGGCGCAGGGCGTGGGCGTGACCACGTCGGCGTCGGTCTGCGACTTGCCCGTCCAGTCCTGCCAATCCATCGCGGGTCCTCGTGTCCTGCCAGCGGACCCTCCATTGTGTCATCCGAAGGCCGCCCTTCACAGACGGAGGCGCGGGACGGCATGGCGACTTGCGCTCGCATGTCGGGGCATCGTGCGCACAGGCGCCAGGCGCGCTCCGCCGCGCCGGCGCACACGCGTTGTCTCGCACATGTCGGCGAGCGCAATGCGATCACCGCCGCAGGCGCATGGCACGTGCACGACAGTGCAGGCGCCCACGTCGCGGTAGCGGTGCGCAGGCGATCCGCGACCTGGACGCGCCGCGTCGATTTCCGACCGTGCGGAGCGCGGCGGGTCGTCCGTCGCGATGCGCGGGCGGCCGGATGCACGGACGACGCAAGGAGCGCGTGGCATGGACGCGGCGTGCTCACCGCGGGGACGAGGACGCCCAATCACGGTCGAACGAACCGCGCACGCGATGCGATCGATCGCGCGGCGTGCAATGCGCCGCCGTGCACGTGCTCGTGCACCGCTCGTCGCCTGCATTGCGGGCCGGCCGCACGTGGCAAGCTATTTGCAGCGACGGAAGCAATGAAGTGGCAGCGGCGCGCGCAGGTTCGTCGAGCCGCGGGCGCCGGCAATCGGCGCCGTGACAGCGGGGTTCCCGGGCGCGCGCATCGCCGCCGCCGCCACCCCCGCCACAATGCGTACGCCACAGACCATTCCCTTCCCGTCACGCAGTCGCGCGCCGCGCCGCGGCGCGGCGCCGGTGGCCGCCACCCACGACGACGGACGGTCCGGCGAGCTGCGCTTCGTGCAGCGCGTCCATCGCATGCGCGCGCTGGGGCTTGCGCTCGGATGCCTGTGCATCGCATCGGTGCTGCGCCTGCACGACGCTTCGGTGTGGTGGTGGCTGCTGCTCTTCGCCAACGGTTTCGCATGGCCGCACGTCGCGTGGTGGCTCGCCGCGCGCAGCAGGCATCCGCGCGAGACGGAGCTGCGCAACCTCATCGCCGACTCCGCGCTCGGTGGCGTGTGGGTCGCGGTGATGCAGTTCAACCTGCTGCCGAGCGCGCTCGTCGTGACGATGCTCGCGGTCGACAAGGTGAGCGTCGGCGGCCCGCCCCTTCTCACGCGGACGTTCATGGTGCAGGCCGTCGCCTGCGCTTTCGCCTGGGCCTTGCTCGGCTTTCCGCTCGACGTCGCCACGCCGACGTGGGTGATGGTGGCGTGCCTGCCGTTCCTGACCGTCTATCCCGTGGCGATCAGCGGCGTGACGTTCGCGCTCGCGAGCCGCGTGGCGCAGCAGAATCGCCGCCTCGAGGAGATGGGTCGCACCGATGACCTCACGGGCCTCGCCAATCGCCGCAAGGCGTTCGTCGTCGCAGAAGCCGAGCTCGCGCGCCATCGCCGCACGGGCCGACCCGTGGCGCTGCTCATGCTCGACATCGACCGCTTCAAGCTCATCAACGATCGCTTCGGCCATCCGGCCGGGGACGAGGTGTTGCGCAGCGTGGCGGAAGTCCTGCGCAAGTGCTGCCGCGCGACGGACACGCCGGCGCGCTACGGGGGAGACGAGTTCATCGTGGTGCTTCCGGAGACCGATCTGCGCGGTGCCGAGGAAGTCGCGCACCGCATCCGGAACGAGCTCAACGTGCTCGTCGTTTCCGGCGACGCCGAGCTGCGCTGCGCGGTGAGCGTGGGCGCGGCGGAAGCGAGCCTCGACGTCGCGGACGTGGAAGTCTGGGTGCAACGGGCGGACGAAGCCCTGTACCTCGCCAAGGACGCGGGACGCGATCGGCTCGTGCCGCTCCGGGCCCGCCTCGAGCCGGTCGCCGCGGCCGGCGACTGAAGGCGCCGCGCTACAGCGCCTCGTCCGGCGCCTCGCCCGCGCTCGCCGCCGGCGCCAGCGCCTGCAGGTGGTGGTGCGCCTCCTCCGCCGATTCGTAGATGTGCGGCGCGACGCCGCGCTGCGCGAGCGAATCGCCCAGCTTCATGCGCAGGAAGTTCGAGGTCGTGTAGCGCGTGACGCCCCAGTAGTACTTGTCCACCAGCGCCTTCACCATCTCGGTCCACGGCTCGATGAGCTCGGGCGGGATCGCGAAATTGTCGTAGTTCACGATCGCGTAGATCTTGCGGCCGAGCGGGGAGAGCCGCATGTCGATCGCCGCGCGCACGTCCTCGATGTCCTGCTTCGTGCGGATCGCCATCCGCTCGAAGTTGATGAAGAAGATGTTCTGGTCCGCCGCGTACGTGAGGCGCTTCTCCAGCGGAACGCTCAGCATGCGCTCGCGCAGCTGCATGGGCTGGTCGGAGAAGATGGCGGGATCCATGAGCCGTGGCGCGGCGCGCATCACGGGCCTGAAGCCCATGTGGGCGAGGATGTCGCGCTCGAGGTCGATGCCCGGGGCGACCTCGATCAGCTCGAGGCCGTCCTCGCACAGCCGGAACACGCAGCGCTCGGTGACGTAGAGCACCGGCTGGCCGCGCTTCCACGCGTAGGCGCCGGAGAAGGTGCGGTGCTCGACCTCCGGCGACGAACTTGCGCGCCTTGCCTTCGCTCGCGATCGCGAGCTTGCCATCCTTCACGTCGATGACGAGCTGGCCCGCGGTGAACGTGCCGACGAACACCACCGACTTCGCGTTCTGGCTGATGTTGATGAAGCCGCCCGCGCCCGCGAGCCGCGGCCCGAACTTCGACACGTTGAGGTTGCCCTCGCGGTCGGCCTGCGCGAGGCCGAGGAAGGCGAGGTCGAGGCCGCCGCCGTCGTAGAAGTCGAACTGGTAGGGCTGGTCGATGATCGCCTGGGTGTTGATCGCGGCGCCGAAGTTGAGGCCGGAGGCCGGGATGCCGCCGATGACGCCGGGCTCGGCGGTGAGCGTGAGCAGATCGATGATGCTTCTCCTCGGCGGCCACGCTCGCCACGCCTTCGGGCATGCCGATGCCGAGGTTGACCACGCTGTTGGGGCGCAGCTCGAGCGCCGCGCGGCGCGCGATGATCTTGCGCTCGGACATCGCCATCGGCGGCACGTGCGAGGCCGGCACGCGGATCTCGCCCGAGAAGGCGGCGCTGTACGGCTCGATGAACGTCTGCATGTGGTACTCGGGCTTCTCGGCGACGACCACGCAGTCGACCAGGATGCCCGGGATCTTCACCTGCCGCGGATTGAGCGAGCCGCGGTCGGCGATGCGCTCGACCTGCGCGATCACGATGCCGCCCGAGTTGCGCGCGGCCATCGCGATGGCGAGGCCTTCGAGCGTCAGCGCCTCGCGCTCCATCGAGATGTTGCCGTCCGGATCGGCGGTGGTGCCGCGCACGATGCCGACGTGGATCGGGAAGGCGCGGTAGAACAGGTACTCGGCGTCGCCGATGGTCATCAGCGCGACCAGGTCTTCCGTGGTGATCGCGTTGATCTTGCCGCCGCCGTAGCGCGGGTCGACGAACGTGCCGAGGCCGACGCGCGAGAGATGGCCCGGCTTCGCCGCCGCGATGTCGCGGAAGAGATGCGTGATGACGCCCTGCGGCAGGTTGTACGCCTCGATCTGGTTGCCGACCGCGAGCGCCTGCAGCCGCGGCACGAGGCCCCAGTGGCCGCCGATCACGCGGCGCACGAGACCGTCGTGCGCGAGGTGATTGAGGCCGCGCTCCTTGCCGTCGCCCTGGCCCGCGGCGTACACGAGCGTCAGGTCGCGCGGGCTGCCGACGCCGTCGGGGTCTTCCCTGGCCGCGGCGAGGAAGCGCTCCTCGAGCGCGACCGCGATGTTCTCGGCGAAGCCGATGCCGACGAAGCCGCGTGGTGGCGAGCGTGTCGCGGTCGCGGATGAGCGCCACCGCCTGGCGCGCGGTGACGATCTTGCCGTGCTCGAAGGTATGCAGGGCGGCCAGGACGTCGCTGACGGGCGTGGGTTGCATGGGCTTTTGCGCTTCTCTCGGGAGCGGTCACCGCGACCGCGATCGGGGCGGCATCGTAGCGCGACCGCGGCGCCCGCGCCATGCGCGCACGCAAGACGTCGCGCCGGTCAGGGGCAGTACAGCGACTGCAGCGCGCCGAGCAGCGCGTGCACCTTGTCGTCCGCGACGGAGTAGTAGATCTGCCGCCCGCTGCGCCGGGTGTGCACCAGTCCGCGGCGCCGCAGCACTCCCAGTTGCTGCGACAGGGTGGGCTGCCGGATGCGCAGGCGGTCCTCGAGCTCGGACACGCACCGCTCGCCGGCGCAGAGCTCGCACAGCAGCAGCAGGCGATGCTCGTTGGCGAGCACCCGCAGCGTCGAGGTGGCGCTCGCGGCGCCCCGCCGCATGGTGGCGGCGAGCCCGACCTTGACCTTGATCATGATTCGCGCGGAACGGGACCGGTAAACATTATATCGAATGGTATATTGATTCCCGGGCGCACGGACTTGTGCGCGATCAACAAGACGGAGAGACGGCAATGACGGCAAACGTGGGTGGTATCGACCGCATCGTGCGGATCGTGGTGGGCATCGCCCTGATCGTCGCCACGCTGATGGGCGCGATCGGCGTCTGGGGCTGGCTCGGCTTGCTGCTGGTCGCCACCGGCGTCTTCCGCTTCTGCCCGGCCTACCTTCCCTTTCACATCTCCAGCTGCAAGAACCCCTGACCATGTCCGCTGCATCGCCTGACGGCCCCTCCCGCTACTTCCACGACCTCACCAAGGGCGTCTCGCACAACCTGGGCTACCTGCGCTCCGAGCTGCCGGACGTGATGAAGGGCTTCAACGACCTCGGCAAGGCGGCGAGCCGCGACGGCGCGCTCGACGAGAAGACGAAGGAGCTGATCGCGGTCGCGCTGGGTGTGGCCAGCCACTGCGATGCCTGCATCGGATTCCACGTGCGCTCGCTCGTCCGCCTCGGCGGCACCAAGCGTGAGCTGGCCGAGGCGCTCGGCATGGCCGTGTACATGGGAGGCGGTCCCTCGCTCATGTACGCGGCGAGTGCGCTGGCCGCGATGGACGAATTCAGCGCGACGGCGAAGCCCGCGCCGGCAGTGGCATCGGCCTGGCGCGCGCGCCGGCGCGCTTCACTTTCCGGCGCGCCTTCGCCGGCGCTTGCATTTCCCGCGCAATCATCGACAATCCCCGCGGCGGCGCGCCGCGCCGACGCCGCGCAGAACAGCGAAGGGGATGTCAGCGATGGAAATGAGCAAGCGTTTCGGCACCCTGGCGGCGATCGTGTTCGTCGCCGCGGGCATCGCGGGTCTCGCCGCGGGCGATGCGGTCGCGCAGAGGGTGGATTGTCCCGGCAACTCGTGCGACGTGATCGTCACGATGACCGGCGATCCGGCCGCCCCGACCGTCACCGTGAGCGCCGTCGAGTTGCACATGAAGAGGGGTGCCCGCGACCCGGTCATCACGTGGAAGCTGCAGGCGGGCGGCTACGAGTTCCGCACCGACAGCATCAAGCCGCACACCGGCCCGCCGACCGCGGGCAAAGAGACCACCACGCAGGACGCCTGGAGCGACCAGTGCACGCGGCTCAACACGACGGGGACCGCGATCCGGATCCGCAACAGGAACACCAAGGCCGGGCCGCTGTTCTACGACGTCAAGGTCTACCACAAGACCAACGGGCAGTCGTTCACGCTGGACCCAGCGATCGTCAACGATCCCTGAGCCGGCGAGGGCCGGGGTGGGGGGCCGCTACGGCAGCGGAATCCACTCCGTCTCGCCGGGGATCTGCCCCATGCGTTGCGCGGTCCAGTCCGCCTTCGCCTGCTCGATGCGCTCGCGGCTCGACGACACGAAATTCCAGAACAGGAAGCGCGGACCGTCGAGCGTCGCGCCGCCGATCACGACGTAGCGCGCGCCTTGCGGGCGCCGACGACGGTGGCCGGCGCGTTGTCGACGAGCACCGCCAGCGTGAACGGCGGGCACGTCGGTGCCGTCGACGCGCCAGCGGCGCGTCGACGCTGTACACGGCGCGCTCGCTCGAGCGCTCGCCGGGCAGCGTGAGCGCCGCGCCGGGCGGGCGCGGCCACGTCGAGATAGAGCGTGGGCATGAACGTGGCGATCGGCGACCGGCGTCCGAACGCATTCGCCGATCAGGAGCCGCAGCGACAGGCCGTCCTCCTGCCAGCGGGAAGGTCCGCGGCCGCCGTGTGCGCGAAGCTGGGCGCGACTTCCTCGCTGGCGCGCGGCAACGCCGCCCACAGCTGCAGTCCATGCAGCGTGTAGCGCGCGGTCGGCGAGATCGGGCGGACGGCGCTCCGAGTGCACGATGCCGCGGCCGGCGGTCATCCAGTTGACGGCGCCGGGCTCGATGCGCTGGACCACGCCCAGGCTGTCGCGATGCACGATCGCGCCGTCGAACAGATAGGTGACGGTGGCAAGGCCGATGTGCGGATGCGGGCGCACGTCGTGATTGGCCGCCGGTCGGCGACCGACCGGCCCCATGTGATCGAAGAACACGAACGGGCCGACGCCTGCCGCGGAAACGCCGGCAGCAGGCGGCGGACGGCGAAGCCGCCGCCCAGGTCCTTGTCGCGCGCGGCGCAAGAGCTCCTGCACCGGCATCGCTAGTCGTCCGCCAGCTCGGTGCGTGACTTCGGTGGTGACCTGGGTCATCAGTCGATGCACCGGGACACTTGCCGGCGACGTTCAGAAGCTCCGTCGCGCTGCGCGTCGGTGAGCGCGCCGGTGAGCCGTAAGCGTGGTGTGCAGGCGATACGTGCCCTGGCGCTCGTCGCGTGTCGTCGCGCTCGACGGTCACCGTGACGTCCTCGAGCGGGATCGCCTTGCGGTTCGCGTACCACACGCACCGTGAGCGCCTTGCACGCCGCCGAGCGCGGCGTCGTAGAGATCGTGCGGCGTCGGGCCCAGTGTCCTCGCCGCCGACGGCGGGCAGCTCGTCGACGGTCACGCGATGGCCGCGCACCTGCGACGATGTGCGGTCATCTTGCCGCGTGCGGTCGCGGGTCACGGTGATCGTCATCGGGCGAGGGCCTCGAGCTCGGCAAATCATCGGCAGCATACTATGCAGGCGGCGGCCGCCTCCGGATTGCCCCGGAGGCGCCGCGGAACGCATACACTGCGCCGCATCGCGGCAGCGCGGAGCCGCGCCGACCGACCCGCGACGTAACCGGATGGAGGGCCGATGCGCGACTATCAACCGCTGCACTCGTTTTTCCCCGCGCTGCACGGCGTCGTGCACGCTCGCGCAGCCGCTCGCGCACGCCGGTGACCCTCGACTCGCCCGCGATCGAGGTGATGACCGATCTGGCCCGGGTGCCGCCGATCACCATCGAGCCCTCGGCGTCGGTGGCTACCGCCAACGACTACATGGTGACGCGCGGCGTGCGCTCGCTGTTCGTGATCGCGCCCGATGGCCACGTGATCGGGCTCGTCACCACGACCGACATCCTGGGCGAGCGCCCGGTGCGCATGAGCCAGGCGCGCGGCGTGCGCCGCCACGAGCTGTCGGTCGCCGACGTCATGACGCCCATCGAGTCGGTCGTGGCGATGCGCATGGAGGACGTGCGCGCGGCCAAGGTCGGCCACATCGTGGCGTCGCTCAAGCAGGCGGGGCGGCATCACGAGCTCGTCGCCGAGAGCGGATCCCGACAGCGGCGGCGCGCATCCGCGGCATCTTCTCCGTCCTCGCAGATCGCGCGCCAGCTCGGCGTCCCGCTGCAGATCAGCGAGCTCGCGCAGACGTTCGCCGAGATCGAGGAGGCGCTGGGCCCGCGCGGCTGAGGCGCCAGCGCGACGGCAGGCCGATCACGGCGGCGCGCACGGCGCCGTACGCGACGCATGCAGGCCGTCGTGCAAAGGCGAATATTCGCTTTCCAGCGCGATCGCGTTGTACGAGAATCCATGCACGACGGCCGCCGTGCATGCCGCCCGCGCGCATCGCCGACGGCGCCGCAAGCGCAGCGATGCATCCAACACCAAAGAACGCACGAGGGGACGATGATGAAGACGATGTCGAAGCTGTGCCTCACACTCGCGGCCGCCGCCGCGCTGGCCGGGTGCCAGACGATGCGGGGCGGTGACGGTACGCAGTCCGCGGGCGGCACCAATCCGGATTGCCCCGGACGCGCCGGCGGACGCATCCCGACGTCGGTCTGCCTGCAGAACGGCGCCGCCTGCGGCATCGCGGTCGAGGTGGTGACCGGCGCCAACGGTGCATGCGAGGTGGCCGTGAACACCGACATCCTGCAGATGCGCCGCAGTCCGCAAAGTCCGCAGCGGCGAGACGACGATCTTCTGGTGGCTGGCGAGCGGGCCCACCTGGGAGTTCCGCCTCGATCCGGCGCCGTTCAACGCGCCCGTGATCTTCAAGGGTCCGAACGCGCCCACCGCGGGCACGCAGTTCAAGCCTGCCGTGCTCGCCGCCGACGGCCGCGCGGTGTACGTGCAGAACCTGAACCAGGACAGCAAGAAGTACGAATACAAGATCCGCGTCTACAAGAAGGGCAGCACGGGGCCGGGTCTTGAATCCCCCGATCCCGCGATCATCAACGATTTCTGATCGTGGTCGCCCGCTGCCGTCACGCGGCGGCAGCGGGCACCGGCGCGCGGCGGCTCGTCGAAGCTGCATCGGCGTTGCCTGGCCCGCCGCGTCCCCTCGGCATCGGGGGAGCGTCGCGAGCCAATCGCGCGTCTCCGCCATGGCTTGGCCGTGCGAGAGCCCACGTCCTGCGGCTTCGCAACGGTCGAATTCCCGGGGGCCGAGCGCGTCCCGGCTCGCGGCAACGACGGGGTCGAGGAAGGCCTGATCGGCGGCATCGCGGTGCATCTCCCGACTGCGCACCGAGCGCCTCCGCCGCCCCAATGTAGCGGGCCGCGCGCGGCCATTCCCGGCGTGTCGCGGCAAGGCCCGCCGCCACGTCGAGCAGGCACTGCAACGTTGCGGTGGAACCCGCGTCGTCGAGGATGCGATGGGCTTCGGCCAGCAATTTTCGCGACCGGCTCCGAGCGCTGCCGCTGCAGCGCGAGCATCGCCCGGTTGAGGAGCGTCACCGCAAGACTCTCCGGGATCGCGCAGCTCGCGCACCAGCGCCAGCGACTCCTCGCAGACGGCCGCTGCCGCTTCGAACGCGCCCGCGAACCGGTGCACCTGCGTGAGCGCCGAGAGCGCGGCCGCGAGCTCGCGCTTGTCGCCCAGCTCGCGCGCCAGGCGCAGCGCCTCCTCGAGATGCGACCTGTGCGGTGGCGAAGTCACCGCCGCGAGCACGCGCCATCGCGAGCGGCTGCAGCACCGCCTCGATGCGCACCTTGTCGCCCGACTCGCGCGCGATGGCGAGGCTTTCCTCCATGTAGCCCAGCGCCTCGTCGCGCCGCCCCATCGCGCATGGCAAACTGGCCGGCATCCGACAAGGCGCGGCAGCGCGCGAAATTCGCGTTCCTGCGCGTCCGGGCGGTCCAGCGCCTCGAGCGTGGCGCGTGAGACCCATCGACGAGCCGGCCGCGATTGAAGCAGTAGTAGCGAATCGCCGCGACGAGCCGCAAATCGACCGCGCCCCGTGGTCCGCCTGCGCGCACCATGCATGCGCGGCCGCGATGTTCTCGCGCTCCCGGTCGAACGCGCGTAAGCCAGCGGCCTGATCCGGCCCTGCAGAGCTGGCGCTGCGCGTTCTCGGCGAACTGCGACGAAGTACGCGAGATGCCGCCTCGCGTCATCGCGATCTCCCCGCCTCGTCGCAGCCTGTGCTGCGCGTATTCGCGGACCGTCTCCAGCATGCGAAGCGATCGCGCTCGGCGTCGAGCGTGACCAGCGACTTCTCGACGAGCTCGGTCACGAGGTCCAGCACGTCCGGCTTCCGCGATCGGCGCCGCCGGCCGCGATCTTCTCGGCCGCCTCCAGCGTGAAGCCGCCCGCGAAGACGGCAAGTCGCCGGAACAGCGCCTGCTCGCTCTCGGACGAGCAGGTCGTAGCTCCAGTCGATGAGCGCGCGCAGCGTCTGCTGGCGCGGCAGCGCGGTGCGGTCGCCGCCGCGCAGGAGCCGGAAGCGGTCGTTCAGGCGCTCGGCGATCGTTCTGCACCGACATCGCGCGCACGCGCGCGGCGGCGAGCTCGAGCGCGAGCGGAATGCCGTCCAGCCGATGACAGATCTCCGACGACGGCCGCCGCGTTGTCCGTCGTGAGCGCGAAGTCCGAGTTGGCCGCGGCCGCGCGCTCGACGAACAGGCGCACCGCAGGCGAACTGCGTGATCGCGTCCGGCGCGAGCTTCTGCTGCGGGGAAGCGGCACCGCGAGCGGCGCCAGCGAATACGCCTTCTCGCCGCGCGATGTTGCAGGCGCTCGCGGCTCGAGGCGAGGATCGTGATCGTGCGGCCCCGGCTTCGAGCAGCTCGCGCGCGATCTCCGCGCAGGCCTGCGCCAGGTGCTCGCAGTTGTCGAGCACGAGCAGCAGCTGCGCGGTCGCGCACGAACTTCGACCAGCGCGTCGCGCACCGGGTGGCCGGCGCTCCTCCTTGACGCCGAGCACCGACGCGATCGCCTGCGGCACGAGCCGCGGGTCGGTGACCGGCGCGAGCTCGACGAACCAGACGCCGTCGGGATAATCGTCGAGCACGTCGGACGCCGACCTGCGAGCGACAGCCGGCTCTTGCCGAGACCGCCGATGCCGAGCAGCGTGAGCAGTCGCGTGTGCGCGAGCTGCCGCTTGCCTTCCGCGAGCTCGTGCTCGCGGCCGACGAACGACGTGAGCGGCTGCGGCAGGTTGTGCGGCGTCTCCTCCAGCATGCGCAGCGCCGGGAACGTCCTGCGCGCAGCGCCGCGATGCACCACCTGGTACACCTGCTCGGGCTGCGTCAGACCGCGCAGGCGGACCGTGCCGAGGTCGAGCAGCGACACGTCCGTGCCGGCAGGCGGTCGCGGATCAGCGCCTCGACCGTCTGCGACACGCAGGATCTGCCCGCCGTGCGCGGACGTCATCACGCGCGCCGCGCGATTCACCGCGTTGCCGTAGAAGTCGTTGTCGCGGCGCTCATCGACGCCGGCGTGCACGCCGCAGCGCACGTGCAGCGCGAGTCCGTTGGTGGCTGCGGGATCGGCCAGCGCGATCTGCAGCGCGACGCACGCCGCGCAGCGCGTCGAGCGGATCGCCGAACACGGCGTGGACGCCGTCGCCGGTCGTCTTCACGACCTCGCCGCGATGCGCCGCGACGATGGTGCGCGCGAGCGCGTCGTGGCGCGCGAGCGCGTCGTGCATGCGGTCGGGCTCCTGCTCCCACAATCGAGTGCTGCCCTCGATGTCGGTGAACAGGAAGGTGGAGACGGTCGGGACGGACACCCTTTACGAGGTCATGCGGCCGGGCAGGCGTATCCTGCACTGTACGGGAGCCGCGCGCGTCGCGGCCAGTGGGCGGGTGCCGGCGCCGGAGGCGGGCAGGGGATCGATGTGATAGTATTTCGCCCCTATTTCGGCGCAGGAAGCCGGCGCAGCCGCCCCGCTGCCCGGCGGGCCGACGGCCGACTCGCTCCGACAGGAATCGCGCCCGTAGCTCATTTGGATAGAGCACCGGCCTTCTAAGCCGGTGGTAACAGGTTCGAGTCCTGTCGGGCGCGCCAGCAGTGCCCGCGGCGCTTTCGCGTTGCCGCGTTCGTTTTCGATGGTGGCTGTAGCTCAGCGGTAGAGTCCCGGATTGTGATTCCGGTTGTCGTGGGTTCGAATCCCATCAGCCACCCCATTTCCTCGCTGTACGGACCGGAGACATCGGTAACAGTCCGTACCTAAGACATAGGTAACAACCTCGCGCCGAACGGGTTGTCGAGGGGTTGCAGGGTCTTCTGCTCCAGGTCGATGTAGCCGAGATCGTAATGCATGAAGCTTACGATCCAGATGCCGTCATCGACTTCCTTGATGCCGACGCGCTGGCCGGCCAACGTGTACGAGATGCTGATCTTCTTGCGATGCATGCAGATGCGCCGGCAAGCAGTGACCAGCGCATCGCGATCGTGCAGCGGGTAGGTCAGGTCAGGCAGGCCAACATACGGTCGCGTTGAGGGCGAGTAGCGTTCGCTGGGCGTTTGCATGCCCAATGCCTCGTGCGGCCGCTCGTCGTTGAACTCGGCCACGAACGCATCGAAGCGAGCCTGCTGCTGCAGGCTGTTCATGCCTGGCGGCCGGGTGGTCTCCTGCTTCAAGGTCAGGTGCATGCGCTCGTGGCGGCCGTTCTGCTGCGGATGCCCGGGCTTGATGCGCTCGATGGCGATGCCCAGGCGCAGCCACCACACGGATAGCTTGGAGAGGTTGAACAGGGCATTAGGGCTGGCGAAGGGCACGCCGTTGTCGGAGCGAATGGCCCCGGGCAGGCCACGCTCGAGGAACAGCTGCTGGAAGGCGGTGATGGCAGTGTCCTCACGCACTGAATCCAGGGCCTCGCAGAGCAGCAGATAACGCGACGCGTGATCGGTGACGGTAAGCGGATAACAGTACTCCCCGTTGCCAAGCTTGAACTGACCCTTGAAGTCGGCGCACCACAGCTCGTTGACAGCGAGGCCGGGCGACAGCGGCGTGCCGGTGGCGCGGGAACGCGGTCGGGGGAGGCCTTTGACCAGCCCATGCCGGTGCAGCACGGCGTGAATGGTGCTCTTGGCGGGGATGCGGACATCACCGGCTAAGCGGCGCACCAGGAGCTCGCGAATCTTGCGCGCACCCCAGTGCGGCTTCTCCTGCTTGAGGGTGACGATTTGCCGCTCGATCTGGGGCGGCAGCTGGTTGGCGTACCGTACTGGACGCCGCGACCGATCAGTCAGCGCTTCAAGGCCTTGATCTTTATAGCGGGTGAAGATCTTGTAGCCGGTCTTGCGGGAAATGCCGAATTCCCGGCAGACCTCCGACATCGATTCCCCGTCCAGCAGCCTGGCCACGAACCGCAGGCGCTCGTCCATCACCGAACACTCCTTCCACGGCATAGACACCTCCCCGGTTTCCCGGGAAAGTGTTACCCATGTGTCCGGTACGTTCTGTTACCTATCTCTCAGACCGCTCACGCAGGGTCGCGCGAGTCCCCTGGAACCACGGGCCGCCGCACGGCGCACGTGACGTCCTGCTGCGACGGCATCGCAAGTCCCGCCGTGGAACCCGCCCCGGCTTCTGCCCGCGCGCCGTGTCGGATTCCAGGTTGGCTGCTGCTCGGGGCTATCGTGCTGCTCGCATCGGCGACCGCCCACGCGTCGGCGATCGAGGACGCGGCGCATCGCGTCCTGGAACGTGTCATTGGCGCAGGCGCGGCCGCGCAAATTGACTTGACGCTCACGCCGTCGGGGAGTGCACCTTCCCTGGAGGAGTTCTTCATCTCCGGCTCGGACGGGCGAATCGCCATCCGGGCGACCAGCGCCAGCGCCCTTACGCAAGGCGCAGGCTGGTATCTCAAGTACGTCGCACAAGCGGACCTGGTGCTGCGCGGGAGCAGGCCCGTGCTTCCTGCCGTCCTGCCGGCACCGTCGAGCGTCATTCACCGCACGGCCTCCGTGCCGCATCGCTATGCGCTCAACGACACCAACGACGGCTATACCGACCCCAATCTGCCTTGGGAGGGTTGGGAAAACCAGTTGGACCTCATGGCGCTGCACGGCATCAACGAGGTCTACGTCACGCTCGGCACCGATTACGTCTTCTATCGGCTCCTGCAGAAATACGGCTACTCGGCGGAAGAGCTTCGCCGATGGATCCCCGATGCCGCCCATCAGCCGTGGTGGGTGCTCCAGAACACGTCCGGCGGCGACTTCCCGATCGCGGAATCCCGGCTCTCCAAGCGCGCCGACCTGGGTCGCCGCATCGCCGACCGTGCGCGCGAGACTCGGCATGACGCCTGTGTTTCCGGGCTACTGGGGCACCGTGCCGGTCGACTTCGGCGTCCGCAATCCCGGTGCCGACGTCATCGCTCAGGACCTGTGGGTGGGCTATCAGCGACCGAGCTGGCTCAATCCCGCCAGCCCGCTGTTCCGGCAGGTCGCGGCGGACTACTACGCGATTGCCGAGCAGGTGCTGGGGGCGTCCACGATTTACAAGATGGACCCGCTGAAGGAACGCGCTTCGATGCTGGCCGAGGGATACGTTGCGGAGGGCACCGGAATCGGCGTTGGCATGTGCTCGCCGGATTTCAACTGAGAAGAAGGACGCCGCGTCCGCCGGCGCGCGCGCATGCGGCGGCGCGAACGGCTACGGCGCCGCGACGGAGATCGTGCCGTCGGCTTCGTCGTACGCGATGCGCGTGCCGTAGTACTCGCTCATGCGCGCGAGGTCGGCCGCGATCTCGCGCCCGAGCGCCGGCGCCGGCACCATGGGCACGCCGCGCTGGTACGGCGTGGCGCGGTTGAGGTCGAGGTCGAGCGGCACGAGCTGCACCTTGACGCTGCCGGCCTCGCCGTCGAGCACCGCCATGATGCCCTTCGAGAACTTGGGGTCGGAGTAGAAGCCGATGCGCCTGCCGCCGGCGTCCGCGACGCGCGACATGTGCATCTGCGACGGCAGCGCATCGGGCTTGAAGCCGAAGCCCTCGTACATCTCGGGCGTCATGCGCTGCTCGCCCGCCTCGAACTCCATCAGCAGGCTGTTGAGGTTGTAGAAGATCGGCCGGCCCTGGTAGACCTCGATGCCGCGCATCTGGTGCGCGCCGTGGCCGACGACGGCGTGCGCGCCGGCCTCGATCGCCTTGCGCGCGAAGGCCTCGATGAACGACGCGGCCCGCGGCGCGTACCAGTTCTCGTCGGTGCCTTCGTGCGTGTGCAGGCTCATGAGCACGAAGTCGGCGCGGTTCGCGGCGTCCCGGATGTTGGCGAGGACCGCATGGCTGTCGCGCTCGTCGACGAAATAGCGGACGTGCGGACGCTCCCCGCGCTCGATGGTGACCGAGCCTTCGAACACCGAGCCGAACGCGAACCTGTCGGGCCCCGGATCCTTCATCACCTCGATGGCCATCACCTCGCGCCGGCTCGCCGCGATGCCCAGCATCTCGTCGATGCGCTGCAACTGCGCGAACTCCGCGTCCGGCAGCACGTACGCGCGCCCGAAGCGCAGCGGGTTCAAGCCCGGCCGCGCGACGATGCCCTTGCCCGGCGCGCTCGCCGCGAAGTCCGCGGCGCGCGTGGTGCTGGCGGCGACGAGCGCGATGCGTCCGCTCGGCGTGTCGAGGAACTTCGCGGCGCGCGCCTCGTCGAGGCTGCGGCCGATCCCTCCCGGGACGAGGTTGCGCGATTCCGCGGCTTCGAGGGTGTCGATCACGCCGCGCGGGCCGAAGTCGCCCGCATGGTTGTTCGCGAACGAGACGAGCCGGATGTTGAGGTCGACGAACTCGTCGAGCACCTCGGGCCTGACCGCCGTGACGAACCGGCGGGGTGCAGGTGGCGTGTCGTGGCGAGGGCAGCAGAACTCGGCGTTCGCGAACGCGGCGTCCGCGCCGCGCAGCGCGTCCACGATCCTGCGATCGAGCCGCCGGGCGAGGTCGCGACTGGAAAAAAGGGCATCACCGCAAGCGACGACACGCATTGCCGACTTCCTTTCGAACATGAATCGACACGAACGATGGGTGCGCACGCGCCGGGCCGCCCCACCCGGATTGTGAATGAGTTGCGCGCACTTCGCTCGTCTTCGACGGTACGGTTGCATGGGGCACAACGCCGGCGCGGGCCGGCCCATGCTAACGTGGCGTTTCGCGATTCAAGGGACCCTGCACCATGGCCAACGACAAGCCGGATTTCGCCCGCGTCCTCGACGTCGCGCGCACGGTTTCGCGACCGTATCGCGTCGACCGGGGCGCCAAGTTCCGCCTGAAGGACTACAAGCCGGGCGACACCGGCGGCCTGGGCGACGAAGACAAGCCGCGCACCCGGGAAGCGCTCGAGATCGGTCGCGACGCGCTCGCCGAGCTGCAGGACAAGCTGTACGCGCAGGACCGCTGGGCGGTGCTGCTCGTGTTCCAGGCGATGGATGCGGCGGGCAAGGACGGCGTCATCAAGCACGTGATGTCCGGGGTGAATCCGCAGGGCTGCCAGGTGTTCTCGTTCAAGGCCCCGACCTCCGAGGAGCTCGACCACGACTATCTCTGGCGCTGCATGAAGAACCTGCCGGAGCGCGGACGCATCGGCATCTTCAACCGCAGCTACTACGAGGAAGTGCTGGTGGTGAAGGTCCATCCGCAATTCCTGGAGGGGCAGAAGCTGCCGCCATCGCTGGTCACGAAGAAGATCTGGGACGACCGCTACACCGACATCCGCGCGTTCGAGCGCTACCTCACGCGCAACGGCGTGCTCATCCGCAAGTTCTTCCTGAACGTGTCGCGCCCCGAGCAGAAGAAGCGCTTCCTCGAGCGCATCGACGAGCCCGAGAAGAACTGGAAGTTCTCGGCGACCGACGTCAAGGAGCGCGGCTACTGGAAGTCCTACATGGACGCGTACCAGACCATGATCCGCGAGACGGCGACGCCGTACGCGCCCTGGTACGTGGTGCCCGCCGACAACAAGTGGTTCACGCGCGCGGTGGTCGCGGCGGCCATCGTGGACGCCCTCGCGTCGCTCGACCTGCACTACCCGAAGGTGGATGGCGCGAAGCTCGCCGAGCTGGCGGCCGCGAAGAAGGCGCTGCTCGCCGAGAAATAGGCGACGACGGCCGGATCGCAGGCACGGCCGCCCCTGCCGCTGCGCGGCGGCTCAGTGCGCACGCGCTGCGCCGCCGTGCCCTGGTGCGCGCCTGACGGCCGGGGCGAGCCGCGCCATCGCATCGCTCAACCATTCCGCGAACGCCCGCGCGAGACGGTCCGTCTCGGCGCGGCGCAGGCTGCGCGCATGCCGCTCGAAGGCGAAGCGGTCGGGCCACGTGTCGGGATTGAAGCGGGACATGTTGTTCTCCTGGGTTCCGGGCGCAGCCATTCGCCGCACCCTCATCGCAGATTAATTGACGACCCCGACGCACACAATCCGGTTGCATGGAACTTAATTTGTGACATTATGGAAATAATCGTTCCGGAGGAAACGCCATGGAGTCGACCCTCGCGATGAGTGCCTTCGTGCGCGCGGTGGAGCGCAACGGCTTTTCGCACGCCGCGCGCGACCTGGGGGTCACGCCGTCGGCGATCTCGAAGCTCGTCACGCGTCTCGAGCGCAAGCTCGGCGTCGTCCTTCTGCGCCGGACGACGCGCAAGCTCGCGTTGACGCCGGAGGGCGAGGTCTACTTCGAGCGCGCGCAGCGCATCGTCGAGGCGATCCACGACGCGGAAGCGGAGGTCATGCGCTTCGGCGAGCGGCCGCGCGGGAAGCTGCGGCTCAACGTCGGCACCGCGTTCGGCACCTATGTGCTGGTGCCGGCGCTCCCCGAGTTCCTCGCGCGCTATCCCGAGATCGAGCTGGAGCTTGCGCTCACGGACCAGATCGTCGACCTGATCGACGTCGGCGCCGATCTCGCGATCCGGCTGGGTCCGCTCTCCGACACCCACCTCGTCGCGCGCCGGCTGGTCGATCTCACGCGCGTCGTGGTGGCATCGCCCGCGTATCTCGCGCGCCGCGGCACGCCGCGCGTACCGGAGGACCTGGCCCGGCACGAGTGCCTCACGCTGTCGGGCATCGCGGGCCAGCGAGCGTGGCCCTTCGCCGGCGCGAGCGGCGGCGTGCGCAACGTCGCCGTGCACGGATCGATAGCCGTGAACAATGCCGAGACGCTGTACGAGCTCGCGCTGCTCGGCATGGGCATCATCCGGCTCTCGGACATCATCGTCGGACCGGCGGTGCGCGACGGGCGCCTCGTGCCGCTCCTCACCGACGCGCACCGGCCCGAGGCGCTGCCGCTCTACGCAGTGTATCCGGCGAGCCGCCACCGTCCGCTCAAGGTCGGCGCGATGATCGACTTCCTGCTCGAGAAGTGCGCCGATCCGCCGTGGCAGATTCCGGCAGGGTTGCTCGAGCGCAAGCCACGCGCGCCCGGCAAGCGAACGCGCGCGGCGCGCAAGCGCTAGTCGCGGCGGTCGAGCCAGCGATCGAGCGCGATCCGGCCTGGCCCGTACACCGCGAGGACGAGCAGCAGCGCGCCCCACAGCATGTGATCCTTGAGTCCCGCGTCGCTCAGGTCGGGGTACGAGATCACCGCGACGATGTTGAACGCGAAGAGCGCAAGCGCGGCGAAGCGCGTGCCCAGCCCGGCGATGAGCAGGAGAGGCAGCCCGAGCTCGGCGGCGGTGCCGAGCGCCGCCGCGACCGGCGGCGAGAGCAGCGGCACGTGGTACTCGTTCTCGAAGAGTGCGAGCGTCGAGGTCCAGCTCTGGATCTTGGTGAGCCCCGACATCAGGAACACGCGCGCGACGTACAGGCGGATCGCCAGCGCCAGGATCGGCTGCAGGCGATCGCACAGGCGCGCCACGGCGCCGTAGGCCTGGCCGGCGCGGGCCAGCAGGGAATCGCTGGTGATTTGCATGGCAGGACTCCTCCTCGATTGGAATGAGTCTTGGTCGCCCGCGCGACCGAATCCTTTCAGGCGATCGCGGCGAGCGTACGGTCGGCGACGCGGCGGGCGAGCACGGCACCGAGATCGAAGCGCGCGTCGGACGCGACGGCGGCGTCGAGGGCGGATGCGAAGTCGTCGCGTCCGGCCAGCGCTGCCAGCCACGCGAACTCGCCGGGGGCGACGCGCTCGACGGACACGCGTCCCTCTTCGCGTCGGACGAGAAGGAGATCGTCGGGGCCGGCGAACGCGATCCCCTGCGCTTCGCCGCCAGGCTGGTGCGCCTGCCAGATGCGCAGCACCGGAAACGGCGAGCGCAGCAGTCGGCAGGAGGACTCGAGCCGGAAGCGTTGCGCGGCAATCGCGTCGGGCGGGATCGTTGCGAGCACCGCCAGCAATCCGTCCGCCGTACCGGTTTCGTCGGGCGCGCGATGCGCATCGTCCATCGTCCACTCGAGGCGCGCGACGTCGGGCAGGTAGGGCAACTCGCGCGCGTGCTCGTATGTCGTCAGGAAAGCGGGGAATTCGGCGCCGTAGACGTTGAGGTCGCCGCCGGTCGACGGATGCGCAAGCGCGAACGCGTCGACTGCCGCGGCGAAGAACGGTGCTCCGGTCAGTTGCCGCACGACCACGAAAGTCGCGCCGAGCGCGTTGCGCCAGTTGGCAAACACGGTATCGCGATAGATGCGCAGGCCCGCTTCGGCGGGACCTGTCGGCGCGAGCAGTGCGCCGGCGAAGCGGCGCTGCAGCTCAAGCAGCGTCGGCATCGTGCCCCTCCAGCACGGCCTGCGCCGTTGCCGCTTCCCGCGCCAGAACGGCGAACGCCGGGATGTCGGTGTCCCACTCGATGAGCGTCGGCACGCGGCCGAAACGCGCGATCGCCGCGCGGTACAGCGCCCACACGTCGGGCGCAACCGGCGCGCCGTGCGTGTCGATCAGGAACGGCCCGCTGGCGTCGAAGCCGGCGAGGTGGATCTCCGCCACCGCCGCCGGCGGAATCGCGGCGAGATAGCGGGCCGCGTCCACGCCGTGATTGCGCGCGTTGACGTAGATGTTGTTGACGTCGACCAGCAGGCGGCAGCCGGTGCGCGCCGCGACCTGCGCGACGAACTCGTACTCGGGCAGCGTCGACTTCGGGGAACGCGTAGTAGCTCGACACGTTCTCGACCAGGATCGTGCGGCCGAGGCAGGACTGGACTTCGTCGACGCGCGCGCAGACGTGGTCCAGCGCCTCCTCGGTATACGGCAGCGGGAGGAGGTCGTTGAAGTGGCGGCCGTCCACGCCGCTCCAGCACAGGTGCTCGGAAACCACGGCAGGCGCGATGCGCTCGGCGAGGCGCTTGAGCTTCGCCAGATGCGCGCGGTCGAGCGGATCGGCGGACCCGAGCGACATGCCGACGCCGTGCAGCGCGATGGGATAGTCGGCGCGGATGCGCTCGAGATTCGCGAGCACCGGTCCGCCGTCGACGAAATAGTTCTCGCTGTGCACCTCGAACCACGGTATCGCGGGGCGCTCGGCGAGCACCTGTCCGACGTGCGGCGCCCGCAGGCCGAGTCCGGCGGCGCGCGGAAGGGGTGTCGAAGCGGGGATCATGTGCGGCGGCGATGCACGCGGACGGTGCGCGCGGCCTGCGCGCCGGCACACGCCGGCGACCGCACGGCGGCCCTCCCGAGGGCGGCGGCCGTGCGGAGCGAATGCCCGGGCGCGATTACTTGGGCATGGCCATCTTGCCGCCCATCTTCTCGCAGGTGCCCTTGGCGACGTACTTCCATTCGGTCGGATCGTTGTCCATCTTGGCGCCCTGGCCGGCGCAGGCGTGCTTCGCGGTGCCGCAGTCGTTCTGGCCCGCCTTGGCGACACCGAAGCACTTCTCGGTGCCGGCCTTCTGCGGCACGGGCTGCGCGGCCACGAGCGACGCAAAGCCCAATGCGACGATGCCGGCGACGGCGGCCTGGATCCTGGTTTGGTTGTTCATGGTAACGCGCTCCTCGAAAGAGTGTGGGGAAAGAACGGGACGCGGTGCCCCGTCTGCGCGAATGGTCGGGCGGCATCGCGGTTCCTTACACATGTTCGGTCGGACAGAAAGCGCTGTAAGCAGCGCCGCCATCGAGCGACAAGTCGCAGTCCGCGAGCATCGAGCGTCGCGGCCCAACCCGATCGACCAAGGAGACAGTCATCATGCGCAACGAGAAGAAGCAACAACCCACGTGGCAACGCGTGGCGATCGCCGGCGCGATCGCCGCGGGACTGGCGATGGCGGCAGACGCAGCGACGGCGGGCGAATGCCCGGCCGGCAGCCGCGTGCCGGACGGCCAGGGACAGAAGATGGGTCCGACGGTGCCGAAGGACGTGACCGACGTCGTGCGCGCCACGACCGATCTCGCGAAGGAGCCGGCGAGCATTGCGGACCGCCAGTTCCGCCTGCGCCAGCTCGACATGAAGCCGGGCGGCGATCGTGCCCTGGCACAGCCACGACAACCGGCCCGCGATGATCTACATCGTCTCGGGCGAGGTCGTCGAGTACGCGAGCAACTGCGCGGTGCCCATCGTGCACAAGGCCGGCGACGTCGCGCCGGAGAAGAAGGGGACGTCGCACTGGTGGAAGAACACGGGCAACACGACGGCCGTGCTGATCTCCGTCGACCTGTTTCCGGCCGCCGCCAAGATGGACGATCACATGATGTAGCACGGCTACGCCATCCGGCGGAAGCCGCAACCTCCAGGCCGCGCCGCTCCACGAGGATCGGCGCGGCCCGACGCCACTTCGAATGAACGGGACACGGTCATGATCGGTGCCGGCAGTGCCACGCGCGTCGCGCTCGCGCAAACGTCCGCAGCGCGCGTGGCGCTGCGCTCGCTCATCATCGGCCTTACCGCGTTCCTCACCGTCGTCGATCTCTTCGCGACGCAGGCGATCCTGCCGTCGCTCGCGAAGGCCTACGACGTGTCGCCCGCCGCCATGGGCTTCGCCGTCAACGCGAGCACCATGGGCATGGCGATGGCGGGACTCGCGGTGGCGTTCTTCAGCCGGCGCATCGACCGCCGTGCCGGCATCCTCGCGAGCCTGACGCTGCTCGCGATTCCGACCGCGCTCCTCGCCGTAGCGCCGAACCTCACGGTCTTCACCGCCCTGCGCATCGCGCAGGGGCTGTTCATGTCGTCGGCGTTCGCGCTTGATGCTGTCGTATCTGGGCGAGGCGTGCACTGCGGAGGAAACCGCGGGCGCGTTCGCCGCCTACATCACCGGCAACGTCGCGAGCAACCTGTTCGGGCGGCTCATGTCGGCCGCGCTCGCCGACCATCTCGGCCTCGCCGGCAACTTCTACGTCTTCGCCGCGCTGAACCTCGCGGGCGCGGTGCCTGGTGTACGTCTACCTGCGGCGGACGCCCGCGATGCCGGTGCCGGGCGCCGCGGCGCGCTCGCCGCTTCGCCGTGTGGCGCGAGCACCTCGCGCAATCCGGCGCTGCGCGCAGCCTTCGGCATCGGCTTCTGCATCCTGTTCGCGTTCATCGGCACGTTCACCTACGTGAACTTCGTGCTGGTGCGCGAGCCGCTCTCGCTGTCGCGGATGGCGCTCGGCTTCGTCTACTTCGTCTTCCTGCCGTCGATCGTGACGACGCCGCTCGCAGGGCACGCCGTGGCGCGCTTCGGCACGCGACGCACCTTCGTGTCGGCGATCGCGCTGGCGGCGCTGGGCTTGCCGCTGCTGGTGACCGGCGCCTTGCCGGCGGTGCTCGCCGGACTGTCGCTGGTGGGCGTGGGCACGTTCCTCGCGCAGGCGGTGGCCACCGGCTTCGTGGGTCGCGCGGCGACGGTCGACCGGGGCGCCGCGAGCGGCATCTACCTCGCCTGCTACTTCTTCGGAGGGCTCGTCGGCAGCGCGATGCTGGGCCAGGTGTTCGATCGGCTCGGATGGACCGCGTGCGTCGCCGGCGTGGGCGTCGCACTCGCGCTGTCCGCCGCGCTCGCCGCGCGCCTTCGGCTGCCCGGAGACCGCTGACTTTGTCGACGATCCGCGCGTCCCGCGCGGACACTTCATCGACAAGGAGACTCGGAGCACTCCGTCAATTGACTGGACTGTCCGATGGCACGATGGAGCAGTTCCTGCATCACCGGTACCGCGCCGGGCGCAACGCCCGGCCCTGTGACGATGCGCAAATCGATGCGGCGTCCCGCTGCCCAAGCCGGCCCGAGCGAGACTTCAGTCGATCCTCGCAAACCACATCCAGTCGTTGGCCTCGGCCGCAATCGGTACCACCAGCGCGATGCCGGCCGCGCGCTCGACCTGCTCGACCATGACATACGTAGGCGCCACGGCCAAACGGAAGGTGATCGCCGAAAGCGCCGCGGCGCCGGCTCCGGCGACGATGTGCGTGTCGTGCAGCACGAGCCTGCCGTCCTCGCAGGCGAAGTCGGTGACGTCGCGAACCTTGCGCACTTCCCACCCGGCGGACGTCGGCTCGATGTAGGTGATGCGGACGATGTCGCCGAGGCGCTCGATCCAGACGTGGCCATTGCGGGCCTCGCGGATGTTCGACCCGAACAGCGCGTCGTAGAACGAGACTCGGCGACCCCCTCGGCCATGCACCCCGGCGTCGTCGATGCGCAACGGCGGGTGGCGGCAATCGGCAACCGTCGGGACGGGGAGCGCGGGCCACGACGCGGGGTAGGGATGGTGATACGAGCATGCGGCGACGACGGTCGCTGCGCTGCTGCGAGCAGGCACCCTTCCGGTACTCGCTGCCGCGGCGCAGGAAACTCGCCGTTGCCATCGCCATCCCCGTCGCGTGGTCGACGCCGTCGCGCGCAGGAGTCTGGGCGCGCGGCGACGACGACATCCTCCGCCCGGGGCAGCGCGGCACGCAAGGGGCGCGGTGCCGGAGTGCTCAGCGCGTCCGGCCGGCGAATCCGTCGATGCCCTGCGCCAGCTTCGGCGCGAACTGGGTGGCCGCATCGTGGATGATCACGCCTTCGGTGGGGTCGACGGGCTTCTCCCACGGCGCGCGGTGCAGCATTCGCTTCGCGTCCGCGAGCCCGGCCTGCCATCGCGCGTGAATGCCGGCCGGCGTGAAGTCGATGTCCTTGGTGTGATCCTCGCCGTCGAGGCCGGGGGCGACGAGCCGCACCACGTGCATCGTCGTGCCGCAGCCCCACGAGGCGAGCTCGCGCGCTTCGGCGGTGTTGCGCGTCGCCTCCGGGAGTCTCCTGGTGAGCTCGCGGATGACGTGCCGCAGGTGATGGATCTGCTTCTGGCGCGCGATGTGGCTGCGCGCGCGGCTTGCGTACTGGATGTCCTTCTGCCGGCCCATGACCTGCCACAACGTCTCGGGCTCCGGACCTTCCGGGTTCCACATGTGCACCGTGAAGATCACCGAGTCCTGGCGCGGCTTGTCGTCGAGCACCGCCTCGATCGGCGTGTTCGAGTAGATGCCGCCGTCCCAGTACGGATCGCCGTCGATGCGCACGGCGGGGAACGCCGGCGGCAGCGCGCCGGAAGCCAGCACGTGATCGAGGTGCACGCACTCGTCGCGGCTGTCGAAGTAGCGCATTTCGCCGTTGCGCACGTTGACCGCGCCGACCGTCAGGCGCGTGTGCCGGGCCGCGATGCGCTCGAGATCGACGAGACCGGCCAGCGTGTTGCGCAGCGGCGCCGTCGAATAGTACGCGGCGTGCTCGACGCCGAGTTGCGTATGCGCCGACAGCCATGCCCACGGGTTCGGCACGAAGAAATCCGGAATGCCGCGGGTGACCGTCGCAAGATTGGCGGGCAGGTTGGCGAGTCCCGTGAAGAAGCGCGCGAGGTCGCCGTGCGAGTGCTGCTCGACGCGCCGCCAGAATTCGCGCAGGCGCGACAGGCGCTGCGCCGGCTCGTTGCCGGCGATGAGCGCCGCGTTGATCGCGCCGATCGACGTACCGATCACCCAATCGGGCTCGATGCCCGCGTCGTGCAGCGCCTCGTACACGCCGACCTGGTAGGCGCCGAGCGCGCCGCCGCCCTGGAGCACCAGCACCACCTGGCCGGGCAGCCCGGCCTTCGCTCCCGCGGGCTGCGAGCGGCTGCGCCCGCTCTTCGTGCGCATTTCGGTTGCCATGATCGTGTCCCTCGCGCCGGGCGCGCTATTGCGCGGTCCAGCCGCCGTCGACGGGGAGGATCGCGCCGGTCAGCGACGCCGCGCTGTCGCTCGCCAGGAACGTCGGCGAGCGCGGCGATCTCTTCGACCTGCACGAACTGCTTGGTCGGCTGCGCGTGGAGGAGCACGTCGTGGATCACCTGCTGCTCGGTGATGCCGCGCGCCCGGGCGGTGTCGGGGATCTGCTTCTCGACGAGCGGCGTCCACACGTAGCCCGGGCAGATCGCGTTCATCGTGATGCCCTGCTGGGCCACCTCCAGCGCCACCGTCTTGGTGAGGCCGGCGATGCCGTGCTTGGCAGCGACGTACGCCGACTTGTAGGGACTCGCGACCAGAGCGTGGGCCGACGCGATATTGATGATGCGGCCCCAGCGCTTCGCCTTCATCGCCGGAAGCGCGAGGCGAATCGTGTGGAACGACGCCGTGAGGTTGAGCGCGAGGATCGCTTCCCACTTGGCGACCGGGAACTCGTCGATCGGCGCGACGTGCTGGATGCCGGCATTGTTCACCAGGATGTCGACGCCGCCGAAGATCTCGATGGCGTTGCCCATCATCCTCTCGATCGCATCCGCCTTCGACAGGTCGGCGCCGTCGTAGCGCACGGTGACGCCGTGCGCCTTTGCGATGCCGGCACGCAGCGCTTCGATCTCGCCGGCATCGCCGAAGCCGTTCAGCACGACGTTGGCGCCGTGCGCGGCGTACGCTTTCGCGATTCCCAGGCCGATGCCGCTCGTCGAGCCGGTCACCAGCGCAGTTCTTCCTTGCAGCATGAATGCACTCCCGGATTGGATTGGACAGTGTTCCGGCCGGATCGACGATGCGGCCGGATTGCCCACGATAGTCAGGGGAGCGCGCGCAACCTTACGCTCACGCGTGCGCATTTCCGTGTAAGCAATGCGCGTCCCGGCCGACCATCGCACGTCAGGGACGCGGCGGCCGCCTGCCGCTCGAGCGCAGGACGGCACGCGAGGCCGTCACGGGAGGAACCACGTGAAGACAATTGCCATCGTCGGCGGCGGCTTCGCCGGCACCGCACTGCTGCGCGGGCTCGACGGCCGCCTGCCCGAAGGCTACGAGCTGCTGCTGATCAGCGACGAGAGCTACACGACGTTCAACCCGATGCTGCCGGAAGCGGTCGGCGCGTCGGTGTTCCCCGAGCAGGTGGTGGCGCCGATCCGGCAGATGGTGCGGCACGCGCGCTTCGTCATGGGCCGAGTGACCGCAGTCGATCCTGTACGCCGCACGCTGCGCTGCGAGACGCTGGCGGGACCGGTCGAGCAGGGCTACGAGCACCTGGTGCTCGCCTTCGGCAATCGGGCGCGGCTCGACCTGCTGCCGGGGCTCGCCGAGCACGGCCTCGCGCTGAAGACCGTCGGCGACGCGATGCACATCCGCAACATGGTGCTGCGCCGGGTCGCGCGCATCGAGCTCGAGGACGATCCGGCGGTGCGCGCGCGGCTCGGCCACTTCATCGTGATCGGCGGCGGCTTCTCGGGCGTGGAGACGGCGGGCGAGCTGGTCGATTGCCTGCGCGGCATTCGCCGCTATTACCCACGGGTCGCGGCGCACGAGCTCAAGGTCACGCTGCTGCAGGACCTGCCGCGACTGCTGCCGGAAATGTCGGAGCGGCTCGGCCGCGCGGCGCACGCGTCGCTTGCGGCGCGCGGCGTGCAGGTGCGCACCGGCATGCGCGCGAGATGCGTCGGCGACCGCGGCGTGATGCTGGCCGGCGGCGAGTTCGTGCCGGCGGCCACGGTCATCTGCACGATCGGCACGCGCCCCAACGCCCTCGTCGAGCGCATGCTGCTGCCGACGGAGCGCGGGCGCATCGTCGTGAATCCGGACCTGTCCGTCGCGCATGTGCCCGGACTGTGGGCGATCGGCGATTGCGCGCGGGTGCCGAACGCGAATGACGGCAAGTTGGCGCCGCCGACCGCCCAGTTCGCAGTGCGCGAGGCGCGCTGCGCGGCCGGCAACTTGCTCGCCTCGCTCGCCGGACGGCCCACGCGCGCGTTCAACTACCGCTCGCGCGGCGCGATGGCGGCGATCGGCCGCCGCAAGGGCGTGGCCGACCTTTTCGGATTCCCGCTGTCCGGATTGCCCGCGTGGCTGCTGTGGCGCGCGTACTACCTCGCACAGATGCCGACGCTGGGCCGCAAGGTGCGCATCTTCGTGGAGTGGACCTGGGGCATGTTCTTCCCCCACGACATCACCCACCTGCGCTTCACCCGCAGCCCGGAGCTCGACCTGCCGCCAGCGCCGTTGCCGGCCCGGGACGCGGCGAAGCGCCCGCTGGCGTGCGCGACCGGCGGCTGAACGTCCGCTTCAGCCCTTCTTCGGTGCGTCGACCGTGCCGCCCAGCTTCTCGCAGGTGCCCTTCGCGACCATCTTCCAGTCGAGCGGGTCGCGATCCGCCTTCGACATCCCGGCGCAAGCGTGCTTGGCGGTGCCGCAGTCGTTCTGGCCGGCCTTGGCCACGCCGTAGCACTTCTCGGTGCCCGCGGCGGGTGCGGGGTCATGGCCGGTCGCGGCGGTGGCCACGCCCATCGCGAGCAGGCTCGCGACGGCGACTTGCAGTTGGACGATTCGTTTGCTCATGGCGAACTCCGAGGGGAGGAACGAGGCGCTACCGCGGCGCCGCAGGCGCGCATTATCGCCCCCGAAGCGGTCGTGGAGCGCAATTCCCGTTAACATTGGGCATCACCCCCGAATTGCCGCAGCAGCATATGAAGTTCAGCGTCGCCACCTACAACATCCACAAAGGCTTCTCGCATTTCACCAAGCGCATGGTGATCCACGAGTTGAAGGAGAAGCTGCACGGACTCTCCGCGGATCTCCTGTTCCTCCAGGAAGTGCAGGGGGTCCATCACCGCCACGCGGGCCGCTATCACGACTGGCCCGGCACGCCGCAGCACGAGTTCATCGCCGACACGATGTGGCACGAGGTGGCGTACGGCCGCAACGCGGTGTATCGCCATGGCCATCACGGCAACGCGGTGCTCTCGCGGTTTCCGATCGTCGCGCAGGAGAACGCCGACATATCCGCGCATGCGTTCGAGAGCCGGGGGCTCCTGCACTGCGAGGTGAAGCTCGGCGAGAAGGCGCCGATCCTGCACTGCCTGAACGTGCATTTGGGCCTGTTCGAGCGCGGGCGCAAGTGGCAGATCCGCGCGCTCGTCGAACGCATCCGCGAGACGGTGCCGCGCGATGCGCCGATGATCATCGCCGGCGACTTCAACGACTGGCGCCGCAAGGCCGATCGAACGCTGACCGAGGAGCTCGGCGTGGTCGAGGTGTTCGAGGCCGTGAAGGGACGTCCCGCACGCACCTTCCCGTCGTTGATGCCCGTGTTCCGTCTCGACCGGATTTACGTGCGCGGCCTCGACGTGCTGGACGCGCGCGTACACTATGCCTTCCCGTCCGGCCGCATGTCGGATCACGCGGCACTGGCCGCCACCTTCGAGGTTTCCCGCACGCGCCGGTAGAACGACAGAAGAGGCCGGCCGTCCTGCCATGATCCGCTTTACACCGGGCAACAGGATCGAGCTGCTCCGGAGCGGCGGCGAATTCTTCCCCGCGTTGACCGCCGCCATCGACGCGGCGCAGTCGGAGATCTGGCTCGAGACCTACATCTTCGCGGACGACACCGTGGGCAGCGCCGTTGCCGAGGCGCTCGTGCGCGCGGCGCAGCGCGGCGTCAGGGTGCGCGTGCTGGTCGATGGCTGGGGCGCGCGGCATTACCTCAGCAAGCGACTCGAGCGGCGGCTGCGCCACGGCCGGGTCAGGCTGATGAAGTACCGGCCCGAGGTCGCGCCGTGGCAGTTCCGCACGCACCGCCTGCGCCGGCTCCACCGCAAGCTGTGCCACGTCGACCGGCAGGTCGCGTTCGTCGGCGGCATCAATCTCATCGACGACATGAACACGCCGGGCCACAAGCCGCCGCGCATGGATTTCGCGGTGCGCGTGAGCGGGCCCGTGGTCGCGCCCATCGTCGCCACGATGCAGCGGCTGTGGGCGCTGTGCGAGCTCGTCCAGCTCGACCGCAGCGAGGTGCCCCTGTTCCCGGACACGATCCACGTCCCTCGCGCGGGCGGCCAGACCGCGAAGTTCGTGATCCGCGACAACCTGCGCTACCGCCGCGACATCGAGCACGCGTATCTCGCCGCCATCCGTACCGCGAAGCAGGAGATCATCATCGCCAACGCCTACTTCTTCCCGGGCGTGCGCTTCCGCCACGCCCTGATGGCGGCCGCGCGGCGCGGCGTGACCGTGACGCTGCTCCTGCAGGCGCGCGTCGAGTACCGGCTGCTGCACTACGCGTCGCGCGCGCTGTACGGGCAGCTCCTCGCCGCGGGCGTGGTCATCGCCGAATACCACCGGTCGTTCCTGCACGCGAAGGTCGCGGTGATCGACGACCGCTGGGCCACCGTAGGCTCGTCGAACATCGACCCGTACTCGCTGCTGATGGCCCGCGAAGCGAACATCGTCGTGCGCGACGCGCGCTTCGCGGACCAGCTCCGGCTTGCGCTGATCGACATGATCGACACCGGCACCCGGCACATCGAGCCGCGGCGATGGGCCACGCGCAGCGTGCTCGCGAAAGCCGCCGCGTGGATCGCCTACGGCATGGTCCGCGTCGGCATGGGGCTCATGGGCTACGGCGGGCAGGAGTTCTTTCCCCGGCGGAGCCGGCGCGTCCAGGCAACGGCGCAAGCGGACGCCCCCCCGCCTTGACCTTCGCGAAGTCGCCCGCATAACTTCCGCAATTCCCAACCTGAAGCAAATCGTCGGGCTCCGCCCGCGATTTGCCCCTGATCAGCTTTTCGAACGCCACCGCCGCGCAGGGATCTTTCCAAGGGGTCGCGCCGTTAGGCTTGCGACCCCTTCTGACTTATATACTCACCCCATGCGCGGACGTGCCAGCTCGCTGCCAGCCCCCAACGAAGTGAACGTCGCCCGGACGCGCCGCGGCGACTGGACGACCATCGGCACGCTGCTGCCGTACCTGTGGGAATACAAGGGCCGCGTCAGCGCCGCGCTCGCGTGCCTCGTGCTCGCGAAGGTCGCCAACGTCGGCGTGCCGGTGCTGCTGAAGCACATCGTCGACAGCCTCGACCGCGAGACCGCCGCGCTGGTCGTGCCGCTCGCGCTGCTGGTGGCGTACGGCCTGCTGCGCCTGTCCACCACGCTGTTCACCGAGTTGCGCGAGTTCCTGTTCGCCAAGGTCACGCAGCGCGCGGTGCGCAAGATCGCGCTGCAGGTGTTCCGGCACCTGCACGCGCTGTCGCTGCGCTTCCACCTGCATCGGCAGACCGGGGGGCTCACGCGCGACGTCGAGCGCGGGCAGCGCGGCATCTCCACGCTGATCAGCTACGCGCTGTTCTCGATCCTGCCCACGCTGGTCGAGATCGCGCTCGTGTCGACGATCCTCATCGTTCGCTACGACTGGACGTTCATGGCGATCACGGGTGCCGCGCTCGCGGTCTACATCGCGTTCACGGTGTTCATCACCGAATGGCGCACGCACTTTCGCCGTACCGCGAACGAGCTCGACTCGCGCGCCAACACGCGCGCCATCGACAGCCTCCTCAACTACGAGACGGTCAAGTATTTCGGCAACGAGGAATGGGAGGCCCGGCGCTACGACGAGAGCCTGCAGCGCTGGGAAGCCGCGGCCGTGAAGAGCCAGACCTCGCTGTCCGCGCTCAACATCGGGCAGAGCGCGATCATCGCCGTCGCCGTGACGCTCATCATGTGGCGCGCGACCGCGGGGGTCGTGAACGGCCAGATGACCATCGGCGACCTCGTGCTGGTCAACGCGTTCATGATCCAGCTCTACATCCCGCTCAACTTCCTCGGCGTGATCTACCGCGAGATCAAGCAGGCCCTCGCGGACATGGAGCGGCTCTTCGGCCTCATCGAGGAGAACGCGGAGATCGCCGACAGGCCGGGTGCGCAGCCCATCGCGCTGCGCGGCGCGGAGGTGGTGTTCGCGAACGTCGACTTCGCGTACGAGCCCAACCGCCAGATCCTGTTCGACGTCTCCTTCCGCATTCCTGCCGGCCGCACGGTGGCGGTGGTCGGGCCGTCGGGCTCGGGCAAGTCGACGCTCGCGCGGCTCCTGTATCGCTTCTACGACGTGAGCGGCGGGCGCATCACCGTCGACGGGGAGGACATCCGCAGCGTGCAGCAGCGCTCGTTGCGCGCCGCGATCGGCATCGTCCCGCAGGACACGGTGCTCTTCAACGACACCATCGAATACAACATCGGCTACGGCAAGCCTGGCGCGACGCACGACGACATCGTCGCGGCGGCGCGCCTCGCGCAGATCCACGATTTCGTGAGCGCGCTGCCCGACGGCTACGCCACGAACGTCGGCGAGCGCGGCCTGAAGCTTTCCGGCGGCGAGAAGCAACGCGTGGCGATCGCGCGCGCGATCCTGAAGGCGCCACACATTCTGATCTTCGACGAGGCGACGAGCGCGCTCGACTCGCGCTCCGAAAAGGCGATCCAGGGCGAGCTCCGCGCCATCGCGCACAACCACACCACGCTCACCATTGCGCACCGGCTGTCGACCATCGTCGACGCCGACGAGATTCTCGTGCTGGAAGCGGGACGGATCGTCGAGCGCGGCACGCACGCGGCCTTGCTCGCCGCCGACGGCGTCTACGCGCGCATGTGGAGGCTCCAGCAGGACGAAGCGCGCAAGCAGGCGGAGGCGCCCGGCGAGGCGTCAGCCGAAACCGGCGCCCACGCGTTGTAGGCCGGTCCCGAACCGCCGGCCCCGCAGAATCCCCGCCGACGGCGCCCAAGGGTAAACCCCTGGGGCATTGACGGAAAAAGAGTGTTGACGCTGGCGGACAGCCGTGCGATAACGCAACCTGCCCAAATTTCTCATGCGCGGTGTCATGATTCGATCCTTAGCCATTGTTTTTTCAGGGTTCCTCGCGTCGGCCGCCTTCGCCGGCCCGACCGCGCTCGATGCCACCAAGCTGCGTCTCGCCTCGGCGAATGCGATCGTGGTGGACGCCGAGGACGGGACGCCCATCTTTGCCAAGGCGGCCGACGAGGTCACGCCCATCGCGTCGGTGACCAAGCTGATGACGGCGATGGTCGTCCTCGACGCCGGCCAGGCGATGGACGAGCCCATCGAGGTCGACATGGACGACTTCGACTACCTGAAGGGCAGCCGGTCGCGCCTCGGCATGGGCACCGAGCTCACGCGCAACGAGATGCTGCGCCTGGCCCTGATGGCGTCCGAGAACCGCGCCGCGTCGTCGCTGGCGCGCCACTACCCCGGCGGCCTGCCCGCGTTCGTCGCCGCGATGAACTTCAAGGCGGCCTCGCTCGGCATGACCCGCACGCACTACGAGGATGCCACCGGGCTCGACCCGCGCAATGTCTCGACCGCCAGCGATCTCGCCAAGCTCGTGCGCGCGGCGGCCGACTACCCGCTGATCCGCGAATACTCGACCACCCCGGCGCACTACGTCGAGACGCAGAACGGACACACGCTGGGCTTCAACAACTCCAACGCGCTGGTGAAGAACGCCGCGTGGGACATCCAGCTGCAGAAGACCGGCTACATCCGCGAGGCCGGCCGCTGCGTGGTGATGCTGGCCAACATCGCGAGCAAGCCGATGGTGATCGTGCTGCTCGACTCGATCGGCAAGTTCACGCGCCTGGGCGACGCCCAGCGCGTCAAGCACTGGCTGGAGACCGGTGAGACGATGCCGGCCCCGGTGGCGCAGCGCGCGGTCCTCAAGCGGTCGCACAAGGCACCGGTCGGCAAGTCGGCCAGGCACATCCAGGGCAAGTTCGCCGCCAACGGGAAGACCGGGGGCGGGTAGCCGCTCGCCCGACCCGCTTTCCCCGAACAGGCAGGCGCCGGCGCTACGCCGGTCGTCGGTGCTGCTCGAACAGCTCCTTCGCGTGCGCCCGGGTCTTCGCCGTGATCGCGACGCCGCCCAGCATGCGCGCGAGCTCCTGGATGCGATCGGCCGTGGCGAGGCGCGCAAGCTCGCTCGACACCCCCTCGCCGTCCCCGATCTTGGTGACGCGAAAGTGCGCGTCCGCGAACGCCGCGACCTGCGGCAGGTGCGTGACGCACAGCACCTGGCGCCGCGCCCCGAGCGTCTGCAGCAGCTGGCCGACGGTGGCCGCCACCGCGCCGCCGATGCCGCTGTCGACCTCGTCGAAGACCAGCGTCGGCACCTGCCCGGCCTCGCTGGCGACCACCTGGATGGCGAGCGCGATCCGCGACAGCTCCCCGCCGGAGGCGACCTTGGCGAGCGGGCCGAGCGGCTGCTTCGGGTGCCCCGCGACCCGGAATTCGATCTGCTCGAGCCCGTAGCTCATCGGTGACGCTGCCGGCACGAGCTCGATCGCGAACCGGCCTCCCGCCATGGCGAGCGTCTGCATGGCGTCGGTCACGCGATGCGCGAGCTCGGCGGCCGCGAACTGGCGTTTCTTCGTGAGATCGCCCGCGCCTTCGCGATAGCGCTTCTCGGCGGCGGCCGCGCGCTCGGCAAGTGCTTCCGCGTCCGCCGATTCGGCGAGTGCGGCCAGGCGCGCCTCCGTCTCGCCGAGGAGCGCCGGCAATGCGTCGGGCCGCACGCGGTGCTTGCGCGCGAGATCGTGCATCGCGGACAGGCGCTCTTCCACGCGCCGCAATTCGTCGGGATCGAGATCGAGCCGCCGCTGGTAGTCGCGCAGCGCGCGCGCCGCCTCGTCGAGCTGGATGGCGGCGGGCTCCAGCAGCGCGACGACCTCCTGCAAGGCGGGGTCGTGCGCGGTCGCGGCGCGCACGCGCTGCGTGAGCTGCGACAGGCGCGCCGTGAGCGCGTCGTCGGCGTCCGCAAGCCCGGCCATCCCCTCGGTGGCGACGGCGATCAGTTCGGCCGCATTGGCCAGCCGTGACTGCGTGGCGGAAAGCTCCGCCCATTCGGTGTCGGCGACGCCGAGCGCCGCCAGCTCCCGCCGCCGGCTTTCCAGGAACTCGCGCTCGGTGGCGGTCGCCAGGGCGGCGTGCGCGGCGGCGTCGCGCTGCTCGACCGCAGCGCGCCATTCGCGCCAGCGCTCCGCGACCGCTCGGGTGAGCGTGGTGAAGCCGCCGAATGCATCGACGAGACTGCGCTGGGTCTCCGGCTCGCCCAGGGATTGATGCGCGTGCTGGCCGTGGATGGCCACGAGCTGCTCGCCGAGCTCGCCGAGCTGCGCCAGCGTCGCCGGACGGCCGTTGATCCACGCGCGGCTCTTGCCTTGGGCATCCAGCACGCGGCGCAGCAGCACCTCGTCGCCGTCGCCGGAAAGCTCGTGCTCGGCCAGCCACGCGTGCACGGCAGGGGTGTCGGTGGCGTCGAACACCGCCGAGAGCTCGGCGCGCTCGGCGCCTGCGCGCAATTGCCGCACCTCGAAGCGGTCGCCGAGCAGGAGGCCCAGCGCGTCGAGCAGGATCGACTTGCCCGCGCCGGTCTCGCCCGTGAGCACGGTGAGGCCGTCGTCGAAGTCGACGTCGAGCGTGGATACGACCACGAAGTTGCGAATGGAGAGCGAACGCAGCATGGCGGCTAGGCGCGCGTTATACGGCGAGCCGGACCGCAACGCGGGCCGGTGGCAGGCGCGTGCGCGGCGGCGGACATGGCGCTACTCGCTGCCGGCACCGGTGATGCGCTCGGGCGTGGCGCTCCAGTGCAGCTTCTCGCGCAGCATCGCGAAGTAGTCGTGGCTCTCGGGATAGAGGAACCGCGCGCGGAATGCCGCGCGCTTCAGCATCACGCGATCGCCGTCGGCTAGCGTGTAGTGCGCCTGTCCGTCGCAGTGCACGCCGGCGTCGCGGGCGCGGATCACCGTGATGGCGATCGAGGCGTCGTCGCCGATGGCGATGGGCCGGTGGGTGAGCGCGTGCGGGGCCACCGGGACCAGCAGGAACGACGCGAGCTGCGGCGCGATGATGGGGCCGCCGGCCGAGAGCGCGTAGGCCGTCGAGCCGGTGGGCGTGGCGACGATGATGCCGTCGGCGCGCATCGCGTACGCGAAGCGTCCGTCGATGTCGACCGCGCACTCGATCATGCTGCCGAGCGAGCCGCGGTTGACCACGACGTCGTTCAGCGCCAGCGTGTCCTCGCGGCCGCCGTTCGCGCGCTGGACCACGACGTCGAGCAGCGTGCGCCGCTGCTCGATGTAGCGGCCGTCGAGCATCTGGTCGAGCGTGGCTTCCATACGCGCGAGCGGGATGTCCGTGAGGAAGCCGAGCCTGCCCTGGTTGATGCCGATGAGCGGCACGTCGAATGGCGCCAATTGGCGCCCCAGCGAAAGCATCGTGCCGTCGCCGCCCAGCACCACGGCCAGATCGGCGCGGCCCGCGAGCTCCGTCAGCGGCGCGGTGTCGTAGCCCGGCACCGGCGCGTAGGCGGCCGTCTCGGCATCGACGGTGACGGCATGGCCGCGCGCGGCGAGGTAGGCGGCCAGCGTCCGCATCGGCGCGGCGATGCCCGGGCTCGCATGACGGCCCACCAGCGCCACGCGGGCGAAGCGGGCAGGGACGATCGGCGCGGGCATGGGGCGATTAAACCATACCGGCGAGCGCGTCTTCGCCGTCATCCGGACGGACGAGGGACGCGTTGCGGAATTCCCCGGGGTGGGTGGTAACGGTAGAATCGGAAGATGCTGGAACCGCGTGCGCAGCACCTGCTCAAGACGCTGATCGAGCGCTACGTCAGCGAAGGCCAACCCGTTGGCTCGCGCGCGTTGTCGCGCCACTCGGGGCTCGACCTGTCGGCCGCCACCGTGCGCAACGTGATGGCCGACCTCGAGGAGATGGGCTTCATCGCGAGCCCGCACACGTCGGCGGGCCGCGTGCCCACGGCCAAGGGCTATCGCTTCTTCGTCGACAGCCTGATGGTCGTGAAGCCGCTCGAGCAGCAGGAGATCCAGCACGTCGAGGATCACCTGTCGGCGGATCGTCCGCAACAGCTCGTCAGCGCCGCGGCCGGACTGCTCTCGCAGCTCACGCAGTTCGCGGGCGTGGTGATGACGCCCAAGCGGCGCGACGCGACCTTCCGGCACCTCGAGTTCCTGCGCCTCGCCGAGCGGCGCGTGCTGCTCATCCTGGTCACTGCCGAAGGCGACGTGCAGAACCGCATCCTGCACACCGACCGCTCGTACTCGCACGCGCAGCTCACCGAGGCGGCCAACTTCTTCAACCAGCACTTCGCGGGGCAACCGTTCACCGCGATCCGCCAGCGCATCGCCGACGAGCTGCGCGCGCTGCGCGAGGACATCGCGCGGCTCATGACGGCCGCGGTGGACGCGGGCGAGGGCGCGTTCTCGGAAGGCGAGTCGCTGGTCGTCACCGGCGAGCGCAACCTGCTGCATGCCGAGGATTTCTCGTCGAACATGGAGCGCCTGCGGCGCCTCTTCGACATGTTCGACCAGAAGACGTCGATCCTGCACCTGCTCGACCTCGCGCAGAAGGCGCAGGGCGTGCAGATCTACATCGGCGGCGAGTCGGGCCTCGTGCCGCTCGACGAGTGCAGCGTCATCACGGCGCCGTACGAGGCGAACGGGCAGGTGATCGGCACGCTCGGCGTCATCGGCCCCACGCGCATGGCGTACGAGCGCGTGATCCCCATCGTCGACGTGACCGCGAAGCTGCTGTCGCAGGCGATGTCGCACCAGCTCACCGACAAGAACTGATGCATCCGCACGCGGAGGTGATCGAGCGCCTGTACGCGGCGTTCAAGCGCCGCGATGCGGAGACGATGGCGGGCTGCTATGCCGCCGATGCGACGTTTCGCGACCCGATCTTCGACATCAAGGGAAACGACGTCGGCGACATGTGGCGGATGTTCTGCGAGCGCGGCGGCGACCTCGTGCTCGATTGGCGCGACGTGCGCGCCGACGACGCGGGCGGCGCCGCTCACTGGGAGCCGCGCTACACGTTCTCGGTCACGGGGCGGCCCGTCCACAACGTGATCGAGTCGCGCTTCACGTTTCGGGACGGGAAGATCGCCACGCATCGCGACACGTTCGACCTGTGGCGGTGGAGCCGCATGGCGCTCGGTCCCAAGGCGGTGCTGCTCGGATGGACGCCGTTCGTGCAGAAGGCCATCCGCGAGCAGGCGCTGCGCAACTTCGAGGGCTGGCAGGCGCGGCGCCGGACCTCATGAACGGCGACGGCGCGGCCGGCGCCGACCTGCTCTCCTTCAATCTCGCCTGAACGCCATGCACGACGCCGCGCCTCCTTTCACGCACGACCGCACGCCACGCGTCGGCGTGCTGCTCACCAACCTCGGCACGCCCGACGCGCCCACGCCGCAGGCCGTGCGCCGCTATCTCGCGGAGTTCCTCTCCGATCGGCGCGTGGTCGAGATCCCGCCGATCGCGTGGCGCCCGATCCTGCACGGGATCATCCTGCGGGTGCGGCCGAAGCAGTCGGCCGAGAAGTACCGGCAGATCTGGACCAAGGACGGGTCCCCGCTGCTCGTGCACAGCCAGCGCCAGAAGACGCTGCTGCTGGGCTATCTCGGGCAGCGCCTGAAGCAGGCCGGGCTGCCGGCGGATCTTTGCCCGGTCGAGCTCGGCATGCGCTACGGCAATCCGACCATGGCCTCGGCGATCGACAAGCTGCGCGCCGCGCACTGCGAGAAGATCCTGGTGCTGCCGCTGTTCCCGCAATACTCGGCGAGCACCACCGCCACCGCGTTCGACGCGATCGCCGCGCACCTGCGGCGCGTGCGCTGGGTGCCGGGGCTGCGCTTCGTCGACACCTTCCATTCCGACGAGGGCTACATCAAGGCGCTCGCGCAAAACGTCAACGACTTCTGGATGAAGCACGGGCGACCCGACCGGCTGGTGATGTCCTTCCACGGCGTGCCGCGGCGGACGCTGGAGCTCGGCGATCCGTACCACTGCTTCTGCCAGGTGACCGCCCGGATGCTCGCGCGGGAGCTCGGGCTGGAGCCCGCGCAGTGGACGCTCACCTTCCAGTCCCGGTTCGGCCGGGCGGAATGGCTCACGCCCTACACGGTCGAGGTGCTGCAGGCGCTGCCGAAGGAGGGGGCGCAGCGGGTGGACGTGTTCTGCCCCGGCTTCATCACCGATTGCCTCGAAACGCTGGAAGAGATCGGGATCGAGGGCAAGGCCACGTTCATGGCGGCCGGCGGCAAGGAATTCCACCAGATTCCGTGCCTCAACGAGCATCCGCGGTGGATCGCGGCATTGGCCGATCTCGCCTTCCGCAACCTCGCGGGCTGGGTTGCCGTGCCGCCCGACGTCGATGCCCGCGACCTGACCCGGACGCGGGCGAGGGCGCTGGGCGCCAAGGCATAGGCCGGCGTTCGCGTCCCGGGGCTTGGCCCGGGGTCGGGACCGAGCCCGCGCCGGCCCGGCATTCCGGGGCGAAAGGCGCCCGAAACCGGCCGAAATCCCCTTGAAATCGATGCAATGACCCCAATGTGCGTGCGGTCAGCAACAAACCTGCACGGAACGACCGCATGACCATCCCGCACAACGATCCCCATGCCGACCTCGTGGCGGCCGGAGAACCCACCATCGCCGGCGTCGACGCCAGCGAGGTCGCCCACGCCGCCGAGGACATCGGCGCCCAGCTCGCCAAGGTCCAGGCGGAGGTCGCCGAGCTGAAGGACGCCTGGCTGCGGGCCAAGGCCGAAACCGACAACGCCCGCAAGATCGCGCAGGCGGACGTCGCCAAGGCGCACAAGTACGCCATCGAGCGCTTCGCCGAGGACCTGCTCCCGGTGAAGGACGCGCTGGAAAAGACGCTCGCCGCCGGCGAAGTGTCGCTCGACACGCTGAAATCCGGGGCCGATCTCACGCTGAAGGCGCTCCGCGCCGCCTTCGACCGCGCGCAGATCGTCGAGGTCGATCCCGCCGGCGAGAAATTCGATCCGCACCGCCACCAGGCCATGCAGATGGTGCCGTCCGAGCAGCCGGCCAACACGGTGGTGACGGTCTTCCAGAAGGGCTATCTCGTGAACGACCGCGTGCTGCGTCCGGCGCTGGTCACCGTGTCGAGCGGCGCCAAGGGCTGACGCGGAATCCCCGCGAACCCATTGATCCGGCTCGGCCAAATCCCCATCTGACGGTCAGGCAAACTTTTTCGCATTCCGGAGAAACGCAACCATGGCAAAGATCATCGGCATCGACCTCGGCACGACGAACAGCTGTGTCGCGATCATGGAGGGCTCCACCCCCAAGGTCATCGAGAATTCCGAAGGCGCCCGCACGACGCCCTCGGTCGTCGCCTATGCGGACGACGGCGAGATCCTCGTCGGCGCGCCCGCGAAGCGGCAGGCGGTCACCAACGCCAAGAACACCGTCTACGCGGTCAAGCGCCTGATCGGCCGCAAGTTCGACGAGAAGGAAGTGCAGAAGGACATCGCGCTGATGCCCTTCAAGATCGTCAAGGCCGACAACGGCGACGCGTGGGTGGAAGTGCGCGGCAAGAAGATCGCGCCGCAGCAGGTGTCGGCGGAGATCCTGCGCAAGATGAAGAAGACGGCCGAGGACTACCTCGGCGAGGAAGTCACCGAAGCGGTCATCACCGTTCCCGCCTACTTCAACGACTCGCAGCGGCAGGCGACCAAGGACGCCGGCAAGATCGCGGGCCTCGAAGTGAAGCGCATCATCAACGAGCCCACGGCGGCCGCGCTGGCGTTCGGCCTCGACAAGAAGGAAGGCGACCGCAAGATTGCAGTGTATGACCTGGGCGGCGGCACGTTCGACATCTCGATCATCGAGATCGCCAACGTCGACGGCGAGCACCAGTTCGAGGTGATGTCGACCAACGGCGACACGTTCCTGGGCGGCGAGGACTTCGACCAGCGGCTCATCGACTACATCGTCACCGAGTACAAGAAGGAAGCGGGCGTCGACCTGAAGAACGACGTGCTCGCGCTGCAGCGCCTCAAGGACGCGGCCGAGAAGGCGAAGATCGAGCTCTCCTCGTCGCAGCAGACCGAGATCAACCTGCCGTACATCACGGCCGACCAGTCGGGTCCCAAGCACCTGACGATGAAGATCACGCGCGCGAAGTTCGAGTCGCTCGTGGAGGAGCTCATCGAGCGCACCATCGAGCCGTGCCGCATGGCCATCAAGGACGCCGGCGTGAAGCTGTCCGACATCTCCGACGTGATCCTGGTCGGCGGCCAGACGCGCATGCCGAAGGTGCAGGACAAGGTCAAGGAGTTCTTCGGCAAGGAGCCGCGCAAGGACGTGAACCCCGACGAAGCGGTGGCGGTCGGTGCCGCGATCCAGGGCGGCGTGCTGAAGGGCGACGTGAAGGACGTGCTGCTGCTCGACGTGACGCCGCTGTCGCTCGGCATCGAGACGCTGGGCGGCGTGATGACCAAGCTCATCCAGAAGAACACGACGATCCCGACCAAGGCGCAGCAGGTGTTCTCGACGGCCGACGACAACCAGGGCGCGGTGACGATCCACGTGCTGCAGGGCGAGCGCGAGATGGCGAGCGGCAACAAGAGCCTGGGCCAGTTCAACCTCGAGGGCATTCCTCCGGCGCCGCGCGGCATGCCGCAGATCGAGGTGACGTTCGACATCGACGCCAACGGCATCCTGCACGTGTCGGCGCGCGACAAGGCCACCGGCAAGGAGAACAAGATCACCATCAAGGCGAACTCGGGCCTGTCGGAAGACGAGATCCAGAAGATGGTGAAGGACGCCGAGGCGCACGCCGAGGACGACCGCAAGCTGATGGAGACCGGTGCAGGCCCGCAACCAGCTCGACGGCCTCGTGCACAGCGTGCAGAAGTCGCTCACCGAGTACGGCGACAAGATCGGCGGCGACGAGAAGGGCAAGATCGAGGCCGCGGTGAAGGATGCGGAAGGCGTGCTGAAGCAGAAGGACGCCTCGAAGGAGCAGCTCGAAGGCAAGGCCGAGGAGCTCGCGAAGGCCGCGCAGAAGCTGGGCGAGCTCATGTACGCGCAGGCGCAGGCGGCGGCGGGTGGCGCGGCCGGTGCGGGTGCGGGTCCGACCGGCGGCGCCGGCGGCGGGGAGCAGGGCAAGCACGACGAGAAGGTCGTGGACGCCGAGTTCACGGAAGTCAAAGGCGACAAGAAGTGATAGTCCTTGATGTTCCGTCGCGGCGCGTGGTCACGATCTAGGTAAACTACGGCGCGCGACGGAATATCGGGCCGGGTTCGAGCGGACGCCTTCGGGCGCCGCTCAACCCGGCCTTTCCGCGTTATGCGGATACTGAACGGGGTTGGGGGCCGGTGTGGGCCCTCGCGAGATTCACGCAGCAGGGCGAGCTGATTCATGTCGAAACGCGACTACTACACGGTCCTCGGCGATCAACCGCGACGCGGGCGAGGAAGAGATCAAGAAGGCGTATCGCAAGCTCGCGATGAAGCATCATCCGGACCGCAATCCGGACGACAAGACCTCCGAAGCGAAATTCAAGGAAGCGAAGGAGGCGTACGAGGTCCTCTCGGACGCCCGCAAGCGGGCCGCGTACGACCAGTTCGGACATGCCGGCGTCGAAGGCGCGGCCGGGATGGGCGGCGCGCGCGGCGGGCCGGAAGGCTTCGGCGGCTTCGCCGACGCGTTCGGCGACATCTTCGGCGAGATCTTCGGCCAGCAGCAGGGACGCGGCGGCCGCGGCAACGGCGTGTATCGCGGTGCCGACCTTCGCTACAACCTCGAGCTTTCGCTCGAGGACGCGGCGCGCGGCGCCGAGGTCAAGATCCGCATTCCGACGATGGAGGAGTGCGAGATCTGCCACGGCACGGGCGCGAAGCCGGGTACCGAGCCCAAGCAATGCCCGACCTGCCACGGCCGCGGCGAGGTGCGCGTGTCGCAGGGCTTCTTCTCGATCCAGCAGACGTGCCCGACGTGCCACGGACGCGGCAAGGTCGTCGCCGAGCCGTGCGCCGCGTGCCACGGCGCGGGTCGCATGAAGAAGCAGCAAGACGCTGTCGGTGAAGATTCCCGCGGGCGTGGACCAGGACGATCGCATCCGCCTCACCGGCGAAGGCGAGGCCGGCCTGAACGGCGGCCCGGCGGGCGACCTCTACGTCGTCGTCAACCTCAAGCAGCACCCGGTGTTCCAGCGCGAAGGCGCCGACCTGCACTGCGAGATGCCGATCAGCTTCGCCACCGCCGCGCTGGGCGGCGAGCTCGAGATTCCCACGCTCGACGGCCACGCCACGATCAAGATCCCGCCCGAGACGCAGACCGGGCAGACGTTCCGGCTGCGCAACAAGGGCATCCGGCCGGTGCGCGGGTCGGTGCACGGCGATCTTTACTGCCACGTCGCGGTCGAGACGCCGATCAAGCTCACCCAGCGCCAGAAGGAGCTGCTGCGCGAGTTCGAGGCGATCAACGCCGAGGATCCGGGCAAGCACAACCCGCGCGCCGAAGGGCTGGCTCGACAAGGTCCGCGAGTTCTTCGGGCAGTAGGCGTCGTCGGGGATCGGGCATCAGGTATCGAGATGCTCCGTTGCGCCATGCCGCTGCCTGCAGTGTGCCGGTCTGATCCCCGACGCCTGAATCCTCGATGCCTGATTACGACGTCGTCGTCATCGGCGCCGGCGCCGCCGGCATGATGTGCGCGGCGGAGGCGGGCCAGCGCGGCCGCCGCGTGCTGCTCATCGAGCACTACCACCTGCTCGGCGAGAAGATCCGCATCTCCGGCGGCGGCCGCTGCAACTTCACCAACGTCAACGCCGGTCCCGCGAACTTCCTGTCGCAGAATCCGGATTTCTGCCGCTCCGCGCTCGCGCGCTTCACGCCCGCGCACTTCGTGAAGCTGGTGGAGCGGCACGGCATCGCGTACCACGAGAAGAAGCTCGGCCAGCTCTTCTGCGACGAGTCGCGCGCAGCGACATCATCGCGCATGCTGAAGGCCGAGTGCGATCGCGGCGGCGTCGCAGTGGCGGATGCCGTGCGCGGTGACCGCGCGTCGCGCGAAGCGCGACGACGGCTTCGGCGATCGCGACCTCCGCAGGGCGATCTGCACGCGTCATCGCTGGTGATCGCGACCGGCGGGCTCACGGTGCCGAAGATCGGCGCGACGCCGTTCGGCTACCGCATCGCCGAGCAGTTCGGCCTGGCGGTCGTGCCGCCGCGGCCGGCGCTGGTGCCGCTGGCGTTCGCGCCCGAGGCGCTGGCGCGCTATCGGCGACCTGTCCGGCATCTCGCGTCGACGCCGAAGTGTCGTGCGGCGGCGGGCGCTTTCGCGAGAACCTCCTGTTCACGCATCGCGGGCTGTCGGGTCCCGCGATCCTGCAGATCTCGTCGTACTGGGACGGCCGCTCGCCGCTGACCATCGACCTGCTGCCCGGGGTGCGACGCCGACGCGTGGCTGCAGGCGCGCGCCGACGGCAACGCGCTGCTGCCCAACGTGCTCGCCGAGCGGCTGCCCAAGCGCTTCGCGCAGCAGTGGTGCGCGCGCACGAAGGCGTCGCGACGCCGATGCGCGAGCTCGGGCGCGACGCGATCGCGCACGATCGCCGGCCGCTGCACGCACTGGCAGCGTGCTGCCGTCGGGCACGCTCGGCTACAACAAGGCCGAGGTCACGCTGGGCGGCGTGGACACGCGCGGCCTGTCGTCGCAGCACCATGGAGTCGACGTCGGTCCCCGGCCTGTACTTCATCGGCGAAGTCGTCGACGTCACCGGCTGGCTGGGCGGTTACAATTTCCAGTGGGCGTGGGCGTCCGGCCATGCGGCCGGGCAGTTCGCCTGAAGTCCCGCCGCATGCAAGCGCGCCCCTGCCCGGGCGCCGCGCGTGAACCCTGGAGGAGATGCCACCGTGTTTGCCCGTCTCGTCCTGCGTCCTGCTTGCCGCCCTGGCCACCGTCGCCTCCGCGCAGGTCAAGATCGGCCTCATGGTGTCGGCCACCGGTCCCACCACCGCCATCGGCATTCCGCAGAAGAACACCGGCGACCTGCTGCCGCGCAAGATCGGCGACGCCACCATCGAGTACATCCAGCTCGACGACGGCGGCGACACCACGCGCGCCGTGCAGAACATCAAGAAGCTGATCCAGGAAAACAACATCGACGCGATGATCGGCCCGTCGACCACGCCCAACGCGTTCGCGATCCTCGACATCATCGCCGAGGCGAAGGTGCCGGTGATGGCCACCGTCGGCACGTCGGCCGTCGTCGAGCCGCTCGACGCCAAGAAGCGCTGGGTGTTCAAGACGACGCAGAACGACGACCTCATCGCCGAGGCGCTCATCAAGCACATGGTGAAGAACGGCGTGAAGACGGTCGGCTTCATCGGCTTCAACGATCCGTACGGCGAGAACTGGTACAAGGTCTTCGGCGGTCTCGCCGAAAAGGCGGGCATCCGGATCGTCGCCAACGAGCGCTTCGCGCGCACCGACCAGAGCGTGACCGGGCAGACGCTGAAGCTGATCGCCGCGAAGCCCGACGCGGTGCTGATCGCCGCCGTGGGCGGGCCCGCGGTGCTGCCGCAGGCCACGCTGTTCGACCAGGGCTACAAGGGCAGGCTCTACCAGACGCACGCGGTCGCCACCGAGGACTTCATCAAGCTCGGCAAGGAAAAGGTCGAAGGCACCGTGCTCGCGGCGGGACCGATGCTCGTGATCGACGAGATTCCCGACTCCAATCCGACCAAGAAGGTCGCGCAGGCATACATCGCCGCCTACGAGAAGCAGTTCGGGAGCAAGCCCGCGACGTTCGGCGCCAACACGTGGGACGGCGGCATCCTGCTCGCGCGCGCGGTGCCGACCGCGCTCAAGGCAGGCAAGCCCGGCACCGAGGCGTTCCGCGTCGCGCTGCGCGACGCGCTCGAAAAGGAGCGCGACATCGTCGGCACGCAGGGCGTGTTCAACATGTCGCCGACCAATCACAACGGCATGGACGAGCGGGCGCGCGTGCTGGTGGTCGTGAAGGACGGCAAGTTCCGCCTGCTGCCGGAGTGACCGTGCGCGCGGCGCGCGCGTGGTCGATCCCGAGCGCGGCGGGGAATCCGCCTCTCCGCGAATCCCCGATGACGCGCATCGTCGGCATCCTGCTCGCGGCGGGAGCGGGCGCGCGCTTCGGCGGTGCCAAGCTCCTGGCGCCGCTGCCCGCGAGCGCGCACGGCGTGGCCGCCGGCACGCCGATCGGGGCCGCCGCGGCGCGGCATCTCGTCGCGGCGCTCAACGAGGTGGTCGCCGTGGTGCGGCCGAACGATTCCGCTGCTGCAACACGCGCTCGCGGCCACCGGCGCGCGCGTCGTCGAGTGCGCGCGCGCCGACGAGGGCATGGGCGTCGAGCCTCGCGCACGCGGTGGGCAGCGGCGAGCGACGCCGACGGCTGGATCGTCGCGCTCGCCGACATGCCGTGGATCGCGCCGTCGACCATCGATGCGGTCGCCGGCGCCCTGCGCGACGGTGCGGAGCTCGCCGCGCCGACGTTCCGCGGCGAGCGCGGGCACCCGGTCGGGCTTCGCGAAGGCCTACGGGCCGTTGCTGCGCGCGCTCACCGGCGACGAGGGCGCGCGCTCGCTCGTGGCAGCGCGCAAGTGGGCGCTGCGGCTGGTGGACGTCGACGATCCGGGCGTGCTGCGCGACGTCGATCGTCCCGACGACCTGCGCGAGGGCTGATCGCGCGCGTCGGCGCGGAACGCGCTCGCTCAACCAAGAACGCGGGGCCGCGCAGAACTACTCGGCCGGATGCTGCCAGAGATCGGCCTGCCGGTCCCGCCCGTGCAGGAGCTCTTCCTGGATGCGCCACCACGAGCGCAGCTCCGCCTCCGTCAGCGGATGCGCGATGAGGAAGCCCTGCGCTTCCTCGCAGCCGTGCGCGCGCAGGAAGTTGAACTGCGCCGGCGTCTCGACGCCTTCGGCGACGCAGCGCAGGCCGAGCGAATGCGACAGCGCGATGATCGCCTGCGTGATCGCCTCGTCGTTGCGGTTCTTCTCGAGGCCGTGCACGAAGCGCTGGTCGATCTTGACGCCCTGGATCGGCAGCCGCGCGAGGTACGACAGGCTCGAGTAGCCGGTGCCGAAGTCGTCGATCGTGATCGACACGCCCATCTGCTTCAGCTTCATGAGCGTGGTGACCGCCTTCTCCGGATGCGTGATGATCACGCTCTCGGTGATCTCGAGGTCGAGGTGCCGCGCGGCGAGGCCGCTGCTCGCGAGCGCGTCCTCGACCACCGCGAGCCAGCTGTCGTGCTGCAGCTGCTGCACCGACAGGTTGACCGACAGCCGCAGCGGCATGTTCTGCCGATGCCATTGCACGACCTGGCGGCAGGCGTCGCGCAGCACGCGCGCGCCGAGCGCCTGGATCATTCCGGATTCCTCGGCGATGGGGATGAACTCGGACGGCCCGATCACGCCGCGTTCCGGATCGCGCCAGCGCAGCAGCGCCTCGACGCCGCACGCGCGGCCCGGTCTGCATCTCGATCTGCGGCTGGTAGACGAGGAAGAACTCGTCGTCCATCAGGCCGCGCCGCATGTCGGTCTCGAGCTGCAGGCGCAGCTGCACGCGCGCGTTCATGTCGGCGGTGAAGAAGCGGTACGCGTTGCGGCCCGCGTCCTTCGCCGCGTACATCGCGGTGTCCGCCTGCTTGATGAGCCCGACGCCGTCGTCCGCGTCGACCGGGAACAGCGCGACGCCGATCGAGCACGTGAGCGTGGGCGTCTGGTCCGCGAGCCGGAACGGCGCCTGGAACGCGTCGCGCACGCGGGTCAGCACCGCCATCACCTCGAACGACGCGGGCTCCGGGATCGAGGCCCGGCAGGATCACCACGAACTCGTCGCCGCCCAGGCGCGCGACCGTGTCCGATTCGCGCACGGCAGCCGTCAGCCGCTGCGCGATCGCCTGCAGGAGCTGGTCGCCCGCGTCGTGGCCGAGCGTGTCGTTGATGCGCTTGAAGTGGTCGAAGTCGAGGAACAGGCAAGCGACGTGCGTGCCGTCGCGCTGCGCCTGCGCGAGGATCTGCTTCAGCCGCTGGTTGAGCAGCGAGCGGTTGGGCAGTCCCGGTGAGGATGTCGTGCTGCGCGAGCTTGTACGCGTGCGCGGTGGCCACTTCGAGCTCGCGCGTGCGCTGCGCCACCTTTTCCTCCAGCGTGCGCTGGTAGTTCGCGACCTCCGACTGCGACTCCGCGAGCTTCTGCGTCATGTGGTTGAACGTGTGCGTCAGGAGGCCGAGCTCGTCCTGCGAGCTCGCCGGCACGAAGATGTCGAGGCGGCCGGAGCCCACGGCGCGGGCGGCGCGCATCAGGCGGCGCATCGGCGCGACGAGGCCGCGCGTCAGCAGCAGCGATGCGATGATCGCGAACACCACGAGCAACCCCACCACCACCACCGCGCCGACCATCTGCTCGCGGAACTGCCGGCGCTGCTGCTCGAACGTGAGTCCGAGCCGGACGAAGCCGATCGGCGTCGCGCTGGACGTGCCGGTGCCGACGGGATTCACCGCGCCGCCATCGCCGTTGCCTTCGACGCCCGAGAAGGTCGCGCGTGGAGACGCCCCCCGTGACGACCGGCGCGACGACCTCGACATAGCGCTGGCCGTCGATCTGGTGTTCTAGCGTGAGGACCTCGCCACGCCCGGGCATGCGCACGTCGATGCCGAGCGGTGGCAGCGGCTGCGGGGAGAGCGCCGGTGCGAAGCGCCGCTCGGCCAGCACCTTGCTGCTTCCGGTCCAGCACCGCGCCGAACGCGACGGTGGGATCGGCGCCGACGCTGTCGAGGATCTGCTCGAGCGCGGCGCGATCGGACGTGTAGATCGAATGCTCGGCGAGCTCGGTCATCACCGCGACCAGCGACGCGCCGTGCGCTCGCAGCTGCTGCTCGTCGTCGCGCCAGCGCTGCGTACACGTAATAGACGGTGATCGCGACGGCGGTGAGGAAGATCAGCCCGATCATCACGCAGGTTGAGCTTGGTGAGCAGCCCCATGCGCACCGGCGGCATGTCGAGCATCGACGCCGTGTCGCCGCCGAGCGGCGACAGGTGCCTGCGCAACGCGCGGCGCATGCGGCTCATGTGCGCACCCCGCGCGCGTGCCTCGGGCCAGGGCCGCGAGCGAAGGCGGGCGAATGCGTGGCCGCGTCGTTCATTGCGCCCTCATGGCGAGCGCCGGACCGGAAGCCGCCGCTCTCATTCGTACACCCTGTCGAAGGACCGCAGCGTCTCGGCGTCCCATTTGACGCGCAGCTGCTCGGCCGAACGCGCGTTGACCACCACGCGCGTGCGCGGCAGCGGGGGCGCGGGCGCCTTCGCTCCGCCCGAAGGACGCAGCGCGAGCGCGCCGCAGTAGCGGCCGAGATCGGCGTAGTCCCAGTCGATCGCATACAGCGCGCCGGCGCGCACCCAGCCTTCCGTCGGCCCCGTCAGCGGAATCTGGTGGCGGAACGAGAACAGCAGCAGCGCGCGCGCATGCTCGCGCCTGTACACGGTCGTGTCGGGGATGGCGTGCAGCACGTCGACGCTGTTCGTGAGTCGGATCAGGGCGCTGGGCAACGCAGTCGGACCGGCGACGGGTTCGAGCACCGGCACGTATCCCGCGCGCCTCCAGGCGGCCGCGCTGTCCGCGACTCGCTGCTCGTTCTGCGCCGGGTCGAACAGTATGCCTACGTTGCGCGCGTCGGGCAGCAGTCGCTTCAACCACGCGGCGTGCGTCTCGACCGGAATGTCGAGCGGCACGACGAGCGTGCCGGTCGGCGTCTGCGCCTCGTCGCCTGCCGTCGCCATGCAATTCACGACGGGATTGGCGGGCGCGGCGCGTGCGACCAACGTGTACGCCTGCGGGCCCAGCGTTACGATCGCACCGTCGCGGGGCAGCCTGCGCGACGGCCGTGGCGATCGTCGCCTCATCGTCGGACAGTGCCAGCAGCGTCTCGACGTCGGGGAACGCCTTCTGCAGGCCGGCCAGCGCCTGCTGGTACGGCGCCGTGTCGCTCGACGAGACGACGAGCAGGCGCTCCGCAGCCGACGCGGCGAGCGGATCGAGCCCCAAGCGACGAGCGTCGCGCACATGGATCGGCGCAGCGCGGGCGTCATGGGAATGCAGGTCCGTAACCGGCCCGGGATGCCGGCCGGACTTCGGAATGCGGCCGGAGCGAGGTTCCCGCCCCTACGGAACGGCGAGCGATGGGTCCCAGCCGATCTCCGGCATCCCTGCCATCGTGCTCGTCCGCCGGTACGGCCTTCGCGGATGTGTGTGCGTGGACGGCGAGCGCCTCCATCGCAACCCAGCATGCGGCCGCGAGCACCGCCAGCGGTCTCGTGCGGAAGCGAAGATGCACCACCAACGCTCGTGAAAGAAGGTCCGTGCCTGTCAAGCACGGTCCGTGCCATGAAACGGAAGGGCGGGTCCGCCCTCCTGGGCCAGCGGGCAGCCCGGGACCCGAACCTACCTCATCCTGCCGCCGAAACGTAGTGCCTCGCGTTGACTTCCAGGGGAGGGCCAGGGTCGGCTACTCGGCAGTGACCGGGATCTTGCCGATCCTCGCCTGCCACTCCTTCGGCGCGGTGTGGTGCACCGACTTGCCGCGCGCGTCGACGGCGACGGTCACCGGCATGTCCTTCACGTCGAACTCGTAGATCGCCTCCATGCCGAGGTCGGCGAACGCGACCACGCGCGACGCCATGATGGCCTTCGACACGAGGTACGCGGCGCCGCCGACGGCCATGAGGTAGACCGCGCCGAACTTGCGGATGGCCTCGATGGCGACCGGCCCGCGCTCCGCCTTGCCGATCATCGCGAGGAGCCCGTGATGCTCGAGCATCATGTGCGTGAACTTGTCCATGCGCGTGGCGGTGGTCGGGCCCGCGGGCCCGACGACCTCGTCGCGCACCGGATCGACCGGGCCGACGTAGTAGATCACGCGATTGTGGAAGTCGACGCCCTCGGGCAGCTTCTCGCCGCGCGCGAGGTGGTCGGCGATGCGCTTGTGCGCGGCGTCGCGGCCGGTGAGCATCTTGCCGTTCAGGAGCAGCGTGTCGCCGGGCTGCCAGGTCGCGGCTTCCTCGCGCGTGAGCGTGTCGAGGTTCACGCGCTTCGCGGAGGCGGCGGGCTTCCAGTGCACGTCGGGCCACTGCGAGAGGTCGGGCGGATCGAGCTTGACCGCCCCCGAGCCGTCGAGCACGAAATGCGCATGGCGCGTCGCCGCGCAGTTGGGAATCATCGCCACCGGCTTCGCCGCCGCGTGCGTCGGGTAGTCCAGGATCTTCACGTCGAGCACGGTGGAGAGGCCGCCCAGTCCCTGCGCGCCGATGCCGAGCGCGTTCACCTTGTCGTAGAGCTCGATGCGCAGCTCCTCGGTCTTGTTCCTCGGGCCGCGCTGGAGGAGCTCGTGCATGTCGATCGGCTCCATCAGCGCTTCCTTGGCCATCACCATGGCCTTCTCCGCGCTGCCGCCGATGCCGATGCCCGAGCATGCCGGGCGGGCACCAGCCCGCGCCCATCGTCGGCACGGTCTTCAGCACCCAGTCGACGATCGAATCCGACGGATTGAGCATCACGAACTTGGACTTGTTCTCCGAGCCGCCGCCCTTCGCGGCGATGCTCACCTCGACGCTTGTCGCCCGGCACGAGGTCGTAGTGCACGACCGCGGGCGTGTTGTCCTGCGTGTTCTTGCGCGCGCCCGCCGGGTCGGCGACGATCGACGCGCGCAGCCGGTTGTCCGGATCGAGGTACGCGAGGCGCACGCCTTCGTTGATCATGTCGGTGACGGACATCGTGACGCCGTCCCACTTGACGTCCATGCCGACCTTCACGAACGCGACGACGATGCCGGTGTCCTGGCAGATCGGCCGGTGGCCCTCCGCGCACATGCGCGAGTTGGTGAGGATCTGCGCGATCGCGTCCTTCGCGGCCGGCGATTCCTCCGCCTGGTACGCCTCGCCCAGCGCCTGGATGTAGTCGACCGGGTGGTAGTAGGAAATGAACTGCAGCGCGTCGGCGACGCTCTGGATGAGATCGTTCTGGCGGATGGTGGTCATGACAGCCCCGGCGGCAGGCCGTGGAGGGTTTTCGTCTCGGGTTCCGGCGCGCGATGCGGCTTGCCCAGCGGCATGATGCGATCGACGGCCGCGATCGCCAGCGCGGAGAGCAGGAACGTGATGTGGATCACCGTCTGGTAGAAGAGCGCCTTCTCGGTGAACGCCTGCGCGTTGATGAACGTGCGCAGCAGGTGGATGGACGAGATTCCGATGATCGCAGTGGCGAGCTTCACCTTCAAGACCGAAGCATTGACGTGGGACAACCATTCCGGCTGGTCCGGGTGCCCTTCGAGGCGCATCCGGGAGACGAAGGTCTCGTAACCGCCCACGATCACCATGATGAGCAGGTTGCTGATCATGACCACGTCGATCAGTCCGAGCACGAGCAGCATGGTCAGCGTCTCGCGCGACATCGACTTCGCGAAGGCCGGGTCGGCCCCGGGCACCGCCACGCTCTGCCGGATGAGCTCGATCGCGTCCTCGTGGCCCATCGCGGCCTCGACGAGGTGGAAGAGCTCGATCCAGAACTGCCACACGTACACGCACTGGGCGACGATCAGGCCGACGTAGAGCGGCACCTGCAGCCAGCGGCTCATGAAGATGAACCGCGGCAGCGCATTCATGCGGGGATCCGGGACGATTTTGGGGGCGGCCATCGCGTGGGTCGGCGGAATGGTGGGCAACCCGAAAGTCTACCATTGCACTCGGGATCGCCGCGCCGTCGCGACCGGGACGCGTGCTGCATACTGGAGCGCCGCTGTAAGGAATGCGTAAGTCCGGTCTTCTATAAGATCGCCTGGCGCATCCCCGACGCCGATGCGGCAGTTCACCGCACTGCCGTTGCATCGCCGGAGGGCCTTTTAGTAGACTCGAAAGGCCCCGCCGCGCCAGAAAACCCTTGGAGGAGAAGCGAGAGATGTCGTCCACGATCGAATCGGTACTGACCGAAAGCCGCGTGTTCCCGCCGTCGCCGGAGTTCGTCAAGCAGGCGAACATCTCCGGGCATGGAAGCCTACAAGGCGATGTGCGCCGAGGCCGAGCGCGATTTCGAGGGCTTCTGGGCGAAGCATGCGCGCGCCGAGCTCCTGTGGCACAAGCCGTTCACCAAGACGCTCGACGAAGCGAAGGCGCCGTTCTTCAAGTGGTTCTACGACGGCGAGCTCAACGCGTCGTACAACTGCCTCGACCGGCACCTGGCGACGCAGCCCAACAAGGTCGCGATCATCTTCGAGGCCGACGACGGCACCGTCACGAAGATCACGTACCAGGAGCTCTATCACGAGGTCTGCAAGTTCGCCAACGCGCTGAAGGCCAAGGGCATCAAGGCCGGCGACCGCGTGCTCGTCTACATGCCGATGTCGATCCAGGCGGTGGTCGCGATGCAGGCGTGCGCGCGCATCGGCGCCACGCACTCGGTGGTCTTCGGCGGCTTCTCCGCCAAGAGCATCCAGGAGCGCGTGGTCGATGCCGGCGCGGTCGCGATCATCACCGCCGACGGCCAGTTCCGCGGCGGCCGCGAGATCCCGCTGAAGCCCGTGGTCGACGAGGCGCTCGCGATGGGCGACTGCGAGGGCGTGAAGACGGTGTGGGTGTACAAGCGCACCGGTTCCGACATCCCGATGAAGGCCGGCCGCGACGTCTGGTGGCACGACGCGGTGGCGAAGGTGCCCGACACGTGCGAACCGACGTGGGTCAACGCCGAGCACCCGCTGTTCATCCTGTACACGTCGGGCTCCACCGGCAAGCCGAAGGGCGTCCAGCATTCGACGGGCGGCTACCTGCTGCAGGCGATCCTGACCATGAAGTGGACGTTCGACTACAAGCCGAGCGACGTCTTCTGGTGCACGGCCGACGTGGGCTGGGTCACGGGCCACACGTACATCACGTACGGCCCGCTCGCCTGCGGCGCGACGGAGGTCGTGTTCGAAGGCGTCCCGACCTATCCCGACGCGGGCCGTTTCTGGAAAATGATCCAGGACCACAAGGTCACCGTGTTCTACACGGCGCCCACCGCCATCCGGTCGCTCATCAAGGCCGGCGGCGAGCTGCCGAAGAAGTACGACCTCTCGCGCCTGCGCATCCTCGGCACGGTGGGCGAGCCGATCAATCCCGAAGCGTGGATGTGGTACTACCAGACGGTCGGCAACAACCGCTGCCCGATCGTCGACACGTGGTGGCAGACGGAAACCGGCGGGCCACATGATCACGCCGCTGCCCGGGGCCACGCCGCTGAAGCCGGGGTCGTGCACGTTCGCGCTCCCCGGCATCATGGCCGACATCGTCGACGAGACCGGTCACACGGTCGAGTTCGGCAAGGGCGGCATCCTCGTCATCAAGCGGCCCTGGCCGGGGATGATCCGCACGATCTGGGGCGACCCCGAGCGCTTCAGCAAGAGCTACTACCCCGAGGACTTCCACGGCAAGTACTACCTCGCGGGCGACGGCGCGTCGCGCGACCTCGAAGGCTACATCCGCATCATGGGGCGCATCGACGACGTGCTGAACGTCTCGGGCCATCGCCTGGGCACGATGGAGATCGAGTCGGCGCTGGTGGCCAATCCGCTGGTCGCGGAGGCGGCGGTGGTCGGGCGTCCCGACGATCTCACGGGCGAGGCGGTGTGCGCGTTCGTCGTGCTGAAGCAGGTGCGTCCTTCGGGGCCGGAGGCGGACAAGATCGCGAAGGAGCTGCGCGACTGGGTCGCGAAGGAGATCGGCCCCATCGCCAAGCCCAAGGACATCCGCTTCGGCGAGAACCTGCCGAAGACGCGTTCCGGCAAGATCATGCGCCGGCTGCTGCGCTCGATCGCGAAGGGCGAGGAGATCACGCAGGACACCTCCACGCTCGAGAATCCCGCGATCCTCACGCAGTTGAAGCAGGTGAACTAGGGCGCCGGGGGGCGAGGAACGGGCCGCACGCGCGGCCCGTTTTTCATGGCATGCGCCAATTGCTCGGAATGGTGCAGCTCGTGGCGGCCATCGCGCTGATGGCGCTGGCGGGGCAGGGCGTGCTCCACGTGATCGCCGGCCGCAACCGCGAGCGCAACGTGTTCTACCAGGTCCTGCGCATCGTGCCGTCGCCGTTCGTCAGGCTCACGCGCTGGCTGACGCCGCCGCGCCTCGTCGAGGACCGTCTCATTCCCTTCGCCGCGTTCTGCTGGCTCGCGGCGCTCTTCGTCTGGCTCGCCTTCGCGATCCCGCGCCTGCCGCGATGAGTGACCCGGCATGAACGCGCGCCTGGCGCGCTGGGTGCGCGAGCGCCTCGCCGGGGGCTGCATGGCGCTCGGGCGTCACCGTGCCGCGATTGCGCATTACGAGCGCGCGCTCGCCGCCGCGCCAGATGACGCGAGGCTCGCGGCGGCGCTCGGCTTCGCGCTCGCCACGGCAGGACGCACACGCGAGGCGCTCGCGCATTTTGCGCGCGCGCTCGCGCAGCGGCCCGAATGGGCAGACGTGCATTTCGACCGCGCGTTCCTGCTGCAGGACTTGGGCGAGCACGCCGACGCGCTGGGGTCGTTCGACGCGGCGCTTGCGCATGAACCCGATCACGACCGCGCCCTCTATGGCAAGGCGCTGTCGCTCGTCGCGCTCGGACGTCCGGACGAGGCCGTCGCGCCGCTCGAGCGCAACACGCGATTGCAGCCATTCAGTCCCTACGGCTGGTACCAGCTCGCGCGCGTGCAGTTCGATCGCGGCGAGACCGGAAAGACGCGCGCCATCATCGACCACCTCGCCACGTTCGAGCCTGCGGTCGCCGCCCAGCTCGCGCGCGAGACCGGGATGACGCCTCCCGCGACGCACTGACGCAGCGCGCGGCGTCCGCGGCCGCTGCGCCCCGGCCTGTTTATACTTCCACGCCATCCGCCGGGCGGCCGCGTCCGGCACCGCGTCGCGAGCGCAGCGATGTGTCCGCGTCCGACCCCCTTGCCGCCGCGGTGGAGCGGCACTCCGGAGAAGCGTTCCGCATGGAACCCACGCCGCAGCACCGCGAGTACTGGCGCAGGAACCTGCGCGTGACGGCGCTGCTGCTTTGCATGTGGTTCGTCGTCACCTTCGTCGTCGAGTACTTCGCGCGCGAGCTCGCCTTCGATTTCTTCGGCTGGCCGTTCTCGTTCTACATGGCCGCGCAGGGCTCTCTGATCGTGTACGTGCTGATCATCGGCTTCTACGCGCGCTACATGAACCGGCTCGACCGGCGCTACGACGTGTACGAGCGCGAGGAAGAGCGATGACCGGCGGCAGCGGCCCGCAGCGCAGATTCAACGCGCAGATGCGCCGCGTGTACGGGTGGTACACCGGCGGCTTCCTGCTGTTCATCGCCGCGCTCGCGCTGCTCGAGCGTGCCGGGCTCCCGAAGCTGTGGATCGGCTACCTGTTCCTGCTCGCGACGATCGGCCTTTATGCGGTCATCGGCGTCATCGCGCGCACCTCCGACGAGGTCGAGTACTACGTCGCCGGCCGGCGCGTGCCCGCGCTCTTCAACGGCATGGCGACGGGGGCCGACTGGATGAGCGCCGCCTCGTTCATCGGGCTCGCCGGCACGCTGTACCTGCTGGGCTACAACGGCCTCGCGTTCATCATGGGCTGGACCGGCGGGTACTGCCTCGTCGCGCTGCTGCTGGCGCCCTACCTGCGCAAGTTCGGCCAGTTCACGATCCCGGATTTCCTGGGCGCGCGCTACGGCGGCAACGTCGCCGCGCTTCGTGGGCATCCTGGCCGCGATCCTGTGCTCGTTCACGTACGTGGTCGCGCAGATCTACGGCGTGGGCCTCATCACCACGCGCCTCACCGGCGTGCAGTTCGAGCTCGGCATCTTCCTGGGGCTCGCGGGCATCCTCGTCTGCTCGTTCCTGGGCGGCATGCGCGCCGTCACGTGGACGCAGGTCGCGCAGTACGTCATCCTCATCATCGCGTACATGATCCCGGTGGTGTGGCTGTCGGTGAAGGCGACCGGGGTGCCGCTCCCGCAGTTCGTGTACGGCAAGGTGCTGGAAAGGGTGTCGGCGCGCGAGGCGGACCTCATCAAGGATCCGAAGGAGGTGCAGGTGCGCGAGATCCTGCGCCAGCGCGCCGCCGATGCCTCGTCGCGACTGACGAATCCCGCGCAGTCGTTCGCGGAGGGCCGCGCGGCGCTGGCGTTGGCGGTGGCGAAGGCGGAGGCCGAAGGCAACCCCGACGCGATCGACAACGCGAGGAATGCGCTCGCGGCGTATCCGCGCAATCTCGCGGCTGCCCAATCGCTGTGGGCCAAGGAAGCCGCGCTCGCGCCGCGTGCCGCGCCGCCGCTGCGCCACGCCGAGCCGTTCCCCGGCGCGGACGAGGCGGCGCGCGACGTGCAGCGGCGCAACTTCCTGGCGCTGGTGTTCTGCCTGATGGTGGGCACCGCGGCGCTGCCGCACATCCTCATGCGCTACTACACCACGCCTTCCGTGCAGGAGGCGCGCGCGTCGGTGTTCTGGTCTCTGTTCTTCATCTTCCTGCTGTACTTCACCGCGCCGGCGCTCGCGGTGCTCGTGAAGTACGACGTCTACACGTTCCTCGTCGGCTCGGAGTTCGCGAAGCTGCCGCAGTGGGTCGCGTCGTGGCAGCGGGTCGATCCCTCGCTGCTGTCGATCGTGGACGTCAACCGGGACGGCATCGTCCAGCTCGCCGAGATCGCGATCGGCAGCGACATCGTCGTGCTCGCCACGCCGGAGATCGCCGGCCTGCCCTACGTGATTTCGGGTCTCGTGGCCGCGGGCGGACTGGCCGCCGCGCTCTCGACGGCCGACGGCCTGCTGCTCACCATCGCCAACGCGCTGTCGCACGACTTCTACTACAAGATGATCGACCCCGCCGCGACGACGGCGCGCCGCGTCACGGTCTCGAAAATCCTGCTGCTGGTGGTCGCGCTGGTCGCCGCTTGGGTCGCCTCGCAACGGCCGGCAGAGATCGTCTTCCTCGTGTCGGCCGCCTTCTCGCTGGCCGCCGCCGCATTCTTCCCGGCACTGGTGTGCGGCATCTTCTGGAAGCGGGCGAACAAGTGGGGCGCGACCTGCGGCATGCTGGCCGGCGTCTGCATCACGTTCTACTACATGGCGACCACCCAGCCGTGGCTGCGCGGCGTGTTCGGCGTGACCGCGCCGATCGAGCACTACATCTGGTGGGACATCCAGCCCATCTCGGCGGGGCTGTGGGGCGTTCCGCTCGGCTTCCTCGTGATCGTGGTGGTGAGCTGGCTCACGCCGGCGCCCGACCGGTCGACGCAGGCGCTGGTCGAGCACGTGCGCTATCCCCGGCTGGCCGGAGATCCGGTGCGCGTCGCGAGTACCTGAGGATGGCCGCGCCGCGCCGTGGCGCGCGACGCAACGGCAACTATGCCCTGGGCGGCGCCGTGTCGGCGAACGACGGCCGCTTCTCGAGCTTCTCCGCCAGGCGCTGGAGATTGGGATACTCGTTGCGCCACGGCAGCTCCTTGCCGCGGAGCTCGAGGTAGGCCAGAGCGCATCCGCAGGCGATGTCGGCGAGCGAATAACCTTCGCCGTTGCACCAGGCCTTCTCGCCCAGTTCGCGCGCCATCTCGGCCACGCCGGCATTGAGCTTCTGCCACTGCCGCGCGATCCCGTCGCTGCTGCGCTGCTCCACCGGCCGGCGGCCTTCGAGCACGATGGCGATCGCGGCGTCGCACACGCCGTCGGCCAGCGCCTCCCAGCGGCGCACGAGGATGCGCTGCCGCGAGGGCTCCGGAATGAGCCGGGAGACCGGGCTCACCGTGTCGAGGTATTCGACGATCACCCGCGAATCGTAGAGGTGCGTGCCGTCGTCGAGCACGAGCACCGGCACCTTGCCGAGCGGATTGAATGCGAGCACCGGATTGTCTGCCGTCCACGGCGAGAGCTCCGCGATCTGGTACTCGATCTTCTTTTCCGCGAGCGCGATGCGCACCTTGCGCGAATAGGGACTCGTGGGAGTGGCGATCAGCTTGTGCACGGAGACGGCGAAAAGGCGCTTGCGGGAGCGGCCGAGTATAGCATCGGGCCCCTGCGCTTCCGTGTCGCGCAGCCTGGACGCGCCGGGAGCCGCGCGGGTCGCGTGCTAAACTTCAACGCGCGAAAGCACCCGCCATGACCACCGACATCTCCGCGCTCACCGCGCTGTCGCCGCTCGACGGCCGTTACGCCGCGAAGGTCGCGGCGCTCTCCGATCACTTCTCCGAGTACGGCCTCATTCGCCACCGCGTGCGCGTGGAGCTCGCGTGGCTCGTCGCCCTCTCCGACGAGCCGGGCATCGCCGAACTGCCGCCGTTCTCCGCGGCAGCGCGCGCGGCGATCGACAAGGTGAACGCCGCCTTCGCGCCCGACGACGCGCAGCGCGTGAAGGCGATCGAGCGCGTCACCAACCACGACGTGAAGGCCGTCGAATACTGGCTGAAGGAGCGCTTCGCCGACGTGCCCGAGGTCGCTCGCGCGGCCGAGTTCATCCACTTCGCGTGCACGTCCGAGGACATCAACAACCTGTCGCACGGGCTCGCGCTGGCCGCCGCGCGGCACGACATCCTGCTGCCCGCGCTGCGCGCGATCGCCGGCGACCTGCGCGCGCTCGCGCATGCGCACGCCGAGCGTCCCGCTGCTGTCGCGCACGCACGGCCAGCCGGCCACGCCGTCGACGCTCGGCAAGGAGATGGCCAACGTCTACGCGCGCCTGGAGCGGCAGATCGCGGGCATCGAGCGCGTGCCGCTGAAGGGCAAGATCAACGGCGCGGTGGGCAACTACAACGCGCACGTTGCGGCGTATCCCGACGTCGACTGGGAGCGTCTCGCGGCGCGCGTCGTCGCGGGTCTCGGGCTCGAGTTCAACCCGTACACCACGCAGATCGAGCCGCACGACTACATGGCGGAGCTGTTCGACGCGGTCGCCCGCGCCAACACGGTGCTGATCGACCTCGACCGCGACATCTGGGGCTACGTGTCGCTCGGCTACTTCCGCCAGCGCGTGAAGGAAGGCGAGGTCGGCTCCTCGACGATGCCGCACAAGGTGAACCCGATCGACTTCGAGAATTCCGAGGGCAACCTCGGGCTCGCCAACGCGCTGCTGCGCCACCTCGCGGAGAAGCTGCCGATCTCGCGCTTCCAGCGCGATCTCACCGATTCGACGGTGCTGCGCAACATGGGCGTGGCGCTCGGCTATGCGCTGCTGGGCTGGGCGTCGTTGCGCCAGGGCCTGGCGAAGCTCGAGGCCGATCCTGCGCGCATGGCGGCCGACCTCGACGCCAACTGGGAAGTGCTCGCCGAGCCGATCCAGACGGTGATGCGCCGCTACGGCGTGCCCAATCCCTACGAGCAGCTGAAGGCGCTGACCCGCGGCAGGTCGGGGATGACGCGCGAGTCGCTGCACGCGTTCATCGATGGCCTTGCGATACCGGACGACGCGAAGGCGCGCCTCAAGGCGCTCACGCCCGCGTCGTACACCGGGCTCGCCGAGACCCTCGCCAATCGGGTGTAGTGCCCGTTGGGCGCGACCGCGATGTGTTCGGCGGGCGCGAGGTCTCGATCGGCGTGGTCGCGCGTGGCGAGCGTGCGCGGGCAGCGATCCACACCGGATGTTCCATGACCCGACCGCAGAAGCGCGCCCGCAAGATCGCCGTCGACCGGGGCACCGGTACGCAGACGGCCGCGGACCCGGCGGATCCGGCCGCTTCACCCGCGGCGTCCTTCGCGCCCATTCCGGCCAGCCAGGATCTGAGCGAGTTCGAGTACGCGCTCATCATTCTCACCTACGGCTTCCAGCGCTGGGTCGAGCACTGCATGGAGGCGGCAAACGTACGCGGCCTCAATGCGCTCGACATCCTGGTGCTGCACGCGGTCAATCACCGCGCGCGCGGTCGGCGCCTCGCCGAGATCTGCATGGTCCTCAACATCGACGACACGCACCTCGTCGCGTACGCCCTGAAAAAGCTCGCGGCTGCCGGCCTCGTCCGGGTGACACCCAAGGGACGGGAGCGGCACTTCGAGACCACGGCCAACGGCGAATCGGCCTGCCTCGCATACCGCGTGGTGCGCGAGAACTTCCTCGTGCCGAGCCTGTCCTGGGTGGCGGGCCGTCACGACACCGTGCGCGACACCGCAGGCTTCCTGCGCACGATGACGGCGCTGTACGACCAGGCAGGACGCTTCGCGACGGCGGCATCGGCAGGCCAGCCGAAGGCGCCGCCGGTCCACACCAAGCGTTGAGCGTGCGCCACTTCGACCGTGCCGGTCACCCCCGCGGTCGCGCCATTGCACAAATCGTTGGCAATTTGCGGCATTGCGCCGCGCTTTGAACCGCCCGTAGCATCGCGCCACTGCCACCTATCGGCAGGCGGACAGAGGGGGACTACTCATGCTACGGTCGATCGCGTTACGACGCATGCTGGCGCGCGCGGGTACCCTCGCGCTCGCCCTGGCGGCAGGTGTTGCAGGTGCGCAGGCGCCGATCGAGTGGCGCTACTTCACGTACTTTCCGGTCAACGACAAGCCGGCGCAGTTGACGCGGGCCTTTGCCGAGGACGTGACCAAGGCCACGGGCGGGAAGCTCAAGCTCACCGTGTACGCTGCGGGAGAACTGCCCTACAAGGCACCCGACGTGGTGCGGGTCGTCTCAAGCAACCAGGTGCAGATGGGCGACGTCGCCGTGGGCTTCGCATCCGGCGACATGCCCGACCTCAACGTGCTGCAGCTGCCGTTCCTGTGCACGAGCTACGACCAGTTCGACCGTGCGTTGCCGGCGGTCGCGGCCGTCGCCGACGATCAGCTCAAGAAGAAATTCGGCCTGGTCGTGGGCGTGCACTGGACGATGCCGCCGCAGAACTTCTGGCTGAACCGGCCGATCACCCGGCTCGACGAGCTGAAGGGCCTCAAGGTCCGCGCATGGAACCCGGAACAGGTCGACATGATGAAGCTCCTGGGCGGCAGCGCGGTCTCGATCACGTCGGCCGAGGTCATTCCCGCGCTGGAACGCAAGGTGATCGACGGTGCCATCACCTCCGCGCTCTCGGCCAACGACTGGAAGGCGTACGAGATCGTCAAGACCGGGTACATGGTCAACATGACGATGGGTCACCAGGTGATGCTGGTCAACGCGGCCGAGCTTGCGAAGCTGCCCCCGGACGTCCGCAACACGCTCGTGGCCAAGATGAAGGAATACGCGCCGCGCTATCGCAAGATGTCGGAGGAGGGCGACCAGGAGGCGCGGCGCAGCCTGGTCGCGAACAAGGTGACGCTGGTCGAGCCGACCGCCGATGACCGCAAGCGGGCGCAGGCGATCATGCGCCCGATGTGGGACGCCTGGGCGAAGAGCCATGGCGCCGTCGGACAGCAGCTGCTCGACGGCGCGATGAAGGCCTGCGGCGCCACCTGACGCCGCGCGCAGCGCTCGTTCCATCCGGGGATTGCAGATCGCCGGCCGCGGTGCGGCCGGTCGCCTGACGATCGATTCGCCACCCAAGCGGGACACGACCATGTCGCTGCAGGAGAGCGACGCGCCCACGCGCGTCGAGCGCTGGACCGGGCTGGCGTGCGATTTCGCCGGCCTGCTGCTGGTGGCGCTGGCCATCCTCGTCAACGTCGAGATCGTCGCGCGTGGCGCGTTCAACACGTCGACGCTGCTGTCCGACGAGTACTCGGGCTACCTGTTCGTCTGGCTGACCCTCATCGGCTTCGGACACGCGCTGCAGAAGGGCGCGTTTCTCCGCGTCGAGGGGCTGATCGACCGACTGCCCGCACGCGCGAGGGCATGGGCCGACGTTCTGTCCGCGCTGGTCGGTTTGGTCGTGGCCGCGGTGTGCACCTATGCCACGGCCACGCTGGTCCTCGCCAGCATTCGCTACGGCACGCTGTCCATCCAGCCCTCGGCAACGCCCCTCTGGCTGCCGCAGCTCGTCATGCCGCTGGGCTTCGCGGTCCTCGTGCTGATCTATGTCGGACTGGCGGTCAACGGGCTGCGGCGGGCCAGCGCGGATCGGGTCGTGCAATGAGCTGGGAGATCGCCGTCGCGATGTACGGCGTCGTGCTGGTCGCACTGCTGGTGTTCGGTGCCGGCATCGGCTCCGTCATGGGCCTCGTGGGCATCGTCGGCGTGTCGGTGACATCCGGGTTCACGCTGTGGCCGACACTCGGCGACATCGCGTGGAACACCACCAACTCGTTCACGCTTGTCGCGGTCCCGCTGTTCGTGCTGATGGGCGAGATCATCCTGCGCAGCGGTGTCTCGAAGCGCTTCTATGGCGGGCTGTCGACACTGATGTACGGTGTGCGCGGCGGGCTCGCGCAGTCGAACATCGTCGGGTGCGCGATCTTCGCGGCGGTCTCGGGCTCGTCTACGGCGACCGCGCTCACCATCGGAACCGTGGCACTGCCGGAGATGCGCAAGCGCGGCTACGACGACCGGCTCACGCTCGGCACGCTGACCGGCGGCGGCTGTCTCGGCATCCTCATTCCGCCGTCGATCCCGATGGTGATCTACGCGTCGGTAGTGCAGGAGTCGGTCATCGACCTCTTCATGGCCGGTGTCCTGCCCGGTCTACTGCTGAGCGCAATGTTCATGGCGTGGGTGGCGTTGGCCGTCGCCCGGCGTCCGGCCTGGGCACCCGGCGTGCGCACCCGTCCGCCGGGCGCCGATCTCGCCCGCGCGCTCGTCGACTGCGTGCCGGTGATGGTGCTGCTGCTGGCGATCCTCGGCGGCATGTACTTCGGGATCGTCACGCCGACGGAGGCCGCGGCGTTCGGCTGCGTGGTGGCGGCCGTGCTCGGCCTCGCCTACCGCGAGATGACGCTGCCGTCGTTTCGGCAGGCGCTGCGTAACTCGATCATCACCAACGCCGTCGTGATGTTCATCATCGTCAACTCGCAGATCCTGAGCTTCGCCTTCACCACGGCGGGGATCGGACGTGGCGTCGCGCTGGCCCTCACGGGGATGGGCATCGAGCCCTTCCTGTTCTTCTGCGTGCTGGTCGTCGTCTACCTCCTCCTCGGGATGTTCATCGATGGCATATCGATGATGCTGCTCACCGTCCCCCTGCTCTATCCGACGATCCAGACCATGGGCTTCTCCGGCGTGTGGTTCGGCGTGGTGCTCGTCGTGCTGATCGAGCTCGGTCAGCTCACGCCGCCGATGGGGCTCAACCTGTTCGCGATCCACTCGATCGCCGCTCCCGCCTCGATGGCGCGCATCGCGCGCTCGTCTGCACCTTATGCGGTGCTGATCATCGCGCTCTGTTTCACCCTCTATTGGTTCCCGGGAATCGCGTTGTGGCTCCCGGCGACGCTGAAGGGCTGACGATGGATCACGTCGATCTTCGCAGCGACTTCCTGGCACGCCCGACGCCGGCGATGCTCGCGGCCGCTGCGTCCGCGCAGGACTCGCGCCATTTCGGGCTGCGCGAGGATCCCTGGCAGCGACGTCTCGAGGCGCGCATGGCGGAACTCCTCGGCAAGGAAGATTCGCTCGTCTTCCCCACCTGCACGATGGCGAACACCACGGCGCTCATGCTCGGCGCACCGCCGGGGACGCGCGTCGTGACACAGGACGATGCGCACGTATTGATCTCAGAGGCGGGCGCCGGCGCCGCGCTCGGCGGCCTTGTGATGACTGCGGTCGGCACGCCCGGCGCAATGCCACCGCTCGCTGCATGGGAGCGGGTCATGGCCGACGCGGGCGACGCGCAGCGTCCGCCGCCGAGACTGTGCGTTCTCGAGAACACGCACAATCGGGGCGGCGGCGTTCCACTGCCGCCCGATTACGTCGACGCCGTCGCCGCGCTCGCGCGTGCGCGCGGCGTCGGGCTGCATCTCGATGGATCGCGGCTGTTCGATGCCGCGTGTGCGCTCGATACGTCCGTGGCGATGCTCGCAGCCGCGTTCGACACGGTGTCCGTGAGCCTCAACAAAGGGTTCGGCGCGCCCATCGCGGCCATGCTCGCGGGCAGTGCCGGCGCCATCGCCGCGGCCTTGCCCATCCGGCAGCGGTTGGGGGGAGGACTTCGGCCCACCGGCCCGTCGGCGGCAGCCACGCTCGCGGGGCTCGACGATCTCTCGCACTTCGCGGAAATCCACGCGCTGGCCGCGCGCCTTGCCACGGGCCTCGCCGAACGGGCGGGCCTGGCGGTGGAAGCGACGCCGCGACGGACGAACATGGTCGTCATCGAGGCACCGGCGCCGCACGACGCGTCGGCGTTCTGCGCGCGACTCGCGGCTGGCGGACTGCTCGCGTTGCCCTTCGGTCCGCGGCGACTTCGTTTCGTGGTGTATCGCAGCATAGGCCCGGCGCAGATCGAGCGAGCGATCGCGATCGCCTGCGATGCCGTGACGGCGCCCTGAGCGGCAGCGGCGACCGTCCCCCTTTCATCCCATCGCGGCACTCAACAGGAATAGCGACGCATGACCTACCGGATCGGGATCGATATCGGCGGCACGTTCACCGACTTCGCCCTCTTCGACGATCGCCAGCGCGAGATCGTCACGCACAAGTCGCTGACGACGCCAGCGGCACCGGACCAGGCCGTGCTGGAAGGCGTCGCCACGCTGACCGGACTTGCCGGCATCGACGCCGGCGACGTCTCGATGATTGTGCACGGCACGACGCTGGTCACCAATGCGGTGATCGAGCGCCGGGGCTCGCCCACGGCGATGGTGGTCACGCGCGGATTTCGCGACGTGCTCGACATTGCGATGGAGCAGCGGTACGACCTCTTCGATCTGCGCATCCGATTTCCGGCCCCGCTGGTGCCACGATCACTGCGCTTTGAGGTGGACGAGCGGATCGCGACGGACGGGAGCGTCCGGCGCCCGCTGGTGCTGGACGGGCTGGCCGCACGCGTCCAGCGCGCGATCGACACTGACGGTGTTCGCGGCATTGCCGTTTGCCTGCTGCATTCGTATGCCAATCCCACGCACGAGCTCGCGCTCGTGCAATGGCTCGAGTCGACGTTCCCGGATTTGCGGGTGTCGGCGTCCTCGGTGATCTTTCCCTTTGCACGCGAGTATTCGCGGTGGACCACCGCCTGCCTCAACGCGTACGTGCAACCGGTGGTCGACGCCTATGTGCGATCGCCTCGAGCGCGGTCTCGCGGCTGCGGGCTTTCGCGGGCGGTTCCTGATCATGAGCTCGAGCGGCAGCACGCTGACCCCCGACATGGCCCGCCGGTACCCGGTCCGGCTGCTCGAGTCCGGCCCGGCCGCGGGTGCGCTCATGTCCGCGCGTCACAGCCGCTGGCTCGGCGCGCCGCAGGTGCTTTCGTTCGACATGGGCGGCACGACAGCCAAGGGCTGCGTGGTGCGCGAGCACGGCCCGCTCAAGCGGTACGAGATTCGAGGTCGCGCGCGTGCACGAGTTCAAGCGCGGCAGCGGGCTGCCGATCAAGGTTCCGGTCATCGACATGATCGAGATCGGCGCCGGCGGCGGCAGCCTCGCCGATCTCGACGATCGCGCGGCGTGCTGCGGGTCGGACCGCGCAGTGCCGGCGCCGACCCGGGCCCGGCGTGCTACGGACGTGGACGGGACGGGAGCCGACGTCACCGACGCCAACCTGCTCCTCGGCTATCTCGACGCCGGGTCGTTTCTCGGCGGCCGCATGCGCCTCGACGTCGACGCGGCACGCGAAGCCGTGCGGCAGCGGATCGCCGGGCCGCTCGATGTCTCGATCGAACGTGCGGCCTGGGGTGTGCATGAAGTCATCAACGAGGACGTGGCGAAGGCGTTTCGCGTGCATGCGTCCGAGCGCGGCGTCGACTACCGGCGGTGCAGCATGATCGTGTTCGGTGGCTCCGGACCGATTCACGGCGTGCGCGTCGCGCGCAAGCTGCGCATCCCGCGCGTCGTCTGCCCGAGCGGCGCGGGCGTCATGTCGGCGTTCGGCCTGCTGGCGAGTCCCGTAGGCTTCGAGCTCGTCCAGTCGCTGCGCGTGCCGCTGGCGGCGCTGACCGCCGAGCGCTTCGCCCAGATCACGGGCGATTTCGAGACGCGCGTGCGTGCGCAACTCGTCTCCGCGGGCGTGGACGCCGCGCATTCGCGGGTGCTGCTGCGCCTCGACATGCGTTACGAAGGGCAGGGCTACGAGGTCGAAGTGCGCCTGCCGCCCATGGACGCGGCGCAGGCGGTTGCCGAGCTGCCGGCACGCTTTGCCGAGGCCTACTCGACGATCTTCGGCATGAGCTTCGCGGATCGGGCGATCGAGATCATCGCGTGGAAGTGCGAAGTGCAGGGCCCGATTGCTGGCGGTGACGCGCCATATCGGCTGTCCACGCCCGCGGCCGCGCCGGCCGCGTTGCGCGGGCGCCGGCCGGCGTACCACCCGGAGGCCGGCGGCGCGTCGAGTGCCCGGTCTACGACCGCTACGGACTCGCCCCGGCGACTCCGTCGACGGGCCGGCGCTGATCGAGGAGGCCGAATCCACATGTGTGCTCGCGCCGGGCGACCGCGCCCACGTCGACGCGCAACTCAGCCTGATCATCGACATCGGAGGCAACATCGGATGAGCGTGGACGTCATTTCGTTGGGCATACAGTGGGACCGGCTGATCTCGATCGCCGACGAGATCATCAACACCCTCGTCCGCTCGTCGTTCTCGACCAACGTGCGCGAGAGCTACGACCTGTCCTGCGTCATCTTCGACAGCAAAGGACGTTCGATCGCGCAGGGTGCGTACAGCGTTCCGTCATTCACCGGAACCGCCCCGGCAACGCTGGCGGCGATGCTCGAGCGCTTCCCCGCGGCCAGCCTCGAGCCGGGCGACGCGGTAATGACCAACGATCCGTGGATCGGCACCGGACACCTGTTCGACATCAACGTCATGCAGCCGGTGTTTCGCGGCGGAAGGATCGTCGGCTACACGATGAGCATCACCCACCTTCCCGATATCGGTGGCGCCGGCTTCTCGGCGGCGGCGCGCGAAGTCTACGAAGAGGGGTTGCGCCTGCCGATCTGCCTGCTTGCGCGAGGCGGCAGGCTCAACGAGCCGCTGCTGGAGCTGGTCCGCGCCAATGTCCGGGTCCCCGAGCAGACGCTGGGTGACCTGCTCGCCAATTTCGCGTGCACGACTGTCGGCGCCCGCATGCTCAACGAATTCATGGACGAGTACGACCTCGACTCGATCGACCCGCTCGCGGACGCGATTCTCGAGCAGTCCGAACGCGCGATCCGGGACGAGATCACGCGGATGCCGGAGGGCGTGTACTCCAACCGGATCGAGATCGAAGGCCAGGATGCGCCGTTGACGCTTGCCTGCGAGGTAACCCTGCGCGGCGGCGAAGTGCTCGCCGACTTCAGCGGGACGAGCCCCGCGATCCGGTGGGCGATCAACGTGCCGCTCTGCTACACGCGTGCGATGACCTGCTATGCGATCAAGTGCCTGACCACGCCGCGCATACCGAACAACGAGGGCAGCGTGCGGCCTGTCGTCGTGCACGCGCCCGCCGGGTGCCTGCTCAATGCCGTCTCGCCGTCGCCCACCGGCGGCCGTCACATCGTCGGGCACTTCGTCGTGCCGCTGATCTTCGGCGCGCTGGCCGACGTCGTGCCCGATCGCGTGCAGGCCGATTCCGGAATGCTCAACCTCATCAACGTGCAGGGGCGCACCCGGGACGGCCGCGGCGTGTCGAGCATCTTCTTCGCATCGGGAGGCTTCGGCGCGCTCCAGGGCCTCGACGGTGCCGCAACCACGCCGTCCCCCTCGAACATGACGGGCACCTCCATCGAGGTTTGGGAGGACCTCACCGGCATGATCATCGAATCGAAGGAGCTCCTGCCGGACAGCGGCGGCCCGGGCGAGTTTCGCGGCGGGCTCGGACAGCGCATCGAGTTCGTCAACGACAGCGGCAGCGACATCGCCATCGCCTGCCTCGCAGGCCGCACCGAATTTGCGCCGCAGGGCGTCCTGGGAGGATGGCCCGGCGGACTGCGCGAAGTTCGCCTGAACGGCAAGCCCGTGCATCCGAAGGGCCGGTATGTGCTCGCGCCCGGTGATCGACTGACGACGCTCGAAGCCGGCGGCGGCGGATTCGGCGATCCGCGACGGCGCGATCGCAGCGCGCTGCGGCGCGACATCGAGCAGGGCTTCGTGTCCGCCAGGGCCGCCGCGGAGGCATACGGGATGGAAGACCTCGGACTGCACGCGCTGCGCACACCGCGCTGAAGCACCCGTCGGTCGCCGCGGATCTTCGTCGTGCCGCGGTCGACCGGACGGCCGCCGCGCTTAGCTGCCGGACTTGCGTCGGCTTTGCCGGTCGTGCCAGAACGTCATCCCGGCCGGGATCAGCGAGACGACCACGATGCCCACCACGATGAGCGAGAGATTGCTCTTCACCCACGGGATGTTGCCGAAGAGGTACCCGGCGTAGACGAGCGACGCGATCCACGCGATCCCGCCGATCACGTTGAACGACAGGAAGCGGCGATACGGCATCCCCGCCACGCCCGCGAGGAACGGCGCGAAGGTGCGGATGATCGGGACGAAGCGGCCGATGATGATCGTGACGCCGCCGTACTTGTCGTAGAAGGCCTGCGTGCGCCGCAGGTGGTCCTGCCGGAACCAGCGCGAGTCCGGCTTATCGAAGACCTTCGGGCCGATGTAGTGGCCGATCGCGTAGTTCACCGAATCGCCCAGGACGGCCGCCACGATCAGCGTGACCACGAGCACGTGGACGTTGAGCGTGGACGCCGCCACCACCGTGCCGGCGATGAACAGGATCGAGTCGCCCGGCAGGAACGGCAGGACCACCAGTCCCGTTTCCGCGAAGATGATCGCGAACAGGAACGCGTAGACCCACGGGCCGTAGTCGACGGCGATCTGCGCGACCGTCTGGTCGAGCGCCAGCAGCGAGTAGAAGATCGTCGTCAGCATCGCGCCGGCGGTCGCGGGCGGCCGTCGGCCGGGGCGAGTCTCAAGGCAGGATCTTGTCGCCGGCGCCGAAGCCCTTCTTCTCGGGCTTGACGAGGTCCTCGCGCGACACGCCGAGCCACATCACGAGCGTCGCCATCACCAGCGCCGACGAGTAGATGCCGAAGCAGATGCCGATGGCCAGCGCGAGGGCGAAGTGGTGCAGCGTCTCGCCGCCGAAGAAATAGATGGAGAGGACCATCATCAGGGTCATGCCGTGCGTGATGATCGTCCGCGACAGCGTGCTGGTGATCGCGTTGTCGATCACGTGCGTCACCGTCGCCTTGCGCATCTTGCGGAAGTTCTCGCGGATCCGGTCGGCGATGACGACGGACTCGTTCACCGAGTAGCCGAGCACCGCGAGCACGGCGGCCAGCACCGGGAGCGAGAATTCCCACTGGAACAGCGCGAAGAACCCCAGGATGATCACGACGTCGTGCAGGTTGGCGATGATCGACGCGACGGCGAACCGCCATTCGAAGCGGAGCGCCAGGTACCCGACGATGCCGAGCGACACCAGCAGCAGCGCCAGCGCCCCGTTCTCGTAGAGCTCCTTGCCGACCTGAGGCCCGACGAACTCGACGCGCTGCTGCGTGGCGGAGGGGTCGTCGGCCTTGAGCGCGTTCATCACCTTCTCCGAGAGCTGCGCGCTGGAGAGGCCTTCCTTCAACGGCAGGCGCACGAGCGCCGTGTCCGAACGCCCGAACGACTGGGCCGAGTACTCGCCGAGGCTCAACTTGTCGAGCGCGGCGCGCACGCGGTTGAAGTCCACCGCGTGGCCGTAGGTGACCTCGATCACCGTGCCGCCCTTGAAGTCGACGCCGAAGTTGAGCCCCTTGGTCGCCAGGAAGACGATGGCGAGGATGAACGTCACGAGCGAGATCACGTTGAACGTGAGCGCGTGGCGCATGAACGGGATGTCGCGCCGGATTCGGAAGAATTCCATGGAGGACCTTGATCGTGTCGCTGTCTTGGGCGGGCGTGCCGGAGCGGATTACGCCTTGGTGGGCGCGGGGGGCGGCGCGCTGCCGGTGCCGCCGCGCCACACCTGCCCGATGGAGATGCCGTCGAGCTTCTTGCGGCCGCCGTACACGAGGGCGACCAGTGCCGCGCGAGACGAACACCGCCGAGAACATCGACGTCATGATGCCGAGGCAGTGCACCACCGCGAAGCCGCGCACCGGGCCGGAGCCGAACAGGAACAGCGCGATGCCGGCGATCAGCGTGGTGATGTTGGAGTCGAGGATGGTGCCCCACGCGCGCTCGTAGCCGGCCTGCAGCGCCGCGTGCGGGGTGGCGCCCCAGCGCAGCTCCTCGCGGATCCGCTCGTTGATCAGCACGTTGGCGTCGATCGCCATGCCGAGCGTGAGCGCGATGGCCGCGATGCCGGGCAGCGTCAGCGTCGCCTGCAGCATCGAGAGCACCGCGACCAGCAGCAGCAGGTTGACCGCGAGCGCGATGGTCGAGAACACGCCCATCAGCAGGTAGTAGACGCACATGAAGATCGACAGGACGATGAAGCCGTACATGACGGACTTGAAGCCCTTGTCGATGTTCTCGGCGCCGAGGGACGGGCCGACCGTGCGCTCCTCGACGATCTCCATCGGCGCCGCCAGCGCGCCGGCGCGCATCAGCAGCGCGACGTCGTTGGCCTCGCGCGTGGTCATGCGGCCGCTGATCTGCACGCGGCCGCCGCCGATCTCCTCGCGGATCACCGGCGCGGTGATCACCTCCGCCTTGCCCTTCTCGACCAGCACGATCGCCATGCGCTTGCCGACGTTCTCGCGCGTGACTTCCTTGAAGATGTTGGCGCCGGCGCCGTCGAGGTTGACGTGCACCGCGGGCTCGTTGGTGCGCTGGTCGAAGCCCGGGCTGCGCGTCGTTGATGCGGTCGCCGGTGAGCACCACCTGCCGGCGCACGACCAGCGGCTGGCCGCCGCGCTCGGTGAAGAGGTCGCTGCCGATCGGCACGCTGCCGGCGAGCGCGCTTTCGAGGGCGCCCGGCTCGTCGTTGACCATGCGGATCTCGAGCGACGCCGTGCGGCCGAGGATGTCCTTCGCGCGCGCGGTGTCCTGCACGCCGGGCAGCTGCACGACGACGCGCTCGGCGCCCTGCTGCTGGATGATCGGCTCGGCCACGCCCAGCTCGTTCACGCGGTTGCGCAGGATCTGGATGTTCTGCGCGACGGCGCCGTCCTGGATGCGCTTCTGCGCCTCGGGCTTGAGGCTCGCGATGAGCCGCAGGTCGCCGGCGCCGCTGTCGGTGCTCGCGGAACGCGAGGTCGGTGTAGGTCTTCTCGATCGCGACGCGCGCCTTGTCGCGCTCGGCGTCGTCCTTGAAGCGCATGACGACGTTGCCGCCTTCGCGCGAGATGCCGGAGTACTGGATCTTCTCCTTGCGCAGCAGCGAGCGGAGGTCGGTCGAGTAGCGGTCGCCCGCCTTGTCGAGCGCGGCCTTCATGTCGACCTGCAGCAGGAAGTACACGCCGCCGCGCAGGTCGAGGCCGAGGTACATCGGCAGCGCGCCGATCGACGCGAGCCACTGCGGCGACGACGACAGCAGGTTGAGCGCGACGATGTAGTTGTCGCCGAGCTTGGCCTGCAGCGCGTCCTTGGCCTTGATCTGCGTGTCGGGATCGGCGAAGCGCACCTTGATGCCGGTCGGGTCGAGCGTCGCGCCGAGGTACGGGATGCCCGCCGCCTTGAGCGTCTCCTCGACGGTGCCGAGCACCGAGCTGTCGATCTTCGCCTTGGCCGACGACACCTGCACCGCCGGGACTTCGGGGAAGAAGTTGGGCAGCGTGTACAGGATGCCGATCACGAGCGCGACGGCGATGACGATGTACTTCCAGAGCGGATAGCGGTTCATGAGCTCGAGGCCGGGAAATTGGGCGGTGCCGGCGGGCACGCGGAGAAGCGCCTGGGGCCGCGGCGGCGGCCCGGCAAGGACATCAGAGCGCCTTGATCGTGCCCTTGGGCAGCAGCTGGGCGATCGCGCCGCGCTGGACGCTGATCGTCGACGTTCGGCGCGATCTCGACGACCGCGTATTGCTCGTCGAGCTTCGCGATCTTGCCGACGATGCCGCCGGCGGTGACGACCTCGTCGCCCTTCTGCAGCGCGGAGAGCATCGCCTTGGTTTCCTTGGCGCGCTTCTGCTGCGGGCGGATCAGCAGGAAGTAGAAGACGACGAAGATGGCGATCATGGGCAGGAACGTCATGATCTCGCTCCCCGGCGACGAAGCGCCGGCGGCTTGGGCATAGGCGGGACTGATCAGCACGAAGGATCCTCCAACGGTTGCTTGGGCGCCGACGGCGCATGAGCCGGGCGCGGCGGCGCTCGGGATGAGCGCCCCGGTTGTCGCTGTCGCGGCGCCGCGCAAAGAACGCTCTTGGCAGCCGCCGATCAGGACAACGGAAAACTCATCATTCTAGCATGCGGGTCCGCTCGCTCCGGAACCGGTTGGCATAGGCGGGCAGGGCGCCGGCTGCCACCGCCTCGCGCAGGTCCGCCATGAGCGCGTGGTAGTAGAAAAGGTTGTGGATCGTGGCCAGCCGCGCGCCCAGGATCTCGTTCACCCGGTTCAAATGATGCAGGTACGCCCGCGAGAAGTTCCGGCAGGTGTAGCACCCGCACGTCGGATCGAGCGGACCGGTATCGGTGCGGTGCCGCGCATTCTTGATCTTGACGTCGCCGAAGCGGGTGAAGAGCCAGCCGTTGCGCGCATTGCGCGTGGGCATCACGCAATCGAACATGTCGATGCCGGCGGTGACGCCGGCCACCAGGTCCTCGGGCGTGCCCACCCCCATCAGGTAGCGCGGGCGATCGGCCGGAAGCCGCGGCGCCATGCGGTCGAGGACGCGCAGCATTTCCTCCTTGGGCTCGCCGACCGAGAGGCCGCCGAGCGCGTAACCCGGGAAGCCGATGTCGACGAGGCCGCCGAGCGACGCATCGCGCAGGTCGTCGTACATGCCGCCCTGCACGATGCCGAACAGCGCGTTGCGGTTCGTGAGTCGGTCGAACTCGTGGCGCGAGCGCGCCGCCCAGCGCAGCGAAAGCTCCATCGATTCGGCGGCCTCCTCGCGCGTGGCGGGGTACGGCGTGCATTCGTCGAACACCATCACCACGTCGGAATCGAGGACGCCCTGGATCTGCATCGAAAGCTCGGGCGTGAGGAACAGCTTGTCGCCGTTCACGGGCGAGGCGAAGGCCACGCCCTCTTCCTGCACCTTGCGCAACGGCCCCAGGCTGAAGACCTGGAAGCCGCCCGAGTCGGTGAGGATCGGCCGCGACCAGCCCATGAAGCGGTGCAGCCCGCCGTGGGCGGCGATGGGCTCCAGCCCCGGCCGCAGCCACAGGTGGAAGGTGTTGCCGAGGACGATCTGCGCGCCGATCTCGACGAGCTCGTTGGGTGCCATCGCCTTGACGGTGCCGTAGGTGCCGACCGGCATGAATACCGGAGTCTCCACGATGCCGTGGGCGAGGGTCAGGCGGCCGCGCCGCGCGTGGCCGGAAGTGGCGATGACTTCGAAGTGCATGGATGGAGTGGCTCGCGTGAGCGACGTCCCGCCGCGCTCGCTGTCCTCGACGATGGGCAGGCCGAACGCGCGGCGCGACCCGGCGGCACGGTGCCGCCGCGGGAAACCGCAAGCTTACGGGATCAGGCGCGGCGCCGGCGGCGCTGCGTGACGAGCCCCGCCGCGCCCACGAGCAGGATGGTGAGGGCCAGGCCCCACTGCGAGAGCGTCGGGACTTTGGCGGGATCGCCGCCCGGGCGACGTGGCGACCGGCACCACGCATTGGGCGGCGCCGAAGTCGAACGCGTTCTGCCAGGCGCGATGGAAGTCTCCGCCGAAATCGGTGCCCGAGACGCCCAGCACCGGATAGTTGGGCGCGATGGCGAGCTGGATCACGCAGGCGTTGCCGGTGACGCGGTAGGCGATGGCCGGATCGGGGTTGCCCTTGGCGTTGGCCTGCGTCCAGTTCGCGACCACGATGGTGCCGTCCTTCGGGGCATTGCCGCCCGCGAACTTCCCGCTGGTCAGCGAGGTGATACCCGCCGTCAACGGATGCTTCTGCATCGTCGCGACGTCGAGCGTGCGCGGCACGTACGGCGTGCCCGTGCCGTCGGTGGTGTTGGGGTCGAGCCCTTCGAGCGCGCCCCAGCCGTGCGGCGGGATCGAGGCCGGCGCGTCGCTGCGGTCCTGATCGTAGAACGCGCCGAGGACGACCGCGCGACCGGACGTCGCGAAGGCCGCGGCGATGTTGCCGACGGTCGTGGCGTTGCCGTACGTCGAGTCCTCGAAGACGAGGAGGACGTCGAAGCTGTCCTGCAGCGTCTGCAGGTTCGGCGTCGCGGTGCTGGTGTCGACGGCCGAGAACGAGTGCGTCGGTATGCGATTGTTGAAGTCCGCCGCCGTCTCGGTGGCGTACTTGTTGGAGAGGATGCCGATGCGCGCGGCGAAGGCCGGCGACGCGATGGCCGCCGCCGCTGCTGCGGCGAACAGGATGCGCACCGCTGCGGCGCGCGCACGGCAAGGATTCATGGAAAATCGCGAAAATGCCGTGCGAGCGGGATACGACGGCATTTCCGCTACGAATTGAGTTGTCGCGAGAGTAGCGCGTTCCCACTGCGCTGCCAAGGCAAACTGTCGGGAAATGCCGCCGTTCGGCGGTGTTTTGTTGCGGCGACGGCAAAGTCTTCTACGTTTGTCGCCCACAGACGACGCAATCGCAAGGCAAGGTGTCGGGAAACGGCGTCACTCCCGGGCGCCGGCCGCGGGCGCGCGCTCCAGCAGCAGCGCATCCCCGTAGCTGAAGAAGCGGTAGCGCTGGACGATCGCGTGGGCATAGGCCGCGCGGATGGCCTCGAAGCCGGCGAACGCGCTGACCAGCATCAGGAGCGTCGATTTGGGCAGGTGGAAGTTCGTGACGAGGCGGTCGATCACCCGGAACCGGTAGCCCGGCGTGACGAAGAGAGCGGTTTCGCCGGGGCCGGCGCGCAATGCGCCGTCGCCGGCCTGTGCAGCGGATTCGAGCGCGCGCAGCGAGGTCGTGCCCACGGCCACCACGCGGCCGCCGCGCGCGCGCGTCGCGGCGATCGCGTCGACGGTCGCCTCCGGGAGCGTGTACCACTCGGTGTGCATTCGGTGCTGCGCGAGGTCCTCGTGCTGCACGGGCAGGAACGTGCCTGCACCGACGTGCAGCGTCACGAAGGCGCGCGCGATGCCGCGCCGGTCGAGCTCGGCAAGGAGGTCCTCGTCGAAGTGCAGGCCCGCCGTCGGCGCCGCCACGGCACCGGGCACGCGGGCATATACGGTCTGGTAGCGCGCGGCGTCGACGGCTTCCGCGTGGCGGCCGATGTAAGGCGGCAACGGCACGTCGCCGTGCTGCTCGAGCCACGCGTGCAGGGGGCCGGTGCCCTCGAACGCGAGCCGGAAGAACCGCTCGTCGCGCTCCAGCACCCGCGCGTGCGCGGCGCCGGGCAAGTGGAGCAGCGCACCGGGCTTTGGTGCGTGACTCGCGCGCACCTGCGCCCACGCTTCGCGCTCGGCCGTCACGCGCTCGACCAGCAGCTCGGCGCGACCCCCCGACGCCTTGGTCGCGAACACGCGGGCCTTGATCACGCGCGTGTCGTTGAAGACGAGGAGATCGCCCTCGCGCAGGAGCGCCGGCAGGTCGCGGAACGCGAGGTCGTCGTGCTTCATGCCGGCGACGTGCAGCAGGCGGCTGCCCGAGCGCCGCGCGGGCGGAACCTGCGCGATCAGCTCGGGCGGCAGCGCGAAGTCGAAATCTTGCAGCGTGTAGGCCATGGCGAGCGGTCAGGCGCGGCGAAGCGCGACGGCCGATCCGGCGCGAGAACGCGCGGCGATGGATGGTGCCGGGAGGGGGAATCGAACCCCCACGGTGTTGCCACCGGCGGATTTTGAGTCCGCTACGTCTACCAGTTCCGTCATCCCGGCGCGGATGCGCGGCGCGCGTTGCCCGCGCGCGGCGAAACCGTCATTATCGCCAAAATCACGCACGCGCCGCACGAACGCGCACGCTTCGCCTGCCGCGACATCGCCCATGACTGCCGTCCGCAACGTGCTGTTCATCATGTGCGACCAGCTGCGGCGCGACCATCTGTCGTGCTACGGCGGCCGCGTGCCCACGCCGCACTCGACGCGCTCGCCGCGCGCGGCGTCGTGCTTCGACACGCCTACGTGCAGTCCGGCGTCTGCGGGCCGTCGCGGATGTCGTTCTACACCGGCCGCTACGTGAGCTCGCACGGCGCGACGTGGAACCGCGTGCCGCTGTCGATCGCGCGAACCCACGCTCGGCGACTACCTGCACGACGCGGGCCGCACGCTCGCGCTCGCCGGCAAGACGCACTGGATGCCCGACGACGACGGGCTCGCGCGGCTTCGGCATCGCGCCGCGAGTCGCCGCGCGGGCGTGCGGCTGCGCGCCGGCGGTTTCGTCGAGGTCGATCGCTACGACGGCCACACTGCCGCCGGGTCCGGAGTCGGGCTACGCGGACTTCCTGCGCGCGCACGGCTATGCGAGCGCCGACCCGTGGAGCGAGTACGTGATCGCCGCGGACGACGGCGGCCGCATCGTCTCCGGCTGGCACATGCGCAATGTGCACCTGCCGTCGCGCGTGGCCGAGGCGCACTCCGAGACCGCGTACATGACGGACGTCGCGCTCGACTGGATCCGCGCGCAGGGCGACGCGCCGTGGGTGCTGCATCTGTCGTACGTGAAGCCGCACTGGCCGTACCTGGCGCCGGCGCCGTACCACGCGATGTTCCGCGGCGCGCGACACCGGTCCGATCGTGCACGGTCCGCAGGACGGCACCGCCGACGAGCACCCGGTGCTGCGCGCGTATCGCGCGTCACGACGAATGCGAGAGCTTCGGCCGCGAGGACGTCGCGCGGCACGTGCGGCCGGCGTACATGGGCCTCGTCGCGCAGGTCGACGCGCACGTCGGGCGCCTCGTGCGCGACGCTCGACGGCCGACGGGCCGCCTCGCGCGACACGCTCGATCGTGTTCACGTCCGACCACGGCGAGTTCCTGGGCGACCGCGGGCTTGGGCGAGAAGGAGCTGTTCTACGACGAGGTCGTGCGCGTGCCGTTCATCGTCGTCGATCCCGACGCGCGCGCCGACGCGACGCGCGGCACGCCGCGAGGCGCGCTTCGTCGAGGCCGTCGACGTCGTGCCGACGATTCCTCGACGCGCTGGGCGTCGCGACGCCGCATTCCGCTGCGAGGGCCGCTCGCTGCTGCCGCTGCTGCGCGGCAGGCGCCGGTCGCCGATTGGCGCGACGGCGTGTACGTGCGAGCTCGACTACAGCTTCCGCCGCGCGCGCGTCGTGCTCGGCCGCCGCGCCGGCGAAGTGCCGGGCGTGCGATGGTGCGCACCGCCGAGTGGAAGTACGTCGCACTGGCAGGGGTTCCGGCCGCAGCTCTTCGACCTCGCCGCGCGATCCGCTGGAGCTCGTCGACCTCGGCGCGGCGCCGGCCGACTGCGACGGCGTCCGCGCCGACCTGCACGCGCGGCTTTTCGACTGGCTCGCCACGCGCCGGCATCGCACGACGCTGATCGATGCCGAGATCGAGGCGCGCACGGACCATCACCGCGCGGCATCGGCATCCACATCGGCATCTGGTAGCCGCGCGTGCCGGTGCGGCGCGTCGTCAGACGTGCAGCGCCGCCAGCGTCGCCAGCAGTCCGCCGCCCAGGGCGGCGCCGTAGACGCCCCACTGCATCCACTTGCTTGCGCGTCAGCAGCGTGATCGCGGCGAGCGCGATCGCGACCTGGATCAGCGTCGTCGCCTGCGCCCACCGGTGATGCACGTGCATCGACGCCTCGCTGCGCGCGTTGCGCCTCGACGGCCGCCTTCTCGAGCTCTCGGCCTTCTTCTGGATGTCCTTCTTCTCGTCGTTGTAGCGCTTCGCCTCGGCCCGATACCGCTCCGCGGCCTCGCCGGTGGTCGAGCGTGGCGCCGAGCTCGGCGAGGTTCTGCTTGTTGCTCTTCGCCTGGTAGAAGTTCCACTGGTCGGACGCCTCGGTCTTCCTGATCGCGGCCTCGTTCTTGAACAGCAGCGCGTCGTTCTGCGTCGCGCCGCCCTGTAGCTCATCAGCGCGCCGATCGTGGCGAGGATCGCGGTCATGACGGCGATGCGTGCCGGCGAACGAGTCGCCCGCGTGCGCCTGGTGCTCGACCTCGTGGTCGTGCGGGCCGTGGACGTGGAAATGTCCGTCCGACATGTGTCAGCGGCTCCGGTGTGCGGCGTGCGGGCTTGCGCGCGCTCGTAGGTGACGAAAGCGTAACGCGAATCCCATCGCGGCCGACGCGCGGCTCGCGCGCGGTCTCGCGCCACTGCGCGCGGATCGATACGCGGGAAAGCGCGCGTCGCCCTCGAAGTCGCGGTCGATCTCGGTGACGTAGAGCACGTCGCGCCGCGGCAGCGCGGCCGCGTAGAGCTCGCCGCCGCCGATGCAGAACGCCGGCGCGGGCATGCGCACGCGCGCGAGCGCCTCGTCGAGCGACTGCGCGACCTCCGCGCCGTCGGCGCGCCATCCGGCGCGGCGCGTGACGACGATGTTCTGCCGCTCGCGGCAGCGGCCGTCCGAGCGACTCCCACGTCCTGCGGCCCATGATCACCGCGTGCCCCGTGGTCAGCGCGCGGAAGCGCTGCAGGTCCTCCGGCAGCCGCCAGGGCAGCGCGTTGCCGGCGCCGATGACGCCGTTGCGCGCGACCGCCGCGATGAGCGCGAGCGCCGGGGCGCACGCGGCGTGGCGGCTCGATTCAGCAAGGGAACGCGACGGGTGCGGGCGGTGTCGCTAGCGCGCGCCGGACGGGGACGCCGCCACGTCCAGGGCGCCGCCCGGACGACGGGGGTGCCATAATGCGCGCCGATTATAACGGGCTGCCCTCGCGTGTACTACCCGCGTTCGTTCCTCAAGTTCATCCTGCTGGGCTTCCTGCTCGTGAGCCTGCCGCTCGTGTACGCGCTCGTCGAGCTCATCCTCTCGCTCGACCGGCTCGCCACGCAGAGCCGGCAGGAAGTGCTGCAGGCGTCGCAGGCCGGGCGCAGCAGCCGCCTGCTGTTCGAGCAGGCGACCACGCTCGAGCGGATCGCGCGGCAGGAGATCATCCTCGAGGACCCCGCGCTGCTCGACGACTACGGCGCGCATGCGCCAGGAATTCCAGCGACCACGCAGCAGCTCTCGCAGCTGCCGCTCGATCGCCGCAGCAGCTCGCCGCGCTCGAGCAGCTGCGCGAGCGCGAAGGCGAAGCTCTTCCAGCGTCCTGGGCCAGCCGCAGCGCACGCACGCCACCAGTCACCGAGCTCGCCGACGGTTACGCGACGCTCGTCGAGCAGACGCAGGGCATGCTGAACGCGACCACGCAGCTCACGCAGCGCGCGATCGAGCGCCTGCAGGAAACCGCCGCGCAGGGCCGCGAGAAGTGGCTGTACCTCGCGCTCGCCACCGTCGGCGATCGCGCTGCTCGCTCGCGATCGTGTTCGCCGTGCTGATCGCGCGACCGATCCGCCAGCTCGACCAGGCGATCCGCCGGATGGGCACCGCCGACTTCACGCACGCGATCGAGGTGAACGGGCCGCAGGACCTCCGCTACCTCGGCCAGCGGCTCGAATGGCTGCGCACGCGCCTGAACGAGCTCGAGCAGCAGCAGACGCGCTTCCTGCGCCACGTGTCGCACGAGCTCAAGACGCCGCTCACCGCGGTGCGCGAAGGCGCCGAGCTCCTGCGCGACAACGTCGGCGGCCGCCTGTCGCCCGAGCAGCAGGAGATCGTGCGCATCGTGCGCGAGAACACGCTGTCGCTGCAGAAGCTGATCGAGGACCTGCTCACGTACCACCAGACGCGCGCGGTGGAGCCGGCCACGCTCGGGCCGGTGCCCGTCGCCGACGTCGTGCGCCGCGTGCTGCGCGAGCAGAAGCTCGCCGCGATCGCGCGCATGATCACGTTCGACGCCCGGCTCGCGTCCTGCGATCGTCGCCGGCGACGCGGAGAAGATCCGCACGGTCATCGACAACCTGGTGTCCAACGCGATCAAGTACTCGCCGCGCTCCGGCGCCATCGAGCTGGCGGCTCGTCGAGCGCGACGGCTTCGCGGTGCTCGACGTGGTCGACCACGGGCCGGGCATCGCCGCCGACGAGCGCGAGCGCGTGTTCGACTCCTTCTACTCGGGCAAGGCGCCGGTCGACGGCAAGGTCAAGGGCTCCGGGCTCGGCCTCGCGATCGCGCGCGAATACGCGCTCGCGCAGGCGGGGCGCATCGAGGTCCTCGATCGCGCGGACGGCGAAGCGCGGCGTGCGCTTCCGCCTGTGGCTGCCGCTCGCCGCGGGCGCGTCCGCGCTGGGCGCGACCAAGCGCGTCGCGCGGCGCCGGCCGCGATCGCCGGAGGTCACGAGTGAGCGTGCGCGGGTGCCTGCGCGCCTCGCTCTGCGCGTTCGCGGCGCTGTGGCTCGCCGGCGTGCGCCACGCCCGTGCCCCCGCCGGTGGTCATGACCCCGGAAGAGGAATACGAGCCCGAGCGCGTCGAGGTGCCTACGCCGCTCGTCGAGTATCCGCCGATCGAGCCCGTCGAGCCGCCGATCGTCGCAGCGCCCGCTGCCGCCGATCCGCCGCCGGCGGCGCCGTCGCCCCCGCCCCCGACTGCGCCCGGCAGCGAGACGGTCGCCATGGTGCCGCCGTCGATCGTCGCCGCGCCGCCGGCCGCGGTTGCGCCGCAGGTCGATCGAGGACCAGGAGCTGATCGCGCTGCTCGCCGACCTCACGCGCTACGGCGGCCTCGGCGCCGACGACGTGAAGCGCGAGCTCGACGACGATGACCGCGACGCTCGGCCGGCAGCGCACCGACGCCAACCGCGTGCGGCTCGCCGTGCTCTACACGATGGCGCGCAACCCGCAGGACGACCAGCGCGCGCTGCAGCTCCTCGACAACGTGTCGAAGAGCAATCCGGGCTCGCCGTCGGTCAAGCAGCTCGCGATGCGTGCTGCAGGTGCAGATCGTCGGGCGGCAGCGCGCGGTCCGCGACGAGCAGCAGAAGGCCGACGCGGCGCTGCAGAAGCTCGAGGCGCTGCGCCAGATGGAGCGCAGCCTGCTGCGCGACCGCGCCCGCAGCGGCGGCGGCGGCGGCGGCGGCAGCGGCGGCGGCTCGGGCGGCGGTGGCAGCGGCGGTGGCGGCTGACGTCACGCCGAATGACAAAGGAAAGACGCGATGTCCGGAGATATCCTGCTGGTCGACGACGATCCCGACCTGCTCAAGCTGATCAGCCTGCGGCTCACGTCGGCCGGCTACGGGTGCGCACGGCGGAGAGCGGCGAGACGGCGCTCGCGGCCATCGCGGTGCGCCGGCCGGCCGCCGTGGTCACCGACCTGCGAATGCCCGGCATCGACGGCCTGCAGCTCTTCGACGCGATCAATCGCCAGCACCGGGCTTGCCGGTGATCATCCTGACCGCGCACGGCACGATTCCCGACGCCGTGGCGGCCACCCAGCGCGGCGTGTTCGGGTTCCTGACCAAGCCGTTCGACAGCCAGGAGCTGCTGCAGAAGGTCGCCGCCGCGCTCAAGCTCTCCGGCGACGACGCCGGGCGCAGCGATGCGGCGTCAGGGCGAATGGCGCGAAGGCATCATCACGCGCAGCCCGGTGATGGAGGACCTGCTGCGGCAGGCGAAGCTGGTCGCGGAATCCGACGCGAGCGTGCTGATCTACGGCGAATCGGGCACCGGCAAGGAGCTGCTCGCGCGCGCGATCCATCGCGCGAGCCCGCGCCGCGACCAGCCCGTTCGTCGCGGTCAACTGCGGTGCGATTCCCGCCGAGCTCCTCGAATCCGAGCTCTTCGGCCACGCGCGCGGCGCGTTCACCGGCGCGGTGCAGGCGCACAAGGGCCTGTTCCAGGCGGCCGACGGCGGCACGCTGCTGCTCGACGAAATCGGCGACATGCCGCTGCCGCTGCAGGTGAAGCTGCTGCGCGTGCTGCAGGAAGGCGAGGTGCGGCCGGTCGGCTCGACGCAAGCGATCCCGGTCGACGTGCGCGTGATCTCGGCGACGCACCGCGACCTCGACGCGCAGAAGGCCTCGGGCCAGTTCCGCGAGGATCTCTACTACCGGCTCAACGTCGTGTCGCTGCGAGCTGCCGGCGCTGGCGGAGCGGCGCGAGGACATTCCGCTGCTCGCCGCAGCATTTCCTGCGCCGGCTGGCCGAGCGCTACCGCAAGCCGGCGCCGACGCTCGCGCCCGACGCGATGGCGCTGCTGGTCGCGGCGCCGTGGCCCGGCAACGTGCGCCAGCTCCTCAACCTGCTCGAGCAGGCGGTGGCGCTCACGACCACGACCATGATCCCGGCCATCGCTCGTGCAGAACGCGCTCAAGGAGGACGCGGCGGCGCTGGTCCCGTTCGAGGAGGCGCGCAAGTCGTTCGAGCGCGACTATCTCGTGCGCCTGCTGAAGATCACCGGCGGCAACGTCACGCAGGCGGCGCAGCTCGCCAAGCGCAACCGCACCGAGTTCTACAAGCTGCTGCAGCGGCACCGGCTCGAGCCGGCGATGTTCAAGGAAGCGAAGACCTGAAGCGCATTTGCGCCTTGCATTTGCGCGCTGTCGGGTAGAGACGACAAGGATTCGCCCGCGAAATCAGCGTCTTAATGCTGGTGTCATGTTCGCTGTCGGCGGACTGCGACACAAGCGGTCTTGGCGCGCAATCCCGGCGCCCGCATCCGAGCGATGCGTGCTGCATCATTTCTCCTCGTAAGGCGACGGCTGGTGCGTCGACCAATCGTGCATCGCGACTCGTTGGCACATCGTTTGCTTTTACGGTGTCAGGGAGGAGTCGCTTCACGCAACCGAGGTTGATCATGGATACGTTCGCACCCGAGTTCTCCAAGTTCTGGCTGCCTGAGGCGGTGACCGCCAAGGGTGAGGCCCGCGACGAGGATGACGGGCGCGCAGCAGGCCGCGTTGGAGGAGCTGGCGGAGCGCGTGAGCGCCGCCCGCAGCGTGGTCTAGACTTTCTGCTGTTGCACGCCCCCGGGGCAGCGTATGCCCCGGACCTCGCGGAGTAGGTCAATGCTCCGGTCATCGGAATCCCCCTTGCCCGCTAAATTCCTCCCGGCGGGCTTTTTTTTGGCTGTTCACGGCGTGCGGGAATGCGCCGCCAACGGGGCGTCGCGACGATCGCGGGATGGACGACGCTCACCGACCCCGAGCGTTGCGGCGGGGTGGCCTACGCTTCATCATTGCCGTTCACTACAATCCGGGTTTTCGGGAGGAACAGGCATGGGCAACTGGATCGAATTGACCGCCGCGGACGGCGTCGAAGATCGCCGGGTACCGCGCCGACCCGCGCGGGCAAGCCGCGCGGCGGACTGGTGGTCGTCCAGGAGATCTTCGGCGTCAACTGCCACATCCGCGACGTGTGCGACGGCTTCGCCGCGGACGGGTACCTCGCGGTGGCGCCGGCGCTCTTCGACCGCGTGGAGCGCGGCGTCGACCTGGGCTACACGGCCGGACGACATCGCACGCGGACGCGAGATCCGCGGCCGGGTGCAGACCGACCACGCGCTGGCCGACATCGCCGCGGCGCGCGCCGTGGCCGCGTCCGCGGGACGAGGTCGGCGTGGTCGGCTATTGCTGGGGCGGCTTTCTGGCGTGGCTGTCGGCGTCGCGCGTTCCGGGTTTCGCCTGCGCGATCGCCTACTACGGCGGCGGCATGCCCGACGCGATCGGCGAGAAGCCGAAGGTGCCCGTGCTCGCGCACTTCGGCGAGAAGGACGCGCACATCCCGGTCGCAGGCGTGCAAGAAGCTGGCCGAGGCGCATCCGACCATGCGAGGTGCACTTCTATCCCGGCGGGCCACGGCTTCAACTGCGACCAGCGCGGATCGTTCGACGCGGCATCGGCGAAGCTCGCGCGCGAGCGCACGATCGCGTTCCTCCGCGAGCACGTGGGCTAGCCTGCGTCGCGGTCATTTCCGCGGACACGCGCCGTGGGGTCTGCGCGTTCTCCCGACGCGCCTACACCGCGACCGGCGCCTTCAGCGCCGGGTGGCTCTGGTAGCCGACGATCTCGATGTCGTCGTACGCGTAGTCGAAGAGCGTGGGCGGCCGGCGCCTGAGCACGAGCCGCGGCAGCGGATACGGCGCGCGCGCGAGCTGCGTCTCCACCTGCTCGAGGTGATTGAGGTACAGGTGGCAGTCGCCGCCCGTCCAGACGAACTCGCCCGCGCTCGAGGTCGCATTGCTGCGCGACCATGTGCGTCAGCAGCGCGTACGACGCGATGTTGAACGGCACGCCGAGGAAGATGTCGGCGCTGCGCTGGTAGAGCTGGCAGGACAGGCGCCCGCCCGCGACGTAGAACTGGAAGAACGCGTGGCACGGCGGCAGCTTCATGCGCGGGATGTCGCCCACGTTCCACGCGGACACGATGAGGCGGCGCGAATCCGGGTTGCGCCGGATCTCGGCGACCACGTCGGCGAGCTGGTCGATGTGCCTGCCGTCGGGCGCCGGCCACGAGCGCCACTGGTAGCCGTAGATCGGGTCCGAGGTCGCCGTTCGCGTCGGCCCACTCGTCCCAGATCGTGACGCCGTTCGCCTTGAGGTAGGCGATGTTGGTGTCGCCGCGCAGGAACCACAGAAGCTCGTGGACGATGGACTTCGTGTGCACCTTCTTGGTGGTCAGCAGCGGGAAAGCCCCGCGCGAGATCGAAGCGCATCTGGTAGCCGAACACCGACAGCGTGCCGGTGCCGGTGCGGTCGTCCTTGCGGTGACCGTGGTCGCGCACGTGGCGCATGAAATCGAGGTAGACGTCGCATGGTGGGATTCTAGCGTGCCGCCGCGGAAGCCGTCCGTCGGCAGCCGCCGGGCCGCTTGACAAGGCTCGCGCGCAGGCGCTTCAATGCGACTACGCGACTAATTATTTAGTCATATTGCCGTGACCCGGACGCTCATGTCACCTCTGCTGCCGCAAGGCCTTCGCCGGCGCGCGACGCATTGCCGGCGGTGAGCGCGCTTGCGCCATGCGACCGAGCTACGCCCGTGCCATCCCGCGCCCCTGGCGACAGACCGCGCGCATCTTCGTGGCGCTCGGCGATCCGCACCGACAGCGGATCGTGCTGATGTTCGAACCCGGCGAGCGGCTGACCGTCGGGCAGATCGTGGCGGCTTCCACGCTGTCGCGCTCCGCCGTCGCCCACCATCTGAAGGTGCTGCGCGAAGCGGGCGTGCTGCGGGCGCAGAAGGTCGGCAAGGAAGTCTGGTATCGAGACCGATCCCGCGACGGTGCGCGGCGCGCTCGCTGCCGTGCTCGACTTCCTCGACGAGGCGCCGGCGTGAATCGCCGCCGCTTCCTCGGTGCGACCGCGGCCATCGCCGCCGCATTCGGCTCCGGCTGCCAGCTCGCGGTGAGCGACGGCATCTTCAACGCGTGCCACGCGCGGATGCCGGAGCGCCTGGCGACGCATGCGCTCGTCGCCGCCGCGTGGCGCGGGCTCGACGCCTCGCGCGTGTGGGATGTCCACTGCCACGTGTTCGGCAACGGCGACGGCAACACGGGGCTCTGGATCAATCCCGCGATGGAGAGGATCTGGCAGCCCTACCAATACCTCCAGCGCCTCTTCTACCTCAACGCGGGATGCGTGCACGACGCGCCGGGCCAGGTGGACGAGAGCGTCGTCGACCGCCTGCTCAACCAGTGCGAGGCGATGGCGCCCGGATTCCGTGCGCTGCTGTTCGCGTTCGACTGGGCGCGCGACGAGGCCGGCGCGCCCGACCGCGAGCGCTCGACGTTCCACGTGCCGGACGAGTACGCGGCGCGCCTGGCCGACGCGCTATCCGCAGCATTTCGAGTGGGCGGCGTCGATCCATCCGCTACGATCCGCATGCCGCTCGACCGCCTGGAAGCCGCCGTCGCCGGCGGGGCGCGCGCCGTGAAGTGGCTGCCGTCCGCGCAGGCCATCGATCCCGCCTCGGCGCGCTGCGACCGCTTCTACGCGAAGCTGGTCGACTATCGCCTGCCGCTCATCGCGCACGCCGGCGACGAGCGCGCGGTGCGCGGATTCGGCGAGGATCTCGGCAATCCGCTGCGGCTGCGGCGGCCGCTCGACGCCGGCGTGCGCGTGGTCGTCGCGCATTGCGCATCGCTCGGCATCGGCCGTCGACCTGCGACGCGGCCGGCTCGGCGCACGGTCCCCAATTTCGAGCTGTTCGCGCGCCTCATGGACGAGCCGCGCTACGACGCGCAACCTGCGTCGGCGACATCTCCGCCGTCACGCAGGGGAACCGGATCGACGTGGTGGCCACGCTGCTCGCGCGCAGCGACTGGCATCCGCGTCTCCTCAACGGATCCGACTACCCGCTGCCAGGCGTGCTGCCGCTCATCTCGCTGCCGCGGCTCGTCGAGCGCGGGCTGCTCGATCCGGCGGCCGTGGTGCCGACGCTCAAGGAAATCCGCGAGCACAACGCGCTGCTCTTCGACTTCGTGCTGAAGCGCAGCCTCGCGCACAATGGCGTCGGCTTTGCGCGCTCGGTGTTCGAGACCCGGCCCTTCTTCGCTCCGACCGCCTGAACCCCGAGTCCCATGCACGAGCCCAACCAGTACGACCTCCTGCGCCAGCGCCGCTTCGCGCCGTTCTTCTGGACGCAGTTCCTGGGCGCCGGCAACGACAACGTCTACAAGAACGCGCTCGTCATCTTCGTCGCGTATCACGCCGCGGCGCGACGCGACGCTCGACGCCAACACGCTCGTCAATCTCGCCGCCGGGCTCTTCATCCTGCCGTTCGTGCTGCTGTCCGCGACCGCGGGCCAGCTCGCCGACAAGTACGAGAAGTCGCGCCTCATCCGCTACATCAAGCTCTTCGAGATCGCGATCATGGTGATCGGCACGGCGGGGTTCTACCTGCCGAGCCTGTCGCTGCTCTTCGTCGCGCTCCTGCTGATGGGCGTGCACTCGACGCTGTTCGGTCCGGTGAAGTACGCGATCCTGCCGCAGCACCTGAAGCCCGAGGAGCTGGTCGGCGGCAACGGGCTGGTCGAGATGGGCACGTTCGTCGCGATCCTGCATCGGCACCATCGTCGGCGGCGTGCTGGTCGCGATGCCGGGCGTCGGGCCCGCTGCTCGCGGGGTTCGCCGCCGTCGCCGTGGCGGTCGCCGGGCTGGCTCGTCAGCCGCGCGAATCCCCGAGACGCCGGCGGTCGCGCCCGACCTCGCGATCAACTGGAACCCGTTCACCGAGACGTGGAAGAACCTGCGCTTCGCCTACGGCAACCGCGTGCGTCTGGCTGTCGATGCTCGGCATCTCGTGGTTCTGGTTCTACGGCGCGACCTTCCTGACGCAGTTCCCGAACTTCGCGAAGGACATCGCTGGGCGGCGACGAGCACGTCGTCACGTTCCTGCTCGCGCTGTTCTCGATCGGCATCGGCGCGGGCTCGCTGCTGTGCGAGCGGCTCTCGGGCCGCAAGGTCGAGATCGGCCTCGTGCCGTTCGGCTCGATCGGCCTCACGGTGTTCGCGATCGACCTCTGGTTCGCGACCGCAGGACATGCACGCGCACCGAGCTCTGGTCGGCATCGCCGCGTTCCTCGCGCAGCCCGGCGCACTGGCGCGTCGTCGCCGACCTCGATGCTCATCGGCCTCTTCGGCGGCTTCTACATCGTGCCGCTCTACGCGTTGATCCAGGAGCGCTCGGAGCCGGCGTACCGCTCGCGCATCATCGCGGCGAACAACATCCTGAACGCGCTCTTCATGGTCGCGTCGGCGGGGCTCGCCATCGTGCTGCTCGGCGGCGGGCCTGTCGATTCCCGGACCTCTTCCTCGTCACCGGCATCCTGAACGCCGTCGTCGCGCTCTACATCTACAAGCTGGTGCCCGAATTCCTGATGCGGTTCCTCGCGTGGCTCCTCATCCACACGATGTACCGCGTGCGACAAGGAAGGGCTCGACCACGTGCCGGAGACAAGGTCCGTGCATCGTCGTGTGCAACCACGTGAGCTACGTCGACGCGATCGTGATCGCCGCGTGCGTGCGCCGGCCCATCCGCTTCATCATGGACCACCGCATCTTCCGCATCCCGCTGCTCAACTGGCTGTTCCGCACGATGCAGGCGATTCCCGGTCGCGTCGGCGCGCGAGGACGCGGCGCTCAAGGAGGCCGCGTTCGACACCGCGGCCGCAGGCGCTGCGCGCCGGCGAGGTCGTCGGCATCTTTCCCGAAGGCTCGCTGACCGCGAACGGCGAGATGCACGCGTTCCGCCCGGGCATCGAGCGCATGGTGGAGGAGACGCCCGTGCCCGTCGTGCCGATGGCGCTGCGCGGCCTGTGGGGCAGCTTCTTCAGCCGCTCCGTCGAAGGCAAGGCGATGCGGCGCTGGCGCGGCATGTTCTCGCGCATCGCGCTCGTCGTGGCGCCGCCGGTTCCGCCGCGAGCGACGCGACGCCGCGACGCGCTGCATGCGCGGGTGCTGGCGCTGCGCGGCGACGCGCGCTGAGCGCAGCCACCGACGACGACCGCGAAGGACGCGCACATGATCGCGCTGGGCATCGTCATCGGCTTCATCGTCGGCGCGTTGGCGCTCGGATGGCCGGGTGGCACTCGCCGGCGCCTTCGTCGGATTCATCGCGATGCTCGCGTGGCGCTCGCGGACGCAGGCGCGGGCGCGTGCGGCGGCGCGCGCGGCGCTCGCCGCGGCCGGTCGCGGCGCCGGCGCAGGCGCCGGCGCGCGCGTCCGGCAGCGCGCGCAGGCGATCGACGTCCAGCCTCGCGCGCCGGCGTCGCCGAGAATCGCCGGCAGCTCGCGCCGGCGCCGATGCGATGCGTCGCCGCGGCGCGAGCCGCGCCGCCGCCCTGGCGCCGCCGTTCGTGACGGAGACGCCGCGCCGCGCACGCGCGATCGAGCCCCGCGTCAGCGCGTCGCGCTCGACTCCCGACGCCGCCAGCGAGAATGCGCAGCGGCCGCGCCGGCGTCGGCGACGCCGGTCACCGCCGCCACGCGCGAGGCCGATGCGCTGCCGCCGGGATTCGCGCGCATGCCGGATGGCACGCTCGAGCGCCGGCGCCGCCGATGGCCGGCGCCGCGACGCCGCCGCCACCCGCGTCGTTCCCGCCGTGGGCCGTCCGCGCCGCCGCGCGGCCGCGGCCAATCCGCTGTGGGCGTGGTTCACCGGCGGCAACGCGCTGACGCGCATCGGCGTGATCGCGCTGTTCTTCGGCGTCGCCTTCCTGCTCAAGTATTTCGCCGAGATCATCACGATGCCGATCGAGCTGAAGCTCGCTCGGCGTCGCGATCGGCGGGCGCGGTGCTCGTCGCGCTCGGCGTGCGGCTCGCGCGCGACGCGGCCGGGCTACGGCCTGTCGCTCGAAGGCGCGGGCGCCGGCATCCTGTACCTCACGACGTTCGCCGCGTTTCGCCTCTACGACGTGCTGCCGGCCGGCGCCCGCGTTCGTGCTGCTGGTCGGCGATCGCCGCGCTGACCGTGTGGCTCGCCGTGCGCGCCGATTCGCAGGCGCTCGCGGGACTCGCGATCGCCGGCGGCTTCCTCGCGCCGTTCCTGGTGTCGACGTCCGCCGGCGAGCCCGCGCTGCTGTTCGGCTATTTCGCGCGTGCTGAACGCCGCGATCTTCGCGCTCGCGTGGGTGCGCGCGTGGCGCGCGCTCAACGTGCTGGGCTTCGTGTTCACGTTCGCGCTCGGCATCTTCTGGGGCGAGCGCTACTACCAGCCCGAGCACTTCGCGACCGTCGAGCCGTTCCTCGTCGTGTTCTTCGTGTTCTACGTGGCGATCGCGATCCTCTACGCGAAGCGCGGCGCGCTCGCGGCGAAGGCGCCCGGTCGACGCGCTGCTCGTGTTCGGCGTGCCGCTCGTCGGCTTCGCGCTGCAGGCGGCGCTCGTGCACGACACGCGCTACGGCGTCGCGTGGAGCGCGCTGTGCGCATCGCGCTGGTCTACGGCGCGCTGGCCGCGGCGCTCTTCCGGCGCGCGGAGCCGGGCCTCGCGCTGCTCGCCGCGCGCGTTCCTCGTGCTCGCCGTCATCTTCGCGACGATCGCGATCCCGTTCGCGGTCGACCCGCGCTGGACCTCCGCGTGGTGGGCGCTCGAGGCCGCCGGCGTGTACTGGATCGGCTGCCGCCAGCGGCAGCCGCTCGCGCGCGCGTTCGCGCTGCTGCTGCAGGTCGGCGCGGCGCTCGCGTTCGCGCCGGCGACGTGCAGCCCGGCGACACGCCTCTTCCTCAACGCCACGTTCCTGGGCAGCGGCGCTGATCGCGCTGGCCGCGCTCGCCACGGCGTTCGTCGCCGACCGGCAATCGCGACGACGTCGCCGGCCGCGAGCGCGCGCTGGTCCCGTGTGCTCGTGCTCTGGGGCGTCGGCTGGTGGTACTGCGGCGGCGCGCTCGAGATCGTCGCGCGCGTTGCCGGCACGCGCAGCGAGGCCAACGCGATCCTCGCGTTCGCCGCCGGGCAGCGTGACGCGCTGGCGCTCGCTCGCTGCGCCGCGTCGCTGCGCTGGCCGCGCCTCGCGTGGTTCGGCGCGGCGCTGCTGCCGCGTGATGGCCGTCGTCGCGTTCGCCGACTGGGACCGCATGCGCACGACGCTCATCGCGTACGGCTGGCTCGTGTGGCCGCTCGCGTGGGTCGACGCACTGGGCCGTGCTGCGCGCGGCCGATGCGCTGCGCGCGACCGGCGCGGCGGACGGCAGGGCCGGCTCGCGGCGTTTCCTGCGCGTTCGCGCACGCGGCGTCGGCGATCGCGCTCGTCGCCTGGGTCGCGTGGGAGGCGAGCGAATGGGTCGGCCGCGCATTTCCCGACGGCACGGTGTGGATCGCCTGCGCGGCGGCGTGGCCGGCGATCGCGTACCTCGCTGCTCGTGACGCGCGCCAGCGCGTCGGCCGCGCTGGCCGTTCGAACGCGTACCGCGACGCGTACGCGATGAGCGCCGCGCACCGCGATCGCCGCGCTGCTCGCCGTGTGGTTCGCGATCGTCAACGTGATCTCGCCCGGCGGCGCCGCGCCGCTGCCGTACGTGCCGGTCGCTCAATCCGCTCGACCTCACGCTGATCGCGGCGCTCGCGGCGCTGTTCGTGTGGGCGCAGCGGCACGATGCACGCGACGCGAGCGCACGCTGTACGCGCTGGTTCGGCGCGGCGCTCTTCCTGCTGGTCAACGCGATGGTGTTCCGCAGCGTCCACCACTGGCTCGACGTGCCGTGGCGGCTGTCCGCGCTGCTCGCGCATCGAAGCCGCTGCAGGCCGCGCTGACGCTGACGTGGACGGCGACGGCGCTGCCGCTGATGCTGCTCGCCACGCGGCGCGCGATCCGGCCGCTGTGGATGGTCGGGGCGTTGCCTGCTCGCCGTGGTCGTCGTGAAGCTGTTCGCGCTCGACCTGGCTTCGCTGTCCGGGCTGCCGCGCGTCGTCGCCTTCCTCGGCGTGGGCGTGCTGCTGCTGGTGATCGGCTATCTCGCGCCGCTGCCGCCGGCAAGCGCGCAGCCGGAAAGGCGCTGACGCCATGATTGCCGCCCGCGACGTCCTGTTGCGCTGGACCGCGACAGGCGCCCTGCCGCGCGAGCGCCTGCCGGGCGCGCTGCGCATCGCCGGCGTGGTTCCGTCGCCGGCGCAGTGGACGACGTTTCTCGCGCGCGCCTGCACGTGGATCGGCGTGGCGCTGCTCGCCGCCGCCGCGATGTGCTTCATCGCCGCGAATTGGCAGGCGCTCGGGCGCTTCGCGAAGTTCGCCCTGGTCGAAGGCGCGATCGTCGCAGCACTCGCGGTCGCGGCGTGGCGCGGCCTCGACACGCTCGCCGGGCGCGCGGCGCTCTTCGCCTGCGCGGTGCTGATGGGCGTGTTGCTCGCGCTGGTGGGGCAGGTGTACCAGACCGGCGCCGATACGTACGAGCTCTTCTGCGCGTGGGCGGTCGCCATCGCGGTGTGGGTGGTGCTGGGCCGGCAGCCGGCGCTGTGGCTCCTGTGGATCGCGCTCGCTCGACGTCGCGGCGCTGCTGTACTTCCGCACCAACGCGGCGCGCGGCTTCGATGTCCTCGAATTCCTGTTCGCGCCGCGCGAGGCTGGTGGCTGGCGTTCGCGCATCGACTGCGCTCGCGCTCGCCGCGTGGGAGGTGGCGGCCGCGCGCCGTGGCGGCTGGACGGCGCAGCGCTTGGCGCCGCGCATCCTGGCGACCGCCGCGGGCGCGCTCGTCACGCACCGTGCGTCGCGCTACGACCTCGTGAGCTTCCATGGCGATCGTCGCGCTGGTCGTGGCTTCCGTACGCGCTGTGGATCGGCGCGATCTATTGGGCGTACCGCGTGCGCACCCGCGACCTCTTCATGCTCTCCGGCATGATGCTGTCGCTCATCGTCGTGATCGCGTTCGCGCTCGGACGGCCGCTGCTCGAGCACGGCGGCCGCACTGGCTTCCTGCTCGTCGGGCTGCTGCTCCTCGGCTGCGCGGCGGCCGCGAGCCATTGGCTCCGCCAAGTGGGTGCGGAAGCGCGACGCGCACCACCGGGATGGAAGGTCGCCATGAGCGCGTCGCGCGCCGTTGTGGGATCGCTGGCGGGGCCGGCATCGTGTCGGGCGCGATGCCGCTCGACGACGACGGCCGGCGAATCCATGGTATGTCACCGCGATGGTGGGCGTCGCCGCCTGGCTGGCCGGCGCTGTTCCTGCTGTTCTTCCTCGGCATCGTGCTGGCCGCGGCTGCTGCGCAACGCGACGGCTCCGCGATGGTGGTCGGCGCGGGCTGTGCGGCGGCGGCGATCGTGCTGATGCGCATGCACGGCGCAGACTCTTCCTGCGGCCAACTCGCCGTCGCATCGAGCCTCGCCGGCCAGGCACTCGTCGTCTACGGCTTCCTCGACCACGACATCCGGACGCGGCTCGCTGGCTCGGCGTCGCCGCTGTTCGAGATCGCGCTGGTCGCGGCGGCGCCGGAGATCGTGCATCGCGTCCTGTCCACGCTGGCGGCGACGCTTCGCGCTGCGCATGGCGCTCGTCGCCGGCGGCGTGCGCGTCGGCTGTTTCCGCCGGCTGCTGGTCGCGCTCGCTGGCGGCGATCTACGTCGCGAGCGTGCGCCGCCGGAGCGTGATGCCCTGTGGTCGCCGATGCTCGCGGGACTCGGTCTCGCCGTGCTCCCGCTCGGTGCCTGCGGCGATGCTCGACGAGCTGTTCTGGTACGGTCGCGGCTGGCGGCAACGTCGTTCGTCCGCGCTCGGTCGTCGGCTGCGGCGACTGCTGGCGCTGGCCTGGCTCGCGACGGTCGCCGCGCTGGCGCAGGCGGCGGACGTGCCGCGGCGAGTCGCGGGCGATGGCGCTGATCGCGCTTGCCGGCCTCGCCGTCGCCGTGTCCGCGTGGCCGGTCCCGGACGTCGTCGTGGCGCTGGCGCTTGCTGCTCGTCGCTTTCGCGCGGCGGCCGGCCTGCGCTGACGGGCTTGGCCGTGCTCGCGGTGCTGGGCGCGCTGGCGCACGCCTACTACTCGCTGCAGTGGACGCTGCTCGCGAAGTCCGCCGCGCTCGCTGCCACCGGCGCCGTGCTGGTCGGTCGCGGGCGCGGTCGCGCGGACGCTCATGCGCGAGGAGGACGGTCGTGCGTAGGTGGCTCGTGGTGCTGGCCGGCCTCGCCGCGCTGGCGGTCGTCAACTGGACGATCGTCGCGCGCGAACGACTGGTCACCGACGGACGCGTCGTGCTGCTGGAGCTGGCGCCGGTCGATCCGCGCTCGCTCATGCAGGGCGACTACATGGCGCTGCGCTTTCGCGTCGCCGCCGACGCGATGGCCCCGGGAACGGGCCGGTGCCGGCGGACGGCACGCCTCGTGCTCGGCGTCGGTCCGGACGCGTCGGAGCGTTCCGCCGTCTCGACGACGGCACGCCGCTCGCGCCCGGACGAGGTGCGCCTGCGCTACCGCGTCCGCGACGGCGTCGCTCGAGCTCGCGACCAACGCCTACTTCTTTCGAGGAAGGGCAGGGCGCGCGCTACGCGGGCGCGCGCTACGGCGAATTCCGCGTCGCGCCCGACGGCGAGGCGATCCTCACCGGCCTGCGCGACGCGCAGCGCCAGCCGCTGTAGGCGAGGCCAGTCGTCCGCGCCGTCGGCGCCGCCGTCTACGCGATCCGGAAACGCCGCTGCCACCAGCGCGGGCAGCACGACGCCCGCCGGCCCGCGCAGCGTGTCGTCGCGCTCGCGCGACAGCGGCGTCGCGCCGGGATTGACCTCGACCACGCGCGCGCCGCACGCGGCGCGCGCGCAGCGGCAGCGCGGCGGCCGGATAGACCTCGGCCGACGTGCCGACGACGAGCAGCATGTCGCAGCGTCGCGGCCGCGTCGCTCGGCCGGCGGCGAGCGCGTCCGCAGGCAGCATCTCCTCGAACCACACGACGTCGGGGCGCAGGTAGCGCGCCGCACGTGCGCGCAGCGCGGCGGCGCGTCGGCGGCGGGCTCGTCCCACGTCGCGGCGGGCGCGCCGCACCGCGAGCATTTCACGCGCGTGATGTTGCCGTGCAGCTCGACCACGCGACGGCTGCCGGCGCGCTGGTGCAGGCCGTCGACGTTCTGCGTCGCGAGCAGGAAATCGGGCACGCGCGGCTCGAGCGCGGCGAGCGCGAAGTGGCCGGCATTGGGCGCGACGTCGGCCACCATCGCGCGCCGCATCGCGTACCAGTCCCACACGAGCTTCGGATTGCGCGCGAACGCCGACGGCGTGGCGAGCTCGCGCGGATCGAAGCGTGCCCACAGTCCGGTCTGCGCATCGCGAAACGTCGGCACGCCGGATTCGGCGGAGACGCCGGCGCCGGTGAGCACCGCGACGCGCTGCGCGCCGCGCAACGCGCGCGACGAGATCGGCGGGGATGCGCGAACGCATCGCTCATCGCGGAATTCTCGCATGCGTGCGGCGCAGCCCGGCCGAGTGCCAGAGGGGGCGCGTGCTACACTCGATCGCGACCATTGCCTCCTGCGCAGCGCTGTCATGTCCGGCAACACGTTCGGCACGCTGTTCTCGTTCACGTCGTTCGGCGAATCGCACGGTCCCGCGATCGGCTGCGTCGTCGACGGCTGCCCGCCGGGCATGGCGCTCGCGGAGGCCGACATCCAGCGCGAGCTCGACCGCCGCCGCCCGGGCACGTCGCGCCACGTCACGCAGCGGCGCGAGCCCGACACCGTCGAGATCCTGTCCGGCGTGTTCGAGGGCCGCACCACGGGCACGCCGATCGCGCTGCTGATCCGCAACGAGGACCAGCGCAGCAAGGACTACGCGAACATCGCCGACACGTTCCGGCCCGGCCACGCCGACTACACGTACTGGCAGAAGTACGGCATCCGCGACTACCGCGGCGGCGGACGGCAGTCCGCGCGCGAGACGGCGGTGCGCGTCGCCGCCGGCGCCGATCGCGAAGAAGTGGCTGCGCGAGCGCTACGGCGTCGCGATCCGCGGCCACCTGACGCAGCTCGGCCCGAACGCGATTCCGTTCGAGAGCTGGGACGCACGTCGACGCCAATCCGTTCTTCGTCGCCAACGCGACGATGGTCGCCGAGCTCGAGGCGTTCATGGACCGGCTGCGCAAGTCCGGCGACTCCGTGCGGTGCGCGCATCGAGGTCGTCGCGAGCGGCGTGCCGGTCGGCTGGGGCGAGCCGGTCTACGGCAAGCTCGACGCCGATCTCGCGGCCGCGATGATGGGCATCAACGCGGTGAAGGGCGTCGAGATCGGCGCGGGCTTCGCGGCGGTCGCGCAGCGCGGCACCGAGCACTCCGACGAGATGACGCCGCACGGCTTCCTCTCCAATCACGCGGGCGGCATCCTCGGCGGCATCTCGACCGGGCAGGACATCCGCGTGGCGATCGCGGTGAAGCCGACGTCGTCGATCCGCCTCGACCGCCATTCGATCGACAAGGCGGGCCAGCCGGTCATCGTCAACACGCACGGCCGCCACGATCCGTGCGTCGGCATCCGCGCGACGCCGATCGCCGAGGCGATGATGGCCGTCGTGCTGATGGATCACGCGCTGCGCCATCGCGCGCAGAACGCCGACGTGGTCGTCGACACGCCGCGCATCGCCGCGCAGGCGCCGCCGTCGAGTCGCGGCGAAGTACGCGCGCGCCGCGCCGGTCGACGATCCCGATCCCGATGAGGCCTAGCGCCCGCGTCATTCCTCAGCGTCCGCCCGGACCGCGATCGACGCGTCGACGTCGGCGCCGCCCGCGCGCGAGCGTCAGCGCGCAACGCCGTCGCCCTGCCGCAGCGCTGTCGCGCATCGGCGACGATCGTGCCGTCGGCGCGCGGCCGACGATCGCGTAGCCGCGCTCGAGCACCGCCTGCGGATTGAGGTGCGCGAGGCTCTGCGCCGAGGCGCGGCCACGCGCGGCGCGTGCGCGCGTCACGGCCGCTCGCGGCCGAGCGCGCTGCCAGCCGCCGCGCAGCCGTGCGCAGGCGCGCGCGGCCGGCAGCGGCGCGCGCAGCTCGCGCGCGAGGCGGCGCCTGCAGCGCGGCGACCGCGCGGCGCGCCGACGCGCGATGCCGCGCGCGCGTCAGCTGCACGAGCCGGCGCGCGAGCTCGCGCGTCGCGCTCGCGCTGCTGCGCGAGCGCGCGGCCGGATGCACGAGCCGTCGCGTCGCGTGGTCGAGGCGCTGCGCGCGCACTTCGAGCGCGTGCGCCGCCGCGCGCGCGAGGCCGCGGACGAGCGCGCGCAACGCGCTGCGCGACCGCGCGCGCGGTCGGGCACCGCCAGCGCCGCGGCCGCGGTGGGCGTCGGCGCGCGCACGTCGGCGACGAAATCGCAGATCGTGAAGTCGGTCTCGTGGCCGACGCCGGAGACGACCGGCAGCGCCGACGCGAACACCGCCTGCGCGACGACTTCCTCGTTGAACGCCCACAGGTCCTCGATCGAGCCGCCGCCGCGCGCGACGATCAGCACGTCGACTTCCGCGCGCGCGTTGGCGACGCGGATGGCCTGCGGCGATCTCGGCGGCGGCGCCGGCGCCCTGCACGGCGGTCGGATAGAGGATCACGCGCACGGCGGGCCAGCGCCGCGCGCAGCGTGGTCAGGATGTCGCGCAGCGCGGCGGCCTGCGGCGAGGTGACGATGCCGATCGCGCGCGGGAACGCGGGCAGCGCGCGCTTGCGCTCGGCGCGCGAACCAGCCGGCGGCCTCGAGCTTCGCCTTCAGCCGGGCGAATTGCTCGTAGAGCGCGCCGACGCCCGCGAGCCGCACGTTGTCGACGTTGAGCTGGAATTCGCCGCGCGCCTCGTAGATCGACGGCGTGGCGCGCACCTCGACGCGCAAGCCCGTCGCGCAGCGCGAACGGCGACGTTCTGCGCGCGCTGGCCGGAACATGCACGCAGCGCACCTGCGCCTGCGCGTCCTTGAGATTGAAATAGCAGTGGCCCGACGCGGCGCGCGGTGAAGCTCGAGATCTCGCCGCTCACCCAGGTGAGCCCGAGGTGGCGCTCGATCAGCAGGCGCGCCGACGAGACCAGCAGCGACACCGGCAGCACCGGCCGGCTGGCCGCCGCCGGCGCTCGTGCGAGCGGTCATCGGCGGCGCCGTCGTCGGCCGTTATCGGAGAGGCGTCCTGGGTCATGCTCGGGCGCGCTGCGTGGCGGCGTTCGACAGTGCAGGCGCAGCATGGCTTTGTCCATGGACATACATACCGTCACGCATGCGTCACATGACGTGTCATTTGGACGGCTGTCACGCGACCGTCAAAATGCGTGCCGCGCGAGCCAAGGCAAGTGAACTGCAAGCGACTGAATCGATAGCGTAAAAATGGCCGGCGAGAATTTGGGCATCACAACGTTTTTCCGTGCGCCCGGCACCACTTAGCGCACGAATTTACAAGATATGCACACTTCTATCCACAGGATTTGTGGAAAACGCGTCGCCGGACGCTCGCGGCGGCCCGCCGAAATGCCTTGTCTGGCGCGGATTTCCGGGGGATGGCCGCGGTTCCCACGTAGGCGCGCGCGATGACGGGGGGGGCGGCGCTTGGTTAGAATGTCCGACGACCCCAGTATTGTTCATGAACAAACAGCGAAATGAATGCTGCACCGCCACAAGTCGCCGAATCGCGAGGCCGCCGCCGATGCCGCGGCCGCCGCGGCTCGTCCTGCCAACGCGGCCATGCCGGCGCCGCGGGCGCCGCCGCCGGCGCCCAATTTCCTGCGCGCGATCATCGCCGAGGACAACCGCACCGGCAAGTACGGCGGGCGCGTCGTCACGCGGTTCCCGCCGGAGCCCAACGGCTACCTGCACTACGGCCACGCCAAGTCGATCATCCTGAACTTCGGGCTCGCCGCCGAGAACCACGGCACGCTGCCACCTGCGGTACGACGACACCAATCCGCTCAAGGAGGAAGTCGAGTTCGAGGACGCGATCGCCGAGTCGGTCCGCTGGCTGGGCTACGACTGGGGCGACGCACCGCTATCACGCGTCCGACTACTACGGCGACCTCTACCGGTTCGCCGAATGGTTCATCGAGCACGGCCTCGCGTACGTCGACAGCCAGTCGGCCGAGGAGATGCGCGCGACGCGCGGCACGCTGACCGAGCCCGGCCTCGACAGCCCGTACCGCAACCGCAGCGTCGCCGAGAACCTCGACCTCTTCCGCCGCATGCGCGCGGGCGAGTTTCCCGACGGCGCGCACGTGCTGCGCCTGAAGATCGACATGGCGCAGCCCGAACGTGAACATGCGCGATCCGGCGATCTACCGGATCCGCCACGCGTCGCACCACCGCACCGGCGACACGTGGTGCATCTATCCGCTCTACGACTACACGCACTGCATCTCGCGATGCGCTCGAGCGCATCACGCATTCGATCTGCACGCTCGAGTTCCAGGATCACCGACCGCTGTACGACTGGGTGATCGAGAAGCTCGCCGAAGGCGGCATGCTCCCGCGGCCGCTGCCGCAGCAGTACGAGTTCGCGCGCCTCAACCTCACCTACGTCGTGCTGTCGAAGCGGCGGCTGATCGAGCTCGTCGAGCAAGGGCATCGTCGACGGCTGGGACGACCCGCGCATGCCGACGCTGGTCGGCGCGCGCCGGCGCGGCTTCACGCCGGAGGGCTTCCGCCTGTTCGCCGAGCGCATCGGCGTGTCCAAGGCCGACTCGTGGATCGACATGAGCGTGCTCGAGGACTGCATGCGCGACGACCTGAACGCGCGCGCGCAGCGGCGCATCGCGGTGCTCGACCCGGTGAAGCTCGTCATCGACAACTATCCGGACGGGGCAGAGCGAGGACTGCTTCGCGCCCAACCATCCGCAGCAGCCCGGAGCTGGGCAAGCGCGCGCTGCCGCTGACGCGCGAGCTGTGGATCGAGCGCGACGACTACACGGAGACGCCGCCGAAGGGCTACTTCCGGCTCGACGCCCGGGCGCCGAGGTGCGGCTGCGCTACGGCTACATCGTCCGGTGCACGGGCGCCGACAAGGACGCCGCCGGCAACGTGACCGTCGTGCATTGCACCTACGATCCGGAGCACGCGCAGCGGCACGCCCGGGCGCCGACGCGCGCAAGGTGAAGGGCAACATCCACTGGCTCTCCGCGGCGCACGCGGTGCCGGCCGAAGTGCGCATCTACGACCGGCTGTTCCGCGTGCCGTTTCCCGGCGCGCGCAATCCGTGGGGCGATCGCGCGGCGACGCGGCGGCCGACGTGCCGGCGCCGGCGCGCCACGATCGTGGTCGCCGGCGACGAGGACGACGGCGTCGAAGTCGTCGAGCGCAACTACCTCGACGATCTCAATCCCGAATCGAAGCGCGTGCTCCGCGCGTACGTCGAGCCCGCGCTCGCGCGGCGCCGCGCCGGAGGAACGCTTCCAGTTCGAGCGGCACGGCTACTTCGTCGCCGACCTCGCCGATCACGCGCCGGGCACGCCGGTGTTCAATCGCGCGGTGACGCTCAAGGATTCCTGGTCCAAGGTAGCGGCGCGAGCAGCCGGCGAGGGGCCCCCGCGAAGCGGGGATCGACGGCAAGTGCGAGTCGGCGCAGAGGCCGACGCGCGATCGCATCCGTTGTCGCGCGACCGAGCCAGCGCGGACGGCGCTGAAGCGCCACGTATCCCGCTTGTCCGAGGCCGGTCGCGCCTCCATATCCGTTCATGTTCCGCGCCCGGCGCCTGCGCTAAGATGGCGCCGCGCTTCGTTGCCGCAAGGGTTCGCCATGAAACGCATCGTCCTGTTCCTCGCCACCAACCTCGCCGTCATCGTGGTGCTGTCGATCGTGCTGCAGCTCCTCGGCCTCGACAGGGCGGATGTACGCGGGCGCCGGGCTACGAGCAGATCCTGCTCGTTCTCGGCGGTCGTGGGCTTCGGCGGCTCGATCATCTCGCTGCTGATGTCGAAGACGATGGCGAAGTGGTCGACCGGCGCGCACGTCATCGCAGCAACCGCCAAGCGACGCCGAGGCGTGGCTCGTCGCCACCGTGCAGCGGCTCGCGCAGAAGGCGGGCATCGGCATGCCCGAGGTCGCGATCTACGAAGGCGAGCCCAATGCGTTCGCCACCGGCGCGTTCCGGAACTCGTCGCTGGTCGCGGTGTCGACCGGCCTGCTGCAGTCGATGAACAAGGAAGAGGTCGAGGCCGTGCTGGGCCACGAGATCGCGCACGTCGCCAACGGCGACATGGTGACGCTCACGCTGATCCAGGGCGTGGTCAACACGTTCGTCATCTTCCTCGTCGCGCGTCATCGGCTCGATCGTCGACGGCGGTGTTCACGCAGCGAGCGCGGCAACGGCGCCGGCTACTTCATCACCGTCATGGTGCTGCAGATCGTGTTCGGCGTGCTGGCGTCGATGATCGTCGCGTGGTTCTCGCGCCAGCGCGAGTTCCGCGCCGACGCCGGCTCCGCGCAGTTCCTGGGCACGCCGTCGCCGATGGTCAACGCGCTGCGGCGCCTGGGCGGCGCTCGAGCCGGGCGAGCTGCCGGAGGCGATGAAGGCGTTCGGCATCACCGACAAGGCCGGGCATCATGGCGCTCGTTCTCGACGCATCCGCCGATCGAGGCGCGCATCGCCGCGCTGCAGAGCCGCCGCTGAACGCGCGCACGACCCGGTCCTGCGCTAGCATCACGGCACGGAGGACCGGGGCCATGGGCAAGACGAGGTTCAAGATCGAGTACGAGGACGACAAGGGCATCTGGCACGACGTCTACGAGGACGGCAAGCTCCTCGTGTTCGACGAGGAGGAGGAGGCGCGCGCCGCGCTGCGCGAGCGCTTCCCGATCCTGGTGCAGATGGAGCAGTACGCCGGCGGCAAGCGCACGCGCGTCATCCGCATCCTGCCGGACGAGGACGACTGGCCGAAACGAACATGACGCGATCGCGGTGAAGTCGGCACCGGGGGGCGCAATGATCGATTTCTACACGGCGAACTCGTCCAACGGCCAGCGCGTGGCGATCATGCTCGAGGAGTGCGGGCTGCCGTATCGCCTCCACAGGCTGGACCTCATGGCGGGCGACCAGCGCAAGCCCGAGTTCCTGCAAATCAATCCGGCGGGTGCGATCCCCGCGATCGTCGACGACGACGCATCCGGCGGCGCGCCGCTCGCGCTCGCGCAATCGGGCGCGATCCTGCTCTACCTCGCGGACAAGACCGGCCGCTTCCTGCCATCGGCGCCGGCACGGCGCGCGCAGGCGCTGCAATGGCTGATGCAGGCGACGACGGACACGGCCGCTGCGTCCGCAACGATCTTCCTGCTGTCGACGTTCGCGCCGGACAAGTCGGAGGCGAACCTCCGCTTCTTCGAGGACCGCACGGTGAAGTTCCTGCGCACCGCCGACGCCCGGCTGGCGGAACGCGAGTTCCTGGCCGACGAGCTGTCGGTGGCCGACTTCGCGCTGTATCCCATCGCGGCGGTGCGGCGGGCGCTCGTGGATCGGGCGGGCGACCTGCCCCACCTCGTGCGCTGGATGGGCGCGATGGCCGCGCGGCCGGGCGTGGCGCGCGGCGCGCAGGCCGCGGCCTGATCGTCGCGCGTCGCACGGGCACCCGACGGTGGCGGAGATCATCCGGGCGGTTCTCTCCAATTTCACCGTCACCTGCCTGGTGCTGGGTCTGGTGGCGGCGGCGCTCGCGCTGCTGCGCGCTCCGGCGCCGCGTTCGCGCGGGGCGGTCGGCGAGGCCCTGCTGCGCTGGTACGTGTTCTTCTCGGTCGGCGTGGCGATGCTCTACAACTTCGTCATGCACGTGTTCTTCGGCGCGAGCACCGCGCGCTTCATCGGCTGGGCGGACAGTCCGTTCCAGGCTGAGGTGGGCTTGGCGAGCTTGGGCTTCGCCGCCGTCGGCTTCTTCGCGTATCGCGGCGACGCGCCCGTGCGCTTCGCCGCGATCCTCGGCCCCGCGTGCTTCCTGATCGGGGCCGGCGTCGGGCACGTCTACCAGATCACGGCGACCGGCAACCTCGCGCCCGGCAACGCGGGCAGCATCCTCTACACCGACTTCCTGGTGCCCGTCGCCGGCTTCGCGCTGTGGTGGCTGCGCTATCGTGCGCCGTCGGCGGGCGCGACTTCGCGGTAGAGCTCGAACTCGCCGAAGCGGCCGATCGCCGCGAGCTGCGTCCGCTGCTCCGGCGACAGCTTGGCGGCGTCGCGCGTGCGCACCGCGAAGAAATCGAGCGGCGCATCGTCGAAGTACGCCGCCAGCGGCGGACCGTCGCCCGCGCGCTCCGCTTTCCCGCCCGTGTAGAACTCCGCCGACACCGGCTCGTCGCCGACGTAGACGAGCCGCTGGGCCGGGTCCTTGCGCTGCGCCTCGAACGCACGCACGAGCGCGCGCTGGGTGAAATCGCGGTCCAGGCGCTCGTGCTGCCAGACGATCGCGGCGACGAACGCGAGCGGCAGGAGGACGGCAACGACGAGACCGCGCCGTTCCGCGCGATCCAGCGGACGCGTGTCCGCGCTCGCGAACGGGCCGAAGGCGACGAGCAGCGCGAACGCCGGCAGGCCCGGCAGCACGTACGAGGGCAGGATGTTGCGCGACAGCGTGAAGAACACGAGCGGCGCCAGCGCCCATGCCGCCGCGTAACGCCAGAACGGGTCGCGCACGCGCTCGCGCAGGCGCTCGCGCGGCGCGGCCACGCAGCGCATGAGCCAGTCGAGCATGACGATCGACCAAGGCGCGGCCGCCGCCGCCCAGAAGAGCCAGATCCAGCCGCGGCGCCACTGGTGTCCCGCGCCGTAGAGATCGCCGGTCCAGCCGGGCTGCGTGAAGCGCTGCCAGTGCTCGCCGATGATGAAGTAGGCGAGGAAGCCGGGTGTGGCGCGCTCGACGGCCCAGAACCATGGCACCACCACCACCGCCGTGGCCACGCTGCCGGCGATCCACGGCACGCGCGTCCAGGCGTCGCCCACCGCCCGCTGCCACAGCGTCCATGCCCCGATGGGCAGCAGCGTGAGCACCGCGGCAATCGGTCCCTTCGCGAGCAGGCCGATGGCAAGGCCCGCGAAGAATGCGACGCCGCCCCAGCGCCTGCCGGCGTCGGGTCCGCGCACGGCCGCCCAGAAGCCCGCCATCGACAGCGTGGTGCCGAACGCCAGCGTCATGTCCGTCAGCACCGAGCCGGCCGCGATGAACACGAGGCCCAGCGTGGCGAACGCGACGGTCGCGAGCAGCGCGGCGCCGTGCCCCGCGTGCACCCGCGCCATGCGCCACACCAGCGCACCGCAGCCCGTCATAAGCAGGAACGACGGGAAGCGGGCCGCGAACTCGTTGACGCCGAGGATGCGCATCGAAAGGGCGGACAGCCAGAACGACAGCGGCGGCTTGCCCCAGAACGGCACGCCGTAGTCGAACTGCGGGATGAGCCAATCACCGCTCTCGACCATCTTGCGCGCGATCTCCGCATAGCGCGATTCCGAGGGATCGATGAGCGGATACGCGCCCAAGGTGGCGAGGCGCACGCCCACGGCGATGGCCAGCACCCACCACAGCAGGCGCTGCTCGCGCGCCGTGAGCGTGACGCTCATGAAGATTCGCGCGCCTGCGGGGCGCTCGGCAGGTGCCGCTGCACGAGATACAGCGGCCGCTGCTTCACCTCGACGAACATGCGCGCGAGGTACTCGCCGATGATGCCGAGCGCCATCAGCTGGATGCCTCCCAGGAACAGGATCAGCACCGCGAGCGTCGGGTAGCCGCGCGCGACGTCGCCGAAGAGCAGCGTCTTGCCGATGATGTAGACGCCGTACACGAAGGCGACGACGGCGGTGACGAACCCGACGTAGCTCGCGAGCTTCAGCGGGAGCGCGGAGAACGACGTGATGCCTTCGAGGGCGAAGTTCCACAGGCGCCAGTAGTTCCACTTCGTCGTGCCCGCGTGGCGGCCCGGGCGATCGTACTCGATGGTCGTCGACGGGTAGCCGATCCACGCGAACAGCCCCTTCATGAAGCGGCTGCGCTCGGGGAAGCGGCGCATCGCCTCGACGGCGCGGCGCGACAGCAGGCGGAAGTCGCCGATGTTCTCGGGGATGTCGATCGCGCCGAGGCTATCGATCGTCTTGTAGAACGCGCGCGCGGTCGCGCGCTTCACCCAGCCCTCGTCGGCGCGGGTGCGGCGGCGCATCAGCACGACGTCGTGACCCTGGCGCCACGCGTCGAGCATCGCGGGAATCAGCTCGGGCGGGTCCTGCAGGTCGGCGTCGAGGACGACCACCGCGTCGCCGCACGCGAAGTCGAGGCCCGCGCTCATCGCGATCTCCTTGCCGAAGTTGCGCGAGAGGTCGATCACGCCGATGCGCGGGTCGGACTCGCGCAGCGCGGCGAGCACCGCGAGGCTGCGGTCGCGGCTGCCGTCGTTGACGAAGACGACCTCCGCCTCGCACCCGAGGCCGTCCAGCACGGCGGACAGGCGGCGATGGAACTCCGGCAGCACCTCGTCCTCGTTGTATACGGGAACGATCACCGACAAGCCTGGGCGGGCCGCCGGCAGGCGTCGTGGCGAGCGTCGCCGGCGTCGTCAGAACGTCCATGCGCGATTCGCGAGGTAGCCTGCGACCAGCACCACGCCGGTGGCGGCCACCTGCGCAACGAGATAATGCGCGCCGGCGTGCAGCAGTACCGCCACCACCATCGCGTTGAGGGCCACGCTCGCCGCCGCCACCGCCGCGAAGCGCGGGAGCGCCTGCGTGTGCGCCCGGTCGCTCGCGAACGTGAAGCGGTGGTTGAGCACGTAGTTGACGAGTGCGCCGGCGACCGCGCCCAGCGTGGACGCGACGACCGCGCCGGTCCCATGCAGCTGCACGAGCGCGATCAGCGTGGCGTACTGCACCGCGGTGCCGACGGCGCCGGTGCCGGCATAGCGGAGGAATTGCGCGCGCAACGGCATCGCGAGGTCCGCGGTCACGGCAGGCGGTGCGCCAGGCGGGTCCGGCGGGGAGCCGGCGGTGCGCAACGGAGTCATTCGGTGCCTCGTGGCGGCAGACGGAACGGCGGCGCCGCGCGGCTCCCTTCGTGCGGGCACGCGGGCGCGGCTCTCGCTGCATTGTATTACTGCGTCATCGGCGGGGCATCGTGGAGCGCAACTGCGGACGCCGGAAAGCAAACGGCCGGCGCACGCGTTGCCGCGCTGCCGGCCGTCGTGCATCAGCGGAACGGCGCGGGGCCGTCCGCGATGCAGGGCGATTACTTGAGGTGATTCGAGACGAGCTTCGTCATCTCGAACATCGACACCTTGCCCTTGCCGCCGAACACGGCCTTGCAGCTTCTCGTCGGCGTTGATGAGCCGCCGGTTCACCGCGTCCTGCAGCTTGTTCTTCTTGATGTAGTCCCAGATCTTCTTGGTGACTTCGGTGCGCGGCATCGGCGTGCTGCCGACGACGGCCGCGAGCATCGCGGAAGGCGTCATCGCCTTCATGAACGCGGCATTGGGCTTGCGCTTGGCGGCGGGCTTCTTGGCAGCGGGCTTCTTCTTCGCCGGAGCGGCCTTCTTCGCCGGGGCGGCTTTCTTTGCGGCGGGCTTCTTCGCGGCGGGCTTCTTCGCCGCGGGCTTCTTCGCGGCAGGCTTCTTGGCGGCGGGCTTCTTCGCAGCTTTCTTGGCAGTAGCCATGGGTCTCCTTCCTGTCGTTTGGTGCGAGCGGACTAGGCCGATCGGTCTGAAGCAGCTCCCTCCTGTCTGGGATACCGCTTCATCGCGGGCGACTATACCGCATTTTGCGAGGAAGAAACTTGCTTTGAGAGGGAAAACGCGCTCTGCGCGCCCGTAGTGTTGCGCGGCGCGTACGCCTCGGGCGCCCGACCGGCGCAGGCATGCGCGCAGCGCAAGCGCACGGGAGGCGCGACCCTGGCGCGCGCGCGGCGCGGCCGCTCCCGTTGCGAATGTGGCTCGGGCGGACAGGGGCAAGGGCGGCGCGCGTGCGCGGCACCCCGTTGGCAGCGCGGACGGCGGCGGGTGAGAATGGGCATCCCGTTCGCGTGCCTGCCCACTCGCCCCGTGCGTCGCGCCTTCCTCCTCCTGGCCGCCTCTCGTGCTCGCCGCCGGCGCCGGCGCGTCGAATGCGCCGCGCTGACGCTGCTCACCGAGGAGAACCCGCCGTTCAACTACTCGGAGAACGGCAAGCTGACCGGGCTCGTGACCGAGCTCGTGATCGGAGGCCGCGAAGCGCGCCAACGTGCCGTACACCGCTGGAGGTGCTGCCGTGGGCGCGCGCCTATACGCGTGCGCAGGCCGAGCGCGACACCTGCCTCTTCGCCACCGCGCGCCTCGACAACCGCGAGAAGCTCTTCGTCTGGGTCGGGCCGCTCGCGAGCAACCTCTGGGGCGTCTACGGCAGGGGCGACTTCGCCGGCAGCGGTGAAGCGCGCTCGCCCGACCTCAAGCCCTATCGCATCGGCGGCGTGGCGAGCGACGCGAAGGTCGACTACCTGCACGAGAACGGCGTCACCAACATCCGAGCTGGTGCCGAGGACCGGCTGAATCCGCCGCGCCTGTTCCTGCCGGCGAGACGATCCGAACCACATCGACCTGTGGGTGACCGGCTACTTCGGTGCGCGCGACGTCGCGCCGCCTGGCGAAGGTGAGCGACGTCAAGCTCGTGTTCGTCGTGCGCGAGATCCCGCTGTATCTCGCGTGCAGCCCGCAGACGGCGCCTGCCACGGTGAAGGCGCTGTCCGACGCGGTCGAGACAGATGCGCGCGGAAGGCGTCATTGCGCGCGCGGCGACCGCCGTACGAGAAGAAATTCGCCCAATAGCGCGTGCCGTGACGGAGCGCCCCGACGTCGCACCGCGAGGAGTAGAATCGCGTCCGACGGGGCGCCGACCTCGCTCGCGTTTCGCGTCCCGCCGGCATGAGCGAACACCACAAAGACCTAGCGCACCTGCGCACCGACTACAAGCAGGCGCGCGCTCGACGAGCGCGACGTCGACCGCGATCCGCTCGCGCCAATTCGCGCAGCTGGTTCGACGCGGCGGTCGCGGCCAAGGTGCCCGAGCCCAACGCGATGACGCTCGCGACGGTCGATGCCGGCGGCAAGCCCGCCGCGCGCATCGTGCTCCTGAAGGAGGTCGACGCGCGCGGCTTCACGTTCTACACCAACTACGAGAGCCGCAAGGGACGCGAGCTCGCCGCGCATCCGTGCGCGGCGCTGCTCTTCTTCTGGCCCGAGCTCGAGCGCCAGGTGCGCATCGAAGGCGCCATCGAGAAGGTCGACCCGGCCACCGCCGACGCGTACTTCCGCGTGCGGCCGCAAGCTCTCGCGCATCGGCGCGTGGGCGTCGCCGCAAAGCGCGCCGCTGCCCGACCGGGCGGCGCTCGAGGCGCGCTTCGCGGAAGCGCGAGCACCGCTTTCCCGGCGAGGAGGTGGCGCGGCCGCCGCACTGGGGCGGCTACCGCCTGCTGCCCGACGTCGTTCGAGTTCTGGCAGGGCCGCGCCTCGCGCCTGCACGATCGCGTCGTGTACACGCGCGACGGCGACGGCTGGCGCATCGGGCGGCTCGCGCCGTGAGGCGGCTCGCGCGGGCGCAACCCGACGCTGATCGCGCTCGTCGCGCTCGGCGTCGATGAATCACGTCGTGCTCGTCGGGCAACCGCGTCGCGGTGTCGCTCGAGGCGCTGCACATGGGCGCCTCGCCCGCGGTCGTCGGCGTGCTGCTCGCGCTCTACGCGCTGCTGCCGATGCTGACGCGCGGTGGCGATCGGGCGGCTGTCCGATCGCGTCGGCGTGCGCCGGCCGATGGTCATCGGCTCCGATCGGCATGATCGTGGCCTCGGCGCATCCCGGCGCTGGTGCCCGGATTCGCCGCGCTGTTCGTCAGCGCGCAGCATCATGGGCGTGTCGTTCATGCTGTTCCAGGTGCCGGCGCAGAACGCGACGGGCGAGCTGGGCGACGTCGAGGATCGTCCGCACAACTACAGCACGCTGGCGCTCGGCTACGCGATCTCCGGCTTCCTCGGCCCGCTGGTGGCCGGCTTCACCATCGACCACGGCGGCTTCGCCGTCGACGTTCGCGCGTGCTCGCCGTGCTGCCGCTGGTTCCGGCCGTCGTGCTCGCGCGCGGCATGCTCGCGCTGCCGGGGCCGCACCCCGCGCACGCGGAAGGCGCCGCCGCGGCGGCGCGTTCGAGCTCGTGCGGCACCGCACAGCTGCGGCGCGTGTTCATCGCTCAACCTGCTGTTCTCGGTGGCGTGGGAGCTGCACACGATCGTGATCCCGGTCTACGGCGCGCGGATCGGGCTCTCGGCGTCGGCGATCGGCCTCGATGCTGTCGTCGTTCGGCGCGGCGACGTTCGTCGTGCGCTTCTCGATGCGCTGGATCGTCCGCCGCCTGACCGAGCACCAGGTGCTCACCATCGCGCTGTTCATCGCGGCGATGGTCTACCTGCTCTTCCCGTTCTCGCACGAGCGCGCCGACGCTGATGGCGCTGTCGTTCAGCCTGGGGCTCGGCCTCGGGATGAGCCAGCCGATGGTGATGTCGCTCCTGCACAGCCACGCGCCGCCCGGCCGCATGGGCGAGGCCGCGGGCGTGCGCATGTCGCTCGTGCAGTCGATGTCGGTCGCGGTGCCGCTCGCCTTCGGCGCGCTCGGCGCGACCATCGGCCTCACGCCGGTGTTCTGGTCGGTCGGCGTGTGCCTCGCGACCGGCGGCTGGCTCAGCGAGCGCGCCGTGTCAGGCGGCTTGACGCCTTCAGCCGCTCCGCGAACGACTTGCGGAACTTGGCGACCTTGGGCGCGACCACGAACATGCAGTAGGGCTGGCCGGGTTGCGCTCGAAGTAGTCCTGGTGATAACGCTCCGCCGGATAGAACGGCGCCGCGTCCGGCGATCTCGGTGACGATGGGCTCGCCGAAGAGCTTGCTCGCGGTCGAGCGCGCGCACACGTCCTCGCGCCGTCGCCCGCTGCTCCGGCGTCTGCGCGAAGATCACCGACCGGTACTGCGTGCCGACGTCGTTGCCCTGCCGGTTGCGGCGTGGTCGGATCGTGGATCGTGAAGAACACGGTGAGGAGGTCGCGGAACGTCAGCACGGCCGGGTCGAACGTGACCCTGACGACCTCGGCGTGGCCGGTGCGGCCGCGTGCATACCGCCTCGTAGGTCGGATTGGCGCCCGCGCCGCCGGCATAGCCCGACTCGACGCCGAGCACGCCGTTCAGGTCGCGGAACACGGCGTCGAGGCACCAGAAGCAGCCGCCGCCCAGCACGGCGGTTTCGGTACGGTGGGGGCGGTGGCGTCGGTCATGCGAAGGCTCCGTGAGGGTGGCGACGGCGCGGCGCGAAGCCGCGCTCGCCATGTAGGGTCGCGCGCGGCGGTTGCAAGCTTACGCCGCGCCGCGCGGCCCGTAAGCGATAATCCGCGCTGCCCGCCGCGAGTCCCGCGCGCGTGCCGTCCGCCGATTCACCGACTCCGCACCGAGCCCGCCTGGCCTTCGTCGGTCCCATCACCCTCGTGCGCCGCGTGCTCGCCCGCCTGAACAGCATCGGCTGGACGCGCGCCGCGGGCAGCCTCGCGTTCACGACGCTGCTCGGGACTGGTGCCGCTCGTCACGGTCGCGTTCGCCGTCGTGGCGCAGTTCCCGGTGTTCCAGGATTTCCTCCGGGTGCTCGAGAACTACCTCCTGCGCTACATGCTGCCGAGCGAGGCGTCGGCGCTCGTGCAGACGTACGTCGTCGGCCTGGCGACCGGGCGCCGCGCAGCCTGCAGCGGCTTCTGGATCGTGTTCGTCATCGTCACCGCCGTGCTGGTCGTCGACACGCGTCGAGTCCGAGATCAACGAGATCTGGGGCATCCGCCGCAAGCGGCCGCTCGTGCGGCGCATCCTCGTCTACACCGCCGGCGTGACCGCGGGGCCGGTGCTGATCGGCGCGCGCGATCATCGCTCATCCGCTGGCTGCTGCAGGCGTCGATCGCGGCGGTCGTCGCTCGCACGAGAGCGGCATCGCGATGCTGCGCGACGTCGTGCCGTTCCTGCTCGCCGTCGCCTTCTTCACGCTGCTCTACGACGTGGTGCCCGCGCGCCCGGTGCGTGGAGCGCACGCGCTCATCGGCGGCGTGCTCGCCGCGGTCGCCTTGGAGGCGTCACGCGCGTGGGCTTCGCGTGGTACGTCGCGCATTCGCCGTCCTACGAGCTCCTGTACGGCGCGCTCGCGGCCTTTCCGATCTTCCTGCTGTGGATCTTCGTGTTCTGGATGATCGTGCTCGCGGGCGCCGCCGTCACCGCGTCGCTCGCCAATGCGGAGTCGCGAATGACGCGTCCGTCGGTTCTTGCCGAATTCGTGCCCGCACGCTACATTGCGGTGCGTTCTACGCCCTGGGAGTAATGCCTACGTGTGGTCCATCATCCAGGCCGCCGGCTGGCCGATCTGGCCGCTGATCCTCGCCTCGATCATCGCGCTCGCGCTCATCTTCGAGCGTCTGTGGTCGCTGCGCCAGTCCGTCGTCGCGCCCCGCCGGGCATGGTCGACCGCGTGCTCGACGAGTACCGGCAGACGGGCGCCACGCCCGAGCTCCTCGCCAAGACCGCCGCGCAGGGCCCGCTCGGGCCGCATCCTCGCCGCCGGCCTCGCCAACGTGAAGGCGCCGCGCCCGGTGATGAAGGAGGCGATCGAGGAAGTGGGCCGCGTGGTCACGCACGATCTCGAGCGCTTCCTCACCACGCTCGGCACCATCGCCGCGATGTCGCCGCTGCTCGGACTCTTCGGCACCGTCGTCGGCATGATCGAGATCTTCGGCTCGCAGAGCTCGTCGGCGTCGAACCCGATCCAGCTCGCGCACGGCATCTCGATCGCGCTCTACAACACCGCGATGGGCCTCATCGTCGCCATCCCGTCGATGATCTTCTACCGCTACTTCCGCGCGCAAGGTCGACGGGCTGGTCGTCGAGATGGAGCAGCAGGCGATCAAGCTCGTCGACTTCGCGCACGGGGAGCGGAAGTAGGGGGCGCGCCGATGAACCTGCGCGGCACCCGGGGGCGCGACGATCCCGAGATCAACTTCATTCCGCTGATCGACGTCCTGCTCGTCATCCTGATCTTCCTGATGGTGACGACGACCTACCAGCGCGTCGCCGAGCTGCAGATCACGCTGCCGGAGGCCGACGCCGACGCCGCCAAGCAGCGGCCGAAGGAGATCAACGTCGGCATCGACGCGCAGGGCCGCTACGTCATCGACAAGACCGTGTTCACGTTCACGCACCGTCGGCGCGCTGGCCGACATGCTGAAGCGCGCGGCCGGCGACGCGAAGGATCCGGTCGTCATCATCAACGCCGACGCCAACGCGACGCACCAGTCGGTGATCCACGTGATGGAGGCCGCGCGCGCGGCGGGGCTCGTGCACATCACGTTCGCGACGCAGTCCGCGGCGAAATGACCGGCGTGACCGTTCGCCGACCGCGTCGTCGCCGCCTGGTACACGCCGCGGCTGACGCCGCTCGCGCTGCTGCTCCTCGGCCGCTGCTCGCTGCTCTTCCGCTGCGTCGGTCGCGCTGCGGCGCGCGCTGTATCGCGCCGGCGTCCTGCGCGCGCAGCGCGTGCGCGGTGCCGGTCGTCGTCGTCGGCAACATCACCGTGGGCGGCACCGGCAAGACGCCGCTCGTCATCGCGCTCGCCGACGGCGCTGCGCGCGCGCGGCTGCGCATCCGGGCATCGTCAGCCGCGGCTATGGCGGCAGCGCGCGCGCGGCGCGCGCGCGGTCGCCGCCGGACGACGACCCGCGCGTCGTCGGCGACGAGCCGCTGCATCTCGCGCGCGCGCGGGCTGTCCCGGTGTGGATCGGCGCGCGATCGCGTCGCGGCGGCGCGCGGGCTGCTCGCCGCGCATCCGCGATGCGACGTGCTCGTGATGCGACGACGGCCTGCAGCACTACGCGCTCGCGCGCGACGTCGAGATCGCGGTGGTCGACGCGGCGCGCGGCGTCGGCAACGGCTTGCTGCTGCCGGCCGGGCCGCTGCGCGAGCCGCTGTCGCGGCTCGCGCGAGGTCGACGCGGTGGTGGCGCCCGGTCGCGCGCCGACCGCGCCGCGCGGCGCCGCGCAATGGCGCGCGACACCGCGATGACGCACGAGCCGCTGCCCTGGCGCAACCTGCGCGACGCCGGCGCGCGAGGCCGACCTCGCCGCGTGGCGCGGCCGCGAGGTGCACGCGCGTCGCCGGCATCGGCGATCCGGAGCGCTTCTTCGCGCATGGTCGCGCGCGCGGGCATCGCCGCGCGCGAGCATCCGTTTCCCGACCACCACGCGTTCACGCGCCGCCGATCTCGCGTTTCCCGGCGCGGCGGCGATCCTGATGACGCGAGAAGGACGCGGTAAAATGCACGGCACTTCGCGCGACGAGCGCTGCTGGTACCTGCCGCGTCGCGCGCCGTCGCTCGATCCCGCGCTCGTCGCGCTCGTGGAGAACAAGATCCGTGGATCCCAAGCTGCTTGAAATCCTCGTCTGCCCGGTCACCAAGGGGCCGCTCGTCTACGACCGCGAGCGGCAGGAGCTCGTGTCGAAGTCGGCGCGGCTCGCCTATCCGATCCGCGACGGCATTCCGGTGATGCTCGAGGACGAGGCGCGCCGCCTCGGCGCCGAGAAGAGGCCGAGTAAGCCGCGGCGTCGATGCGCTTCACCGTCCTCATTCCCGCGCGCTACGCGTCGACGCGCCTGCCCGGCAAGCCGCTCGCCGACATCGCCGGCAAGCCGATGGTCGTGCGCGTCGCCGAGCGCGCGCAGGGCGAGCGGCGCCGCGCGCGTCGTGGTCGCCACCGACGACGCGCGCGTCGCGACGCCGTCGCCGCGCACGGCGTGGCCGCGCTGCATGACGCGCGCCGACCATCCGACCGGCACCGACCGGCTCGCCGAGGCGGCGGCGCGCTGGGCCTGGCCGACGACGAGATCGTCGTCAACGTGCAGGGCGACGAGCCGCTGCTCGAGCCGGCGCTGATGCGCGCGATGGCCGCGCTGCTCGAGGCGCATCCCGACGCGGCGATCGCGACCGCCTGCCATCCGATCGACGATCCCGCCGAGGCGTTCAATCCGAACGTCGTGAAGGTCGTGCGCGACGCCGCGGGCTACGCGCTCTATTTCAGCCGCGCGACCATTCCGTGGGCGCGCGACGCGTTCGCGCGATCGCGCGACACGCTGCCCGCCGGTCTGCCGCTCTACCGCCACTATCGGCCTCTACGCGTACCGCGTCGCGTTCCTGCGCGCGCTACCCGCGCTCGCCCCGGCGCCGATCGAGCGGTTCGAGGCGCTCGAGCAGCTGCGCGCGCTGTGGCACGGCTACCGCATCGTGGTCGAGGTCACGCACGGGCACGCCGGCGCCCGGCGTCGACACGCCCGAGGATCTCGCGCGCGTGCGGGAGCTTATGCATCCGGTGCGGCAAGCTGACGCAGCGAGGCGCGGATCCGCACGGCTCGGGTTACCACGGCGCAGAAGCACGCGACCACCGCAGCCGGCGGCGACACGCCCGAGGCATCGCGAGCGTTCGCGACCTTCATTCGCACGCGAGTCACGACCATGCGACTGATTCTGCTCGGCCCGCCCGGCGCGGGCAAGGGCACCCAGGCCACGTACATCAAGGAGGCGTTCGGCATTCCGCAGATCTCCACCGGCGACATGCTGCGCGCCGCGGTGAAGGCCGGCACGCCGCTCGGCCTCGCCGCGAAGAAGGTGATGGACAGCGGCGCGCTGGTGTCCGACGACATCATCATCGGGCTCGTCAAGGAGCGGCTCACGGCAGCCCGATTGCGCGAAGGGCTACCTCTTCGACGGCTTCCCGCGCACCATCCCGCAGGCCGAGGCGATGCGCAGCGCGGGCGTGCGCGCTCGACTACGTGCTCGAGATCGACGTGCCCGACTCCGCGATCGTCGAGCGGATGAGCGGGCGCCGCGTGCACGTCGCGTCGGGCCGCACGTATCACGTCAAGTTCAACCCGCCGAAGGTCGCCGGGCAAGGACGACGTCACCGGCGAGGACCTGATCCAGCGCGACGACGACCGCGAGGAGACGGTGCAAGCAACCGCCTCGCCGTGTATCACGCGCAGACCAAGCCGCTGGTCGCGTACTACTCCGACTGGGCCGCGACCGGCGACCCGCAGCGCGCCGAAGTATCGCAAGGTCAACGGGCTCACGGCGGTCGAGGCCGTGCGCGACGCCGCGCTCGCCGCGCTTCATTCGTAACCCGCACGCTGGTCACCATGGCCAAACGCAACGCGTTCTACGCGCAATCCGGCGGCGTCACCGCCGTCATCAACGCCAGCGCCGCCGGCGTCATCGAGACCGCGCGCAAGCACCGCGACCGGCATCGGCAAGGTCTACGCGGGACGCAACGGCATCATCGGCGCGCTCACCGAGGACCTGATCGACACCAGCCGCGAGTCGGCCGCGCGCGATCGCCGCGCTGCGCTACACGCCGGCCGGCGCGTTCGGCTCGTGCCGCTACAAGCTGAAGGGCCTCGAGGAGAGCCGCGCGCAGTACGAGCGCCTGATCGACGGTGTTCCGCGCGCACGACATCGGCTACTTCTTCTACAACGGCGGCAACGATTCCGCGGACACGTGCCTCAAGGTGTCGCAGATCGCCGAGGAGCTGGGCTATCCGCTGCAGCGCCATCCACGTGCCGAAGACCGTCGACAACGACCTCGCCGGTCACCGACAACTGCCCGGGCTTCGGCTCGGTGGCGAAATACGTCGCGACGTCGCATGCGCGAGGCGGCGTTCGACGTCGCGTCGATGGCCAAGACGTCGACGCAGGTGTTCGTGCTCGAGGTGATGGGCCGCCACGCGGGGTGGATCACCGCGGCGGTCGGCATGGCCGACGATGCCGGGACGCCGATCCCGCTGGTGCTGCTGTTTCCCGAGATCGCGTTCGACGAGGCGGCGTTCCTCGCGCAGGTCGACGCCAAGGTGAAGCAGTTCGGCTACTGCTGCGTCGGCGTCTCGGAGGGGCTCTCGAATGCGCGAGGGCAAGCTCCTGGCCGATGCGGGCACGCGCGACGCGTTCGGCCACGCGCAGTTGGGCGGCGTGGGGCCGCTCATCGCGTCGCTCGTGAAGGACAAGCTCGTCGTACAAGTATCACTGGGCGGTGGCCGACTACCTGCAGCGCGCGGCGCGGCATCTCGCGTCGAAGACGGACGTCGAGCAGTCGTACGCGGTGGGCAAGGCGGCGGTGGAGATGGCGATCAAGGGCCGCAATGCGGTGATGCCCGCGATCACGCGCGTGTCCGACAAGCCCTATCGCTGGAAGATCACCGAGGCGCCGCTCACCAAGGTGGCCAACGTCGAGAAGAAGCTGCCGCGCGACTTCATCAGCAAGGACGGCTACGGCATCACCGCGAAGGCGCGCGCCTACCTCGGCCCGCTCATGAAGGGCGAGGACCCGCCGCCGTACAAGGACGGGCTGCCGCAGTACGTGCGCCTGAAGAACGTGCCGGTGGCGAAGAAGCTCCCGGGCGAGTTCAAGGTCTGAGCCGGAGCGGCGTCGTCCGCTGACGCGGGCCCGGCGCCGCGGCGCGTCGCAACTGCCGCGCGCGCGGCGCATCGCCCGGCGGAAGCACACCGTGGCTCGCGGTTGCCGTGCCCAACAGGAGATCACAAATCCATGAGCAAGACGATCGACTACTACTTCGCCACGGTGTCGCCGTGGAGCTATCTCGGACACGATCGCGTCGTGGCGCTGGCGAAGGAGCACGGTGCCCGGCTCGTGCCGAAACCGATGAACCTCGGCGAAGTGTTCCCGGTGTCGGGCGGGCTGCCGCTGCCCAAGCGCGCGCCGCAACGGCAGGCGTACCGGCTCGTGGAACTCAAGCGCTGGTCGGAGTTCCTCGGCAAGCCGATGCACATCCAGCCGAAGCATTTTCCCGCCAACGGCGAGCCCGCTGCCACCTGGGTGCTCGCGGCCGCGGAGCAGGGCGCCGACGCCGCGCTCGCGCTGGCCGGCGCGATCCATCGTGCGCTGTGGGAGCAGGAGCGCGACATCGCCGATCCGGCGACGCTCGCCGACTGCGCGCGTGCGCTGCGGCCTCGATCCGGCGGCGCTCGCCGCGCGGGCGCCGGCCATGGCCGCGCGGTACGCCGCGATCACGAAGGAAGCGATCGACCGCGGCGTGTTCGGGGCGCCGACGTACGTCGTCGACGGCGAAATGTTCTGGGGACAGGACCGGTTGGACTTCCTGGCCCGCAAACTGGCAAAATAGCGTGTTTTCTCCGGTCCGGGATTGGGCCGGGGGCAAGGGGAAACAACCAAGGAAGTCGAGGCCCCGGCGCGAATGCGGCGTGAAGTCCGCGCGCGATCGGGGCCCGCGAAGGGCGCCCGCACGAAGGTGCCCCGCGCGTTCCAACTGAGCCACGTTCTTTTCGGGAGCAAACAAGCCATGTCCACAGGTCTCATCTTCGCGCTCGTCTGCGCGGTGGCGGCGATCGTCTACGGCGTCACTGTCGATCAACTGGATCCTCGCCAAGCCCGCGGGCAACGCGCGGATGCAGGAGATCGCCGCCGCGATCCAGGCCGGCGCCAAGGCGTATCTCAACCGCCAGTACACGACGATCGGCATCGTCGGCGTCATCCTGTTCGTCATCATCTGGTTTGCGCTCGGCGGCCGCACGGCCGGCGGCTTCGCCGTGGGCGCGATCCTGTCCGGACTCGCGGGCTACATCGGCATGAACGTGTCGGTGCGCTCGAACGTGCGCACGGCCGAAGCCGCGCGCACCGGCCTCAACGAGGCGCTCGCGGTCGCGTTCCGCGGCGGCGCCATCACCGGCATGCTGGTGGTCGGCCTGGGCCTCCTCGGCGTGGCGGGCTTCTACTGGTTCCTGACGGGCTCCGCCGACTGGGCGCCGAATCCCACCAAGGAAAGCCTGCACCACATCATCCAGCCGCTCGTCGGCCTCGCGTTCGGCGGCTCGCTGATCTCGATCTTCGCGCGGTCTGGGCGGCGGCATCTTCACCAAGGGCGCGGACGTCGGCGCCGACCTCGTCGGCAAGGTCGAAGCCGGCATTCCGGAGGACGATCCGCGCAATCCCGCGGTGATCGCGGACAACGTCGGCGACAACGTCGGCGACTGCGCCGGCATGGCGGCCGACCTCTTCGAGACCTACGCGGTGACCATCGTCGCGACGATGCTGCTGGGCGCGCTGCTGCTGCCCACGGTCGCGGACCAGGCGGTGCTCTATCCGCTGGTGCTGGGCGGCTTCTCGATCCTCGCCTCGATCGTCGGCTGCTACTTCGTGAAGGCGCGCGACGGCGGCAAGATCATGAACGCGCTGTACCGCGGCCTCGCGGTCGCCGGCGTGATCTCGGCGGTCGGCTTCTGGGTCATCACCGACCGCATGACCGGCGGCTTCGCGGCCGTCGATCCGATGCTCACGCTCGATGCGCCTCTTCGGCGCGTCGCTCGTCGGCCTCGTGCTGACGGCGCTGATGGTGGTCATCACCGAGTACTACACCGGCACCGACTTCAAGCCGGTCAAGCACATCGCCGAGGCGTCGACGACCGGCCACGCGACCAACATCATCGCCGGCATCGGCGTGTCGATGAAGGCCACCGCGTGGCCGGTGCTCTCGGTGTGCGCCGCGATCTTCGTGTCGTACTGGCTCGCGGGCCTGTACGGCATCGCCATCGCCGCGACGTCGATGCTGTCGATGGCGGGCATCATCGTCGCGCTCGACGCCTACGGTCCGATCACCGACAACGCGGGCGGCATCGCCGAGATGGCCGACCTGCCGGACTCGGTGCGCAACATCACCGATCCGCTCGACGCCGTGGGCAACACGACCAAGGCCGTCACCAAGGGCTACGCGATCGGCTCCGCCGGCCTGGCCGCGCTGGTGCTCTTCGCCGACTACACGCACGCGCTCGACACCGCCGGACTGGCCACGTCGTTCGACCTGTCGAACCACATGGTGATCATCGGCCTCTTCATCGGCGGCCTGATTCCCTATCTGTTCGGCGCGATGGCGATGGAAGCCGTCGGTCGCGCCGCCGGCGCGGTCGTGGTCGAAGTGCGCCGCCAGTTCCGCGACATCAAGGGCATCATGGAAGGCACCGCCAAGCCGGAGTACGGCGTCGCGGTCGACATGCTGACCAAGGCGGCGATCCGCGAGATGATCATCCCGTCGCTCCTGCCGGTGGTCGTGCCGGTGGTCGTCGGCCTCGCCCTCGGCCCGCAGGCGCTGGGCGGCCTGCTGATGGGCACCATCATCACCGGCCTCTTCGTCGCCATCTCGATGACGACGGGCGGCGGCGCGTGGGACAACGCCAAGAAGTACATCGAGGACGGCCATCACGGCGGCAAGGGCTCCGACGCGCACAAGGCGGCGGTCACCGGCGACACCGTGGGCGACCCGTACAAGGACACGGCCGGCCCGGCGGTGAACCCGCTGATCAAGATCATCAACATCGTCGCGCTGATGATCGTGCCGCTGCTCGCCACGTGGGGTGCGTCCACCGCGACGCCGCCCGCGAAGCCGGCACCGGCGCCGGCCGCGGCCATCACGCCGGCCCCCGCCACGGCCGCCGCTCCGGTGGCGATCGTCGCCATCGAAGTGGTCAAGCTCTACTTCGATTCCGGCAAGGCCGACCTGCCGGCGGATGCGGCCGGCAAGCTCGCGCCCGTCGCCGATGCGGCGAAGGCCTCGGGCCAGAAGGTGAAGGTCTCGGGCTACCACGATGCCAGCGGCAACCTCGAGCAGAACCAGGAGCTCGCGAAGCAGCGCGCGCTGAAGGTCCGCGACCAGCTCAAGTCGGCCGGCGTCGCCGAGGACAAGATCGAGATGGCGAAGCCGGAAGTGACGCAAGGCGGCGGCAACGAAGCCGAGGCACGGCGCGTCGAGATCATCCTCGTCAAGCAGTAACGCGCAGCGCGCGCCAACGCGCGTCGCAGGGTGGCACGGAAGGGCAGCGGCGATGCCGCTGCCCTTTTGCATGGCGCGACGGCATGCGTCGACCGATGAACGAAGAACCCTGCCACGGAGTGACCTACAATCGTCGCACCGCCCATCTTGACGACAGCCTCATGCGCTCTCCCCGTCGCGCGCTGCTGCGCGCTGCCTTCGCGTTGGTGGCCGCGCTCGCGCTCCCGGGACTATCGTTCGCGCAGAAGCCCGCCCCCGAACATCCCTCCGGGTGGATCGACAAGGCGCCCGTGCACGCCGAGCAGTGGATGGTCGCGACGGCCAATCCGCTGGCCATCGAGCGCCGGGTACGACGTCCTCGCACGCGGCGGCACCGCCGTCGGACGCGGCCATTGCCGTGCAGCTCGTGCTGGGCCTCGTCGAGCCGCAATCGTCGGGCATCGGCGGCGGTGCCTTCCTGCTGGTGCACGACGCGACGCGACAAGCGGCTCGATCGCCTACGACGGCCGCGAGACGGCGCCGGCCGCCGCGCGCCCCGATCGCTTCCTCAGGAACGGCCAGCCGCTCGACTTCTACGACGCGGTGGTCGGCGGCAGGTCGGTCGGCGTGCCCGGCGTCGTGCGCCTCCTGGAGACCGCGCATCGCAAGCATGGCCGGCTGCCGTGGGCGACGCTGTTCGCGCCGGCGATCGCGCTGGCCGAAGACGGCTTCGCGATGTCGCCGCGCCTGCACGCGCTGCGTCGGCAACGAGAAGTACATCACGCAGCCGCGCCTGCGCGCGTACTTCTACGACGCGAACGGCAAGGTGCTGCCGGTCGGGCACCGTGCTGCGCAATCCGGCCTATGCGCGCACGCTGCGCGCGATCGCCGCGGGCGGCGCCGACGCGTTCTACACCGGCGCGATCGCGCGCGACATCGTCGACACGGTCACGCAGCATCCGTTCAATCCGGGCGACATCACGCTCGCCGATCTCGCGGGCTACAGGGTGATCGTGCGCGAGCCGGTGTGCGATGCGTATCGCGCCTACCGCGTCTGCGGCTTTCCGCTGCCGTCGTCGGGCGGGATCACCGTGCTGCAGATGCTGAAGATGCTCGAGCGCTTCGACTTGCGGCGCAATGGAGCCGGCCGGGATTCTGGAGCGTGCATTTCGTGAGCGAGGCGGGACGGCTCGCGTTCGCCGATCGCAGCGTCTACATGGCCGATCCCGCGTTCTACGCGCCGCCCGCCGGCCTGCTCGACCCCGATTACCTGCGCAGCGCGTCCGCGCTGATCCGCGCCGACGCGAGCATGCGCCGCGCGCGACCGGGTTCGCCGCCCGGCGTCGCAGCGACCGCGCGCGAAGGTGGCGCTGGGGCGCCGATGCCGCGCTCGAACTTGCCGTCGACGACGCACATGTCGATCGTCGACCGCTACGGCAACGCGGTCGCGATGACCAGCACCGATCGAGAACCAGTTCGGCAGCCGCCTGATGACCGCGGGCGGCTTCCTGCTCAACAACGAGCTCACCGACTTCTCGTTCGTGCCGGAGGAGGACGGCAAGCCGGTCGCGAACCGCGTGCGAAGGCGGCAAGCGGCCGCGCTCGTCGATGGCGCCGACCATCGCGTACGACCGCGACGGGCGCGTCGCGATCGTCACCGGCTCGCCGGGCGGCAGCGCGATCATCAACTACGTGGCGAAGACGCTGATCGGCATCATCGACTGGGGGCTCGATCCGCAGGCGGCGGCGCGACCTGCCCAACTTCGGCAGCCGCAACGGACCGACCGAGCTCGAGGCGGACACCGACCTGGTCGCCGCTTGCGCCGAAGCTGCGCGCGCTCGGCGCCGACGTCGCGCGTCCTCGAGCTCACCGAGCGGCGTGCAGGCGCATCGTGCGCACGCGCGACGGCTGGATGGGCGGCGCGGATCCGCGGCGCGAAGGCGATGGCGTGATGGGCAGCTGGCAACTGGCACCGCTCACCGGATGCCCGCGACCCGTGGCCCACGCCGTCCAAACTTCGGCACATGCGCTTCGGTCGACCACATGACACGTTCCCGTGCAGCGGCTCGCCGAGCGCCCGCGACGCCTATCTCGCGCACCTGCTGCGCGCTCGACCCCGACGACGTGCGACTGCGCTTCGGCACCGCGCTCGCGGGCGCCGCCATCGCCGCCTACGTCGACGCGCATCGACTTCGACGACCGACGTCGATCTTCGGCGTGTACGGCGACGCCTCGCGCTCGCGGGCGCCGCGCATCTCGCGTTCGCGCGCGAGCTGGCGGAGCTCGGTGTTTCGGTGCTGCCCGGCGCGCGCCGGCGCGGCATCGGCGGCGCGCTCGTCGCGCGCGCGGCGGAGCATGCGCGCAACCGCGCGATGCCGCGCCTCTACATGCATTGCCTCGCCGAGAACGCCACGATGATCCGGCATCGCGCGCCGCGCCGGCATGGACGTGGTGATCGAAGCGGGCGATGCCGACGCGCATCTCGCCTGCCGCCGGCCACGCCGCATGTCGCTGACCAGCGAGATGCTGGCCGATCGCGTCGCGCTGTTCGACTACGCGCTGCAAGCACCGAACGTCGAGACGTGGCGGCGCATCGGCGTCGCGATGGCGGAGCCGACGCGCGCCTGATGCGCTGCGCGGCCGCCGGTGCGCGGCGCGCCGGTTCCCCGTATGATGCCGGGCGCGGACGAGCGACGGCCATGGGGACGACAGCGACATATCGCATCGTGGTCGTCGGCGGCGGCGCGGGCGGCCTGCCGCTCGCGACCAAGCTCGGCGACCGCTATGGCCGCGGCGGCGACGTGCAGGTCACGCTGGTCGACCGCAACGCGACTCACGTGTGGAAGCCGCTGCTGCACGAAGTCGCCGCCGGGCGCATGGACGCCGACGCGCACGACCTCGACTACCTCGCGATCGCGCACTGGCATCACTTCCGCTTCCGGCAGGGCGCGATCTGCGGGCTCGACCGCGCGCGCCGCGAGATCACGCTCGACCGGTGTTCGGTCCCGACGGCGAGGAAGTGCTGCCGCGCCGCACGCTGCCCTACGACACGCTGGTGCTCTGCCTCGGCAGCGTGAGCAACGACTTCGGCGTGCCGGGCGCGGCCGAGCATCCGATCTCGCTCGACACGCTCGACGACGCCGAGCGCTTCCACCGGCGGCTGCTCGCGGTGTGCGTGCGCGCCGACGGCCGCGCCGCGGCAGGCGCGCGCGGCGAAGGTCGACATCGTGATCATCGGCGCCGGCGCGACGGGCGTCGAGCTCGCCGCGGAGATCCGCCAGACGACGCGCGCGCATGCGGGCTACGGTCTCGACTACCTCAATCCGGCGCAGGACATCCGGCTCACGCTGCTCGAGGCCTCGCCGCGCATCCTGCCGCCGCTTTCCGAAAAGCGTGGCGATCGGCGGCGACGGAGCTCCTGCAGAAGCTCGACGTCGACGTGCGCACCGGCGAGCGCGTGACCGAGGTCGACGGCCGACGGCGTGCACACCGCGAGCGGCGCGGTCTTCCGGCCGATCTCATCGTATGGGCGGCCGGCATCATGGCGCCCGCCGTGCTGCGCGACCTCGACGGCCTCGAGGCGAACCGCGCCAACCAGCTCGTGGTCACGCCGACGCTGCAGACGACGCGCGATCCCGACGTCTTCGCGTTCGGCGATTGCGCCGCTGCGCCGTGGCTCGGCCACAAGGGCGACGCGATCCTGCCGCCGCGCGCGCAGGTGGCGCACCAGCAGGCGACCCTGCTGCGTCAAGATCGATGAAGGCGCGGCTCGCCGGCACGCCGCTGCCCGAATTCCACTTCCGCGACTTCGGCTCGCTGGTGTCGCTGGGCGAGCTGTCCGCGGTCGGCACGCTGATGGGCGCGCTGATCGGCGGCAGCCTGCTGATCCAGGGCCTGATCGCGCGCCTCATGTACACGTCGCTCTACAAGATGCATCAGATCTCGATCCACGGCGTCGTGCGCGTCGCCTTCGACACGATGGGACGTTTCCTGCGCGAGCGCCTCGAGCCGCGCGTCAAGCTGCATTGACGATGCGCACCGTCTTGCGCGAATTGCCCCGCAGCGCGACAGCGCGCAGGGTCGCCCAGTGAGCCCGCTGCTCGCCGGATTCACGTGGCTCCTGCTGTTCCAGTGCGCGGGCGAGGCGCTGGTGCGGCTCGCCGGCGATGCCGGTCCCGGGACCGGTCGCGGGCATGGCGCTGCTTCTGGCCGCGCTGCTCGCGCGGCGACGCGCGCCGGAATCGCTGACCGTCGCCGCCGACGGGCTCGCCAGACACCTGTCGCTGCTGTTCGTGCCCGCCGGCGTGGGCGTGATGCTGCACGTCGCGCCGCCTCGCGGACGAATGGCTGCCGATCGTCGTCGCGCTCGTCGTCAGCACCGTGCTCGCGATCGCGGCGACCGCGTTGACGTTCGAGTGGCTCGCGCGGCGGCAGGAAGGCGCGCGAGGCGGGGCGGCGCCGGATGATCGCCCAGCCGTTCTTCGAGCTGTGGGTCTACCTCGCGGCGACGCCGCTCGCCGGCCTCACGCTGACGCTCGTGATGTACGCGGCCGGCTGGTGGTGCTATGCGCGCAGCGGCATGCATCCGCTCGCCAATCCGGTGCTCATCGCGGTGGCGCTGATCGTCGCCGTGCTCGTGGCGACGCACACCGTCGTACAAGACCTACTTCGACGGCGCGCAGTTCGTGCACTTCCTGCTCGGGCCGGCGGTGGTCGGGCTCGCGGTGCCGCTGGCGCGCGAATGGGCGCAACGTGCGGCGGCTGGCCGTGCCGATCGCCGGCGCGCTGGTCGTGGGCTCGGTCGTGGCGCTCGTGCAGCGCGCTGTCGCTCGCCTGAGCTCCTGGGCGCGTCGCCCGTGACGCTGCTGTCGCTCGCGCCGAAATCGGTGACGGCGCCGATCGCGATGGGCATCGCGCGAGAAGCTGGGCGGCCTGCCCGCGCTCGCCGCGGTGTTCGCGGTCACCACCGGCATCCTCGGCGCCGCGCTCGGCAAGTACGTGCTCGACGCGTGCCGCGTGCGCGACTGGCGCGCGCGCGGCTTCGCGCTCGGGCTCGCCGCGCACGGCATCGGCACCGCGCGCGCGTTCCAGGTCAACGCCGACGCGGGCGCGTTCGCGGGGCTCGCGTTCGCGCTGCACGGCGCTCGCCGCCGCGTTCCTGTTCCCGCTCGGGTTCTGACCTGCTCTCGCGCACTGATGCGCTGACGATGCACAACGACCTCTTCTCCGCGACGATCCTGCTGCTGCTCGTGCTCGATCCGTTCGGCAACCTGCCGCTCGTGGTGTCGGCGCTCGCCCGCGTGCCGCCGGCGCGTCACGCGCCGCGTCGTGCTGCGCGAATGCGTCTTCGCGTTCGTGATCCTGCTCGCGTTCATGGCCGGCGGCCGCACGTTCATGCAGTGGCTGCAGCTGTCCGACGTGTCGCTGTCGATCGCCGGCGGCATCATCCTGTTCCTGATCGCCCTGCGCATGGTGTTCCCGCAGCAAGGAAGGCATCTTCGGCGAGGTGCGCGACGGCGAGCCGTTCCTCGTGCCGCTCGCGGTGCCGTCGATCGCCGGGCCCTCGGCGCTCGCGACGGTGATGCTGATGGCGTCGCGCGATCCCGCGCACCTGTGGACGTGGGTGCTCGCGCTGACGCTGGCGATGGCGCGTGACGACGGTCGTGCTGGCCGCGGCGCGGGCGCCTGCAGGCGCTGCTCGGCGATCGCGCGATCAACGCGTTCGAGCGCCTGATGGGGCTCGTGCTGACGGCGCTGGCGGTGGAGATGCTGCTGAACGGCGTGCGCGACGTTCGTCGGGCAGCTCGGACGGTGAATCTCGCCCCGGGGGGAATAACGTGACGCCATCGCCCGTTCGCAGCAGCGCAAGCATGAGTGCCCTTCCCTCCACTCCCGAGCGCTACGGCGCTGTCGCCGTCGCGCTGCACTGGCTGACGGCGCTCCTCATCGTGGCCAACCTGCTGCTCGGCCTGTCGATGGTCCCGCTCCCGCTGTCGCCGCGCAAGCTGCAGTGGTACCTGTGGCACAAGTGGATCGGCGTCACCGTGTTCCTGCTGGCCTGGCTGCGCTTGGCGTGGCGATGGGGACATCCGCCGCCGCCGCCGGTGGCGATGCCGGCCTGGCAGCAGACCGCCGCGAGCGCCGTGCACGCCGCCCTGTACGCGCTCCTGGTGCTGGTGCCGGTCTCCGGATGGATCTACAGCTCTGCGACCGGCGTTCAGGTGGTCTACCTTGGCCTCGTCCCGCTGCCCGACCTCGTGGCCAAGGACCGCGCGCTCGCGGGCGTGCTGCGCGTCGTCCACCTCTCGCTCGTGGCCACCCTCGTCGTGCTGGTGGTCATGCACGCGGGGGCCGCGTTGAAGCATCATCTCGTCGACCGGGACGGCGTCGCTCGCGCGCATGCTCCCCGGCGTCAAGCCGAAAGGACTTTCGCAATGAAGTGGCTGCAGCGCCGGATTCCTGCATTCTCGCGTTCTCCGTCGCCGGCAGCGGTCCGGCGGTGGCGCAGGGCGTGCTCGTCGACAAGAGCGAGATCCGCTTCGTGTCCAAGCAGATGGGCGTCAACGTCGAGGGCCGCTTCCGCAAGTGGAAGGCGAACGTCCTGTTCCTGCCCAAGGATCTCGCGAAGTCCAAGGTCGAGATCGAGATCGAGCTCGCCAGCATCGACCTCGCGAGCGAGGATTCCGAGAAGGAGGTCCGGGATCGCGTCTGGTTCGACACCGCGCGCTTTCCCGTGGCGCGCTTCGTGTCGTCCTCGCTCAAGGAAGTCGGGCCGGACAAGTACGAGGTGGCGGGCCAGCTCACGATCAAGGGCATTGCCAAGGACGTCGTCGTCCCCCTCTCCTTGCGGAAGGACGCCGCGGGCAACGCCACCGCCGAGGGGAGCTTCACGATCAAGCGCCTGGACTTCAAGATCGGCGAGGGCCAGTGGGCGGACACCGACATGGTCGCGAACGACGTGCTGGTGCGTTTCCGGATGGCGCTCGCCCCGGTAAGATGACGCATGGAATAGTGGCCGCGTCAGGCTGTTTGCGGTGAGCGGCGCCAGGCGGTTCGGCCGCCGCCCGTACCGCGACCTCGCGGAAATCCAATCGGGGAGAAAAGCACAGTGAACGTTCGTCTCTTTGTTGCCGCTGGTTTCGTCGCCGTCGCGCTGCCCGTGGCGGCGCAGGAGGCGACCTATGTGTTCGACGGTGCGCATTCGCGACCCGCCTTCGAGGTGCACCACATCGGATACTCGACGCAGTTCGGGATGTTCGACAAGATGACCGGCAAGGTGACCCTCGACCGCGCCGCGCGGAAGGGCTCGATCGAGATCGCCATCGATGCCGCGTCGGTCCGGACCTTCGATTCGCGTCTGGATGGCGCGGTCAAGGGCGAGAAGTTCTTCAACGTCGAGAAATTCCCGACGATCGCCTACAAGTCGACCAGCCTGCACTTCGACGGCGATCGCCTCGTCGGGGTCGAGGGCGAGCTCACGATGCTGGGGGTCACCAAGCCGCTCGCGCTCAAGGTCGTCAACTTCAGGTGCGGCGAGCAGCCGTTCAACAAGAAGCCGATGTGCGGCGGCGACGCCACCGCGACGATGAAGCGCTCGGACTGGGGCATGACCAACGGCGTGCAATCGCTCACGCCGGCGGACGAGGTGACGCTGCGCATTCCCTTCGAGGCCTACCGGCAGGACGCGGGCTGACCCCGGTCCGCGCGGGCGGCGACGGCTGGCGCGCCGTCCGCAACCCGCGTCACGCCGGCATCAGCCAGCCATCCTCGACCTTCACCGCGCCCGCCTTGGCGAGCTCCCGCACGAGCTGCTCGGCCAGCGCGACCGGCGGCATGCGCAATACCGCGGCATTGACGTCGCGATAGAAGCCCACGCGCTCCACGTAGGCCGGCAGGTCGGCCACGGCCATGCGCCGGCGATGCAGCAGGCTGAACGTCAGCAGCACCTTGAGCGCATGGCGCGCGATGCGCGTCTCGTCGGCCTCGAACGCCTCGGTGCGCGCGTAGGCCCGGTCGAGCGCGGCGCTCGACGTCGGTGAACACCTCGCCATGGCCGGGAATCACGACGCGCACGTCGAGACCGGCGATGAGGTCGAGCGTGTCGCGCGTGGCGGGCAGCGCGTCGGGATCGAGCGACGGGCGGCATGATGAGGCCGTAGCCGTTCTGCCACAGCGCGTCGCCGGAAATCAGGATGCGATGCTCGGGGTTGTAGAAGACCAGCGCGCCCATGTCGTGGCCCGGCGCGGCAGCATCTGCCACTCGAGGTCCCCCCACACGTGCGTCGTGTCCGGGATGGAGCTCGGCATCGATCGTGAAGCGGTCGGCGGCCTGGTCGGCGTAGTCGAGCCAGAGTGCCTTTCGTGTCCCAATGGCGGATGAGCGGCGCTTCGGCGGCCGGGAACTCGATCGTGCAGCCGTAGGCGCGCTGCACGCTCGCGTTGCCGCCGATGTGATCGGAGTGGCCGTGCGTGTTGACGAGCTTGGCGAGCGGCTCGCCGTGCAGGCCCGCGCTCCGACCGCGAGCAGCGCGAGCGTGAGCGGCGCGTGGCCGACGTAGCCCGAATCGACAGCACGTGGCCGTCGCGGCTGCTTCAGCAGGACGTTGTTCGCCGACAGCCAGTCGCGCACGAAGACGTGGATCTGCGGAGGCAGCAAAGGCTTCATTCCGGGTGCCGATACGCGCTCATGGCCGGGAAATCCTACCACCTGTCGATGCGCGGATCCGGCGTCCGCCGACGACGCGGCGTGGGGAGCGCGAACCCGTCTCCGGCGATCGGTTACTTGAGCCTGCCGAGGAAGTCCCTCACCAGCGCGATGCGCTCGTTGAGCGTCGGCGCCGCGCGGTCGATGCGCACGCGATCGGGTCCGGCGAAGCGGATGCGCCCGTCGCGCTGCACGAGCAGGATCAGCGCGCCCGGATCGAACGGCGGCCGCTTGACGAACTGGATCGTCGTGCGCTCGGGACCCGCGTCGATCTTGCGCACGCCGAGCGGCTTCGCGAGCAGGCGCAGCCGATGGCACGCGAGCAGCGCCTGCGCCGGCTCGGGCGTGGGGCCGAAGCGGTCGACCAGCTCCTCCTGGATGCCTTCGAGCTCGTCCGAGCGTCTCCGCGCTGGCGAGCCGCTTGTAGAGCACCAGCCGCTCGTGCACGTCGTTGCAGTAGCGCTCGGGCAGCAGCGCCGGCACGTGCAGGTTGATCTCGGTGGTGACGCCGAGCGGCTCGCCGAGATCGGGCTCGCGCCCGGACTTCAGCGCGCGCACCGACGCGCGCAGCATGTCGTTGTAGAGCTGGAAGCCGACCTCCTGCATCTCGCCCGACTGCGACTCGCCCGAGCACCTCGCCGGCGCCGCGGATCTCGAGGTCGTGCATCGCGAGGTAGAAGCCGGAGCCCAGGTCCTCCATCATCTGGATCGCCTCGAGCCGCTTCTTCGCCTGCGCCGACAGCGCGTCGGCCGGCGGCGTCAGCAGGTACGCGTAGGCCTGGTGATGCGAGCGGCCGACGCGTCCGCGCAGCTGGTGCAGCTGCGCGAGGCCGAAGCGGTCGGCGCGGTCGATGATGATGGTGTTGGCGGTCGGCACGTCGATGCCGGTCTCGATGATGGTCGAGCACAGCAGCAGGTTGACGCGCTGCTGGTAGAAGTCGCGCATCACGTGCTCGAGCTCGCGCTCGCCCATCTGGCCGTGCGCCACCGCGATGCGCGCCTCGGGCAGCAGCTTCGCGAGCGTCTCCGCGCGCGTGGCGATGGTGTCGACCTCGTTGTGCAGGAAGTAGATCTGGCCGCCGCGCTTCAGCTCGCGCAGCGCCGCCTCGCGCACGATGCCCGGCGAATAGGCGGCGACGAACGTCTTGATCGCGAGCCGCCGCTGCGGCGCGGTGGCGATCACCGAGAAGTCGCGGATGCCCTTCGAGCGACATCGCGAGCGTGCGCGGGATCGGCGTCGCGGTGAGCGTCAGCACGTCCACCTCGGCGCGCAGGCGCTTCAGGAGCTCCTTCTGGCGCACGCCGAAGCGGTGCTCCTCGTCGATGATGACGAGGCCCAGGTCCTTGAACTTGACGTCGGCCTGCAGCAGCTTGTGCGTGCCGATCACGATGTCGATCGTGCCCGCGGCCAGGCCCTCGAGCGCGGCCTTCGTCTCCTTGCGCGGTGCGGAAGCGCGACAGCTCGGCGATGCGCACCGGCAAGTCGGCGAAGCGGTCGGAGAACGTCTGGAAGTGCTGCTCGGCGAGCAGCGTGGTCGGCACGAGCAGCGCCACCTGCTTGCCGTCGGCGAGCGCGACGAACGCGGCGCGCAGCGCGACCTCGGTCTTGCCGAAGCCGACGTCGCCGCACACCAGGCGGTCCATCGGCTTGCCCGACGTCATGTCGCGTGACGACCGCCTCGATCGCCGCCGCCTGGTCGGGCGTCTCCTCGAAGCCGAAGCCTTCGGCGAAGGCCTCGTAGTCGTGCGGCTTGAGCGCGAACGCGTAGCCCTGCCGCGCCGCGCGCTGCGCGTAGAGGTTGAGCAGCTCCGCCGCGGTGTCGTGCGCCTGCTGCGCCGCCTTCTTCTTCGCCTTCTCCCACTGGCCGCTGCCCGAGCTCGTGCAGCGGCGCGGCGTCGGGCGACGCGCCGCTGTAGCGGCTGATGAGATGCAGGTTCGACACCGGCACGTACAGCTTGGCGTCGTTGGCGTAGACGAGCTGCAGGAACTCGTTGGGCCCGTCGCCGAGGTCGAGCGTGACGAGGCCCAGGTAGCGGCCGATGCCGTGCTGCTCGTGCACGACCGGGTCGCCGATGCGCACCTCCGAGAGGTCGCGCACCATCGCGTCGACGTTGCTGCGCTTCGCGGCCTCGCGCGCCGTGCGGCGCACGACGCCCGCGTAGAGCTCGGCTCTCGGTGACGAACGCGAGATCGCCCGTCGGGCCACGCGAAGCCGGTGGCGAGCGGCGCCGGCGAGCAGCATCACGCGTGCTCGCTCGTCGCGACGAACGCGTGCGAAGTCCGTCGGCCGAGCGCGGGGCGCGAGGCCGTACTCGGCGAAGTAGTGCTGCATCGTCTCGCGCCGGCCGGCGCTTTCGGCGACGATGCGCCACGCGCAACGGCGTCGTCGCGAGGAAGCGCTTCAGCGCGGCGAGCGGATCGGCGGCGCGGCGATCCACCTGCACGCGTCGGCAGCGGTCGCGGTCGGCCCCGCGTCCTTCGCGCCGCAGCTCGACGCGGCCGAATGCCTTCAGCGCGCCGTTGAACTCGTCGGCCGGCACGAAGAGCTCGGTCGGCGGCAGCAGCGGCCGCGCCTTGTCGCCGCGCAGCAGCCGATAGCGCGACTCGGTGTCCTGCCAGAAGCGGTCGACGGCGCCGGCGACGTCGCCGTGCAGCGCGACGATGGCGGACGGCCGGCAGGTAGTCGGCGAGCATCGCGGTCCGGTCGAAGAACAGCGGCAGGTAGTACTCGATGCCGCCGGGCACGACGCCGTTCGCTGATGTCCTTGTAGAGCGCCGACTTCGACGGATCGCCCTCGAACACCTCGCGAAAGCGGCTGCGGAAGCGGGTGCGCCCGGCGTCGTCCAGCGGGAACTCGCGCGCGGGCAGCAGGCGCACGTCGCGCACCGGATAGAGCGTGCGCTGCGTGTCGACGTCGAAGGTCTTGATCGTCTCGATGTCGTTGTCGAAGAGATCGAGGCGGTAGGGCAGCGCGGAGCCCATCGGGAAGAGATCGATCAGCCCGCCGCGCACGCTGAACTCGCCGGGCGACACGACCTGCGTCACGTGCGCGTAGCCGGCGAGCGTCAGCTGCGCGCGCAGCGCGTCGACGTCGAGCGTTCGTGCCCTGCGTGAGGAAGAACGTGAACGCCGCGAGATACGAGGGCGGCGCCAGCCGATACAGCGCGGTCGTGGCCGCCACCACGACGACGTCGCATTCGCCGCGCGAGATGCGATAGAGCGTCGCGAGGCGCTCGGACACGAGGTCCTGGTGCGGCGAGAACTGGTCGTACGGCAGCGTCTCCCAGTCCGGCAGCAGCGCGACGCGCAACTCCGGCGCGAACCACGGGATTTCGTCGGCCAGCCGCTGCGCGGACAGCGGATCGGCGCTCACCACCGCGACCATCCGCTTGTCGTGCGCGGCGCGGCGCGCGAGGTCGGCGAGCGCGAGCGCGTCCGACGATCCGGCGAAGGGACCGGCCAGGGTCCGCATCCCCGCGTCGGGCAGGTCCGGTATCAGCGGGGGAAGCGAAGCGGTCGCGGGCGCGACGCCTGTGCGGGCTCGGCCGTGAGGGGTGCGGCGGGATTCAAGCCTGTGATTATACCGGCGCCGCGCGCGGGGCCTTCGCCTTATACTTGCGCCATGGCCGCGAACCGCAGCGTCTCGCCGTACCTGCTGCTGACGCTCGCGCCCTTCTTCTGGGCCTGCAACTGGATCATCGGACGCGGGATCGCGAGCGACATCCCGCCGATGGCCATGACGTTTTTCCGCTGGTTCTTCGCGACCGCGATGCTCGCGCCGTTCGCCGTCGGGCGGCTGCCGCGCGACTGGCCGCTCGTGCGTGCCCACTGGAAGGTGCTTGCGCTCCTCGGCGCCATCGGCATCTGCATGCACAACTCGCTGGCGTACCTCGGCCTCAACTTCACGACCGCGACCAACGGCGTGATCCTCAACTCGTTCATTCCGGTGATGATCGTGTCGCTGTCGTGGCTGTTCCTGCGCGAGCGGCTGCACGCCGTTGCAGCTCGCGGGCGTGGCCATCTCGCTTGGCGGCGTGCTCGCGATCCTGTCGGAAGGCAGCCTCGCGGCGCTGCTGCACTTCGAGCTCAACGGCGGCGACCTCTTCATCATCCTGTCGATGGCGATGTGGTCGATCTACACGATCGTGTTGCGCTGGAAGCCCGCGGGCCTCGACGTGGTGTCGTTCCTGTTCGTGATCGCGGTGATCGGCGACCTCTGCGTGCTGCCGCTGTGGCTCGGCGAGATGGCGCTCGGCCATCGCATGCACTGGACGTGGGGCAACTTCGCGGCGCTGCTCGCGGTCTCGCTGTTCTCGTCGGTGCTCGCCTACCTGTTCTGGAATCGCGGCGTCGCGGAAGTGGGCGCCAACGTCGCCGGACTGTTCGTGCACCTGATGCCGGTGTTCGGCATCGTGCTCGCGTGGCTCTTCCTCGGCGAGCGGCTGGCGCCGTTCCACGTCGCCGGCATCGCGCTGATTCTCGGCCGGCATCTGGCTCACGAGCCGCTACGGCCGCCGGCGCCCGCGACATCGAGGAAGCGGCGGCAGTGGGGACCGATTGAGCGATAACGACGGCATTGCGGACGGCAACATCGGCGACGCCGACCGCGTCGCGCTGCAGCAGCGCATGGTCGCGCTGATCGTGGAGCACCGCGACCTCGACACCGCGATCGCGCGCTTCGAGCAGGATCCGGTGCGCGACGAGCTGCAGGTGCGGCGGCTGAAGCGGCGCAAGCTCCTGCTCAAGGACCAGATCGCGCGGCTCGAGCGGCAGCTCGATCCGGATGTGCCGGCGTAGCCACGGCGATAAGCACGTCGATCGCGGTGCGCTACCGGTCTCGAGCGGTCAGCTTGCGCACGCGCCCGTAGACATCGTCGAAGCGGACGATGTCGTCTTCCTCGATGTAGTCGCCGCACGCCACCTCGATCAGTCGCCAGCACCTTGTCCGTGCGGTTCTCGAGGCGATGCCTGGTCTCGACCGGGATGAATGTCGACTCGCCCTGCGGCAGGTCGAACACGCGGTCGCCGGCGGTCACGTGCGCGGTGCCGCGCACCACCACCCAATGCTCGCTGCGGCGATGGTGAAGCTGCAGCGAGAGCGAGCCTCCCGGCTTGACCTCGATGCGCTTGATCTTGAAGCCCGGGCCTTCCTCGAGGACCGTATAGCGTGCCCCAGGGCCGCGTCGACGGTCTTGTGGACCTTGTACGACGCGTGGCCGCGCGCCTTCAGCTCGCCGACCACCTCCTTCACGCGCTGCAGGTGGTCGCGATGCGCGATCAGCACCGCATCGGGCGTGTCGACGATGACGAGGTTCTCGACGCCGATCGTCGCGACGATGCGGTCCTCCGAGTGCACGAAGGTGCCGCGCGTCGCGATCGCGACGCGCTCGCCGCTGCCGCGATTGCCGTCGGCGTCGGCATCGGAGAGTTCGGATACCGCCTGCCACGAGCCGACGTCGCTCCAGTCGAACTGGCCGCGCACCACGGCGACCTGGCCGTCGGCGGCCGCGTGCTCCATGACCGCGTAGTCGATCGAGAGATCCGGCGCCGTGGCGAACGTGGCGGCGTCGATCTCCAGCATCGCGTCGGCGGACTTCGCCGACAGCACCTGCCACACGCCGCGCGCGCTCGCCGCGACCTGCGGCGCATAGCGCTCGAGCGCCGCGAGGATGCCGCGCGGCGTGAACGCGAACATGCCCGCGTTCCACACGTAGTTGCCGGCGGCGAGGTATTCCTGCGCCGTCGCGAGCGGCGGCTTTTCGACGAAGCGAGCCGCGGTGAACGAGCGGTCGCCCAACGCCGCGCCGCACTCGATGTAGCCGAACCCGGTTTCCGGCAGGGTGGGCGTGATGCCGAACGTGACCAGCTTGCCGCTGCGCGCCAGCTCGGCGGCACGCGTCACGGCCCAGGCGAATGCGGCTTCGTCCCGGATCAGGTGATCGGCGGCGAGCACGAGCATCACGGCATCGTCGCCGTAGCGGGCCTGCACGAGGTGGGCGGCCACGGCGACGGCGGGCGCGGTGTTGCGGCCGAACGGCTCCAGGAGGTAGGTGGCATCGCGCGGCTCGCTGGCGCCGAGTCCCGCGTACACATCCTTGGTGTGGAAGTAGTAGTCGCGGTTGGTGACGGTGACCAGTCCGCGCGAACCCGGCAAGTGGCCTGCGCGCAGCGCAGTCTTGCCGAGCAGCGTCTCGCCGTCGGGCAGCGGCATGAAGGGCTTGGGCGCCGCTTCGCGCGAGAGGGGCCACAGGCGCGTGCCGGCCCCTCCGGAAAGGATGACGGGAACGATGGGCGACATGACGTGAGTTCTTGTGATCGTGAGGGAGCGGGCATTTTACCGCTTGCGGTCGCAGCGCTCGGGTCGAGGCGCCGGGCGGCGCCCGGGAAGCGTGTCAGGGCCGCGGATTGCGGACCAGCCGCTCCGGGTCGTAGCCCAGTGCCGGCAGCTTCGCGATGATGCGATCGAGCGTGGCGTCGCTCATGCGCGCGTCCCGCGCGAGGATCCACAGGTATTCGCGCGACGGCTCGCCGACCACGGCGTAGCTGTAGTCTTCGGCGAGGTCGATCACCCAGTAGTCGCCCCACACCATCGGCAGCCACGACAGCCAGGCGGGCGCGAAGCGTACTTCGAGCTTCGCGGGTGGCGTGGCCACGCGCGCGAGGCCTTCGGCGCGCTGCACGCTGCCGTCGCTGGCGCGGCACGCGTTGACCACCTTGATCGTGCCGTCCGCGTTGCGCGCGTACATCGCCGTGACGTCGCGCACGCAGTCGCGCTCGAACGAGTTGGGGTAGCGCGCGATCTCGTACCACTGGCCCGCGTACCGTTCGAGGTCCAGTGCGGGCACGGTGGGAAGCGGCGGCTGTTGCGCGAAGGCGGCGGGCAGTGGAACGAGCGTGACGAGGAGCGCGAGCAGGAACGCGTGGCGGCGTGTCATTGTTGGAATTGAAATGGGAGGAAGCGCCCCCATTATGGAAATGGCCGGCGTCCCGTGGAATAGGACAACGCCTTGCAAACGGGGCGAGGAGGGTGCCGGATGCTAGAATGGAACCACTTCCTGCGCGGCGGCAACGCGGCACGGGAGGCGCGACGATCATCGGGGGTGAACTGGTCTCGACGGGGGTCGTGAAGCAGCTTGGGGCATGCCGAGGTGTTGGTCCTCGTAAAACCCTGACACTCGCAAACTTAACTGCGAACGACGAAACCTACGCTCTGGCGGCTTAATCCCGCCGGACCTTGCACCGGGCAGCGCTCGGCCCGGGTGACGAAACCGGCAACGGTGTAGTCACAGCAAGGACATCTAGAGCGATCGCGTCCGCCCGGGTCACTTGGGCGAGGCGCTAAACCAAGGTGACTGGCACTGCCGCCGTCTGTCCGTCAACGGTTGCAGGGTGAGAGCACAATGACGTGACTAAGCATGTAGTCCTGACTGTGGAGCATCTTCGGACGGCGGTTCGATTCCGCCCACCTCCACCAAACCCACGAATGACGGCCCCGACCTGGGGCCGTTTTCGTTTCCGTCCTCGCGTGCTCTCCAGCATCGCGTGCGCGAAGCAGCCCGCGAAGCGCCGTCCTATCCGAAGTCCGTGAAGGTCGCGCCCGCAGCAGCAAGGACTGCGATTGTCCGACGCCACGCCGCGGAGTAGATTGGCTATCGGCGGTTCATTGCTTCCGTTTGAGGCGGCGCCTGAACGGTGGACGCCTCCGGTTCCGACGCGGTATGCCGAAGGGTGAAGGGGAGGCGACCATGTACAAGCGGATCCTGCTCGCGTACGACGGTTCCGAGTCCGGGCAAAAGGCCCTGCTCGATTGTCACGACATCGCGCAGTGGGGGCAGTCTGAGCTGTCTCTGGTCGCCGTCATGCCGGCGGCCACGACTCACGTGGCGGTCGAGGGCGGGGTCTACGACAGCCTGGCCGACGAAGAACTGAAGGCGAGCTATCGCAAGATCCTCGAGGACGGACTGCGGCGGCTCTCGGGCGCCGGCCACAGCGTTCACGGCGAGCTGCTGGTCGGCGATTCAGTCCGCGCGATCACGGAGTACGCGCGCAAGATCGACGCGGACCTGATCGTCGTCGGCCACAAGCATCTCGAGGGCTGGGCGGCTCGCTGGTCCGGCGAGGCGCCATGTCGCCGGCGCTGATCGAGCATGCGCACTGCAGCGTGCTGGTTGTGATCACCCGCTAACCGTCGGCCGCTGCGGGCGCCGTACGCGATGGCAGGTCCAGTCCTTCACGCGCGCGTTCCACGTTCAACCACGTCCGCGCCAGAACGCAAATGACCCGCGTGCCGTCTTCTCCCGCACCGACCAGAATCCGGTGACGACCCGAGCAGGTGGCCGGGAGCCACGCAGGGCCGCCGCGCGTGGATCGCGCTGTCCTTCGCGTGCATGGGGATGCAAGAACAAGCCGGCGGTCGAGGTCCGGACGTAAGGGCGCGCTTCCTGGCAGGCCTGGTGTCGCATGACAGGCGCAATGCCAGTGTCATGGGTTCGATGATCGCGACCGCATGCGAACAGCACTCGGTGTGCCGCGTGCACGCGACGACGTTTCGCTGCATCGGCAATTTTTCCGTTGGAATGTCCGCGCCTTTGCGTTATCGTGGCAGCGCGCGACGCAGCATGACAACCTTGTCGGTTGCATCGACGACGCCGTTGCTCCGGCACGTCGATGCAGGTCGGAAGCGCAACCGCATCTCGGTTCAGCAAGCTCGAATCCACCGGAAACGTCGACGCGCGCCCCCGGGTGCTCGTCATGGGGAGGTCACTCATGCACTCGAAATTCCTGCGCGTCGCCACGGTCGCGCTGTCCGCGCTGCTGGCCTGCGCGTTGTCGTGGGCGCAGCCGCGCTCTCGCCCGAGGTGATGCAGCAGATCGCCGCCATGTCGGCGGTGAAGGCGAGCTTCACGCCCGCGCAGAAGAAGATGCTGCTCCGAACCTCGTGTTCGGCCTCCTCAACAGCGCCGGCGATCCGCGCGTCGCGCCCTTCGCCGCCGCGATCCCGCCGATGGCGGGCGCCGGCAAGATTCCCGCCGCACCCGGCAGCGTCGTGGTGGAGATCCGCGGGGACGTGAACGATGCGCTCCTCGGCGCCATCGGCGCCGCCAAGGGCACCGTGATCCATCAATCCGCGCGCTGGGGCTCGATCACCGCGTCGCTGCCGACGACGGCGCTCGAGGAATATCGCCGCGGCGCGCAGCGACGTGCGCACCGTGCGCAGTCCGTCGATGCGATCAACGTGGGCGCGGTCACGTCCCAGGGCTACGTCGCGCACGAAGCGAACAAGACGATCGGCCAGCTCGGGTACAACGGCGGGGGGATCAAGGTCGGCGTACTGTCCGACACCGCGTCGCCGGGGATGATCTCGGCGTTGATCGGCACCGGCGACCTGCCGGTCGGCTCGACGACGCTGCCCGGCGAGGACGGCGGAGCGGGCAGCGACGAGGGCACGGCGATGATGGAGATCGTGCACGACGTCGCGCCGGGCGCGAGCCTGCTGTTCGCGACCGCGTTCACCAGCCCGGCGAGCTTTGCCGACAACATCCTCGCGCTCGCCGCGGCCGGCTGCAAGGTCATCGTCGACGACGTGTCGTGGAGCGACGAAGGTGTGTTCCAGGACAGCGTGATCGCGCAGGCGGTGAACACGGTGACGGCCTCGGGCGTGGTCTACTTCTCGTCCGCGGCCAACAGCGGGAACCTGACGCGCACGGCACCAGCACCACCTACGAAGGCGATTTTCTGGACGGCGGCGCGGCCACGGGCGTGCTCGCAGGTGCGGGCCAGGTGCACAACTTCGGCACGGGTGCGAGCCCGGTGCTGTACAACGCGATGCTCGCCTCCAGCGACGCATTCGTGCTGCAGTGGTCGGACCCGCTCGGCGGCAGCAACAACGACTACGACCTCTACGTCCTCAATGCCGCGGGTACGTCGATCATCGCGGCGTCGACCAACACGCAGGACGGCACGCAAGATCCGGACGAGGAGATCTTCCTCGGTTCCGCGGCGCCGGCCGGCAGCCGCATCGTGGTGGTGCTGTTCAGCGGTGGTGCAAGAGCGTTGCACGTCGACACGTTCGGCGAGGCCCACGTTCGCGACCACCGGCGCAACCTACGGGCACAACGCGCGCGCCAACACGATGTCGATGGCCGCGGTGTACTGGAACAGCGCCGAGAACGGCACCAAGCCGTTCACCGGCGCAGCCAACCCGACCGAGGTCTTCAGCTCCGACGGCCCGCGCAAGATCTTCTACGACCCCAATGGCGCCGCCATCACGCCGGGGAACTTCCTCTTCGGCACCAACGGCGGGACGACGCTGCAGAAGCCAGACCTCGCGGCGGCCGATGGTGGCAGCGCGTTGACACCGGGCTTCAATCCGTTCTTCGGCACGTCGGCGTCCGCGCCGCACGCGGCGGCCATCGCGGCGCTCATCCGACAGGCGCGACCCGACTACACGGTCGCGCAGGTGAAGGCAGCGATGACGGCGACGGCGCTCGATACGATGGGGGCAGGGGTAGATCGCGACGCCGGCTACGGCATCGCGATGGGCTACGCCGCCGTCCAGTACGCATTGACGCACTGATCGAGCATGCGCATGCGGGCCGCGGATGCGGCTCGCGCACCGACACTCGAAAACGAAAGATGACCATGAAGACGATCAAGGCGCTCGCGCAATTGCTGCTCCTGCTGTCGTCGCTGGCGGTGGTCCGCACTGTCCGCGCCGACACGCTTCTCGACGTGACCGACCAGATTGCGGCCGGCGATCCGACGCAGCTCGGCCGTTTGAGCCGCAACGGTGTGCTGCAGGACTGGTTCGGTTCTGAATCGTTCCCCGGTGTGTTCAACGCGGCGACGTCCTACCGATACCGCACCTACTCGATCCCGGTCGGCCTCACGCCCTACGTCCAGGTGATGCTCGATTCGACGTCGACCAACATCTTCGCTTCGGCGTACATCACGGCCTACACGCCCGGCTCCGGTCTTGCGACCAACTGGCTGGGCGACGCGGGCACGTCCGGCAACTTCTTCGGCGTGGACCCGCTGTACTTCAATACCGTGGGCACGACGAACGGCACGCTCGTGGTC
>CAVRZM010000017.1:0-217932 GCA_963725735.1 uncultured beta proteobacterium | reverse complement strand
TGTTCCTGCTGGTCTACCTGGACCCGTTCGTCCTGCTGGTGTCGAGCTCGCGCTCGAGTCGGGCCTGCTGCCGGAGGGCGCGCTGCAGATGGTGATCGGCTCGACCGGCGATCTCCTCGACCGCCTCGGTGCCCAGGACGTCTTCGCCTTCACCGGCTCGGCGGCGACCGCGCTGGCGCTGCGCGGCAAGAGGAACCTGCTCGCCGCGAGCGTGCGGGTCAACGTCGAGGCCGACAGCCTGAACGCCGCCGTGCTCGGCCCCGACGTCGCGCCCGGCTCGCCGCTGTTCGACCGCTTCGTCGCCGACGTGGTCCGCGAGATCACCCAGAAGGCGGGCCAGAAGTGCACCGCGGTGCGCCGGATCCTGGTGCCGCACGGGCTCGACGCCTGGTGACCGCGTCGCTGCTCGCGCGCTTCGCCGAGGTCGTGATCGGCGACCCCGCCGACCCGGCGGTGACCATGGGCCCGCTCGCGACCGCCGCGCAGCTCACCGACGCCCTCGACGGCGTCGCCGAGCTGCTCGCGACGACGCAGCTGGTGGCCGGCTCGGGCGCGCGCGTCGACGGCCGGGGCACGCCGGCCGGCAAGGGCTACTTCGTCGCGCCGACGCTGCTGCGCTCGGAGCACCCGGTCGAGAAGACGCCGGTCCACTGGCGCGAGGTGTTCGGCCCGGTGGCGACCCTGCTGCCCTACTCGGGTGGGTCCGACGAGGCGGCCGCATCGTCGCGCTCGCCGACGGCACGCTGGTCACCTCGGCCTACTGCGACGACCCGGCGTGGCTCGGCGACCTGCTCGCCGGCGCCGGCGCTCGACCGGCCGGTTCTACGTCGGCTCGAACGGTTCCGAGGGCTACGGCTCCGGCGCGGCGCTGCCCGCTTCGATTCTGGCCGAGGCCGGACAGCGCACCGAAGTGATACGGATTGCGCTTCATCACCTGGTCGCAGTCGGCGAGCGAGCGCCTGAACTCGCCGGAGAGGAAGAACGCCGTTGCGCGCGCGGTTCCAGCCTTCGGCGAACGCCGGGCTTGCGGCGGATCACTTCGGTATAGGTCGCGATCGCCTCGGTCAGTTGGCGCGACTCCATCTGCGCGGCGCCCTTCTCCATCAGCGCGTCGATCGCGGCATCGCCCGAGCGGCTCCACAGGATCCACAGTCCGCGCTCGGCCAGCTCGCGCACCATCGCGCTGTCGTCGGCGAGCCGCGGACGCAGGAGCTTCTCGTCGGCGGCGGTGCCGTTGGAGGCGATCCACACGATCGCGTCGACGCGATGCGCCGCATCGGTTGCGGTAAGGCCCCTGATCGCATCGCCGCGATTCGTGTACGCGTTGGGCTCGGCGTGCGCCGCTGCGGCGATGGAAACTGCAAGAAGCAGCGCGAGGATGCGCAATGTCGTCACGGAGCGCCTCCGGGGTACGGATGCGGCCCCTGATCCGGACGGGCCGCCATGCGCAAGCGTAGCGCGGATTCGCGCGGCCGTGTGCTTACGGCATCGGACGCGCTGCGCCCGCCTAGCGAGGATGGATCGCGCCGAGGACGCGCAGTCCGGAAGCACCGGTGACGGCGGGCACGTTCCCTGGCCGCCCGGCGAGCGCCTCGCGCGCGAGCCACGCGAACGCGAGCGCCTCGACGTGATCGCTCGGCGACCCCGACGGTGTCGGTGTCGGCGACGTGCAGCGCGGGCAGCTCCGCCGCGATGCGCCGCATCAGATCGCGATTGCGCGCCCCGCCGCCGCACACGAGGAACTCGCGGGCATCCGCGCAGTGCGCTGCGGATCGCGTCGGCGAGCGAGCGCGCCGTCAACGCCGCGAGCGTCGCCTGCACGTCGTGCTCGCGGCCCTGCCAGCGCGTCGTGCCGAGTGCGCGGTCGAGCCACGACGCGTTGAAGAGGTCGCGGCCCGTGCTCTTCGGCGGTGGCGCCGCGAAGTACGGCTCGGCGAGCAGCGTGGCGAGCAGCGCCTCGTCGACCATGCCCGACGCCGCCCACGCGCCGTCGGCGTCGAACGGCGACGCCGCGATGGCGCGCGCTCCACAGGTCGAGCAGCACGTTCGCCGGGCCCGGTGTCGAAGCCGCGCACCGTGCCCGCGCGGCGGCAGATCGGTGATGTTGGCGATGCCGCCGAGGTTGGCGATCACGCGATGGCGTGCGGGCAGCGCGAACATCGCCGCGTGGAACGCCGGCACGAGCGGCGCGCCCTGCCCGCCCGCCGCGATGTCGCGCGCGCGGAAATCGGCGACCACGGTCATGTACGCGCGCTCGGCGACGCGCGCGGGATTGTTGAGCTGCAGCGTCCAGCCTTCGTGCGGGCCGGTGCCGGACCGTCTGGCCGTGCACGCCCGCGGCGATCACGTCGTGCGCCTCGACCCCGGCCGCGAGGCAGACGGTGCGCAGCGCGTGCGCGTAGAGATCGGCGAGCCCGTTGGCGGCGCGTGCGGCGCGCACGATCTCGTCGTCGCCCGAGACCTGCAGCGCGAGCAGCTCGCGCTTGAGCTCGCTCGGAAAATCGATGTGGGTGGACGCGAGGATCGCGCCCTTGCCGTCGCTGAAGTCGGCGACGCACCGCGTCGATGCCGTCGAGGCTGGTGCCGGACATCACGCCGGCGAAGAGCTCGCGCTGCGCGCTCACTGGACTCACCCGTGCGCGCGCTGCGGGCCTGAATTCGCCCTTGGGGCGGCCCGGCGGGCTCATTCGCGAGTCATGCCGGGAATCGTGGCGCGGACGCTGCGGTTCGCCCGCGCCAGCGCGCGCGAGTCACTCGACCGACGCGAGGGCTCCGCTCGGCAGCGAATGCGCGAGCGCGAGCGATTCGGTGAGCGGGACGATCGCCGCCTGGAACGCCGACAGCCGATCGGGCGTGATCGACGGCGACGTCGGCATGCCGCACGGCGAGCGGGTCGCGCGCCTGGTCGGCCACGCGGAATTCGTAATGCAGGTGCGGGCCCGTGGCCCAGCCCGTCTGCCCGACGAAGGCGATGGTGTCGCCCTGGCGCACGCGCGCGCCGGGCCTCACCTGCGGCGCGATGCGCGACAGGTGGCCGTACAGCGTGGAGTACGTGCCCTGGTGGCGCACGATCACCACGTTCCCGTAGCCGTTCTGCACGCCCGCGAAGGCGACCACGCCGTCGGCCGTCACGCGCACCGGCGTGCCGATGGGCGCCGCGTAGTCGACGCCCTTGTGCTCGCGCCACTGCTGCAGGATGCGGGTGGAAGCGCGCGAGCGTGAAGCCCGACGTGATCGCGCGAGAACTCCATCGGCGAACGCAGGAACGCGCCGCGTGCGCTGCGCCCGGTGTCCGTGAAGTAGCCTTCGTTGCCCTCGCTGTCGCGGTAGAGGAACACGCGGAGCGCTACGCCCTTGTTCTCGAACTCGCGCCGCGAGCAGGCGGCCCGCGCCGGAAGGCTCGCCGTTCACGTAGCGCGATTCGTAGACGACGGTGAAGCGGTCGCCGCGCTGCAGGTCGTGATAGAAATCGATGTCGCCGCCGAACACGTCGGCGAGCGCCGTGGTGATGGCGTCGGGAATGCCGGCCGCGTCGGCCGCGCCGAACAGCGACGTGCGGATCTCGCCGCTGCGCAGCACGGTACGCACTTCCTCGGTGACCGGCGTGCTCGCCGTGCGGTAGCCGTCGTCCTGACGCTCGACGGTGAGGTAATCGCCGGTGGCCGTCTGGAACTTGAGCGCGACCAAGTCGCCCTCGGCGTCGACTGCCACGTGCACCGGCCGCCCGGGACGCAGCTGATACAGCGGGCGCGCGGTCGGGATCGGTGCGCAGGAACTGCATGGCCTGCGCGTCCTCGACGCCCGCGCGCGCGAGCAGCGCGCCGATGGTGTCGCCGCGCTGCACCCGCTCCTCGCGCCAGTAGGTGGCGTGCTCGTCGTCAGAAACGGCCAGCACCGGCACGGGCAGCGCGCGCAGGACGTTGTGCGTGGGCACGGTCTCGACGACCGTATCGGGCGCGATGCCGAAAGCGGCGACGGCCGAGAGGCTCAAGACCGCCAGCGCGATCCATTGGCCGGGCGACAGGCGCCCGCGCTCGGCGGAGGGTCCGGTCGTCGACGATGAATGCGCTAGAATCGGGGGTTTGCTTGCAGCCAACGGAACGGTCTTCGGCAAAGTCCGGGCGATTCTAGCAATTCTGTCGGCTGCTGTCCCGAGGCAGGGTGAGGTTTCGTCCGACTTTTTTGCCAAGGGCGAACCCTGATGGCGCGGACCCCCAAAGCCCACCGGAAGAGCCATGGCCGTGGAAATTGCCCAGCAGATCGCCGTCTTCAAGCGCGGCGCCGACGAACTGCTCGTCGAGAGCGAGGTCGCGACCAAGCTCGCGCGCGGCGTTCCGTTGCGCATCAAGCTGGGCCTCGATCCCACGGCGCCGGACATCCACCTCGGGCACACCGTGGTGCTCAACAAGATGCGGCAGATGCAGGACCTCGGCCACCAGGTCATCTTCCTCATCGGCGACTTCACGTCGATGATCGGCGACCCGTCCGGCCGCAACGACATGCGCCCGCCGCTCACGCGCGAGCAGATCGAGGCGAACGCGAAGACCTACCACGCGCAGGCGTCCAAGGTGCTCGACCCCGCGCGCACGGAGATCCGCTACAACTCCGAGTGGAGCGAACCCTTGGGTGCGGCCGGGATGATCAAGCTCGCCGCGAAGTACACGGTGGCGCGCATGCTCGAGCGCGACGATTTCGCGAAGCGCTTCGCGGAACAACCAGCCGATCGCGATCCACGAGTTCCTGTATCCGCTGATGCAGGGCTACGACTCGGTCGCGCTCAAGGCCGACATCGAGCTCGGCGGCACCGACCAGAAGTTCAACCTGCTGGTCGGGCGCGAACTGCAGCGCCACTACGGGCAGGAGCCGCAGTGCATCCTGACGATGCCGCTGCTCGAAGGCCTGGACGGCGTCGAGAAGATGTCGAAGTCGAAGGGCAACTACATCGGCATCACCGAGGCGCCGGCCGAGATGTTCGGCAAGATCATGTCGATCTCCGACGTGCTCATGTGGCGCTACTTCGAGCTCCTGTCGTTCCGCTCGCTCGACGACATCGCGAAGCTCCGGCGCGAATGCGCCGAGGGCCGCAATCCGCGCGACGCGAAGGTGCTGCTCGCGCAGGAGATCGTCGCGCGCTTCCATTCGCAGGCGGCGGCCGACGCCGCGCTGGTCGAGTTCGAATCGCGCTTCCGCGATCACGCGCTGCCGGAGAACATGCCGGAGGTGACGCTGCAGACGGCGGGCGCCGGGCTGCCGATCGCGCAACTGGCGAAGCAGGCGGGGCTGGTCGAGTCGACGTCGGAAGCGCTGCGCCTCATCGCGCAGCGCGGGCTGAAGGTCGACGGCGACGTCGTCGCCGACAAGGCGCTCGCGATCGCCGCCGGGACGACCGTGGTCGTGCAGGCGGGCAAGCGCAAGTTCGCGCGGGTGACGGTGGCCTGAACGGCAGGCCGCGCTCGTGCCGGACGTGGCGCGGGCAAGGCCCATGGCCTCGCCCACAGGCGGACGCGCGGCTACGCCGCCATTCCCGGATTGCCGTCCATGCCCACGACCGTCGGCAGGTTGAGCTTGCGCGGCGCGATCGTCTTCTGCGCGCGCAGGTAGCGCGCGACGACGTCCCAGATCGGTTCGCCGCCGGCGGCCCTCGCGTCTTCCGACACCGGCGCCCAGCCGGCGACCTTGTACTTCTTGTCGGCGTCGAGCGGCTTGCCGGCGAGCTCCATGCGCGAGATGCGCGCGACCCATCGCCGCGTTGGGATCGATCGTGTACGAGAGGCCGCCGACGCGCACCATGTCGCCGCCCTGCTGGTAGTACGGATCGGGGTTGAAGAGGTTGTCGGCGACGTCCTCGAGGATCGTCTTGATCGTCTCGCCGGTCAGCTCGTTGACCGTGACGTACGGATACGTGATCGCGGTCTGGTCCATCAGGTGGTCCATGGTGATCGCCTGGCCGGGCAGCAGCGTCGTGCCCCAGCGGAAGCCCGGCGAGAACGCGATCTGCGCATTCTTCTCGGCCAGCAGCGCCTCGAGGATCAGCTGGTCGGACGTGCCGTTGAAGTTGCCGCGGCGATACAGCAGGCCTTCGGTGGTGGCGAGCTTCTCGTCGAGCTTCGCCGCGTATTGCGCGCGCACGCCGCGGATGTAGCCGTCCATGCCGGGATCGGGGGGCAACAGCGTGCTGAACACCGGCAGCAGCCGGTAGCTGAACGCCGGCGATGGCGCCGCCCTTCACGTCGAAGTCGAGCACGCCCAGGAACTTGCCGTTGCTGCCCGCGTTGGTGACGAGCGTCTTGCCGGACTGTGTTGGCGACCAGCGTGGGCTGCGGCACGCCGTCGTGCGTATGGCCGCCGAGGATGGCGTCGATGCCGGTCACGCGCGACGCCATCTTGAGGTCGACGTCCATGCCGTTGTGCGACAGCACGACGACGACCTTCGCGCCCTTGGCGCGCGCGTCGTCGACGACCTTCTGCATCTCCTCGTCCTGGATGCCGAACGTCCACTCGGGCACGAAGTAGCGCGGATTGGCGATCGGCGTGTACGGAAACGCCTGCCCGACGATCGCCACCGGCACGCCGTTGATCGGCTTGATGACGTAGGGCTTGAACACCGGATCGCCGAAGTCGGTCGGTCTTCACGTTCTGCGCGACGAAGTCGACCTTGCCGGCGAAGTCGCGCTCGACCACTTCCTTCACGCGGTCGGCGCCGTAGGTGAACTCCCAGTGGCCGGTCATCACGTCGACGCCCAGGCGCTTCTGCGCGTCGACCATGTCCTGCCCCTTCGTCCAGAGCGACGTCGCCGAGCCTTGCCACGTGTCGCCGCCGTCGAGCAGCAGCGCGCCGGGACGCGTGGCACGCAGCACGTTCACCAGCGTGGCGAGGTGCGCGAAGCCGCCCATCGCGCCGAACGCTCTGCGCCGCCTTGGTGAAATCGAGGTACGTGAACGCATGCGCGTCGCGCGTGCCGGGCGCGATGCCGAAGTGCTTGAGCAGCGCCTCGCCGACGAGATGCGGCGGCTGGCCCGCGGCCGGACCCACGCCCAGGTTGACGTTGGGCTCGCGAAAGTAGATGGGCAGGAGCTGCGCGTGGCAATCGGTGAAGTGCAGCAGGCTCACGTTGCCGAACGGCTTGATGGCGCCGTCGTAGAAGCTCGCGCCCTTGGCGAGGTCCTGCGCGGTGGCGCGGGCGACGGGCAATCCGGCCAGCGCCGCGACGGCGAGGCCTTCCAGGAATTCACGGCGGTTCATGGATCGCTTCTAGGTCGGTTTCCGGGCGTACTGCGCGAGGGCCTGCATCTCCTCGGGGAACATCTCGCCCACTTCCCTGCGCACGACGCGCCCGGTGGCGTCGACGACGAAAAGCACGGGCAGGCCCTTGCGGAGGTCGAACTGGCGCAGCGTCTGCGCATCGGCGAGCGCGGCGCGGAAGGTATAGCCGTTGCCGGCCATATAGGCGCGCGCCTTCGCGGGATCCTTGTCGATGGAGAACGTGAGGATCTCGAGCCCGTGCTCGCCCATTTTGCGGTGCAGGGCTTCGAGGTGAGGGTTCTGGCGCGCGCAGAACGGGCACCACGAGGCCCAGAACTCGACCACGACGACCCGTCCCTGGATCCGGGACGCCGGCAGCGGCGCGCCGTCGAGCAGGACGACGTCGCGCCAGGCGATGCGGTCGCCGACGTCGGCGGCGCGCGCCGATGCGGCGGCGGACAGCGCAGCGAGGGAAAGGAACCGGCGTCGGTCCATGGTCGGAGGCGGGAAGGCGGGACGTTCGGCCGCGCGATGGTGCCGGCGGCGAGCCGCCGGCACCGACCGGGCTACTGGTTCACCGGCGAGCGCGGATCCAGCAGAAGGGCCATGACGTCGCGCAGCTGCTTTTCGTCGAGCAGCTTCATGTGGCCGAAGCGGGGCATGTTCGAGCAGGCCGAATACGCCTTGCTGTTCCAGAGCTTTCCCCACGTGTACTGGATGACCGGCACGGCCTTGGGATCGTTCAGGTCACGGACGCCGCGCAGCTTGCCGTAGTTGTAGAGGCTGGGCCCGATGGTGCCGAAGGAGATCTCCGCCTTGGCGAGCTGGTGGCAGTTGTAGCACTGGCCGCCGTTTGTCCTTGGTGTCCGCGGTCTTGTCGGACCAGGTCATTCCGCGGCCGCTCTGCGCGAGCTTCTCGCCGTTCTTCCAGTCGCCGAAGTACTGGCCACCCGCGGGCCACACGATGGTGGCGAGCTCGACGGCCTCGATGCGCTTCACCATCTCCGGCGACGGCGGCTTGTCGGACGAGCAGGCCTCCTGGGGAAGGTCCTGCTTCAAGCGGTCGACCTTGGCGATGCCATCGTCCCGGAAGGAGGACTTCAGCATCGCCGCGAAGTCGGCGTCGAGGCTCGCGTTGTCGGCGGACTGGCTGGTGGCGGCGCACCCGGCGACCACCGCGACCGCGGCCAGGCCGGACAGCACATACCAAATCTTGTTCGTCATGGCGTGGGCTCCTTCAGCGCTTCAGTGCGGGCGCGATCGGACTTCGCGCCCTTCGCGTTGACGCCCATGTACGTGAGCAGGGCGATGGTGACGTCGGACCCGAATTCCGGATACGGGAAGCGCTGCAGCCGCAGGCAGTCGTTCAGCCGCAGCTGCATGCTCCACATCTGGCCGTTCGACACGCGGTAGGCGGGCCACGCGGCGATGCCGAGGCCGTCGCCCGGATTCTTGTAGAGCGGAGGCAGGTCCTGCAGGCGGATGCGCTTGCCGGGCTCGCCGTGGCACGTGGCGCACGCGAAGTCCATCGGCCCGGCGTGGAAGTAGAAGAACTTCTCGCCCAGCGCGTACATCTTCCGCTCCTGCGGGTGCGACTGCGGCACGGCGAACGGCATGTCGCGGGACTGTCCGGAGATCCAGGTGGCGAGCGCGGTGATGTTCGCCATCTCGCCCTTGCCGTACGGCGTCTTCGCGAGCGCCGCGGCGTCGAATCCCTGCAGGGTGGACATGCAGGTCACGAGACGCGACTCGACGTCCTGCACGCGCCCGGTGTCGGCGAAATAGCGCGGCAGCTCGACCCATGCGCCCTTGACCACGCCCGGTCCCTTGCCGAGGTCGCACTTCTCGAGGCTCACCTTCTTCGGGCCGCGCGGGGTCTTCCACAGCTCCTCCCCCTTCACCTCGAAGAGCTCGGCCGGATTCCCGTCGGCCAGCGCCTGCCGGTACTTCTCGATCTCCTTGACCGTGTCTTCGCCCTTGAGCGGACGCCATCGGGGCGGCAGCGGCGAGGCCTGCGAACACGGCCGCGAGCGCCCCCTTGCGAAATACGTTCATGTGCTCCTCCGGAAGTAAGGACGGGCGTATGCCGCCCGGCTGTCGGACCGCCTTGCCGAGTCGGCGGCGGCTTCTGCTACGGCTTGACGTGCGCAACCTGCCTGCAAACCGCTAACGCCGCACCGCGGCGACATCCGATGCACTCCCCGTCGCCCCGGCGGATCCCATGCACCCGTGGACGATGCCTTCGGGCAATCCCGCCGGCGCGGCAATCGCGAGCGCCCGGGGAGCCGTGATGACCGCAGGAAATCGTCGCATCGCGTTCTCCTCGTTTCCGCTCGCGCGCAAGACCCGGGCCGGCGCCGTTTCCGGTGCGCCGGCCCGGAGCGACATTCGATGGCAACGAGGCGGCGGCGCGCTGCCGCCGCCCGCCTCGCTCGCGTCAGGCGATGGTCGCCTCGTCGGTGCGCTTGTCGCCGCGGTTGTCGACCCAGGTGATCTGGACCTTCTCGCCCTTCGCGCCGCCCTTGAACTTGAACGACAGGAACGGGTTCTTCGCACACCGCCGGGCCCCACTGCGCCGCCAGCACCGTCTTGCCGTTCCACGTCGCGGTGACGTTCTGGATGAACCACGCGGGGATCGACCTTGCCCTGCGCGTCCTTGCGCTGGCCGGTTTCCATCTCGTGGTTCATGAGCACCTTCACCTCGGTCGAATCGCCGACGACGTTGGCGCGAATTCTCATCGGATCTGCCATGCTCTTCTCCTCAGCCGCCGCAGCCGCCGAGCGTGACCTTGACCTCCTTGGACGCGACGTAGTACTTGCCGTCGGCCTTGACGAGCGCGATAGATGTTCGAGCTCTGGCCCATCTTCACGCGCGTCGACAGCGACGGCTCGGTGCCGGCCGGAATGTCGAACATCGCGGCCAGCATGTTCGGGTTCTTCTCGATCAGGATCGCGATCGACTCGGTCTTCGGGATCGTGCTCGTCACGCCGACCGGCACGACCGCGCCGTTCTCGGCGATGTCCGGCGTCTGGAAGAACGTGATGTCCTTGCTCTGCGCCGGCGTGCCGCCGCCGAGCGCCTTCATCGTATCGTCGATCGTCTTGGTGTCGAACGCCGCCTTGTTCCAGGCGTCGGCCGCGCAGCGCCTCGCCCGGCTTCAGCCAGCCGGCCGCCGCGACCAGCGTCAGCAGCGTCAGCCCGCCGCCGTCTTCAGCACTTCTCTGCGTTGCTGATCATCGTGTCGCCTCCGTCACGGATAACAGTAAAGTTTAACGCCATCCGGCGCTCCCGGACACGGGTGCGCCATATCGTCATGACTGGCTCGTCCGTCACCGGGCCCCGCCCAGAATCCACTGCGACCAGCGCCTTCGCCTCCGCTTCCCTGACCTGCGGCTGCGCTGGCATCGGCACGCTGCCCCAGACGCCCGTCCCGCCGGCCTTGATCTTCGCGAGCGAGCCGCGCCTCGCGCGCCCGCGTCGCCCGCATAGCTTGCCGCCACCTCGCGGAAGCCCGGCCCCACCACCTTGTCGGTCACGCCGTGGCAGGCGGTGCACGCCGACGCCTTCGCGAGGTCGAGTCCTGCCTTCGCCATGGCGCGCCTGTCGGCGCCCTGGCGCCGCCGCCCCGACGGCGCGCACCTGCTCGGCGAGGTTGCCGTGCTGGTCGCGCGCGTAGTCGGGCATCTCGGACGACAGGCGCACCTCCTTCACGCAATCCTTCATGCACGCGGTGTTGTGCGTGTCCGGCTTGCCGTCGCGGCGCATGAAGCCGTGGTCGGTCGTGAAGCCGTCGCGGTTCGGCATCTTCACCTTCGGCAGCGAGTCCTGGTCGAGCACCGCGTCGGCGGGCAGGATGTCGTTCAGGTTGAGCACGTACGCGGTCAGCGCGTACACCTCGTCGGGCTTGCAAGCGTCTGCGGCGCGTTGAACGGCATCGCGCGGTTGATGTAGTCCCACAGCGTCGTCGCGTAGTTGAGCTTGCTGCCCGTCGTGCGCACCGGCTGGTCGGTCGCGAGCGAGCCGACGCCGCCGGCGATCTGCAGGTAGCTGTTCGACTCGCCGAACGTGCCGTGGCAGCTCGCGCACTTCTCGTCGTAGATCGCCTGTCCCTGCGCGACCGAGCCGCGGCCCTTGCGGCAGGCCGGTGCCGTCGGGCCGCACGTCGATGTCCCAGCCCGCGATCTCCGTCGGCGTCGCCGGCTTGCCGAAGCCGTATTGCAGCGGCGCGGCAAGCGCCAGGCCCCCGACCGCGACCGCGGACGCGAGGACCAGCCAGCGCCGCGTCGCACGAGACGCGACGCGTCAGAGGACCTGGACATTGCTCACCTCGCCCGTCGCGTCCACGCGCCACGTCTGGATCGCGTTGTTGTGGTAGATCGAGCGCGTGCCGCGCACCGCGCGCAACTGGCGGATCGGTCGGCTGCACGAAGCCCGTCTCGTCCATCGCGCGCGACTGCAGCAGCGCCGGGCCGCCGTTCCAGCGTCCAGTCGATGCGAAAGCGCGTGAGCGCCTTGGTCATCACCGGCTCCTGCAGCTTCGCGGTGCGCCAGTTGCGCCCGCCGTCGGTGGAGACGTCGACGCGCTTGACCTTGCCGCGTCCCGACCACGCGAGGCCGGTGATCTCGTGGTAGCCGCGGTCGAGCAGCACCTGCCCGCCGGACGGCGCGGTGATCACGCTCTTCGCTTCCTGGATCCACGTGTACTGCCGGTGCATGCCGCCGGGCATGAGATCGACGTAGTGCAGCGATTCCTCGCGCGTGTTCCACGGCTGGTCGCCGACCTCGATGCGGCGCAGCCACTTCACGCTCGACACGCCCTGCACGCCCGGCACCAGCAGGCGCAGCGGATAGCCCTGCTCGGGCCGCAGCATCTCGCCGTTCTGCGCCGTAGCAGACCATCACGTCGTCCAGCGCCATCTCGATCGGAATCGTGCGCGTCAGCGACGCGCCGTCCGCGCCTTCGGCGAGCATGAACTTCGCCTTCGTGCGATCGATGCCGACCTCGTCGAGCAGCGTCGCCAGCAGCACGCCGGTCCACTCGCTGCACGAGAGCATGCCGTGCGTGTACTGCACGGTCGGGCACCGCGACGTTGCCCCATTCCATGCCCGTGTTGGCGCCGCATTCGATGAAGTGGATGCGCGACACCGAGGGGAAGCGCAAGAGGTCGTCCATCGTGTAGATCCGCGGGCTCGCGGACGAGCCCGTGGATCATCAGGCGATGCTGGTGCGGATCGACGTCCGGCATGCCCGCGTGATGGCGCTCGAAGTGCAGGCCGGACGGCGTGATGATGCCGAAGAGATTCTGCAGCGGCGTGAACGCGACCGACGACTGCGGCGTGCGCGTGAGCCCGGGGCTTTCGCGCCGCCTGACGTTCGCCTCGTACTTCGACGGCACGCCGTAGGGCGAGGCGAGCACCGGTGCGCCGAGCGTGCGGCTCCACTCCGGCACGTTCGGCGGCAGGTTCTTCGTGAGCGCGTCGTCGGCGCGTGGCACGCCCCGCGGCCAGCGCGGCCAGCGCGCCGCCGCCCACGCCCGCGGCCCGGCGCAGGAAGCCGCGGCGACGCGGATCGGGCGGCGTGGCCAGGTGATGTTCCGGCGCCGGGCGAATGCGCCCGTGCGGCGTGCGGGAACCCGACATCTGTTTCCTCCTTGCGCACCGCGCCCGACGCGTCGGCCGGGGTCAGTGCTTGGCGGCGAACTGCAGGAGCTCGCGGCGCAACGGCTTCTGGTCTTCGATGCGGCTCGCGATGCGCACGCACACCGTGCGGCAGATTTCGACGAACTCGGCGTCCGCGACGCGGTAGTACACGGCGTTGCCGCCGCGCCGGCGGCTCACCACGCCCGCCTGCAGCATCAGCGCGAGATGGCGCGACACGTTGGTCTGCGTCGCGCCGGTGGCGGCGACGATGGCCGACACCGACCGCTCGTCCTGGCAGATCGTGTGCATGATCTTGAGGCGCGTCGGCTCCGCCAGCAGGCCGAAGTAGCTGCGCGACCGCAGCGAAGACGTGGGCGAGCTCGTCGGAGACGAGCTCAGCCGCCCCCTTCGTCACCGCCTTGGGCTTCGCCGCCGGCTTCATCTCAATATGAGCATATACGCATATGATCAAGGCGGTCAAGGGCGTCCGCGGCGACGCGACTATACGCGTCATCGCCGCGGCGTTGAGGATGCCCACGGCGACGGCCAGCGCGGCCAGGAACGTCGCGCCCGCGACCTTCCCTTGCGCCACCGCCTGCGGAAACCGCGGCACCAGCTTGCCGACGAGGAAGAACACGACGATCTGCACGACGAGCGCGACGCCGCCCCAGGCGACCATGTCGACGGCGGAGACGCTCTGCGTGATCGCGCGTCCGAGCGGCAGCACGAAGCCGATCACCGCGCCGGCGAGCGAGATCGCCGCCGCGGCGTTGCCTTCGCGGATCAGCGCCAGCTCCTTGTACGGCGTCGACCAGCGAGATACAGCGCGAGGAACACCGCGAGCAGCGCAAGCGCCGAGGCGAAATAGAGGAGGAAGGCCGGCAGGCCCGCGAGCGATTCGTGCAGCGTCATCGTATGCCTCGCTGTGCTTTCTAGAGAAAGTAATGGGGAACGAAGCGGCTCGTGTTGCGCGTGATCGGGCTCGCGTCCTCGCGCAGGCCGATGCCGGCGGGCTCGTCGCCGACGATCCAGGCGCCGATGGTCACGTAGTCGTCGCCGAAGCGCGGGATCGGCGCGTAGGCCTGGTAGATGCGCCCTTCCGCGCCGTACTCGCCGTCGGCGGCGATCGTGCGCGCCGCCGGCGTGGATCGTGACGTTGGCGCCTTCGCGCGAGAGCAGCGGCTTCTCGACGTAGTCGCCGGGATGCGGCCGGCGCTCGAAAGTACGCGGGCAGCAGGTTCTCGTGATCGGGAAAGAGCTCCCACAGGATCGGCAGCACGCCCTTGTTGGACAGCAGCATCTTCCAGGCGGGCTCGATCACGCGCAGGCTCGGCGCCGAGCAGATGCGGGCCGAACGCCTCGTCGGCGAGCCACTCCCACGGATAGAGCTTGCACAGCACCCGGATCTCGTCGTTGCCGTCGTCGACGAAGCACGCCGGCGGTCGCGTCCCAGCCGATGTGCGCGACGTCGACGAAGCGCGTCGTCGACGCCGCCCTGCGTCGCCACGTCGCGCAGGTAGTCGAGGTTGCCGCGGTCCTCCTCGCTGTCGCCGACGCACGTGAAATGCACGGGCGTGCCCGCCGACCAGCTCACCGCGAACGCGCGCCAGCTCGCGATCAGCTTCTCGTGCAGCGAATTGAACTGGTCGGCGTCGGCGTCGACCGGCCGGATCTTCTGCTCCAGCCAGCGCCACTGCGCGACCGAGGCCTCGAGCAGCGCCGTCGGCGTGTCGGCGTTGTACTCGAGGAGCTTGGGCGGCCCCTTGCCGTCGAAGGCGAGGTCGAAGCGGCCGAAGAGCGACAGCTCCTTCGCGCGCCACGAGCGCGCGACGCGCTCGCGCCACGCGCCGCGGGATGGCGAGCTCCGCCATGCGATCGTGCGTCACGATGTGCTCGACGGCGTCGAGGCAGCGCGCGTGCAGCTCGGCCGCCGCCGCTTCGAGCGTGTCGATCTCGTCCGCGGTGAAACGGTAGCAGCGCGACTCGTCCCAGTAGGTGCCGTCGATCGAGTGATAGGTGAACCCGATCGCCTCGCAATCCTCGCGCCAGTTCGGGCGCGGCGTCGCGTTCTCGCGGATCATGACGACGACGACCCGTGCGAGCCGAAGCCGCCGCGCGCGATGCTGTGGCCGGACGAGGACGAGGAGGACCGGCTGCCGCTGCCCGAACTGCCGATGCGCGGACCCCAGTAGAAGTGCGATCCCGACGAGCTGCTGCCCGAGCGCGGCGCGGCCTGCTGCTCGCATTCGGCCGGGTCGCCCCAATCGGCGAGGCATTCTTCGCGGGAGGGATATTGCGCGCGGCGGTTGCCCGTGCCCGGTCACCGCACCCGGTCAGCGCAGCGGCACCGATCAGGACGAGCGTGACGCAGGCGGAGGATTTGCGCGGCCGCGACGGCATGGGCCGCCATCATAGGTCGCGGCCCGGAAACCGCAATAGCCGCGGCGGCAGCTTGCGCGTCGCGAGTGGGAATTGTGCGTGCGTGCAACGGCCGGAGCGGGCGCCCGCCTCCGTTGGATCAGTGCACGACCGCGCTCGTCAGGAAGCGGACGAGCGAGCCGTTCTTGAGGCGAAACACGCCCTCGCCGAGGCCCACGGCATCCTCGAGCTCGGCGCGCGTCATGTCGATCTCGGTGTCGCCGTGACGGGCTTCGAGCACCACGTCGTCGGGCACCGTATCCTCGTCGGGCACGCGGAGATAGCCGGTCTCGAAGATGATCCCGTCGATCACCACGTAATCCGCGCCTTTCATCGTGTCGATCAGTTCCAACATGCTGAAAAATTCCTCTTGGCGACGGGGTCGCACCCGGAGGCCTTCCCCTTGCCTCCAAGATAGGGGCCGCAGGGCCCCGCTTCAAGCGGCGGAAAGGGAAGTGTCTCCGCTTGGATCAACGCACGAAGGCGATCCGCGGATGACGGGCGCGTGGGAGGCGCGCCGACAGGCGGACGGGCGGGAGCGGCAGGCTTACGAGCGGCGCGCGGCGCGCCGGACGACGACGCATCAGGCGACGAGCGCGCGCACGAAGTTCGGCAGCGCGAACGCGGCGCGATGGGTGTCGCCGTTGTAGTACTGCAGGTCGCGTAAGCCCGCGCTGGGCGATGCGCTCGGTCGACCTGCAGCGGCGTCGAGCTTGCGCGGATCGAGCAGCGCCGAGCAGCAGGCCATCATCCACATGCCGCCGTAGAGCGGCACCGACGTGAGGTAGGGCGCCACCGTGGCGAACGCCGTGCGCAGGCTCGCGAGCGTGGCGCGGATGCGATCCGGATGCGCGACGGGGCTCGCGACGTGCAGCGTCATCGCGCCCATGGGCGTCAGCCGCGCGGCGCACGCGCGATAGAACTCCGGCGTGTAGAGCGTCGAGCGACGGTCCGCCGGCGTCGGTCAAGTCGAGCACGATGAGGTCGTACTGCTCGGTCGCGTTGCGCACGAACGCGAAGCCGTCCTCGATCTTCAGCGTGACGTCGCGGATCGTCGAGCGCGCCGCGATGCACCGACTGCAGGTACTTGCGCGAGATGTCGACCACGGCGAGATCGATCTCGACCAGCGTGACCGACTTGATCGACGGATGCTTCAGGAGCTCCTCCGCCGAGCCGCCGTCGCCGCCGCCGACGACGAGCGCGCGCTCCGGCTGGGGGTGCGTCACCGCGGCCACGTGCACGAGGTTCTCGTGATAGAAGAACTCGTCGCGCTCGGACGTCATGAAGTGGCCGTCGAGGCGGAACAGCTTGCCGAACGGCACGCTGTCGTGCACCTCGACCGCCTGGATACGGCGAGCGGAACTTCTCGAACTGCCGCGACGAGCGGATGAAGAACGCCCAGTCGTCGGTGAGGTATTCGGTCATCGCGCCGGGCGCGATGTCGCCCGGACGGGGGCGGCGCGTCGTCCGGCCGGTCAGGCATCCTTGCCCCCGCGGCGAATCGACTGGAAGTGCGTGCGCTGCGGCCGCAGCACGGCCTGCAGCGCCGCGAAGACCTGCTCGGCCTTCGCGGTGTTGTCGGTCTTGAGGTTGCAGACGTAGACGTCGACCGTGACGAAGCCGGCCTCCGGCCACGTGTGGATGGCGATGTGCGATTCGGCGAGCAGCACCGTGCCCGTGACGCCCTGCGGCTCGAACTGGAAGAAGCGCTCGCCGACCACCGTGAGGCCGGCATCGCGCGCCGCGTTCACGCAGAGGTCGCGCAACGGCGCGGCCTGCGTGAATTCCGGCGTGTCGGCGGGGCAGTCGTACCATTCGCCGAGAAGATGGATTCCGTCCAACCTGAGTTTCCCGTCCCTGTCTCTCGTGGCGCTTGCCGCGAATTTTGCGTTGCGAAGTTGCGCGCCAAGCAATGCTTTGCGCAACGGTAAACGTATAATTATTGCACAGCAACTAGGCCGAAGCGATAATTTAACACCGTTTCGCAACGTGCCTCGCGGTACGAAGCCGCGATCGCTGGCGCTTCCAACTCTTCCGCAGAACGTCCGCCATGACCGCCGCCACGGCTTCCCGCGCCACCGATACCGAACTTGCCAATGCCATCCGCGCGCTCGCGATGGACGCGGTCGAAGCCGCCAAGTCCGGACATCCCGGCATGCCGATGGGCATGGCCGACATCGCGGTCGCGCTGTGGAACCGGCACCTGCGTCACAACCCGGCGAATCCCGCACTGGCCGGATCGCGATCGCTTCGTGCTGTCCAACGGCCACGGCTCGATGCTGCAGTACGCGCTGCTGCATCTGACGGGCTACGACCTGCCGATGCAGGAGCTGCGCAATTTCCGGCAGCTGCATTCGAAGACGCCGGGGCATCCGGAAGTCGGCGTCACGCCCGGCGTCGAGACCACCACCGGCCCGCTCGGCCAGGGCCTCGCCAACGCGGTCGGCATGGCGCTCGCCGAGGCGCTGCTCGCACAGGAGTTCAATCGCCCCGGGCACACGATCGTCGATCACCGCACGTATGTGTTCCTCGGCGACGGCTGCCTGATGGAAGGCGTGTCGCACGAGGCGTGCTCGCTCGCCGGCACGCTGGAAGCTCGGCAAGCTCGTCGCGTTCTACGACGACAACGGCATCTCCATCGACGGCCACGTCGCCGGCTGGTTCACCGACGACACGCCGCAGCGCTTCGAAGCGTACGGCTGGCACGTGATCCCGCACGTCGACGGCCACGACGTCGAGGCCGTCGACGCGGCGATCAAGGCCGCGCTGGCCGTCGCCGACCGGCCGTCGCTCATCTGCTGCAAGACGATCATCGGCAAGGGCGCGCCGAACAAGGCCGGCACCGAGCACGTGCACGGCGCCGCGCTCGGCGAGAAGGAAGTCGCGGCGGCGCGCGCCGCGCTCGGCTGGACCTCATCCGCCGTTCGAGATCCCGGAGGCGATCTACGCCGCGTGGAACGCGCGCGAATGCGGCGCGCTGCTCGAAGCGGACTGGAACGCGAAATTCGCCGCCTATCGCGCCGCGCATCCGGCGCTGCGCGGCGGAGTTCGACGCGCCGCCTGCGCGGCGATCTGCCCGCCGACTTCGCGCGAAGCCGCCGCGGCCTTCGTCGCCGCGCAGGCCGCGAAGGGCGAGACGGTCGCCACGCGCAAGGCGTCGCAGCAGGCCATCGAGGCGTACGCGAAGCTGCTGCCGGAGATGATCGGCGGCTCGGCGGACCTCACCGGATCGGTGTTCACCAACTGGTCGGGCACCAGGGCCGTCGCGCGCGATGCCGACGGCGTGCTCGCCGGCAACTACGTGAACTTCGGCGTGCGCGAGTTCGCGATGAGCGCGATCGCCAACGGCCTCGCGCTGCACGGCGGCTTCATTCCCTACGTCGGCACGTTCCTCACCTTCTCCGACTACGCGCGCAACGCGCTGCGCATGGCAGCGCTCATGAAGCTGCGCTCGATCTTCGTGTACACGCACGACTCGATCGGCCTCGGCGAGGACGGGCCGACGCACCAGTCGGTCGAGCACGCGTCGAGCCTGCGGCTCATTCCCGGCATGGACGTGTGGCGGCCGTGCGACACGGTGGAGTCGGCGGTCGCGTGGGCAGCGGCGCTCGAGCGGCGGCATGGCCCGACGTGCCTGCTCTTCACGCGGCAGAACGTGCCGTTCGTGCCGCGCAGCGCGGAGCAGATCGCCGCGATCGGCGCGGCGGCTACGTGCTCGCCGACTTCGATCCGGCGGTCGCGGGCGCGCTCGCGGTGGTGATCGCGACAGGCTCCGAGATCGCCCTGGCGCTCGGTGCCCGCGCGGCGCTCGCCAAGGAGAACATCAACGTGCGCGTCGTCTCGATGCCGTGCACGAGCGTCGTTCGATCGGCAGGACGCGGCCTGGCGCGACGCACGTGCTGCCCGCCGACGTGCCGCGCGTGGCGGTCGAGGCCGGCGTGACCGCGTTCTGGCACAAGTACGTCGGCGCACAGGACGATCCGCGCGGCGCGGTGGTCGGCATCGACGTCTTCGGTGAATCGGCGCCCGCCCCGGTACTGTTCAAGCATTTCGGCTTCACCGTCGAGCGCGTGGCGGAAGCCGTGCGCGGCGTGCTGTAGGCGCGCCGCCCGATGCCCGGCGTCGTCATCCGCCCCGCCGTTCCCGCCGACGCAGCCGCGATCGCGCAGGTTCGCGTCGACGCCTGGCGCACGACGTACAAGGGCATGATTCCCGAGGCCTATCTCGCCGCGATGAAGGTCGACGACAGCACGGCGCTGTGGGACAAGGTGCTGACCGCAGCGCCGAACACCACGAACACGTTCGTGGCGGTGATCGACGGGCTGGTCGCGGGTTTCGCCTCGGGCCTGATGCTCGCCGAGCCGAAGTACGGGATCAACGCCGAGCTCTCCGCGGTCTACCTCGTACGCGACGCGCAACGCACCGGAATAGGGCGGCGGCTGGTCGCGGCGGTCGCGACCGCCCAGCAGGCGCACGGGGCCAACGGAATGATCGTTTGGGTGATCGCGGGCAATAAGACCGCGCGCGCTTTCTATGAGAATCTGGGTGCGGAGCTGCTGGTCGAGCAGCCCTTCACTTGGGATGGGATGGATCTCGTCGAGGCCGGTTACGGCTTCCGCGACCTGCCCGCCCTCATCGCCGCCGGCGGTCCGCCGGCCGCGCTGCACTGAACAACCTCGCACGACAGGAGACGCAAACATGACGATCAAGGTGGGCATCAACGGATTCGGCCGCATCGGCCGCATGGTGTTCCGCGCGGCGGTGCGCGACTTTCCGGACATCGAGGTCGTCGGCATCAACGACCTGCTCGAGCCCGACTACCTCGCGTACATGCTCCAGTACGACTCGGTGCACGGACGGTTCAAGGGCACGATCGGTGTCGACGGCCACACGCTGATCGTGAACGGCAAGAAGATCCGGCTCACGGCCGTGAAGGATCCGGCCGAGCTCAAGTGGGGCGAGCTCGGCGTGGACGTCGTCGTCGAGTCCACGGGCCTCTTCCTCACCAAGGAGACGGCCGAGAAGCACCTCGCCGCAGGCGCCAAGAAGGTCATCATGTCGGCGCCGTCGAAGGACGACACGCCGATGTTCGTCTTCGGCGTCAACGACAAGAAGTATGCGGGCGAGAAGATCATCAGCAACGCGTCGTGCACCACCAACTGCCTCGCGCCCGTGGCCAAGGTGCTGCACGACACGTGGGGCATCAAGCGCGGACTGATGACCACCGTGCACGCGACCACCGCCACGCAGAAGACCGTGGACGGGCCGTCGAACAAGGACTGGCGCGGCGGCCGCGGCATCCTCGAGAACATCATCCCGTCGTCGACGGGTGCGGCCAAGGCCGTCGGCAAGGTGATTCCCGAGCTCAACAAGAAGCTCACCGGCATGTCGTTCCGCGTGCCGACGTCCGACGTCTCCGTGATCGACCTTACCGTCGAGCTCGTGAAGCCCGCGACCTACGAGGCGATCTGCGCCGCGATGAAGGCCGCGGCCGACGGCCCGATGAAGGGCGTGCTGGGCTACACCGAGGACAAGGTCGTCGCCACCGATTTCCGCGGCGAGTCGCGCACCTCCGTGTTCGATGCCGACGCCGGCATCGCGCTCGACGACACGTTCGTCAAGGTCGTCGCGTGGTACGACAACGAGTGGGGCTACTCGTGCAAGGTGCTGGAGATGACGCGCGTGATGGCGAAATGAGGGCCCAATGAGCGCCGAATGGGCGCCGGACGAGCGGCGCGTGACCGCGGGGAAGACGCTACGCAGCGGTCTGGCTTCGGGATGGACAGGGACATGAACTTCAAGCGACTCACCGACATCGACGTGCGCGGCAAGAAGGTGTTCATCCGCGCCGACCTCAACGTGCCGCAGGACGACGCGGGCAACATCACCGACGACACGCGCATCCGCGCGTCGGTGCCCGGCATCGAGGACGCGCTCGCGCGCGGCGCTGCGGTGATGGTGACGTCGCACCTGGGGCGTCCCATCGAGGGCGAGTGGAAGGCCGAGGATTCGCTGGCGCCGATCGCGCAGGCGCCTCGCCGAACTGCTGGGCATGGACGTGCCGCTGGTGCGCGACTGGGTGGACGGCGGCGCGTGGCTCGCGAACCTGAAGCCGGGCCAGGTGGTGCTGCTCGAGAACTGCCGCTTCAACAAGGGCGAGAAGAAGGACAGCGAGGATCTCGCGCGCCGGATGGCCGCGCTGTGCGACGTCTACGTCAACGACGCGTTCGGCACCGCGCATCGCGCGGAGGCGACCACGCACGGCATCGCGAAATTCGCGCCCGTCGCGTGCGCGGGGCCGCTGCTCGCCGCGGAGCTCGATGCGCTGTCGCGCGCCCTCGCCAACCCGCAGCGGCCGCTGATCGCGATCGTCGCCGGGTCCAAGGTGTCCACCAAGCTCACGATCCTGCGCGCGCTCGCCGCCAGGGTCGACACGCTGGTGGTCGGGGGCGGCATCGCGAACACGTTCATCGCGGCGGCCGGCGGCCACATCGGCAAGTCGCTCGCCGAGCCCGATCTCGTGGCCGAAGCGAAGGCGATCCTCGACGAATTCCCGGGCAAGGTGCCCATTCCCGTCGACGTCGTGGTGGCGAAGGAATTCTCGGCGAACGCCAAGCCCGAGCTGAAGGCGGTGGAGAACGTCGCGCCCGACGACATGATCCTCGACATCGGCCCCACCTCGATCGCGGCGCTCAAGATGAACCTCGTCACCGCCGGCACCATCGTGTGGAACGGACCGGTGGGCGTGTTCGAGTTCGACGCGTTCGCGAGCGGCACGAAGGAAGTGGCCGAGGCGATCGCCGCGTCGTCCGCCTACTCGATCGCGGGCGGCGGCGACACGCTGGCCGCCATCGCGAAGTTCGGCGTCGGCGACCGGATCAGCTACATCTCGACCGGCGGCGGTGCGTTCCTCGAGTTTCTCGAGGGGAAGACGCTGCCGGCCGTGGCGGTGCTCGAAACGCGCGCGTGATTCTCGCGCTGTCGGCGGTGCAGCCGGCCCCGCTCACCCCCTGATCGCCCAGGGGGATCGGTTGCTATTCCCGAAATCGTTGCTATTGATTGGCAGGGCGCTCTGACTGCACGGGTCCATTCGGGCGTCGCATAGCTGCTGTCTTGCAGCATTTGTAACTTCTGCATTCGACTCTGACCTGACCGTCAGAGTCGGCGGAAGCGGTCACAGAAAATGTGAAAGCCGCCTTCCGCCGGGACCTTCGTTCACCGCTGAAAGCGCATAGCCCGCAAGCGCGGTGAGCCCATTGTCGGGTCGTGGACAGTTGTACCGCCGGCGGTTGGGGTCGACCGGCGGGGTTCCCGATCATTCAGTTCCCGCCGCTACGGGACAATCCAAGGCAGTGCAGCGGGATCTCGCAAGCGCGCTCAATTGGCGCCGCGGCCCCAGCCGCGTTGCAGCTGTTCCCGTTGCTCCTTGGTGAGCGCGGCGTCAATCTGCTTCTGCGCGTCCGCTCCCGAGGCCCACATCTGCTGGCGAAGGCCCTCGATGTTCTTGTACGCCTTGCCGATGGCCGCATCGTCGGCTTTGCCCGAGGCGGACAGTTCGCGGAGCTTGAACTGCTGCTCCTGCATCTTGCCCATCAGCTCCCAATGCTTGGTGGTCAGGGCCTCCTGAATCTTGGTGATCGTTTCGCGCTGATCGTCGGTGAGGTTGAGCGCTCCGCCGGCGTTGGCGCCGTAGCCGTACATCATCCCTGGCCCCATGCCATGACCGCCGTAACCACCCATCATCCCGGCTCCAGGGCCGTAACCGCCGTAGCCACCCATCATTCCAGCCCCCGGACCGTAACCGCCGTAGCCACCCATCATTCCAGCCCCCGGGCCGTAACCGCCGTAGCCACCCATCATCCCGGGTCCCATTCCATAGCCACCCGTCTGAGCAAACGTGAGCGGCACGCTTACCGCGATTGCAACTGCCGCGAGCGCCGCGGCGATAGTCAGCTTCTTCATTTGTCTCTCCTTCGTGATCGTCTTGGGACGAGCCGTGATACGTGACGTATCCATGGCCCTTTCCCTGCGTTGGATTGCAGACTGAGGATCTGCGCCTGTGCCGCGTCGGTGTGCGCCGACCGCGTTGAACCGGATCGAGCCGGGATGCCCGCATGCAGGGCGGACGTGCATCGCCCTGCGAAGCAGCGTGGTTTAGAGCCTGAGGCGAGTGAAGCGCAGGAAGGGCGGCACATCCGAAGTCGAATGCGCGGCCTGCGTCAACCGGAAAGACGGTCATCCACGATCGCGAAGTTCCGGCCTAGACCCCGCACCGTTTCAGAATTTGACTCAATTCAAGGCCAATGATCGGCCACGCAGCGGCAATCGATCGAAGGGGCCGTTTCACGCCGGCAGTGGGCGCAATGTCGTCGTTCGCCTCGGCTCGTGCTGCACCGCGCTCCCTTGCAGTGCTGTCCGCACGACCAGAACCACGACGCCTAGGTTCGCGCGATTGACCTTGTCCGTTTACTTGCTTTTCTGCTTGACGAACCACACCACGAGGCCGGCAACCGCGAGGACCAGCAGGATCGGAACCAATAGCCCGCCATATCCACCCATCCAGCCAGCGCCGTAGCCGCCCATCATGCCGGGACCGTAACCACCTTGTCCTTGCCCGTACATCATGCCGGGACCGTAGCCGGCTTGCGCCGGACCTTGTGCCGACCCCTGTGCCGGAACTTGCGATTGCTCTTGGCCTGGCGTTTGCGCTTGGCCGTACATCATGTCGGGACCGTAGCCGCCTTGTGCCGGCCCTTGCGCTTGCCCTTGACTTGGTGCTCGCGCCTGGCCGTACATCATGCCGGCACCCGTTTCGTCGCCGCGCGGCGCCGGGGCAGAATTGGGCACCGTCTGCGCAAGCGCAAAGGGTACGGTCACTGCAATTGCCAATGCGGTGATGGCCGCGGCAATGGTCAACTTCGCCCGATATCTCGTCATGGGTTTCTCCTTCGTGATCCTGTCGCAGCGTGACGCGGTGTCAGGCGGCTTGATCATGAAGATCTCATCCAGCCCCGCGTCAGTTGCTCGTTCGTCGCGGATTCCCGCGATTCTGTTTCGCGAAGTTCCCCACTTCGGGCTTGGCGTGTAGCGATTTCGCCCCTTGCTCGTGACAAACCTACGAACCGAGACGCACGAAGTCCGCTCTCGCATCGTTGGCAATCTACCCTGACACCCCGCTGATGTCGGTGCGGCGGCGAACATAGCCATGCTTGCTCCAACGGTTGCTTTCCTACCGGCGACGGCGCCATTGCCGCGCCCCGACGTCACGCGTCAGAGCAATGGCCGCTTGTGGGTGGACTGAGAGGCGCAATCCGACTTCGGCTTGTGGCCGCCAGTTGCCTTTGCCCGCATTCGACCCGACGCAGCCCGTCGAGTCATCGAAGACCAGACACTAGGGACGCTAGATGGGGGCAACTGCACTGGTGCTCGATGAATGCATCGAGTCACGTCAGGGACTCCGCCCGTCGCAACGTCCCCGCACGAACGGCCGGAGACAGTCCCGTCGCGACGACGTTCCTTCATGTGAACGCGCCTGGGCGTGGCAGCGCCCCGAACAGCATCTTCTCGCGCTGTCGAATGCGCACGTGCAATCCGGACCGCCGCGTTGGAGGCAGGCCGCATCGGCTGATTGCACTCCGAAGCACCTCGTCGTCCCCAATCCGGGCACGTAGCGTCCGCTGAAGGAGGTCGAAAACCAAGCCTACGAATTCGATTCCGCCGAAGGCACTTTTCCTTGCGGCCCACTCACTGCGGCGCCGGCAATTGGCGCGGGCAATTACTCCGCAATGAGCACGTTGTCGTCCGAACTAAAGCAGGGCGACGTCGCCTACATGATGGGTGGCGTCGGCATGGAAGAGGCCGCCGCGATGCGACAGGACGAGTCTCGCTTTCCTCTCACGCTCGAATTCCTGAAGCAAGCCAAGCCCCATGCCGAATATTGGTCCGGTTTCAGCGTCACTCATCAAGAATCACGAGGGAGGTCGTTGCTGATTGCGGTGGCAGACGGCCCAATGCCTCTCGGCACGCTGCCGGATGGCAGATGCCCGATCATGGCAACCAGCGTCGGCACGACTAAGGATCGCAATATCGTCAGCGCCGAACGGAAGCCCGAACGCGTCGTGTTCAAGTGAAGTTCCGGCAGGCGACCGGAGACTGCCGACAGCAGGCTCCGGTCGCCTTATCCCGCCGCTCGGGACGCAAGTGCCGATGAGACCGTGGCTCGTGCCGGCGGCGGCATCGCGCCCCGATGGCCGCACGTCCGCCGTTGCGTGAGTTGTGACTGGAAGAGCGCGGCTGCAAGGGCAGATCGAACCGGTTGCTCTTGGGCTCGCGCGAGGCTTCGGCACCGTGGTCGCCCGGGGGTATCCCGCATTCGCGACGCGCGCCGGACCGCAAGCGAAGCACCCCTAGCAATCCGTTTAGACTGGCCTCGTGCCGCGCGAGAGCGCGAACGTCCGTGGAGGGGCCGATGGCACGACGCACATGCCGCGCGAGCGCCAGCGCAACGATCGCGACACGCCGAGCGCCCGCCGTGCCGGCGCTGGGCGCGGCACGCATCCCTGTCCCGCTCGCATGGACCGTTCAACCATGAAAACCCCGGAACGAGCGTTTCCCGTCTGCGGCGACGACGCGCTCGGCAAGGTCATCGAAGCGGCGCTGCGCGCGGTCGTCGATCCCGAAATGGCGCTCAACCTCGCCGACCTCGGTCTCGAGTACGGTGTTGCGCTTGACGAGACGAGCGCGCACGTGCGGATCACGATGGCGTCGGCGGCGTGTCCTGTTGCGGAGGTCGTCGTCACGGAAATCGAAGAGCGCCTGGGCGCGGCGCTGCCCGGCCGCGTGGTACACGTCGAACTCTGCTGGGAACCGCCTTGGGACCAGGAGCGGGCGAGCGATCGCGCGCGCTCCGCCACGACGTGGAACTCGGACTGACCCGGCGCCGCGGAGGGACGTGCTAGCGCGCCAGGAACGCGCGGATCGCCTCCCCCTGCTTCGCCACGCTGAACACGCCGTCGAGGTGGCCGCCGTCGCCTTCGATCACCGCCACCTCCGCGACGCCGCCCTGCGCCCGGTAGCGCTCGGCCGCGCGCTTCGACAGCTCGGGCGGGAAGATCATGTCGGAGGATGCCGGCACGAACAGGATCTTCGCCTTCATGCCCTTCACCTCGTCGTCGGTGAGCCGGTAGAGCTGGTTGGCCTTCGACGTGTACAGCATCGAGTTCGCGTCGGCGGTCTTCGCACGGCCCAGTCCGGCCTTCATCAGCGCATCCTCGATCGCGAACGCGTTGCCCATCGCCGCCGCGGGATCCTTCGCCGCGTCGGCCGGCCTGAAGCCGAACGTCTTCTCGGCCCAGCCGTGCGCGCGCGTGGTGATCGTGATGATCTTGAGCGAGTTGGCGATGCCGTCCAGCGGCTCGTCGCGGCCGTAGTAGTCGCCGCCGTTCCACTTCGGATCGAGGCGGATCGGCGTCATCCACACGTCGATCATCTCGATCACGAACGGCGTGATGTCGAAGCCGGGGCCGATCACGTGCACGACGCGCTGCACGAAGCCGGGATACAGCGCCGCCCACTCCATGGCCTGGATCGAGCCGCCCGACGCGCCGGCGACGGCCTGCAGCTGCTTCACGCCGAGCGAATCGAGGAGCGCCTTGTGCACCCGCACGCTGTCGCGATACGAGACGATCGGGAACGCGAGGCCGTAGGGCTTGCCGGTGTCCGGGTTGATCGTCGAGGGACCGGTCGTCGTGACCATCGGGTCCTTGGTGTTGAGGTTCGCCAGCGCGTCGGCGCTGATGACGAAGTACTTGTCGGTGTCGATCGGCCGCCCGGCGCCGATGATCGGGTCCCAGTAGCCGGCCGCGGCGTCGCCGGGCTGGTACTTGCCGGCGGCGTGCGAATTGCCCGAGAAGAAGTGCGGGACGAAGATCGCGTTGTCGCCGGCGGCATTGAGTCTGCCGTAGGTCTCGTAGCCGACCTTCACGTTCGTGATCGTCTTGCCGCCCACCGTGGTGTAGCTCGGCAGCGTGAACGTCTTCTTCTCGACCGGGCCGTCGTAGGCGCCGGCGGCGCCGGCCAGCAGCAACGCGACCAGCGCGCATGCCGCGATGCCGATGCGCGCACCATGGAACTCCGTCATCCGCATGTCGTCTCTCCCCTCGATGATGCCGGTATGGCCCCGGCTCCGGGCCGATCCTAGCGGCTTTTGCCTTCGGGGGGACGCTTTTCGCACGGTGCCCAATTGCCGTAACATCGGGACCCTTTAGCATTTCGCGACGGAAACGCCCTTGCCACGCAGCACCAAGATCGTCGTCACCCTCGGCCCGGCCTGCAGCGAACCGGCCGTTCTCGAACGCATGCTCGCCGCCGGCGTCGACGTCGTGCGCCTCAACTTCTCGCACGGCGCGGCCGCCGACCACGTCGAGCGCGCGCGCCTCGTGCGCGCCACGGCGGCGCGGCTCGGCACCGAGGTCGCGATCATGGCGGACCTGCAGGGCCCGAAGATCCGCGTGGGCAAGTTCGCGCAGGGCAAGGTGACGCTCGCGCCGGGTCAGACTTTCGTGCTCGACGCCGAGTGCGAGCTCGGCAACGAGGAGCGCGTCGGCCTCGACTACAAGGAGCTGCCGCGCGACGTCGAGCGCGGCGCCGTGCTGCTGCTCGACGACGGCCTCATCCGCCTCAACGTCGAGCGCGTCGACGGACCGCGCATCGTCACGCGCGTGGTGCTGGGCGGCACGCTGTCGAACAACAAGGGCATCAACCGGATGGGCGGCGGCCTCACCGCACCGGCGCTCACCGCCAAGGACATGGAGGACATGAAGGCCGCCGCGGCCCTCGAGGCCGACTACCTCGCGGTGTCGTTTCCCAAGAACAAGGAAGACATGTACATGGCGCGCCAGCTGCTGCGCGCCGCCGGCGGCCACGCGCTGCTCATCGCGAAGATCGAGCGCGCGGAAGCCATCACGTTCCTGGAGGAGATCGTCGATGCCTCCGACGGCATCATGGTCGCGCGCGGCGACCTCGCGGTGGAGGTCGGCAATGCGGCCGTGCCGGGCCTGCAGAAGCGGATGCTCAAGCTCGCGCGCGAACGCAACAAGCTCACGATCACCGCGACGCAGATGATGGAGTCGATGATCCACGCCCCGGTGCCCACGCGCGCCGAGGTGTCCGACGTCGCGAACGCGGTGCTGGACGGCACCGACGCCGTGATGCTGTCGGCCGAGACCGCCGCGGGCAAGTATCCCGTGGAAACCGTCGAGACGATGGCGCAGATCTGCGAGGAGGCGGAGAAATCCGACACCGTCGAGCTCGACCGCGATTTCCTGAACCGCACGTTCACGCGCGTCGACCAGTCGATCGCGATGGCCACGCTCTTCACGGCGTTCCACCTCAAGGTCAAGGCGATCGCGTCGCTCACCGATTCCGGTTCGACGGCGCTGTGGATGTCGCGGCACAACAGCGGCTGCCCGATCTTCGCGCTGACCCCGAAGGTCGCCACCCAGCGCAAGATGGCGCTCCTCCGCAACGTGCGCTCGCTCTATCTCGAGCAGGCCGGCGATCGCGACGACGTGCTCATCGCGGCGGAAGAGCTGCTCGTCGCGCGCGGGCACGTGCGGCCGGGCGATCTCATCGTGCTGACGGTCGGTGAGCCGATGGGCAAGGCCGGCGGGACCAACACCATGAAGATCGTCAGGGTCGGGGAGCATCGCTCCTGATGCGGCCCTGAAGCCTGCGGCGTCCGCGCGACGTCGACCCCGCTACGCCGGCGCGCACATGATGGTCGCGTCCGGCCCGTAGCCTTCCGCCACGTAGCCGCGCGCGATCATCGCCGCCTTGACGGCCGCGTCGGCGGTGTAGCGATGGTTCGAATCCGCGCGCTGGTTCCACAGCCGATAGACGGGCGCGGTTCCGGGCGGGCACTCGCCGGAGACGGGATCCGGCAGCGCGATGTACATCACGTCGGGCGCCTCGAACACGAACGACGGGAACCGCGCCTGGACCTCCGCGCATTCCGCGGCCGACGCGGAATAGAAGTGCGAGTCGCCGTTGGCCGGCGGCAGGTAGAAGCGGCATACCGGATTCGCCCCGGGTGCCGGGGCCGGATAGGCGTTGAACACGAGCCCGGTGCGCGCCCACCCCTTCAGCGCGCCGGAGTCCAGCGCCGCGATGTCGGCGGCCAGCGCGCTCACGAAGTAGTGATCGAGCGTCGCGTTGTAATACTCGACGACCGCCACGGGCGGCGGCGCGGGCAGCGGCACCACTGCGAGATACACGCCGCTGTCGAGGCCGCCCGTTCCCGCCGGAATGAACACGCCCTTGGGGGCGCCGGTCACCGGGTCGAACTTGCGTACCGTGTTGAACTCCAGGATGAGCAGGCTGCCGTCCGGCGCGTAGGCGATGCCGGTGGGCTGGAGCAGCGCGCTGTTGAGCACGCGCACCGCGCCGGTGGCGAGCTCGTAACGCAAGAGCTGCCCGGAGCCTTCGCCCGTGATGAAGAGCGCGGCCCCGCCCGCTTCCGGCAGCAGCCCGCGCGTGTTGAAGAGGCCCTGGGCACGGCTCGGCACCGCGACGCTCGCAATCCCCGTGCGTGGGTCGTAGCGGACGACGTTGCTCGAGTTGTATCCCGGCACGTACAGGTTGCCGTCGGGGCCGAACGTGATGCCGTTGTCGGGGCCGTCGAGTCCCGCGGCCCGGGCCGGCACCGGGACGTCGAGCGCTGCCCCCGAGGGCGAGAGCCGGCGCACCTCGTCGGTCTTGAATCCGGCCACGTAGACGTCGCCGTTCGGACCGAATGCGAAGCCGGTCGGATCGACGCCCGGGATCGTCGCGAACACGTCGACGAATTCCAGCGTGTCGTTGCGGTACCTTAGAATCTGCTGCGAGATCTCGCTCGTCACGTAAAGGAGGCCGTCGGCGCCGAGGCGCACCGCCTGCGCGCCGCGGATGCGGCCGGTCGCGTCGAGCACCCGCTGGAACTCGCCCGTGCAGGCATCGAACACGTACACGTTGGAAAAGTAGCCGCTGGCGAAGAGCCGCGACGCGCAGGGCGCCGCCTGCGCGGACGCGGACGCGAGCACGGCAAGGACCAGCATGGCGGACAGGAAACGCAGCACGAAGCACCTCGCAATGGAAAGGAAGACGCCGCGAAGCGTGGGCGCGGCGTGCCGGATGCGTCCTGATTTCCGTCTCCCTTTTTCCTCCCTTTGCCCGCGCGGGAGCGCAAGTCGTTGATTTCCGGGCCACCCACGCCGGCGCGCGAGCGTCCGCCGTTTCGCCTGCACGACGTCGAGGTGCGTCCGGCCTCCAACGAGCTGGTCGTCGCCGGCGCCGTGCGGCGCTTGAAGCCCCGGCTCATGGACGTGCTCCTGCGGCTCGCCGCGGCGCCGGGCGAGGTGGTGACGCGCGAGGCGCTGCTGGCCGACGCCTGGCCGCGCCGCATGGTCAACGACGAGGTGCTGTCGCGCGCGATCGCCGACCTGCGCGACGCGCTCGGCGACGATGCCCGCGAGGCGCGCTTCGTCGAGACGCTGCCCAAGGTCGGCTACCGGCTGATCGCGCCGGTGGCCCCGGCCGTGGCCACGGCCAGCGTCGCCGCCCCGGCGCGCCGCAGCCCGTTTTCCATCGGACGCCTCGCCGTGGCCCTGCTCGCGGCGGTCGCGCTCACGCTCGCGTTGCTGCGGCCCGCCCCGCAGGCACCGGATGATCGCGCGGCCCTCGAGCGGCAACTGGCCCGGGCCGAGCCGTTTTCCTCCGAGCCGCAGCTCGAGCTCGCGCCGCGCTTCTCGCCGGACGGCGGGCGCATCGCGTTCGTTCTCGGCGACGCCACCGGGTCGCAGGTCATCGTGCGCGACGTGGACGCGACGCGCGCGCCGGGCGATCGGCCGCAGCGACGACGCGAACCTGTCGCCGGTGTTCTTTCCGGACGGCCGGCGCATCGCGTACCTGCGGCGCACGACGCCCGAGCGAATGCGCGATCGTCGCGCACGACCTCGCGTCGGGCAGCGAGGCGGTGCTCGCCGACTGCGCGCGACGCCCGCAGCCGCGCTTCGATCTCGCGCCGGACGGCCGCTCCCTCGTCTACACCGGCGAAGTGCGCGCGCAATTCCCGGCCGGGCTCGTGCTGCGTGATCTTGCGACCGGCAGCGACCGCGTGCTCACCGCGCCCGAGCCGGACCTGGGCGACGACCGCCAGCCGCGCTTCTCGCCGGACGGCAGCCGCATCGTGTTCTTCCGCGGGACCGAATCGCACCGGCAGGCGTGGCTCGTCGACGTGGCGACCGGCAGCGCCCGCAACCTCGGCACGCCTCGCGGCCTTTCGTACGGCGCGGCATGGCTCGGGCGCGACGGGCCGCTGCTCGTCGCCGCCGACTGGTTCGGCGGGCGCGCGCTCAACCGCCTCGACCTCGCCACCGGGGACGCGGTCATCGTCGGTGCGCGCGGCGCCCGCTTTCCCGACGTCGACGCCCGCGGCGACATCGTGTTCGAAAACGCGGTCTATTCGGCCAACCTGTTCGAGATCGACGTCGGCGCGCCGTCGTCGCCGCCGCGCGAGCGCTGGCCGTCCACGCGCTACACCAACCAGGCCGAGTACGCGCCCGACGGCAAGCGGGTGCTGTTCATCTCCAATCGCGACGGCGCCTCGGCCATCTTCGTCGCCGCGCTCGACGGCGAGCCGCGCCGCGTGCTGCCGGCGGACGACTACGTCTACCTGCGGCCGCGCTGGTCGCACGACGGGCGCGCGATCTACGCGGTGCGCGCGAGCCGGCGCGAGGACGGCTCGCGCGTGCAGCAAGGCGTGCGCATCAGCGTCGCGGAGGGCCGCGCCGACGTGCTCGCCGCGCTCGGCAACGACGTGGTCGACGTGCGCGAGGTCGACGAGGGCCGCGAGCTCGTCGTGGGCGAGACCGCGGGCAACGCCACGCGACTGCTGCGCACCGCGCCCGACGGCACGCAGCCGCGGCGGCTGGCCTTGCCCGTGGTCGGCGAGCTCGCGGTCGCGGGTGGTCGCATCGCATTCACCCAGCCGCAGCTTCCCGGCCTCACGCTGTGCGAATGGGCCACGCTGAAGTGCGAGCCGCTGCCGTTGCCCATCGACGAGACCAACCGCTTCGACTGGACGCTCACCGCCGACGCCGTGTGGTATCGCACCCCCTCGGCGCCGAGCGAGCTCGTGCGCTTCGACCTCGCGCGGCGCGCGGCAACCTGGCGCAGCAGCTTCGCGCCGACCGCGCTCGGCCTGTCGATCGCGGTCGCTCCCGACCACCGCAGCGTGCTCGTGGCGCGCGAGGCACCGACGGCCATCGACCTCATGCTCGCCCGCCGACCGCGCTGACCCGCGCGCCGTTGCGGCGAAGTAACCGGTTGGTTAACATGGGCGGATGCCTCCCCCGGCCCCTGCGCGACCCGTCGCCGCGCGCCCGCAGCGCGACGCGGCGCGCACGCAGGCGGCGATCCTGGACGCCGCCACGCACGAGTTCGCGCGCTGCGGCCTGGAAGGCGCGCGCGTCGACCGCATCGCCGACCGGGCCCGGACCAACAAGCGGATGCTGTACTACTACTTCGGCGCCAAGGCCGAGCTCTTCCTCGCCGTGCTCGAGCGCGCCTACGAGCACATCCGCGGCGAGGAGCGGAAGCTGCACCTGACCGACCTGCCGCCCGCGCGTGCCGTGGCCGAGCTCGTCGCCTTCACCTGGAACTACTTCCTCGCGCATCCGGAGTTCATGACGCTGCTCAACGACGAGAACCTGCACCGCGCGCGGCACCTCAAGCGCTCGCGCAAGATCCGTGCGATGCATTCGCCGTTCGTGGCCACCCTGTCCGAGGTCCTGCAGCGCGGCGCCCGGGATGGGGTCTTCCGCACCGGCGTGGACCCGGTGCAGCTCTACGTGTCGATCGCGGCACTCGGCTACTTCTATCTCTCGAACAACCACACGCTGTCGACGATATTCGGCCGCGACCTGATGGCGGCACCCGCGAAGGCGGACCGCCTGGCGCACATGCAGGCGCTGGTGCTGGGCTACCTCGCGCGCCCCGCGCCGGCGCCTGCCCGTCTTGCCAGCAGGCGACCGATGCCAGTATCCTAATTAACCAGGCAGTTAACCCCGGACGGCGCTCCACGAGAATGCGGCGAGACACCCCGAACGCCGCCACGACGCCCGGTCGCAACGCAACCCGCAGCAAGGAGGAAATGCCATGATCCGCAGCAGACGCAACTGGCTCGCCGCCGGCGCAGCCGCCATCCTGTCCGCCACGCTCGTCGCGCCCGCGTTCGCGCAAGCGACGTGGAAGCCGACCAAGCCCATCACCATCATCGTGCCGTGGGCCGCCGGCGGCTCCACCGACCAGGTCACGCGCGTCACCGCGTCCGAGATCGAGAAGGCGCTGGGCCAGAAGGTCGTCATCGTCAACCAGCCGGGCGCCTCCGGCTCCATCGGCACCAAGAACGCGATGGAAGCGGCGAAGGACGGCTACACGTGGACCGCCGGCGCCGCGCAGGATCTCGGCACGTACAAGGTGCTCGGCATGCTCGACACCGGCATCGGCGACTGGGTGCTGTTCCTCAACGTCGCGAACGTGTCCACGCTGGCGGTCAACCCGAACACGCCGTACAAGACCGCGGCGGAGCTCATCGACGCGATGAAGGCCAAGCCGGGCCAGGTGAGCGTGGCCACGGCGGGCGTCAATTCGAGCGGCCACAGCGCGATGGAGGCGATCGCGAAAGCCACCGGCGTCAAGTACAAGCACGTGACGTACGACGGCGGCAATCCCGCGGTGGTGGCCACGGTGGCCGGCGAGACCGACGTCACCACGCAGCTCACGGTCGAGGAAGCCGAGATGATCCGCGGCAAGAAGCTGCGCGCACTGGCCGTGATCGGCGACAAGCCGATCGAGCTCGACGGCTACGGCGTGATCGAGCCGCTCACCAAGACGCTGCCGACGTTCAAGGCACCCGCCAACTATTTCGGCATCTTCATCCCGAAGAGCGTGCCGCCGGAGGTGATCGCGACGGTCGAGAAGATCTGGGCGGAGCAGATCGCCAACTCCGCGGCGCTCAAGAGCTACGCGACGAGCCGTGGCGCGCAGTTCGCGCCGCTGCACGGCGCCGACGCGCAGAAGGCGGTCGCGCCTGCGGTCGCGGCGAACGCGTGGCAGGCGTTCGACGGCGGCAAGGCCAAGGTGTCGCCGGACACGGTCGGCATCGCACGGCCGCAGTAACGCCGCTGCGCGACGCGGGCGCGAGCTTGCGCCCGGCGTTGCGCCTTCGCCCGCCGCCTCCGCGATCGCGCCCATGACGACGTCCACGTTCCCGGTCTCGCCGCGCACCGACCTGCGCACCGCGTTCTTCTGGATCGCGCTCGGCGCAGTGATCGTGTTCGGCTCCTGGCGCATGGATCGTCTGGAATCGCAGGGCGCCGAGCTCTTCACCGCGCCCGGCCTGTGGCCCGGCGTCATCGGACTGCTGATCGCGCTGCTAGGCGGCGTGCTCGCGTGGCGCTCCGTGCAGCGCGCGCGCGAAGCGGGCTGGGACGCCGCGGAAGTCGACGACACCGAGCTGCAGTCACCGGGCCGCTTCGCGCTCGCGGCGGGGATGTTCTTCGTCTACGCGCTGCTGCTGGTCGGGCGCGGACTGCCGTTCTGGCTCGGCACGGCGCTCTTCGTGACCGTGTTCGTCTTCGTGTTCCGGCGCGCCGACCGGCTCGCCGCCAGCGGCCCGGGATCCCACCGCGGCGACCTCGTGCTCGCGCTGATCTGCGGCGCGGCCACGGCGTTCATCGTGCCGCTGGTGTTCGAGCAGCTCTTCTTCGTCCGGCTGCCCTGATGTTCGACGGCCTCGTCGCCTTCGGGCATTCGCTGTGGTCGTTCGCCGATCCGATGTCGATCGGGCTCATCCTGCTGTCGTCGCTGGTGGGCGTGATCATCGGCGCGCTGCCTGGCCTCACCGCGACGATGGGCGTGGCGCTGATGACCACGCTCACCATCAAGATGCCGTCGAACCAGGCGCTGCTGGTGCTGATCTGCACGTACGTCGGTGCGATCTACGGCGGGCTCGCGATCCGCGATCCTCCTCAACATTCCCGGCACGCCGGCCTCCGCCGCATCCTGCCTCGACGGCCATGCGCTCGCCAAGCAGGGGCTCGCGGGCAGGGCCATGGGCATCGCGACGTCGGGCTCGGTGCTCGGCACGCTGATCGGCATGTTCTTCCTGGCGCTGTTCACGCCGGTGCTGGGCGACCTCGCGCTCAAGTTCGGCGCGTACGAATTCTTCTGGCTCGCGGTGTTCGGCGTGGTGATCGCGGGCACGCTGACGGGCAACGATCCGCTCAAGGGCTGGATCGCGGGCCTGGTCGGCATCTTCTGCGCGGGCGTCGGGCAGGAGGCCATCTACGCCTACGACCGCTTCACGTTCGGCAGCCGCGATCTCGCCGGCGGGTTCAATCTCGTGCCCGCCCTGGTCGGCGCATTCGGCTTCGCGGAGCTGCTCACCGCCGTGCGCGAGAAGCCGGCGCCGGTGAAGATCAGCCCGTTCGATTCCGTGATCCCCAAGCTCGTCGACGTCGCGCGATACTGGAAGACGATCCTGCGCTCCGGCGTCATCGGCACCTTCATCGGCATCCTGCCCGGCGTAGGCGAGGACGTCGCCGCGTGGTCGTCGTATGCCGCCGCCAAGCGTGCGAGCAAGGAGCCCGAGAAGTTCGGCAAGGGATCGATCGACGGCCTGATGGCGGCCGAGACCGGCGACAACGCCTGCGTGCCCGGTGCGATGATCCCCGTGCTCACGCTGGCGATCCCCGGGTCCGCGCCGGCCGCCGTGCTGATGGCCGCGATGCTGATCCACGGCGTGCGTCCCGGCCCGATGATCATGACGGAAGCGCCGACATTCGTGTACGACGTGGTCGCGATGATGATGTACGCGACGCTCGGCATCCTGCTCTACGGCCTCACGCTCACCAACCTGCTCATCAAGGTGCTGATGGTGCCCAAGCCCGTGATCATCCCGATCATCTTCGTGCTGTGCGTCGTCGGCTCGTTCGCGATCTCGTCGCGGCTCTTCGACGTGTGGGTGATGCTCGGTTTCGGCGTCATCGGCTACCTCATGCGCCGGCTGGCGTATCCCGTGGCCCCGCTCGTGCTCGGCCTCGTGCTCGGCGACCTGATGGAAAAGGGCCTGCGGCGCGGGCTCGTGCTGTCGGACGGCAGCCTCGCGCCGTTCTTCATGCGCCCGATTTCCGCCGCGCTGTGGGTGACGATCGCGCTCGTGATCCTGCTGAAGTTCCCCGCCGTGCGCGGGTTGTTCCGTCGCCGCGCCGCTGCCGGCGCGAGCTGACGCGTCGTTTCGCCGTTCGTCCGACCGGAGGCGCCCATGGCGTTTCGTCTTGCAACGTTGCTTCGTGGCGTCGCCGTCGTCGCGGTGGCAGTCGCCGCCGCCGCGCAGGCCGCCTACCCCGATCACCCGGTCAAGCTCGTCATCCCCTTCCCGGCCGGCGGACCGACCGACACGCTCGGGCGCCAGCTCGCGCAGGCGCTGTCGACGTCGCTCGGGCAGAGCGTGGTCGTCGAGAACCGCGCGGGCGGCAACAGCGCGATCGGCAGCGACGCCGTGGCGAAGGCCGCGCCCGACGGCTACACGCTGCTCTTCAACGCGTCGCTGTTCGCCACCAATCCGCATCTTGTCAAGCTGCCCTACGACATCCACAGGGATTTCACGCCGCTGGCGCTGGTGGCGCGCGCCCCGCTGCTCATCGCGGTCAACAACGACCTGCCCGCGAAGAACGTCGCGGAGCTGATCGCCTACGCGAAGGCGAATCCGAACAAGCTCAACTTCGGCATCGGCAGCAACGGCTCCGCGGGCCATCTCGCGCAGGAGCTCCTCAAGAGCAACGCGCACGTCGACATCCAGATGATCCCGTACAAGGGGTCCACGCCCGCCTATGCCGATCTCATCGGCGGCCGCCTGCAGGGCTTCACCGACCCCGTGCTCGGCGCCATCGGCCAGGTGCAGGGCGGCAAGGTGCGCGCGCTCGCGGTCACGTCGACGAAGCGCTTGAGCGCGCTGCCCGACGTGCCGACCGTCGCCGAGTCCGGCATGCCCGGGTTCGAGTACTACTCGTGGTACGGCCTGTGGGGTCCGCCGGGATTGCCGGCCGACGTGGTGCAGAAGCTCAACGCGGAGGTGAACCGCTGGCTCGCGCAGCCCGACGTGAAGGCGCAGTTCGACAAGCTGGGCTACGAGGCGCAGCCCGGCACGCCGGCGCAGTTCGATCGCTTCGTGCGCGAAGCCTCGGCGCGCGATGCCCAGATCATCAAGAATGCCGGCATCAAGGCGGAGTAATCCCATGCGCAGGCGATTCCAATGACGACGATCGGCGCCACCCACCCCGTCGGCGTTGTCGGCATCGGCCTCGTCGGACTGGCGCTCGTCGAGCGCCTGCGCGCCGCGCACATCAAGGTCCTGGGCTACGACATCGACGCCGCCCGGCGCGAGGCGTTGCGCGCGGCCAATGGCGTGGTGGCGGCCAGCGCCAACGACGTCTTCGGGTCCTGCGACAACGTCGTCCTTGCGCTGCCCGACGGCGCGCAGACCACCGCGGTCGTCCGCGACGCATTGCCCGTGATGTCGGCCGGATTGCGCGTCGTCGACTGCGGCACCGGCGATCCCGAGCAGGCCGTCGCGCTGGCGGTGCGCCTGGCCGCGCGCGGCGTGCGCATCCTCGACGCGCCGCTGTCCGGCTCCAGCCAGCAGATCCGCGAGGGCGTGGCGGTCATGATGATCGGCGGCGACCGCGAGACGGTCGACGCGCTCGACCCCGTGCTCGCGGCCATCGCGCCCAAGCGCTTCCTGCTCGGGCCGCCCGGCAGCGGCGCCCGCGCGAAGCTCGCCACCAACCTGCTGCTCGGCCTCAATCGCGCGGCGCTGGCCGAGGCGCTGGTGTTCGCGGAATCGCTGCAGCTCGACCTGCGCGTCTTCCTCGACCTCGTGCGCGCCACGCCCGCCTACTCGCGCGCCGTCGACGCGAAGGGCCAGCGCATGATCGACGGCGAGTTCGCGCCGCCGCAATCGCGCATCCGCCAGCATCGCAAGGACGTGGGCCTGATGCTCGCGGCGGCGCAGCAGGCCGGCCATGCGCTGCCGCTGACCGCGCTGCACGCGGCGCTGCTCGACGCCGCCATCGCCGACGGCGCGGGCGACCTCGACAACGCCGCCCTCATCGACACGCTTCGCCACTGGCCGCTGCCCGGGGCGAAAGAGCACGGGAGCCTGCCTTCGTGAACACGATTCGACTCGGCATCATCATGAACGGCGTGACCGGCCGGATGGGGACCAACCAGCACCTCGTCCGCTCGATCAACGCGATCCGCGCGCAGGGCGGCGTCGCGCTCGACGCCGGCACGCGGATCATGCCGGACCCGATCCTCGTCGGGCGCAGCGCCGCGAAGGTGGAGGCGCTCGCGCGCGCGCACGGCGTCGCACGCTGGACCACCGACCTCGATGCCGCGCTCGCCGACCCCAACGACGCGATCTACTTCGACAGCGCATCCACCGGCCTGCGACCCGAGCTGATCCGCAAGGCCATCGCAGCGGGCAAGCACGTCTATACCGAGAAGCCGGTGGCGCCGACCGTCGCGGAGGCGCTCGATCTCTATCGCCGCGCGCAGGCCGCCGGCGTGAAGCACGGCGTCGTGCAGGACAAGCTGTGGCTGCCCGGCCTCCTGAAGCTCCGGATGCTGATCGACTCCGGCTTCTTCGGTCGCATCCTGTCCGTGCGCGGCGAGTTCGGCTACTGGGTGTTCGAGGGCGACTGGCAGCCCGCGCAGCGGCCTTCGTGGAACTACCGCAAGGAAGACGACGGCGGCATCATCGTCGACATGCTGTGCCACTGGCGCTACGTGCTCGACAACCTGTTCGGCGGCGTGCAGGTCGGTGAGCTGCCTCGGCGCGACGCACATCCCGAAGCGCTGGGACGAGAACGGCAAGGCCTACGAGGCCACCGCCGACGATGCCGCGTACGCCACCTTCGCGCTCGACGGCGGCGCCATCGCGCAGATCAACAGCTCGTGGTGCACACGCGTGCGCCGCGACGACCTCGTCACGTTCCACGTCGACGGCACGCTGGGCTCCGCCGTCGCGGGGCTCACCGACTGCGTGATCCAGCCCCGCGCGGGCACGCCCAAGCCGGTGTGGAACCCCGACGTGCCGAAGACGATCGACTTCTTCTCGACGTGGCAGACGGTGCCCGCGAACGTCGCGTACGACAACGCGTTCAAGGTCGAGTGGGAGCTGTTCCTCAGGCACGTGGTGAGCGGCGGGCCATTCCCCTGGAACCTCCTCGAGGGCGCGAAGGGCGTGCAGCTCGCCGAGCTCGGCCTCCTGAGCTGGCGCGAGCGGCGCTGGATCGACGTGCCGGCATTGCAGGCATGACGCCATGACGACGCTCAGGCTTCCGGACGCCGGCGGAACGCTGGTGACCCATACGCTGCGCGGGCCGGGCGCATGGCCGACGAAGGCCGACGCCGCGTCGTGGAATCGCGTCGCCTTCGCGGCCGCGCACGTCGTCGCCGATCCGCTCGCGAGCATCGATCCGTGGGTGGGCGCCGCGGTCGACTGGGACGCGACGCTCGCCTATCGCCACCATCTCTGGTCGCTGGGCTTCGGCGTGGCGGAAGCGATGGACACCGCGCAGCGCGGCATGGGCCTCGACTGGCCGACGTCGCTCGAGCTCATCCGGCGCAGCGTCGCCGAATCGCGCACGGTGCCGGGCGCCGTCGTGTTCAGCGGCGCGGGCACCGACCATCTCGCCCCGTCCGCCGACATGACGATCGGGCGCGTGATCGACGCCTACGAGGAGCAATGCGCCGCGGTGGAGGCGGCCGGCGGCCGCATCATCCTGATGGCGAGCCGCGCGCTCGCGGCGTGCGCGCGCACGCCCGACGACTACCTGAAGGTCTACGGCCGCGTCCTGTCGCAGGTGCGCGCACCGGTGATCCTCCACTGGCTGGGCGAGATGTTCGATCCCGCGCTGGCGGGCTACTGGGTCGGCGCCGGCGGACTCGCGAGCGATCCCGATCACGCGCGCGCGACCGAGGTGTGCGCGGAGGCGATCCGCGCCAACGCGGCGAAGGTCGACGGCGTGAAGGTCTCGCTGCTCGACGCGGGCAAGGAGATCGCGTTGCGGCGGCGCCTGCCTTCCGGCGTGCGCATGTACACGGGCGACGACTTCAACTTTGCCGCGCTGATCGGCGGCGACGCGTCGGGCCACTCCGACGCGCTGCTCGGCATCTTCGACGCGATCGCGCCGGCCGCCTCCGCCGCGTTCACCGCGCTCGCGGCGGGGGATCGTACGCGCTTCGACGCGATCCTCGCGCCCACGGTGCCGCTTTCGCGCCACATCTTCGCGGCACCGACGCGCTTCTACAAGACGGGCGTGGTGTTCATGGCGTGGCTCAACGGCCACCAGTCGCACTTCACGATGGTGGGCGGCCAGCAGAGCGCGCGCAGCGTCGTGCACTTGGTACAGCTCTTCCGGCTCGCCGACGCGGCCGGATTGCTGCGCGATCCCGATCTCGCCGCCTCGCGCATGCGCCAGTTGCTCGCGATCAGCGGCGTCGCCGCCTGACGATATGTCCGAACCGGATTCCGCCCTCCTCTCGCTCAACACCGCGACCGTTCGCGTGCAATGGAAGCTGCCCGAGATCATCGACGGCTGCGCGCGTCACGGCATCCGCGGCATCTCGCCGTGGCGTGACCAGGTCGCGGCCGCGGGGCTCAAGGACACGGCGCTGCGCATCCGCGACGCCGGCCTCGCGGTCACCGGGTACTGCCGCGGCGGCATGTTCCCGGCACCGGATCGCGAGGGCCGTCGCGCCGCGCTCGACGACAACAAGCGCGCGGTCGACGAGGCGCTCACCGTCGGCGCGCGCTGCCTCGTGCTCGTGACCGGCGGGCTGCCCAAGGCGCGCGACGGCAGCATCGTGTCCAAGGACCTTCCCGGCGCCCGCGAGATGGTGCGCGACGGCATCGGCGAGCTCCTCGAATACGCGCGCCCGGCCGGCATGCCGCTCGCGATCGAGCCGCTGCATCCGATGTACGCCGCCGATCGCGCGTGCGTGAACACGATGGCGCACGCCAACGACCTCTGCGACGAGCTCGGCGCCGGCGTCGGCATCGCCGTCGACGCGTACCACGTGTGGTGGGATCCGGACCTGAAGCAGGAGATCGAGCGCGCCGGGCAGGCCTCCCGCCTGCTCGCGTATCACATCTGCGACTGGCTGGTGCCGACCTCCGATCTCCTGAACGACCGCGGCATGATGGGCGACGGCGTGATCGACCTGCCGCTGCTGCGCTCCTGGATGGAAGCGAACGGCTATCGTGGAATGCACGAGGTCGAGATCTTCTCGGCCGGCAACTGGTGGAAGCGCGATCCGGACGAAGTGCTTGCAACGTGCAAGGCGCGGCACCGCGACTGCACGTAATCGGCAACGCCACGGGAGGGCGTGATGGACGACGGAACCGACCCCGTTTCGCGAGCGGCCGATACGGACGCCTGGTCATGGCCACTGGCGCTGGTCCTGCTCGCCGTGCTGCTGGCCGGCGGGCTCTTCGGCTACGACCAGGGCGTGATCTCCGGCGCGCTGGACGGTGTGCAGCAGACCTTCCGCTTGAGCCCGCTGGCGATCGAGATCGTGACGAGCTGGGTGACGCTCGGCGCGCTCGCGGGCTCGCTCGCCGGCGGCGAGCTTGCCGACCGGCTCGGTCGCAAGCGCGCCCTCGAGGTCGCCGCGGCCCTGTTCGCGATGGGTGCCGCCGTGGAGGCGCTCGCGCCGTCGCTGATCGTGCTGGTGGTCGGGCGGCTCGTCGTCGGCTTCGGCGTCGGCGTGGCCGCCGTGGCGGCGCCGCTGTACGCGGCGGAGCTCGCGCCCGCCGCCAAGCGCGGTCGCTTCGTCTCCACCTACCAGCTCGCGATCACCGTCGGCATCTTCCTCTCGTATCTCGTCGATGCCGAGCTCGCGGGCGACGCGCGCTGGCGCATCATGCTCGGCGCCTCCGCCGTCCCCGCCATCCTGCTCCTGCTGGTCATGGCGTTTGCGGTGGAATCGCCGCGCTGGCTCGTCCGCAGCGGCCGGCGCACGGAAGCCCGCGAGACCATCGTGCGCGCGCGACCGGGCGTGGACCCGGACGCGCGCCTCGTCGCCATCGAGCGGACGCTGCGCGAGGACGCCGGGGCTGCGTCGTGGCGCGACGTGTTCGCCCCGGCATGGCGGCGTCCGCTGCTGGTCGGCGTGGGCCTCGCGGTCCTGCAGCAGGTCACGGGCATCAACGCGATCATCTACTACGCCGACCGGATCTTCGCCGCTGCGGGATTCGCATCGCCGGCCGCGCAGGCCAGCGCCACGACGTGGGCGGTGGGCGGCGTCAACGTCGTCGCCACCTTCATCGCCATCGCGTTCATCGACCGCCTCGGCCGGCGCCCCCTGCTGCTGGTCGGACTGGTCGGCATGGTCGTCGGCCTGACGGTGGTGGGGCTCGCCTTCGGCGCGATCGGCACGGGCGCGCGCACCGCCGGTCCCAGCGCTGCCGGCATCGTGACGCTGGTCGGGCTCGTCGTCTTCATCGTCTCGTTCGCATTCTCGCTCGGTCCGGTGGTGTGGACGGTCATCAACGAGATCTTTCCGGGACGCGTGCGCGGTCGCGCGGTCGCGGTGGCCACGGCCGTCAACTGGGGCGCCGCCTTCGTCGTGAGCCAGACGTTCCTGTCGCTCGTCGAAGCGATCGGCGATGCGCTCACGTTCGGCCTGTTCGCGCTGTTCTGCGTGGTCGGCTGGCTGTGGGTCTATCGCCACGTGCCGGAGACCAAGGGCCGGTCGCTGGAGCAGATCCAGGCGCTCTGGACGCCGGCGGGCAACGGCACGCGCGGCGAGGTATCGGTCGGGTGAGTTTCGCCGGGTGGCGAGCCGCAGGCGCCCCATCGCGCCGAAGCCGCGCGCCGCGCTAGCTCTCCCGCCCCGGGCGCCGGAAACGTCACCCGCACCACGGTCCCCTTCCCGTCGCGCCCCGATCCGACCTCGATCTGCGCGCGGTGCGCGTTGGCGATCGCGCGCACGATCGCGAGCCCGAGTCCCGTGCCGCCGGGCGCCGCGTCCGCGCCGCGATAGAACGGATCGAACACGCGCTCGCGCTCTCCGGCCGCGATGCCCGGACCCGAGTCCACCACGTCGAGCTCCGGCGCGCCCTTGGCGGTCCTGCGCACGGCCACGGTGACCATCCCGCCGGGGGGCGTATAGCGGAGGGCATTGTCGACGAGGTTCGCCAGGAGCTCGTGGATCAGCAGCGGATCGGCGCGGTCGATCGTCGGCGGATCGATCTCGTCGGCCTCGATGCCGAAGTCGATGTCGCGCTCGACCGCGCGCGGCACGAACTCCCCGACGACGGCGCGCGCCACCGGCAACAGCGGCACCGCGACGTGGTTCGGCGCGTGCACGGTGCCCGCGCGGGCCAGCGCCAGCAGCCGGTTGGCGAGATGGATGGTGCGTTCGGTCGCCTGCTCGAGCCCCCGCAGCGCGTTGCGCATCTCGGCCGGGTCGCGCTCGGCGAGCGCGAGCTCCGTCTGCGACTTCAAGCCCGCCAGCGGCGTGCGCAGCTGGTGCGCGGCGTCGGCGATGAAGCGCCGCTGCACCTCGAAGTTGTCCTCGACGCGGGCGAGCAGCGCGTTCACCGATTCGATGAGCGGCTGCATCTCCTCCGGCGCCTGCACCGGATCGATCGGCGTGAGATCGAGCGAGTCGCGGCGATCGATCGCCGATTTCAAGCGCCGCATCGGCGCGATCACGTAAGTCAGGCCATACCAGACGAGCGCGAACGAGCCGCCGAGCAGGAGGAGCTGCGGCAGGAACGATTCGGCGCGCAGGCTCGCGGTCAGCTCGCGCCGGCGCGCCAGCGTCTCCGCCACCTGCAGCACCACCTTGCCGTCGCTCGCCCCGGGCGCGTCCACGCCCACCGCCGCGATGCGCACCGTGTCGTCGGCGAGCACGCCGCCCTGCACCTGCGCCGCGTCTTCGTCGAGCGCGCCGGTCACCTGCGGCATGTCGGGGTCGCCCGCGAACACGGGGCCGTCGATGGAGCGCAGCGCGTAGTGGCGGTCGTCGAAGCGATCGGCGTGCAGCAGCGCCTCGCCCGCGGGGGTGAGCTTGAGCGGCGCGCGCGCATCGCCCGTGGGCGCGAGATGGCCGGCGACGGCGCGCGCGAGGTCGGTCAGGCGGGCGTCGAAGCTCTCGTCGACCGCCTGCGCGATCATGAAGATGCCGAACGCGGCGGTCGCGAGCCAGAGGTAGACGAGCGGGCCCAGCAGCCACTCGACGAACTTGGCCGCGAACGACAGGCGCGGCCGGACGATCTCATTTCGCAAGGCAGTAGCCCAGTCCGCGCACGGTCACGATGCGCACGCCGACGGGCTCGAGCTTGCGCCGCAGCCGGTGCACGTAGACCTCGATGGCGTTGGGCGAAACGTCCTCGTCGAACGTGCACAGGTGCTCGAGCATCTGCTCCTTGGCCGTGACGCGCCCCGCGTGGCGCAGCAGGAGCTCGAGCACCGCGACCTCGCGCTGCGAGAGATCGATGCGCTCGTCGCGCGCGGTGGCGGTGCGCGTGACGGCGTCGAAGGACAGCGGCCCGTGCGTCACGACGTTGCGGTCGTGGCCCTGGCTCCGCCGGATGAGCGCGCGCATGCGTGCCTCGAGCTCGGCGAGCGCGAACGGCTTCACGAGGTAGTCGTCGGCGCCGGCGTCGAGCCCGGCGATGCGATCGCCGAGCGCATCCTGCGCCGTGATGATCAGCACCGGCGTGACCTCGCGCCGGTCGCGCATCCTGGCCAGCACGGTGCGTCCCGGCATGCGCGGCAGGCCGAGATCGAGAATCACGATGTCGAAGTGCTCGGCGAGCAGCGCGGCATCGGCGGCGATGCCGTCGCGCACCCAGTCGACCGCATGGCCGGGGCGCTTGAGGTACGTCGCGATCGCGCCGCCCAGCTCGGCGTCGTCTTCGGCCAGCAGGATCCGCACAGTGAGCCCAGGTGAACTGCCTGGCGGACGATGGTAGGGGCCGCTAATCGCCCCCGCAACGGGGTTGGGTCAAGGTTTGCAGAACTTCCCCGCTGACCGTGTCCTGCACGACGGCCACCACCACGCCGTTCCGCCCCGGCTCGGCGGGGCGGTCGAAGCGGGCGGTCGCGGAGACCTCGCCTCCCGCACCGACGGGATACGGTCCCGCGAGCGCGCGCACCACGTGATCGTGCACGAGCCGCACGCCGCGGTTCTCGCCCGCCTTGACGTCCGATACGAGGCCCGACTCCGTGTAGGCGAGCCACACGACGGCGCTGCGCCGCGCCGTCGGGTCCGGCACGCGAGCGGTGACGCGCGCCTCGAGGTGCGCTTCGTCGCGGGACGCGAGATCCAGCGCGAGCGACGCGCGCGGCGGCCGTGCGCGCGCCGCGGCAACGAGGGCAGCGGCGCGGTTTGCACGCCCGACCTCCGCGTCGCGGCCCTGCACCAGCACCTGCGGCGTGTAGACGAACGTCGCGCCGGTCGTGCGCATGGCGTCGTACTGCCGCGCGGTATACGCAGGCGAGGCGAAGCGATCCTTCCACCCCAGCCGGTCCCAGTAGTCGACGTGGAACGCGAGCACCGGACACGTTCGCCTCGCCCTTGCCCGGCGGAAACTGCGCCGACAGCCAGCGATCCGCCGGCGGACAGCTGTCGCAGCCTTCCGACGTGTACAGCTCGACGAGGGGCACGGTGGCCTGGCCGCTCGCGGCCTTGCAGGTCGCGGCGGCGTGCGCGTGCGCAGGGACGGCGGCGAGCACGGCGATGGCCATCATGCGCCGCACAACGGCAAGGGGACGCGCGACATCCGGCGGTGGGCTCATCGGCATGAGTCGCTCGGACGCAGCAAGGCTTACGCGCGAACGCGTGCTAGCATCTTTCGCGCTACGACAACCCGTCGCCGCGCGTCGGCAACTGCGAGGAACACCGCCATGGGCATCTTCGGCATCATCGGCATGATCATCGTCGGCTTCATCGTCGGCGTGCTCGCACGCTTCTTCTATCCGGGCGCGGTCAACCTGGGCTTCTGGATGACGACGCTGCTCGGCATCGGCGGCTCGCTCATCGGCGGCGTGATCGGCAGCCTGCTGTGGCGATCGCCCGACGGCCGCTTCCATCCGGCCGGATGGTTCCTGTCGATCATCGGCGCGCTGATCCTGATCTGGCTCTACCTCAACTTCTGGAAGTAGCGCCGCCGGCCCCGGCTACAGCAGCATCGACTGCAGCTCGCGCGCAGCGGACTCGAGCTCGGGCAGGAAGCGCCGCTCGAGCTCCGACACCGACACGCGCGATGCCTGCGTGCTGATGTTCATCGCGGCCACGACCTTGTTGGCGAGATCGCGCACCGGCACGGCGATGGAGCGCAGCCCGAGCTCGAGCTCCTGGTCGACGATCGCGTAGCCGCTCGCCGCCACCTGCAGCAATTCGCGGCGCAGCCGGTCCGGCGCGATCACGGTGCGATTGGTGTGCGCGACGAGCTTCACGCGCGCGAGATACGCATCGAGCTCCGCCGGCGGCAGGTGGGCGAGGATCACGCGGCCCATCGACGTGCAGTACGCCGGAAGGCGCGTGCCGATCGAGAGGTCGACCGACATGATGCGGCGATTGGTCGACGAGCGCGCGACGTACAGGATCTCGTCGCCGTCGAGCAGCGCGATCGACGACGATTCGTGCAGGACGTCGCTCACGCGGTCGAGCAGCGGCTGCGCGGACGACGCGAGCGTCGTCGACGACAGGTAGGCATGGCCGAGGCCGAGTATCTTGGGCCGCAGCGAGAAGCTCTTGCCGTCCTCGCTGCCGACCAGCCCCAGTCGGGAAAGCGTATAAAGGCAGCGACGAACCGCCGCGCGCGGAATGCCCGTGCGGTGCGAAAGCTGCGAGATGGTGAGGCTGCGTTTCTGCTGGGTGAATCCGCGAATGACGGCCAGGCCGCGCGCCAGCGACGTCATGAAGTTCGGATCCCCGCTCATCGCCTCGATCTCGTCGGCGGCGGTCATCGCGGGTGGCGTCGCCGTCGGCGGCCGCTCGACGGACGGAGGGTCCGCCAGGGCGACGGAGGCAGCGGAGGTCGGTGCGGCGGATCGCTTGGGCATCGCGGTCATGATGGCGGGAAGGATCGTCACGATGGTAGCGCGTGTTCGATAAACGCACAACATTTCGATAATCGCACTTGACGCAGGGGTGGCAGCCCTTTTATCGTTCAGTTCGTTGATCGCACAAATGGTCGTTAATCGCACCATCGTCCCATCACCCGTCGGGCGCGGCGATACCGTGCCGGCGCCGTAGGGAGCGGCGCTCGAGCGAGGTGGGTGGACGGGGAAGACCCCACATCAAGGAGGAAGTCCATGAAGTACTGCATCCGGTCGCTCGCCGCCGCACTGGCGCTTGCCGCCCCCCTCGTGGCGCCGCTCGGCGCGGCCGCGCAGGCGCCCGTCAAGATCTACAGCATCGTCGAGCTCTCCGGTGGCGGCGCCACCGCGGGCACGAACTTCGATAACGGGCTCAAGCTCGCGTTCAAGGAAATCAACGCCGCGGGCGGCATCCTCGGCCGCAAGATCGACGTCATCTCGGTCGACACGCAGAGCAATCCCGGCATCGCGAAGGCGCTCACGCAGAAGGCCATCGACGACAACGCGTACGTCGTGATGGGCCCGGTGTTCTCCGGCTCGATCATCGTGTCCATGGCCGAGACGAGAAAGGCCGAGATCCCGAATTTCACGGGCGGCGAGGCGGCGAGCATCACGCAGCAAGGCAATCCCTACGTATTCCGCACCTCCTTCACGCAGGACACCGCGATGCCCAAGGTCGCGAAGTACCTGAAGAACACGGTGAAGGCGAACTCGGTCGCGATCATGTGGATCAACAACGACTTCGGCAAGGGCGGCCGCGACTCGATCACCAAGGCGCTGCAGGCGCAGGGCATCAAGGTCGCCGCGGACCTCTCCACCGATCCGGGCCAGGTCGACTACTCCGGCCCGGTGCTGAAGGCGAAGGAAGCCAAGGCCGACGCGCTGTTCGTCTACCTCAACGAGGAAGAGTCCGCGCGGGCGCTGCGCGAGCTGAAGAAGCAGGGCTACGACAAGCCGATCATCGGCGAGACCACGCTCACCGGCCAGAAGGTGATCGAGCTCGCGGGCGATGCGGCCAACGGCGCCGTCGCGCACGTGGGCCTCACCGCCGACGCGCCGCAGCCCGCGATCAAGGCGTTCGACGACAAGTTCCAGAAGGAATACAAGTACAAGAGCGATCACAACGGCATGAAGGGCTACAGCGCCGCGTACATCGTCAAGGCGATCACCGAGAGGAACAAGAAGTTCGACTCGAAGGAGTTCGCGAAGACGCTGCACGGCGCCACCATCCTGGTGAAGGACTACCCCGGCGTGCTGCTCGACGTCACGTTCGACAAGAACGGCGACCTCGACCGCGAGAGCTTCCTCGTCAAGGTCGTCAACGGCAAGCAGGTCGTCACCGACACGCTGCCGCCCGCCGGCAAGTAGCCCCGCAACAATACCGGCGGCAGTCCGGTCCTCCGCGTCGCGCGGAGGATCGCGAAGGCCGCCCACGCGAATCGGTACTGGAGGCGCGCGATGGGTGACTTCATCCAGCTGCTCGTGTCGGGCACGGCCACGGGCGCGATCTATGCGCTCGCGGCGCTGGGCTTCACGCTGCTGTGGCAGGCGGCCGGCGTCATCAACTTCGCCCAGGGCGAGTTCGTGATGCTGCCGGCATTCGGCATGCTGTTCTTCATCGCGTCGGGCGCGCCGCTGTGGCTCGCGTTCCTGCTCACCTGCGCGCTGTCGATGGTGATCCTGGGCTACGGCTTCAAGCGCGTCATCGTCGATCCGCTGATCAAGCACGGCGTGATTCCGCTGGTGATCGCCACCCTGGGCCTGTCGATCGCCACCAAGTCGATCGTGCGGGCCGGCTACAGCGCCGAGGCGCATCCGTTCCCGAGCGCGTTCCCCGCGGGGCAGCTCGATCTCGCCGGCATCAACGTCTCCTATGCCGACGTCGGCACATTGATCCTGGCCGGCGCCATCGTGATCGGCCTGCAGGCGTTCCTCAACAAGACCGTGACCGGCCGCGCGATGCAGGCGGTCGCACAGAACACCGAAGCGGCGAAGGTCCTGGGCATCAACGTCAAGCGGATGGTGCTCTACGTGTTCCTGATCAACGCGGTGCTGGCGGTCGTCGCCGCCCTGCTCGTCACGCCGACCTACCTCGCCAAGTTCGACATGGGCGACTCGATCGGGCAGAAGGCGTTCTTCGCCGCGATCATCGGCGGCTTCAACCAGACCCGTGGCGCGCTGCTGGGCGGCGTGCTGATCGGCATCCTCGAGAACGTCGTCGGCTTCTACATCTCGCCGGCGTACAAGGAAGGCGTGGCGCTGCTGCTCTTCCTGCTCGTCATCCTGTTCCGGCCCGAAGGCCTGCTGGGCAAGTCCGAGGAGCGGAAGGTATGAAGACGTCGCTGAAGACCATTCTGCTGGCGGTGGCGCTGGTCGCGATCGCCGTGGTGGCGGCCTACATGAAGCGCAGCGACGTGTACCTGCTGTCGCTGTGCTGCGTGTACCTGATGGCCACGTTCGGGCTCAACCTCACCGTCGGCTACGCGGGCCAGATGTCCCTCGGGCAGGCGGCGTTCTTCGGCATCGGCGCGTACCACGCGGCGATCCTGCTGAAGCTGGGCTGGCCGTTCTTCATCGTGCTGCCGATCGCCGCCGTCGCGTGCTTCGCGATCGGCCTGGCGCTGGGCTTCCCCGCGCTGCGCGTGCAGCATCACTACCTCGCGTTCGCGACGCTCGGCTTCAACGTGCTCGTGTTTCTCGTGATGCGCAACGAGGAGAAGGTCACCGGCGGGACGTTCGGCATCTCGGCCATCCCGCGGCCGACGATCCTCGGCGTGTCGATGGAGGGGCACTACGCGTACTTCCTGTTCACCTTCGTCTCGCTGATCGTGCTGGCGGGCCTGCTCTGGTGGCTGTTGCGCTCGCCATGGGGACGGGCGTTCGCCGCGCTGCGCGACAACCCGATCCGGGCGGAGAGCCTGGGCGTCAACATCACCGCGTACACGCTGCTCGCCTTCGCCATCGGCGCCGCCTGCGCCGGCGTGGGCGGCGTCTACTACGCGTCGCTGGTCGAGTTCATCGAGCCGGGGCCGTTCCACTTCTCGACCTCGCTCATGATGCTGCTCGCCGTGATCGTCGGCGGGTCGGGCCGCTTCTTCGGGCCTGTGGTCGGCACCATCATCATCATCCTGTTCCCCGAGCTCCTGCGCGCCAGCAACGTGGAGGCGCTCAAGTTCATGCAGAAGTGGTACCTGGTGTTCTTCGGCGTCGCGGTGATGGCCCTGATGGTGTGGCTGCCGGGCGGCATCGTGTCCATCGGCGACCGCTTCAAGAAGGCGCCGGCGGCGAAGGGAGCGGGCAAATGACGCCGTTCCTCGAGGTGAAGGACGTGCGCAAGCAGTACGGCGCGATCAAGGCCGTCGACGGCGTGAGCTTCAACGTGGGCCCCGGCGAGATCGTCGGCGTGATCGGGCCGAACGGCTCCGGCAAGACGACCCTCTTCAACAGCATCCTGGGGCAGATCAGGCCCACGTCGGGGCACGTCGAATTCTGCGGCGAGGACATCACCGGCATGTCGCCGCTCGAGCTCTCGCGGCGCGGCGTAGGCCGCACGTTCCAGACCCTGCAGGTGTTCGTGAAGCTCTCGGTGCGCGACAACCTGATCGTCGCCGCGCAGGAATTCAAGGGGTCGCTCGGGTCGCGCCTGTTCGCCAAGCCGGATGCCGGGCTGGGCGATCACGCCGACCAGATGATCGAGCTCTTCCGCCTGCAGCACGTCGCGCATCTTCCCGCCGGCAACCTGTCGTACGGCCAGCAGAAGCTCATCGACATCGCGATGGCCTTCATGCCCGCGCCGCGGCTCGTGCTGCTGGACGAGCCGTGCGCCGGCGTGAACCCGAGCCTCGTCGACCAGCTGCGCGAGCTCCTAGTCGAGCTCAACAAGGCACAGGGCGGCAGCTTCGTCGTAATCGAGCACAACATGGACTTCATCATGAAGCTGTGCCCGCACGTGATCTGCATGGTCGAGGGCAAGGTGCTGGCGGAAGGTCCGCCGGCGGCCGTGCAGGCGAACCGGCAGGTGCTCGAAGCCTATCTCGGCAATTGAGGACGATGCCATGAGCGAGAAGGGCAGTCCCGGGCGCGAATTGTCCCGCAGCGCGATAGCGCGGAGGGTGGTCCAGTGAACGAGAAGATCATCGAGTTCGACCGCGTCGTCGCCGGCTACTCGCCGAGCCTCACGATCCTCAACGAGACGACGCTGGATGCGCGGAAGGGCGAGATCACGCTGCTGATCGGGCCCAACGGCGCCGGCAAGTCGACGGTGCTGAAGACGCTGTTCGGCCTGCTCACGCCGCGCTCCGGCGAGGTGCGCTTCGAGGGCAAGGTCATCAACGGCAAGTCGCAGCGCGAATTGCTGGCCGACGGCATCGCCTTCGTGCCGCAGGGGCGCAACCTCTTCGGCTCGCTGTCGGTGCGGCACAACCTGGAGCTCGGCGGCATCACGCTGCCGCGCGCGGAGCTGCCCGGCCGCATCGAGGAAGTGCTGGGACGCTTCCCGCGCATCCGCGAGCGCATCGACAACCAGGCCTCCACGATGTCGGGCGGTGAGCAGAAGCAGCTCGAGGTCGGTCGCGCGCTACTGCTGCGCCCGCGCGTGCTCCTGATCGACGAGCCGTCGATCGGGCTCTCGCCCAAGCTGGTGCAGGAAGTCATGACGCTTCTGCGCCAATTGGCCGACGACGGCGTGACGGTGCTGATGGTCGAGCAGAACGTGCGCACCGCGCTCAAGTACGCCAACCGCGCCCTCGTGCTGGAGATGGGACGGCTGGCGCTCGATCGCCCCGCCTCCGAGCTCCTGCACGATCCGGACCTCAATCGCCTCTTCCTCGGCGGACACGCGCCGAAGGCGGCGTAGCCATCCCGTGCCGCCCCGACTGACCATCGCCGTCGCCGGTGCCGGCCTCATCGGCCGCACGCACATGGGACTCGTCGCCGAGAGCGCCGAGTGCACGCTCGCGGCAATCGTCGACCCCGCGCCGGCGGCCGTCGAAACCGCGCGCGGGGCCGGCGTCCCGCTCTACACGACGCTCGCCGAGCTCCTCGCGCGCCAGCGTCCCGACGGCGTGATCCTGGCCACCCCCAATGCCCTGCACGTCGAGCAGGCGCTGGCCTGCATCGCCGCAGGCGTCCCCGCCCTGGTCGAGAAGCCCGTTGCGCACACGGTGGCCGAAGGCGAGCGCCTCGCCGCCGCCGCCGATCGCGCGCGGGCGAAGCTGCTGGTCGGCCATCACCGCGCGCACAGCCCCATCCTGGAGACGGCACGCGCGATCATCGCGCGCGGCACGCTCGGCCGCCTCGTCGCGGTGGCGGGCAGCGCGCTCTTCTACAAGCCGTCCGAGTATTTCGACGACGCGCCGTGGCGCAAGGCCGCCGGCGGCGGGCCCATTCTCATCAATCTCATCCACGAGATCGGCAACCTGCGCTCGCTGTGCGGCGAGATCGTGGCCGTGCAGGCGCTCGCCTCGAGCGCCATCCGCGGCTTCCCGGTCGAGGACACCGTCGCGATCAATTTCCGCTTCGCGAGTGGCGCCCTCGGCAACTTCCTGCTCTCGGACACCGCGGCCTCGGCGCGCAGCTGGGAGCAGACGTCGCAGGAGAACAAGGCGTACGCGACTTATCCCGACGAGGACTGCTACGTGATCAGCGGCACGCGCGGGACGCTTTCCATTCCGACGATGCGCCTCAAGGTGTACGACCGCGACGAGGACCGCTCGTGGTGGAAGCCGTTCCGCACCGAGGTCGCGCCCATCGATCGCGCCGATCCGCTCGCGCGGCAGCTCGCGCATTTCTGCGCGGTGATCCGCGGCGACGCCGCGCCGCTCGTCACGGTGCGCGACGGCCTCGCCAACCTTCGTATCACCGAGGCGATCGGGGAAGCGGCGCGCACCGGTAAGATCGTGGACACCCATTCCCCCCAACGCGAGGCAGCATGAAAACGGTCCTGGTCCTGCACGGCCCCAACCTCAACCTGCTCGGCACGCGCGAGCCTGCCATCTACGGCACGGAAACGCTCGCCGACGTCGAGCGCCTGTGCAAGGAGGAAGGCGCGCGCCTCGGCGTCAACGTCGACTGCCGGCAATCGAACCACGAGGGCCAGCTCATCGACTGGATCCACGAGGCGGGCCGCGCGGTGGCCGCCGGCACCGTGGCCGGCATCGTGTTCAATGCCGGCGCCTTCACGCACACGTCGCTCGCGCTGCACGACGCGATCAAGGGCGCCGGCGTGCCGGTCATCGAGTACCACATCAGCAACGTGCATGCGCGCGAGGAATATCGCCACCACTCGTGGCTGTCGCCGGCCGCGAAAGGCGTGATGGTGGGTCTCGGCGTGCGCGGCTATCCGCTCGCGATCCAGGCGCTGCTGCTCGTGACGCAACCGAAGGCCTGACAAGCGAGCCGCGCCCGCCCCAGGATTCACGCCATGTCCGCACAGGATTCGCCATGATCAACAAGATCGTCCCCTCCGCGGCCGCCGCCGTGGCCGACATCCACGACGGCGCCACCGTCATGATCGGCGGCTTCGGCACCGCAGGCATGCCGTCCGAGCTCATCGACGCGCTCATCGACAAGGGCGCCCGCGATCTCACCATCGTGAACAACAACGCCGGCAACGGCGACATCGGGCTCGCGGCGCTGCTGAAGGCGAAGCGCGTGCGCAAGATCATCTGCTCGTTTCCGCGGCAGGTCGATTCGCACGTGTTCGACGCGCTCTATCGCGCCGGCGAGATCGAGCTCGAGCTCGTGCCGCAGGGCAACCTGGCCGAGCGCATCCGCGCGGCGGGCGCCGGCATCGGGGCGTTCTTCACGCCCACCGGCTACGGCACCCTGCTCGCCGAGGGCAAGGAGACGCGCGAGATCGACGGCAGGCACTACGTGCTCGAATACCCGATCCGCGCGGACTTCGCGCTGATCAAGGCGTTGCGCGGCGACCGCTGGGGCAACCTCGTCTATCGCAAGACCGCGCGCAACTTCGGGCCGATCATGGCGGCGGCCGCGAAGTGCGCGATCGCGCAGGTGCGCGAGATCGTCAACCTGGGCGACCTCGACCCGGAAGCGGTCGTGACGCCCGGCATCTACGTGCGGCGCGTGGTCGAGGTTCCGGCCGCCGTCAAGGTCGTCGCCCAGCCCGGCGCGGCTGCGTAACCATCGAACCACTGGAGGCCGCATGAACCGCTTCACCCGGGACCAGATGGCGGCGCGCGTCGCGCGCGACATTCCCAATGGCGCCTACGTCAACCTCGGCATCGGCTTGCCGACGATGGTCGCCAATCACCTGCCGAAGGACCGCGAGATCATCCTGCACACGCGAGAACGGCCTGCTCGGCATGGGACCCGCCCCCGAAGCCGGCGCGGAAGACGCCGACCTCATCAATGCGGGCAAGCAGCCGGTGACCGCCCTGCCCGGCGCGTCGTACTTCCATCACGCGGACTCGTTCGCGATGATGCGCGGCGGCCATCTCGACTGCTGCGTGCTGGGCGCCTTCCAGGTCTCGGTCGCGGGCGACCTCGCCAACTGGCACACGGCGTGCCAAGGACGCGATTCCGGCGGTGGGCGGCGCGATGGACCTCGCCATCGGCGCGAAGAGCGTCTACGTGATGATGGAGCACCTCACCAAGCAGGGCGAGAGCAAGATCGTTCCGCAGTGCACGTATCCGGTCACCGGCCTCGCATGCGTCAACCGCATCTACACCGACCTCGCGGTGCTCGACGTGACGCCGATGGGTCTCGTCGCGATCGACATCGTGCCGGGCCTGCCCTTCGACGAACTCGCGCGCCTCACGGGCGTGCCCATGCGCAACGGCGTCGACGTCGCCGATGCGGCCTAACTGGAGGAAGATCCCGGCATGACCGACGCTTTCATCTGCGACGCCATCCGCACGCCTTTCGGCCGCTACGGCGGCGCGCTCGCCACCGTGCGCCCGACGATCTGGGCGCCATCCCGATCAAGGCGCTGATGGAGCGCAATCCCGGCGTGGACTGGAGCGCGCTCGACGACGTGATCTACGGCTGCGCCAACCAGGCCGGCGAGGACAACCGCAACGTCGCGCGCATGGCGCTGCTGCTCGCGGGACTGCCGCCGGAGGTGCCGGGCGCCACCGTCAACCGCCTGTGCGGCTCGAGCATGGACGCGATCGGCATCGCGGCGCGCGCCATCCAGAGCGGCGAGACCGAGCTCATGATCGCCGGCGGCGTGGAGTCGATGACGCGCGCGCCGTTCGTGATGGGCAAGGCCGACTCGCGCGTTCTCGCGCGTCGCGAAGATCGAGGACACGACGATCGGCTGGCGCTTCGTCAACCCGCTGATGAAGGCGAAGTACGGCATCGACTCCATGCCCGAGACCGCCGAGAACGTCGCAGCCGACTTCCACGTCGCGCGCGCCGATCAGGACGCGTTCGCGCTGCGCAGCCAGCAGCGCGCCGCGGCGGCGATCGCCGCGGGGCGGCTCGGCGCAGGAGATCGTCCCGGTCGACCATCCCCGCGAAGAAAGGCGATCCGGTCGTGTTCCGACCAGGACGAGCACCCGCGCGCGACCACGCTCGAGGCGCTCGCGAAGCTGAAGGGCGTGGTCAGGCCCGACGGCACGGTGACGGCGGGCAACGCCTCCGGCGTCAACGACGGCGCGTGCGCCGCTGCTGCTCGCGTCCGAAGCCGCGGCGAAGCGCCATGGACTCACGCCGCGCGCGCGCGTGATCGCGACGGCGACCGCCGGCGTGGCGCCGCGCATCATGGGCTTCGGCCCGGCGCCCGCGACGCGCAAGGTGCTGGCCAAGGCCGGATCTGAAGATCGGCGACATGGACGTCATCGAGCTCAACGAGGCGTTCGCCGCGCAGGCGCTCGCGGTGACGCGCGATCTCGGGTTGCCCGACGACGCGGCGCACGTGAATCCCAACGGCGGCGCGATCGCGCTCGGCCATCCGCTCGGCGCGAGCGGCGCGCGCCTCGTCACCACGGCGCTCTACCAGCTGCAGCGCACCGGCGGCCGCTATGCGCTGTGCACCATGTGCATCGGCGTGGGCCAGGGCATCGCCATGGTCATCGAGCGGGTCTGACCGCGCCCGTCCGCGCGCCCATTTCACGGAGATCCAGCATGACCTCGCGTCCCGAGAACCTCGCCACGAAGGCGCTCGCCGGCTATCGCAAGCCCGATCGCGGCACCCAGCCCGAGTACCTCTATCCGCCGTACGCGTCGACGGTGAAGCGCTCGCCGTCGCACCCGCTCGTGATGCTGCCGACGTCGCTGTCGGAGGTGACGGGCCCGCTGTTCGGCTACGACCGCATCCGCGCCAACGACTTCGACCTCACGAAGCAGCACTCCGGCGAGCCGATCGGCGAGCGCATCGTCGTCTCGGGCCGCGTGCTCGACGCGAACGCGCGGCCGGTCGCCAACACGCTGGTCGAGATCTGGCAGGCGAACGCGGCCGGCCGCTATCCGCACAAGCGCGACGTCCACAACGCGCCGACCGATCCCAACTTCACCGGCGCCGGCCGCACGCTGACCGACGCCGAAGGCCGCTATCGCTTCGTGACGATCCGCCCCGGCGAGTATCCGTGGCGCAACCACTACAATGCGTGGCGTCCGGCGCACATCCACTTCTCGCTGTTCGGGCCCGCGTTCGCGACGCGCCTCGTCACGCAGATGTACTTTCCCGGCGATCCGCTGCTCGAGTTCGATCCGATGTACATGAGCATCCCCGAGCCGCGCTCGCGACAGCGGCTCGTCTCGGCGTTCGACTGGGAAACGACCATTCCCGAGCAGGCGCTGGGCTACCGGTTCGACATCGTGCTGCGCGGGCGCGACGAGACGCCGATGGACAACTACCTGTCCGCGGGGAAGTGACCATGAGCCTGCACACCACCTCCTCGCAGACCGTCGGGCCGTATCTCCACATCGGGCTCACGTGGCTCGTCACCGACAACCTGGTCGCGCCCGGCGTGGCCGGCGAGCCGATCACGATCGCGGGCCGCATCACGGACGGCGACGGGGCACCCGTCAGCGACGCGCTGGTCGAGATCTGGCAGGCGAACAGCCATGGCCGCTATGCGCATCCGGACGACAAGGGCACCGCGCCGCTCGAGCCCGAACTTCCAGGGTTTCGGCCGCGTGCCGACGGACGAGAACGGCACGTTCCGCTTCACGACCATCAAGCCGGGCCGCGTGCCCGCGCCGGGCGGCGGGCTCCAGGCGCCGCACGTCAACGTGACGATCTTCATGCGCGGCATGCTGAAGCACCTCATCACGCGGATCTACTTCCCGAACGATCCGGCCAACGCCGAGGATGCGGTGCTGCAGAGCGTACCTGCCGCGCGCCGCGAAACGCTCGTTGCGCAGCCGACCGGCGGCGATCCACGAACGCTGACGTGGGACGTGCGGCTGCAGGGCGAGGGCGAAACCGTCTTCTTCGACTACTGACCTTGCCCGACACACTCTTCACCACCGACGCGATGCGTGCGGTCTTCGCCGATCGCGCGGGCCTGCAGCGCATGCTCGATTTCGAAGCGGCGCTCGCGCGCGCCGAGGCGGCCACGGGCGTCATCCCGGCGCAGGCGGCGCCCGCCATCGAGCGTCACTGCGCTGCCGGCGCCTACGACCTGGCGGCGCTGCGCGATGCCGCGCGCAGCGCGGGCAACCTCGCGATTCCGATGGTGGCGGCGCTGACCAAGGCGGTCGCGGCCGACGATGCGCGGGCGAAGGGCTTCGTGCATTGGGGCGCCACCAGCCAGGACGCCATCGACACCGGACTCGTGCTGCAGCTGCGCGACGCGTTCGACCTTCTCGAGGCCGACCTCGCGCGGCTGGTCACCGCCTTGCGCGACCAGGTCGAGCGACATCGCCGCACGCTGCTGCCCGGCCGCACGTGGCTGCAGCAGGCGGCGCCGGTCACGCTCGGGCTCAAGCTCGCCGGCGTGCTCGACGCGCTCAACCGCCATCGCGAGCGCCTGTCGCAAGCCCGCGGGCGGGCGCTGCTGCTGCAGTTCGGCGGCGCGGCCGGCACGCTCGCCTCGCTCGGCGAGCGCGGTCCGGACGTCGCGCGTGCGCTGGCCGCGGATCTCCGGTTGCCGCTCGCCAACGTGCCGTGGCACACGCACCGCGACGGCGTCTGCGAAGTGGCCGCGACGCTCGGCCTGCTGGTCGCGACGCTGGGGAAGCTCGCGCGCGATCTCTCGCTCCTCGCGCAGACCGAAGTCGGCGAAGCGTTCGAGCCGGCGGCGCCCGGCCGTGGCGGCTCGTCCACGCTGCCGCACAAGCGCAACCCGGTCGGCGCGGCTGTCGCGCTCGCCGCGGCGGTGCGCGTGCCGAATCTCGTCGCGACCATGCTGTCCGCCGCGGTGCAGGAGCACGAGCGCGGGCTCGGCAACTGGCCCGCCGAATGGGAGACGCTGCCGGAGATCGCGCTGCTCGCCGCCGGCGCGCTCGACGCGATGCTCTACGCGGTGCAGGGACTCGAAGTCGACGCGCCGCGCATGCGCGCGAATCTCGACCTCATGAACGGCCTGCTGCTGGCCGAAGCCGCGCAGATGGCGCTGGCCCCGGCGATGGGGCGCGACGTCGCGCACCAGCTCGTCGGCGAGGCCTCGCGGAAAGCGGCGGCGGACAAGCGCCTGCTGCGCGACGTCCTTGCCGAGGATCCCACGGTGCGCGCCGTCCTCGACGACGCCGCGCTCGACCGGCTGTTCGATCCCGCGAACTACCTCGGCGCGACCGATCGCTTCATCGACGCCGCGCTCGCGGCGAGCCCCAAGGAGACTTCACGATGAGCTTCGCCGACGTACCCGGTGCCCGGCTGCACTACGAGATGAGCGGCACGCGCGGCTCGCCGGCCGTGGTGCTCTCCAACTCGCTCGGCACCGATCTTCGCATGTGGGACCCGCAGAAGCGCGCGCTCGACGCGTCGTTCTGCGTGATCCGGTACGACACGCGCGGCCACGGCGAATCCGGCGTCACGCCCGGTCCCTACTCGATCGCGCAGCTCGGCAGCGACGTCCTGGCCCTGCTCGATCACCTGCAGGTCGCGCGCGTCCATTTCTGCGGGCTCTCGCTCGGCGGCATGACGGGCATGTGGCTCGCGGCCAACGCGCCGGAGCGCGTCGACCGGCTGGTGCTGGCCAATACCGCGGCGCGCGTCGCGCAGCCGGAGGTGTACGACGCGCGCATCGCCAAGGTGCGCGCCGACGGCATCGCCTCGATCTCCGACGCCGTGATGGCGCGCTGGTTCTCCCCCGAGTTTCACGCCGCCGAGCCGGCGACCGTCGCCCGCATGAAGGCGATGATGGAGGCGCATCCCGGTGGAGGGCTACGCCGGCGCCTGCGCCGCCGTGCGCGACATGGACCAGCGCGAGTCGCTCGCGCGCATCGCGGCGCCCACGCTCGTCGTCACCGGCGGCAAGGACGGCGCCACGCCGCCCTCCGACGGCCAGTACATCGCGGCGCACGTCAAGGGCGCACGGCTCGTCGAGCTGCCCGCCGCCCATCTGTCCAACATCGAGCAGGCCGGCGCCTTCACCTCCGCGCTGACCGCGTTTCTCACCGCCTGACGGAGACTGCCATGGACGATCGCGACCGCCACGACGCCGGAATGAAGGTGCGCCGCGCGGTGCTGGGCGATGCCCACGTCGACCGCACCGTGAAGAACCGCAACGCGTTCAACGAGGAATACCAGGACCTCATCACCCGCTACGCGTGGGGCGAGATCTGGACGCGTCCCGGGCTGCCGCGCCACACGCGCAGCCTGCTCGTGCTGGCGCTCATGGTCGCGCTCAACCGCGGCGACGAGTTCAAGATGCACGTCCGCGCCGCATTCAGCAACGGCGTGACGCGCGAGGAGATCAAGGAAGTGCTGCTCCAGTGCGCGATCTACGCCGGCGTGCCGGCCGCGAACACGGCGTTCCATCAGGCGCAGGAAGTGTTCGCGGAAATGGACAAGGCGACCTGAGGTGGCAGCGACGCCACGCATCGTCTCGCTATCGGCGCTCACGGTCCTCGAGCTGCCGCCCCCGGCGATGGTGGCGTGCGCGGCGGAGGCCGGCTACAGCCACGTCGGGCTGCGCCTCGTTCCGGCCACGCCGACCGAGGTGCGCTACGACACGATCGGCGACACGCCGACCATCCGCGAGACGCGCGCGCGCTTGGACGACACCGGCGTGCGCGTGCTGGACATCGAGATCCTGCGCCTCCAGCCGGAGACGAAGGTCGCCGACTTCCTGCCCGCGCTGGAGACCGCCGCGCGCCTGGGCGCGAGCAATGCGCTCGTCGCCGGCAACGATCCCGACGAGTCGCGTTTCGTCGAGCGCTTCGCCGAGCTCTCCGACCTCGCGTCGCAGTTCCGCATCGCGCCCAGCATCGAGCCGATGCCCTGGACCGACGTGAAGAGCTTCGCCGACGGCGCGCGCGTGTACCGGCGTGCGAATCGCGCGAACGCGGGCCTGCTGATCGATCCCATCCACTTCGATCGCGCGGGCAGCACGGCCTCGGAGATTTCGACCGTCCCGGCTGCGTGGTTCCGCTACGTGCAGCTCTGCGACGCACCGGCGGAGCGCCCGCAGGAGCTCGAGGAACTGCTGCACCAGGCGCGCGCCGAGCGCCTGCTGCCGGGCGCCGGCGGGCTCGATCTCGCCGGCATCCTCGCCGCGCTCCCGCGCGACCTGCCGGTGAGCGTCGAGATCCCGATGGAGCGGCTGGCGAAGACGATGCCCGCGGTGGAACGGGCGCGACGCGCGCTCGCGGCGACCCGGAAGCTGCTCGCGGCGCTGCCGCCCGAAGCCTGAGCCGGCGTCACTGCAGGGTGCAGGCCCACAGGCCGTCGTGCCGCGCCTCCGGAATCCATCCGGCCGCGATCATGGCATCGCGCACCGCCGGCGAGATCGTGTAGCGGTGGTTGACGTCGGGCCGGTTGTTGAAGAGGCGATAGATCGGCTGGTCCCCGAGGCCGTCGCAGCCGTAGTCCGGCGGCAGGCCGAACGCCGAGTCGGATTCGCGCACCCATCGACCAGGCCATCGCGCCAGCGTGCCGGCACACTCGTCCGGGTCGTCGCTGAAGAAATGCGTGTCGAGTCCCGCCGCCGGCAGGCCGTACAGTCGGCACACGTGGGCGGTTCCGATCGTGTCCTGTCGCCCGGGAATCGCCTTGAACCATTCCCCGGTGCGCACCCAGCCCGCGATCCGCCCGTCGTCCAGCCGGCGGATTTCCTCCTCGTCGGCGGTCATGAAATAGTGACCCGATCCGGCGTGCACGAATTCGATCACGCGCACGAAGCCCTCGGCCGTGACGACGATCGACGCGCTCGCATCCGGGGGCGCGGTGAAATCCGGAGACTCCGCGTCGTAGTACCAGATCTCGTACGAGCCCGCGGGCAGGCTCACGTCGTACCGGACTTCAAAGCCCTGGGGGCTCTGGCGCATCCCGTCGAACGTGCGGGTGACGCCGGCAGTGCCTTCGAACCGGGTCACGTAGATGCGGGTCGCGGCCAGCGGCGGGAAGTCTCCGCCCCCTGTCGCTCCCGTCCGGCCCATCCGCAGCGTGAACGGCGTGTCCGCCGTCAGCGCCGGCGGAAAGATGTAGAAATAGGGCGAGCCAGGCACAGCCGCCCGCGCGAGCCCACCCGTCGCCAGCGCCACCCCGCAAAGCATCGCGCGCCACAACCCTGTCTTCATTCGTTCCTCACGACTGGCGGTCGACACCCGCAGGCTAGGACGGTAGCGCAGGACGGCGCCAGGGGAGATCGGCGAGTACCGCAGAGCGCCGACGAAACCGGCAAAACCACGGTCGAGCACCCCTGGTGCGCGTGGTCGCCGCGAGGATGCCGGGCTATTGCCCATCGCGCGGCGCGTCCGGCGGCCGGTCTAGAATGCCTGTTCCGTCAATCCCCCAGCCCCGCGATGCCCACCCTCGCCGACATCGAAGCCGCCGCCCGCAACGTCTATGCGGCGATGCACCCCACGCCGCAATACGCCTGGCCGCTGCTCGGCAAGCGCGCGGGCTGCGAGGTATGGGTGAAGCACGAGAACCACACGCCGACGGGCGCGTTCAAGGTGCGCGGCGGCTTGAACCTCATGGCGGAGCTCGTCGCGCGCGAGCCGGGGTTCCCCGGCGTGATCAGCGCGACGCGCGGCAACCACGGGCAGAGCCTGGCCTGCGCATCGCGACGGCATGGCGTGCGCTGTCACATCGTCGTGCCGGAAGGCAATTCGCGCGGCAAGAACGCGGCGATGCGTGCGTTCGGCGCCGAGCTCACCGTGTTCGGCCGCGACTTCGACGAGGCGCGCGAGCGCGCCAGCGCACTCGCGCGCGAGCAGGGCTTGCGCCTCGTCGGGCCCTTTCGAACCCGAGCTCGTCGCCGGCGTCGCAACCTACGCGCTCGAGTTCTTCCGCGCCGTGCCGGACCTCCACACGGTCTTCGTGCCGATCGGCTGCGGCTCCGGCATCTGCGGCCTCATCGCCGCCCGCGACGCCCTGGGACTCGCCACGCGCATCGTGGGCGTGGTCTCGACCAGCGCGAACGCGTACGCGCAATCGTTTCGCAAGCGCGAGCGCGTGGAGACGGCCACCGCGAACACGATCGCGGACGGCATGGCGGTGCGCGTGCCGGTGCCCGCGGCGCTCGAGAGCATCTGGAAGGGCGCCCACGACGTCGTCGAGGTGACCGACGCCGAGGTCGAGAAGGCCATGGCCGCCTACTTCGACGACACGCACCAGGTCGCCGAGGGCGCGGGCGCGGCGCCGCTCGCCGCGCTCCTCAAGATGCCGCAACGGCAGGGCAGGCGCATGGGCGTGATCCTCACCGGCGGCAACGTCGACCGCGATGCCTACGTGCGCACGCTGGAAGGCATGACGTGGGAACCCGGGATCGTCTGACCGGGTCTCCCAGCAATGCGCAAAGTCCGGCCGCCACGGCGACCGATCCACACGACGCGAAAGATTCCATGAACGACTCCGCCTTCAATCCGCTCGTCGCGCGCTGGGACACGCCGTTCGGCCTGCCGCCGTTCGCCGACATCCGCGCCGAGCACTTCGCGCCGGCGCTCGAGGGAGCGCTGGAAGAGCTCGCGCGCGACGCCCGGGCCATCGCCGCGCAGGCCGCAGCCCCGACGTTCGAGAACACCATCGCCGCGCTCGACCACGGCGGCCGCGCGATGATGCGCTTGAGCGGCGTCTTCCACAATCTCGCGGCCGCGCACTCGTCGCCGGCGTTGCAGGCGGTGGAGCGCGAATTCGCGCCCCGCTTCGCGGCGGCGCAGGCGGCGATCCGCCTCGACGAGCGCCTGTTCGCGCGGATCGACGCGCTGTACCGGCAGCGCGCCACGCTCGGCCTCGACGCCGAATCGCTGCGACTGCTCGAGCGCACGTGGCTCGATTTCATGTTTTCCGGCGCCGCCCTCGCGGCCGACGCCCGACGCCGCGTTGCCGAGATCGCCGAGCGGCTCGCCACGCTCTACACGCGCTTTCGCCAGAACCTCCTGGCCGCGGAAACGGCCTGGACGCTCGTGCTGCGCACGAACGACGACCTGGCGGGCCTGCCCGACGATCTGCGCACCGCTGCCCGCGCCGCCGCCCGCGAGCGCGGCATGCCCGACGCCTGGGTGATCACGCTGTCGCGGTCGCTCGTCGTGCCGTTTCTCACCTACTCCGATCGGCGCGACCTGCGCCGGCAAGCATTCGTCGCCTGGACGCAGCGTGGCGGCAGCGACGGCCCGCACGACAACCGGCCGATCGCGAAGGAGATCGTCGCGCTGCGCCACGAGCTTGCGCAATTGCACGGCCAGGCAAGCTTTGCCGAATTCGCGCTGGCGGATCGGATGGCGCGGACGCCTGCGGCCGTCGCCGAGCTCCTGCGCCGCGTGTGGGAGCCCGCGAAGGCGAAGGCGGCCGCGGAGCGGGCCGCGCTGCAGGCTGCCGCGGATGCTCGAGGGGACGACGTCGTCATCGAGCCCTGGGACTGGCGCTACTACGCGGAGAAGGTGCGCGCCGAGAAATACGCCTTCGACGCCGCGGCGCTCGCGCCCTACTTTCCGCTCGACCGCATGGTCGAGGCGATGTTCGACTGCGCGCGGCGGCTCTTCGGGGTGCAGTTCCATGCGCGGCCCGACCTCGCCGCCTATCATCCCGACGTGCGCGTCTACGAGGTGAGCGATCGCGAAGGCGCGCCGGTCGGGCTCTTCCTGGCCGACAACTTCGCCCGCGCGACCAAGCGCAGCGGCGCGTGGATGAGCGGCTACCGCTGGCAGTCGCGCAGCAACGGCGACGTGCTGCCGATCATCGCCAACTACACCAATTTCGCAAAGGCACCGGAGGGCGCGCCCACGCTGCTTTCCGCCGACGACCTGCGCACCCTGTTCCACGAGTTCGGGCACGGCCTGCACGGCTTGCTCTCGCAGGTGACGTTCGAGCGCCTGTCGGGCACGCGCGTGCTGCGCGACTTCGTCGAGTTGCCGTCGCAGATCTTCGAGCACTGGGCGCTCGAGCCCGAGGTCCTGCGCAGGCATGCGCGGCACTTCGAGACGGGCGCGCCGATCCCCGAGGCGTTGCTCGCGAAGTTTCGCGAGGCGCGGCAGTTCAACCAGGGCTTCGAGACGGTCGAATATACGGCCTGCGCGCTCGTCGACATGGCGCTGCACGCGCATCCGGACCCGTCGGGTCTCGACCTCGATGTGTTCGAGCGGGAGGAACTCGCGCGTCTGGGCATGCCGCGCGAAATCGTGCTGCGCCATCGGCTGCCGCATTTCGGCCACCTGTTCGGCGGCGACGGCTATGCCGCCGGGTACTACGTCTACATGTGGGCGGAAGTCCTCGACGCCGACGGCTACTCGGCGTTCGAGGAAGCGCGCGATCCGTTCGATCCCGCGGTGGCCGCGCGGCTGCACAAGTACGTTTACGCGTCGGGCGCCTCGCTCGACCACGCCGAGGCCTATCGCGCGTTCCGCGGACGCGACCCGCACGTGGAGCCGATGCTGGCCCAGCGCGGGCTGATCCCGTAGCGCGGCGCCGCGGCGCGATTGCCGAGCGCCGCTGGTCTGCTACATTCGGCAGCCATGAGCCAACGGCCCCACCTGCGCCGGCTGCCGGTCGAGGACATCGAGCTCATCCTCGCGGTCACCGCCAAGCTGGCCGCGCCGTTCGACCTTCTCACGATGCTGGCGGAGGTGACGAATGCGGCCAAGCACGCGCTGCGCGCCGATCGCACCTCGGTCTGGCTCTACGACGCGCCCGCCGACGAGATGGTGCTGGAGATCGGCACCGGACTCGCTCCCGTGCGCATCAAGGCCGACACCGGGTTCGTCGGTGCGTGCGCGCGCGACCGCAGGCTCATCAACGTGCCCGATTGCTACGCCGACCCGCGTTTCAATCCCGAGGTGGATCGCGCGTCCGGCTATCGCACGCGATGCATGCTGACGCTGCCGCTCGTCGATCACAACGACGCGCTGGTGGGCGCGATGCAGGTGCTCAACAAGGTGGACGGCGTGTTCGACGCCAACGACGAAGCGCTGGCCACGGTGCTGGCCGCGCAATGCGCGGTCGCGCTGCAGCGGGCGCGCATGACGGAGGCCCTGATCGAGGGCGAGAAGTTGCGGCAGGAGCTCGAGATGGCGCGGGTCGTGCAGATGAGCACGCTGCCGGCCACGATGCCCGCCGTTCCCGGCTACGACTGTCTTCGGGCCTGTCCGATCCGGCGAGCCTCACCGGCGGCGACACGTTCGATCTCGCCGTCATCGACCAGGGCGTGCTGGTCGTGCTCGGCGACGCGACCGGTCACGGCATCGCGCCCGGCGCTGTCGGTGACGCAGATGCAGGCGATGCTGCGCATGGCGTTGCGCATCGGTGCCGATCTCGAGACCGCGTTCGTGCACGTGAACAACCAGCTCGCCGAGACGATGGCGGACGACCGCTTCGTCACCGCGTTCATCGGCCTGCTCGACCCTGCGCAGCATCGCATCCGGTTCCACAGCGGCGGCCAGGCGCCGATCCTGCATTTCCGCGCGCGACGCCGGAGCGTGCACGCACCACGATCCGACGAGCTTTCCGCTCGCGGCGATGCCGCTCGCTTCGCTGCCGCCCGGCCGTCGTGCTCGACATGCGCCCCGGGCGACATCCTCGCGCTCCTCTCCGACGGCATCTACGAGTACCGCAACGCGGCCGGCGAGCAGTTCGGCGAGTCGCGCGTCGAGGCCGATCCTGCGCGAGCACCGCGCGAGTCCCGTTGCCGAGCATCGCCGCCCGCCTGCTCGACGCCGTCCGCGCGTTCGCGGGCGGCGCGCCGCAGGAGGACGACATCACCGTGGTCCTGGTGAAGCGGGCGCCCGGCGAGCAGCGCGCATTCGCGCGCAGCTTCGACTCGCTGCAGGACATCTTCGCGTTCACCGGCGGATTTCTGCGCGCGCCACGGCGTGGCCACGGCGATCGTGCCCACGATCGACCTCGCGGTGGAGGAGCTGTTCACCAACATGGTGAAGTACAGTCCGGGCGGCGCGCGCCGAGATACGCATCGACATGGCGACGATACCCGGCGGTGTGGAAGTCGGTGCTGACCGATTATGATGTCGAGCCTTTCGACGTGCTGCAGGCGCCGACGCCAGACGTCGACCTTCCGATCGAGCAGCGGAGGCCGGGTGGGCTCGGGATCCACCTGATCCGACAGATGCTGGACCGCATCGAATACGACTACTCGCGAGACGAGCGACGGAGCCGGATCATCGTTTCGCAAGACGCTGACTTGACTGCATGATCCCCGGCGCACCGGGGCGCAGACAGGCGAGGGGGAATGTTCGCGATCGACGGGGGTGGGGCCGGCGTGGTCGTGCTTGACCGGCCGGCTGGATGCGGCGCAGTGTCCGAAGGCGCAGGCCTTTCTCGACGCCGTTCACGGGGCAGGTGACGCTCGACTGCACCGGCCTCGAATACATGTCGAGCGCCGGCCTGGGCGTCCTCCTCAAGACCCAGAAGCGCCTGCTCGCGACGTCGGGCAAGCTGCGGCTGACCGGCGTCAACCGCCACCTGCAGGACATCTTCACGCTATTCGGGCTTCGACCAGATCATCGAGATCGAGCCGGCCGCCTGACCGTCCCGGCTGCCAACTTTTCGGCGCCGCCGCGTGTAATTGTGAGATGACGAGACCGACGACGCGCTTGCTTGCGCGGTACCGCCAGGGCGACCAGGATGCGTTCGCCGACCTCGTGGTCCGCTACCAGCGGCCGCTGTACAACGCCGCGTTGTGGATCGTCCGCAACGCCGAGGATGCGAGCGACGTCACGCAGATCGTGTTCCTGCGGGTGGCCGAGCGGCTCGACGAGTACGACCCGCAGTACAAGTTCTTCAGCTGGATCTATCGCATCGCGGTCAACGAGTCGCTCAACCTGCTGCGCCGCAAGGCGCGCGAGGAGGAGCTGGACGAGGAGATCGAGCTTGCCGGCCGGCGAAACCGCCAACCCGGAATGGCAGGTGGGCGGAAGCGCAGCAGTCGCGGCGCATCCGGCGCCGCCCTGATGAGCATGTCGGCGAACGACCGGATGGTATTGATGCTGCGGCACTTTTCCGAATGCAGCTACGAGGAGATCGCGCGACATCCTGGACCTGGACGAGAAGACCGTGAAATCGCGGCTGTACGAGGCGAGGCAGCGCTTGCGCGAGTTGCTGCAGGACCTGCGTGCGAACTAGACATGAATCCAATCCGAACTCACTGCACTGATGCATGCCGTCCTCGACGGCGAGGCGTCGCCGCAGCGCAGAAGTCCGGGAGCTCGATCGCGCCTTGGCCGCCGATCCCGCGGCGCGTGCCGAATTCGACGCGTTGCGACGGTCTGTTCGACGAGCTCAAGGCCCTGCGTCCGCAGGCATTTCCGCCGGAAGGGCTGGTCGCGTCCGTGATGGCCGGCCTGCCGGCGCACCGACGCCAACTTTCCGGCGCCGTCGCGTGTAATTGGCGCACGACGAGCGACGATTCCCCTATCGCGAGGATGTCCAACACGGTCCGTCGGCGCATCCCGGTCGTGCGCCTCTTCTCAGGGAGCGAAAGCATGAGCGAACAAAGCCCGGGTCTTCGGCAAGCGCAAGGGATTGTGGATCGGCGTCGGCGTTGCCGCGCTGGCGGTGATCGTCGTCGCGTCGTCCGGCATCGACTTCCCGCCGGGCGGCACCACCTCCGGCGGCGCCATCGTGCCCGCGCAGCGGTTCCGCGCCGAGCAGCCGGCGACAACGGGCGTGAACCGCCGGGCCAGGCCGACGCGCAACGCACGGCGCAACCGACGGCGGGCAATGTGGGTGACGCGCGCAGCAGATGGCCACGCAGCGACGCCCTGAAGGACGGCCGCGCGCGACAGCATGAAGGCCGCCACGGTCGCGCGACGCCCGCAGTGAAGGCCGACGGCCGCCCGACGGTCGATGAAGGCCGATGGCCGCGCCGACAGCATGAAGGCCGACGGTCGCAGCGACGCCCGCAGCGACAGCATGAAGGCCGCCGACGGTCGCAGCGACGCCCGCAGTGACAGCATGATGGCCGCGCCGACGCGATCGCAGGCGACGCCCGCAGCCGACAGCATGAAGGCCGCCGACGGTCGCAGCGACGCCCGCAGTGACAGCATGAAGGCCGCCGACGGTCGCAGCGACGCCCGCAGCGACAGCATGAAGGCCGCGACGGCCGCAGCCGACGCCCGCATGACAGCATGAGGCCGCGCCGACGCCGATCGCAGGCCGACGGCCGCGCCGACTGCCATGAAGGCCGCCGACGGTCGCAGCCGACGCCCGCAGCGACAGCATGAAGGCCGGCCGACGGTCGCATGCGACGCCCGCAGCGACGGCCATGAAGGCCGACGGCCGCGAAGCGACAGCCGCGCGCAGCAGTAACGCACTCGCAAGGTTCCGGGCAGCGACCTACCCCGCCCAGACAGAAAACGACCGCCGGTGCCCCGGCGGTTTGTTTTTGCGCGTCACTCCCGTAAGCTACGCGCGCCCGCTCATCCTCCGAAGACGCGCATGCGCGACCGCATCCTGTGCCTGCTGCTGGCGCTGTTCCGCGACTGCGGCCGTCGCCGAGGAAGAGTCCCGTCAACATCACCGCCGTCGAAACCCCGGACGCTCGCAGCTCTACTACTACAACTACCTCGCCGACATCGCGCCGCTCGCGATTCGCACCTTCACCAACGCGCGCGAGTGGCAGCGCCGGATGTTCGGCTGGATGCCGTCCGAGCGCACCACGGTCCTGCTCCAGGACTTCGCCGACTACGGCAACGCGCACGCCTTCGCCGCGCCGCGCGGCACGCTGATCGTCGACGTCGCGCCGCTACTCCCGCGCGTTCGAGACCAGCCCGGCCGGCGAGCGCATGTACTCGACGATGAACCACGAGCTGGTCCACGTCGTGCAGAGCGACATCGCGTCGGAGGAGGACCGGCGCTGGCGCCGGTTCTTCCTCGGCAAGGTTCCCGCGCAATCGCGCAATCCCGAGACGCTGCTCTACAGCTACCTCACCATTCCGCGCTTCACCGCGCCGCGCTGGTATTCGGAAGGCGGCGCCGTATTCCTCGAGACGTTCATGGCCGGCGGCCTCGGCCGCGCGCAGGGCGGCTACGACGAGATGGTGTTTCGCGCGATGGTGCGCGACGACGCGCACTTCTACGACCCGCTGGGGCTCGTGTCGCGCGGCACGCATGGTCGACTTCCAGACCGGCGCCAACGCCTACCTCTACGGCACGCGCTTCTTCACCTGGCTCGCCTACGCGTACGGGCCCGACAAGGTCATCGCGTGGATGCGAGCGCGACGAGGGCAGCGCGCGCTACTACGCCGACCAGTTCCAGCGGTATTCGGCTTGCCGCTGGAGCAGGCCTGGCAGGAGTGGATCGCGTTCGAGCACGAGTTCCAGCGGCGCAATCTCGCCGAGGTGCGCAAGTTCCCGATCACGCCGAAGCGCAAGCTCGTGCGCGAGCGCGCTCGGCTCGGTCTCGCGCATGTACTACGACGAGGCGACCGGCATCCTGTACGGCGCCTTCCGCTATCCCGGCGTCGTCGAGCACGTCGGCGCGCTCAACACGCGCGACGGCAGCGTGCGGCGGCTGGCCGACATCAAGGGCGCGCTGCACTACATGGTCGCGTCGTTCGCCTACGATCCGCAGAGCGGCACCGCGTTCTACACCAACGACAACAACGCGCTGCGCGACCTCATGGCCGTCGACGTGCGACACGGGCAAGGAGCGGATGCTGCTCGAGAACGCGAGCATCGGCGAGCTCGCCTTCAACCCGGTCGACCGCTCGCTCATCGGCGTGCGGCACCTCTACGGCCGCGCCATCGCTGGTGCGCATCCCGTATCCGTACACGGATTGGCAGGAGCTCCACACGTTTCCGTGGGAGAACGTGCCCTCGGACCTCGACATCTCGCCGCGACGGCACGCTGCTGTCGGCGACGATGACCGACGACAGGGGCAACCAGTACGTGCGCGTGTGGAAGCTCGCGAGCGCTGCTCGCACGGCGACGTCGAGCCGCTGTCGGAGTTCGCGTTCGGACAAGCGGTTCCCGAAAGCTTCGTGTTCTCGCGCGACGGACGCTATCTCTACGGCAGCAGCTACTACACCGGCGTGTCGAACATCTACCGCTACGAAGTCGCCACCGGCAAGGTCGAGGCGGTGTCGAACGCCGAGACCGGATTCTTCCGGCCGCTGCCGCTCGCCGACGGCCGGCTGGTCGTGCTCGAGTACACCGGCGAGGGCTTCGTCCCCGCCATCATCGATCCGAAGCCGATCGAGGACTTGAGCGCGATCACGTTCCTCGGCGCGGAAGTCGCGGAGAAGTATCCCGAGGTCAAGACCTGGCAGGTGCCCGGGCCGGGCACGGTCGACGACGAGGCGCTGGTCACCGAGAAGGAGCCCTACGTGCCGTGGCGCAACCTCGAGCTCGCCAACGCGTATCCCGTGCTCCAGGGCTACAAGAACGCCGTCGGCGTCGGCTATCACGTCAACATCGAGGACCCGCTGAACTTCGCGTACCTCGGCATCACGGTGGCGTATACGCCGGACGACAAGCCTGCCCGCGAACGAGCGCGGGCACGTCGACATCACCGGCCGCTACGAGTTCTGGCGCGCGGCGCTGTCGTGGAACCGGTCCGATTTCTACGACCTGTTCGGCCCCGTGAAGCGCAGCCGCAAGGGCTACGCCGCGAAGCTCGGCTACGACTGGCCGATCATCTACGACAACGCCGCGGCGGCTCGACATCAACGTCGACCTCGCCTACTACGACCAGATCGACACGCTGCCGAACGCGCAGAACGTCGAGCACGAACTTCACGCGGCTCGTCACCGGCGAGGTCGGCGCGCGCTACACCGACGTGCGCAAGCTCGCTCGGCGCGGTCGACGACGAGAAGGGCATGACGTGGGCGCTGGTCTACAACGGCAACCGGGTCAACGGCGAGATCACGCCGCAGTTCCGCGGCGAGTTCGACTTCGGGCTCCCGCTCCCGCTCGCGCACTCGTCGATCTGGCTGCGCAGCGCGGCCGGCGTGGCCAACGGCGACCGCAACAGCACCGTCGCCAACTTCTACTTCGGCGGCTTCGGCAACAACTACGTCGACGACAAGTCGATCAAGCGCTATCGCGAGTACTCGATTCGCTGCCCGGGCTTCGGCATCGACCAGGTCAGCGCGCTTTCAACTTCGTGCGCGAGATGGCCGAGTGGAACCTGCCGCCGTACGTCTTCGAGTCGGTCGGCACGCCCGGCCTCTACCTCACCTGGCTGCGGCCGTCGCTGTTCGCCGCGGGTCTCTGGTCCGATCCCGGCAACACGTCGCTGCGCAAGCAGTACGCGAGCCTGGGCGGTCAGGTCGACCTGTAGCTTCAGCGTGCTGCACCGGTACGACATGACCCTGTCGGCGGGCTACGCGGTCGGCTTCCAAGGCTCGCAGCGCGTGGGCAGCGAGTGGATGATCTCGCTCAAGATCATGTAGCGGCCGTACGCTCCGCGCAATGAAGCTCGACGATCCTCGCGTCCGTCGGTCGTGGGCCTGTTGCCCGTGGTCACATTCCTCGCCGTGCTCCTCTACCTCGACAGTTACAAGCTCGTCCGGCTGCGCATGGTCCTCGGCAGTCGTCGCCTGCGGTGCGGCGATCGCCGCCGTGAGCTACGCGATCAACGCGTTCGCGATGACGCTGCTTCGGCTCGAGCGTCGAGGGCTTCTCGCGCTACGTCGCGCCGGTGATCGAGGAGCTGCTGAAAGCGGCGGTGATCGTCGTGCTGATGCGCACGCACCGCATCGGCTTCCCGGTCGACGCCGCGATCTGCGGCTTCGCCGTCGGCACCGGATTCGCGGTCGTCGAGAACCTCTACTTCCTGCACGCGATGCCCGACGCCGGCATGGGGACATGGATCGTGCGCGGCTTCGGCACTGCGTTCATGCACGGCGGCGTCACCGCGATCTTCGCCAGTGATGGGTCTTGTCGCTGACGCGAGCGTGCGCGCACGCCGCGTGTGGTCGGCATGCCTGCCCGGCTTCGCGCTCGCGGTCGTTGCTGCACATGGGCTACAACCATCTCGCCGCGTTGGCCGCGCACGTCGGCGCGTCGCCGCGCTGCTCGCTGCTCGCGCCGCTGCTCTATGCCGTCTTCCAGTACAGCGAGACAGCGCCTGGGCGAATGGCTCGGCCGCGGTTTCGATGCCGATGCGGAAATGCTCGAACTCATCGATTCCGGCCGGCTCTCGGATTCTCCGGTGGGCCGATTACCTGACCACGCTCAAGGGCCGCTTCCGCGGACCGGTCGTCGCCGACCTGCTCTGCTACCTGCGCGTCTATACCGAGCTCGCGCTGCGCGCCAAGGGCATCCTGCTGATGCGCGAGAGCGGCTTCGACGTGCCGATCGACGAGGAGACCGAAGCGAAGTTCGCCGAGATTGCGCTATCTCGAAACCAGCATCGGCCAGACCGGACTGCGCGCGATCAAGCCGATGTGGCACATCAGCGACAAGGAACTGTGGCAGCTCAACATGCTCGAACAATAGGCGCGCCGCGCCCGCGGCCAGGGCGTGCCGGCCCCGGACGGAATTGCCTGCCCGATTTCCGGCGGCAGGGCGCATTCGACCGCAGTACCATGCGCTCCATGTCAGAGCTGCCTGCTCCCGCCACGCTGTACCGCGCCGTCCTGCGCCGGGACCCGTCCTACGAGGGCGTGTTCTGGCTCGGCGTGCGCACCACCGGCATCTTCTGCCGGCCCACGTGCCGCGCACGCACGCCGAACCGCGAGAACGTCGAGTTCTTCGCGGCGCCCACGGACGCGCTCCACGCCGGCTACCGGCCCTGCCGCAAGTGCCGCCCGCTCGACCATGGCCGCAAGCCGCCGCCGCTGGTGGAGCAGCTGCTGCTCGCAGTGGAGGAAGAGCCGGGCCGCCGCTACCGCGATGCGGAGCTGCTGGACATGGGCATCGACCCTTCCACCGCGCGCCGCCAGTTCAAGAAGTACTGCGGCATGACGTTCCAGTCCTATCACCGCGCCCGCCGCATGGGGCTCGCGCTTCTCGACATCCGCAAAGGACACTCCGTGATCGACTCGCAACTCAACCAGGGCTTCGAATCCGGCAGCGGCTTTCGCGAGGCGTTCGCGCGCCTCGTCGGGGCGGCGCCGTCGCGGGCGCAGGACATCGGCGTATTGCACGCGAAGTGGCTGGAGACGCCGCTCGGCTCCATGCTCGCGATCGCCGACGACCGCGGCCTGCACCTGCTCGACTTCGTCGACCGCCGGGGGCTGGAGCGTGCGCTGACGATGCTGCAGAAGCGCCTGCACGCGCGCGTGCTGCCCGGCGAGCATCCGCACCTCGCGCAGATCGAGCGCGAGCTGCGCGAGTATTTCGCCGGCACGCGGCAGGCGTTCGCCACGCCGGTCGCGCTCACGGGGTCGCCGTTCCAGACGACGGTGTGGCAGGCGCTGCAGCGGATTCCCGCGGGCGCCACGTGCTCCTATGCGGAGCTGGCCGCGACGATCGGCTCGCCGAAGGCCGTGCGCGCGGTGGGCCGCGCCAACGGCGACAACCGGCTGTCGATCATCGTGCCCTGCCATCGCGTGATCGGCGCGGATGGCGCGCTCACCGGCTACGGCGGCGGTCTCGCGCGCAAGCAGAAGCTGCTCGACCTCGAGCGCGCCTCGATCCGCAGGACGTAGACCATCGATGTCGGCACGATCGACCGCGCTGCTGGTCCTGCTGGCAGCGCTGTGGGGCGGCTCGTTCGTCTTCATCCGCGTGGCCGCGCCCGCGCTCGGCGCGATTCCACTCGCGTTCGCTCGCGTGTCGCTGGCGGCCGCCGCGCTGCTCGCGCTCGCCGCCGCCCAGCGGCGGATGCCGGACTTCCGCCGGCACTGGCGCGAGTTCGCGGTGGTGGGCGTCGTCAACTCCGCGCTGCCCTTCGTGCTCTTCTCGTTCGCGGAGCAATCCATCACGGCGTCCGCGGCCGCGATCCTCAATGCGACGAGCCCGTTCTTCGGCGCCATCGCGGCGGCGATCTGGCTCGGCGAGGCGCTGACGTGGAAGAAGGTCGCCGGAATGATCGTCGGCTTCGCCGGCGTGGCCATTCTGGTCGGATGGCATCCCGATGCGATGGACCGCAACTCGCTGCTCGCGATCGGTGCGTGCCTCGCCGCCTCCCTGTGCTACGGGCTCGGCGGCACGTACACCAGGAAGAAGCTCACGGGCGTGCCGAGCTTCGCCATCGCGTGTGCGAGCCAGGTGGCCGCGTCGATCGTACTGGCGCCCGCGGCACCGTTCGCCTCGGTGCCCGGTCCGGTGAACGCCGTGGTGGTCGCCAACGTGATCGCGCTCGCGCTCGCGTCGACCGCAGTGGCGTACCTCATCTATTTCAAGCTGATCGCGGAGGCCGGTCCGGCACGCGCCCTCACGGTGACGTTCCTGATCCCGCTCTTCGGCGTGCTGTGGGGCTTCCTGTTCCTCGGCGAGGCACTGTCGCCGAACATGCTGACCGGGGGCGCGCTGATCGTCGCCGGCACCGCACTCACGCTGCGCGGACGCTAGCCTCGTCCCGGCGCCGCTGCGAACGCGTCAGGCCCTGCGCACGCGCGTCTGCGACTGCTCGCGCAGGTATTGCGTGACGTAGTGGAGCGAACCGCCCGCCTTGCCCGTCGACCCCGAACCCTTCCAGCCGCCGAACGGCTGGTAACCCGGCCACGCGCCGGTGGTCGCCCCCTGCGGGCGATTGGCATAGCACACCCCCGCCTCGATCTCCGCAAAGAACCGCTCCATCTCCGCGTCCGATCCGTAGAAGCCGGCGGTGAGGCCGTAGTCGCTCGCGTTCGCCTGCGCGATGCCTTCCGCGACATCCTGCACGGGCGCCACCAGCACGAACGGCGCGAAGAGCTCCGTTTCCCACAATGCATGCGCGAGCGGCGCACGGGCGATGGTCGGCGCGCAGAAGTGGCCGTGCGCGAGATCGCCGTGATCGACGCGCACGCCGCCGTGCACGATGCTGCCCGCCCCGCCGAGCGCGCGTATCTGCGCGGCGGCATCCTCGTAGCGCGCCACCGCGGCGCCGTCGATGACCGGACCCATCCAGTGCTCGCGTTGCGTGGGATCGCCCACGCTCAGCTTCTCGGTCATCCCGTGCAGCAGCGACACGAAGTCGTTGAACACGGTGTGCTCGACGTACACGCGCGAGCAGGCCGAGCATTTCTGCCCCGACAGGCCGAAGCCCGAGCGCATCACGCCCGTCGCGGCGTCCTTCAGGTTCGCGTGCGCCGACACGATCGCGGCGTTCTTGCCGCCCATCTCCGCGATGCACGGCCGCGGCCAGCGGCCGCCCGCGAACGTGCGATAGAGATTCATGCCGACCTCGAAGCTGCCGGTGAACGTGACCCCGGCCACCGCGGGGTCGCGTACGAGCGCTTCGCCGACCAATCCGCCGGGCCCCGTCACGTAGTTGAAGACGCCCGGCGGCACGCCCGCATCGCGGAACGCATCGGCGAGCAGCCGTCCGCTCCATGGCGTCGTCGATGCGGCCTTGAAGACGACCGTGTTGCCCGCGGCCAGCGCCGCGCCCGACGGACCGCCGGACAGCGCCAGGGGAAAGTTGAACGGCGCGATGACGAGCCACACGCCGTACGGCTTCAGCACGCTCGTGTTGTCGCTCCGGAATCCGGCGAGGGGATCGCTCGCCATGCGCGCGACGTAGCCCTCGTGGCGCTCCATCTCGTCGCAGTAGTAGGCGATGAGATCGGCGGTCTCCTGCGCCTCGCCCAGGGACTCCATGCGGTTCTTGCCTACCTCGAGCGCGAGCGCCGCGCCGATGTGATAGACGCGCTCCTCGATCAGTGACACCGCGCGCCGCAGGATCGCCACCCGCTCGTGCCAAGGTGTGGCGGCCCATCGCGGAAACGCGGCACGCGCCGCTGCCACCGCGTGCTGCGCATGCGTATCCTCGCCCGCCTGGAAGCGGCCGAGCACGACCCGCGTGTCGATCGGGCACTTGACGCTGAACTGGCGCGGCGCGCGCTCGTCGCGGCCGCCGATCAGCATCGGGTGCTCGCCGCCCAGGCTCGCGCGCACCTGCGCCAGCGCCGACTCGAAGCGATCGTGCAGCGCCGGCGGCGGATCGAACATCGTGGAATACGTTAGCTTGAACGCGGACGCCATGATTCACTCCGAGAGAGCCGGCCGCTGCTTCGGTGAGGGGTGCGGCCGGAGGGCAGAGTCGCCGACGCCGACGATCCGGAAAGGGACGCGCGGGACGGCGATGCACCGTACCGCATACGATACGCCGCGCGCGAGGCGCTACACGAGATCGGCGGCGGGACCGAGGACCTGCTCGCGCAGCTCGCGATAGCGGGGCAGCTGCGGCGGATAGACGCAGATGTACTTCACCTGTGCCGCCTGCAGGCACCGCTGCTTGATCACCTCGAGCTTCTGGTCGCGCGGGTTGATCACCTGGTCCGGCTCCTTGGAGTCGACGATCGCGATGATGGTCATGTCGCGGTCGCAAACGACGAACCCGACGTGCTGGTTGGCGATCTTGCGGAACGCGCGCAGGCGCTCCATCCCCTGCGGCCCGATCTTCACCTGCAGGACGTCGGCGAGGCGCACGCGCGCGAAGATCTCGTTGCGCGGGAACGCGGCCTTGAGGAGCAGGTACACGACGCTCTCGGCCTTGGTCAGGAAGCGCGGCCGCAGCAGGTAGAGCCCGGGGAGCTCGGCCGACGACAGCAGCCGCGTCGTTTCGCCTTCGGTCCACTGCGCGACGGTGTTAGGGGAATCAGCGCCGCCGCGCGCGCCGCCGCGCGTCGCGCGGTTGCGCCGGATGAAACCGATGACGACGACGACCACGAGGATCGCCATCATCAGCGCAAACAGAACTCCCTGGTTCATCGACGGGGATCCCCTCCGAGTTGCGGGCCTTGTGGGCCACAACAGCCTCGTCCAAACGTTGTTATGCGTAAGGTTTACGGAATAATTCGTTGTAGTGTAAAGCATTTCGACCTGCGGACGTCAACTCGGCCGGACGTCCGGCGACGCTCTTGCGCCCGTCCCGGAAGACTGTTGCGCGCCAGCGTCACGTTCTCCTTGCCCTGGCGTCGGCACGGGGGATGCTGGGACTAATCCCGGGTATTCGGGCCGCATCGGCCCCTTTCCGGTGCCCGGCGCCCTACCGCACTTGTGGCGTTCAACCCGCAGGCGCGAGCCCGCGCCGCCCGACGGCGAATCTCGCGCCCGTCGCTCTGCGTCCGTCCCAACGTCGCGCCGGCCACCTACAGTCAGCGGGCATCGCGCTCGCGATCATTTGCGGTGACGAGCGCGGCGGGCGGCCGCGCGCATCCCGTTCGATGGGGGAAGACCGTGAACCTCGCAGAAGCCTGGACGCTCAACAAGGAATCGTTCTCGGCGTGGAGCGACGACGACGCCCCGAGCATGGGCGCGGCGCTCGCCTATTACACCGTGTTCTCCATCTCGCCGCTGCTGCTCATCGTCGTCTCGGTCGCCGGTCTCGTGTTCGGTCGCGACGAGGTGCAGGACCAGATCGTCGCCCAGATCGGCGGGCTGGTGGGCGCGCAGGGCGCGCAGGCCGTGCAAGGTCTGCTGCAAAGCGCGAGCGAGCCCGCGAAGGGCATCGTCGGCAGCATCGTCGGCGTCGCGCTGCTGATATTCGGCGCCACCACGGTGTTCAACGAGCTGCAAAGCGCGCTCGACAGGATCTGGGAAGTACCGGCACGCGCGAAGTCGAGCGGCATCGGGAACCTCGTCCGCACGCGCCTGCTTTCGTTCGGCCTGGTGCTGGGCCTGGGCTTCCTCTCGCTCGTCTCGCTGGTGCTGAGCGCAGCGCTGGCGGCGCTCGGCGGCTGGTGGGGCGGGCTTTCGGACGGCGTGATCGCGGAGATCGTCAATCACGCAGTGTCGCTCGGACTGTCCACCGCGCTCTTCGCGATGATCTATCGCTTCATGCCGCGCGCGAAGGTCGAGTGGCACGATGTGTGGATCGGCGCGACGGTGACGGCGCTCCTGTTCGAGATCGGCAAGTTCGCGATCGGCCTCTACATCGGCAAGAGCGCAGTCGCTTCCGGCTTCGGGGCCGCCGGATCGCTGGTCGTGCTGCTGGTGTGGGTGTACTACTCCGCGCAGATCTTCCTGCTCGGCGCGGAGTTCACTTGGGTCTATCAGCGCTCGCACGGCTCGCATGTCGCGAGCCCCAAGGCGCAGGCGGAATGCGTGCGCGAGGCGGCCGAAGCCGCGCGTCCGGACGTTGCCGCGCCGGCCTTTGCCGATGGTCCTTGCGTTGCGGTGGAGCCAACGCCGGCGGCGAACCTCCGGCCCATGGGCGTCGCGTTCGCCGTGGGGCTCGTCGCAGGAATCGCGGTGTTCGTGCGGCCGGTGCGCAACGTCGTGCTCGATGCAACCATCGGACGAAGTCTCGCGACCGACATCGACGACCGGCTGGAACGATTGCGACGCCGCTAGCGTCGCCGCCCCAAAAGACAAAGAGCCCGGCACGAAGCCGGGCTCTTTGCGTGTTGCCGTTGCTGCCGTTCGGCGGGCGCCGGAACTACATGTCCATGTCGCCCATGCCGCCCATGCCGCCCATGCCGCCGCCACCGCCGCCGCCGCCGGACTTCTCGTCCTTCGGCAACTCGGCGACCATGGCTTCGGTCGTCAGCAGCAGCGAGGCCACGGAGGCTGCGTTCTGCAGCGCGAAGCGCGTCACCTTGGTCGGATCGAGCACGCCCATCTCGACCATGTCGCCGTACTCGCCCGTGGCCGCGTTGAAGCCGAAATTGCCCTTGCCCTCGACGACCTTGTTGACGACCACCGACGGCTCGTCGCCGGCGTTGGCAACGATCTGCCGCAGCGGCTCTTCCAGCGCGCGCAGCACGATCTTGATGCCGGCGTCCTGGTCGTGGTTGTCGCCCTTCAGGCCCTTCAGGTTCGCGCGGGCACGGAGGTAGGCCACGCCGCCACCGGCGACGATGCCTTCCTCGACGGCGGCACGCGTCGCGTGCAGCGCGTCTTCCACGCGGGCCTTCTTTTCCTTCATTTCGACTTCGGTCGCGGCGCCGACCTTGATCACCGCCACGCCGCCGGCCAGCTTGGCCACGCGCTCCTGCAGCTTTTCCTTGTCGTAGTCGCTCGTCGCATCCTCGACCTGCTTGCGGATGTTCTTGACGCGCGCCTCGATCGCCGCCTTCTCGCCGGCGCCGTCGATGATCGTCGTGTCTTCCTTGCCCACTTCGATCTTCTTCGCGCGGCCCAGATCCTTGAGCGTCGCATTCTCGAGCTTCAGTCCCAGCTCTTCCGCGATGACCGTGCCGCCGGTGAGGATCGCGATGTCTTCGAGCATCGCCTTGCGACGGTCGCCGAAGCCCGGCGCCTTGACGGCGGTGGTCTTCAGGATGCCGCGGATGTTGTTGACGACCAGGGTCGCCAGCGCCTCGCCATCGACGTCTTCGGCGATGATGAGCAGCGGCTTGCCGGCCTTCGCGACCTGCTCGAGCAGCGGCAGGAGATCGCGGATGTTGCTGATCTTCTTGTCGTGCAGGAGGATGTACGGGTCCTCGAGCAGCGCGACCTGCTTGTCCGGGTTGTTGATGAAGTACGGCGAGATGTAGCCGCGGTCGAACTGCATGCCCTCGACGAGGTCGAGCTCGTTCTCGAGGCCCTTGCCGTCCTCGACGGTGATGACGCCTTCCTTGCCGACCTTGTCCATCGCCTCGGCGATCGTCTTGCCGATCGACTCGTCGGCGTTCGCCGAGATCGATCCGACCTGCGCGATTTCCTTGCTGGTGCTGCACGGCTTGCTGATCTTCTTCAGCTCCTCGACGACCGCGATGACCGCACGGTCGATGCCGCGCTTGAGATCCATCGGGTTCATGCCGGCGGCGACGAACTTGAAGCCTTCGTTGCAGATCGACTGCGCGAGCACGGTGGCGGTCGTGGTGCCGTCACCGGCGACGTCGGACGTCTTGGACGCGACTTCCTTCACCATCTGCGCGCCCATGTTCTCGAAGCGGTCCTTGAGCTCGATTTCCTTCGCGACCGACACACCGTCCTTGGTGATCGTCGGCGCGCCGAAGCTGCGCTCGAGCACGACATTGCGGCCCTTGGGGCCGAGGGTGACCTTGACGGCGTTGGCGAGCACGTTCACGCCGACCATCATCTTGTTGCGCACGCCTTCGCCGAAGCGGACGTCTTTGGCTGCCATAGTGTCTGTTCTCCTGATGCGTATCTGGGGTGGGCGTTAGGCGACGATGCCGATGATGTCGTCTTCGCGCATGTGCAGGTAGTCGGCGCCTTCCAGCTTGAATTCCTGGCCCGAGTACTTGCCGAAAAGGATCTTGTCGCCGGCCTTGACGCCGATCGGGATCAGCTTGCCGTTGTCGTCGGTCTTGCCCGGGCCGACAGCGACCACCTCGCCCATCGACGGCTTTTCCGCAGCGGTGTCGGGGATGACGATGCCGCCGGCCGATTTACGCTCTTCCTCGAGCCGCTTGACGATGACGCGGTCGTGCAGGGGACGAAGCTTCATAGTAGGCACTCACTCCTGTGAATTGAATTGAAAATCAGCGGTTTACGGGAGGAAACGCCTGGCGGGACACGACGCTTGACGCGCTCGGGATGCCCCGGACTCCTCCTTGGAAACCCGCAGCGAAGAGCTTGTTAGCACTCAATTGCTACGAGTGCTAATGGTAAGGGCACACGGCGCTGAATTCAACCCCTTTGCGGGAATCGCCATCGGCGGGCAACGCCGAGACGCTCCGCCATGGTCCGACTCGGCAGGCGATGGCCGCACTGCCGGACCGCGTTGCGGACCGCGTGCGGGCAGTCCGCGCATGCGCACCCTCGGTCGACGGTCGCGCCGCTGTCCTTCTCCACCTCCGCCCGCTTGGCGGACTCCGCCTTGGCGAACTCGGTGAACTGCTCCGGCGTCTTGGCCGGCGCGAAGTAGCCATACCTGCGTACGACCCGAATCCCTTCATGCCCGCTTCGGTGAACGTCGGCACGTCGGGCAGGATCGCCGTTGCCGGACGAGGCCAACTGCACGTTGCCGTTCTGCGATTTGATGTAGGCGACCAGCTGCCGCCGCTGTTGTCGCGCACCGCGCGACGACACACAGGTGCGGTCCATTCGTCCGGCCTCGCCGCTCACGCCTTCCCAGCCACCGCTCGTAAGTCGATCCACCATCCCGCCGAACGCGGGACTAGTGTTCGGGTCGTACGCCACTTCAACCGCGAGCGCCCATGCTGCAGCCTGCCCACGTAGGTCACCTCGCGATGCTGCGCTCCCTCATCCGCCAGGGTGCGCAGGACGGCAGCTTCGACCGCGAGCTCGGCGGGGCCACGCCCGAGGCGGAGGAATTCTTCGCAAAGCTCAAGCGTGCGCTCGTCACCGGGTACTTCGTCGAGGAGGGACGCACCGGCAAGATCGACACGGTGGCGGTCCCGGGCTACGTGTTCTGGCCCGACGACCGGAACAGCAGCTCGCAGCCGGTCGGCTTCGGGCTCTTCCGCGCGATCGACTCGGGGTACGAGCTCTGGCTCGCCGGCCTCGACCTGGGCGCGCGCGGCGGGGGCCACGGCCGCGCGCTGCTCGCCGCGCTCTTCGCCACCGCGCAGGGACAGAAGACGTGGATCGTGCGCGTGCAGCGCGGCTCGCGCTACGTCAGCGCGCTCCAGCACCTGCTCGCCGATTTCGGCTTCGCGACGGTCGGCGACACGCTGCGCCTGCGCTGGTTCCTGCGCAAGGATGCGCCCGCCGAGCTCGCGTCGCGGGTGCGCGACGCCGTCGACGCGCGCAGCGCGCTAAACTAGCCGCCTCGCCACTGCCCGCCGCGCGCGGTCGCACGATCGCGCGCCCACCGTCATGCCCGCGTCACGCGACAATGCGCAGAATGTGCTGGGCGGCGCCCTCGCGCCGTGCGGCAGCGAGCCGCTCACCGGCTACTTTCGCAACGGCTGCTGCGACACCGGCACCGAGGACACCGGCATCCACACCGTGTGCGCGGTGATGACCGACGCGTTCCTCGTGTACTCGCGCCTCGCCGGCAACGATCTGTCGACGCCGCGTCCCGAATGGGGCTTCCCCGGCCTGCGCGCCGGCGATCGCTGGTGCCTGTGCGCCGGGCGCTGGCGCGAAGCGCTGGCGGCGGGCGTGGCGCCGCCGGTCGTGCTCGCGGCCACGCACGAGGAGACGCTGGCGGTGGTGGCGTTCGACGACCTCGAGCGGCACGCGGCGGACTAGATCAACGCAGGGGAGGCAGCGATGAAGCTCATGATCGGCGAACCGCGCGTCGTCGCGGCCGGCCGCGGCGCGTCGTGGTGGGGTGCAGGGTTCCACCTGTTCACCGCCAGCATCGGGACGTGGCTCGGCATCATGGTGATCTACCTCGTCATCACGCTGCTCATCAGCGCGGTCCCGTACGTCGGGCAAGTGGGGCACTGGCTGCTCACGCCCGTCTTCATGGGCGGGCTCATGATCGGCTGCGCGGCCCTGCGCCGCGGCGAGCCGCTGCGCGTCGCGCACCTCTTCGAGGGCTTCCAGGGCTCGCACTTCGTGCCGCTGATGATCATCGGCGCGGTCAACATCGCGATCGTGCTCGGGCTGTTCGCACTGGCGAGCGTCAGCGTCATCGCCGGGCTCCGGCTTCACCGAGATGGCGCAGATGAACGACCCGCTCAACGTGTTTCTCGGCAGCGCGCGCGCGATCACCGGCACGAGCCTCCTCGCGACGCTCGTCATCCTCGTGCTCGTCGCGGTCTTCGCGATGCTGAACTGGTTCGCGCCCGCGCTGGTCGCGCTGCGCGGGGTGTCCGCCGTCGAGGCGATGAAGCTTTCCTTCGTCTCGTGCTGGCGCAACTGGCTGCCGTTCCTCGTCTACAGCCTCATCGGCGTCGGCATCTTCCTGGTCGCGGCACTCGCGTTCGTGGCGCTCGCGGCGGCCTTCGGCGCGGGCGCGTTCATGAGCCACAGCACGAGCGGCGGCCTGGGCGCGCTCCTCGGCTTCTTCGCGCTCGTGGTGGTGACGATGGCGATCGTCGGGCTCGTCGTCGGCCCGATCGTCTTCGGCACGACGTTCGCGGGTTACGAGGACACGCTCGCCACCGACGACGAGGCGCTCGCCAATCCGGCGGACCGCTGAAGCGCGTTCCGCGCCGCGCGAACAAGTCGCGCCCGCGCGGGCCCAGTGCGCCCTCAGTGCGCCTGGTCCCAGTTGGCGCCCACGCCCACGTCGGCCACCAGCGGCACGCGCAGCTGCGCAACCCCGGTCATCAGCACCGGCAGGTTCGCCTCGATGCGCGCGCGCTCGCCTTCCGGCACTTCGAGCACGAGCTCGTCGTGCACCTGCAGGACGCAGCTTCGTCGCGAGCCGCTCGCGATCGAGATACGCCTGCACGGCGATCATCGCAAGCTTGATGAGATCGGCCGCTGTTCCCTGCATCGGCGCATTGATCGCGGCGCGCTCGGCCGCCGCGCGGCGGGGACCGCCGCCCGCCTTGATGTCGGGGAGCCACAGGCGGCGTCCGAACACGGTCTCCACATAGCCCTGCTCGCGCGCGGTCGCGCGCGTGCGCTGCATGTACTCGGCCACGCCTGGATAGCGCGCGAAATACTTGTCGATGAACTGCTGCGCCGCGCCGCGCTCGATGGAAAGCTGCTGCGCGAGGCCGAACGCGCCCATGCCGTAGATGAGGCCGAAGTTCACCGCCTTGATGTAGCGACGCTGGTCGGCGCTGACTTCCGCGGGCTGCACGCCGAAGATCTCCGCGGCGGTCGCGCGATGGATGTCCTGCCCCGTCTGGAAGGCGTGCAGCAGCGCCGGGTCGCCGGACAGGTGCGCCATGATGCGCAGCTCGATCTGCGAGTAGTCGGCCGACACCAGCACGTGCGCGGGCGGCGCGATGAATGCCTCGCGGATGCGGCGGCCTTCCGCCGTGCGCACCGGGATGTTCTGCAGGTTGGGGTCGGTGGACGCGAGGCGCCCGGTCACCGCGGTGGCCTGCGCGAACGTCGTGTGCACGCGGCCCGTGCGCGGATTGACCATCTGCGGCAGCTTGTCGGTGTACGTCGACTTGAGCTTCGACAGGGCGCGATGCTCGAGCAGCAGCTTCGGCAGCGGATAGTCGGCTGCCAGCTCCTGCAGCACTTCCTCGTCCGTGGAGGGCTGGCCCGTGGCGGTCTTCTTGATCACGGGCAGGTTCATCCGCGTGAACAGGATCTCGCAGATCTGCTTCGGCGACCCCAGGTTGAACGGACCGCCTGCGAGCAGGTGCGCCTGCTGCTCGAACGCGATGATGCGCTCGCCGAGCTCGCGGCTTTGCGCCGACAGCAGCGCGCTGTCGATGAGGATGCCGTTGCGCTCCATGCGGAACAGCACCTCGCGCACCGGCATCTCGAGCTGCGTGTACACGTAGTCGAGCTTCGGATCCTTCGCGATGGCCGGATGCAGCGCGCGGTGCAGGCGCAGCGTGATGTCGGCGTCCTCGGCCGAATAATGCGTGGCGCGCTCGACCTCCACCTGCTCGAACGGGATGCGATTGACGCCCTTGCCCGTCACCTCGTCGTAGGTGATCGTCTTCACGTTGAGATGCCGCCACGCGAGGCTGTCCATGTCGTGCGGACGATGGGACTCCAGCACGTAGGATTCGAGCAGCGTGTCGTCCGCCACGCCCTGCAAGGCGACCCCCTCGTTGGCGAGCGCATGCTCGTCGTACTTCACGTTCTGGCCGAGCTTCTTCTTCGCCGGATCGGAGAACCACGCCGACAGGCGCGACAGCGTCGCGGCGCAGTCCATCTGCGCCGGCGCGCCGGCGTAGTTGTGGCACAGCGGGATGTAGCAGGCGCGGCCGGGCTCCACCGAGAACGACACGCCGACGATGCGCGCCTGCATCGGATCGAGGCTGGTGGTCTCGGTGTCGAACGACGTGACCTCGGCGCGGTCGATGGCCGCCAGCCAGCGCTGCAGCGAGGCTTCGTCGAGCACCGTCTCGTAGTGCGTCGACTCCGGCGCGGGCGGCGCGTCCGCGACGTTGGGCTCGAGCGGCACGTCGAAGCGGCGGCCCGCGGGGTCGGACGCCGCGCGCCTGGCGATCGCGCCGGCGGCGTCCTCGCTGGGCGCCGTGCCGGTTCCCGCGGGCGTGGTCGCGCCGTCGCGCAGCCAGCTCTTGAAATCGTAGCGTTCGTACAAGGGGCGCAGCGACGCGGGGTCGACGGGCCGGATCACGAGATCGGTGGCGTGCACCGGCAGCTCGCAGTCGGTCTTCACCGTGAGCAGCCGCTTGCCCTGCGGCAGCCACCCGAGCGCTTCGCGCAGGTTGTTGCCGACCACGCCGGTTATCTCGTCCGCGTGCGCGATCAGGTTGTCGAGCGTGCCGTATTGCGCGAGCCATTTGGCCGCGGTCTTCGGCCCCACCTTGGCCACGCCGGGAACGTTGTCGACGGTGTCGCCCGTCAGGGTGAGGAGGTCGAGCACCTGGTCGGGACGCACCGAGAACTTCGCGAGCACGCCCGCCTCGTCGTATCGCTCGTTGCTCATCGTGTTGACCATCGTGACGCCCGGCTTCACGAGCTGCGTCAGGTCCTTGTCCGACGAGCTGATGATCGTGTCGATGCCCTGCTCCGCCGCCTGGCAGGCGAGCGTGCCGATCACGTCATCGGCTTCCACGCCTTCGATCATGAGCAGCGGCCAGCCGTGGGCACGCACCAGCTCGTGCAGCGGCTCGATCTGCTTGGCGAGATCGTCCGGCATCGGCGGCCGGTTCGCCTTGTACTCCGGATACCATGCGTCGCGGAACGTCTTGCCGGGCGCGTCGAACACGACCGCGAAGTAGTCCGGCTTGCCGTCCTCCACCATTCGGCGCAACATCGACAGCACCCCGCGCAGCGCGCCCGTGGGCTCGCCTTGGCGCGTCCGCAAATCGGGGAGCGCATGGAATGCGCGGTACAGATACGAAGACCCGTCCACCAGCACGAGCGTTGGCATGCGTCAGACCCACAAGGTTCCCGAACTCATCGATCCGCACGCATTGAACACGAGCAACGGCCAGGAGGCGTGGCGGGTGCTCGGGATTATGGCAGAGTTCGCCATCGCGACCGAAAGGCTGCGCGGCATCCGTCCTGCCATCAGCGTGTTCGGCAGCGCGCGCACGAAGCCGGATCATCCGTATTACGAGAAAGCGAAGGCGATCGCGCGCCGGCTCTCCGACGCGGGCTTCGCGGTGATCTCCGGCGGCGGTCCGGGCATCATGCGCGCCGCGAACGAAGGCGCGTTCGCCGGCAACGCGCCCGCCATCGGCTTGAACATCCTGTTGCCGTTCGAGTCGGGCGACAAGGCACACCAGGACGTGTCGGTCGACTTCCGCTATTTCTTCACGCGCAAGATGATGTTCGTGCGCTTCGCGTCCGCGTACGTCATCCTGCCGGGCGGCTTCGGGACGCTCGACGAGCTCTCCGAGGTTCTCACGCTCGTGCAGACCGGAAAGAGCCGCCGCATCCCGGTGATCCTCGTCGGCGGCGAATTCTGGCGCGGCCTCCTCGCCTGGATGGAGGACAAGCTCGTCGGCGAAGGCATGATCGACGAGAAGGACATGCAGCTCATGCAGGTGATCGAGGAGCCGGACGCCGTCGTCGAGGCGATCTTCCGCTTCTACGAGAACCGCGGCTTCGTGCCCACGCGCGAGGAGCGCGAGAAGATGCTGAATTTGTGACGCACGCAGGTTGCGCGAGGGGTCCGTTCCGCGCAGCCGGCGTCCGGGTTGCAGTTAACGGCAGATGTACGCGCATGCCTTAGGGCGGCGGCTGGCCCGCGCGAGCATTCGGCGATCCGGGTCCGGCGACGGGAAAGCAACACTGCCCGGACACGCCATGCAGCGTCGGCGCTTGTCCGATGCCGGCCCTCTTCCCGTCGCGGTAGAATGGATTCATGGCAATGCGCTTCACGCTCGGTCTGTTCGCCGCCCTCCTGGCGGCGTCGAACGCTCTTGCGCAACCGGCGCCGCCACCGCCTCCGATGACCCCGCCGCCGCTTCCGCCCGAGACGCAGACGCCGCCGCCGGCCAAGCCGCAGACCTACACGCCCGCGCCGCCGCCCGCCGCGGATTCGACGACGGCCGATCCCGACGAGCCGCAAGTGACGATCATCCGCCGCGAAACGGAAACGGTCGAGGAAGTGCGCGTCGGCGGCCAGCTTCGGTACATCCGGGTCACGCCGCGCTTCGGTCTGCCGTATTTCCTGGTGCCGAACGGCAACGGCCAGCAATTCATACGCCGCGATTCGCTCGACCCGGCACTGAGCCCGCCGATGTGGCTGTTGTTCTCCTGGTGAACTGAAAACTTCGACGTCCGCGTCTCCGTCCATGCACGCGGACGGACGCGACCACGCATGTCCGTCTACACGCCGGTCTCCCCTTCCGAACTCGACGCCTGGCTCTTGCGCTACACGGTGGGCGGGTTGGTCGAGCTCGCGCCGATCGCCTCCGGCATCGAGAACACGAACTACTTCGTGACCGCGGACCGCGGCCGCTACGTGCTTACGCTCTACGAGCGCCTCCCGGCGGCGGAGCTGCCGTTCTACCTCAACCTGATGGCGCATCTCGCGCGCTGCGGCGTGGAAGTGCCGGCGCCCGTCGCCGACCGCACCGGCGCGCTCTTCTCGCTCCTCAACGGCAAGCCGGCGAGCCTCGTGGAGCGGGTGGATGGCGCGCCCGTCGAGGCGCCGGATGCCGCGCACTGCGCGCAGGTGGGCGCGGCGCTCGCGCGCCTGCACGAGGCCACGCAGACCTATCGGCCGCGGCTCACCAATCGGCGCGGCCCCGCGTGGTGGCGGCAGGCGGCACGCGCGGTGCGTCCGTTCCTGAACGCGGACCAGGCGGCGCTGCTCGACGCGGAGATCCGGTACCAGACCGGCTTCGGACGCGGGAAGCTGCGCAAGGGCGCGATCCACGGCGATCTCTTCTGCGACAACGTGCTGTTCGCCGGGGAGCGCGTCGCCGGCATCATCGACTTCGGCTTCGCGGCCACCGATTTCTATGCCTACGACCTCGCGATCACCGTGAACGACTGGTGCATCGACGACCGCACAGGCGCGCTCGATCGGGCGCTGGTCGGTGCGATGTTGTCGGCGTACGAAGGCGTGCGCCCGCTGACCACGGACGAATGCGAAGCATGGCCATCGCTGCTGCGCGCCGCCGCGCTGCGCTTCTGGCTGTCGCGACTGTACGACCTGCACCTCCCGCGCCCGGGCGAGCTCGTGCACGCGCACGATCCCGCGCACTTCGAGCGCATCCTGCGCGACCGCGCCGCGCAAATGCCGGCGCTGCCGCGCGTCGCGGCGCATATCCCATGAGCGACATTCCGCGCGAATTCGTGTTCACCCGCTATCCCGCGCGGCAGGGACTGGCGTGGCTCGCCAACGCCTACGCGATGTTCAAGACGTACCGCCTGCAATGGGTGCTGCTGGTGCTCGCATATTTCTTCGTGCTGCTGCTCGTGCGCGTCGTGCCGCTCGTCGGGCCGTATGCGATGACGCTGATGAAGCCGGTGTTCGCCGTCGGCCTGCTCGCCGCAGCGTGGACGCAGGAGCGCGGCGGCCGGCCGGCGCTCGGCCTGCTGTTCCAGGGCTTTCGCGCGAACTTGGGCGCGCTGCTCGCGATCGGCCTGTTCTTCGTCGGGGGCATCACGCTCGCCGTGTTCGGCTCCGCGCTCGTCGACGGCGGCAAGCTCGTCGAGATCGTCTCCTCGGGCAAGCCGATCAGCGAGGAGCAGCTGGCCGAGGCGCTCTCCGACCCCCGCGTCGAGCTCGGCATGCTGTTCTCCGCGTTGCTGTCGCTGCCCGTCGTGATCGCGACGTGGTGGGCGCCGGCACTGGTCGTGTTCCAGGATGCGCAGGGCGGGAGCGGCGCTCGCCGCCAGCCTGCGCGCCGCGCTCGCCAACTGGAGGCCGCTGGCCATGTACGGCGTCGGCGTGTTCTTCTATGGCGTAGTGGTTCCGGGGCTCATCACCGGCATCCTCGCGCTGGTGCTGCCACCGCCTTCCGGTGCGTGGCTGATGATCGGCCTGCTCCTGCCCTACTCGCTGTTCTTCGCCGCCACGCTGCACGTGTCCGATTACGTGAGTTATCGCGATGTCTTCCATGCCGGCGAGACGCTGGCACCCCTGACGCGCGAGGCACGCGCCTAGGGCATCCCGATGCCCATGCCCGAGCCTTCTCGCGAGCGCCTCGAGCACTGGTTGCCGGGGCTCGCACAGCTGCTGTCGTATCCGCGGAGCGCGCTGCCCGGCGATGTCGCCGCGGCCCTGTCGATCTGCGTCGTCATGATTCCGTCGGTGCTGGCGTACGCGGAGCTCGCGGGCGTACGGCCGCAAGCCGGCCTCTACGCGGCCCTCGCGGCGATGGTCGCCTATGCCCTCTTCGCACCGAACCGGCGCGTGATCGTCGGTCCGGACACCACCATCGCGCTGCTCGCCGGCTCCGTCATCGCGCCGTTGGCGCTGGGCGATCCCGTGCGCGCCGCGGCGCTCGCGGCCATGCTGGCGCTCGCGTGCGGCGCGCTGCTGATCCTCGCGGGGCGCCTGCGGCTCGGCGACGTCGCCGATCTCCTGTCGACCCCGGTGCTCGTCGGCTACGCGAACGGGGCAGCGCTGATCCTCGTCGGCACGCAACTGCCGGTGCTGCTGGGCGTGAAGCTGCCGCGCGACGCCTTCTTCCTGCGGGTCTTCGACGCGATGCGCGCGCTGCCGCGACGCCCACGTGCCCACGCTTGCGCTCGGCGCCACGCTCATCGCCGTCATGCTCGTGCTTGCGCGCGTGGCGCCGCGCGCGCCCGGCAGCCGCTCATCGCCTGCGCGCTCGCGATCGCCGCGTCGCTCGGCCTCGGCCTCGCCGCGAACGGCGTCGTGCATCTGCAGCCGCTGGCCGCCGCGATTCCGGCGCCGTCGCTGCCGCACTTCACGCTGCACGACCTGCAGGCGCATCGCGCCCGGTGCGCTCGCGCTCGCGCTGCTCGTGTTCGCCGAGGGCGTGCTGCTCGCGCGCACGCTCGCGGCCAAGCACGGCGAGCCCGTCGATGCCGACCGCGAGCTCACCGCGCTCGGCGCCGGCAACGTCGCGGCCGGCCTGGTGGCCGGTTTTCCCGTAGGCGCCAGCACGTCGCGCTCGGTGACGGCCGATGCATCGGCGCGGCAGACGCAGCTCACGCAATGGCTCGCCGCCGCACTGCTCGTGGCGTTCGTGCTGTTCCTCGCGCCGACGCTCGACGCGTTGCCGCGCGTCGCGCTGGCCGCGATCCTCATCGTCGCCGGCGTGCGACTGTTCGACCTGCGATGCGTTGCGTGCGCTGTATCGCCTCGACCGCCGCGCGTTCGGCCTCGCATGGGCGGTGACCCTCGGCGTGCTGATCCTCGGCGTGCTGCCGGGCGTGCTGCTCGGCGTCGCGCTGTCGCTCGCCCAGGTGCTGATCGAGGTGGCGCGCCCGCGCGATGCGCTGCTGCGCCGCCTGCCCACCGACCGGCGCTACCACGATCTCGCCGACGACGAAGGCGGCACCGCGACGCCGGCGGTGCTCGTGTACCGGCTGTACGCGCCGCTGATCTTCGCCAACGCGCGCCACGTGGCCGAGCGCCTGCGCGCGCTCGCCGCCGGCGGCCCGGCCGCCGCTGCGCTGCATCGTGCTCGACCTGCAGGCCGTGTCGCACATCGACGTGACCGCGCTCGCCGACGCTGCGCGAGCTGCACGACGAGTTCGAGCGCGCGGGCGTCGACGTCCGCTTCGCGCGCGCCAACCGCCCGCTGCGCGAGCAGCTCACCCGCTGGCTCCCCGATCACCGCATGGGCAACGAGCGGTTCTTCCCGTCCGCCTCGGCGGCCGTGGACGATTTCCTCGCCACGCATCCGACGCGCGCCAAGTAGCCGGTCGCGATCCTCAGCCCGCGAGTCCCGCCTTGCGGGGACCACGCGGAAGAAATGGAGGCTACGCAGCCTCGAGCTTCGCATAGTCCAGCGCCAGCCACTTCACGCCGGAGTCGCGGAAGTTGACCTGCACCTGCGTGTCGGAGCCGCGGCCCGCGCGCGTCGATGATCACGCCGACGCCGAACTTCGCGTGCCGCACGCTACTGGCCGATGCGCCACTGCGACGCCGGCGGCGTGGCCTGCGGCGCGCCGGTGACGCGTCCCCACTCCGCCTCGTCGACGTCGATAGCGCCGACGCTGCGGCGACAGCCACTGCACGAGCTCGCCGCGGCAGCTCGTTCACGAAGCGCGACGGGATGTTGTAGCGCGTCTGCCCGTGCAGCATGCGGTTCTGCGCGTGCGTGAGATAGAGCCGGCGGCGCGCGCGCGTGATCGCGACGTACATGAGGCGCCGCTCCTCCTCGAGGCCGTCGGCCTCGGAGCAGGCTGTTCTCGTGCGGGAACAGCCCCTCCTCGAGCCCCGTGACGAACACCGTGTGGAACTCGAGGCCCTTGGCCGAGTGCACCGTCATGAGCTGCAGCGCGGGCCTGCCTTCGGCCGCCTGCGTCTCGCCCGCCTCGAGCGCCGCGTGCGCGAGGAACGCGGTGAGCGGATCGGTCGCGCCTTCGTCGGCGCCGGCCTCCGGCGATTCCGCCGCCGGCTCCACGCGATCCGACAGCATCGGCGCATCGGTGGCGAGCTCGCGCCTCGCGCACGAAGCCGTCCGCGGCGTGACGAGCTCCTCCAGGTTCTCGACGCGGTCCTGGCCGTCCTTCTCGGCTGCGGTAGTGCGCGAGCAAGCCCGACTTCTCGATCACGTGCTGCGACGGCCTCGGGCAGCGGCAGCGATCCCGTCTCGCTGCGCAGCGTGTCGATCAGCTGCACGAAGTTGCCGAGCGCCGTTGCCCGCCTTGCCCGCCAGCGCGCCGCTGGCCGCGGCCTGCCACAGCGTGGTGCCGTGCGCCCGCGCGCATTGTCCTGCAGCTGCTCGAGCGTGCGCGCGCCGATGCCGCGCGGCGGGAAGTTCACCACGCGCAGGAACGCGCCGTCGTCGTCGGGCGCCGCGATGAGTCGCAGGTAGGCGAGCGCATGCTTCACCTCCGGCGCGCTCGAAGAAGCGCATGCCGCCGTACACGCGGTACGGGATGCCGGCGCCGAAGAGCGCGTGCTCGAGCACGCGCGACTGCGCGTTGGAGCGGTAGAGGAGCGCCACCTCGTCGAGCGGGACGCCGTCGTCGGCGATGCCCTTCACCACGTCGACGATGAACGCGGCCTCGTCGTGGTCGCTGGTGGCCGCGAACGCGCGCACCGGCTCGCCCTTGCCCTCGCTCGTCCAGAGGTTCTTGCCGAGGCGCGCCTGGTTGTGCCGGATCAGCGCGTTCGCCGCGTCGAGGATGTGCCCGTGCGAGCGATAGTTCTGCTCGAGCTTGATGAGCTTCACCGGCTGGTCGGGCGTGGCGAAGTCGCGCTCGAACTGCTGCATGTTGGCGACCTTCGCGCCGCGGAACGCGTAGATCGACTGGTCGTCGTCGCCCACCGCGAACACCGCGGTGTGCGGGCCCGCCAGCATGCGCAGCCACTTGTACTGCAGCGTGTTGGTGTCCTGGAACTCGTCGACGAGCAGGTGCGAGAAGCGCCGCTGGTAGTGGCTGCGCAGGCCCTCGTGGTTGGCCAGGAGCTCGTAGCTGCGCAGCAGGAGCTCCGCGAAGTCGACCACGCCCTCGCGCTGGCACATCGCGTCGTAGAGCGCGTAGTGCTCGACCTGCCGCCGCGAGAACTCGTCGCCCGCCTCGACCGCGTTCGGGCGCAGGCCCTCCTCCTTGGCGGCCGCGATGAACCACTGCAGCTGCTTCGGCGGAAAGCGGTCGTCGTCGATGTTGTGCGCACGGTACATGCGCTTGATCAGCGACAGCTGGTCCTGCGTGTCGAGGATCTGGAAGAGCTGCGGCAGGTTCGCGTCGCGGTGATGCGCGCGCAGCATCCGGTTGCACAGGCCGTGGAACGTGCCGACCCACATGCCGCGCGTGTTCACCGGCGTGAGCGCCGAGAGGCGCGGTCAGCATCTCGCGCGCCGCCTTGTTGGTGAACGTGACGGCGAGGATCGACAGCGGGCCGGCCTGCCCGGTGGCGAGCAGCCACGCGATGCGCGTCGTCAGCACGCGCGTCTTGCCGCTGCCGGCGCCCGCCAGGATCAGCGCCGACGCGTGCGGCAGCGTCACCGCGGCGAGCTGCTCGGGATTCAGGTTTTCGAGAAGCTTGGAGTGTCATGCGCGGCGAGCCGGCGAAACGGCGCGATGATACTGGCCGCGGGGTCGCGCGTGCCGGGCGCGCGCGACGTCAACCCGGCTATAATCGCGCGCAGTTTCCGCTCCGCCGCTCCCCCGCCACATCGCGATGGCCCGCGCTCCCGACGTCCCGCCCGCCGCCAACTCCGCGACGATGCGGGCGTTCGTGCACCTGATCCGCTCGGCGGCGCCGTACGTGCACGCGTTCCGCGGCCGGACCTTCGTGATCGCGTTCGGCGGCGAAGTGGTCGCCGACGAGCAGTTCCTGGGCGTCATCCACGACCTCAACCTGCTGCACAGCCTGGGCATCCGGCTCGTCGTCGCTGCACGGCTGCCGGCCGCAGGTCGAGGCGATCCTCGCGGCGCAGGGCATTCCGAGCCGCTACGCGCACGGCGTGCGCGTCACCGACGCCGACGCGATGGACTGCGTGCTCGAGGCCGCCGGCCAGGTGCGCGCGCGCATCGAGGCGCTGCTGTCGCTCGGCCTCGCCAACTCGCCGATGGCCGGCGCGCGCAACCGCGTGTCGTCGCGGCAACTACCTCACCGCGAAGCCGATGGGCGTGGTCGGCGGCGTCGACATGCAGCTGACCGGCGAGGTGCGGCGCATCGACACCGAGGCGATCCAGCAGCGGCTGGACGACGGCGACATCGTGCTCATCTCGCCGATCGGCTATTCGCCGACCGGCGAGATCTTCAACCTCACCGTCGAGGAAGTCGCCACCCAGGTCGCCGTGCGTCTCGAGGCGTCGAAGCTCATCTTCCTGATGGACGCCGACGGCGTGCGCAACGGCCGCCGGCAGCTCGTGACGCGACCTGTCGACCACCGACGCCGAGGCGCTGCTCGCCAAGGGCGACAAGCTCGCGCCGGATGTGCGCATGTACCTGCCGGCCGCGATCCGCGCGTGCAACAACGGCGTCAAGCGCGCGCACCTCATCTCGCGCCGCCTGGACGGCGCGCTGCTGCTCGAGCTGTTCACGCGCGACGGCGTCGGCACGATGGTCGTCGGCGACCGCGCTCGCGCACATCCGCAACGCGACGATCGACGACGTCGGCGGCATCCTGGCGCATCATCGAGCCGCTCGAGGAGCAGGGCGTGCTGGTGCGCCGCTCGCGCGAGCGCCTGGAAAGCGAGATCGAGCGTTTCGTCGTCGCCGAGTACGACGGGCACATCATCGGCTGCGCCGCGCTGTACGCGTTCCCCGAGGACAAGCTGGGCGAGCTCGCCGCGCTGGCCGTCGAGCCCGACTTCCGGCGCGAAGGCTACGGCGAGGCGCTGATGCGCGAGATCGAGACGCGCGCGCGCAAGCTGAAGCTCGCGGAGCTCTTCGTGCTCACCACCAAGACCGCGCACTGGTTCCTCGAGCGCGGCTTCCGCACGGCCACCGTCGCCGATCTGCCCCAGCAGAAGCAGGCGCTCTACAATTACCAGCGCAAGTCGCTGGTCTACCGCAAACCGTTGTAAGGAACGCCGTCATGGCCCGCATGATCCATTGTGTGAAGCTCGGCCGCGAAGCCGAAGGTCTCGATTTTCCGCCGTACCCCGGCGAGCTCGGCAAGCGCATCTACGAGAACGTGTCGAAGGAGGCGTGGGCGGGCATGGCTGCGCCACCAGACGATGCTCGTCAACGAGAATCGCCTGAGCCTCGCCGACGCGCGCGCGCGCAAGTGGCTCGCCGAGCAGATGGAGAAGCACTTCTTCGGCGGCGGCGCGGAGATGCCGCAGCGGGTACGTGCCGCCGGCGCCGTAGCCCGCGGCGCGCGCAAGCCCGTCCCTATTTCGCGGCCGAGGCGAGCGCCGCGTCGATCGCGCGCGCGCAGGCGCGCCACGATCTCGTCCAGCTCCGCGGCGGTGGCGATGAACGGCGGTGCCAGCAGCACGTGATCGCCCGTTCGCCCGTCGATCGTCCCGCCCATCGGATAGACCAGCAGCCCGCGCGCCATCGCTTCCGACTTGACGCGCGCGTGCAGCCGCAGCGCAGGATCGAAGGGCCGCTTGGTCGCACGATCCGCGACGAGTTCCACGGCCATGAAGAGTCCGCGGCCGCGGATGTCGCCCACGTTCGCATGCGCATCGAGCGCCTCGTGCAGCCGCCGCGACAGGTGCGCGCCGAGCGCCGTGACCGCATCGAGCAGGCGATCGCGCTCGATCACCTGCTGCACGGCGAGCGCGGCCGCGCAGGCGACCGGATGTCCGAGGTACGTGTGTCCGTGCTGGAACGCGCCGCTGCCGCGCTCGATAGCGCTCGACGATCCGCTGCGAGGCGAGCATCGCGCCGATCGGCTGGTAGCCGCCGCCCAGGCCCTTGGCGATGGTCATCAGGTCGGGAGCCACCCCTTCCTGCTCGATCGCGTGCAGCGTGCCGGTGCGACCCATGCCGCACATCACCTCGTCGGCGATGAGCAGGATGCCGTGCCGGTCGCAGATCTCGCGGATGCGGCGAAAATAGCCGGGCACCGCCGGCACCGCGCCGAGGGTGGCGCCGACGACGGGTTCCGCGACGAAGCCGATGACATTGCGCGGCCCGAGTCGCTCGATCGCCGCTTCGAGCTCGCGCCGCAAGCCGTCTCACCGTAAGCCTGCGCGGACTCGTCGGCGCGCCGGTCGCGGTACTCGTAGCACGGCGCGACGTGCGTGACGTCGATCAGCAGCGGCGCGAACTGCGCGCGGCGCGCGGCGTTGCCGCCGACCGCGAGCGCGCCGAGCGTGTTGCCGTGGTAGCTCTGCCGGCGCGCGATGAAATGCCTGCGCTGCGGCTCGCCGATCTCGACGAAGTACTGGCGCGCGAGCTTGAGCGACGCCTCGATCGCCTCCGAGCCGCCGGAGACGAGGAAGACGTGCGAGATGCCGGGCGGCGCATCGCGCACGAGGCGGTCGGCCAGCGCTTCGGCGACCTCCGTGGTGAAGAAGCTCGTGTGCGCGTAGGCGATGCGATCGATCTGCGCGTGCATCGCCGCCAGCACGTCGGGATGGCCGTGGCCCAGGCACGACACCGCGGCGCCGCCGGACGCGTCGAGGTAGTCCCGGCCCTCGGCGTCGGTGACGACGATGCCGCGGCCGCGGACGGCCACGGGCAACGATGCGCGCAGGCTGCGATGCAGGATGTGGGTCATGGGCAAGGTGGGCCGGTCGGCAGATCGTTTGCGAAGCCGCGGTCGCGCTTCGGAACGGCGATCACGACGATGTTACAGGCGATCGCGCCGACGGGGTCCGGCAACCGCCCCACCGCCTGCTAAACTTGACGGCATGAATGCGCCCGCCATCAGCCGCTATCCGGTCCCCCGGCTCGAGGACCTGCCCGACGACATCCGCACGCGCATCCTCGCCGTGCAGGAGAAGGCGGGCTTCGTGCCGAACGTGTTCATCACGCTCGCGCACCGGCCCGACGAGTTCCGCGCGTTCTTCGCGTACCACGACGCGCTGATGGAGAAGGAAGGCGGCCTCACCAAGGCCGAGCGCGAGATGATCGTGGTGGCGACGTCGGGCGCCAACGACTGCCTCTACTGCATCGTCGCGCACGGCGCGATCCTGCGCATCTACGCGAAGAATCCGCTGGTGGCGGACCAGGTCGCGGTCAACTATCGCGACGCCGACATCACGCCGCGGCAGAAGGCGATGCTCGCGTTCGCGATGAAGGTCGCGCTGTCGAGCCGTGACATCGGCGACGACGACTTCGCCGCGCTGCGCGCGCACGGCTTCACCGACGAGGACATCTGGGACATCGGCGGCATCGCCGCGTTCTTCGCGCTGTCGAACCGCATGGCGCACTTGGTCGGCATGCGGCCGAACGACGAGTTCTTCGTGATGGGACGGGTGCCCCGGACCCGGTAAGTCGGACTTCGCAGGGGCGGCTGCGCTACTCCAGCGCGCAAGCGCCCGGTCCGCCCGGGTGGCCGCAGGCCCCGCACGGCCCCATCGCCATCGGTGCGGCGTCGGCCGACGACTTGCCGGCCGCGAACACCGAAAGCTTCTTCGCAAGATCCGTCGAGTGGCAGTTCGGGCACTCGGGTGTCGCACCGTTGCGCACGAGCGTCTCGAACTCCTGGCCGCACGCGCTGCATGCGTACTCGTAGATGGGCATGGTCGCTCCTTCCGCAGATGCCCAATGCTAGCGCAACGCGGGCAAGGCGGGCGACGCCGGCACCGCCGCCCGCTTGACCTCGATCACAGGTTGAGCTTGAACCAGGCCAGCATGCGGTTCCACGCGTCCTGCGCCTCGCGCCTTGCGGTAGGAGGGACGATAGTCCGCGTTGAAGCCGTGCGGCGTGTCCGGATAGATCTTGTACTCGGACCGCGCGTTGCCGGACGCCTTGAGCTTCGCGAACATCGCTTCCACCGTGGCGGCCGGAATGCCGGTATCGGCGCCGCCGTAGAGCCCGAGCACGGCGCGCCTTGATGCGGTCGGCCACGTCGATCGCCGCGGCTTATCGCCCGGAATGAACGCCTCGGCGGTGGTCCCGTACCACGCGACGGCAGCCTTGACGCTCGGGTTGTGCGCGGCGTACATGTAGACGATGCGCCCGCCCCAGCAGAACCCGGTGATGCCCAGCCGCGCCGTTTCCGTCTTGCCCGTCGACTTGGCGTAGGCCACGCACGCGTCGAGGTCGCCCAGGACCTGCGCGTCGGGGACCTTGGACACGACTTCGGAAATGAGCTTGGGAATGTCGGTGTACTTCGACGGATCGCCCTTGCCGCGCGTAGAGCTCCGGCGCGATGGCGAAATAGCCGGCCTTCGCGATGCGCCGGCAGACGTCCTTGATGTGCTCGTGCACGCCGAAGATTTCCTGCACGACGAGGATCACCGGGAAATTGCCGCCCGTGGCGGGCATCGCGCGATACGCGGGCATCGCGCCGTCCTGGCGTCGGCACCTTCACCTCGCCGGCGACGAGGCCGTCGGCCGACGTCGTGATCGTCTGCGCGGATGACCGGCAGCACGGCCAGCGCGAAGCCCGCGCCGAGCGACGTGACGACGAACGCGCGGCGATCGACCGTCGCGCGATCGCCGAGCAGGCTCTTCGCATGTTCGGATTCGATGATGTCGTTCAAGCGCAACTCCTCGCAAGGATTGGCGATCGCGCAGCCGGCCCGATGCGCGGCTGCGTGCACTTGCGTTGGCGGGCAAAACCCGCGCTAGGTTTCGTGGACGACCTGGCCGCCGACCAGCGTGTAGCGCACGCGTGCCCGGGACTTCGAGCCCGAGGAACGGCGTGTTCTTGCCCTGGCTGCGCAGCGCGCTGCGCTCGACCTTCCACCAGGCCTGCGGATCGAACACGCACACGTCGGCGGCGCTGCCGACCGCGAGCGTGCCGGCGTCGCATCGACCATGCGCGCGCCGGCGCGCTGGTGATGCGCGCCAGCGCCACCGGCAGCGTCGACGCCGTCCTCGCTCGCCCACTTGAGCGTGAGCGGCAGCAGGAGCTCGAGCCCGGTCGCGCCGGGCTCGGCCTCGCCGAACGGCACCTGCTTCGCGTCGTCGTCGACGGGCGCGTGGTCGGAGCAGACGACGTCGATCGTGCCGTCGGCCACGCCCGCGCGCAACGCCGCGCGATCGCGCGTCGTGCGCAGCGGCGGCACGAGGTTGGCATCCGACGTCGAACCAGCCGATGTCGATGTCGCACAGGTGCAGGTGATGCACGGCCACGTCGCAGGTGACGCGCAGTCCGTCGCGCTTGGCGGCGCGGACCAGGTCGACGCTTTCCGCGCACGACAGCCGGCACAGGTGCAGGCGCACGCCGGTATCGCGCGCGAGCGTGAGGATCGTCTGCAGCGCGATGATCTCGGTCAGCGCCGGGATGCCGGGCAGGCCGAGTCGCGTGGCGACCTCGCCGTCGTGCGCGACGCCGATGCGGCCGAGGTAGGGATCGGACGGGCCGCAGCCACAGCGCGTAGCCGAAGGTCGACGCGTACTGCATCGCGCGCCACAGGAGCTCGGTGTCGTGCAGCGGCACGTCGGCGTGCGAGAACGCGACGCAGCCGGCCTCGGTGAGCTCGCCCATCTCGGTGAGCGTGGTGCCCTTCAGCTGCACCGTGAGCGCGCCGATCGGATGCACGTGCGCCTGGTTGAGCGAGCGCGCGCGGTGCTTCAGCATCTCGACCAGGCCCGGCTCGTCGAGCGGCGGATCGGTGTCGGGCGGGCAGGCGAGGCGCGTGACGCCGCCGGCGATGGCCGCGGCCATCTCCGATTCGAGCGTCGCCTTGTACTCGAGGCCCGGCTCGCGCAGGCGCGCGGAGATGTCGACGAGGCCCGGCGCGACGACGAGGCCGCGCGCGTCGATCGACGCGGTTCGCGTTCCAGCCCGCCGGCGGCGCGCCGATCGCCGGCGATCTTGCCCGCGGCGACGTAGAGCGAAGCGACGCGGTCGATCGCCGTTGGCGGGGTCGACGATGCGGCCGTTGGCGATCTCGATCTTCATCAGTTGCCCGCGATCATGCTCATCACCGCCATCCGCACCGCGATGCCGAACGTCACCTGCGGCAGGATCACCGAGCGGTCGCCGTCGGCGACCGCGGAATCGATCTCCACGCCGCGGTTCATCGGCCCCGGGTGCATCACGATCACGTCCGGCTTGGCGAGCGCCAGCTTGTCCGGCGTCAGGCCGTAGTGCTTGAAGAACTCGCCGGCCGACGGCAGCAGCGCGCCCTTCATCCGCTCGTTCTGCAGCCGCAGCATCACGACGACGTCGCAGCCGGCGCAGGCCCTCCCGCATGTCGTGGAACACGCGCACGCCCATCGCCTCGACCTGCGCCGGCAGCAGCGTCTTCGGCCCGATCACGCGCACCTCCGGCGTGCCGAGCGTGGTGAGGCCGTGGATCAGCGAGCGCGCGACGCGCGAGTGCAGGACGTCGCCGACGATCGCCACCGTCAGGTTGTGGAATGTCCTTCTTGTAGTGGCGGATCGTGTAGAGGTCGAGCAGCCCCTGCGTCGGGTGCGCGTGGCGGCCGTCGCCGGCGTTGACCACGTGCACGTGCGCTGCGGCGCGTGGCGTTCGAGGTGCTGCGCGATGAGGTGCGGCGCGCCGGACTGCGCATGGCGGACGACGAAGATGTCGGCGTCCATCGCGACCAGGTTGTCGACGGTGTCGAGCAGCGTCTCGCCCTTGCTCGTCGACGAGGCGCCGATGTTGAGGTTGATGACGTCGGCGGACAGCCGCTTCGCCGCGATCTCGAACGTCGTGCGCGTGCGCGTCGAGTTCTCGAAGAACAGGTTGAACACCGCCTTGCCGCGCAGCAGCGGGACCTTCTTCACCTCGCGCTCGGCGATCGACACGAACGGCTCCGCGGTGTCGAGGATGCCGCGGATGACGTCCGGCGGCAGGCCTTCGAGCGTCAGCAGGTGCGTGAGCTCGCCGTTGGCGTTGAGCTGCGGATTGCGCGTGGCCATGCCGGGCTAGCTCTCCTGCTTCTCGACGGCGAGCCGCAAGCGCTCGCCGGTCGCGCGACAGCACGACGGACAGGTCGCGCGCCACCGTCGAGGCGCGCGCCGCAATACGTGGGCTCGATCGGCAACTCGCGGCCGCCGCGGTCGATCAGCACCGCGAGCTCGATGCGCGCGGGGCGGCCGTAGTCGAAGAGCTCGTTGATCGCCGCGCGCACGCTGCGGCCGGTGAACAGCACGTCGTCGACGAGCACGATGGTCGCGCCGTCCACGTCGAACGGCAGCTCCGAGCGCTTGGCGCCGCGACTTCAGGCCGGTGCGCGCGTAGTCGTCGCGGTAGAACGAGACGTCGATGAAGCCGACCGGATGATTGCCGGGCACCAGCGCGGGCAGGCGCTCCGCGAGCCACGCGCCGCCCGAATAGATGCCGACGAACGCCGCGTCGTGGGCGACGGCGCCGCGCATGCGCTCGGCGAGCGCGACGCAGCGTGGCTTCGGCGTCAGGCAGCTCGTCGCGTCGCTCATCGAACCATCCTTGCAGGATCAGTTGCGCGGCGACCGCGTCGCGCGCGCCGCGCGCCCGCGCGCCGCCGCGCGCGTTGCGTCCAGCGCGGACTGCGGCGAGCTGCGTCGTGTGCCGCTCGTCCGCGCATTCGCACCGGCAGGCCCGAACGCGGCGCTCGAGCTCGCCGCGCGAAGCGCTGCGCGCGCGCGGTCATCGCGTGCGGCGTGCCGTCCGCGTGCACCGGAATGCCGACGACCAGCGCCTGCGGCTGCCACTCGGCCACCAGCGTCGCGATGGCGGCGAAGCGCGTCGTCGTCGCGCGCCGGCGGCGATCGTCGTCACCGGCTGCGCGCGGCGCGTGAGCGTATTGCCGACGGCGACGCCGATCCGCCGCGTGCCGAAATCGAACGCAAGCACGGTGATGGGGGACGGCGGATGCGCGGTCACGCGTCACGCGTGCCCGACGTCCTCGGACAGCCGCGAGAAGTCGATGCCGAGCAGCTGCATCGCCGCGGGCAGTCGTTGCTCGGCGGGCAGCGTCGAACAGCAGGCTCGGCATCGGCCTCGACCGTGAGCCAGGCGTTCTGCGCGAGCTCCTGCTCGAGCTGGCCCGCCGACCAGCCGGCGTAGCCGAGCGACACCAGGACGTCCTTCGGGCCGTCGCCGCGGCCGACCGCCTCGAGCACGTCCTTCGACGTCGTGAGGCCCAGGTCGTCGCTGATCGCGAGCGTCGACTGCCAGTTGCCGAGCGGCCGGTGCAGCACGAAGCCGCGATCGATCTGCACCGGACCGCCGAAATGCACCGGCGCGGTGCGCAGGACGTCGTCGGCGAGCGGCACGTCGATCTGCTCGAACAGCGCCGAGAGCGTCATGTCGATCGGCTTGTTGACGACGATGCCGAGCGCGCCGTCCTTGTTGTGCTCGCACACGTAGGTGAGCGTGTGCGCGAAATTCGGATCGGCCATGGCCGGCATGGCGATCAGGAAGTGATGGGTGAGGTTCACGGAAGGCTGCCAGTCTGTCGAATTGTAATCACTTGGCGGGAGGGCCACAATTTAACGTTTGACGTCGCCGCGGAACTGCCCGCCGCCCCGTGCGCACGCCCCGTCCCGCCGCCCGCATGCGGCGCCGTCGCCCGCTGCCCGCTTCGCCATGCCCCTGCCTGAACCCCGCCACGCGCGGGCGCTCGTCTGGTTCCGCCGCGACCTGCGCGACTTCGACCACGCCGCGCTGCACGCCGCGCTGACGCAGGCCCGGCAGGTGCACTGCGCGTTCGTGTTCGACCGCGAGATCCTGGACGCGTTGCCGGCCCGAGCGGATCGCCGCGTCGAGTTCATCCGCGACTCCGTGGTCGAGCTCGCGGCGGCGCTGCGCCGCGCGCGGTGGCGGTCTGCATCGTGCGTGCACGATCGCGCGCGCGAAGCGATCCCGCGCCTGGCGCGCGACGCTCCGCGTCGCACGCCGTGTACGCGAATCACGACTACGAGCCCGCGGCGCGCGCGCGCGACGCCGACGTCGCGCGGGCGCTCGCCGAGGCGGGCATCGCGTTCGCACACGTGCAAGGACCAGGTGATCTTCGAGCGCGACGAGGTCTGACGCAGGCCGGCACGCCCTTACACGGTCTTCACGCCGTACAGGAACGCGTGGCTGAAACGCCTGACGCCGCACGACCTCGCGTCGCATCCGATCGACGGGCATGCGGGCGCGCTGGCACGCGGCGTCGCCGTCGACGCCGCGACGTGCCCGCGCTGGCCACGCTCGGGCTTCGCGTCGACCAACCTGCGCGAGCTGGGCGTCGAGCCCGGAATGACGGGCGGCGCGAGCCTCTTTGCCGATTTCCGCAAGCGCATCGACCGCTATCGCGCGCACGCGCGATTTCCCGGCCGTCAAGGGCCCCTCGTACCTGTCCGTGCACCTGCGCTTCGGCACCGTGTCGATCCGCGAGCTTGCGGCATTTGCGCACGCCCGCTCGCTGCAACCCGGCGGCGACGGCGCGGCCACGTGGCTCTCCGAGCTCGTCTGGCGCGACTTCTACGCGCAGATCCTGCTGGCATCACCCGCACGTCGTCGACGCAGAGCTTTCAGCCCGGAGTACGCGCGATCTCCGCGTTTCCGAACGACCCCGCGCGCTTCGCGGCGTGGTGCGACGGACGGACCGGCTATCCGATCGTCGACGCCGCGATGCGCCAGCTCAACGCGCACCGGCTACATGCACAACCGCCTGCGCATGATCGCCGCATCGTTCCTCGTGAAGGACCTGCTGGTCGACTGGCGCTGGGGCGAGCGCTACTTCGCGCGACGCGCTGATCGACTACGACCTCGCGTCGAACAACGGCGGCTGGCAGTGGGCCGCGTCGACCGGCTGCGACGCGCAGCCCTACTTCCGCATCTTCAATCCGGTGAGCGCAGTCGGAACGGTTCGACGCCGACGGCAAGTTCATCCGCCGCTACGTGCCCGAGATCGCGGCGCTCGGCGACCGCGAGATCCACGCGCCGTGGCAGGTGCCGCCGGCTGTTGCAGCAGGCGAAGGGCGTGGTCGTCGGCCGCGACTATCCCGCGCCGATCGTCGACCACGCGCGCGTCTGCGCGCGGAGCAGGCGCTCGACCTCTTCACAGGCGGCGCTGACCAACCCCGTTTCGCGCGCGGGCCGCGTTGACATGCGGCATCGCACCACCAACGGAGGCTCCGATGACACCGTTTGCCGCACGCGCGAGTGCGTGGCTGCTCGTGCCTGCTCGCACTCGCGTGCTTTTTCCTCGTCGCCGCCCATCCGGCGCAGGCCTTCTGCGGGTTCTACGTCGGCAAGGCCGACGCCGGCCTCTTCAACGACGCGTCGCAGGTGATCATGGTCCGGCGCGACAACCGCACCGTCATCAGCATGGCCAACGACTATCGCGGCGAGCTCACCGATTTCGCGCTGGTCGTGCCGGTGCCGACCGTGCTCGAGCGCAGCCAGATCCGCATCGGCGACCGCAAGCTGTTCGAGCGCATCGACGCCTACAGCGCGCCGCGGCTCGCCGAGTACTTCGATCCCGACCCCTGCCGCGTCGCGCGCAAGGACGAAGCGCTGCGCAGCGCGCCGATGCCGGCGTCGCTGGCGACGGAGGCAAAGAAGACGCGCGAGCAGGCGCTCGGCGTCACGGTCGAGGCGAGCTACACCGTCGGCGAATACGACATCGTGATCCTGTCCGCGAAGCAGTCCGACGGCCTCGAGACCTGGCTGCGCGAGAACGGCTACCGCATTCCCAAGGGCGCGTCGGCCGCGCTGCAGCCCTACATCCGCCAGCAGATGAAGTTCTTCGTCGCCAAGGTCAACCTCGCAGGAGCAGGCGCAGACCGGCGTCGTCCTACCTGCGCCCGCTGCAGTTCGCGTTCGAGTCCGATCGCTTCATGCTGCCGGTGCGCCTCGGCATGCTGAACGCGCGCGGCCCGCAGGACCTCGTGCTCTACGTGCTGACCGCCAGCGGCCGCGTCGAGGCGACCAACTACCGCACGGTCAAGATGCCGGCCAACATGGACCTGCCGGTCTTCGTGCGCGGCGAGTTCGCGCGCACCTACAAGGCGCTCTTCGCGGCGCAGTCCGCGCGCGAGGACTATCGCGCGATCTTCACCGAGTATTTCTGGGACATGAGCTGGTGCGATCCGTGCGCCGCCGAACCGCTGACGCCCGCCGAGCTGCGCCAGGCGGGCGTGTACTGGGTCGGCGACGATGCGGCGCGCGGCGGTGGCCAGCCCGTGATGCTCACGCGCCTGCACCTGCGCTACACGCGCGATTCGCTGCCCGAGGACCTCGTGTTCCAGGAGACGCAGGACCGCGCGAACTTCCAGGCGCGCTACGTCCTGCGCCATCCGTGGGCGGGCAGCGCCGAAGCGTGCGAGGCGGCGGGCCCTACTTCGACTCGGTGCGCGCGCGCAACGAGCGCGAGGCGCAGACGCTGGCGGCGCTCACCGGCTGGACGCTCGCCGACGTGCGCACGCGGATGGCGCTGCCCGCGCAGGCGCCGGCGCGCTGGTGGGAGTCGCTGTGGAAATGAGCGCGCACACGCTTCGCTCGCGGCCTGGCGCGACGCGCTCGCGCTGGCGCGGGCGCGCCATCCGCTGCTGCGCGACGCGCGCCTGTTCCAGATCGTGTTCCTCGCCACGCTGCTGACGATCGGCGTGCTGGCGCGCGACTTCGCGCTGCTTCCGCAGCAGATGGCGCTGGCGTTCATGGCCGGCCTCGCCACGCAGAAGCTGTGGCTGCGCGCGCTGCGCCTCGAGCAGCGCGGCGTGCTGTCCGCCGTCATCACGTGCTTCGGGCTGTCGATCCTGCTGCGCGCCGATTCGCTGTGGGTGCATCCGCTCGCGGCGGCGCTCGCGATCTCGGCGAAGTTCGTGCTGCGCGTGAACGGCAAGCACGTGTACAACCCGGCGAACCTCGGCGTGATCCTCGCGATCTCGCTCCTCCCCGGCGCATGGGTCTCGCCGGGGCAGTGGGGCCAGGACGTCGCGCTCGCCGGCTGGTTCGTGGTGCTGGGCGGCCGTCGTCGTGTGGCGCGCGCGTCGCTCCGACGTCGCGTGGACGTTTCTCGCCGCTACCTCGGGCTCGTCGCGCTGCGCGTGCTCGCGCTCGGCCAGCCGTGGACGATCTGCGCTGCACCAGTTCGCCAACGGCGGGCTGCTGCTCTTCGCGTTCTTCATGATCTCCGATCCGATGACGATCCCGAACCGGCGCGCGGCGCGCGTGGCCTACGCGATGCTCGTCGCGATGGCGGCGTTCGCGTGGCACTTCGCGCTGTTCCGGACCAACGGGCTCGTCTGGGCGCTGTTCCTCTGCTCGCCGCTGGTGCCGCTGATCGATCGCTGGTGGCCGGCGCGGAAGTTCGAGTGGAGCGAACCGGAAACCCTGCGGCTGGTGAAGTGAGCGACCGGGATTGCCGCCGCCACGAAAGACGGAGCGTCGGCCGCTCCGTCTTTCGTTTCGCTCATTCCTCCTCGTGCTTGCGGTGCTTGGCGTACTCCGCCGCCAGCTGCTGCTGCAGCGGAGGCGGTGCCTGCTCGTAGTGCGACAGCGCCATCGACCACGCGCCCTGCCCGCCCGTCATCGACTTGAGCCGCGCCGCGTAGCCGTCGAGCTCCGCCAGCGGTGCCAAGCCCGTCACCGCGAGCGAGCCCGCCTGCAGCGTCTTGGTGCCGGTGACCTGCCCGCGCCGCGACGACAGGTCGCCGGTCACGTCGCCCATGTTCGCCGCCGGGCAGTTGACCTCGATGCCGACGACGGGCTCCAGGATGATCGGCCTGGCTTTCGCGATCGCGTCGATGAACGCCTTCTTGCCCGCGGCGACGAACGCGACTTCCTTCGAGTCGACCGGGTGGTACTTGCCGTCGTAGACGTTCACCCGCACGTCCTGCAGCGGAAAGCCCGCAATCGGCCCCTCGGCCAGCACCTGCTCCACGCCCTTCTGCACCGCAGGAATGAGCGAAGTCGGGATGGCGCCGCCCTTGACCGTGTTGACGAACTCGAAGCCGCTGCCGCGCGGCAGCGGCTCGATCTTGAGATAGACCTCGCCGAACTGCCCCGCACCGCCCGTCTGCTTCTTGTGGCGGTGATGCCCTTCGGCGGCGGCGGTGATCGTCTCGCGATACGGAATGCGCGGCGGGCGCGTCGTCACCTCGAGCTTGAACTGGGTGGCCATGCGCTCCAGCACCGACCGCAGGTGCAGGTCGCCCAGTCCCCACAGCACCGTCTCGTTCAGGTTGGTGTCGTGCTCGACCTTGAGCGTCGGATCCTCGGCGATCATGCGCGCGAGCACGTCGGAAATGCGGCCTTCGTCGCCGCGGCGCTTGGGCTCGATCGCCACGCCGTGCATCGGCGTCGGAAACTCGAGCGGCGCCATGTGGATGTGATCTTCGTCGTGCGAGTCGTGCAGCACGCAGTCGAACTCGATCTCGTCGACCTTCGCCACCGCGGCGATGTCGCCGGGGACCGCGCGATCGACCTCGACGTTCTTGCCGCCTTGCAGCATGAAGAGATGGCCGACCTTGAACGGCTTGCGACCGTCGCCGACGAATAGCTGCGTGTCGCGCGTGACCGTTCCCTGATGCACGCGGAAGATGCCGAGCTTGCCCACGAACGGGTCCATCACCACCTTGAACACGTGCGCGAGCACGTGCTTGGTCGGGTCGGGCTCCGAATGGAACTCGACGGCCGCGTCGCCTTCGCCCTTGGTGAACAGCGGCGGGTTGCCTTCGGTCGGATTGGGCAGCAGCTTGTCGAAGATCTCGAGGAGCTCCGCCACGCCCGCACCCGTGCGCGCCGACACGAAGCACACCGGCACGAGGTGCCCCTCGCGCAATGCCTTCTCGAACGGGGCATGGAGCTGCGCCGGTTCGATCTCGCCCTGCTCGAGATAGAGGGCCATCAGATCCTCGTCGACCTCGACGACCTGGTCGACGAGCGCGCGATGCGCGGACTCGACGGACGAGAAATCCGAATCGCCCGACGGATTGAAGAAGCAGTCGACCACGCGCTTGCCGCCGCCGGCCGGCAGGTTGATCGGCAGGCACTCCTTGCCGAACGCCGCCTGCACGGCAGCGAGCACCGCTTCCGCATCGACGTTCTCGGCGTCGATCTTGTTGACGACGATGAGCCGGCACAGCTTGCGCTGACCCGCCCATTCCATCATGCGAGACGTGATCATCTCGATGCCGGACTGCGCGTTGACGACGACCGCCGCCGTCTCGACCGCGTCGAGCGCGCCGATCGACTGGCCGATGAAATCGGGAAATCCGGGCGTGTCGATGAGATGCACCCGCGTGTCGCCCACCTCGCAATGCAGGAGCGACGAGCGCAGCGAATGCAGCGTCTGCTTTTCCTGGGGATCGAAGTCGGACACCGTGGTGCCGCGCTCCACGCTGCCCATCGCCGGCAGCGCGCCTGCCTTGTGCAGCAGCGCCTCCGCGAGCGTGGTCTTGCCGGATGCGCCGTGACCTACCAACGCTACAGTACGAATGTGCTCCGTGGCGTAGTTCGCCATCGTTTCTCCTCCAGTGCCTTGAGCGATGAATTTAGCCTATTTCGCCGGACGCAGCGTTGCTGCGACGCAAAATGCTGATATCCCTCAATGAGCGCGCGCGGACGCATCGCCCAGGTCCCAGTAGATGCCCGTCATGATCGCGAGCCCCTCGCGCGCGACCGAGCGCAGCAGGTGCTCGTTCGGGGCGTGCTGCGAGCACGCGGGATACGAATGCGGCACCCAGACGGTCGGCATCCCGAGCACGTCGGCGAAGCAGTCGTTCGGGCAGCGAACCGCCGAGATTGGGCAGGATCGCGGGTCGCTGCCCCGTGGTATGCGGCGATCGAGGCGGCAATGCGCCGCACCCACGGATTGTCCGGATCGAGCCGCGTCGCGTGCATGACCGCGACGCGTGACGCGCTCACCTCGACGCCGGCGAAGCCGTGCGCGTCGAGATGCGCGCGCAGCGCCGGCACGAACGACGACGGGATCGCTGCCGACCACGAAGCGCAGCTGCATGTGCGCGGTCGCGCGCGGCGGGATCGCGTTCACCGGATGCGCGGGATTGCCCGTGACGAACGCGAGCACCTCGAGCGTGTTCCACGCGAAGACGCGCTCGGCCGGCGTGAGCCCCGGCTCGCCCCACTGCGCATCGATCGACGGGACCTCCGGGTTCGCCGGGCTCGATGTCGGCAAGCGCCGCGCGCACGGACGCGGGAATCGCCGGCGGTCGCAGCGCCTCGACCAGGATGCGGCCGCGCGCATCGACGAGCGACGCGATGGCGTGCGCGAGGATCGTTCCCGGATTCGCGAGAAGCCCGCCCCAGTTGCCGGAGTGATGGCCGCCTTCGCGCAGGTTGACCGCGAGGTCGAAATTGAAAGCACCGCGCGAGCCCAGGAACAGCGTCGGCCGCTGCGCGTTGAGACGCGGGCCGTCGGAGGCGATCAGCACGTCGGCGGCGAGCGCCGCGCGCTCGCGCTCGCACAGCTCGCGCAGTCCCGGCGAACCGGTCTCCTCGCCGGTCTCGAGCAGCATGCGCGCGTTGAAGCCGAGATGCCCGCGCGCGGCGAGCACCTGCTCGAGCGCCGCGAGATTGATCGAGTGCTGGCCCTTGTTGTCGGCCGTGCCGCGGCCATACCAGCGCTCGCCCTCGCACGCGAGCTCCCACGGCGAGAGCCCCGCGACGCCACTGCGCGTCGTAGCCCAGGATCACGTCGCCGTGGCCGTACATCAGCACGGTGGGCAGCGTGTCGGCCTCGCGGCGCTCCGCGATGAGGAACGGGCTGCCACCGGCGACGGGATTGTCGGCGAGCCGCCACGCGAAACCGAGCGCCGCGAGCGCGGGTCCGATCTCGTCGGTCAGGTAGGCGCGCAGCGTGCGGCCCGGCGTCGGCGCGCTGGCTCTCGGTCCGATACGCGATGCGCCGCGCGCAGGCAGCGCCGCGAAGGCGCCGCTGTCGAACCACGCGCCGGCGGCGGCGACGGCGGCGGCGCGTCCGGGTGCGGTCACGACGTTGCCGGTCATCCCCGCAATGCTACACCCGCGGCCGCCGCGGCCGCGCCCCTGCTACTGGACGGCCGCCACGCCGGTCATGTCGCGCAGGTGCCCGAGGAGCTCGTCCTCCTGGTACGGCTTGCCGAGGTAGAGGTCCACGCCGAGCTCGGCCGCGCGGTTGCGATGCTTCTCCGCGGTGCGCGACGTGATCATGATGATCGGGATGCTCGCGAAGCTGCGGATCGCCCTTGATCGTCTTCGTGAACTCGAAGCCGTCCATGCGCGGCATCTCGATGTCGAGCAGGATGACGTCGGGCGACCTGCTCGGCCAGCACCTGCAGCGCGTCGACGCCGTCCTTCGCGGTCGCCACCGCGAAGCCCTCGCGCGTCAGCAGCCGGCTCGTGATCTTGCGCACCGTCAGCGAGTCGTCGACGATCATCACGAGCGGCTGCGTCGACACCGGCGCGACGTGCGCGCGCGGACGATCGCCGACCGCGCGCTCGTCGCTGCGCCGGATCGTACTTCGGCACGTCCGCTGCGGCCGGCGAGCTGCACCGGGTTGATGATCAGCACGATCTCGCCGTTGCCGAGCACCGTCGCGCCGGAGATGCCGGACACGCGCGCGAGCTGCGGCCCGATGTTCTTCACGACGACTTCCTGGTTGCCGACCATCTCGTCGACGTGGATCGCGGCGTGGCTCTGGCCGCTGCGCAGCAGCAGCACCGCGTTGTAGCGCTTCGTCTCCGGGTTGTGCGCGGTGTCGCCCAGCAGGCGCGGCAGGTAGTGGAACGGATACGTGCGTCCCTGCCACTCGACCTTGCGCTGGATGTAGATGTCGAGCAGCGCCTGCGACTTCACCTGCTGCACCTGCTCGACCATCGGCGCCGGCAGCGCCCACAGCCGGCCGCCCGCGCGCACCAGCACCGCCTGCGCGACCGCCAGCGTCAGCGGCAGCGTCAGCATGAAGCGCGTGCCCGTGCCCTGGCGTCGAGGCGACCTCGACGCGGCCGCCGAGCGCGCGCGATCTCGCTGCGCACCACGTCCATGCCGATGCCGCGGCCGGAGATCTGCGTGACCTTCGTCGCGGTCGTGAAGCCCGGCAGGAACAGGCATCTCGATGAGCTGCGCCTCGGTGGGCGTCGCGTCGGCGGCGAGCAAGCCCTGCGCCACCGCGCGTCTCGCGCACGCGCGCGAAGTCGATGCCGGCGCCGTCGTCGGCGAGCTCGATCACCACTTCGTTGCCGACCTGCCGCACCGTCAGCGCGATCTCGCCGGTCTCCGACTTGCCGGCGTTGCGGCGCGCCTCGCGCGACTCGATGCCGTGGTCGAGCGCGTTGCGCAGCAGGTGCTCGAGCGGGCCGACCAGCTTTTCCAGCACCGAGCGGTCGAGCTCGACCTGCGTGCCGTGGATCTCGAGGTTGGCGCGCTTGTCGAGCTCCTTCGCGGTCGCGCGCAGGATCCGGTACAGGCGCTCGGACAGGCTGCCGAACGGCACCGTGCGGATCGAGAACAGCCGCTGCTGCACCTCGCGCGACAGCCGCGCCTGCGCGAGCAGCGCCGCGTCGGCGTCGTCGAGGTTCTTGAGCAGCGACTGCTGCACCGTCGACACGTCGTTGATGCCTTCGGCGAGCGAGCGCGTCAGCTCCTGGAAGCGCGTGTAGCGGTCGAACTCCAGCGGATCGAACTCGCCGTGCTGTCTCCTGCAGCTGCATCTGCGACTGGATCTGCGATTCCGCCTGGATCTCGATCTCGCGCACCTGCGCGCGCAGGCGGATCACGCTGTTGGTGAGCTCGAGGAGGTTCGACTTGAGCGACGCGCAGCTCGCCTTCGACGCGCGCGCGGGCGATGGCGACCTCGCCGGCCTCGTTCACGAGGCGGTCGATGATGTCGGCGCGCACGCGCAGTTGCGCGCGCGCACCGGTCTCGAGCTCGGGCGTGGCCTCGCGCGCGCGGCGGCGCGGCAGGCGTTGCCGCCGCCGGCGGCGACGATGACCGGCGCGACGTCGATCGTGCTGCGCCGAGCGGCACCACGATCGGGACGCTCGGCCGTCGGCGGCGGCGCGGCGGCCACGGGCGCGTCGGCTGCGGGCACGACGATCTCCGGCTCGCCGTCGACGCGGCGGCGCCTTCGGCGGCGCTTCGCGGCGGCTGCGCCGCGACCCACGGCAGCGGCACGTTGAACTCGCTCGCGCCGCAGCGCGTCGAGCACGAAGCGCGATGTGTCGAGGTCCTCGTCGAGCGCGTCGAAAAGCTGCGGCGACGCTGCGCCGGCGCGTCGCCGTCCTGCAGACGCGATTCCATCAGGTGCGCGAGCTCGCCCAGGCGCATCGCGCCCGCCATCCGCGCGCTGCCCTTGAACGTGTGCAGCGTGCGCCGCAACTGCGCGCGGCGCGCGCGTCGTCGCCGGGGTTGCGCCGCCATGCGCGCAGCTCCTCGCCCGCCTGCGGAAAGAGCTCCGCGGCCTCGTCGAGGAAGATCGGCAGCACCTGCGCGTCGACGTCGTCGCGGATGTCCGGCGAGCGGGTCGGCATCGCCGGACCGGGCAGCGCGGGCTCGATCGTCGGCCGGCGTCGCGCGACACCGGCGCGGGCGCCTGGAAGGAGATCGTGTCGCGGCGCGGCAATTCGGCCGCCGGCTCCGCTCGCTCGCGGCCTCGGGCGCGGCGCCGCGTCGTCCGGCGCGACGCGCGATGTCCTCGTCGAGCCGCGCCTGCACCAGCGCCGCGGCTTCGGCATCGTCTGACGTCGGTCGCGGCCTCCTGGCGCAGCTCGTCGAGCTCGCGCTGGATCGCGTCGTGCCTCCTCGACGTCGCCGGTGCGCGAACGGCTCCTGCGCCTTGACGCGCGCGACGAGCATGCGCGAGTCCCGCGATCGCGCGCGCGAGCACCGGCTGCGCGGTGCCGGGCAGCGGCGCGCCGCGCTGCTCGAGCGCGATCAGCGTCTGCTCGAGGCCCTTGGCGGTCGTCGCGACGAGCGGAAAGCCGCCGGTGCGATGGATGCCGCACAGCGTGTGGCTCGCGCGCACCATGCCGGCGCGCGGCACCGCATGCGGATCGAATTGCAGGATGGAGAGCTCGTGCTCGAGCGTGGCGAGGTGCTGGTCGGCCTCGTCGCACAGGATCGTCCACAGCGAGCGCGACAGCGTCACGTCGCCGATCGTCGATGTCTTCCGACTCGGCCTCGACCGGCGCCGGTCGCGGCTCGACCGCGGACTCCGGTGCGCGGCCGCCGCAGGCGTGCGACGGCGCTTCGACCAGCGGCGGGCGCGACGCCTCGACCTCCGGCGTCGGCCGCGACGGTCCGTCGGCGAGATGCTCGACGAGCTTGAGCCGGCGCGCGCACGGATGCCGGCTCGAGCGCCGGCACGTCGACCATCTCGATGGTTCTCGGCGAGTCGGCTCTTCGACGTGCACCGGCGGACCGCCTCGCATCCGTCGCCGAAGCCGAGCTCGGGCAATTCGATCAGCTCGAGCGTCGGCGGCGCGCCCGGCGCGCGCGGCCGGCGCGGCGGCGGCGGGGCTCGATCACGTCGGCGGCATGGCCGGCGGCGCGGCAGCTCGAGCCGTTGGACGGCTCGGCGGCGCGGCGCGGACCGGCGTCGGCGCGGGCGGCGCGAGCGGCGCCGGCGGATGCGACGTCGCCGCCGGCAGCTCGCGCTCGACCGCGGCGATCGCGGCGTGCAGCGCGCGCGGATCGGCGGTGACGCGGCCCTCGCTGCGTGAGCGCGTCGACCCAGCCGCGGAAGCTCGACTGCGCGGTGTCGATCAGCGCGAGCACCGCGCGCGGTCACCGGCCGCTCTTCCTCGAGCAGCCGGTTGAACATCGTTCTCGACGTCGTACGCGTATTCGCCCAGCTGCGTGAGCCCGACCATGCGGCCGCTGCCCTTCAGCGTGTGGAAGCCGCGGCGCACCGTGTGCAGCGCCTCGCGGTCGCCGGGATTGTCGGTCAGCGACGCGATGGTTCTGCGCGACGCCGTCGAGCACCTCGGAGGCTTCGAGCAGGTAGATCTCGAGCAGCTCGCGGTCGAGGTCGCTCGCGTCGGTGGCGAGCAGCCGCTGCGTTTCCTCGGAGATCTCCGGCGCGGGCGCCGACGTGTCGGCGATCGCGTCGACGGCGGCCGCGAGGCGCGCGGCGTCGCCCGCCTCGAACTCGGCCAGCACCGCCTCGGCCTGCGCGACGAGCTCGGCGTCGCCGATCAGCTCGCGCGTCGTCGCGCAGGTTCGTGAGCTTCCGCTTCAGGCCGTCGCGCGCCGCGGCGTCGCTCGGGCGCGCGGTGCACTTCGTCGACGAGCTGCGGCAGCGCGGCGCGCAACTCGGCGACCGCGGCCTCGACCGAATCCTGCTCGGGCGCCGCCGGCGCGGGCGCCTCGCCCAGCCGCTTCGCGATCAGCGGCGCGATCAGCCGGTCGCGGTCCGGACGCTGCTGCTCGACCGCCTCGATGTAGAAGCCCAGGCCGGACAGCGACTCGGCCAGCAGCTCGAGATCGTCGTTGCTGACCGCGGCCTCGGGGTCGGCGTAGGTCGCGATCTGCTGCTCGCACAGCTCGAGCAGGCGATCGGCGTCGTCGAGACCCAGGATGCGCAGCGCGCCGCGGATCTGCGCGCTGTCCTTCGCCAGCGTCGGCCGAGCTCGGCGCGCTTGGTGTTGTCGCGGAAGAACGCGTCGAGCACCTGCTCCATGTGCCGCAGGTTCGCCTGGATCTCGCGGCCCACCTGCGCGAGCAGCACGCGCTCCTGCGCGCGCTTGCTCATCTCGTCCAGCATCGGCGCGCCGGACGCCGAGCGACGGGCGGCCCCTGGCGCGCCGCGTCGAGCCGCGCGAGCATCGCGTCGACCTGCTTCGGGAAGTCCGGCGACAGGTTCGAGTAGTTCTCGAACGCGCTCTCCGCGAGCAGCAGCGCCGTCGCGTACTCCATCGCGACCGGCTCCGACACGCCGGACGACGGCATCTTGTCGAGGCGCTCGACCAGCGCCGCCGTGAGCTTCATCAGCGCGCCGTTGTGGATGTCGGCGGCCTTGGCGTGCACCGACGCGAGCGTCTGCTTCAGCTTCGGCAGGTTCTCCGCGCGGCCCGACGCGGCCTTGAGCCACGCGTCCTTGGCGCCGGCGAGCTGCTCGCGCGCCTCGCGCAGCAGCGGCTGCAGCCGCACGACGTCGGCGGAGAGCACCTCGGCGGACGGAATGAGCCCCGACGAGCTTGAACGCGCGCTGCACCGCCTGCACCTGCGGGCCGACCGGCGCGCAGATCGCGACGAAGTACAGCACCTCGCGGCGCAGCCGGTCGGCGACCTTGGCGCTGCCTTCGGAGACGCGCCGGATCTGCAGGTCGATGCGGCGCGGCGAGCTGCTTGACGCCGAACCCGCTGTCGAGGCCGCTTTCGACCAGCCCTCGAACATCGCGCCCGACGGTCCACCAGAACGCGCGCAGGCTGCTTTGCGTCGTGACGTCCTCGATCGCCGACGATCGCGTCGCGCATCGTCGCCGCGCCGCCTTCGTCGCCGCGCAGCCACGACGAGCAGGCCGCGCTGGTAGAGGCGGCGCTGCTTCACGAGATAGGACGGCAGGCTTGTTGGGCGAGATCGCTTCGCGCGGCGCGATGCGCGGCGCGCGCGGCGACAGGTCGGGATAGAAGAGATCGGTCGGCGCGGCGGCCTTGACGCCGCGCGCGATCTGCATCGCCTCGTATTCGGGATAGAGCTTGAGCGGCACCGGCGGCGCGCCGTTGACGAGCTCGTCGAGGAAGATCTTGAGCTTGCGGCACGCGCGGTCGACGACGTCGCAGCCGGCCGCCGCCTCGGCGGCGGCAGCTCCTCGAGGCGCGCGAGCTGGCGCTCGAGCTCGTCGGTGAACGCGACGACCGCGTCCAGCCCGACCATCTGGATGGCGCCCGCCGCCTGGTGCACGTGCGAGCGCGCATGCTTGAGCGTCGTCGCCGTCCTCGGGATTGGCGCGAAACTGCGCGAGCGCCTCGAGACCGCGCGTGAGCGCCTGGTCGATCTCGCCCTGCACCCACGACAGCGGGCCGAGATCGAATTCGGGAGTCGGTTCGGTGGCCATGGGTTCAGTCAGCAACTTTCGCGCCCGGAAGGCCGAGGCGGCAGACGCTCGGTTCTTCTGCCTTGCAGCGGGAGCCGCCGGGCCGCTCCCAAGGCGTCTGCCTGACTTCAGTCGATGCACTAGGTGCACGCAGTCACTCGCGCACGCACGGCGCGGACGCCTTTTGCGTCGTGCCGTAGACCTTGAAGCCGGCCACGGACGACCGCAGCTCGGCCGCGAGCTTGGTCAGCTGGCCGATCGACACGTTGGTCTGCTTCGTGCCCTCGGTGGTTTCCTCGGTGATCTTGAGGATGCCCTGCATGCCGCGCGTCACGTCGGTGACCGACGTCGACTGCATCTGCGTCTGCGCCGAAATCCGCGAGATGAGGTCCGCGAGATCGCGCGACACCTTCTGGATCTCCGTCAGCGCCTGGCCCGCCGCGTCGGAGAGCTTCGTTCCCTCGACCACGCCGACCGTCGACTTCTCCATGGCGGCCACCGCGTCCTGCGTGTCCGCCTGAATGGTCTTCACGATCGCCTCGATCTGCTTGGTCGCCTCGCCGGAGCGTTCGGCGAGGCGCTGCACTTCCTCCGCCACCACCGTGAAGCCGCGGCCCGCTTCGCCGGCGGACGCCGCCTGGATCGCGGCGTTCAGCGCGAGCACGTTCGTCTGCTCGGTAATGTCCGAGATCAGCTCGACGATCTCGCCGATCTCCATCGACGATTCGCCCAGGCGCTTGATCCGCTTCGACGTGTCCTGGATCTGCGTGCGGATTTCGTTCATGCCCGCGATCTGGTTCTGCACGACCTGCCCGCCCTTCTCGGCGGCGGCCAGCGACTGCTGCGCGACGCGGGCCGACTGGTTGGCGGTCTGCGACACCTCGTTGATCGACTGCGCCATCTGCAGCACGGACGCCGACGCCTGCTGGATCTCGCGGTTCTGCCGCTGCGACGCCTCGTACAGCCGGTTCGAGATCGCCTGCGTTTCCTGCGTCGCCTTGGTCACCTGGTCGGTCGCCGAGTTGATGCCGCGCACCAGCGTGCGCAGCTCCTCGATCGTGAAGTTGATGGAGTCCGCGATGGCGCCCGTCACGTCCTCGGTCACCGAGGCCTGCACGGTGAGGTCGCCGTCGGCCAGGTTTCCCATCTCGTTCAGCAGCCGCAGAATGGCTTCCTGGTTCCGCTTGTTCTCGCCTTCGCTCTCCAGCGCGCGGATGCGCGCGTCGTCGAGGAACACCTTGCCCAGCAGGACCAGCATCAGCAGCGCGCCAGGAGCGCGAACACGATCGCCGCGCCCAGCGTCCACTTGCGCGACGGGGCTCGCTTCGTACTGGTCCGCGAGCTTGGTGGTGTCGTTGAGCAGCGGCTCGGCCTCGGTGTTGATGCTGCGCGCCGCCTGCTTGGCGACGCACGAGCCGCGGCATGTTGGTCAGGATCGCGTTGATGCCGGTCTCGTACGCGGCGAAGCGCTTCTGCAGCTCGGCCAGCGTCGCGCGCGCCTCGTCGCTGCGCACCGGCGCGAGGCGCAGCGCGTCGCTGCCCTTCAGCAGGCCGGTCAGGATGTCGCGGAACGTGCCCGCGTCCTTGCCGAGCAGGAACGCGACCTCCGGGTCGATCTCGTCCGACGACGCCAGCGTGTTGGCGTTCTTCGCGATCCGCTGCGACAGCACGGCGAGCTGGTTCGTGTACTCGATCTCGCGCAGGCTGCCGCCGGCCTGCCCGATCTGCGCGGTCGCCTGTCTGCGCGAGCTCGAGGAGCGCGTTGTTGCCGGCGTTGAGCGCCTCGAGGCCCTTGGCGAGCGACGTCAGGCTGGTCTCGTTCGCCAGCAGCCGCTCCGCCGCCGTGTCGACGCGCTCCCAGCGCGCCTTGACGTCGTTCAGGAGCTTGACGGTGGTCTCGTCCTGCGTCGACGTCGACGCTCACGCCGCGGACGGTGCCGCCGTTCAGCAGCGCGTCGAGGTCGGTCTTGAAGCGGTCGCGGCTGTCCTTGACCGCGGCGAACGCCGGCGCCTGCCCCTGCGCCGCGAGCGCGCTGCCGCGCGCGAGCCGCTGCGACAGCATCTGCATTTCGGTCGCCGTCGCCGCGGCGGCGCCGCGCCTTGCGCGGACTGGCGGTTGTCGAGGAACACCATCAGCGCCGCGAACACGAGGAACGTGACCAGCAGGACGCCGAGCGTCTGGAACTGCTTGACCACGGGCAGGTGGCCGATGACGCGGCAGCTTCCGCGGCATCGTCATGTTCGCCGTCGCGCTGCGCAGCTGGTCCATGATCGACACCGACGCGAGCGGGTCGTACGCCGCGGCTGCGCCTGCGCCATCTTGACCTGCGTCGTCGGCATGTCGAGGTCGACGTCGGCCGGACTTCGCCTTCTCGCCGCCGAAGAGTTTCCCCAATTTGAGCGCCATTGCCTATCTCTCCCGGTGCGCACCTGTGGCGTGCGTCCTTCGCTTAAATTCCGACCTGCAGGAACGCGGGATCCCGCGCGAGCAGCGCGAGGTCGATTTCCTGCCATGCGTTGCCGTCGCCGTCCATCCAGCGCTGCGCGTACCACGCCGGCACGTCCTGCGGCGGCGCCGCAGGCGCGAGCTCGGCGACGTTGCGCAAGCCCGAGCACGCGATGCACGACGATCCCGACGTTCATTTCGCCGGCGCGCGGCCCGAACAGCACGAGCCGCGTCTGGCCGCCGCCCGGCGGCGCGTCGCGGCCCAGGAACCGCGCGAAGTCGACGACGCTGAAGAGGTTGCCGCGGATGTTCGCCACGCCGAGGTACCACGGCCGCGTGAGCGGCACCGGCACGATCGCGGGCACCGTCACCACTTCGCCGGCGTCGGCGAGCCGGATGAGCCAGCGCTCGCCGCCGCTCGACAGGCCGAGCCGCGACGACTCGACCTGCGCGGCCGTCTTGGTCGGCGAGGCGGGCGGCCAGCTCCTGCTGGAAGGTGCGAAGGTCGAGTTTGGCGGCGCGGGCCATGGTCGTGATGTCGGATGGGCGGTCAGCCGATCGCGGCGATCTTCTCGAGCAGCTCGTCGCGGTTCACGGGCTTCACGATGTAGTCGCGCGCGCCCTGCCGCATGCCCCAGATCTTGTCGGTCTCCTGGCTCTTCGACGTGCACAGGATGATCGGGATCGACGCGCGTGTCCGGATCGCGGCTGATGGCGCGCGTCGCCTGGAACCCGTTGAGGCCCGGCATCACGACGTCCATGAGGATGAGGTCGGGCTTGAGCGACTTGGCCTTCTGGATCGCGTCCTCGCCGTTGTCGCTCGCGACGACCTCGTAGCCCGACTTGGTCAGCATGTCGTTCAGCACATGCCGCTCGGTCGGCGAATCGTCGACGATCAGAATTTTTCGGATTGCCATGTTCCTACCCTGTCTTTCGCCCCTGCGATGCGCGCGCCGTCGGTGATTCGGCGCGCACTCGCCCGCAATCGTCTTCGCTGGACCCGGCCTTGCCCGTGCGTGTCAGCCATCCGCACTGCCCTTGGCCTCGCCGTCCGCTCGCCTCATCGCCGCGGCGCGATTCACGTGCGCGGCCACCGCCTTGAGGAGGCTCTCCTTGGTGAACGGCTTGGTCAGGTACTGGTCGGAGCCGACCATCCGGCCGCGGGCGCGGTCGAACAGGCCGTCCTTCGACGACAGCATGATCACCGGCGTCCGCTGGAACTTGGCGTTCTTCTTGATGAGCGCGCACGTCTGGTAGCCGTCCAGGCGCGGCATCATGATGTCGACGAACACGAGGTCCGGCTGGTGATCGGCGATCTTCGCCAGCGCGTCGAAGCCGTCCTCGGCGAGGATGACCGTGCACCCGGCCTGCAGCAGGAAGATCTCCGCGCTGCGGCGAATCGTGTTCGAGTCGTCGATCACCATCACCTTGACGCCCTGCAACGGGATCTGGTCTGCCAATTGATGCCCCCTGCCCCACCGGCAACAGTTGCGGCGCGCGCCACTCGGCGCCCGCACTTGTCGTGTTCAAGTCTGCCACGGCCCAAGCCGAACTGCCTAGAGCATAAAGCTTGCCGGAATCGGCTCGCGGGGCCGAAAACGCGAAAAAAGCAACACTCCGGCAAATTTCATGCGATGCGCGAAGTGCCGTGGGGCGGCAGGGTCTGCCGTCGGGCGGCGAGCGAGCCGGCACGCGCCTCAGCGCCCGAGGAACATCCGGTACGCGGGATTGGCCGATTCGTCGACGTACGTGTAGCCGAGACGGTCGAGAAAACGCTGGAAATCGGCCTTGTCGGACGGCGGAACCTGCATTCCGACCAGCACGCGCCCGTAATCCGCGCCGTGGTTGCGGTAATGGAAGAGGCTGATGTTCCAGCCCGCGCTCATGCTGTCGAGGAAGCGCATCAGCGCGCCCGGGCGCTCCGGGAACTCGAAGCGGTACAGGATCTCGTTCTCGGCGGCCGGCGCATGGCCGCCGACCAGGTGGCGCACGTGCAGCTTCGCCATCTCGTTGTCGGACAGGTCGTAGGCCTCGATGCGGTGCTTGCGGAACGCCGCGAGCAGCTCGGCGGTCGCGCTGCCGGTCGGCGACCTCGACGCCGACGAACAGGTGCGCGACCTTCGGGTCGGCGTACCGATAGTTGAACTCGGTGACGTTGCGGTTGCCGAGCAGCGCGCAGAACTCGCGGAAGCTGCCCGGCCGCTCCGGGAATCGTCACCGCGAAGATCGCCTCGCGCGCTCTCGCCCAGCTCGGCGCGCTCGGCGACGAAGCGCAGCCGGTCGAAGTTCATGTTGGCGCCGCACGCGATCGCGACGAACGTCCGGTCGCTGCACGCGGTGGCGCTCGCACCAGGCCTTGATGCCGGCGACCGAGAGCGCGCCCGCGGGCTCGAGGATCGAGCGCGTGTCCTCGAACACGTCCTTGATCGCGGCGCAGGTCGCGTCGGTGTCGACCGTGATCATCTCGTCGACGTACTGCCTGCGCGAGGCGGAACGTCTCGCGTGCCGACCTGCTTGACGGCCACGCCGTCGGCGAACAGCCCGACGTGCGGCAGCGTGACGCGGCGCCCGGCCGCGAGCGAGCGCGTCATCGCGTCGGAGTCGACCGGCTGCACGCCGATGACCTTGATCGTCGGCCGCACGCGCTTGATGTACGCGGCGATGCCCGAGATGAGGCCGCCGCCGCCCACCGCGACGAAGATCGCGTCGAGCGGCCCCTGGCACTGGCGCAGGATCTCCATGCCGATCGTGCCCTGCCCCGCGATGACGTCCGGGTCGTCGTAGGGATGCACGAACGTCGCGCCCGACTCCTTCTGCAGCGCGCTGCGCTTCGCTCGTACGCGTCCGAATACGAATCGCCGTGGAGCACGACGGTGGCGCCGCGCGCCTCCACCGCGGCGATCTTGATGTGCGGCGTGGTCACCGGCATCACGATCGTCGCCTGGCAGCCCAGCCGCTGCGCGGCGAGCGCCACGCCCTGCGCGTGATTGCCCGCCGACGCCGCGATCACGCCCTTCGCGCGCTCGGCCGCGCGTCAGGTGCGCCATCTTGTTGTAGGCGCCGCGCAGCTTGAACGAGAACACCGGCTGCTGGTCCTCGCGCTTCAGGAGCACGCGGTTGCCGAGGCGGCGCGACAGCGTCGGCGCCTCGTCGAGCGGCGACTCGATCGCGACGTCGTAGACCTTCGCGGTCAGGATCTTCTGCAGGTAGTCGATCGGCCATGGCGAGGCGAGGTTAGCAGGTACGGCCGCGCGCGCGGTTGCGGCAGGTTAATGGCGTCGACGGCGCCGCACGCGTGCCGCGGGCCGTGCCCGACGTGCTAGGCTTTCCGCCGCCCTGCCCACTACGCACCGCCGCCATGCTCCGTGTCCTTTCGCGCTCGTCTCGACGCAGCCGAGCCCGCAGACGCTCGCGGTCGTCGATCTCGGGTCGAACAGCTTCCGCCTCGAGATCGGCCGCGTCGAAGGCGACCAGATCTTCCGCCTCGACACCTGGCGCGAGACGATCCGCTTCGGCGCCGGCATGGACGAGAAGGGCAACCTCACGCTCGCCGCGCGCAAGTGCGGCGCTCGCGTGCCTCGCGCGCTTCCGCGAGCGGCTGTCGGGGCTGCACCCGTCGGCGGTGCGCGCGGTCGCGACCAACACGTTCCGCGTCGCGAAGAACGCGGCGACATTCCTGCCGCAGGCGGAGGCCGCGCTCGGGTTTCCCGATCGACATCATCGGCGGCCACGAGGAGGCGCGCCTCATCTACCTCGGCGTCGCCCATGTGCTGCCCGCCGTCGCGCGAGCCGCGGCTCGTGATCGACATCGGCGGCGGCTCCACCGAGTTCATCATCGGCCGCGAGATGACGCCGGAGCGCCTCGAGTCGCTGAAGCTCGGCTGCGTCAGCATGTCGCAGCGGTTCTTCCCGCGCGGCGAGCTGCGGGCCGACGCCTTCCTGGCGGCGGAGACGCACGCCCGCGCCGAGATCGAGGCGATCGCGCGCGAGTTCGGCCCCGAGCACTGGCAGCGAGGCGTTCGCCTCCTCGGGCACGGCGCTCGCCCTGGCCGCGATCCTCGAGGAGAACGGGCTGTCCGCGGGCGGCATCACGCCCGACGGGCTTGCGCGCCTGCGCAAGCGGATGATCGGCGCCGGCAGCATTCGCGGCTGCAGCTCGCGGGCGTCAAGCCGGAGCGCGCGCCGGTGCTGGCCGGCGGCTTCGCGATCATGGCGGCCGCGATCGCCGAGCTGCGCGTCCCGCGCATCAACCCGGTCGGCGGTGCGCTGCGCCTCGGCGTCCTGTACGACCTGCTCGGCCGCACCGTCGAAGCGCGACAGCCGCGCCGTGACGGTGGAGAGCCTCTCCGAGCGCTAGCACATCGACCGCCCGCACGCCCGGCGCGTCGCGGCAATGGCCAAGGCGCTGTATCTCAGATGGCCTCGCCCGCGCCCGATCCCGAGGCCGCGCAGCGCGTCGAGTGGGCCGCGCTGCTGCACGAGATCGGCTACTCCGTGTCGCACATCGGCTTCCACAAGCACGGCGCCTACATCCTCGAGAACGCCGACATGCCGGGCTTCTCGGCGCAGGAGCAGCGCCAGCTCGCGCTGCTCGTGCTGGGCTGCCGCGGCGGCCTGTCGAAGATGGCGGACGCCGTCGCCGACCACGACCTCGCCGCGCAGGTCCTGGCGCTGCGGCTGGCGGTGCTGTTCCATCACGCGCGGCGCGCGATCGACACGCCGCGCATCGCGCTCAAGGTCGGCCGCTCGATCAAGTTCGCGGTCGCCAAGCGCTGGCTGAAGGCGCATCCGCTGACCACGCACCTGCTCGACGTCGAGCGCGAGGAATGGAGCGCCGTCGACCGGCCGTGGCGCGCGCTGCGCTAGGGCGTTTGGAGCGCGCAGCGGACGCTTCGGCGGCGCGCGAGCGCTGAAAGCCTGCGCGCTCACACGAACTCCGGGCTCTGCACGACCTTGAGCACCACCGCCGCACCGCCATCCTTCGCGCGATTGGACAGCCACCACACCGCGCCCTTGCGCACCGACCAGTAGGCTTCCTCGCCGGAGAGCAGGAACGACGCGACGGTGCCCGAGCGTCGGCTGATGGCCGACGACCAGCACCGGCTCGCGCGAATCCGGCCAGTTGGCCGCCGCGAGCACCGCCGCGGCCGATGCGCCCGGGCGCCAGCTCCGGCACCGTCTTGAACTTGCGCTTCAGCGCGAGTGCGGTCTGCTGCGCACGGTCGGCCGGCGACACGAGGATGCGGCACGTGTCCGGCAGATGCGCGTCGAGCCATGCCGCCATGCGGTCTGCCTGCTTGACGCCCTTCGACGTCAGCCGCCGGCCGAGATCGGGCTCGCCGGGTTCCGCTTCGCAGTGCCGCCAGAGAATGAGGTCCATGGACGCGATGTTACGCCGATTCGTCGTGGTCGCGCATGCGCGCGAGGAGCTCGCTCTGCGCGGAGCGGCGCGCTGCGCGCCACGCCGCGGCTTCACCTTCGACCAGCGGCCGTGCGCGTCGAGTTCCCACGCCTCGCGGTTGTCGGCGAGATACGCCTTGAGGCCCTCGTCGATCACCCGCTTGCGCAGCACCGGATCGAGCACGGGAAACGCGACCTCGACGCGGCGGAACAGGTTGCGCCCCATCCAGTCGGCCGACGACGAGCCACACGTCCGGCGTCGCCGTCGTTCTCGAAATACCAGACGCGGTGATGCTCGAGGAAGCGGCCGAGGATCGAGCGCACGCGGATGTTGTCCGACACGCCGGGCACGCCCGGGCGCAGCGCGCAGGCGCCGCGCACGATGAGGTCGATCGCGACGCCGGCCTCCGATGCCGCGTACAGCGCGCGGATCACGCCCTCCTCCACCAGCGCGTTCATCTTCGCGATGATGCGCGCGGGCTGGCCGTCGCGCGCGTGGCGCGTCTCGCGCCGGATCATGTCGAGCACGCGCCGGTGCATGGTGAACGGCGCCAGCAGCAGCCGCTTCAGCCGCCGCGCGCGCGCGAGGCTCGTGATGTGCAGGAACACCTCGTTCACGTCCGCGCAGATGTCGGGGTCGGCGGTCAGCAGTCCGAAGTCGGTGTACAGCGTCGTCGGTGCGCGGATGGTAGTTGCCGGTGCCGAGGTGCGCGTAGGGGACGAGCCGCGAGCGGCCGCGCGCATCGCGCTCGCGGCGGAGCAGCAGCGCCAGCTTGGCGTGCGTCTTCAGGCCGAACACGCCGTAGACGACCTGTGCGCCCGCGCGCTCGAGCCGCTCGGCCCAGTTGATGTTGGCCTCCTCGTCGAAGCGCGCCATCAGCTCGACCACGACCGTGACTTCCTTGCCGCGCCGCGCGGCGTCGATCAGCGCCTCCATCAGCACCGAGTTCACGCCGGTGCGGTACACCGTCTGCTTGATCGCGACGACGTCGGCGTCGTCGGCCGCGCGGCGGATGAACTCGACGACCGGCTCGAACGACTGGTACGGGTGATGCAGCAGGATGTCGCGCTCGCGGATCGCGGCGAGGATGTCGGGCGCGTCGCTGCAGCGCGATCGGGCACGCCCGGCACGAACGGCTCGTACTTGAGCGCGTCGATGTCGACCTGGTCGATGAGCGACGAGAGCCGCGCGATGTTGACCGGACCGTCGCAGCGGTAGAGATCGGCATCGGTCAACCCGAACTGGGCGAGCAGGAACTGCGCGAGCGCGCGCCGGGCACTCGGCGGCGACCTCGAGCCGCACCGCCGAGCCGAACTGCCGCTGCGGCAGCTCGCCCTGCAGCGCCTGCCGCAGGTTCTTGACTTCCTCCTCGTCGATCCACAGGTCCGCGTCGCGCGTGACGCGGAACTGCGAGTAGGCGACGACCTCGCGGCCCGGGAACAGCTCGTGCAGGTGCGCGTGCAGGATCGACGACAGCAGGACGAACGCATGGTCGTCGCCGGCCACCTCGGCCGGCATCTTGATCACGCGCGGCAGCACGCGCGGCGCCTTCACGATCGCGATGCCGGTGTCGCGGCCGAACGCGTCGTTGCCGGACAGCTCGACCACGAAGTTGAGGCTCTTGTTGACCACCTGCGGGAACGGATGCGCGGGGTCGAGCCCGATCGGCGTGAGCAGCGGCCGCACCTCCTGCGCGAAGAAGCGCGCCGCCCACTCGCGCTCCTTGCGGTTGAACTCCGTGCGGCGCACGAGACGCACGCCGGCGTCCGCCAGCGCCGGCAGCACCTGCTCGTTGAGCACGCGATACTGGCGCGCGATGAGCGCGCGCGCGTCGTCGCCCAGCCGTGCCGCGAGATCGCGCGCCTCCTGCCAGCGTCATGCCGGGCGGCGGCACCTTCGCGCGCAGCTGCTCCTTGACGCCCGCGACGCGGATCTCGAAGAACTCGTCCAGGTTGCTGCCGACGATGCACAGGAAGCGCAGCCGCTCGAGCAGCGGCACCTCGCGGATCCTCGGCGAGCGACAGCACGCGTCCGTTGAATTCGAGCAGCGACAGCTCGCGGTTGATCGGCGCGACGGGCGGAGCGCTCACATGCGCGGGCGCAACCGGATCGCGGGAACGTACGCCGCCGGGCGCGACGTTGGCTTTGGTGGAAGACTCCATCAGTGTGCCGGCGGCACGTGACGGCCTCGTGACAGCGTCCGGGTCAGCCGGCCACGGCCGCGTGCAGCCACACGCAGCGGCCCTTCGATTCCTTCTCGAGCGCCGCGAGATACGCCTCGTGCGCGGCGAGCTCGTCCGCGGACGGCAGGATCACGAGAAGCGGCGCGGCGCTCGCCGGCGAGGCTCGCGGCAAGGCCGGTCAATGCCGACGGCGCGGCGCCCATGTCGATGGTGAGCGTCTCCTGCCCGCGCGTCATCGCGAGGTAGACCTCGGCCAGCAGCTGCGCGTCGAGCAGCGCGCCGTGCAGCGTGCGATGCGCGTTGGACACGCCGAAGCGCTCGCACAGGGCGTCGAGGTTGTTGCGCTTGCCGGGAAACGTCTCGCGCGCGAGCGCGAGCGTGTCGATCAGCTTGCCGTAGAGCGCGGCGCAGCCGGGCAGTCCCTCGCGCTGGAGCTCGCTGGTCGAGGAAGCCGACGTCGAACGGCGCGTTGTGGATGATCCACTCCGCGTCGCGCGTGAACTCGACGATCTCGCGCCGCCGGTCGCGAAACCGCGGCTGCGACCTTCAGGTCGTCCCACGTCTTGCCGTGCACCTCCGTGGCGCCGGCGTCGATCTCGCGCTCGGGATCGAAATGCAGGTGCAGGCTGCGGCCCGTCGGCCGGCGGTCGACCAGCTCGAGCGCCGCGAATTCGATGATGCGGTGGCCGAGCTTCGGGTCGAGGCCCGTGGTCTCGGTGTCGATGATGAGCTGGCGCATGCAGGGATCAGGAGTCAGGAATCAGGGATCAGCTCAGCCAGCGTTGCCGGTGGCGGCGCATTGGAGCGCCGGGTGGCATTTTCGCTGATTCGGGCGCGTTGGGGCAGTGGGGGCGTTCCTGGAATGCGATTTCTTTGCCGTTGCCGGCCACCGAAAACACCGTCGCGATCTGATTCCTGATGCCTGACTTCTGATCCCTGATCCAGTCGACACATCCGGAAGTACCGGCGCGTTTCACCGCCGGTACTTCTGGATCGTCGACTGGATCTCCTCGATCGCGTGCTCGATCTCGTCGTCGGTGAGATCGCGCTGCGAGCCCGTGCGGTCGGTGAGCGTGAGCGTGCGGTCGATCTGCGTCTCGAACTCGCCGAGGCCGAGCGTCTCGGTGACCGTCGTGGTCTGCTCGTCGGTGAGCGTCTCCGGACCCCAGCGCACGACGATCGCCGACAGGTTGTCGCCGTCGTCGCCGCCGCGCTTCTCGCCTTCGCTTCATCATCTGCGGCGCCGTGGTGAGGATCGGCGTCGAGGTGAGCCAGTCCGCGATCTCGCGCTGGTCGAACACGCTCCACAGGCCGTCGGTGCACAGCACGAGGATGTCGCCGTTGCGCAGCGGCGTGCGGCGCGAGAGGTCGATCACCGGATCGACCAGGCCGCCGAGGCAGCTGAAGATCTTGTTGCGATCCGGATGCGCGGACGACCTCGTCGGCGCCGATGATGCCCTGGTCGACGAGGTACTGCACCTTCGAGTGGTCCTTGGTCGAGCCGATCAGGCCGCCCTGGCGGAACAGGTACAGGCGCGAATCGCCGACGTGGCACCAGTACGCATGGCCCGCCTGCACCACGCACGCGACGCAGGTGGTGCGCGGCGTCTCCAGCATCGAGAACTGGTTGGCGTAGGACCCGAGCGCCGCATGCGCGCGCAGCATCGTGTCCTGCAGGAACTTGAGCGGATTCTTGAGGATCGGCTTGGCTTCCTGCTGGAAGCGCTCGATGAACAGCCGCACCGCGATCTGCGCGGCGATCTCGCCGCCCGCATGGCCGCCCATGCCGTCGGCGACCACGAGCAGCAGCGTGTCGCGCGCAGAACGTGTACGCGATGCGGTCCTGGTTGACCTTGCGCGAGCCCTTCCGCGACTCCTGGAAAATCGTGAAACGCATGCGGCGGAAGTTTACTGCGTAGTGTGCAAGCTAAGCGCCGATTTCCGAGAAGAGCATCTTCTTCAGGCTGCCGAAGAACGAGACCTTGCGCTTGGTCTGCGGGATGTCGCGGATGGCCTTCTGCAGCGCGAAGACCGACTGCGGGCGCTCGAGCGGATCGAGGCGCAGGCACCAGTCGATCACCTCGAGGATGTTGTCGGAGTACTGGCCGGCCCAGATCTTCTTGGCCGACACGAGATGGTCCTCGGACAGGCGGGCATCCGCCGCCTGCGGCGCGAACGCGGCCAGGCAGGCGAACATCGACGCGCCGACGCCGTAGACGTCGGTCCAGGGGCCGAGGCGGTCGGGCTCGCGGTACTGCTCGGGCGCGGCGAAACCGGGCGTGTACATCGGCGCGAGCTTCGGGCGCGCGCTGGTGAGCGTCTGGCGCGCGGCGCCGAAGTCGAGCAGCACCGGCGAGCCGTCGGTGCGCAGGTAGATGTTCGCCGGCTTGATGTCGAGGTGCAGGAGCTTGTGCGTGTGCACCTCGCGCAGGCCGTTCAGCAGGTGCATGAACACGTGGCGCACCAGCCGCTCGGACATCTGGTCCTGGCGCATCTGGATCTGCTGCTGCAGCGTGCGCCCGCGCTCGTAGCGCATGACCATGTAGACCGTCTCGTTGGCGCGGAAGAAGTTCAGCACGCGCACGACGTTCGGGTGGTTGATCTTGGCCAGCGCGCGGCCTTCCTCGAAGAAGCACTTCATCCCGTAGCGGAACGACGTCAGGTTCTCGGCCGAGCTCGCGCGCACGATGTCGCCCTCGGTGCGCAGCACCAGCGACGACGGCAGGTATTCCTTGATGGCGACCGGGGCGCCCTCCTCGTCGAACGCCCGGTAGACGATCGAGAAGCCGCCACGGCTGATCTGCCGGTCGATCCGGTAGTTCAGCAGCTGGTAACCGCTGGCGAGCGCCTGGTTGGTGACGGGCATGGAAGGGGTTTGGTTCAGCGAGCGGGGGCGCGTGCGGCCACGCCGGGTCGATGCAATTCGGTGGCAATTCGCATGCCAGCAGCCCCTGGCCCGAGTTGCGCGGGCGGCGGATTGCGCATACATTCTCGGCAACCCGGCGGCCAAAGTAAAGGAAACGCGTGCATTTGGAACGGCTTTGCTTCCAAATCCACGCGCGCGGCCGGAAAACGTGTCAATAAACCGTCCGCCCGCGTCTCGCGGCGAGGCGGACGCAGGCAGGGATTTCCCATGATTCTCAGCATGACCGGCTTTGCCGCGGTCGCGGCGGAATTGCCGGGCGCTTCGCTCGCGGTCGAGCTGCGATCGGTCAATCACCGCTACCTCGACCTGACGCTTGAAGCTGCCCGACGAGTTGCGCATCGCCGAGCCCGGACTGCGGGAAACGCTGTCCGGCGCGCTCAAGCGCGGCAAGGTCGAATGCCGGATCGCCCTGAACCGCACCGCGCAAGGCGCGACCACGCTGGCGGTCGACGCCGACGCGGGTCGCCCAGCTGGCCGCTGCGGCGTCAGAAGTGACGCGGGTCGTCCCCGACGCCGTGCCGCTGACCGTCAACGAGATCCTGCGCTGGCCGGGCGTGCTGGCCGAGCCGTCGGTGGCGCCGGCCGAGCTTGCGGAGAAGGCGATGGTCCTGGTCGAGCCAGGCGATGACCGAGCTGGCCGCCGCCCGCGCCCGCGAGGGCGCCAAGACCGCGGCGGTGCTGGAGGCTTGCTGCGCGGGCATCGAGGCGCAGGTCGCCCGGGTGCAGCCGCGCGTGCCGGCGATCCACGCCGCCTACAACGAGAAGCTCGCCACCCGCCTGCGGGACGCGGGGCTCGATCCCAACGAGGATCGGCTGAAGCAGGAGCTCGCCCTGTTCGCCACCAAGGTCGACGTCGCCGAGGAGCTCGCGCGCCTGACCGCGCACGTGGCCGAGGTGCGGCGCATCCTGCAAGGACGGCGGCAGCGCCGGCAAGCGCCTCGACTTCCTCGCCCAGGAGCTGCACCGCGAGGCGAACACGCTCGGCTCGAAGTCGGTCGATGCCGAGGTGTCGCAGGCCGCGCTGGAGCTCAAGGTGCTGATCGAGCAGATGCGCGAGCAGGTGCAGAATGTGGAGTGAGTGCGGGGCCCGAGGCGAAGCCGAGGTAGGCGCGCAGCGCGCGTCCCCGCGCGACCGACGGCAGCCGACGCGCGGCGCAACGGATCAACGGCGGTCCGAGGCCGCGAGTGAGCGCGGGGACCCGAGGCGATCGCCGAGGTAGGACGCGCAGCGCGCGTCCCCGCGCGACCGACAGCGGCCGACGCGCGGCCGTTCCGCGAATGGGCGCGGTCGTCCGAGGACGCCGCGAGCAGCGTCGGCGCAGCGGCAGGTGGGAGCCGCGATGAGCCAGCCCACCATCATCGCCACCAAGGCGCCGCCCGCCTCCGGCTGCCTGTTCGTGCGTCGCGGCGCCCTCCGGCGGCGGCAAGACGAGCCTCGTGCAAGCGCTGCTCGAGCGCGAGCCGGGCATGCGGCTGTCGGTTTCGTACACCACGCGCCCGCCCCGCCCGGGCGAGCGGGACGGCGTCGACTATCACTTCGTCGACGAGCCGCACGTTCATGGCGCTCAAGGACAACGGCGAGTTCCTCGAGCACGCGTTCGTCCACGGCAACTGGTACGCGACCTCCGCCACGTGGCTGCGCAACGAAGTCGCAGGCCGGGCACGACGTGCTGCTGGAGATCGACTGGCAGGGCGCGCCGCCAGGTGCGCCACCTGATCCCGGGCGCGGTGCTGATCTTCATCCTGCCGCCGTCGCTCGAGCTCGCTCAAGGAGCGTCTCGAAAAGCGCGGGCAGGACACGCGCCGAGATCATCGCCCGCCGCCTCGAGAACGGCGAGGGAGGAAATGCGGCACTGCGGCGAGTTCGATTATGTTATTATGAATCAGGACTTTGCGAGGGCCGTCGACGATCTGTCCGTAATCGTCCGCGCCGCGCGCCTGGCGGCATCGCGGCAGGCGGCCCGGCACGCTGCGGTGATGGCCCGGCTGCTGCATCCCTGAATACCTTACGGAGTTCGCCTCATGGCCCGCATCACCATCGAAGACTGCCTTGCCCGCATCCCCAACCGGTTCGAGCTGACGCTCGCCGCCACCAACCGTGCGCGACAGATCACCGCCGGCTCGGCGCCGATGGTCGACGCGGACCGCGACAAGCCCACCGTGATCGCGCTGCGCGAGATGGCGGCCGGCAAGATCGGCATCGAAATGCTGACGAAGACCGGGCCGACGCTGCCAACGACGCCAACCGTTTGATGAGCCGCGATTTCGGACCCACCTAGAAAGGCAATGTCCGAGATCGCGGAGTTCACCAAGCACCTGGGGCACTACCTGCCCCCGCCCGACGTCGCGCTGGTCTCGCGCGCGTTCGAGTTCTCCGAATCCGCGCACCGCGGCCAGTTCCGCAAGTCGGGCGAGCCGTACATCACGCATCCGCTCGCGGTCGCGAGCATCCTGTCGCAGTGGCGCCTCGACGCGCAGGGGCTCGCCGCCGCGCTGCTGCACGACGTGATGGAGGACACCTCCGTCACCAAGAACGAGCTCGAGAAGAGCTTCGGCAAGCCCGTGGCCGACATGGTCGACGGCGTGTCGAAGCTCGACCAGATCGAGTTCACGTCGCGCGAGGAGGTGCAGGCGGAGAGCTTCCGCAAGATGCTGCTCGCGATGGCGCGCGACGTCCGCGTCATCCTGATCAAGCTCGCCGACCGGCTGCACAACATGCGCACGCTCGACGCGATGGCGCCGGCGCACCGCAAGCGCATCGCGCAGGAGACGCTCGACATCTACGCGCCGATCGCCAACCGCCTCGGCCTGAACTCGCTCTACCTCGAGCTGCAGGACCTCTCGTTCAAGCATCTGAACCCGATGCGCTACCGGATCCTCGCCGGCGCCATCAAGGCGGCGCGCGGCAACCGGCGCGAGGTGATGAACCGCCTGCTCGACGTCATCCGCGAGGGCCTCGCGAAGCGAGCACGTGCTCGCCGTGGTCAGCGGCCGCGAGAAGACGATCTACTCCGTCTACAAGAAGATGCGCGAGAAGCACTACTCGTTCGCGCAGGTGTTCGACATCTACGGCGTGCGCATCCTGGTCGCCGACAAGACCAACTGCTACGCCGCGCTCGGCGTGCTGCACGAGCTCTACAAGCCGATCCCCGGCAAGTTCAAGGACTACGTCGCCATTCCGAAGGCGAACGGCTACCAGTCGCTGCACACCACGCTGTTCGGGCCGTTCGGCACGCCGCTGGAGGTGCAGATCCGCACGCACGACATGCACCGCGTCGCCGAGGCCGGCGTGGCCGCGCACTGGCTGTACAAGGCCGGCGGCGAGCTCGACCTCGCCGAGGCGCAGCGCGAGACGTCGCGCTGGCTGCAGAGCCTGCTCGAGATCCAGTCCGAGTCGAAGCGACTCGAAGGAATTCCTCGAGCACATCAAGGGCGACCTCTTCCCCGACGAGATCTACGTCTTCACGCCCAAGGGCAAGATCATGGCGCTGCCGCGCGGCGCCACCGCGGTCGACTTCGCCTACGGCGTGCACACCGACATCGGCCATCACTGCGTGGCCGCGCGCATCAACTACGAACTGCTGCCGCTGCGCACCGAGTTGAAGAACGGCGACCACGTCGAGATCCTGACGTCGCCGACCGCGCGACCCAATCCGTCGTGGCTGTCGTTCGTCGTCGACCGGCAAGGCGCGCTCGCGCATCCGCCACTACCTGAAGGGCCTGCAGCAGAAGGAATCGGCGGCGCTCGGCGAGCGGCTGCTCGAACCAGGCGCTCGCCACGCTGAAGGTCGAGCCGGACGCGATCTCGTGGGACCGCTGGGAGGCGCTCGCCAAGGAGTACGGCGCCAAGAGCCAGCTCGACATCCTCGCCGACATCGGGCTCGGCAAGCGGCTGTCGTTCGTCGTCGCGCAGGCGCTGACCAAGGTGCCGGGCAAGCACGACGAAGCGCCGGCGCGCGTCGCACCGGCAAGCTGGGCGCGCTCACGCTGCGCGGCGTCGAAGGCGTCGCGATCCAGTACGCGAAGTGCTGCCGGCCGGTGCCGGGCGACGCGATCGTCGGCCAGTTCCGCCGCGGCCAGGGCCTGCTCGTGCACACGCGCGACTGCGTGACGCTCAAGAAGCAGCGGCTCGACGCGTCCGAGCTCGTCGACGTCGAGTGGGCGACCGACGTGCAGGGCGTGTTCGAGATCGGGCATGCGCCTGCTCGTCGCCGATCGCCGCGGCCTGCTCGCCGACCTCGCGCTCGCGATCGCCGATGCCGACGCCAACATCGACACAGGTGTCGATGGAGCGCCCCGACGGCGGCGACGTGCTCGCGATGTTCTTCGGCGTGCAGGTGCGCGACCGCCGGCACCTCGCGCAGGTGCTGCGCTCGCTGCGGCGCGTCCCCGACGTCAAGCGCGCGGCCGGACGCGGACGTAGACGCTCGACGGCGTCCGCCGCCGCTGACGCGCGCGAACCCGTCGCCGCCGCCCGCAGGATTGACGTCCCCGACAGCGCTCGTCAACCTGCGCAAAAACGCTTCGGGACGTGCGCGGGTCACCGCGCCCGCACACGACCGTGCCCACGTCGGTCATCACGCCGACTTCCGCCGGTACCGTCGACATTCGCTGCGCACGGCGTCCCGGTCTCCTGGCGCAGGACGTATCGCCCGGCTCGACCTGCTCGACGTAGAACTCGCCGCGGCGGGCCGTGAAGCTCTCGATGACCGTCACGCCGTCGCGCGCAGCGTGATCTCGCGGAACTCGAGCGGCTGCGCTCGCCGTCGCGCATCCTCGACCAGCGTGCCGATGATCGCGTGGTTCTTGCGCACGTCGAATGCGACCAGCGTTCCGCTGCGCGTCGGCGGCGAGATCACGCTCTCGGCGGACTGGAACACGTAGTCGAGCGGCAGCTCCCGGGTCGCGAACGAGATGAAATTGTCGTAGTACGACGCGACGTTGGTGGCGACGACCTCGCCGGCCGGCGTTCGGTCTTGCCTGCGTACCAGCCGTTCGCGTAGACCGGCACGTCCGTGAGCTCGGGGACGCGCGATCAGCGCGAAGCTGTCCTGCACCGGGCGCGCCGCGAACAGACGTCCGCCGACCGCCGCCGATGCTTCCGGCGACGAACAGGCGCGCGAGACCGGGGCCGCCCTCGGGACGGCTGGCGCGCGCATACTCCGCGCCGAAGGCGAGGTGGCTCGGCGTTGGCCTGCACGAACGCGCGGCCGAACATCGCGTCGGGCGCGTCGCTGTCGAAGCGGCCGGCCGTCAGCTCGTAGCCGACGCCTTCGCCCTGCGGAATCGATCTTCGAAAGCGAGACCGCCTGCGTGCTGCCGTCGTTGGACTCGCCGACGGCGGCCACGACCGACGTCGTGGTGTCGAAGAAGTAGCGGAACGAAAGCAGCCACGCTGTACGACGTACTGCGGCTCCAGCGTGCGCACGTAATTGACCGAGAACGAGCCCCTTGCCGCGAGCATGCTGCGCGTGTAGGTCGTCGTTGACGATCTTCGCGTCGGGGCCGTCGTAGCTGGTCAGGCCGTTGTACGTCGCGCGTGAGCGTCCCCAACTCGGGCAAGTAGATCGAGCCGGACGCGTACTGGTTGCTGCGGATCTGGAAGCCCGGAGGTGAGGTCGGAGAGCTGCGCGTAGTCGCGTGCGCGGTACAGCGGCACCGACGATTCACGCTGAAATTCCGACCGGTGTACGAATAGGCGGCCGACGCGCCGCGGCCGTTGCCGCCGTCGCGCCCGCCGACCGACGACGCCCGCACCCAGGATGCCCGAGCGGCGACTGGTACGTGCCGAACGGGTCCGATGTTGTACAGGTCCTGCGTCGCCTGCCCGCGCAGGCCCAGCGTGAGCTGGTTGGTGAACGCGTAGCGATGGAACGCCGACGCCGCGAGGTCGCCGTAGTCGTTGCTCTCGACGCCGTACTGACGGCGCAGCGAATCCCAGGTTGTAGCTGTACTCGTGCAGGCCCTGCGCCAAGCCCGACGTTGGTCGCGAAGAAGAACGGCTGCTGCAGTATCTGCTCGCGCCCGAACGGGTCGCGGATGCACGACGGAGACGTTCTGTCCGCCGGTCATGCCGTTGGTGATGTTCGTGATGTCGAGCGGCCCCGGCTGCACCTGCCGCTGCGCGACGAGATTGCCGTCGATGCGGACCTGCACCGTCGATGGAAACGCGACCTCGGTCGCGAACGCCGCCGTCGGATACTGCACGAAGTACGGGTCCATCGAATAGAACTTGGTGAGGCTCGATCGCCGCCGAGCGGCACCGACCGTTGAGATCGAACGCCGGGCGTGAAGAAATCGCCGAACGTCCAGCGCCGCAGGTTGGGGCGGTCGTCGTACTGCACGTTGGTGAGCAGTCGCGTGAATCCGTTCTGCGCGCCGTCGCCCCACTGCTGGCTGGTCGTGTTGTAGAAGAGCCAGTTGCCGGCGCGCACGGCGAGCTCGGTGGCGAACTGGTACTGCCGCTGGTCGAAGCTGTCGTCGCCGGTGGCGTTGAGCCCGTAGTTGAGGAAGAAGCTGTTGTCGGACGGGAACACCACGTCGGCGCGACGCTCGGGACCGAGATTGATACGTGTGGCAGGCAGCGCGCTGCGCCGCGACCGTGAGGTCGAGCGTGACCGTCGCCGGGTCGAACTTCACGTCGAGTCCCGGCACCGCCGACGACGTCGACGTAGCGCTCGCCGTCGACGATCACCGGCGCCGACCGTCCGGCGGCAGTCCCCACTTCGCGAACTCGGCGATCGGAACGAACGTGCGTCCCTCCGCGTCGCGCAGGATCGCGACATCGCCCTTGTTGACGGTGTTGACGAGCACGCGCGACGATCAGCATCTGGTGCGCCGGCGCCCTTGCCGGCGGCGGCAGGCGGCGGCGCCGGTCGGCGCCCGGCCGCCTCGCGCCGCACTGCGGGCGCGATCGGCAGTAGCGTGACGACCAATCCGACGACTGCGAACCGCAGTCCGCCTACCTGCAGCTACCCGGGGCGACATCGAGCTTGCGCTTCAGGTCGAGGCGTTCCGCCACGACCGTCGCCTCGATGCGACGCGAGGTCGGCGCAGACCGCGGGCGCGATGTCGTAGCGCAGGGTCCGCGTCACGCCGGCGAGGAAGTAGCGCTCGCTGAACGGCTGCACGAACAGCGTGCGGCCGTCGCGCGCGATGCCGGTCGAGCTCGACCTGGTCGGCGCGCACGTGCACGTTGCCGGTGTTGACGACCGTCCACTCGACCTGCCGCCCGATCATCGTCCAGGCGGCTGATCTCCGCCTTCCGCTCGGGCTGCGCCGGCGTCACGAACACCGCCACGCCCACCCGCAGGAATACGCGCAACGAGGTGCCCTGCGGCGTCGGCTTCGTCTGCCGTGCGGGCGGCAGCTCCTCGATGAAGAGCCGGTAGGTTTCCTCGCGCGAGCACCGGCGCGCCGCGCACGCCGACGCGCACGATGCGCGACTCGCCAGGCGGGATTTCCATCGTCCGCGGAAAGTACAGCAGGCGTCCGGACTTTCGTACTGGTCGACCCCGTCCGCGTTCTGCGTCCAGGTCATCGCCTGCACCTGCATGCGCAGCGGCGTCTGGTCGTCGTTGCGCACGACGATTTCGCTGGAGCGCGCAGTCCGGTCGAGCGTGACGCGCAGCGGGTTGATGACGAATTCGCCGGCGAGCGCCGTCGGCACGATCGCCGTTGACGCCACGACCAGCACGGCGGCGCCCAACAGCTTCCGAATTTGCCCGGTCATCGGCGGCTCACGGGGTGACGGTCGCGGTCAGGACGTCGGAGTAATTGCCGACCTGCGCGTTCTGGTAATTGGCGGCGAGGATCGAGCCCGTGATGCGCCAGGTTTCATTCCGGCCGCTCTGGCTCAGAAAGGTCGTCGAGATCGTGTAGGGAATGAACACGTTCTGGGTGCTGTGCTTCATGCGCAGCGGAGAGCTGCCGTTGGCTCCGGAGAACCCCCACGTCGGCGAGAGGCTGGCCGGATTGCAGCGGACCACGACGTTCATCGACGCGGTGACAGTCACCGCGGATGATGGGTCGAGCGAAGGAAAGTTGATGGCGCTGCCCGCGCTGCGAAACGTGCAGCTCTGTCCATGCGAGGCGGCGCACACTGCCAGCGCGCCCAGTGCGAGCAGGCACTTGAGGTATGAACGGATTGTACGGTTCATGGGCAACGCAACTCGATTAGACCACCTTCGGTACGGGATGCCTAGCGTCGGCGGCCGGCAACGTTCAGGGTGTGACGGTAATCGTCATGTTTCCGGTATAGGTGCCAGCCCGCGCGTTCTGGAAGGTCGCCTGCGTGATCTGCCCGGTGATCGTGAGCGTCCGATTATGGGTGGAGCCCATGCCGGTGCCCACGCCGCTGTTCGTCGACGTGATCGTCGCCACGAGCGTCGGCGCACCCGGGCAGGCGGCACAGGTCATCGTGGCGGTCGCGGGAATGGTGAAGAGCGGCGTCGTCCGGTTGGTGCATCGATACCGGATGGCGCGGCTGCCCGATGCGGTCGTCGCCGAGCTGGGATCGATATTTCTGCCGCTGGTCCCCGTGTTCCGCAGATTCAGAACGGGCGCCGCGGTGAAGAACTTGCACACCGGCACGACCGTGGCGTTTACGGTGACTGCCAGGCTGCCCGCGGCCTGCGCGTGAGCGCACGCAAGCGCGGCGAAGACGAAGACGACCAGCAAGCGCAGCGGCATGTCCGGACTCGCACGAGCAGGCAACGAAAAGGCCGCGTGGAAGCGGCCTCTTCGCATCGCTCACGAAGGCCGATCAGGGCGATACGCTAACGGTGATGCTGCCCGTGTAGGCGCCCGCAGCCGCGTTCTGGAAGTTGGCCTGCGCCAGCGTGCCGGTCACGGTCAGCGTCTTGTCGTTGCCCGTGCCCATGCCGGTGCCGGCGCCGCCGTTTGCCGAGGTAATGGCGGGCGTCATGGTCGGCGTGCCGCTGCAGGACGCGCACGTGACGGTTGCCGTCGCCGGGACGGTGAACGTCGGCGAGGTGCCGTTCGAGCAGCGGTAGGTGATGGCGGCCGCGCCCGTGGCGGACGTCGCCGAGCTCGGGTCGATGTTGCTGCCGGTCCCGGTATTGGTGATGTTGACCACCGGCGACGACGTGAAGAACTTGCACACGCCGACGATCGTGGCATTGACCGTGACGCTCACGCTGTCGCTCGCGCGCGACGGTGCGCTGGCAAGCAGGGCCGAGGCGGCGATGACGACTGCGGCGACTTTGATGGATTGCAACTTCATGTTGACTCCCCTCGTTGGCTGATAAGAATCCTGTGCGCAGGCGTCCGCGTGCATCGCCTAGCACGTTCATGGATTCGTCCTGATACCTAGGGAGCAATACGTATGCCACCTCTCGCCGGCGGCCGATCGATCTGCTTTTTTATGTTTATAAACATGATATTAGACGTGAACGTGGGAGTCTGACGCGGCATGCTGCCGCCGAGCCGGCGATCGCCTCGGGGCGGCGACTGACGTCAACCCATGGCACGCGGGATCAGCCGCTTTGCGGCCAAGCGGCACGGGTATGCTCAAGATCAAGGTTTCGGCGCGTGACGCGTAGAGGTACGAATGCATTGTTCCGGCGGACCGCAGAGAATGAATTCGAAGAGGCTGGAAGATCGGCCGCCTTCCGAAACAATGAAGAGGTACCTGCGCCGCCTGCCAGTGTTCCTCGCCGCGATGGCGGCAGCGACCGGCATGTCCGATGTGCAAGCGGCCGAGACCACGGTGACGATCAACGCGACCATCCTCGAGGTCCAGTGCACCGCCGCTCAACGATTACGCATCCGCGCGTGCGCGGCCGGGGCTGAGAGCTACTCCACCGAGACCGCGAAGACGCCCGTGACCGGCCAGGCAGCGAACGGAACGGCGCGAACACTCGAACCGCGCTACGAAGTTCGATTGGAGCCCAAGCGGCAGGTGCTCATCAAGACCGTACTGTATTGATCGGCGCCAGAGCGGGTAGGAGCACGCCCGCAGGTCTCGCCGACCACCGGGCAGCAGCCCCGCTCACCACGACGTCTCGTGCTCGGCCGTCGCGCTGATCTTGTGGATGGTGAGATCGGCGCCGTTGAATTCCTCTTCGGGATCGAGGCGCAGGCCGACCGTCGCCTTCAGCGTGCCGTAGACGATCGCCGCTGCCGTCACCGCGATGACGATGCCGAGCAGCGTGCCCGCGACCTGCGAGCCGAACGCGACGCCGCCCGAGCCCGCCCAGCGCCTTCGCGCCGAAGATGCCCGCGGCGAGGCCGCCCCAGGCGCCGCACACGCCGTGCAGCGGCCACACGCCGAGCACGTCGTCGATCTTCCAGCGGTTCTGCGTATGCGTGAACAGCACGACGAACAGCGCGCCCGCCACCGCGCCCGTGACCAGCGCGCCGATGGGATGCATGACGTCGGATCCCGCGCACACCGCGACCAGTCCGGCGAGCGGCCCGTTGTGGACGAACCCCGGGTCGTTGCGGCCCGCGACGAACGCCGCGAGCGTGCCGCCGGCCATCGCGAGCAGCGAGTTCATCGCGACTAGACCCGGAAATCCTGTCGAGCGTCTGCGCCGACATCACGTTGAACCCGAACCAGCCCACCGACAGCACCCACGCGCCCAGCGCGAGGAACGGAATGGACGACGGCGGATGCGCGGCGATGCCGCCCTCCTTCGAATAGCGGCCGCGCCGCGCGCCGAGGAGCAGCACCGCGATCAGGCCGACCCAGCCGCCGAATGCGTGCACCACCACGCTGCCGGCGAAGTCGTGGAACTCCTCGCCGAACGCGCCCTTGAGCCACGCCTGGATGCCGAAGTGCTGGTTCCACGCGATGCCCTCGAAGAACGGGTACGCGAAGCCGACCAGCAGGAACGTGGCGGCGAGCTGCGGGTTGAACCGCGCACGCTCGGCGATGCCGCCCGACACGATCGCGGGGATCGCCGCGGCGAACGTCAGCAGGAAGAAGAACCGCACGAGCTCGTAGCCGCTCTTCGGCACGAGCGTCTCGGCGCTCGCGAAGAACGTGACGCCGTACGCGATCGCGTAGCCGATGAAGAAGTACGCGATGGTCGAGACCGCGAAATCCACCAGGATCTTCACCAGCGCGTTGACCTGGTTCTTGCGGCGCACGGTGCCGAGCTCGAGGAACGCGAACCCGGCGTGCATGGCGAGCACCATGACGGCGCCCAGCAGGATGAACAGCGTGTCGCTCGCGGCCTTCAGCGTGTCCATGGCGTCTCCTCCCTGCGCACCTCGTGCGGATGCGTCTGTCGTTCGTCGGACCAGCAAAAGGGCCGCTCGCTGGCGGCCCTTCGTGAAGCGGATTGCGTGCGGCGCGGAATCAGGCCGCTTGCGACGCCAGCGCCTTCTGCAGCTCGCCCGAGGCGTACATCTCGCGGACGATGTCGCAGCCGCCGACGAACTCGCCGTTGATGTACAGCTGCGGGATCGTCGGCCAGTTGGCGTATTCCTTGATGCCCTGCCGGATGTCCTCGTCGGCCAGCACGTTCACCGAGAAGTAATCGGTGACGCCGCAGCGCTTCAGGATCTCGGCGACCGTGGCCGAGAAGCCGCACTGCGGGAACTGGGGGGTGCCCTTCATGTAGAGCACCACGGGATGGCTCTTGACCTGCTCGTCGATGGTGTCGTGGATCGTGCTCATGGCGGAATTGCTCCGGCAGCGCGAGAAAGCGCAATTCTACCTTGTTGGGGGCGCGCGGCGCGCTTTCAAGGGCCGCCCTACTCCTTCACGGCGCCGGTGAGCCCCGAGACGTAGTACTCGACGAAGAACGAATAGAGGACCGCCACCGGGAGCGACCCCAGCAGCGCCCCCGCCATCAGCGCGCCCCAGTGGTAGACGTCGCCCTTCGACGAGCTCGGTGACCACGCCCACCGGGACCGTCTTGACCTCGGACGACGAGATGAACGTCAGCGCGTAGATGAACTCGTTCCACGACAGCGTGAACGCGAAGATGCCGGCGGAGATGAGGCCCGGCACCGCGAGCGGCAGCACGATCTTCACGAGGATCTGCCAGCGCGACGCGCCGTCGATCAGCGCGCACTCCTCGAGCTCGAACGGGATCGACTTGAAGTAGCCCATCAGCAGCCACGTGCAGAACGGCACGAGGAACGTCGGATACGTGAGGATCAGCGCCAGCCGCGTGTCGAAGAGCTGCAGCTTGTAGACGATCGTCGCGAGCGGGATGAAGAGGATCGACGGCGGCACGAGATACGCGAGGAAGATGCTCATCCCGACGTAGCGCGAGCCCTTGAAGCGCAGCCGCTCGATCGCGTACGCGGCGAGCACGCTCGCGAGCAGCGACAGGAACGTCGCCACGCCGGCGACCAGCATCGTGTTGAGCAGCCAGTCGGGGTACGCGGTGTCGAACAGCAGCTTCTTGATGTGCGCGAGCGTCGGGTTCTTCACCCAGAACGGATTGCCTTCGCGCGACAGCAGCTCCTCGTTCGGCTTGAACGCGGTGATCGCCATCCAGTAGAACGGGAACAGCAGCACGATCAGGAACACGGCGAGCGGGACGTAGACCGTCACGACGCGTCGCGGGCAGCGACGTCAGGTAGTCCATGCCCTGCGAGTCGACCGTCGCCGGCGGCACCGCCGCCGACTCGTCGAGCGCGCGCGGGGTGCGGGCTTCGTCGCTCATTTGTCACTTCCGCCCTGCTGCCATGCGCGGCGCTGCAGGCCGAAGTAGGAGAACAGGATCGCCGCGAGCAGGAACGGCACCATCGCGGTCGCGATCGCGGCGCCCTCGCCGAGGCTGCCGCCGGAGATCGCGCGCTGGAACGACAGCGTCGCCATGAGGTGCGTCGCGTTGAGCGGCCCGCCGCGCGTGAGCACGTAGATGAGCTGGAAATCGGTGAACGTGAAGAGCACCGAGAACGTCATCACCACCGCGATGATCGGCGTCAGCAGCGGCAGCGTCACGAAGCGGAACTGCTGCCACTCGGTGGCGCCGTCGAGGCTCGCCGCCTCGTAGTAGCGACGGCGAGATCGTCTGCAGGCCGGCCAGCAGGCAGATCGCCACGAACGGCACGCCGCGCCAGATGTTGGCGGCGATGGTCGCGAAGCGCGCGTGCCACGGCTGCCCGAGGAAGTCGATGTACTCGCTGATGACGCCCATCTTCAGCAGCGCCCAGCTGATGATCGAGAACTGCGAGTCGTAGATCCACCAGAACGCGATCGCGGACAGCGCGGTGGGCACGATGAACGGCAGCAGCACGATCGCCCGGATGAACGACTTGAACGGCAGGTGCTTGTTGAGCAGCAGCGCGAGCCACAGGCCGAGCCCGAACTTGATGACGCTCGCGACGACCGTATAGAAAATCGTGTTGAAGAGCGCGAGGCGCGTGACGGAATCGCCCCACAGGTATTCGAAGTTCTCGAGGCCGACCCAGTCGCCGCTGCGGCCGATCTTGGCGTCGGTGAAGCCGAGCCAGGTGCCGAGTCCGAGCGGGTACGTCAGGAAGACGAGCAGCAGCACCGCGGCGGGCAGCAGGAACAGCAGGCCGAGGAGATGCCGGTTGTCGAGGGCGCGCGAGAGCGCGGAGGCGGGAGCGGGCATGGAGGGATGCCGGAACGCGACGCCCTCCACGCGGGCAAGGCCGCGGCCTCGCCCGCGCGGAGGGTCGGCGCCGTCAATCGATCACACCTTGTAGTACCGCTCCGCCCGCTTCGGCCGCGCGCTCGGCCGCTTCCTTCGGCGTCTTCGAGCCCGACGCCGCTTCCGCGACCATGTTCGGAATGATGAAGTCCGCCACCGCGGCCGCCGACGCGTAGCCGAGATCGCCCGCATAGCCGTTCGACGTCATGTTCTTCATGCAGTCGCGGTACGGCGTGTTCTTCGGATCCGCGGTCCAGAACTGGCTGGACTCGTAGGCGGCCAGCGGCTGGCACACGTAGCCGATCGACGCCTCCTGCCACGGGACGTACTGCTCGCGCTCCATCATGAAGCGCAGGTATTCCTTCGCGGCGTTCGGGTACTTCGAGTACTTGAAGATCATCATCGGGAACACGAGGTTCAGCTCGCGCGCCTTGCCGTCGAGACCGAGCGGGAAGTAGGCGTGCTGGATGTCCTTCGCCATCGCCTGCAGCTTCGGATCCTGCGAAGTCTTCGCCGCGTAGTAGATCGAGATGCCGTTCGCGGTGAGGCCGATCTGCCCGTCGAGGAACGCCTTGTTGTTGTTCGGGTCGAGCCACGACAGCGTGCCCGGGATGAACGTCTCGTAGAGCTGCTTCGAGTACTCGAGCGCGGCGATCGTCTCCGGGCTGTTGATCACCACGTTGTTCTTGGCGTCGACCAGCTTGCCGCCATGCGCCCACACGAGCCAGTGGCACCAGCTCGAGTCGCCGGTCGCGTTGCCGAGCGCGAAGCCCGCGAGCGGCTGGTTCTTCGCCTTCATCGCCTGGCACAGCTTGAGGAAGCCCGCCATGTCGCGCGGCACCGTCGTCGAAGCCCGCGGCCTTGATGGCGCTCTCGCGATAGACCAGCGCGTTGCCGGCCGCGCCCATCATGATCGCGACCCACTTCTTGTTGTGCATGCCGTACGCCTTGGCCGACTCGTACCAGCCGCCGTACTTGTTGCCGAGGTAGTTCGCGAGGTCGGACACGTCGACCAGCTTGTCCGGATACTGGTGCGCGTCCTCCATCGTGCTGATGATGATGTCGGGACCGCTGCCGACGTTGGCGGCGACCGCCGCCTTCGGGCGCACGTCCTCCCAGCCTTCCGCGTCGACGCGCACCTGGATGCCCGTCATCTCGGTGAACTTCTTGGTGTTGGCCGCCCACACGTCCTCGTCGCCCTGCACGAAGCGCTTCCAGCGCAGCACGCGCAGCGTCGCGCCCTTCTCCGGCGTGACCTTGTAGCTCTGGGCTGCGGCCTCCGGGGTCCAGAGCGCCGAGCCGCCGCCCAACGCGCTGCCGACCGCCAGCCCGGCCGTGGCCTTCAGGAAATCACGACGATTGCTATCGCTCATTGCTCCTCCTCGGTGTGCGGGTGCGAAGACCCGTTGTCATGCCGCGAGCCGGACGCCCGTCGCCGCGTCGAAGACGTGGGCGCGCGGCAGGTCCGGCACGAGACTGATGCGTTCGCCAGCGCGGACGGCGACGCGGTCGCGCACCATCGCCGTGACTTCCTGGCCGTTGAAGCGGCAATAGAGCTGCGTGTCGGCGCCGGTCGGCTCGACCACGACGACGTCGACCGGCAGCCCGCGTGCCGGCGCCCACCGCGCAGTGCTCGGGACGAATGCCGTACAGCAGCGGGCGGCCGTCCTCCGCGCGCACGCCCGGCGGCATCGGCAGCGTCACGCCGTCCGCGAACGTCGATCTCGAGGGCGCCGCCCGCCGCGCGCGCGGTGCCCGGGATGATGTTCATCGCCGGCGAGCCGATGAAGCCCGCGACGAACGTGTTCGCCGGGCCGTCGTAGAGCCCGAGCGGGTCGCCGATCTGCTCGACCACGCCGTCGCGCATCACCACGATGCGGTCGGCCATCGTCATCGCCTCGATCTGGTCGTGCGTCACGTAGATCGACGTGGTCTTCAGCCGCTGGTGCAGCTCCTTGATCTCGGTGCGCATCTGCACGCGCAGCTTGGCGTCGAGATTGGAGAGCGGCTCGTCGAAGAGGAACACCTGCGGATCGCGGACGATCGCGCGGCCCATCGCCACGCGCTGCCGCTGGCCGCCGGAGAGCTGGCGCGGATAGCGGTCGAGGTAGGGCGTGAGGCCCAGGATCTCGGCCGCCTTCTTCACGTGCGCCTCGATCTCGGCCTTCGGCTTCTTCGCGAGCGACAGCGCGAACGACATGTTGTCGCGCACCGTCATGTGCGGATAGAGCGCATAGTTCTGGAACACCATCGCGATGTCGCGCTCCTTCGGCGGCACGCGGTTGACCACGCGTCCGCCGATCGCGATCTCGCCGTGCGTGATCTCCTCCAGCCCGGCGATCATGCGCAGCAGCGTGGACTTGCCGCAGCCCGACGGACCGACGAGCACGCAGAACTCGCCGTCGGCGATGGCGATGTCGACGCCGCGGATCACGTGCGTCGAGCCGAACCACTTCTCCACCCCGGTGACCGCAACGCCGGCCATCGTGCCTCCGCGCCCGTGGAGTTTGCCTGCGCTGCACCGGGCGATTGGCGCACCGCATGGTCTGCTGTCTGGAAGGTCCGGCTAGGGCTTGCGCGTTCCCCGCGCGACGACGTACTCGGGCCTGCCGGTGGCAAGCCAGGTAATGATGTTCTGCGCGGCCTTGCGCCGCAACTCCTTTTCCGCCTCGACCGAATAGAACGCGGCATGCGGCGTCAGGATCACGCGCGGGTGCGTGAGCAGCGGCGAGTCGCGCGCGACCGGCTCCTCCGGGAGCACGTCGAGTCCCGCGCACGTCAACCGGCCGCCGTCCAGCGCGGCCAGCAGGTCGGGAATGTTCACGATCGCGCCGCGCGCGGTGTTGACGAGATGCGCGCCGGTCTTGAGCGCATCGAAGAACCTGCGCGTCGATCATCCCGCGCGTCTCGGCCGTGAGCGGCGTGTGCAGGGACACGACATCCGCCTGGCCCGCGAGCTCGGCGAGCGAATGCGCGCGCTCGACGTAGGCGGGAAAGTCGCCGTCGATGAGATACGGGTCGTACGCGACCACGCGCTTGAACACGTTGCGCGAGATGTGCGCCATCCGCTTGCCGATGCGGCCGAGGCCCACGATGCCGAGCGTGAGCAGCGACGGGCGCGCTCAACTTGCCCGAAGACATGAAATACCACTTGCCCTGCTTGATGTCGCGGTCGTACGCGACGATGTTGCGCAGCGACGCGAGCGCCAGCGCCAGCGCATGGGTGGCCACCTCGCCCACGCCGTAGTCCGGCGAGTTGGCGACCCACACGCCCGCCTTCTCGCACGCCTCGGTGTCGACGGTGTCGTAACCCGCGCCGATGCGGCTCACGATGCCGAGCTCGGGCAGCGCCGCCACGACGCGCGCGGTGATCGGCGCGTATTGCAGCAGGATCGCCCTGGCAGCCCTTGGCATGCCGGATCACGTCGTCCTCGGTCTTGCACTGCGCGACCACCACTTCGATGTCGGCGGGTGCGAACAGCGAGCGCTCGAGCTCGATGTCGGTGTAGTCGTTGTCGGCGTAGAGGATCCGGGGCATGCGCAAGACCAGGGAAGGATGAAGGAGGAAGCACCGCGCTGGAGCGCCGCAAGGGTACGTTCGATGCGGCGCAGCGGTCAAGTGGCCTGACCGGTCGCGCGGCACCTCCTATAATCCCGGCTCCGCCGTCCTATCCGAAAGCGTGCCGTGGCCACCATCCTGCAAACCACCATCGCCGGCAGCCTGCCCAAGCCTGCCTGGCTCGCCGAGCCTGCACCAGCTGTGGGCGCCATGGAAGCTCGAGGGCGACGCGCTCGCCCAGGGCAAGCAGGACGCGGTGCGCCTCGCGCTCTTCGACCAGGAGCACGCGGGCATCGACATCGTGACCGACGGCGAGCAGACGCGCCGCCACTTCGTCACGACGTTCATCGAAGGACTCGAGGGCGTCGACTTCGCGAACCGGAAGACCGTGCGCATCCGCAACCGTTACGACGCCGACGTGCCCATGGTGGTCGGCCCCGTCGCGCGCCGGCATCCGATCTACGTCGACGACGCCCGCTTCGTGCGCAGCCAGACGAGGCACAAGGTCAAGTACACGCTGCCCGGCCCGATGACGATGGTCGACACGCTGTTCGACGCGCACTACAAGAGCCGCGAGAAGCTCGCGTGGGCGTTCGCGGAAATCCTGAACGAGGAGGCGCGCGCCATCGCAGCCACCGGCGTCGACGTCGTCCAGTTCGACGAACCGGCGTTCAACGTCTATTTCGACGAGGTCCGCGACTGGGGCATCGCCACCCTCGAGCGCGCGGCGCAGGGGCTCGCGTGCAAGACCGCCGTCCACATCTGCTACGGCTACGGGATCAAGGCGAACATCGACTGGAAGAAGACGCTGGGGTCCGAGTGGCGGCAATACGAGCAGACCTTCCCGCTGCTCGACCGCTCGAAGATCGACCAGGTGTCGCTGGAATGCGCGAATTCGCGGGTGCCGATCGACCTCATCGGGCTCCTCGAGGGCAAGGACGTGATGGCGGGCGCCATCGACGTGGCCTCGGAGGAGATCGAAACGCCCGAGGAGGTCGCGGCCATGATCCGGGCGGCGCTCAAGTTCGTCCCGGCCGAGCGGCTGTACCCCTGCACCAACTGCGGCATGGTCCCGCTGCCCCGGGACGTGGCCCGCGGCAAGCTCACCGCCTTGGCAGAAGGCGCCAAAATTGTCCGCCGGGAACTCGGGTTCGGCTGAGCGGTCCTATCAACGGGGGATGGCGGCCGGGGTATTTGCATATCCCGGGCATCCGTGTATCCTCCCAAAGGTGTTTTGTTTCAAGTACTAGAGCACGTTCAAGCCCGGCTGCCGAAACAGCTGCGGTCCCGTACTTTTCTGTCCTTGAGAATGAAACATGGGGCGGGCATCCGCCCGCCGATTATTTATCTTGAGGAATTGCAGAAAATGGCAACAGGTACCGTGAAGTGGTTCAATGACGCGAAGGGCTTTGGCTTCATTACGCCGGACGGCGGTGGCGAGGATCTCTTCGCGCACTTCTCCGCGATCAACATGCCCGGGTTCAAGACGCTGAAGGAAGGCCAGAAGGTCTCCTTCGAAGTCACGCAGGGCCCGAAGGGCAAGCAGGCGAGCAACATCCAGGGCGTATAGGGTTCGCCCTCGCAGCACAAGCTTCAATGAAAAGAGCCGGGGCGCGCCCCGGCTCTTTTTTTGTTCCGCGTCTGCGCCGACTCAACGTGCGCGCCGCCGCTGGGCCCGGGCCCCACCCACCGCGAGCAGCAGCGCGAGGAGCACCAATGCAAGCGGCGCATCGACCGGAATCGGCTCGCCCGGCGGCAAGGGATCGACCGGGAAGTACACCGCATCCTGCGCAGTCTTGTTGCCGCCCGTGGCGTCACCGCCTCCCGTGAAGCTCACGGTGTTCACGAGCGGAGACGCGGGATTCGCGCCTACGTTCACCGTGAGCACGATGTCCGGATAGGATGCGCCCGGCGCCAGCGGATCGCTGCGCGTGCACGGGCCCGCCGGCTGCACGCACGTCCATCCGCTGCCGTTCATCGACGTCGCGGTCAGGCCGGGCGGCAGCGATTCCGTCACGGTGACCAAGCCCACGCTCGGGCTCGCCCCGACGTTGCGGATCGTGATCCGGTACTGCGCGCCGACCTGTCCCGGCGTGAACGCGCCGACGTGGGCCTTCGCGATCGCCAGCGTCACCGCGCCCGGGGGCGCCACGATCGGATCGGCGTCGGTCGCCGAGTTGTTGTTGATGTTGGGGTCCGTGACGCCCGCGGGCGGCGCGATCGTGGCGGTGTTGGTGAGCGTGCCCGTCGCGCTGCTCGACAGCGTTCCCTTCACCGTGAAGGTCGCAGTCCCGCCGGCGGCCAGGTTCACCGGCACGCCGAGGTTGCCGGTGCCGCTCGCCGGGCAGCTGCTGCCCGCGGATGCGACGCAGGTCCACGTCACGCCGGTCAGCGTCGCCGGCAGCGTGTCGGCGACCATCGCGCCGGTCACGGCACTCGGCCCGTTGTTCGTCGCGACGATCGCGTAGGTCACCGTGCCGCCCGGGGTCACCGAGCTCGCGTTGTTGGTCTTGGTGATCGCGAGATCCGCCGTGGGTCCGCCGCCGCCACCGGTGATGGTGAGCGGCGCCGACGCCGGCGGTGCGCTGCCGTCGCCGGTGACGAGCGGGCCCGTCGTGTTGACCACCGTGCCCGGCGACGACGACGTGAGCGTCACGACGATCGTGCAGCCGCCGGCCGGCAGCGTCGCGCCCGCCGGCATCGTCACCTGGGTCGAGGTGACCGTCACGTTGGCGCACGTGCCCGTGTTGCCCGACGTGGTGGTGACGCCGGCCGGCATGGTGTCGACGAACGCCGTGGTCAGCGTCGCCGCGGCCGGATTCGCGTTGCCCAGCGTGAGCGTCAGCGTCGTCGAGCCACCCGATGCAATCGAGGCAGGCGCGATCGACTTCGCGAGCGTCGGCCCGCTGCCCGAGGACGCGCGCCGGTCGCTGTCCGACGCGGTGCCCGAGGCGCCCGAGCCGACATCCTTGACGGTCACCGAATTGACCAGCGGATCCGTCGTGAGACTGGCGGCGAAGGCCACCGGCGCAGTGAACGTGATGGTCGCGCGCGCCACGATGTGCGCGCCCGTGGTGCCGAAGCGCGTGCCGCCCGTCGCACCCGTGACCGCGCCGCAATCGCCGCCGATGAGCGCCGTGCACGTCACGGGGCCGGTCAGGGTCACGCCCGCGGGGAGTGGATCGTCGACCGTGACGTCGAGCGCATCGGTGATGCCCGTGTTGGTGACGACGACCGTGTAGGTCGCGGTGCCGCCCGGGGTGTACGTCGCGCTGCCGTCCGACTTGATCACCATCAGCGAGACGTTGGCGGACAGTGCGTCGCTGTCGGCGGCGACGACCGGCGGCGTGCCCCGCTCGGTGACCGTGACCGCATTGATCATCGGATCGAGGCTCATGGCGGCGGCGAATGCGACCGGCACCGTGAACGTCAGCGTGTTGCCGGCACCCGCGGCGATCGCGGCGCCGGTGGCCCCGAAGCTCGCCTGGCCGCTGGCGCCGGTCACCGTGCCGCAGTTCGCATTGCCGGCCGCGACGCATGCGACGTTGCCCTTGAGCGTGACGCCCGCGGGGAGCGGATCGGTCACGGTCAGCGAAAGCGCCGACGTCGGCCCGCTGTTGCTGACGACGATGGTGTAGGTCGCAGTGCCGCCAGGCGTGTACGTCGCGCTGCCGTCGCTCTTGGTCACCGCGATGCCGACGACCGGGCTGCGCGTGTCGCTGTCCGCGCCGCTGCCGGTGGCACCCGACGCGAGATCGGTCGCAGTGGCGGTGTTCACCAGCGGATCGTCGACCAGCGTCGGCGCGAACGCGACCGGCGCCGTCAGGACGAGCGCGTTGCCCGCGCCGGCGCCGATGCCGGCGCCCGTCACGCCGAACGTCGCCTGTCCCGCCCCGCCCGCGACGGTGCCGCAGGTCGCGATGCCGGTCGGCGCGCACGTGGCGGGTGCGGTGAGGGTGACGCCGGCCGGAAGCGGATCGTTGACCGTGACGTCGAGTGCGTCGGAGGTGCCGGTGTTGGTGACCGTGATGACGTAGGTTCCGGTGCCGCCCGGCACGTACGTCGCCGCGTCGTCGGTCTTCGCAACCACGAGCGTGACCCGTGCGGCGCGCGCATCGCTGTCCTGTCCGGAGCCGGTGGCGCCGGTCGGGCCGTCGGTGGCAGTCGCGGTGTTGACCAGCGGATTCGTGGCGAGGCCCCCGGCGAAGACGACCGGAACGGTGAACACGATCGCGTTGCCGTTGCCGGGCACGATCACGGCGCCCGTGGTGCCGAACGCCGCTCCCCCGGCGGTGCCCGTGACCGTGCCGCACGCCGACAATCCGCCGGCGGCACACGTCACCGTACCCGCGAGCGTGACGCCCGCCGGCAGCGGATCGCTCGACCGTCACGCTGTTGGCCGTCGACAGGCCGCCGTTGCTCACGGTGACGGTGTACGTGCCCGTGCCGCCCGGCGTGTACGTGGTGCTGCCGTCGGTCTTCACGACCGCCAGCGAGACCTGCGCGGCGATCGTGTCGGTGTCGCTGCCGTTCGCGGTGGCGCCGGTCGGGACGTCGGTGGCGGTGGCGGTGTTCACCAGCGGTGACGTCGTCATGCCCGGCGCGAACGTCACCGGCACGGTGAAGACCAGCGAATCGCCGGCGCCGGCGCCGAGCGTGGCGCCCGTCGTGCCGAACGCGATCTGGCCATTGCTGCCGGTCACGGTGCCGCAGGTCGCAACGCCGTTCGCCGTGCACGTGACGCCCGCCGTGAGCGTCGACGCCGGCCGGCAACGCGTCGGCGACCATGACGCCGGTGGCGTCGCTCGGTCCGGTGTTGGTGACCGTGACGACGTAGGTCGCAGTGCCGCCGGGCGTGTACGTCGCGCTGCCGTCGGTCTTTCACGACCGCGAGCGCGACGACGGACGCGCGGGTGCTGCTGTCGCTGGCCGACGCACTCGGGCTCGCCGGATCGCTGCACGTTCACCGTGTTGATCAAGCGGATCGGCGGCCAGCGACGACGCGTACGCCACCGGCACCGTGAACGTCAGCGAATTGCCGGCGCCCGCGGCGATCGTGGCACCCGTGGCGCCGAACGCTCGTCTGGCCGGCGATGCCGCTGACGCTGCCGCAGGTGGCCGTGCCCGCGCTGGCGCAGGTCACGGTGCCGGCCAGCGCGACGCCCGAGGGCAGGACGTCGGTCACGCTCACCGCCGACGCGGCGGACGGTCCGCCGTTGGTGACGACGACGACGTAGGTCCCCGTGCCGCCCGGCGTGTACGTCGCGCTGTTGTCCGTCTTGGTGACGGCCAGCGAGGCGACGGCAGTAACGCTGTCGGTATCGGTGGCGGAATTGTTGCCGGGGTTGGGATCGACGGTGCCGGGAGGCGTGGCGACCGTCGCGGTGTTCGCCACGGTTCCCGCGCTCGCGGTCACGTTCGCGGTGACCGCGATCTGGTAGGTCGCGCCCGACGCGAGCGCCGGCAGCGCGAACGCCCCGCCCTCGAGTTGCGCGACGCTGGGCGGCGTCGCGCACTGGCCGGGCGCGGCCGAGCACGTCACCAGCGTCTTCGCGAGTCCGCTCGTCGCGGCGTCGACGAGGATCGCGCCCGTCACGCTCGACGGTCCGTTGTTCGTGACCGTGATCGTGTACGTCGTTGCGCTGCCCGACGTCACGGTACTGCTGCCGTTGCTCTTGACGATCGCGAGGTCGGCCACCGGCGTCACCGGATCGCTGTCCGTCGCCGTGTTGTTGGCGGGATCGGGATCGGTGGTGCCGGGCGGCGTCGCGATCGTCGCCATGTTCGCGACGCTGCCGCTGGTCGCGGTCCACCGTCGCCGTCACCGTGATCTCGTACGTCGCGCCCGCGGCGAGCGCCGGCAGCGCGAAGGCGCCGCCTTCGAGCTGCGCGACACTGGACGGCGGCGCCGCGCACTGGCCCGGCGCGGCCGAGCACGCGACCGGCGACTTGGTCAGACCGCTCGCCTGCCGGATCGGCGAGAATCGCGCCCGTCACGCTCGACGGACCGTTGTTGGTCACGGTGATCGTGTACGTCGTGCTCGCGCCGGCATCGACGCCCGACACTGCCGTTGCTCTTGACGATCGCGAGATCGGCGACCGGCGTGACCGTGTCCGTGTCCGTCGACGAATTGTTCGCCGGATCGGGATCGGTCGTGCCCGGCGGCGCCGCGATGGTCGCGGTGTTCGCCACGCTGCCGGTCACTGCATCGACCGTCGCGGTGACGCTGATCTCGTACGTCGCGCCCGCGGCGAGCGTGGGCAGCGCGAAGGTGCCGCTCTCGAGCTGCGCGACGGACGGCGGCGCGACGCATTGGCCGGGCGTGCCGGAGCACGCGACCAGCGTCTTGGTGAGCCCGCTCACCGTCGGATCGGCGAGGATCGCGCCGGTCACGCTCGACGGGCCGGCGTTGCTGACCGTGATCGTGTAGGTGGTGGCCGCCCCCGCGTTCACGCTCGTGGTGCCGTTCGACTTGACGATCGCGAGATCGGCCGACGGCGTGACGGGATCGGTGTCGGTGGACGAATTGTTGCCGGGGTTGGGATCCGTGGTGCCGGTCGGCGGTGCGATCGTCGCGGTGTTGTCGACGGTGCCGCTCGCTGCGGTGACGTCGGCCGTCACGGTGATCTGGTACGTCGCGCCGCTGGCGAGCGCGGGCAGCGCGAACGTGCCGCTCTCGAGTTGCGCGACGCTCGGCGGCACCGCGCACTGTCCCGGGGTCGCGGAGCATGCGACGGCCGTCTTCGCGAGGCCGCCCACGGCCGGATCGGCGAGGATCGCGCCGGTCGCGCCCGACGGGCCGCTGTTGGTGACCGTGATGGTGTACGTGGTGGGAGCGCCGGCGGTGACGCCCGACACGCCGTTCGACTTCACGATCGCGAGGTCGGCGCTGGCGACGACCACGAGGCCGGCGGACGCCGCGCTCGCATTGTTGCCGATCGTCGTCTGCAGCGCGTTCGCGGCGATCGTGTTCGTGTAGCTGCCGGCGACCGCGCTCGTCACGTCGACGTCGATGGTGCAGCCGCCGGACGGAATGGTCCGCGCCGCTCACGTAGGTCACCGTCGTGCCGCCTGCCGGCCGACGGAAACGATGGCCGTGGTGCACGTGCCGCCCAGGTTCGGTGGCGTTGCGACCACCACGTTCGAGGGCAGCGTATCGATGAGCGCCGACGTCGAGCGTCGCCGGCACTCGGATTCGGATTGCCGAGCTGAATCGACAGGCGCGAGACCTCGCCCGCGTTGATGCTGGCCGGCGTGAACGACTTGACGACGTTCGGCGGCCCCAGCACGTTGAGCGTCCCGGACGCGTCGGTGGGATTGCTGATGCCCTCGGCGGTGGTGATCGTCGCCCGTGGGAATCGTGTTGGTGTAGCCGCCCGGGCTGTTGGAACGCACGTCGACCTGCACCGTGCAGTCGCCGTTGGGCGCGATCACGCCGTTGGTCAGCGCGATGGTGGTGCCCGAGGCCGGCGCGGACACCGAGCCGCCGCCGCACGTGACGGTGGCGTTGGGCGTGGGCGCGACGGCGAGTCCACCGGGGAGCGTGTCGACGTACGACACGTTGTGCAGCGTGACGGTCGCGCTGTTGTTGTGGATCAGGATGCGCGCCGGTCGACACCACGCCCGGCGCCACGGAAACCGGCGTGAACGACTTGGTCACCGTCGGCGGCGTGCAGCACGTTGAGCGTCGCCTGCGCGGGCGACGGATTGCTGTAGCCCTCGGCCGAGGTGACGTCGCCCGCGGGAATCGTGTTGGTGAAAGCACCCAGGCTCGCCGCCACCACGTCGGTGTAGATGTAGCAGCTGGTGCCGGGCGGCAGACTCACGCCGGTCACCGTCACCACGCCGGAGCCCGCCGCGGCCGTGACCGCTCCATTGGCGCAGGTGGTCGAACCGTTCGGCGTCGGCGCGACGCTCATGCCGCCGGGCAGCGTGTCGCTGAAGCTCACGTTGGTGAGCGTCACCGGCACCGGCGCGCCCGGGTCGAGCGTGCTGATGAGACGGATCGCCATCTGCGCCGGCTGGCCGACCGAGACGCTCGTCGGCGCGAACGACTTCGCGACGCCGAGGCCCTGCAGCGTCGACAGCGTGGCCGACGTCGCCAGCGAGTTGGTGAGGCCCTCGGTGGACGTGATCGCGCCGACCGGGATGGTGTTGGTCAGGTTGAGGAACTTGACCGACGTCACCTGCAGGAACACCGAGCACGTGCCGCCGACGGGAATCGTCGCGCCGGCAACCGAGATCGTGGAAGAGCCGGGCACCGCGGTCACGGTGGCATTGGCGCAGGTGGTCGAGACGTTCGGCGTCGGGATAGACCTCCATGCCCGCCGGGAACGTATCGGTGAACGACACGTTGTGGACCGCGGTCGGCGACGCGATCGGATTCGTGAGGTCGATCTGCAGCGTCGACGGCTGCCCCGCCGACACGCTCACGGGATTGAAGCTCTTGTTGATGCCGATGGCGAGGCCGGTCAGCTTGCTCAGCGTCGCGCTGACCGTCGCCGTGTTCGACGCGCCCTCGGCGGTGGTGATCGCGCCGATCGGAAGCGTGTTCGGCCAGTTCGTCGGGATTGCCGCTGGTCTTGATGTTGAAGAGCACGTCGCAATTGGAGCCCGCGGCCAGCGTCGCGCCGGTCATCGTCACGGTGGACGCACCCGGTGTGGCCGTGATCACGGGCGAGCCCGCGCAGGTGGTCGACGCCGCGCGCGGGCGTCGCGACGACCATGTTGACCATCGGGCCGTCGGTGAGCGACAGGTTGGTGAACGGCGTCCCGGACGGATTGGTGATGCGCAGGCGCACCTGCGATACGCCGCCGTTGGCGACCGTCGAAGGCGTGAAGCTCTTGGTGGCAGTCAGGCCCGATGTGACGGTGAGGTTCGCCGAAGCCGCGTTGGGATTGGTCGCGGACTGGTCGTTGGTCAGCGCGCCCGCGGGAATCGTGTTGATGCGCGTGCCCACCGTGTTGCCGACGACGTTCACCTTGAAGTTGCAGCCGGCCGTCGGGATCGTGGCGCCCGACAGCGCGACGCTGGAGCCGCCGGGGATGGCCGTCACCGTGCCGCCCGTGCACGTCGTGGAGGTCGCGGGCGTCGCCGCGACGATCACGCCGGCGGGCAGCGGGTCGGTGATCGCCGCGTTGGTGAGCGACGCGCCCGACTGGTTCGACAGCGTGACGGTGAGCGTCGACGTGCCGCCCTGCACCACGCTGGCCGGCGCGAACGCCTTGGTCACCGAGGCCGCCGCGATCATCGTGACGCTCACCGCGGCGGCGCTGCCGTTGCCGACGCCGCCGGAGCCGCCGGTGCCGGTAACACCGCCGATCGGAATGGAGTTGGTGAAGACCGCACCCACGGCGCTGGCCGAGCGGCGCGTTGGCGCGGAACGTAATCGTGCACACGCCCGGATTCAGGCCGACGCCGCCGACGATGGTGCCGCCGGTCCACGTGAGCGCGGAAGCGCCCGGGCTGTTGCCGAACGTGCCGCCCACGCATCCCGCGGAACTCGTGAAATTGCTCGGCGACGAGATCACCATCTGGTTGCCGCTCACGAGCGGCAGCGTGTCGGTGAGCGTGACGCCGGTCACCGATCCGCCCGAGTAGTTGTCTGATCGTGATGGTGAACGTCGTGGGCTGGCCCGGTGCGACGCTCGCGGGGCTCGCGCTCTTGGCGACGGTGAGCTGGGCGTTGACGTTGGCGGTGGCCGATGCCGCCGGACTGCCCACGCCGTCGCTGTTGCCGACCGCGTTCGCCGGGATCGAATTGGTGTAGCTGCCCGCGGCGCTGACCACCACCGGCACGTTGATGCGGCAGCGGCGCGTGCCGCCGGTGATGCCGACGCTGCCGCCCGTCACCGTGAACGAGCCGCTGCCGGGCGTCGCCGTGAGCACGCCGTTGGTGCCGCCGCCGCTGGTCGTGCAGTCGATCGTCGGCGTCGACGATCCGACCACCATTCCTGCCGGGAACGTGTCGGTGAAGCTGGTGATCGCGAGCGGCGTGATGGTCGACGCGTTGGTGATGTCGACGCGCAGCCAGAATTCCTGGCCCGCGGGAATGGGATTGGGGATCGCGGTCGAGCCGCCGGCCGTGGTGACGAACGACTTGGCGAGCGTGATCGGCGAGTTGACCGTTACCGCCCGGCTGAACGCAACGCTGCCGAGGCCGCGGGTGTTGCCGATGGCGTTGGCCGGCACGGCATTGGTGAAGCGCCTGCGAGGTGCCGGTGACGCTGCCGACCACCACCTTCACGCTGATGACGCAGGTGCCTCCGCCGCCGATGATGCCGCCGTTGAGCACCACGCTGGATGCGCCCGCCGCGGCGGTCACCGTGCCGTTCGACGCGCCGGCGCCGGTGCACGTCACCGATTCGGCCGGCGTCGGCGCCACCACCATCCCCGCCGGCAGCGGGTCGGTGAACGAGGTGATCGGAATGGTCGACGATGCGTTGGAATTGGTCAGCGTGATCGCGAGCGTCATCGGCTCGCCGACGAGGCCGGGCGATGGCGTGAACGTCTTGCTGCCCGTCGGGTTCGACAGCGCGCGGATGGACAGCGTCGCGGTGGCCGGCGTGGTGTTGGTCACCGTGGCCGCGCCTTCCGTGGCCTGGAAGCCCGCGGTGACGCCGCCCGGCGTGAAGCCGTTGGCGGGACCATTCGCGGGAATCGTGTTCGGCCAGTTGCCCGCGGTGGTCGAGACCACGTCGAGCTCGATGTAGCAGCTGCCGTCGGCGAGGCCGGTGCCGGCCGGAATGGTGCCGCCGGACGTGCTGATGCGCTGGGTGCCGGCGGTTGCGACGATCGTGCCGAAGCCGCAGGTGTCGGTCAGGTTCGGCGGGTTCGCAATCGCGATCTGCGCGGGGATGTTGTCCGTGACGGCCGCGGCGGTGAGCGGCACGAGGGAGCTGTTGAAGAACGAGATGCGGAACCGGCTGATGTCGCCCGGGTCGACCGTCGCGGGCGTGAACTGCTTGTTGACCGTGACCGTTGCGTACGCCGCGGGTGCGGCAAGGACTCCCGCAGCGGCAGCCAGGGCCAAGGCGACGACGCGCGCTGCCGTGGCAAGGCGGCGGCAGGGCAGGCAACGCGCAACGCGGACCCGCACCGCAGCTTGGGCTTGAATCGATTCCACACGCGCGCGCAGGACGCTCGCTCGCTCGACGAACGATGACAGCATGACGACGGGTCGCCTCTCGTTGTAATGATCGAGGCGCCCGCGTGGGTGCCCTCGAGAACCACGTTCCTTGGTGAGCGGATTGTCGGCGGCGAATCCGTCAGGACGCAGCGCGGGAACGCGGCGTCGGCGACATCGACGGAGCCCCAGGCAATCGCAGCCTCAAGGTTACCGCACACAGCATCGCAATAAGTATGCCTACGTACGGCAACCGCTTCGGCGCTGCGCGGGATGTTGCGCGTGAGTCATCGCAGGAGTGGTGGCGCGACGGATCGTCGCGGGATTGCACCGGTACTGTCGCGCCATCGCTGCAAGCGGAGCGAACGCTGTCGCCCACAACCTCCGCGACGCACGTCTCGTTCCCAGGTGTTCGGTGCGCTCAGCACGCTCGGCGCGCACGGCCGTGCGCCGCAATCGGCGCAAACTGCCGCCGGGCGGCAACCCGCGTTGGTCGGAAGCTGCGCTAGGTCAGCGCGCGCAGCTCGCGCAGCGCAACCGACAGCATCGCCGCATCGGTCGCCGGCGCGGCGCGCAATTCGCTGAGGAGTTGCGCGGCGCGCTCGAGTCGCCCGCCGGTTGCGATCCTTCCACGCGCCGATCAATGTCGCGGTGTGCTTCACGTCGCCACCGCCTGCCACCACCTGCGCGGTGATGGACCGTGTAAGGCTCGACAGGTCGTCCTGCATCGCCCCCTTCGCGAGGTTGCGCCAGTGCGCGCCGCCGGGCAGCGCGTTCACCTTGTCGCGCAGCCAGGCGAGCCCCAGGCGGTTGGCGATGTCGAAGTAGACGGCGGCGACCGGCTCGACCGGCTTCTTCGCGTCGGCCGCGACCTCGGCGATGTCGAGCGCCGCGTACAGCGTGTCGAACGTGATCGACGCGCTCGGCCAGCTCGCGCGGCACGCCGACTGCCGCCAGCTCGGCGACCTTGGCGTCGATGCGCGCGCGCTCGGCGGCGTCGAGGAGCTTCGGCAGGCGCGCCGACAGCGCTTCCACGCCCGGCTGGAAGTACGCGATCGTCGCGGCCATGTCGTCGTTGAGCCGCCGCGAGCGCAGGAACCACAGCGTGCCGCGCTCGAGCTGCCCGCTGGTGTCGATCAGCATCGCCGACTGCACTTCGTCGGCGACCCTGTTGTCGAGCGCCTCGACCGCCTGCCACAGCGGCACCAGGCTGAAGATCTCGCGCGACAGCAGGTAGGCGCGGACCACCTCGTGCGCGCGCGCACCGGTGGTCTCGCACAACCGATGCACGAACGTGCTGCCGACGCGGTTGACCATGCTGTTCAGCACGTGCGTGGCGATGATCTCGCGCTTCAGCGGATGGCGCGCCATGTAGCCCGCGTACTGTCGCGGGCAGCGACGCGGGAAAATAGCGTTGCAGCGCCGTCGCGATCCACGGGTCGTCCGGCAACGGCGAGGACTTCAATTCCTCGTCCAGCCAGATCTTGCTGTACGCGAGCAGCACCGCGGCTTCCGGGCTCTCGAGTCCGCGGCCCGCGCTGCGCCGCTCGGCGATCTCGTCGTCGGAGGGCAGGAACTCGATCGCGCGATTGAGCTTGCCGGCCTTCTCGAGCGACTGCATGAACCGCTGCCTGCGCGTCGATGAGCTGCGGTGCGATGCGGCGCGTGACCGACAGCACCTGCGTCTGGAAGTAGTTGTCGCGCAGGACCAGCGCCGCGACGTCGTCGGTCATCTCCGCGAGCAGCGCATTGCGCTGCTTTTCCGTCAGCTCGCCGTCCGCGATGGGCAGCCCGAGCAGGATCTTGATGTTGACCTCGTGGTCGGAAGTGTCCACGCCGGCGGAATTGTCGATCGCGTCCGTGTAGATCCGCCCGCCCGCCGCGGCGAACTCGATGCGGCCGAGCTGCGTGCAGCCGAGGTTGCCGCCCTCGGCGAAGACCTTGCAGCGCAGCTCGCGGCCGTTCACGCGCAGCGCGTCGTTGGCGCGGTCGCCGACCTGCGCGTGCGTCTCGCCGGTGGCCTTGACGTAGGTGCCGATGCCGCCGTTGTAGATGAGATCGACCGGCGCCTTGAGAATCGCGTTGACGAGCTCGGTGGGCGTGAGCGCGTCCGCCGTGATGTCGAGGCGCGCCTTCACCTCGGGCGTGATCGCGATCGACTTGGCGCTGCGCGGGTGGACGCCGCCGCCGGGCGAAAGCAGCTTCGCGTCGTAGTCGGCCCACGACGAGCGCGGCAGCTTGAACAGGCGCTCGCGCTCGGCGAAGCTCGTCGCGATGTCGGGATCGGGATCGAGGAAGACGTGGCGGTGATCGAACGCCGCCACGAGCCTGATGTGCCGCGACAGCAGCATGCCGTTGCCGAACACGTCGCCCGACATGTCGCCGATGCCGGCGACCGTGAAGTCGGTGGTCTGCGTGTCGATGCCCATCTCGCGGAAATGGCGCTTGACCGACTCCCAGGCGCCGCGCGCGGTGATGCCCATCTCCTTGTGGTCGTAGCCCGCCGAGCCGCCGGACGCGAACGCATCGCCGAGCCAGAATCCGTACTCGGCGCGGATGCCGTTCGCGTAGTCGGAGAACGTCGCGGTGCCCTTGTCGGCGGCGACGACGAGATACGGATCGTCGGTGTCGTGCCGCTTGACCTGCGGCGGCGGGCACGACCGTGCCGCCGACGAGGTTGTCGGTGATGTCGAGCAGGCCGCGCAGGTAATCCTGGTAGCAGGCGACGCCTTCCTTCAGGTACGCCTCGCGATCGGCCGGCGCGGGCGCGCGCTTCAGCACGAAGCCGCCCTTGCTGCCGACCGGCACGATGACGGTGTTCTTCACCATCTGCGCCTTCACGAGCCCCAGCACCTCCGTTCGGAAATCCTCCGGGCGGTCCGACCAGCGCAGACCGCCGCGCGCGACGCGCCCGCCGCGCAGGTGCACGCCCTCGAAGCGCATCGAGTACACGAAGATCTCGAACATCGGCTTCGGCTCGGGCAGTCCGGGCACCTTCGACGGGTCGAACTTGAACGACAGGAAGCTGCGCCGCCTGCCCGCCGCATCGCGGCGCCAGAAATTGGTGCGCGTCGTCGCGCGCACGAGCGCCAGGTACTGGCGCAGCACGCGGTCCTCGGACAGGTTCTCGACGTTCTCGAGCGCCGCCTCGATCGCGCGCTCGTGCTCCGCGGCGCGCGCACCGGCATCGAGCCCGCCGTCGCGGGTCGAAGCGCGCGCGGAACAGCTCGATCAGCGAGCGCGCGATGCGCGGCGTGCGCGGCGAGCGTGGCCTCGATGAACGCCTGCGACAGCGGGAAGCCGATCTGTCGCATGTACTTCGCGTAGGCGCGCAGCACCACGATCTCGGTGGCGGGAATGCGCGCGGCGATCGACCAGCCTGTTGAAGTCGTCGCTCTCGACCTCGCCGCGGAAGATGCGGCCGAACGCGTCCTCGAACACCTCGTGCAGCGTGTCGACCTCCATGTCGGCATCGGGCAGCGCCGACTGCAGCCGAAGTCGTGCATGGCCATCGGCGGCATGCCGTCCGGCGTGATGCGGTGCGGATGCTCGTCGAGCACCTTGAGCCCCATGTGCTCGAGCATCGGCAGGCTGTCGGACAGCGTGACCGCGCGCGCCGCGATGCACGAGCTGGAAGCGCAGCATGCCGGGCGCTGCCTCGAGCGGCCGGTACAGGCTCATCGCGAGCGGCTCGGCGTCGGTGAGCGACGCCATCATCGCGATGTGCGGCACCGCGGCGCGCGCGGAGAACTCCTCGCGATAGCCGGCGGGAAACGCGTCGGCGAACTGGCGATAGCGCTCGAGGCCGCGCGCTTCGCCGAGCGTCTCGACCAGCGCGCCCTTGAGGTCGTCGGTCCAGCGGCGCGCCGCGAGCGACGAGGCGCGCTCGAGCTCGTGCACGTCGTAATCGGGAATCGCGCCCGGGCGTGGTGCGCACCGTGATGTGGATGCGCGCGAGCACCGACTCGGACAGGTTCACGTTGAACTCGGAGCTGGTGCCGTTGAACGCCGCGAGGAGGATCGCCTGCCACTTCTGGCGCATCTCCGTCGAGTAGATCTCGCGCGGCGCGTAGATCATGCAGGAGACGAAGCGCTCGAAGGGATCGCGACGGACGAACAGGCGCAAGCGCTGCCGATCGTACAGGTGCAGGATGCCCATCGCCGTGCGCAGGAGGTCGTCCTCGGCCGGTCTGGAACAGCTCGTCGCGCGGATACGTCGCGAGGATGTTGAGCAGCGCCTTGCCGGCGTGGCTGCCGGCCGCGAGGCCCGCACGCGCCACCACGTTGGCGACCTTGCGGCGCAGAAGCGGAATGTCCGCGGGGTTCGCGCTGTACGCGGTCGACGTGAAGAGGCCGAGGAAACGATCCTCGCCGACGACGTTGCCCGCGCGTCGAAGCGCTTGACGGCGACGTAGTCGAGATAGCCCGGCCGGTGCACGGTGGAGCGCGACGTCGACTTCGTGATGACGAGCAGTTCGGGCCGCCTCGCGTACGCGCGAATCTCCGGCGGCAGCGCGGCGAAGCTCTGCGCGACGTCGCTTCGACCTCCTTCTCGCGCAGGATGCCGAGGCTCGATCCGGGCACGATGCGCAGCGCGTCCTGCCCGTCGACGGTCACGAGGTCGTGGCGGCGATAGCCCAGCAACGTGAAGTGGTTGCCGGCGAGCCAGCGGAGGAACGCGCGGCCCTCCTCGAGCTCGGCGGGCGGAATGCGGCGGCGGTTGCCGTTCCAGGTCGTCGACGATGGACGAGCACGGTGTCCTGCATCGCCTTCCAGTCGTGCACGGCGAGCCGCACGTCGCCCAGCACCCGCGCGACGTCGCGCGCGAGCTCGTCGAGGACGCCGTGGCCGGCGATGCGGTCGACCTCGACGTGGATGAACGATTCGCGTCGCGTGCCCGCGGACGGCTCCGGCGCGACGGCGCCGAGCACGCCCTGCGCATCGCGCATCGCGTTCAGGATCGGATGGATGATGAGATGCAGCGTGAGGCCGTGGCGGTTGACCTCCATCGTCACCGAGTCGACGAGGAACGGCATGTCGTCGTTGACGATCTCGACGATCGTGTGCGTCGACTGCCAGCCGTGCTCCTCGATGGTCGGATTGAACGCGCGCACCCGCACGTGGCCGGGCTCGCGCTTGCGGGCGAAATTCCAGTGCGAGAGCGCGGCGCCGTAAAGATCGGCCAGTTGCCGGTCGGCGAGGTCGTCGGGATCGACCTGTCCGTAGTATTCGCGAACGAACGTGGCGAGCGCAGAACGCTGCTCGGGCGCCACCTTGCTTTCCACCAGCGCGACCAGCTCCACCAGGCGTTCCGTGCGGCGCTCCTGCTCGACCGTGATGCGGTTCATGCTGTCTCCTCGCGAGCGCGCTCGAGGAGGCTCGTGGCTTCCTTCGGCGCCGATGGCGTTCTTGTCCCGCTATTATGCCGCGCCGTCGCTACCCCTTGCGCTCGGCAGCGACCCCGTCGACCAGCACGCGCACGAAGGCGCGGCTGCCCTCCTCGACGAGATCGAGCATGCGCTCGAACGCAGCCGGGCCTTCGTCGTAGGGATCGGGCACCTCGCGCGTGCCGAGATGGGGTGCAAGGTCGAGGAAGAGGCCGAGATGGCCCGGGAACGCCGACGGACGCAACGCCGTCAGCGCGGCCAGATTGCCGCCGTCCATCGCGAGGATGTAGTGGAAGCGGTGAAAATCCTCCGCGGCGACTTGCCGCGCGCGCAGATGCTGCAACGCGTAACCGCGGCGCGCGGCATGCTCGATCGCGCGGTAATCGGGCGGATTGCCGACGTGCCACTCCCCCGTGCCCGCGGAATCGACCGTGACGCGACCGGCGAGCCCGGCGCGCGCGGCCATGTCGCGAAACACGACCTCCGCCGTCGGCGAACGGCAGATGTTGCCGAGGCAGACGAAAAGGATGCGAATGCGCTCCGGAGGCACGGCGTGCGAAGGGGCTGGGTCGTGGGCTCGCGCCATCGTACGCCTCGCCGCCGCGCCCGGCGCGCGCACGCTAAATGGCGTCAAACCCGAGCGCGAGAAACGTCGCGACCCGCGCGGCGGTGGCACGACGTTGAGGTGAAATCGCGATTCGACCAGCGTCGCAACGAGGTAGAACTCGAGGCCGATGCCGGCGGGCAGCGCTACGGTCGTCGCGGTCAGGCAGCGCGATGCGAACTGCGGACCTGCGAAATCCGACCCCGTGCCGGCGCCCGGCTACAGGGTGCCGAAGGACGCCACGAAGCCGCGCACGTTACCGGTCGAGGGATGCCGCTGCGCAGCGCGGCATCCTGTGTGGCGGCGGTCGCGCCCGGCGGCCGCGTCTCGCGACGCGGTCGCCCTCGCGCTCGACTGCACTAGATCCGCTGGTGTATCGCGGTGATCATGAAATCCGCCGGCGTGGTCACGATCGAGCGCAGCTCGCGGCCGTTGTCGACGATCACGGCACGCTCCTGCACGAACAGCCCCGGCACCGGCTCGAAGTCGATGACCACGGTGCAGTCGTCGTTGACGTGGTACGTGCCGGCCCCGAAGCGATCGGGGAACCATCCGGAGACCGATCCCTTGATGTTGTCGACCTGCGTGACGTGGCCGTTGCCGTCGTACAGGCGGACGACCACCCCGATCACCGTTTCCGTGGGCCCGCCGGGAAAGGCGGGACGGGTACCCTGCATCTGCAGCGCGTAGGTGCCGCGCACCAGCGAATCGCTGCAATAGCGCTGCGCATCGGAATCGGCGAGCGCGGTGGCGGAGGCGCCGAGCCCGATGGCGGCGACGAGCAAGGCATGGACGGTCGATTTCCTCATTGGCTACTCCCTGGACGATGGACGGGGGTGGAACGGCAGGCAAGACTGCCCGAACGCGCGCCGCGATGGGTGAAGCAGGTATGATCGACGCCCAGTTGCCCGTCGTCGCCCCGCCCACCGCATCGGCATGGCCATGCGCAGTACGCGATGCGGGCGTTCCCGCCGAGCTTTCTCGCGCATGGTCAGAATCCGGGAAGCCATTCGTTGACTATCGACGCCGCGCGCCTTCCTGTCCTTAGGAAATCCTCAAGAATCCCTTGGGATTGCCTGCGCACCCCTGCTCGGTTCCGCACTGCAGCCACGCCCCACCGATGACCGGCGACCGGCATTCCGGCAACTTCCGGTTCGGCGCCTTCCTGCTGCAATCGGGAGAGCGGCGCCTGCTCCAGGACGGCGTGCCGGTCACGCTCGAGCCGAGGACCTTCGACCTGCTGGCGTCCCTGGTGGCCAACGCCGGCAGCCTGGTCACGAAGGACGAGCTCCTCGCGCGGATCTGGGCCGGACGCGTCGTCGAGGAAGGCAACCTGCACGTGCACGTCTCCGCGTTGCGCAAGGTGCTGGGCAAGGCCGCGATCGCCACCGTGTCGCGCCATGGCTACCGCTTCACGCTGCCCGTCGACGCCTTCGCGGTGCCGCTCGCCGTGCCGCCGGAGGCGCGGCACAACCTGCCCCGGCCGCTTGCGAGCTTCGTCGGCCGCGAGGACGACTTGCGCGAACTCGAGGCGCGCCTCGCGCAATCGCGACTCGTCACGCTGTCCGGCATCGGCGGCAGCGGAAAGACGCGGCTCGCGATCAAGCTCGCGGAGCGCGTGTTGCCCTCGTTTCCGGACGGCGTGTGCTTCGTCGACCTCGCCCCCGTCGCGGCCGGCGACCGGGTCGCGCGCGCGGTGGCCGCGGCGCTCGGCGTGCGCGAGGAGCGCGACGTGCCGGTCGAGCAGACGCTCGCCCGTCACTGCGGCGGACGGCGGATGCTGCTGGTGCTCGACAACTGCGAGCACGTGGTCGACGCCTGCGCCGCGCTGGTCGAGCGCCTGCTGACGGCAACTACGTCCGCATGCGTGCTCGCGACGAGCCGCGAGCGCCTCGGCGTGCCGGGCGAAGCGGTGGTGGCGATGCGCGCGCTCACCACACCGCCCGCCGACGGCGCAGTCGACGCGGCGTCGCTCGATGACTACGAATCGGTACGCCTGTTCCTCGACCGTGCGCGCCGGGTGGCGCCCGAGTTCGCCATCGGCGCCGGCAACGCGAGCGCCGTTGCCGAGATCTGCCGCCGTCTCGACGGCATACCGTTGGCGATCGAGCTCGCCGCCGCACTGCTCGAGCTGCTGTCGATCGCGCAAATCCGGGATCGGCTCGATGACCGCTTTCGCCTGCTGACGGGGAGCGCGCGCGCGGATGCGCGGCATCGCACGCTGCTCGCGACGCTCACGTCGAGCCATGCGTGCCTCACCGGCGACGAGCAGCGCTGCTTCGCGCGACTGTCGGTCTTCACCGGCGGCTGGACGCTGCCGGCCGCCGCGGAGGTGGCAGGCGACGGCGACGAGATGGCCACGCTCAAGCTGCTGGGCCGGCTGGTCGACAAGTCGCTCGTGCACGTCGATCGCGCCGGCGCGGACGGCCCCCGCTACGGCATGCTGGAGACCGTGCGGCAGTTCGCCGGCGACATGCTCGACGCCACGCAGGACGGCGACGAGGTGCGCGAGCGCCACCTGGCGCACTTCTCGGCGTTCGCGCGCACGGCGCAGTCGCATCTGTTCGGCGACGGGATGCGCCTGTGGCTCGCGCGCCTCGACGCCGAGCTGCCCAACCTGCTCGCCGCGTGCGCCTGGTGCGATCATGCCAGCGATGGCGCGACGCGCGGCCTCGAGCTCGCGGCGAACCTGCGCACCTACTGGCTGGGGCGCGGCCTCTTCGGCTACGGCCAGCGCGTGTACGGAGAGGCGCTCGCGCGGCCCGGCGGCAATCCGCGGTCGATGCAGCGCGGCCGTGCGCTGTATGCGTTCGGCCAGCACTGCTACGTTTCCGGACGTCTGCACGACGCGCTGCCGCCGACGCAGGAGGCGCTGTCCATCGCCCGCGAGCACGGCGACGACGAGCTTGCCGTGCTCTGCCTCGACCGCATCTGCCTCGCGTCGAGCTGGCTCGGCGATACCGCGGGAGCGCGCGGCTATGCCGACGACGAATTGCGCATCGCCACGCGCACCGGCAATCCGCGCCTCATGGGCTTCGCGCTTTCCGCGCAGGGCGGGGTGTGCCGAGCCGAGGGCGACTTCGAGGGCGCGGCCCGCGCGTTCGAGGCCGCACTCGCGCTCTTCACGCAGGTGCAGGACGCCAACAACCGTTACAACGCGCTCGTGGACGTGGCGCGCGTCTCCATTGCGCGCGGCGCGTTGCCGCGCGCACGCGAGGCGCTGGCCGTCGCCATCGCGTTCGTGGCCGACATGGGCACGCCGTACCGGGGCCATTTCGCGCTGGAAGCCACGGCGCGCCTCGCGTCCGCGTGCGCCGACTGGCGCCGCGCGGCGCGGCTGCAGGGCGCCTCCGACAGCGCAGTGGACGCGGCCGGCGGCACCCGCACGTGGTTCGACGATCGCGTGCTGGCCTCGCTGCATGCGAAGCCTGCGCAGATGCTCGACGCCGACGCGCATGCCGCGGCGTACGACGAAGGCCGTGCCTTGCCGCTCGCGACCGCGCTCGCCGAAGCGTCGGCCTGGTTCGCGGACACGCGCTGATGCCGCCCGCGAACCGCGATCGCTAACGCTTGAAGTCGCGGAAGCCGGCCGCGCGCGCCAGGTCGGCCTTCACATCCTCGCGGCTGCGCTCGTACACGATCTCGCGGCCCATCGCACTGCCCGAGTACGCCTGTCCGTTGCGGGTGGGGGTGAGGTCGCAGCGCACGCTGTGCACGCCCTCGCCGAGCACCACCTGGATCACGTCGAGGCGCTTCTCGTAGACGAGGACCTCGATCACCTGCCCGCTGGCGGTGGCGCGCACCTTGATCTTTTCGTCGTTCATCGGCATCGCTTCGGAGGATTGGATGCGTCCACTATCCCCGAGAACGCGGGGCGCGTCCATCGCATGGCGTCACGCGAGGGGCGGCCTGCGCATTGCCCACGGGCGCGCCGATTCGAGCGCGGCGGCCGCGGCAAAGAGGTGATCCTCGCGAAACGGCCGCGCGACGATCTGCAGGCCCACCGGCAATCCCGCCGGCGTGAACCCGGCCGGCACCGATGCGGCGGGTTGTCCGGTGAGGTTGAACGGATACGTGTAGCAGACCCACGTGACGATGTTCCGGCCGGCGAGCGCAGGCGGCACCGCGATGCCCGCGTCGACGCCCGCCACCGGCAGCGTCGGCGACAGCAGCAGGTCGTACGCCTCGAAGAAGCCGCGCACGCGCTCACGGAATTCGTAGCGCCCGAACACCGCGCGGTAGTAATCCTCCGCACGCAGCGCCGTCGCGTGCTCGACCACGGCGGCGACGTCCGGATCGAGCACGTCGCGCCGCTCGCGCAGCACCGGACCCAGGCGTGCCCCGATGCCGGCGTAGAACTCCGCGCTCCAGAGGTCGGCCGGATCGGCGCCGAACGGCGCGTCGACCTCGTCCACGTCGCATCCCATGGCGGCGAATGCGCGCGCGGCGCGCTCGGCGATCGCGCGCACGTCCGGATCGACGGGCGCGTAGCCGAAGGTCGGCGACCAGGCGATGCGCAGCGCGCGCACGTCGCGGTCGCACGCGGCGAGCGCATCCGGCACGGGGAGCGGCAGCGACGCGGGGTCGCGCGCATCGTGACCCGCGAGCGCCATGAACAGGAGCGCCGCGTCGCGCACCGTGCGCGCGATCGGGCACACGTGCGCGAGCGTGGGTGTGGCGGGGGTGGGATACACGGGAACGCGCGCGAACTGCGCCTTGATTCCGACGAGCCCCGTCAGCGCAGCAGGGATGCGGATCGAGCCACCGCCGTCGGTGCCGACCGCGATGGCGGTTACGCCGGCCGCGACGCTCGCGGCAGCGCCGGCGCTCGACCCGCCCGCCGTCTTGCGGAGGTCCCACGGATTGCGGGTGATCCCCGTCAGCGGCGACTCGCCGACGGCCTTGCAGCCGTATTCGCTGGTCGTGGTCTTGCCGATGATGATCGCGCCCGCGCTGCGCAGGCGCTCGATGGACGCCGCATCGGCCGCCGCGACGTTGTGCGCCATGCTGCGCGATCCGAACGTGAACGGTGCGCCCGCGACGGCGATCAGGTCCTTCACGGAGACCGGCACGCCGTGCAGCGGGCCCAGCGCTTCGCCGCGCCGCTGCCGCTCGTCGGCCGCGCGCGCGTCGCGACGCGCTTCCACGGCGAGCGTGGCCACGAAGGCATTCAGCTTCGGCTCGGTGGCCGCAAGCCGCGCGAGGCTCGCGTCAAGCGCCTCGAGCGCGGAGATCTCTCCGGAGGCGATCAGTCGCGCGACGTCCGTCGCGGAACGATAGGCAAGATCGATCGTCATGCGCGGAACCGAGGTGGCGACGCGCGCTGCGCTAACGCGGCTTGACGAAGCGGAGCGCGAACTTGTCGGTCGGCACCTTCGGGTTGTTCGACGATTCCTCGCGCGTGTCGGCGGGATTGCGCAGGAACGCGCCTTCGGCCTCGAGTACGAAGCCCGCCTGCGCCACCTCGCTGCGCACCACCGCCTCGTCGATGCGATGCAGCGTCCGCCCTTCCGAGACGCCGGTGCCGCTGCGACCGGAATGGTCGATGACGACGAAATGCCCGCCCGGTTTCAGCGCGGCGAACAGCCGCTGGTTCATCCGCGCGCGATCGACCGGCAGGTACGTGATGTCGTGGTAGTTGAGCACGAGCGTGACGAGGTCGAGGTTGGCGGCCTCCGGCGGCACCGGATCGTCGAACGGTCGCGCGACCACGATGAAGTTCGCCTGGGGATGCTCCTCCAGCCGCTTGCCGAGCGCGGGGCCGGGCCGCGGCGACTGCGCCCAGAGCGTTCCGCTCGGTCCTACCGCGAGCGCGACGAGCTGCGAGGTGTAGCCCGCTCCGGCCGCCACGTCGAGCGCGCGCATGCCGGGCTGCACCTGCGCGAACGCGAGGAGCTCCGCGGGATGGCGACCGGCGTCCATCCGCCGGTCCTGGTCGGTGCGGACGGGACTCGCGACCACGCTGGCGTAGCGCGCCTGCGAGGCCTTGGGGTCGTCAGGAACGGTGGTAGCGCAGCCGGCGAGCAGCCCGGCCGCGACGAGCAGGCATGCGCAGTTCGACGACAGGAGCGGACGAAACCTGGCCATGGGTGCACCCGTGAAAGGAAAGCTTCCGTCGAGGAAGCGGTAGAACCTGCAGTCTCGCATGCATCGCGAGACGGGGCGAGAGTGCCGTGACGGTGCGATCATGGCAGGAACCGGCATCATCCAACCTCGTCTGCGGCCGTTTGCCGTTCGTCATCCGCGTCCAACCAGGCGACGAAGAAAAGGGGTTCGCATGGATCAGGAAGACTCAGCCATGGTCTGGGCGTTGCGCGTCGTCGGCGCGGCGCTGGTGGCGCTGCTGGCGTCCTGCGCCACCGTGCCCCCGAGCACGGTCGGTGTCGCGCCGAGCGTCGCTTCGCCCGAGCCGTGGCGGCAACGATACGAGACGCTGGCGCACGGCGGCACGCCGGTCCTGCAGGTCGACGCCGCCCGCTCCGTGGTCGCGATCGAAGTGCGGCGCGGCGGCCGGCTCGCGAAGCTGGGCCACGACCACGTCGTCGCCAGTCACGACGTGCACGGCTTCATCGCGCCGACGGAGGGACGTGCCGACGTGTCCATCGTGCTGCGCGACCTGGTCGTGGACGAGCCGGCGCTGCGGCAGAAAGCCGGCTTCGACACGCAGCCATCGGCCGCGGATATCGAGGGCACGCGCGCGAACATGCTGAACCGGGTGCTCCGCGTCGACGAGCATCCCTTCGTCTTCGTCGCGCTGACTGGCGTGCGCGCGGCGCCGAAGCCGTTCAGGGTCGAGCCGCTGGTGACGCTCAACGGCGTGACGCGGCCGGTGCTCGCCGACGTCGCTGTCGAGGCAACGCCGGACGGAATGAGGGTGACCGGGCGCATGACGATCCTGCAGACCGATTTTGCGCTGGTGCCGCTATCCATCCTGGGGGGCGCGCTCGAGGTTCAGGACGGGCTGGCGATCGATTTCGAGATCGTCGCCGGACCCGCCTTCCGATAGCCGCGGGCCGGCGGACGTGGCCTTGAGGCGCAGCCGCGGCGGAGGCGCGTCGCGTTGCGTGGCCGGCATGCGCAAGGCCTATACCCACCACGACCTCGCATTTGCTTCTGCAGGCTGCACCAGAGGGCCCCGCCACGCTTGTTCCCATCGACAGGCGGCGCGTTCGCCACACTGGCACGTAAGTCCTATTCCTTCTTCGCCCCCTCGCTCCGACTGCGGTACTCGTCGTAGGACATGTTAGTGCTGCTCAGGCAGCGGTCGCGCTCGGCTTGGTCAATGACCCTGTAGCAGGCGTTGCGTTGCCATCCCTGAGCGGAGGCGTAGGCTTGTTGCCATGTGCACCCCGACACGACCGACAGAGTCGTAGCGGCGATACCGATCAATGCGATCAACCGCAGCATCCGCGCTGTTCCTGAATGGGTGGGCACTTCACGGTGCCAAAGGAGCAGAAGACGCAGCAGTCGCCCGCCTTCGGGCGCAACAGCAAATTGCAGTTGCGGCACTCGTAGAAAAACTGGCAGGCGTCCGTGGGCATCGTCTCTTGCGCGGAGAAGCCGCAGTGCGGGCAGGTCAGCACGGATTCGAGCGTCACGTTCACGCCGGTGCTCACTTGCCGCCCGTACTCTGCTTCAGTTCACCGCCCTTGATGTTGCGCACCAAATCGTTGGCACCACCGACCAGTACGCCCTTGACGAACACCATGGGAAAGGTCGGCCACCCGGTCCACATCTTCAGCGCATTGCGCCGCCGCCAACCCTTGAAGTAACTGCCGTATTCGAGATACTTGTAGGGGAGGCCCGCCGCGTCGAGCGCCTTGCGTGCCTTCTTGGGAAAGGGATTCTGTCTCATGCCCACGACGACCACGTCGTTTGCGGCAATCGCGTCCTGTACTTCGCGGACGATGTCCGCATTGTCATTGGCGATGGTCTCCCTGATGGCAGGGTGGATGTGCGCTTGGTCAAGAATGCTGCGGGACATGACTTACCTTTCGACGACGTGCAAGGGATGGGAAACGGGCTTGCCATCCTCCGTAGGGGGCAATAGTGGCGCTTGTTGGGGGCGGAGGGCGTTGCCGCAGATCAACGGGGCATGGAACTGCGTGGGCCCGTCCGGATGGATCAAGGGGTGGCGTTCGAGCAAACCAAGACGAAGTGGCGGACGTGAGTCTTGATGATCACCAAGCAACCCCAACGAGCGACATCACTGCATGCGAGGCCGTGGGCGACGAGTACACCATCAGCGCACCGCAATTCAGGACGACGGTCGCCCAGAATTCCGTTTGGAACTCCCGCTTCCTTGACTTGTGACGGAATGCCTTCTGCGCAAGGTAAGCACCCGGCCACCCGCCTATCAGGCCGAGCAGGTGCAAGGTGCTTTCCTGGGTTCGCCACCTGTCCTTCTCCGCTGCCGTCTTGTCCATGGCATAGGCAACGAACGCAACGGCGCTCGCGCCGAGGTAGACGCCCAGAACCGCGAGGGGAAGCTTGCCGGTGACCACAGCGGCGACTATCCAGGCAAGGAACGAGGTGACGAAGGCGACTGCCACCCACCCGCTACGGGCAAATGATCGCTCAACCCGGCGGTCCCCAACGAATGCGACGTTGACGGCACGGGGACGCCGCCGTTCATCGGTGGTCAGTTCGTAGGTCACGATTGCGTTGCCGACCGGGCGTCGCTGCCGATTCGAGAAGCTTTTGATATGGAGAAAGACCGGCTCGCCGCCACCGTTCGGCGTAATGAACCCGAAGCCCTGATCATCCTTCCACGTGGAGATCTTGCCTTGGTATCTCATGACGTATTGGGAGGAACCGACCCATCAATCGGGAGCCAGGAATCCCCCTCCTCGTTGTCGCTTTCCTTGATGTCTACGGCAGGCAATCGCGGAACGAGCGAGGCATCAGTGCAAGGTCGTGCGGCCGTGACAATGCTTGTATTTCTTGCCGGAGCCGCAGGGACACGGGTCATTGCGGCCGACCTTGGCAGCGTCCCGCCGAACGGGTTCCGATGATGTGCGACGCGGCATCGCGGTGCCTCGTCGGCTTAGGTAGTAGCGGTAAATCTGCAACAGCCCTGCCGCCATGTGGGCAATGATGTCCTCCCGCTGCTCGGGGACAATCGGGTTGGGCCGCATTTCGGGGTCGGCATCGTGTTCGTGATACAGCATCAACATGGGCAGGATGCTGCCGCCATCCTCTTCGCTGTTGATCAGGTCCGCCCAATCGTTCTTGCGTAATTCGACGCCACGCATGAATCCACGCGCCCAATCGTTGGCGTGCGCCACACCCTCGTCGTCCTCTAACAGTAGCGGCAGGTAGACCTCGTTGGCGTAGAGCGTCCCGGCAATGGTGTTCCAGTGCCGCGACAGCAAGCCGAGAGTAGCGTTGACGTGGTCGAGGCTGTCGAATTCGCAGGTCTCTTCCAACGAGCCGCCGAAAACGTGCGGGTAGTACTCGCTTGGTAGCACAGTGTCGGGACCCGCGACCAACGCGGCGAAGAACCCGTCGAGTTCTTCAAGGTTCATGGTCTTCCCGCCCTTGCACTGGCCGAGGAAGTCACCCAGACGATCCAGTTCGGAATCGCTGAGGGGCTGGTGATGCGGGAAAGCTTGCACGTCGAACCTCGACATTCCGGGATATTCGTTGCCGGCTATCGGTGCCTTCGGCTTTCCAAGTGCCGCCCGCACCGTGCTGCCGTCCATTCCGCGTGCATTCATCGCCACGGCCGCGACCCATTCCGATTCTAGCGGCTCAGAAGCGCGGGCAGGTGGTCCGGCCACTCCCTTCCAACCATCCACCCCTTGCGTCCGTCTTGACGCCAATTTGGTCTGTTTCCGACGAACGCTACGCCCACGCCAGTACCGCTCACGTTCAGGCATCGCTCGACAAGGTGGAATCGCAGCACGAAATGAAGGAACGAGGCACCGGTCCTGCGGGACCGGAGGCGACCGCAGTCAGGGCAAAGCGCGAGTGCGGCAAGGGTCAGTCATCTGCGCGCGACCTTCCCGCAAAATCTCGCGTATTCCCTGCGCGATTACACACGAATTACACCAAGAGAAAAGACTTGCCGCCCGAGGGACGCGCAAGCCTTTGTTTTGTTGGTGGCCAAGGGCGGAATTGAACCACCGACACAAGGATTTTCAGTCCTCTGCTCTACCAACTGAGCTACTTGGCCAAGACCGCGATTATAGCAAATCCGGTCGGCGCGCCGAATCCCCGGGCTCAGTCGACCTTCGCCCCCGACCGCTTGACGATATCGGCCCACTTGTCGCGCTCGGCGGTCAGGAAGCGACTGAACGCCTCCGGACCTTGCACGTTCGCTTCCGCGCTCTGCTGCGCGAAGCGCTCGCGCACGTCGGGCAGGTCCATCACGGCGGCTAAGTCGGCGGCGAGCTTGTTGATCGCGTCGGGCGGCGTGCCCGCTGGCGCCAGCACGCCGAAGAACGACGCCACCTCGAAGCCGGGGTAGCCGCTCTCGGCGAGCGTCGGGACGTTGGGGAATGCCGGCCAGGCGCTTCAGGGACGTCGTGCCCAGCACGTTGCAGCTTCCCGGCCTGCACCTGCTGCGCGACCTCGATGGGTGTGGCGAACATGAGGTTCACCTGGCCGCCGACCAAGTCGACGATCGCCGGGCCGCCACCCTTGTACGGCACGTGCACGATGTCGACGCCGGCGCGCAGCTTGAAGAGCTCGCCCGCGAGATGCGGCACGGTGCCGTTGCCGGCCGAGCAGAACGTCAGCGTCCCCGGCTTGGCCTTCGCCAGCGCGACGAGCTCGCCGACGCTCTTCGCCGGCACGGAGGGATTCGTCACGAGGATGAACGGCGACGTCGCGAGCAGCGACACCGGCGCGAAATCCTTCTTCGCGTCGTAAGGCAGCGTCGGATACACGACCTGCGAGATCACGAACGGCGTGGGCGCGAACAGCAGCGTGTAGCCGTCGGGTTTCGCCTTGGCGACCTCGGCGTTGCCGACCGTCGTGCCCGCGCCCGGCTTGTTCTCGACCACCACGGGCTGTCCGAGCCGTCGGACGAGCTTCTGCGCAACGGTGCGCGCGATGATGTCGGTGGCGCCGCCCGGCGCGAACGGCACGATCATCCGCACCGGATGATTCGGATAGGGTTGGCCCCACGCGATGCCCGCGCACAGCGCCATCGCCGCCCACCCACCGCGCCACCACGTCCGCACGTTCATGATCCCTCCCCTGCTGCTCGAATCTACGCAAAGAACGACGTGAGCTCGTCCAGCGTCGCCTCCGGCACTTCTTCCGCGAGATAGTGACCCGAGGGCAACGCGCGTCCGCGCACGTCCACGGCGACGGTCCGCCAATCGTCGACCGGCTTGAAGCAGCGATGCACCACGCCCTTCTCGCCCCACAGCACGAGCAGCGGACACGTCACCTTGCGGCCGGCGGCGACGTCGGCGTCGTCGTGCGCGAGATCGATCGACGCGGCCGCGCGATAGTCCTCGCACGTCGCGTGAATGGTCTCCGGACCGCGCAAAGCAGCGCTCGTACTCCGCGAACGCGCGCGGATCGAAGACGCTGTTGCTCGAGCCCCAGCCGCCGGTCTTCTTGCGCAGGTAATACGAGCGGATCGCGCGCCGATCAGCTTCTCCGGCAGGTCGAACGGCTGGATCAGGAAGAACCAGTGATAGTAGGCGGTCGCGAACGCGCGGTCGGTCTTCGCGTACATGAGCCGCGTCGGCGAGATGTCGAGCACCGCGACGCGCTCGACCGCATCCGGATGATCGACGCACAGCCGATGCGCGACGCGTCCGCCGCGGTCGTGGCCCGCCAGCCGGAAGCGCGCGAAGCCGATGCCGCGCATCACGCTCGACCATGTCCTCGCGCCATCGCGCGCTTCGAATACGGCGCGTGCGCCTCGTCGGTCGGCGGGCTTGCCGGAATCGCCGTAGCCGCGCAGGTCGGCGCAGACGACGGTGTAGCGCGTGCGCGAGCGCCGGCGCGATCCGATGCCACATCGCGTGCGTCTGCGGATAGCCGTGCAGCAGCAGCAGCGGCGGACCCGCGCCGCCGATCTCGAAGTGGATCTCCGTGCCGGTGGTGCGAAAGCGGCGCGTCGCAAAATCGGGAAAGAGCTCGCTCACGTGACGACTCCTTGCAGCGTCCGTCTAGCCCAGGCGCTCGTCGAGATTGGCGCCCCTGGCCAGTGCACGATAAGGATGCGCGCGAACGACGTCGCGATCGAGTGACGTGCCGAGCCCGCTGGCCGAAGGCACGACGAACGCGCCGTCGCGCAATGCCGGCAGGTCCCGCCCGACAGTGCGGCGAACAGCGGCGTCTCGTTCCATTGGTGCTCGAGCCATCAGCAACGTCGGGCGCCGCGGCGCACGCGTGAATGCTCGCGACGTGCGCGATCGGGCCCGTCGGATTGTGCGGCGCGAAGCCGACGCCGTGGTCGGCGCACACGCTGCGCGATCGCGAGCATGCCGGCGAAGCCGCCCGCGTACTTGATGTCGGGCATCAGCACGTCGTAGAGCCTGCCCGCGCACATCGCCTGCGCGGCGTCCGCGCCGGCGATCGTCTCGCCGCCCGCCGTGCGCGATGCCGCTGCTCGTGCGCGAGCGCCGTGAGCCGCGCGATCGACGGCGAATCCCGACGGATGCTCGGTGATCATGCATTCGACCCAGTACGGCTGCGCGGGTGCGATGTCGCGCAATAACGCCTCCGCGCGCGTCGACGTCGAAGCGCCAATGGCAGTCGACCATCACGGCGACTCGCGGTCCGACGGCGTCGCGCACCGCGAACACGCGGTCGAGTCCGTCGCGCGTGCGCGCATCGATCGGCGTGTGCGCGGCGTCCTGCGCGATCACGCCGTCGAACGGCGCGAGCTTCACCGCGCGGTAGCCGGCCGCCACCGCACGCCGCGCCGCGTCGGCGAAGCCGGCGGGCGCACGATCGGTCACGCTGCGATTGATGTTGGCGTAGGCCGGGACCGCGGCGCGCGGCATTGCGGGCGAGCATGCCGCGCCATGCGCGTTCCCGCCGCCGCCGCGCGCAGGTCGGTGAGCGCCTGCTCCATCGCGCTCTTCACCGCATGCGCGACGAGGCCGCCCGGCGAGTGCGGCAGGTAGCGCACGAGCGTCGCCGGCGTCGTCGAGCGTCGCGCCGACGCGCGTCGCGCGCGAGCATCTGCGCCTGCGCGACGAGCAGCGGCTCCCAGCCGTTGAGCGAGCACTCGCCGCAGCCGATCGCGCCGTCCGGTCGGCGGTCACCTCGACGAACGTCCAGTTGGTCTTCGGCGAGACGTTGACGACGATCGGCGTCGACCGACGCGATGCGTCGCCATGCGCACGATCCGTCAGTCCACCTTGATGCCGACCTTCTGCGCGAGCGGCTTCCACTTCGCGATGTCGCGGTCGATCACGGCCTTGAACTCCTCGGGCGTGCTGCCGACCGGCTCCGCGCCCATCGCCAGCAGCTTCTCGCGCATCTCCGGCGACTTCGCGATCCTGGCGATCTCCTGCGAGAGGCGGTTGACGACGTCCGGCGGCGTGTCTCGCGGGCGCGAGCACGCCGAACCACGCGACGGTCTCGTAGCCGGGCAGCCCCGCTTCCGAGATCGTCGGCAGCTCGGGCATCAGCGCCGAGCGCGTCTTCGTGGTCACCGCGAGCGCGCGCAGCTTGCCCGCCTTCACGAGCGGCACGGTCGGCGGCATGTTGCCGATGAACACGACCACCTGTCCCGCCACGAGGTCGGTCAGCGCCGGCGAGCTGCCCTTGTACGGGATGTGCTGGAGGTCGACGCCGGCCATCGACTTGAAGAGCTCCATCGACATGTGCGCGCTGCTGCCGTTGCCGCCCGACGCGTAGGACAGCTTGCCCGGCTGCGCTCTTCGCGTACGCGATGAACTCCGCGACGGTGTTCGCCGGCACCGACGGATTGATCACCATCACGTTCGGCGCGACGGCCACCTGGCTCACCGGCGCGAAGTCGCGCTGGATGTCGTAGGGCAGCTTCGAGTACACGGCCGCGTTGATGCCGTGCGATCCGGCGTTGCCCATGATCAGCGTGTAGCCGTCCGGAGCGCGCCTTCGCGACGGCTTCCGAGCCGACCACGCCGCCCGCGCCCGGCTTGTTCTCGACGACCACCTGCTGGCCGAGCGCGGTCGACAACTTTTCCGCGACCATCCGCGCGATGACGTCGGGCGCGTCGCCCGGCGTGCTCGGCGCGACGAGCTTGATCGGCTTCGTCGGCCACGACTGCGCCCACGCCGAAGGCATCGCGCAGATCGCGGCCAGCGCACAGCCGGCGATGACATTCACGTTGCGCATGTGCATTCCCTCAATCGACCTTGGCGCCGGACTTCTTCACGACGTCGCCCCACTTCACGACTTCGGTCTTCACGAACGCCGCGAACTCCTCCGACGAGTTCCCGACGGGTTTCGCGCCCAACGCGATGGGCGTGATCGGCACGAAGGGATGGATAGGTGCGGCAGCATCCGTCCCAAGTCCGCATGCCGCGCAAGCGGCGGCACGCTGATGACCGATCGTGCAGGATCCGCACTCGTGCCGCTGTTGGTTTTCACTCGACCCTACCCCGCTCGCGGCTCGGGTCGATTATACGAACCGCGCAATAATTCACCAAATGGTTACTTGCTCGCGCCTGCGTGAGCGCCTTCGCCGCGGCACAAGCTTGTCCGCGTGGCGGCACGCGCTATAGTAACGGCCCCGCGCACACGTGGCTTCGCGCGGAGCACCCGATCATCCGCGGTCCCCGATCGCTGTCGGCGACCGCATTGCTCGAAGCGGGAGGACGCCGATGACCCCGACTCGCATTCGCCACGCGTGGCACCCGCAGTTCCTGCTTGCGCCGGCCCTCACGATCGCGATGGTTCTGCTCTTCGCCGCCTCACCGGCGGCGCACGCCCAGCCAACGCCGGGGAAGGCCGGCGGTAGTCGCCGATTCGGCGGACGCCGCGAACGCGGAGAAGCTCTTCGGCGCCATCGTCAAGGTCAACGGCGCACGCGGTGCCCGAAGCCCGCAGCGCTGCGTCGCTCGGCGCCGAGCGCGAAGGCACCGGCGTCGTCATCGGCGACAACGGGCTCATCCTCACCATCGGCTACCTGATCGTCGAGGCGGACGACGTCAAGCATCGTCGACAGCCGCGGCCGCACGCTCGCGGCGCGCATCGTCGCCTACGACCACGCGAGCGGCTTCGGACTGCTTGCGCACGCTGGTCGCGCTCGACACCAAGCCCGTTCCGTTCGGCGATTCGGCGAAGGTCGCGGAGCGCGAGCCGGTGATGATCGCCTCCGCCGGCGACGACTCGGTCTCGTTCGCCTATCGTGGTCAGCAAGCGCCCGTTCTCCGGCAACTGGGAATACGCGCTCGACCAGGCGCTGTACACCAGTCCGCCCATCCTCAACTGGAGCGGCGCCGGGCTCTTCGACCGCGACGGCAGGCTGCTCGGCGTGGGCTCGCTCATCGTGCGCGAAGCGAGCGACGACGATACGCACGTTCCCGGCAACATGTTCGTGCCGATCGACGTCCTGAAGCCCATCCTCGCGGACCTCGTTAAGAGCGGCCGGCGCGCCGGCCCCGCGCGGCCCTGGCTCGGCATCAATGCCGACGAGGTGCAGGGACGCCTCGTCGTAACGCGCGTGTCGCCGGACGGTCCCGCGGATCGCGCGGGCGTCCAGCCGGGCGACATCATCCTCGCCGTCGGCAGCGAGGGCGTGCGCACGCAGCCCGAGTTCTACAAGCGGGTATGGGCGCGCGGCGGCGCGGGCACCCAGATTCCGCTCAAGGTGCTGCAAGGCGTGGAAGTCCGCGACGTCCCGATCACCTCGATGGATCGCGTCGACTACTTCAAGCCGCCCACGACGTATTGACCCGATCGAGGCCCGCGCCGAGATCGCATCGCCAGCCCAGCGTCCGTGTTCGCCGACCGTCTTCGCGCTCCTCGTCCCTTCCGATTGGGCCGGGAGGCGCTACCGAGAGTCTCAATCCGGGTACGACCACGCGCGCCGTAGCCAGCCGTCGGGGGTCCGCGGCCCCAGAAAGCATCGCTCGGCGGGCACAACGTCGCATCCGCGCAACACCGGTATTTGTGCGAGCCACAAAAAATTCATATAGGAGAAGAATTCGTGGTACAGTTCGACTCGTGAAATGCAGGACCGGATCACCGGCCACGATCATCCGACGCTGATCGCAGCTGGGAAAAGCAAAGCGGTATGGGCCCCTGCCCGGCGCCCCACAAGCCGCAGCTCTTGGATCCGGTTCCGCATTTCATTTTTTTCATATAGGACGCTATCTGCCCCCGCCTGCCGTGAACGCACCGCTACGAGTCTCTCTCGACGGCACCCAGGAGCAAATCGCGCGTCTGCGCGCATTGCAGATGGCTTTCGCGGAGGTCTGCAACGCCATCGCGCCGGTGGTGCAGCAAACGCGGTGCTGGAATCGCGTGGCGCTCCACCACCTGGTCTATCACTCCATGCGCGAGCGCTATCCGGGGCTGGGGTCGCAGATGATCTGCAACGCGATCTACGCGGTTTGCCGCTCCGCCCGGCTCGTTCTCCAGCACCCGAAAAGTCCCTGGAGCGTTCTCAAGCGTCCGGGGGCGATGCTCCCCCTCTTGCGCTTCGCGCCGAACGTGCCCGTCTATTTCGACCGCCACACGCTGAGCCTCAAGGGAGAGATGCTCTCCATGTTCACGCTCGACGGGCGCATGCACTTCAACGTTCAGCTGGCTGCCGCAGATGCGGCGCGTTTCCATACGGAGAAGCTCGTCGAGGTCATGCTGGTGTCGACGCAGGCGGGCTTCGACCTCTACTTCCAATTCGCAGGACCGGCGACCGGGCGAACGCCCAAGGCGGTGCCCGTCGCCGCGCAATTGCCCGACTACGTCCACGTTGTTCCGCCGCCGGTGCCGCCCGCGATCCACGAGCCGGATCGCGGTGCATCGGCTTCGCTGCAGCCGACCGACGCGCAACGCTGACCCCGGATCGAACATGGCGACCCCAACCACGAACACGAAGGAGGGCAGCGAGACGGGCGAACTGCGCCTCGCGCTGCGCTCGCTGCGGGACTTCTTCAAGCGCGCCGTCCTCTTCAGCACGCTGTTGAACGTGCTCGCGCTCGCGCCCTCCCTCTACATGCTCGAGGTGTACGGGCGCGTCGTGTACAGCCGCAATACGACCACGCTCCTCATGCTGACGCTGCTCGTCATCGGCGCGTATGCGCTGATGGAGGCGATCGACTGGGTTCGCGGGCGTCTGCTCAACGCTGCCGCCGAACAGCTCGACCGCCAACTCGCCGACCGCGTCTTCAACGCCACCTTCGACGCACGCCTGCGCAACATTCCGATCGGCACCACGCCGCTGGCCGACCTGCGCATGCTGCGCAGCTTCGTGACATCGTCAGCCGCCACGTCGTTCATGGACGCCCCGATCTCGCTAATGTTCATCGTGATTATCTTTGCCGATGAGCGTGCCGTTGGGATGGGTGGTCCTCGCGGCCGCGATTCTGATGCTGATCGTGGGTTTCGTCACCGAGCGCAGGACCAAGCCGCAGATCACCGAGGCGCAAATCCTCGCCCAGGATGCGCAGCGCTATGCAACGGCCTCGATCAAGAACGCGCAGGTCATCCAGGCGATGGGCATGATGGGCCACGTCCGCCGGCGCTGGCTCGAGCGACAGCGCAAGTTCATCTACAAGCAGGCAGAGGCGTCCGACCACGCCGGGCAGGGCAACGCGCTGTCCAAGTTCATCCAGGTCACGCAGAGCTCGGCCGTCCTCGGATTCGCCTGTTACCTGCGCCTCATCGGCGAGCTGGACGCGCAAGGCAACGTGATGATCATGGCCTGGATTCTTTCGGCCCGTGCCCTTTCGCCGCTGCAGCAGCTGGTCGGCGGGTGGAAGCTGGTCGTCACCGCGCGCGACACGTATGCCCGGATGAATCGCCTGCTGGAGTCGGTACCCCGGCGTGCGAAGGGCATGCCCCTGCCGGCTCCCGATGGCGCCGTGACGGTGGAAGGCATCAGCGTGGCCGCGCCAGGCAGCAACGTAGCGATCCTGCGCGGACTCAACTTCGCGATCAAGCCGGGGCAGGCGCTCGGGGTCATGGTCGGCATTCGGGATCGGGCAAGTCCACGCTGACGCGCGTGCTGGTCGGCATCTGGCCCGCGCAACGTGGGAAAGGTCCGACTCGACGGGGTCGACGTGCTACGCCTGGAACAAGGAAGAACTCGGCCCGCACATCGGATTCCTGCCGCAGGACAACGAGCTCTTCGACGGTACGCTTCGCCGAGAACATCAGTCGGTTCGCCGAACCTCGATCCCTTCAAGGTGGAAGCCGCCGCCCGTGCGATCGGGCTGCACGATGCCATCGCGGCATTGCCGGACGGCTACGACACCTACGTCGGTCCCGGCGGCGTCGTGCTCTCCGGTGGTCAGCGGCAGCGGGTCGCACTGGCGCGCGCGATCTACAACGATCCGAAATTCGTCGTGCTCGACGAGCCCAACTCCAGCCTCGACGAATCCGGCGAGCGCGCCCTCGTCGAAATGCTGCAGACGCTGAAATCGCGCGGCGTCACCATCGTCGTCGTCACCCACCGCAAGAGCATTCTCGACGTGGTCGACGGCCTGCTCGTCCTGCGCGAGGGCCAGATGCAGACGTACGGTCCGCGAGACGAGGTGCTCGCGGCGATGGCCGGCAAGGGCCGCCCCCCTTCCGCGAATGCGCCCGTCGTGGCAGCAGCGTAGAAAGGCATGGACATGAAGAACGAGGCGTCCCGTCGCGGCGAGTTGTCGGCCGTCCTGTGGTCGTTCCGCCGCGAGTTCATCGTCGTGGGAGTCCTGAGCCTGGTCGCGAACGTGCTGATGCTCTCGCCCACGCTGTACATGATGCAGATCTACGACCGGGTAATGATCAGCCAGAACCAGCTCACGCTGCTCGCGATCTCGCTCATCATCCTGTTCTTCTTCGGCGTCATGACCTTCGCCGACTGGCTGCGTTCGCGCCTGCTCGTGCGCGCCGGTGTTCGCTTCGACGACGCCTTGAACGACCGCATCTTTCGCGCGGGGTTTGCGGCCGAGCTCGAGCAGACCGGCCACAACCCGGCGCAGGCGCTGGGTGATCTCGCGGTCCTCCGGCAGTTCCTCACCGGCAACGGCACGATCGCGTTGTTCGACGCGCCATGGACACCCGTCTACATCGCCGTGAGCTTCATGCTCCATCCCTTGCTGGGCTGGCTGTCGATCGCGTTCGTCGCGAACCTGGTCCTCCTCGCCGTCATCGGTCAGGGGCTCACTGCGAAGTCCGCCAAGGCGGCGTCGAAGGCCGAAGTCGAAGTGAACAGCTACGTGTTCAGCAAGCTCCGCAATTCCGAGGTGATCGAATCGATGGGGATGCTCCGGGACCTGCGCCGGCGCTGGCAAACGCGGCAGCGAAAATACAACGAGCTCAATTCGGTCGCGCAGGCCGGGAGCCAGCGCATGTCGGCCATCGTGAAATTCGTGCGCTATACGCAGCAGTCCCTCTCGCTCGGCGCGGGCGCCTGGCTCGCCATCCACGGCGAGATCTCGGTGGGCTCCATGATCGCCGCGAACGTGCTCATGTCGCGCGCATCGCAGCCGTTCGAGGCCATCGTGATGGGTTGGAAGGAGTTGCTCGCGTCGCGCAGTGCCTACCTGCGGCTCGCTGCGCTGCTCACCGCGCATCCTGCCCGAGGCTCAGGGTCGGCGGCGCGAACGCCCGACAGGCGAAGTGACGCTGCAGGGACTGGTCGCGACGGCACCGAACCGGGAAGAGCCGATCCTCAAGGGTCTCAACGCATCCTTTCCGGCCGGACAGTGTGTCGCGATCATCGGTCCTTCGGGCTCGGGCAAATCCACGCTTGCGCGGTCCATGATCGGGATCTGGCCGCACGTCGAAGGGGACGTGCTGCTCGACGGGCATCCGGTCACAAAGCTGGGATCGCACCGCGCTCGGTGCCGCGATCGGCTATCTGCCGCAGGACATCGAGCTCTTCGACGGCACGATCGCCGAGAACATCGCGCGCTTCGGACAAGTCGAATCGATCCGGGTGATCGACGCTGCCGAGCGCGCCGGCATGCACGAGATGATCCTGCGGATGCCCCGGGGATACGACACCTCGATCGGCGACGCCGGAAGCATCCTCTCCGGCGGCCAGCGCCAGCGGATCGCCCTTGCGCGCGCGTTGTACGGCAACCCGTCGTTGGTCGTGCTGGACGAGCCCAATTCGAATCTCGACGAGGCAGGCGACGCAGCACTGCTGCGGGCGATTGCCGACCTCAAGCAGCTCGGCTCGACGGTCTTCATCGTCAGCCATCGGATGAACGTGCTCGGGCTCGCCGATCGCGTGCTGTTGCTCGACAACGGCACGATCGCCGCCGACGGGTCACGCGAGGAAGTGCTGGCCAAGTTGCGCTCGCGCCCGTCACCCCCGCCGGCCCATCCCGGCCTCGCCTACAACCCTGCGTGACTGATCCAGGAACGACGCCATGAAAGCGCTGCCCTCCGCTTCGACTACTGCCATCGACGTCGATCCCGTCGACGAGCCGGGCGACGAACAGCAATACGACACCCGCCGGATCACCCGCCTCGGACTGATCGTCATCGGCATCGCCTTCGGAGGATTCCTGCTCTGGGCGTCGCTGGCGCCGCTCGACGAGGGCGTACCGAACAGTGCGTTGGTGTCGGTCGACACGAAGCGCAAGGCCGTCCAGCACCTCAACGGAGGCATCGTCCGCGAGGTCCTGGTGAAGGAAGGGCAGATGGTCAATGCCAACGACGTCGTGATCCGGCTCGACGATGCGATTTCGCGCGCCAACTACGAGTCGACCCGCCAGCGCTATTACGCCCTCCGCGCGAACGAAGGTCGCTTGGTCGCCGAGCAGCTCGGCCTTCCCACCGTCCGCTACCATCCGGACCTGGTCGAGGCCGCCAGGCAGGATCCAATCATCCGCGATCATCTTGCGGCGCAGAACCAGCTGCTGCAGTCGCGCCGCGCCTCGCTGGCAGCGACCCTCGGTGCCATCAACGAGTCGATTGCCGGCCAGCAGGCGCTGATCGCGGGCTATCGCACCGCGCTGGCGAGCCGCGGCAACCAGATGGCCTCGCTGGAGCGCGAGGTAAAGGGCATGCGCGATCTCGTCGCCGAAGGGTATGCGCCGTGGAACAAGCAGCTCGAGCTCGAACGCTCGCAGAGCGACATCACCGCATCGTCGGCGGACCTGCAGGCGAAGATCGCGAGCGCGCAGAGCGCCATTCTCGAGCTGCGGCAACGCGCCGAGGTCGCGCGTGCCGACTACCGCAAGGAGGTCGATTCGAACCTGAGCGACGTGCAGCGCGACGTGCAGGCGGAGGCGGAGAAGTTCAAGGCGCTGACCGAGGACCTTGCGCGCACCGAGATCCGCGCGCCGGCTTCGGGTCAAGTGGTCGGCCTCGCGGTGCAGACGGTCGGTGGCGTCATCCAGGCCGGACAGAAGCTGATGGACATCGTTCCCCAGCGACGAGACGCTGCTGCTCGAAGCGAAGATCGCGCCGTTCCTGATCGACCGCGTCGGCCTTGGTGAACCCGTCGACGTCCGCTTCTCCGCATTTGCCCACTCGCCGCAACTCGTCGTGCAGGGCAAGGTGGTCTCCGTGTCGTCGGACATCCTGATGGACGCCAATGTGAGCAATCCCGTCCCGTATTACCTTGCGCGGGTTGCCATTACGCCGGAAGGCATGAAGGAGCTCGGCAAGCGACAGCTCCAGGCCGGCATGCCCGCGGAAGTGGTGATCAAGACGGGCGAGCGCTCGATGCTGACCTATCTGCTGCATCCGATGATCAAGCGGATGTCCGCGGCCATGAAGGAGGAATGACGTGAGGCGTGACCACTGCCCCGGACGTGCGCGGCGCACGACCCTCGCCCTCGTCGCTGCCCTGGCGCTTCACGTGGCACCGGCCGGCGCGATCGATCTCCTGCGCAGCTACGAGTTGTCGATGGTCAACGATGGCCAGCTGAAGGTTGCCAAGGCGCGCGCCGACCAGGGCCGCGAAGCCCTGCCGCAGGCCTCGGCCCAGCTTTGGCCCAACATCGGATTCAGCTACGCCTATGGGCTCACGAGCCAGGAGAGGAGCTACAGCGGCTTCACCGATCTGCAGCACTATCCGTCGCGCAACGGTGCACTCCAGGTGCGCCAGCCGCTCTATCGCAAGAACCTCCTGGCCCAAGTGGACCAGGCCCGGTCCAGCGTCGAGGGCACCGAGGCGCAGCTCGACAAGGATTTCCAGTCGCTCGGCGTGCGCGTGATCAGCGCGTATTTCGACGCGCTGTTCGCACGCGACAATCTCGAACTCATCCTGGCGCAGCGTGCGACCTACGAGGCGCAGCTGCGCGCCGCCAAGCTGGCGTTGACCGCGGGGACCGGCACGAGGACCGACATCGACGACGTCCAGTCACGCTACGATCTTCTCCTCGCCGACGAAATCAAGGCGCGGCTCGCCATCGCGTCCTCCGCTCAGCAGCTCGAGATATTCGTCGGCGAGAAGATCCGGAGCCTGTCCACGCTGAACGCGCCGGCGCTCCGGCCGACGAGTACGAACCGGGGCAGCTCGACACCTGGTTGGATCGCGCGCTGTCGTACAACCCGGACATGCGCATGCTGCGGGCCCGGCTCGACGCGGCAGTCGCCGCGGTCGAGATCGCCAAGGCCGGACACTATCCCACGCTCGACCTCGTCGCGCAGTACACCGAGTCCACGGGCGACTCGACGAACACCATCCCGCGTACGGACAACAAGGTCGGCTACATCGGCATGCAATTAACGGTACCGATCTTTGCCGGCGGTTACGTGAACTCGCAGGTGCGGCAGTCGATCGCCGCGCTGGAGGAGGCAAACGAGGCCTACAATTATTCGAAGGACGATCTGCAGCTGCAGATCAAGAAGGAATTCGACACGCTCAACGCCGCCATCGCGCGGGTGAAGGCGCTGGAAGTCGCGCTCGCTTCCGGCGATCAGATGGTGATCTCCACGCAGAAGAGCGTTCAGGCAGGCGTCCGGACCATGCTCGACGTCCTGATCGCCGAGCAGCAGCGGTTCAATACCCGCGTCGAGCTCGCGCGGGCGCGCTACCAGATCCTGGTCTCGACCGCCACGCTGCAATCCTATGTGGGCGATCTCGACCAAGAACGGGTGGCGCGGATCAACCGGGTGCTGGCCAAGACGACCTGAACTGCGATCCGGGTGCCCACCTCAATGCAGGCGCCGCGCCTTGCTGACGGTGGCACCCGCCATGTCTCGCGCCTGGAGCCTGACGAGCGCAGGCTCCGGATCCCAGCCGGCGCGGTCGGCTTGCTGCTGCAGCATGAGGAGCAGCCGCCGGACGCCCTCGGTTTGCAGCGCGAGCGTCGCACTCTCGGGCTCGGCGACGAACGCGAGCCTGACCCCGGTCGGCGTCCTGCGCAGGCGAATGCCCTGAACGGGCGTGGCCGGCGGCGTCTCCAGTGCAGGTGCTTTGCGTCCGCCTGCAGGTGGCGAAGAATCGGACGCCGGCTCCGCGGTCCCCGGGAGCGGCAGCGCCGCCAAGGCGTGGAGCAACTCGAGACATTGCCGTCGCGTTACCCAGTACGAGCGGGGTGCGGCATCGGCCGGATACAGCGTCAGCCGCATCCGGTCCTCCCTCGCATCGTACTGTGCGCGCAGCGGCGTTCCCATTACGCGGCGGACTTGAGGTTTGCTATCTCGGCCTCGTACTCCGGAACGATGTCGCCCAGCTCTTCCAGCAGAGGTCCCAGGTATTTCTCGAACTTGCGCCAGCGGTTCGTCGACGTGGTGTAGATCGGCTTGCGCACCTGCGTCGCGCTCGCGGTCTTCACCGGCCGGTCGGTGTTGTAGAAGTTGAGGCAGTTCGGGTCCCAGTCGAGGCCGAGGTACTCGATCACGCGCCGCGCCTGCCCCTCGACATCCGGCGACGTTGTCCTCGTAGCGGACTTCGAGCATCGCTTCCGGAAACTGCTCGCGCCAGTGCTTCATGAGGTGCCAGTACCGCTTGTAGTAGCGGCCCAGCTCGCGCAGGTTGTACGACCAGAACTGCCCTTCGGCGAAGTGGATGCGGTAGTTCGACAGGCAGGTCTCGACCGGATGCCGGCGGCTGTGGATGATGTGCGCGTTCGGCAGCACGGCGTGGATCAGGCCGAGCAGCGTGAAATTGCCGGGCATCTTGTCGACGATGCGCTTGTAGGGCTTGTCGGCGAGCTGCTGCAGCTTGTCCACGTACCGCTGCCCGCGGACCTCCCACGAGGCGTTGTCTGCTCGTGAGGAAACACAGGCTCGGTGTCGTTGAGGTCCGACCCGGGCGGCCGCCGACCGAGATGTTGTCGAGGACGCCGGGCAGGAACTTGAGCTCGCCCGCGCCGAAGACGTCGGGATGCGACGACAGGATCTGCTCGAGCAGCGAGGTCCCGGAGCGCGGCATGCCGACGATGAACACGGGGACATCGCTGTGGCAGCCCGGCTGCGGCTTCTGCGCAAGTGTCTTCGCATTGACGAGTTGCGGCATCAGCTTGAACATCTGAACCGCCCCGCGCTCGTCGTAACGCTCCAGCCGGCGCTTCTTGGCACCCGCGATCTCGTAGTGACGGAACGCCGTGTCGAGCTCGTCGACGTCCTCGAAGGCCTTGCCCAGTGCATAGTGTATGTGGACCTGATCGACAGTCTCGATGTCCGAAAGCCTGGCTGCGGCGTAGTTGAGGCGAGTGAACTCCGGATCCCCGTAGCGGTACTTATGCTCGGTGCCGTACGTGCGCAATGCGGCGGGTTGCTCAGGCTGCAATGCCAGCGAACGGCCGATCAGCTCCTGCGAGCGCTCGATGTTGCCCGCGGTGCGCTCCAGCACGCCCAGTTCGTGCAGGATGCGGGCGTTGTTGGGCAGCATCCGATCCGCCTTCTCCAGCGCGGGGCGCGCGATCGGGATTTCGCCGGCGCGATGCGCCACGACGCCGAGCCCGAACGTGAATTCCGGCTTGTTCGGGTACCGGGCGGACAACTCGGTGAGCGTCTGCTGCGTGTACCGATCGCGCCCCAAGCGCTTGAGAATGGATAGCCAGAGGTCCAGCGAGTCGCCGTGGAGGTCCTCCCGAAAGACGTTGCGCTCGAGCGTGCGCAACGCCGCTTCGTCCTCCTTCTTGTCGATCTGGATCTCGGCGAGCACATGAATCGCCCGCTTGAAGTCGGGGCGCGCTGCGAGCGCCTGCCGTGCCAGGGCCTCCGCTTCCTCGAGGAGCGCCTTCTGCCGCCGGCACCCTGCGAGGCCCGTCAGCACTTCGGGATGCTTGGGCAGCTTGGCCTGCACCTCCGCGAACAGGCGTGCCGCCTGATCCACATCGCCGACGGCCAGCGAGCAGCGGGCGAGCCCGATGACGAGATCGGCCTCCTGCGTCTCGGGCTGGGCCTCGACCAGATTCCTGTACAACCCGAGCGCCTGCGGAAACTGCTTGGTGATCTCCAGCAACTGGCCTTGACGAATCGCCAGCCGCCGGTCCCGCGGATCTTTTCGGCGGGCGTCGGTGACAGCATTGAGCGCGTCCAGGAAACGCTGCGCCCTTTCGAGCTTCAGCGATTCCTTGATGATGGCTTCCACGTCCTGCGACATACGCGTCTTCCTGTCGTTCTAAAAGAAAAAGGGCCTGTTTGCACAGGCCCTTCCCAGGGTGCTGGGCAGTGTCAACCGAATGCGTTGACGTCGATCTGGTTCAGGTTGTTGAGACCCACGAGCTGGATCATGTAATCGACCGTGTTGTCGGCGTTCCAGTCGACCGCGGCAACGAGACCCGTGCCGGTGATGTTGCCCACCCAGACCACCTTGTTTCCGGAGTCTGCTGCCGACGCGAAGGCACTGAAGGTTGCGTAGTCGCCTTCGCCGTATTGCGCGACGGTTATCGGCCCGAATCCGGTGAAGATCAAGTCACCGCTGGCTTCGGTGAAGTCGGTGAGCTTGTCCATCGTCGCCAGTGTCTTGCCCGTGTTGGTCGTGACGAAGTGGAATGCATCGGCGCCTGCACCACCGGTGATGCTGTTGGTACCCTTGTTGTCGGTGATCGTATCGGCCTTGGAGCTACCCTTGATGTTCGGCGCGCCCTTGTACCCGGACACGTCGATCGTCGCCTTGGCGCCGTAACCGCTGTAGTCGACGTCACCGATCGTGACCGTGCCGCCCGCGGTCGCGTTCAGCCAAGTCGTCAGAGTGGCGAAATTGTCCGCCTTGCCATCACCCCCGGACACCGCGATATTGCCGATCTTCAGGTCCGAACCGGCGTAGGCGGTGAAATGCGCTTGGTATGTCTGGGTGATGTCGGTGGTGCCGCGCACGCTCGAGCCGACGAGCTTGACATCGCCGATCACGACATCGGACACGGTGTTGGAAATATAGACGTCGAGATAGGCGCCCAACTTCTTCGCACTGTTGCCGACGCTGAGATCGAAGTTGCCGAACGTCGCCGTCCCAGCGCTGCCCGCCGACTCGTAGAAGTAGTAGTAGCCGTCGGCGCTCTCGCCCTTGACCAACATCGTAACGTTGCCGACGTCGGACGGCCCCATCGAGTCAGTCGCCGTCCAGCTCATCGACACCGACGCGAAGGCATTCAAGCCGTTGGCGACAATCGACACGTTGCCGATATCCCAATCGCCGACGTTGTTGCCGTACTCGTACAAGCCAAATTCGGCGGTGGCGGACTTCGCCGCGCTAACGGAAATGTTACCGATCTTGACGTCGCCAATGTCGCCGTTGGTCGCGTACAGGTAATCCGACACCCACACGTCGGCGCCCCGTGTTGGCGGCGATGGTGATGTCACCCTGCGTGAAATTGCCGATGCTGTCGCCGCTACGCCACGCGGTGATCTCGTTGTACAACGTGACCGTTGCGCTAACTCCGGCACCACCGTCACGTTGCCGGCTTGTACGTCACCGATGCTGCCACCCGTCGAGCTGTTATAGACGTACAGCGGATAGCCGTAGAGATAGCCGCCGTCGTTCACGTTGGCGGTGAAGTTCCCCAGCGTGACGCCCTCGATCGTCGACACCCCGCCACCGTGGCCGATGCGGACACCGACAGATAGAAGTAGCCGGTGCTGTCGACGTTCAGGTTCATGTCGACATCGCCGACCGTGACCTGGCTGAGCGTGGCGGCAGCCGCGCTCGCGCTCACCCAGTTGTAAAGATCGACATATCCGTAACCATCCACGCCAACCGTCATCGCAATATTGCCGATGGTCGTCGTGCCGACCGTGATGTCATCGCCTGCAGTGTTCCAGTCGCCACTATGATCGACGTACAGATAGGCGTCACCGGATTGACCGACCGTTTGCGTAATGTTGCCGATCGTGACGTCGCCGGCACCGCCGTAGCCCGAGTCCCAAATGTCCATGTACAGATAACCACCCTTGCCTCCGGTCTGGAGCAGATTGCCCGCCGTCAGATCGCCCGCCGGCACTCCGTCCGACTGGTAATTTTCGTTGCCCAGATACAGGTAGGCGGTCGGCACTGCCACCCGACGTCTGTTCGGTAACGTTCCCGATCGTCAGGTTGTGCGAATCGCCCGTGTAATCGCTCACGGAAACGTCGACGTAGATGTAATTGAAGCCGGTAATCGACACGTCGCCGACGGTAAGGTCGCCGCCGTCTCCGGTGCGCGTGTGATACGCCGAAAACCCGCCGTAATCCGACCCGTTGCCGACCAACGACACGTTGCCGATAATGAGATCGCCGGCGAGTCCGTCACTGGTCCACGCTTCAAAACTGACGTCGCCTCCAGGGCCCGCGCTGCCAATGACGGCACCGGTGTTCGGTTCGTAGGAAAGCGCTCCGCCCGCCTCCGAACTGCCGTACACGTTGATGTGGTTCGTGTAGTTGAGCTCGATGCTACCGGTGATGGCACTGCTGATGCTGAATCCCGTGCTCGGCGCGAGGTTATCTACCTCAGCGAACATCCCATTGGTACCGCCGACAAGGTTGACCGAACCGACGTTGGTCCAGCCGATACCGTCGAAAAACACATTGGTGTTGGCACCGGCCACGAGATTGACGGCATGGATGTTCGCCAGCGTGGCGAGCGCGGCGTTGCCACCGTTGACCACGGTGAGCTTCAGCGTGGTCTGGTTGTTGCCGATGATGAGGTCGCCGACCGAGAACGTCGGGGTGGTCGACACGATCCCGAGCACCGTATCGACGCTGGCCGGGTTCGTGATCTGGATGACGTCCGTGCTCGTCGTCAGCGTATGGAACGTTCCGCCGGTCGTGCCGGTGATCGGGTCGCCGGGATTCGCGATCGAACTCTGGATGAACGAGGTCGTTTGCGAGGGCGACGGAATCGTCACCGGATTGGCGTCGATGGCGCCGAGCCACGCGCGCGCCGAACTGGCATCGGCCGTACCCGTGTAGGTGGCGTTGAAGAACGCACCCTGTCCGAACTGCGGATCGACGAACGGACGACCGTCGACGATCTCGCTGAAGTTGTTAGCGGCGAGGAGCTTGTTCTGGACGATCACCGCGTCATTGTTCTGGGCGCCGAAGAGGACGCTGGAGGCGATGCCCGAGGCCGAAATCAAGCCGGCGTTGAATTGGTCGACGTAGAACTGCTTGCCGGCCGCATCGGGCAGGCGGCCGAAGAGGCCCAGGTAGATCTCGTCGATGACGTCGCCGATGGTCGTGCTGTTGATCGGCCCGTACAGCGCCTGCGATTCGGCCGAGTTGCCGAACGCGTCTTGAATCTGCTGAACCGATCCGCCGGGCGCTTCGAGCCGGTTCGCCCAGTACAACAAACCACTCGGATCGCCCGGGCGTTGGTAATACGCGATGTACATCTGCTGAACCGTGTTGAGGGACTGAACCGACGCCATGTGCTTCTCCTGTGAAATTTGTTGATTGCCCGGCTGCTTTTAATTGCTTACGGATACACAAAACGAAGATTACGAAAACTGGGGACTCGTACGTCGCGCGACGCGCACGCCGGAGTTTCCGGGTGCAGACTATACACTGAGCCCGTAAAATCTACTAAGCGCGATCATGTGTCAAGGATACACCTAGCATTTTTTTGCGCGCTTGCCCCCTGCTCCCCGCGACAGGCGCAATCGTAGGTCAATGTGGCAAGATTGCAACACGCCCGCAGTCGCCGAATGGCGACATGTTCGATGCTTTCCTCATGCCGATCGCATTCCTGAAGCGCTGTCTTTCGTTGCCGGCAGGGGGCCGATGCGGGGAACGGTAGAATACGCCCGGCCCCATGCCGTTGCACAAGCTTTCGGCGCGAATATTCGCATGCTGCGGCGCTAGGTCGCATCCGCCAATGGCAATCGGCGTGCCGGCGCCTGGAAATCGCTATGGCGAGCGGTGTCGGCTTGCGCGCTTTGCACGGGGGGCGACCGCGAGCCTTGCCGCGGGCGCCGCGCCGGCGCATGCGGCGACCCGTGGTGCGCGCCACCGCAAGAACGCCCGAGCGACCACATTTGGACAAATCCGCCATGTATCCGCCGACTGCCGTCCAGCGTCATTTTTCGCCACTTTTCGCCCGGCGGCGGGCCGGCCGGGCGTCGCCCTGACATCCGTCCGGACGAACCCATGAACGAGATCGACACGTTGCTCGCACGCCTGCGGGAAGTGGCACGGGCGCAGCCGCCCGCCACACCCGAGCCCGAGGGCGTGCATGCCCGCGCCTGGTTTCCTGCCCAGCGGATGGGTATCCGCGACGGCCTGGTCGACGCCTGGTCGGGCAGCTCGAAGCTCGACGTCGTCCCGTTCCTGGTGGCCGACAACGAGGATTTCGTCGGACTGGCCTTCGTGTATTTGGTCGGGCGGCCGCCGGATCCGGGCGGCCGCGGGCATTACCTCGGACTGGTGCAGCAGGGTCGTCCGCGGCTCGAGGTCCTCGCCGATCTTCGCTCGTCGCCGGAGGCGGCGCAGTACCGCAGCAAGCCGCGGCTGCCGTTATGGCTGCACGCGCTGCTGCGGGCGATGCGCATGCCGCTGCCCCTCGCGCGGCGCGGCGGACGCTTCATGTTGCGGCGCATCGAACGGCGGCTCGCACGGCGCGCGCGCCTGTCGCCGCGGGGGCTCGTGTGGCGGCTCGCCAGCGCCATGGACGAGCAAAACCGGATGCGCGACCGCGACCTGGACGTGCTCGCCCGCGACGTCGATGGCCTCGCCCGCGCCCTTGCCAACCGCGCCAAGGAATTGGGAGACCAGCTCGCTGCGGCCGACCAACGACTGACGCAGCAGGAGACGGCGCAGGCCGCGGTTCGCGCCAGAATTGCGGTGCTCGAGCACGACCGTCCCGCGCACGACCGTACCGCCAAACAGGAACCTGTCGCGCACAGCGAACGGCCGGTGAGCGCGCCAAGCCCGGATCCGCTGACGCGCTACTACCTCGCGCTCGAAGCCGCGTTTCGCGGCGAACCGGACCGCATCCGCCGTCAGCTTGCCACCGACTACCTCGCGCTGATGGTCGAGGCACGCGCCGAGGCCGGCGACGGACCCTGCCTCGACCTGGGCTGCGGACGCGGCGAATGGCTCGAGGTCCTGCGCGAGAACGGCTTCACGGCGCGCGGCGTGGACCTGAACCCGTACATGGCGGCCGACGCGAAAGCGCGGGGGAACGACGTGACGGTGGCCGACGCGCTGTCGTTCCTTCGCGAACTGCCGAACGACAGCGCGCTGGCGGTCTCCGCGTTCCATCTCGCCGAGCACCTGGAGTTCGCAACGCTGTACGAGCTCATCGGCGAATGCCGACGCGTGCTGAAGCCGCATGGGCGGCTCATCCTGGAGACACCGAACCCCGAAAACGTCTGGGTCGCCACCCATACGTTCCACCACGATCCGTCGCACCGCAATCCGCTCACTCCCGCCAGCCTCGAGTTTCTCGTGAATCATCACGGGCTGGAAACGATCGCCGTCCTGCGCCTTCATCCCTATCCCGAGGACACGCGCCTGCCCGGTCACGATCCGGCCAGCGAGCGGCTCAACGGCATGACGTGCGGCCCGCAGGATTTCGCGGTGGTGGCGCGCAAGACGCCTCTCTCCTGAACGAAGGAGACCAGCGGATGCGAGCGCACGGCGCGCAACGGGGAGCGGGCGTCAAATGCGGATGATCGTGACGGCAAGCCAGGCGCCGTTCTTTCACGGCGGCGGCGAGCGGCACGTCGAGAACCTGTGCAGCGCGTTGCGCGAGCACGGGCACGAGGTCGCGCTGCTGCGCCTGCCCTTCAAGTTCTCGCCGGCCGCGGACATCGACGCGATTGATGACATTTTGCGACGGATACGACCTGGCCGCGCCCAACGGCCGCGCAGGTCGACCGGGTGATCAGCCTGCAGTTCCCCGGGTGGGGCATGCGCCATCCGCAGCACGTCGTCTGGCTGATGCATCAGCATCGCGCGGCCTACGAGCTCTTCGACGCGAAGGAAGCCACACCCGAGTTTGCGCGCCTGCGCGAGCGGATCGTCGAGTACGACACGCGCACGCTGGCGGCGGCGACGCGCCGTTTCGCGAACTCGCAGCGTGTCGCCGAGCGGCTGCGCCAATTCAACGGCCTGCAGGCGACGGCGCTGTATCACCCCCCGCCGGACGCGGACATGCTGCGCTGCGAGGAGTCGTGGGACTATGTCTTCTTCCCCAGCCGACTCGAAGGCCTGAAGCGCCAGGACCTGCTCATCGAAGCGGCACGGTACATGCGCACCCCGACCAAGGTGCTGCTCGGCGGCGAAGGCCCTCACTACGAGCGATACCAGGCCATGATCGAGCGGTACGCGCTCGCGGAACGCGTGAAGCTGATCGGCCGCTTCTCGGAAGCCGAGCGCATCGCGCTCTTCGGGCACGCGCTCGCGATCGTCTTTCCGGCGTTCGACGAGGACCTGGGCTACGTCCCGCTGGAAGCGATGTACGCGGCGAAGCCGGTCGTGACCTGCAGCGACTCCGGGGGACCGCTCGAGTTCGTCGTCCACGGGACAGACGGGCATGGTGGCCGAGCCGCTTGCCGCAGGCGCTGGCGGAGGCGATCGACCGGCTCGCGGCGGATCCCGCCCGCGCACGCGAGATGGGGCAGGCGGGCCGCGCACACATTCTCTCGATGCAGCTCTCGTGGCCCCGCGTGGTCGCTGCGCTGTGCGCATGACTGCGCCGCACGCATACCGTGCGGGTCCGCCGCTGACCGCCATGTCCCGCATCCTGCGCGCGCTGTGGGCCTATCGCGGCTTCATCCTCGCCAGCGTCCGCCGCGAGTTCGACGCCCGCTACAAGGGCTCGCTGCTCGGCGGACTGTGGGCGATCGCGAGCCCGCTGTCGATGATCGTGATCTACGCCGTCGTGTTCGGCGGTCTCATGCGTCCGTCGCTGCCGGGCCACGAGGGGACCCGCTTCGCGTTCGGCATCTACCTGTGCGCCGGCATCATCACGTGGGGCCTGCTGTCGGAAATGCTGACCCGGATGAACAACGTGTTCGTCGAGAACGGCAATCTCATCAAGAAGGCGAGCTTTCCTCGCGTGTGCCTGCCGGTGATCGTCGTTCTGTCGAGCCTGCTCAATTTCTCGATCGTGTTCGCGGTCTACCTACTGTTCCTTCTCGGGATCGGCCACTTCCCCGGCTGGTCGCTGCTGGCGATGGTGCCGCTGATGACACTGCAGGTGCTGTTCTGCCTCGGCCTGGGCGTCGTGCTCGGCATCCTCAACGTCTTTTTCCGCGACGTCTCGCAGTTCACGCAGGTCGCGTTGCAGTTCTGGTTCTGGCTGACGCCGATCGTGTACACGCCAGCGATACTGCCCGAGGTCGTGCGCGAAGCGCTGCCCTTCAATCCCGCCTACGGCCTGATCGCGGGCTACCAATCGATCTTCCTCGACCACGCATGGCCCGATTGGCGCCTGCTCGCGAGCGCGATGGTGTCGACGGTTCTGCTGCTCGTCCTCGCGGTCCGGCTGTACGGCCGGCGCGCGGGCGAACTCGCGGACGAGCTCTGACATGGGCTACCTCCGCACGACGAACCTGGGCAAGGCCTACAAGCGCTACCCGAGCAAGGGCGCATTGCTCCTCGAATGGCTCGGCGTTCGCGCGCAGGCGCACGAGAAGCGCTGGGTGCTGCGCCACGTCGACTTCGAAGTGAAGCCGGGTGAATCGGTCGGCATCGTCGGCCAGAACGGCGCCGGCAAGAGCACGCTGCTCAAGATGATCGTCGGCACGACGCAACCGACCGAGGGCGGCGTGGAAATCCGCGGCCGCGTGGCGGCGCTGCTCGAACTCGGCATGGGCTTTCATCCGGACTTCACCGGGCGCCAGAACTGCTTCGTGGCCGGGCAGCTGATGGGCCTGTCGCCCGCGGAGATCGAAACGCTGCTGCCCGAGATCGAGGCGTTCGCGGGCGTCGGCGACTACATGGACCAGCCGCTCCGGAGCTACTCGAGCGGCATGCACGTGCGCCTTGCCTTCGCGGTGGCGACGTGCCGGCGGCCCGACATCCTGATCGTGGACGAGGCGCTGTCGGTGGGCGACCTGCTGTTCCAGCAGAGGAGCTTCCAGCGCATCAAGCAGTTCCGCGAGGAAGGCACGACGCTACTCTTCGTCTCGCACAGCCCCGCAACGGTGTTCGCGCTGTGCAGCCGCGCCATCCTGCTCAATCAGGGCGGGCTCGTCCTCGACGACACGCCACGCGCAGTGATCGCGCTCTACGAGACGCTGATGCTCGCGCAGTCCGGACGGATCGAGACGACCGCCCCGGTGGCGAGAGCCGCGTCGGCGAAGGTAGAGCCACCGGCGGCGGCGCAAGCAATCACGAACACCGGAGTTTCCGTTGACGGCGAGGTACGCGGCGTGGCGCCGTCCGACCCGGCCGCAACAGCCGAGGCCAAGTACGCAGACGCCCGCGCCACGGCGGCCGACCAGCTCGCGGATATTAGAACGGCCGCGATGGAACACGTCGCCGTGCGCGTGCTCGACCGCGAGGGCCGTCCTACCGAGTCCGTCGTTTCCGGGCAGGAGGTCACGCTGGAGATCGCCGCGCGCTTCGCGCAGTCCTGCCGCGATCCCCACGTCGGTTTCCGCATTCACAATCGACTGGGTGAGCCGCTGTTCCAGACGACGACATGGGGGATGGGACGCTCCGTCGGAAGCGTCGACGCGGGCGAGACCGTCCGTGTGCGCTTTGCGTTCGCACTCGCGCTCTATCCTGGCGAGTACAGCTTCACCGTGGGTGTCGCCGAAGGTGCCATGACCGACGGCTGGTTCGCACGCGATCTCTACCGCGCATTCCACGTGCGCACGGTCACAGTGCTGCAGGACGTGCGCAACATCCATTGGGTCGGCACGTGGAACGTCGATCCCGACGTGTCCATCGATCGCGCGCCGGCAAGCGCCGCCATCCTTCCCCGTTCCGACGCCTGACCCACGGCCGTGCGTTCGCTCATCGTCACGACCAGCCATTCGGTGTTGCGGCTTGCCTGGCCGTCGCTGGAACAGGAGGCGGTCGTTCATCGTGGCGAGGGGCTCTACTACGGCATTGCGCACACGCCCTGGGGGCTCGCCATCGCGGCACGGCGAAGGCTGGTCTCGTCGACGGTGCCTCCCGCCGACGAACGGGGATGCGTGCTGCTGTTCGATGCCGCATTCCGCCAGACTGGCGAGATGCTCGCCCCCTTTCCCCTACGCGATCTGCACGGCATCGCCTTCGCAGCGGGCGCGCTCTGGCTCACGTGCTCGTTCGACAATCAGATGGCGCGCTTCGATGGACGGGAATGGGATGTCTGGCTGCCGCTCGGCCGCCCGGCAACCGCGCCGTTCGACGCCAATCACCTGAACACCGTGTGGCCGGAGGGAAGCGACCTTTGGGTGCTCGCGCACAACTTCGGAGCGAGCAGGGCACTGCGCTATCGCCTTCCCGACCGGACGCTCCTTGCCACGGTGGAGATCGGCAACCAGGCGCACGACCTCTGGCGCCGGCCCGGCGGCGCTCTCGCTACCTGCAGCTCGATGGACGGAAAGCTCGTCGCGCAGGACGGCTGGACCCTGGCCACCGGTGGGTTTCCCCGCGGCATTGCGTTCGATGGCGAGCGCGCGGTGATCGGGATTTCCGAACTCGCCGAGCGCGATCACCGCGATTTCACCACGGGGCGCCTGCTCGTAATCGATCCCGATGGTGCCATTGCGAGGACGGTCGATCTTCCGGGCGAGGGCCTCGTTCTTGCGCTCGAATTCGTGGAGGCTGCACGTGGTTGACCTCGCGACCGGCAGCTCGCGGGACGTGCGCCGACGCCGCGGCGAGAGGCCCGCGTACGCGGTGCGCGGTCCGCGATGCAGGCGGTGCGCATGAAGATCGCGCTCGTCGCACCGAGCAGCGTGCCGTTCGTGCTGGGCGGCGCGGAGAGGCTGTGGTGGGGCCTCGCGAGCTACGTCAACCGGCACACCGCGCACGCGATGGAGCTGCTGAAGCTTCCCTCGCCCGAGCGCAATTTCTGGGAAATCGCCGACAGCTACCGCCGGTTCTCGCAGCTCGAACTCGACCACTTCGACCTGGTCGTATCGACCAAGTACCCGGCGTGGATGGTGTCGCACCCGAACCACGTCGTCTACCTCCAGCACACGTTGCGCGGCCTCTACGACACATATCCCGCGCATATGCCGGAGATGCCGGAGGCGATCCCGCCGGCGATCGCACCGCTGTGGAATCTCCTGGAACGCGAGAACCTCGATAGGTCGGCGCTTCCGGATGTCTTCGGGGCGGTCGACGAGCTCCGTTCGAGCCGGTCGATCTCCGACGAGAAGCGCGAGCGGCTGGTCGCCTTTCCCGGCCCGCTCGCGCGCGCCCTCGTGCACGCGCTCGACCGCATCGGGCTTTCCACCCCTGGCATCCGACGCTACCTGGCGATATCGCAAACTGTCGCCGGACGGCACGGTTACTTTCCGTCCGGTGCCGCGGTTACGGTCGTGCCGCATCCCTCCGACCTCGAAGGATTCCACCGCGACGCCGGCGAATTCGTCTTCACCGCAAGCCGGCTCGACCCGGCGAAGCGCCTCGATCTCCTCGTGAAGGCGTATCGACGTTGCCGGACCGACGTTCCGCTCGTCATCGCCGGCGACGGGCCGGCAGCCGGCGCGCTGCGCGACCTTGCGCAGAACGATGCGCGCATCCGGTTCGTGGGACGCCTCACCGACGATGAGCTGCTTGCACATTACGCGCGGTCGCATTTCGTCGTCTTCGTTCCCTACCAGGAGGACATGGGCCTCATCACGCTGGAAGCGATGAAGTCGGGGAAGCCCGTGCTTACGGTCAGCGATGCGGGCGGCGTCAACGAGTTCGTGCGCGATGGCATCACCGGGCGGGTGGTCGAGCCCGACCCGGATTCGCTCGCGAGGGCGATTGACGCCATGCTGGCGGATCAGCCACGCCTGCTCGCCATGGGCGATGCCGCGCTCGTAACGGGTGCCGAGGTGTCGTGGGAACGCACCGTGAACGCGCTGCTCGCCGCGGGAGACGTCGCGTCGGGTCCGGCTGCGCTTAACGCGAGCGGCGCACAGGCTGCGCGTTCCGCGGCGCAGCCGAGCCGGACGCGCATCCTGGTGCTCAACACCTTCGGCGTGTTCCCGCCCGATTCCGGCGGCAAGAAGCGCATCTTCTGCCTGTACGAGGCGTTCTCGCGACATGCCGACGTCACCCTCCTCAATCTGGGTCTTCCCGGCAGCACGCCCGAGCTGCGCGAATTCAGCGCGCATTTCCGCGAGATCCGGATTCCACCGAACGAGCGCTTCCAACAGGCGGAAGCCGTGCTGACGCGCAAGCTGCAACGGTCGGTCACCGATATCGCCGCGCTGCTGCACGCCCACGAGGTGCCGCTGCTCGAATCCGCGTTGATCGAGCTGCTGGCCAAGTCCGACGTGGTGGTTTCAAGCCATGTCTACCTGGCGCCACTCATCGCCCGGCACTGGAAGGGCGAGCTCTGGTACGACGCGCAGAACGTCGAGGCCGACATGAAGGCGGATATCCTGGGCGTCGAGCGCATCGTGGCACCCTTCGCCGACGCGGATCCGGACCGCGGGGCGTCCGAAGTGGCGACCCCGGCCGCCGCGCTTGCCTGTGTGGCAAGCGTCGAGCGCGCGCTGGTGCGAGGGGCGACACGCGTGCTCGCGGCGAGCGAGCACGACGCCCGACGATTCGCGGAACTGTACGGCCGCGACCTCGCCGCAATCGAATCCGCACCCAACGGCGTGTCCTTGCCGGACGATCCGTGGCTCGAATCCGACCGACGTGCCCGGCTCAAATCGTCCCTCGGTTTCGGCGTGCGACCCGTTGCGCTCTTCATCGGCAGCGACCACGGGCCCAATCACGAGGCCGCAGACGTGCTGGCCGACGCCGCACGCCTCTGCCAACATTGGGCGTTCGTGGTCGCGGGCAGCATCTGCAACTATGTGAACCAACGGCGCGTTCCCGATAACGTACTGTCGTTGGGCCTCGTGACACAGGCGGAGCTGGCCACGCTGTTGCGGGCCGCCGACATCGGCCTCAATCCGATGCTGCGCGGGTCGGGGACCAACCTCAAGATGCTCGACTACGCCGCGCATGGCGCGCTGGTATTGTCGACCGAGATCGGGGCGCGGGGACTGGGCTTCGTCGCCGATTCGCACTACCTCCAGTTCGCGCCCGATCAACTCGCGCGGCGCCTCGAGTCGCTCGAGCCCGAGTTGCCGTCGCCGAGGCCCGCCATGCGTGCGGCGGCGCGTGAGCTCGTCGAGCAGCGCTTCTCGTGGCGCACGATCGCCGACCGCATCGCCGCGGCCGGGACTCACGCCTGACGCCTCGGCACGTCGTCCAGCGCCAATGTCCTCGGCTCCGCGATTCGCCGTCAACGCTGGACCGCTGCGCAATCCAATCACCGGAGTTGGCCGTTACATCCGGGAGCTGATGCGCGAAATCGAGCGAGACGGCCGCTTCACGCCGGAGTATTTCTGCGCGCTGCGCTGGGCACGCAAGCTCGACGACCTACCCACCGCCATCCCCGGCGCCGATTCCCCGGGAATGTCACGGCTGATTCGAACGCTGCGTCCGCTCGTGCGCAACGTCGCACGCCGCAATTTCGCGGCGGGCGTGCGGCGAGGCAACTTCGCGTTCTATTTCGAGCCGGCATTCGTTCCGTATGCAACGGAGCTGCCGACCGTCATCACCATCCACGACCTTTCGCACCTGCGGCATCCGGAGACGCATCCCGTCGACCGCGTGCGCGATCTCGAACGCGACCTGCCCCGCGCCATCGAACGTGCCGACCGCATTCTTGCCGTATCGGAATTCACGCGACGCGAGGTGATCGACATCTTCGGCGTCGCCCCCGAGCGCATCGTAACCACACCTCTCGGTGTCGATCACCGCTTCTTCCCGCGCAGCGCCGCGGAGACGTCCGCATTCCTTGCCACGCTCGATGTGGCACACGGACGCTATTTCCTTGCGGTCGGTACGCTCGAGCCGCGCAAGAATGTGCTCGCAGCCATCGAAGCGCACTCGCGATTGCCGGCGGCCATACGCCAGGCGTATCCGCTCGTCGTGGCGGGCATGAAGGGCTGGCTGACCCATGCCATCGACCGCAGGCTCGAGCACGCGCGAGCGCGCGGCGACGTCAGACTGGTGGGCTATGTCAGCGACGCTCACCTTCCTCTGCTTTACGCGGGTGCGGCGCTCCTGTCCTATCCCTCAATCTACGAAGGCTTCGGGCTGCCCGTAGTGGAGGCGATGGCAAGCGGGGTTCCCGTCGCCGTCGCCAACCGCGCCTCGCTGCCCGAAGTCGTCGGCGATGCGGGCATCGTGCTCGAACCCGACGATGTCGACATGCTGAGCTCGGTGATGCGCAGGATCGCCGAAGACACCGACTTCGCGACCGATCGCGCGCTCCGGGGACTTGCGCGCGCCCAGCAGTTCACGTGGCGTCGCTGCGCGAGGCTGACGATGCAGGCGTTCGAAAGCGTCCTGACCAGCGCCTGAGACGCGTCCGAACTCCGGATGTACAGGGTGCGTCTCATGCGCGGCGCTAACCGACCATAAGACGGCAAGCTCTCCAGTTGCGCTATATTCAGCGGCGGCCCTCCGCCCGCATGCGGCGATTCGTCTCGCACGGCCGACGCCGCCGGATTGGCGTTGGGGCTTTCACGATGCCTCCCCAATCTCGCGACCCTGACGCCGTCCCGCTGCTCGCTTCCGCAGTGCTTGCCGCGACGTTCTTCCTGCTTTCGGCCGACCTGCTGTACGTTCCGATCGCAGGCCAGAAGATCAAGTACGGCTACTTCCTGGTGCTCGCCCTGTGGCTGCCCTCGCCGCGCGCGATGCTCGCGGTCGCGCGCGCCGCGGTGCTCCGCGTTCCCGGTTATGCATGGCTGCCGCTGCTCCCACTCGCGATTTCCGTCGCCACGTCGGTCAATCCCCGCGATTCGGTCATGTGGTCGCTGTGGTTGGCATTCGACCTTTTCACCGTCGTCACGATCTACGCCTTTCTGAAGGTGCACACATTTCCTGCCGCCGCGATACGCCGATCGCTGACCGTGAGTCTCACGGCGATCATGCTGCTGGCCCTGGCGCAATTCATTGCGATCTACGGATTCGGGCGCATCGTGTTCTCGCCGCAGTCGCACTTCGACGTCTACCGGCTGAACGGCGTTTCCGGTTGGCCGCATTTCCTCAACATCTACGCGTTCCTGCTGTTGCCGATCGTCATCGTGCAGCACCGTCTGCCGTGGTCCGTCATCGGCATCGTAGCGATGCTGGTGTTCGTGCTCGTCCAATCCACCGCCAAGACCGGCTGGGTGCTCTTCATCGTCTTGGGCTGTCTCTTGCTGCTGCTCGATCGCGGCTTGTTCGTCAGGCGCTGGCTGCTGTTCCTCGTGCCGGTCACGATCGTCGCCCTCTGGATTCCGACGCCATCGTTCAAGGCGGAGGCGCCCTCCCTCAGCGGATCCGAAAAGGTCGAGCGGTTCTCGGAGGACCTCGATCTGACCGAGCCGACGACTTCGGGTACCGACCGCGTCCTGATCAGCACGATGGGACTCAAGGTCTGGATGAAGCATCCTTGGTTCGGTGTCGGCCCGCGCGCCTACGACGATTACGTCCGGACCCGCTTCGATCCGGAACTGCCTGGAGAAAATAAGTTCGACGCGAACCGAATGGTGATCACGAAGAACGAGAACATCTGGGTGGAGCTCCTCGCGGAGAACGGCGTCCTGTTCACGCTGGCGTTCGCGTTCGTGTTGCTCCGCGCGCTGACAGTGCCCCGTTGGGAGTTCGCCAATCGCGTCCACATGGGCGCCTGGATGGCGCTGGTGCTCTACTTCGCCGTCAGCGGGCAATTTTCCCAAACGGGATTGCTGACGATGGCCTACGCGATGTTCGGCATCTTCTTCCGTGCCGCCGAGCTCGCAGGATCGGACGAGCCGACAGCGAAGGCCGAGGCGCGGGTTCCGTCGCACGGCGCGTCGCCCCCCTGAATCGCGCGGCGTGTCCCGCCGTACATCGGGCTCCATACTGGCGGGCGGCACCGGCTCGCGCCGATCGCCTTTCCGCCATCCGCACGGGCCAAGCTAGAATCCCGGCATCGCCAGCCGCGGCGTTCATTGCCTTCGACAGCGCCTGGGCAACCGACAAGCCCTGCCGGAAGACGCCGTGCGCCGCCGGCATGCGCGATGGCGCTCACGCCGCGCACGGTCCCTCGACCGCGCCACGAAAGAATTCCCATGACCCGTCTCGTGATCGACGCGCGCCTCGCCGGACACTCGGGCATCGGCACCTATCTGCGCGGAAGTGCTGCCGCGCGTCGTCCCGCACGTTGCCGCATGGCAGCCGTTCGTCCTGCACCCAGCGCACGACTCGTCGACACCCTCGCTGCTCGATCGGCACGCGACGCGGAGATCGGACCTGGGACGTCGCGCCGCTTTCGATCGCCGACCTGTGGAGCACGCCGCCGGTCGTCGGCGACGCACGACCTGCTGTGGACGCCGCACTTCAACGTGCCGCTGCGCGGCTCGTGCGCGCTCGCGGTCACGCTGCACGACCTCCTGCCGCTTACCGCGCCCGCGCTCGCCGGACGTGGCCGCTCGCTGCCCGTGCGCGCCTGGCTGCGCGCGATCCGCCGATCGCGCCCGCGCGGTGTTCTGCGTGTCGGAGTTCACGCGCGGCGAGGCGCTGCGGCTGGGCGGCCTCGATCCGGCCCGCGTCCACGTGACGCCGCTCGGCGTCGACCCCGTCTGGTTCGCAGCCCGCGCGAGCGCCACGGCGCGTCGGCACGGATGCGCCGACGATGATCTTCGTCGGCCTGCTGAAGCCGCACAAGAACGTCGTCGCGGCTGCTGCGCGCGTTCGCGCGCGTGCGCGACCGCATCCCGCACCGGCTCGTGCTCGTCGCGCGGCACCGCGACGTCCGCAACGTCGATCGCGAGGCGCTTGCGCTCGCGCCGGGCAATCGCCGACCGCGTCGAACTCGTGCAGGACCTGCCGTTCGCGGAGCTCGTCGCGCGCGTGCGCGCCGCGCAGTTCGCCGTGCAGCCGTCGCTGCACGAGGGATTCGGTCTGCCCGCCCTCGAAGCGATGGCGGCCGGCGTCCCCGTCCTCGCCGGCCGCGCCGGCGCGATGCCGGAAGTGTGCGGCGACGCGGCGCTCTACTGCGATCCGGAGTCCGAGGACGACATCGCGCGCGCGCTGCTGCGCGCTCGCCAGCGACACCGCGCTGCGCGCGCGCCTCGCAGGCGGGCCGCGAGCGCGCACGCAGTTCTCCTGGGACGCGTGCGCGGCGGCCACCGCGCTACCGCTGCTCACCGCGTTGCGGCGATCCGCGCTGCGGGCCGGCATGAGCACGGGCGCTGCGCGGCAACGATGCGAACGGCGCGCGCCATCGCGGCAGCGGCGCGGCTGCCGACCGGCGCAGGGCCCGCAGTGAGCGCCGCCGCGCATCGCGGTCGTGCACGACTGGCTCGACACGTGGGGCGGCGGCGAGAACGTGCTGGCCGAGATCCTGCGCGCCTATCCGGACGCCGACCTGTACGCGCTCGTCGACTTCCTGCCGGAAGCCGCTGCGCGAGCGTCTCGGCGGCCAGCGCGCGCGCACGACGTTCCTGCAGCGCATGCCCGGCGCGCGGCGGCACTTCCGGCTCATGCTGCCGCTGTTTCCGCGCGCCATCGAGTCGCTCGACCTGTCCGCCTACGACCTCATCCTGTCGAGCTCGCACGCCGTCGCGAAGGGCGTGCGCACGCACGCGCGGCCAGCTCCACGTCTGCTATTGCCACACGCCGATGCGCTACGCGTGGGACCTGCGCGACCAGTACCTCGGCCGCGCGGCCTCGCGACCGGCGTGCGCGGCGCTCGCGGTGAACCGCATCCTCGACGGCCTGCGCGACTGGGACCGGCGCAGCGAGCGCCCGCGTCACGCACTTCGTCGCCAACTCCGCATTCGTGCGGGACCGCATCGCGCGCTGCTACGGCCGGACGGCCACCGTGATCCATCCGCCGGTCGACACCGACGTTCTTCACGCCGCTCGAGCCCGCCCTGCCGCTCGCGGCGCGCAGCTACTACTTCACCGCGTCGCGCTGGGTTCCCTACAAGCGGATGGACCTCATCGTCGCGGCGTTTCGCGCGCTGCCCGAGCGGCGGCTCGTCATCGCCGGCGACGGGCCGGACGCGACCGCGCGTGCGCGCCGCGCGCCGGCCCAACGTCGAATTCGTCGGGCACGTGCCGCGCGAGCGCATGCGCGACCTCCTGCGCGGCGCGCGCGCCTTCGTGTTCGCCGCGGAGGAGGACTTCGGCATCCTGCCGGTCGAGGCGCAGGCCTGCGGCACGCCGGTGATCGCCTACGGCCACGGCGGCGCGCTGCGAGACGGTGCGCGACGGACGGCACGACCGGACTCTTCTTCGCCGACGCAGACGGCCGACGCCATCGCCGAGGCCGTGCGACCGCTTCGAGGCGACGCTCGGCCGCATCGACCCGCACGACTGCCGCGCGCAGGCGCAGGCCTTCTCGACGCCGCGCTTCGCCGCCGAGTTCACGCGCATTCGTCGAGGCGCGCGCGGCGTTCAGGGCCGGACCGCCCGGAGGGGAATCGGGGATAATCCCGGGCATGGCCCGCAGCGTCCTCAAGCCGCATGCCGCGCTGTTCGCGGCGATCCTGCGCATCGTGCGACCCGCTGCTGACGGTGGTCGTCGGCTTCGTCGCGTATCGCGCCTACCTCGGCAGCCTCGTCGCCGCCCGATCACTACCTGCTGTTCCTGGCGGTCGGCGCGCTGGCGGTCGGCCACCGTATTTCCGATGTTCGATCTCTACGAGCCGCAGCGCGGCGCCGGCGTCGCCGACGAGCTGCGGCGCCTCGTCGTTCGCGTGGCTGCTGCTGGCCGCGATGACCGGCGGCACGATGTTCGCGACCAAGATGGGCGAGACGTACTCGCGCGTGTGGGTGGGCGCGTGGCTGGTCGGCGGCTTCGTGCTGCACCACCGCGCTGCGGCTGTCGGTGCGGCTCGGGCTGCGCGCGCTGCGCCTGCGCGGCCTCAACCAGCGCCACATCGCGATCGTCGGCGCGGGCGACGCTCGGGCGCACGGTGGCCACGCGGCTCGCGAGCTCGCCGTGGGCCGGCTTCAACGTCCTGCGCGTTCTACGACGACGATCCGGCGCGCGAGCAGCGAGTCGCCGGCGCGCAGCCCGGTGCGCGCCGATCGACGGCGATCTCATGCGCCGACGTCGCGGCGGGCAACATCGACCAGGTGTGGATCGCGCTGCCGCTGCGCGCCGAGGCGCGCATCCGCGAGATCCTCACGATGCTGCGCGAGCACCCGGTCGAGATCCGCTTCGTGCCGGACATCTACAGCTTCCACCTCCTCAATCACTCGATGACCGAGGTCGCGGGCCTGCCGGTGATCTCGCTGACCGAGACGCCGATGTCCGGCATCAACCGCATCGTGAAGGCGATCGAGGACTACGCGCTCGCGAGCGCTGCTGCTCCTCGTCGCGTCGCCGCTCATGCTGCTCATCGCGCTCGGCGTCAAGCTGTCGTCGCCCGGGCCGGTGTTCTACCGGCAGGAGCGCGTGACGTGGAACGGCGAGCGCTTCTCGATGCTCAAGTTCCGCACGATGCCGGTCGACGCCGAGGCGGCGAGCGGGCCCGTCTGGACGCGGCAAGGGCGAGCGGCGCGCCACGCCGTTCGGCGCGCTGCTGCGCCGCACGAGCCTCGACGAGCTGCCGCAGCTCATCAACGTGCTGCAGGGGCGAGATGTCGCTCGTCGGCCCGCGTCCCGAGCGGCCCGAGTTCGTCGAGCGCTTCCGGCAGCAGATCCCGGGCTACATGCAGAAGCACCTCGTCAAGGCGGGCATCACCGGCTGGGCGCAGGTCAACGACCTGCGCGGCGATAGCGACCTCGCGCCAGCGGATACAATACGACCTCTACTACATCGACAACTGGTCGCTGTGGTTCGACCTGCGCATCCTGGTGCTGACGCTTTGGCATATCCTGAAGAGCCACAACGCCCGCTGACCGCGACGCCGCGAGCACGGCGCGAGCGCCGCGGCCGCCGCCTCCGCGCGCCGCGCCTCGCGCCGTCCGCGCGCAGCGCGCTCGCGATCGTTCGCGCTCGCGCTCGTCGCGTGCCTCGCGCGTCTACGTCGGCGCTCACGCGTGCCCGGCGCGTGGTTCCCGTGCGCCGAGCGACCAGCGCCTACGCCGCGCGCGACCTCGCGCTGACGCGCGGCGCCGGCGCGCCCGACCGCGACGCGCTCGTCGATCACGGCCGCCGACGAGATCGGGCCTCGCGCTCGATCACCGCGAACACCGACTTCCGGTCCGCCGACTATCCGGTCGTCGCGTGGCGCGGCATCCGGCTTTCCCGAGAACGCCGACGTGCGCTTCCTCTGGCGCAGCGACTACGCGCCGAACAAGCTCAACTCGATCCCGGTGACCGTCGTCGCCGGGCCGCCTGACGCCGGTGGTGATGGCGAAGAACCCGGACTGGGTGGGCCGCATCACCGGCATCGCGCTCGCCGTGCGCGGCCCGCTCGCCGAGCCCGTGCGCGTCGACGGCGTCGCCGTGAAGCCCGGCGGCGCGGTCGGCCAGCTCGCCGACCGCTTGCGCGAGTGGCTGGCGTTCGAGCCGTGGTACGGCACGTCGATCAACACGATCACCGGCGGCGCGGACGTGCAGGAGCTGCCGCTGCCGACGCTGCTCGTCGTGGCGCTCGCGATCGCGGCCGCGATCTGGCTCGCGCTTGCCTGGCGCGCGCGGCGCGCCGCGGCGTTCCCCGCTGGTCGCTCGCGCTGCTGTTCGTCGCCGCATGGGTCGTGCTCGACGCGCAGTGGACGTGGAACCTCGCGCGGCAGGTCGGCGAGACGCGCGCGCAGTACGGCGGCAAGGACTGGCGCGAGCGCCATCTCGCCGCCGAGGACGGGCCACTCTTCGCGTTCATCGAGAAGGCGCGCGCGAAGCTGCCCGCCGCGCCCGCGCGCGTGTTCGTCGTGGCCGACGCCGCGTACTTCCGCGGTCGCGGCGCCTACCACCTGTACCCGCACAACGTGCAGTTCGATCCGTTCGACAACACCGCTGCCGCAAGGCCTCGTCGCTGCAGCCCGGCGACTACGTCGATCGTCTACCAGCGTCGCGGCGTGCAATACAACGCCGAGGAGAAGAAGCTGCGCTTCGAAGGCGGCGATCCGGTGCCCGCCGAAGTCGCTGCTGGTCGAGCCGGGCGCCGCGCTGTTCAAGGTGCTCTAGATGGATGCGCTCGCGCTGCTCGCCAGTCTCCTGCTGCCGTGGTGGCTCGGCGTCGCGCGTGCTCGGCGCGCTGCGCCCGCGCGACGCGGCGCTCGAGCGAACCCGGGCGAGCTCGCCTGGATCGACGGGCGCGGGCTATCTGGCCGGCGCGTTCCTGCTCGACGGTGTGGATGCGCGTGCTGTCGCTCGCGTCGGCGTCCGGCTTCGGGATCGTCGCGGTCGCCGGGCCGGTGGCGGTGGCGGCGCTGCGTGCTCGTTCGTCGCGTGGCGGCGCCGCATGCCGCGCGCTCGCCGCGGACGGTCCGCGGCAGCGCTGCGCGCGCTCCGTGCGCCGCCGATCTCGCGGGCGCCGCGCGCGTCGTGTGGTGGGCGCTCGCTCGCGTGGCTCGCGCTGCGCTTCGTGCTGCTCGGCGTCGAGACTCGGCATCGCGGCCGCTGTATCCGTGGGACGCGTGGACGCAGTGGGCGACCAAGGCGCGCGTCTGGTACGAGCTCGGGCACATCGCGCCGTTCGCGCGCGTCGACGCGTGGCTGGCCGCCAACGGCGCCGTGTACTTCGACGCGTCGCCGGAGTATCCGCCGACGATGCCGCTCCTGCAGGTGTGGACGTGCCTTCGCGCTCGGCCGCTGGGACGACACGCTGATGAACGCGCCGTGGTGGGCCATCGGCGTTGCGCTGCGCGCTCGCCGTCTACGGCGGGCTGCGCGCGTGGGGCGTGCGGCGCGATGGCGGCGCTGGTCGGCGCGTTCCTCGTCGCGTCGCTGCCGCTCGCCAACGTCGCACGTCGCGCTCGCCGGCTACGCGGACCTGCCGATGGCCGCGTGGTACACGGCCGCGGCGCTCGCCTTCCTGCGCTGGACCACGGTCGCGCGCGGCCGGCGATGCGGCGCTCACGCTGCTTCTCGCGATCGCATGCACGCAGATCAAGAACCCCGGCTGGTTCTGGGCCGCCACGCTGCTGCCCGGGCTCGTCGTGGTGCTCCTGCCGCGCGTCGGCGTGCGCCTCGTGCTCGCCGGCTTCGCGGTGGCGGGCGTCGCGCTCGTCGCGCTCGCGCGCTTCCAGATCTCGCTCTTCAACTACCAGATCAACGCTCGACTACAACCCGGCGTGGGGCGATCTGGCCGCAGAGCTACTTCCTGCTCGGCAACTGGCACCTCCTCTGGTACGGCGCCATCGCGATCGCCCTGCTCGCCTGGCGGCAGCTGCTCGCGCCGGCGCTGGCGCCGCTCACGATGATGGTGGCCGGCGGCCTGCTGTTCCTGTTCTTCGTATTCGGCTTCACCACCGCCAGCTTCTGGATCAGCGACCAGACCACGGTGAACCGCGCCACGCTCCACCTCGCACCGCTGATCGTCGTGTTCATGGTCGTCGCGTGGCAGGCCTTCGCCCGCCGCTGGGCTGGAGCGCATTCCGGCCGCGCCGCAGGAACCCGCGACCGCGGGCTGACGGCGCCGGCCGGACCGCCCTTAAGGAACATTTAGGGTTGCGGTAGCAATCATTTAGCAACGCGCCTGCGGGCGCTCCCCGACAATCCGGTCATGCGTTCGTGCCATCGCACGAGCCGACAGACTCGAGACGAGGAGAGCCCCATGCAAGCCACTGCCCAGCCGCCGCGCGCCGACGCCGGACTGCCCCCGCTCCATGCACCCGTGCCGCGGCACGACATCTACGCGCTGATCCACAAGGCGCTGCGCGCCGCGATGAGCGACGCGCTGGTCGCGATGGGCCGCCTCGACGCGGCCGACACCCGCGAAGTGAGCGAGGCCGTCGTCGCGCGTCCGCGAGCTGCTCGACTTCTGCCAGGAGCACCTCGAGATGGAGAATGCCTTCGTGCACCCGGCGATGGAGGCGCGCCGCCCGGGCTCGTCGCAGCGCGCATCGCCGACGATCACGTGCGCGCACGCGGCCGCCATCGCCGCGCTGCGACGCCACGTCGAGAGTGCTCGCCCGCGCGCCGGCGCCGACGCGCGAGCGCGGCCGCGGCCGAGCTCTATCGCGACCTCGCGGTGTTCGTCGGCGAGAACCTCGTCCACATGCAGCAGGAGGAGACGCTGCACAACGCCGTGCTCTGGGAAACCCACACCGACGCCGAGCTCGTCGCGATCGAGAACGCCATCAAGGCGCACGTGCCGCCGGCCGAGATGCCGCGCGTCCTGCGCTGGATGCTGCCGGCCGCCACGCCCGCGCAGCGCGCGCAGATGCTCAAGGGTCTCCGCGCGCAGGCGCCGGCCGCCGTCTTCGACGAACGTTCTGGCCTCGCCCGCGCGCACCTCGATCCGGCCGGCGTGCGCAAGCTCGACGTCGCGCTCGCGGCCTGACGATGCCGTCACGCGATGCCGCACGCGCGCGAACCGGTCGCGTTCGACTCAGCGGCCGTCCGCCCGCCGCCTCGACGAGGTGAACCGGCCGGCGGACGCAGAGGCGAAAGCGGCCGCGCCCGGTCTTCTCGAGCGCGAGAAAGCGCGCGCGCTCGGCGAGGCGCCGTTGCAGCAGGATGAGCCGCGCCTCCAGGTTGTCGGAAAGGTCGGGCAGCCGGATCGACGGGTCGAGCCGCAGCTCGCGATTGGTGAACTCGGTGCGGCCGCTCGCGCGCGTAGTCGCGCAGGAGCTTCCAGAAGATCGCGCCGGCCACGCCCTTGATGAGATAGTCGTCGCCGACGAACACGCTGTCGTCGGCGGCGTAGTGCCGGATGGTCACCGGCGGCCCCTGCGTCGGCGCCGCGCCGTCGCCTGCAGCGCTCGGCTCCGCTGCCGACTCGGCGAGCTCCTGCATGCTGCGCATCGTGGGCCCAGCAGCGCCGCGACCGCCACGAGCGCGTCCTCGTCGTCGTATCCGAAGCGCCGATCGAGCACGTCCTCGACGTAGAGGATCGCGGTCAGCGCGCTGCCCACGACGATCGGGCACCGCGAGCTGGCTGCGCGAATCGGGCAGTCCCGGCATGGGAATCTCGGTCTCCAGCAGGCCGGACAGGCCGCCCGCCGCCGCGCTGTCGCGGATCGCTGCGCCCGTAACCCCATTCGTACGCGCGATGCATGATGCGGATCGGCGTCCGCTCGCGCGCCGCGACGCCGATCACGCCGTCGCCGAAGGCGATCTCGGAGCCCGACGCCCGACGCGTCGTAGCCGCGGCTCGCCACCGTGTAGAGCCTGCTCGCGCTGCGGATCCGCGATCAGGATCATCGCGTGCCGGATGCCGAGGCTGTCGTCGAGCGCCGCCAGCGCCTCGTCGAGCAGGTTCGACAGGTCCGCGCAGCCCGCGATGCGCTGCGCGATCGCGCGCACGGCCGCGAGATGGTGGCGCTGCGGCGCGGCGCCCGGCAGCGAGAAGCCCGGCGACCTGCTCGATCGCCGAGCACGCGGTAGACGTCGGCGCCCTGCAGCTTGAACACGCCGGCCATGCCGGTGTGCGAGGCGATGCCCGCGAGGTGCGCCTTCATGCGCTCGAACAGCGGCCCGCTGGTCTCGAGGCGCAGGTACTCGAGCGCCAGCCGATAGCGCGCGTACGAGATCGGGTCGATCACCAGCACGGCCGCGCGGCGCGTGGCGAGCACGTTCTGGCGCGTCTTGTTGAAGAACTGGTACGACAGCGCCACGTGGTCCGGGTCGACGTAGTGCACCTGCGACACGTACGAGACGTTCGGCACGCCGTCGGGCGAGCACGTCGCGACCGTCGCGGGAATCGCGCCGTCGAGCGCCGCGCGAATGGAATCGAGGGTCAGCGACATCGCGGCCCGCTCGCGCCGCGAGCTTGATGGCGGCCCCTGCGCCGGGCCCGGGCGTCTGCACGAACGCGGCGGTCGGCGTGAAGTCGACCGCCACCAGGTCGCCTTCGACGCACCGAACATCGTGCGCGCCTGCTCCGACGTGTGGCCGAGCGGCGTCGATCTCGACGCCGAACGCCTCGACGTACGACGGCACGCGTGCGCTCTCGTCCGGCGCAAGCGCGCGCACGCCGGGCGTCGGTCGCCCTTGAGCTGCAGCGAGCGGTTGGTCGACGGCTTCTGAACACGACCGCGATCTGGCCGCTCGCACGGATGTCGGCGATGCAGTTGCGGCGCCTGCGCCTGCGCGATGAACACGCTGACCGCGCGTCGGTCGGGCGCACGCCAGCATCCGGTCGCGCGCCCCATCGAGGGAACGTTGTGCGCGTCGCGCGACGCGGCGACGATGGAGACGCGCGCCCTGCACGAATGCCGCATGCTCCTCGGAGAGCAGCGGGCCCTGCGGTCCCGGAGGCCATGCGCCGCATGTTAACAGCGCGCGCGTGCGGCCGGACAAGCCCGGACCTGCCATTACAATGCGCGTTCCCCGCGGTCACCCACGAACCCCTCGATGCCGCTCTTTGCCCTGACGATCTTCGGCAGCGCGTTCCTGCTGTTCCTCGTCCAGCCGATCGTCGCCAAGGAGATCCTGCCGTGGTTCGGCGGCTCCGCCTCGGTATGGGCGACGTGCCTCGTCTTCTTCCAGACCGCGCTGCTGCTGGGCTACGCCTACGCCGACTATCACGGTGCGGCACCTGCACCGCGCGCGCGCAGGTGCGGCTGCACGTCGCGCTCCTGCTGCTGAGCCTGTTGGCGCTGCCGATCATTCCCGGCGCGTTCTGGAAGCCCGCCGGCGACGAGAATCCGATCTGGCTGATCCTCGGACTGCTGAGCGTCACGATCGGGCTGCCCTACTTCCTGCTGTCGACGACGAGCCCGCTCCTGCAGGCGTGGTTCGCGCGCCGCTTCCCCGGGCGCAATCCGTACCGGCTCTTCGCGCTGTCCAACCTCGCGTCGCTGCTGGCGCTCCTGGGGTATCCGTTCCTGCTCGAGCCGTGGGTGGCCACGCGCGTCCAGGCGTGGGGATGGTCGGTGGGGTACGGACTGTTCGTGGGCCTGGCATCGGTCGCCGCGTGGTCGAGCCTGAAGGGTGGCGTCGCCGACCGTTTCCGGGGCGTGCGCGCCCCCGAACCGGAGACGCTGGCGGAGGAGGCGGCCCCGGCCGCGCACGTGGAGCCGCCGCCCACGCTCGCGCGGCAGGTGCTCTGGTGCGCGCTGGCCGCCACGGGATCGCTGCTGCTCCTCGCAGTGACCAATCACATCACGCAGAACGTCGCCGCCGTGCCGCTGCTGTGGATCGCGCCGCTCACGCTGTATCTGCTCACGTTCATCCTGTGCTTCGACGCGCCGCGCTGGTATCGCCGCGACATCATCCTCGCGATGGTGGCCGCCGTGCTGGGCGTGATGGCGTGGTCGCTCGCGGACTCGCGCGTGACGCACGACCTGCCGATCCAGCTCGGCGTGTTCCTGGGCGGCCTCTTCCTCGCGTGCATGTTCTGCCACGGCGAGCTCGTCCGGATCAAGCCCGCACCGCAATACCTGACGCGCTTCTACCTCATGATCTCGCTCGGCGGCGCCATCGGCGCCTCGCTGGTCGGCATCGTCGCGCCGCTGGTGCTGCCCGCCGATTTCGAGCTCGCCGGCGCACTGGTCCTCTGCGGCCTGCTGCTGCTCTGGCAGGTGCGCCGCGATGCCGTCGTGTATCCGGCCCTCGCGATCGCAGGCCTGGTGGCGACCGTCGGATGCGGCGTGTGGGGCATCGTGGAGTTCTACGATTCCACCATCGTCACGACACGCAATTTCTATGGCGTCCTGCGCGTGCAGGAGCTGGGCGACGGCGACACGGCCCGGCGTCAGCTCATCCACGGCAACATCATGCACGGCAAGCAGTACCTGCAGCCGGACCTGCGCACGCAGCCGACCAGCTACTACACGGCGAGCTCCGGCATCGGCCGCGTGATCGAGGCGATGCATCCCAGCCTGACGCCGATCAAGGTCGGCATCATCGGTCTCGGCACCGGCACCATCGCCGCGTACGGGGCGAAGGGCGATACGTATCGCTTCTACGACATCAATCCGCGGCGTCATCGCGATCGCGCAGAGGGACTTCAGCTACCTCAAGGACAGCGCCGCGACGATCGAGCTGCCGCTCGGCGACGCGCGCCTGAAGCTGGAGCGCGAGGCGCCGCAGAATTTCGACGTGCTCGCCATCGACGCGTTCTCGAGCGACGCGATCCCCGTTCACCTCATCACGCGCGAGGCGGTCGAGGTCTACCTCAGGCACATGAAGCCCGACGGCGTGATCGCCTTTCACGTGACCAACCGGTACCTCGACCTCGTGCCGGTCGTCGAAGGCATTGCGCACGAACTCGGCCTGACGGCGGTCTGGATCGACGACGCCGGCGCGGATCCGCTCGCCAACTCGTCGAGCTGGGTGCTGCTCGCGAAGGATCCGAAGCGCCTGGAAGACCCGCAGCTTTCGGCAGCCGCCACGCCGATCGTGCCGCGCCGCGACTGGCGCGTGTGGACCGACGACTTCAACAATCTGGTGCAGGTGCTGAAGTAGCGCACCGCGCTAGAATCCGCGGATGCAACGAGAACCCCTGGCGCCCGCACGCGGACCCCGCCCCTTATCGGGCGCTGGTACGGTCGCCCAAGGCGCGCCACATCGACGTCATCGACCAGCGGGCGCTCCCGCACGCGGTGGTTCGCGTCAAGATCGGGGATCCCGATGCCGCCGCGCTCGCCATCCGCCGGATGTGGATTCGCGGCGCGCCGCTCATCGGCGCGGTCGGCGCCTACGGACTCGCGCTGGCGCTCGATCGCGACGCCTCGGACGTCGCGCTCGCGAAGGCTCATGCGGCGCTCGATGCGACGCGCCCCACCGCCATCAACCTGCGCTGGGCCCTCGACCGGGTGAAGGCCAAGGTGACGCCGCTGCCGGTGGACGCGCGCGCCGATGCGGCATGGCTGGAGGCCGACGCCATCGCCGCCGAGGACGTGACGATCAACCACGCGATCGGCGAGCACGGCCTCGCGCTGCTGCGCGGGATCGCGCAGCGGCGGCCGGGACCCGTCAGCGTGATGACCCACTGCAACGCCGGCGCGCTCGCGACGTGCGGCTGGGGCACCGCCACCGCGCCGCTCTTTCTCGCGCATGCGGAAGGCATGGCGCTCCACGTGTGGGTGAGCGAGACGCGGCCGCGCATGCAGGGCGCCAGCCTCACCGCCTGGGAGCTCGGCCAGCGCGGCATCCCGCACACGCTCTTTCCCGACAGCGCGAGCGGGCTCCTGATGCAGCGCGGCGACGTCGACGTGATCTTCGTCGGCGCCGACCGCGTGGCGCGCAACGGCGACGTCTGCAACAAGATCGGCACCTACGACAAGGCGCTCGCCGCCCGCGACAACAACGTGCCGTTCTATGTCGCGCTGCCGTCGCCGACCATCGACTGGAGCCTCGCGAGCGGCGAATCCATTCCCATCGAGACGCGCGACACCGACGAGGTGCTGATCGATCGCCGGCCGCGACGATTACGGGCAGACGGTGCGGGTGGCCATTGCGCCGCACGGCACGCGCGCGGTGAACTACGCGTTCGACGTCACTCCGGCGCGGCTCGTCACCGGCCTCGTCACCGAGCGTGGCGTCACGCGCGCGTCGAAGGAGTGGCTCGCGGCGATGTTCCCTGCCCGCGCGGGTTGAGCTCCGTGGCCGCCATCGACGATCCATCCCCGCGCGAAGCGGTGATCGCCACCGCGCTCGCCATGAACGCCGCCGGCATCAACCGCGGCAAGTCGGGCAACGTCAGCGTGCGCTTGCGCGACGGCGCGTTCGACGGCTTCCTCGTAACGCCGAGCGGCCTGCCGTACGCGCAGACGAAACCCGGCGACATCGTCGCGATGACGCTCGACGGCGCGGTGCGCGGGCCGCGCGTCCCATCGTCCGAGTGGCGCTTCCATCGCGACGTCTATCGGGCGCGACCGGATGCCGGCGCCATCGTCCACGCGCATGCGCCCTTCGCGACGACGCTCGCATGCATGCATCGCGCCATTCCGCCGTTCCACTACATGGTCGCGGCGGCCGGCGGGGCCGACATCCGCTGCGCCCCCTACGCGACCTTCGGCACGCAGGAACTGTCGGACGCCGCCGTCGCGGCGCTCGCCGGACGCCGCGCCTGCCTGCTCGCCAACCACGGCATGATCGCGCTGGGCACGACGCTCGACGCCGCGCTCGCGCTCGCCGTGGAGGTGGAGACGCTGGCGGAGATGTACTGGCGGGCGCTGCAGATCGGCGAGCCGATCCTGCTGCCAGCGGAAGAAATGGCCGTCGTGCTCGAGAAGTTCGCGACGTACGGCCAGCCGCCGAATCGTTAGTCTAGTCCGGCGCGGAGGCCATCCGCGGCGCGATGCGCGCCAGCAACGCCGCCAAAAGCGCATCCACGCAGCGCTCGAGCGGCAAGTCCGCCGTGTCCAGCACGAGGTCCGAATCCGTCGGCAGCTCGTACGGCGCGTTCACCGTGCGTTCGGCGAAC